>NZ_KB913032.1:7270070-8540672 GCF_000384215.1 Amycolatopsis alba DSM 44262 | reverse complement strand
AGGACGTCGTGCGCCGAGTACCCGTCGACGATCCGGGCGCCGGCGCCGACCGCGGTGACCGCCAGCACGCAAGCGATGTGGGAGAGGCTGTGGAACAGCGGGAGCGGCCACAGCACGCGGTCGGAGCCGGTCAGGCCCGGCACGGGCACGTAGCACGCGGCCACCGACCAGAGGCAGTTGCGCTGGGTGGACAGCACGCCTTTGGGCGCGCCGGTGGTCCCCGAGGTGTAGAGCATCCAGGCGATGTCGTCGAGACCGAGGTCGTCACGGGCCGGGACGCCCGGATCGGTACCGGTGAAGGCGGTGTAGTTCTCGTCCACGACGACGACATCCAGCCCGGACCGCCGGTTCCGGCTCAGCCGGGCGGCGTGCGCGGCGTCGGTGATCACCATCCGCGCGCCGCTGTCGTCCAGCAGGTACGCCAGCTCGGCGTCGGTGGACCGCGGGTTGACCGGTACGCCGACCGCGGCCGCCCTGACGATCGCGAGATAGCTTTCCACCGTCTCCACGCGATTGCCGAGCACGATGGCGACGCGGTCACCGGGCTGCACCCGTCGCCGGGACAGGTGACCGGCCAGCCACCGCGTCCGCCGCTCCAGCTCCGCGTACGTGACCGCGCGGTGTGCGTCCCGGAAGGCGACCTTGTCACCCGAAACCGAGGCGTGCGCCGTGAGCAACTCGGGCAGGGGCCGGATCAAGTCGGTACGTAGCACCCTCCTAGCCTCACCCGGAAACGGGGTAACTCACCCCCCTATCCATCCCCTCACACCGTCCGGTTACCGGGCGGGGGAACTTCCCCTCGGCGTGCCACCCCGGCCGGCACGAGAATGGATTTCCATGAACGAGGTCGAAGTGGCTCTCGGCGAACGCTCGTACTCCGTCCACATCGGACCCGGCGCCCGCTCCCTGCTGCCGGGGATCGTCGCCGGACTCGGTGCCCGCCGCGCGGCCGTCGTCTCCGCGCGGCCCATCGAGTGGCTTCCCGACCTCGGTGTGCCGACCCTTGAGCTGCCCTTCCGGGACGGCGAGCAGGACAAACGCCTCACCCAGGTCGAACGGCTGTGCCGCCGGTTCGCCCGGTTCGGGCTGACCAGATCCGACGTCGTGGTTTCGTGTGGCGGCGGCACCACCACCGACGTGGCCGGGCTCGCCGCCGCGCTGTACCACCGCGGCGTGCCCGTGGTGCACCTGCCGACTTCCCTGCTGGCACAGGTGGACGCCAGCGTCGGCGGCAAGACGGCGGTGAACCTGCCGGAAGGCAAGAATCTCGTGGGCGCGTTCTGGCAGCCGGGCGCGGTGCTCTGCGACACCGATTTCCTCGAAACGCTTCCGCGCCGCGACTGGCTGAACGGATACGGCGAGATCGCCCGATGCCATTTCATCGGTGCCGGTGAGCTACGGGGATTACCGGTGCTCGACCAGATCGTCGCCAGTGTCACGCTCAAGGCGTCCCTCGTCGCCGCCGACGAATACGACCGCGGCTTGCGGCATCTGCTGAACTACGGCCACACGCTCGGGCACGCGCTGGAACGCGCCACGGATTTCGGGCTCCGGCACGGCGAAGCGGTCGGCATCGGCACGGTCTTCGCCGGTCGGCTGGCCGGCGCGCTCGACCGCATCGGGCGGGCACGGGTCGACGAACACGCCGAAGTCGTCTCGGGTTACGGCCTCGCCACGGCTGTCCCGGCGGAGCTGGATCCCGCGCGGCTGGTCGCGCTGATGCGATCCGACAAGAAGGCCAGGGACGGCTTGACCTTCGTCCTCGACGGCCCACACGGCCCCGAACTCGTGGAAGTCCCTGAGGCTGTGGTCCTGGACGTTCTTCTCACCATGCGCGAGTAGCCGTGGGGTCTCGTGGGTGATACGGCTGGGGCTAGCCGTCCTGACCGCTCACGACCGCCGAGAGACTGCGCGGCCCGGACACACGCCGCGTGTCGCGAAAGCCACTTTCGCGACGTCTGATGTCCCGAAAGTGGCTTTCGCGACACGATCGCCGGGTAGTGCCTAGGGCACACAGGGCAAGCGCCTGAGGCGTGACTGAAGGGACCACACTCACGGCCGGGCCGAACACACGTGTCGTCCCATCCGACACACGACACCGCCACCCGCGCACCACAAGCAGGTACCTGAAACACCCTTGGCTCTAACGACCCAAATCACTCACGACCAGCTGGACCGGCCGCCCGCCCCCGCTTCCCGCAGACGTTGCGAAAGCCACTTTCGCAACGTTGAAGGTTGCGAAAGTGGCTTTCGCAACCTCCGCACACCTCCGGACAGCATCGGACAGCGTCGGTACAGGGGTCGCCGCCGCGTGACTGGTCGGACGACTCGTGTGATCAGACGGACGACACGCGTGACTGGAGAGACGACACGTCGGGCGACCAGGTCCTGTCATGAGTCGTCCACCTGATCACGCGAGTCGTCCGTCCCATCACGCGAAACCGCCACCCGCGCACAGGAGCAGGTGCTCACGAGCAGTCGGCGGACGTGAGCGGTCCAGCCGGACACGCGGGCCTCCGAAACCTGCGCGCGATCGTAGGTCACGTCGACGTTCAGGCGACCGTCCACAGTGGTCACGAAGACCAGCGGGGTCGGGCCGGGAGCCGTGGTGAAGAACCGGACCGAGGTGACGTCGAGGCCCACCGGCGCTTCGAGCCGCCCGAGGTTCGAGATCGCCAGTGACGCGGGCGTGAAAGCGGTCTGGGGGCCCGGCCCGCAGAAGACCATGGCGAACCGCCGCTGGGGGACCTCGCGCTCGAGTCCCGCGCGCAGCTGCGGCATGAGCTGCCTGCCGAAACCGACCGGGCAGGCGGGGCCGGTCAGTACGGCGGGCAGGTCACCGATGCAGTTCAGCCCGGCGTCGGGCCGGACCGGCCGCGCCAGCCGGGGCCGCAGGTCGACCGACGACGTCACGAGCAGCGGGGCCGGGTTCGGTTCGAGTTCGGCGTGCAGTGCCGCGGTCAGGATCCCGCCGAGCAGGGCATGCACCGACAGCCGCGCGCGCCGGGCCGCGGTGATCATGCCGGTGGTCTCCGCCCGCCCGAACCCGAGACCGCGGACGCCGTACCCCGTCGCGTCCGGGTGCCCGGCCGGAAGCCTGGCCACCAGGGGCGGCGGTTCGGGCAGGTCGTCGAAGTGGTGGTAGACGCCGCGCAACCGGACGTCCAGGGGCGGTTCGAGCGGGCCTGCCGGATCTGGCCGCACCGACCGGCCGGCGGCCAGTTCCCCGTAGTGACTCAGCAGCCGGTACAGCATCGTCACGCAGAACCGGCCGTCCGCGAAGGCGTGTTCGACGCCTAGAGCCACGTCGGCGCCGGACAGCAGTGCCCGCGCGACCCCGTTCCGGGACGTGGTGCTCTCGGCGAGCAGGTCACCTCCCACGCCGAGTCCGGGCCCGTGGTCCCCGACGAGAAGCCGATCGCCGACGACCTTCCCGCGCAGCAAGGGGTTTTCCGCCGCGAGGATCTCCAGCGCGTCGGCGAGGATCCGCGCGTCGACGGTCCCGGCGACCCGCGCGACGGCGAACACCGGACCGACCCCCGACCCGGCTACACCCTTCTCACTGGCGGACAGCACGCGTTCCATGATCAGTGGCGGACGACCTCCGGGCACAGGGCCAGCAGATCCGCGGGCTCACGCAGGACCATGTCCGGCCCTGCGCCCAGAAGCGAAGGCTCGTCCGTCTCACCCCATAACGCGGCCACCGCGAGCGTCCCGGCCGCCTTCGCGCTGGCCAGATCGGTCACCGCGTCGCCGACCATCATCGCGTCGTCCGGGCCGAGACCGAGCCGGTCGAGCGCGTGCCGGACGATGTCCGGCGCCGGTTTGGGGTTCGCGACCTCGTCGGAGCCGATGACATGCTCGAAGTCCGGGAGCAACCCGACCACGTCCAGCAGCGAGCGGGCGCGGGGGCCGCTCTTGCCGGTCGCGACCGCGAGGCGCAGGCCGCGTTTGCGCAGGGTCCGCAGGAGATCGGGCACGCCGTCGAAGACCGGCACCTGATCCGCGAGCCGGTAGCTCTCGCGGACGAACGGCTCCTCCATCTCCAGCGGCAGGCCCATGATCCGCATGATGTCGGGGAAATAGCGGCCCAGATGACGGTTGTACTCGGCGAACGGGGCCTCCCCGGCGCCGACCACCTCGGCGTACGCGGTGAGGAAGGCCTGCCGCATGACGTCGAAGCTGTTGACCAGGACCCCGTCGAGGTCGAAGATCACTCCGAGCGGCGGGCACCGGCCGGTCATTGTCTCCAGCGCGTCCAAGGACTCGTTCCTTTCACACGTAAGCGGCGGCCGACGCGTAACAGCGCTCGATGGCCTCGACGGTCCAGGCGGCGTCTTGGATCGCCCGGCCGCGGCAAGCGGGATCGGTGAGCTGAGCGGGAATCAGGTCGAGCTGCCTGCGGTACTCCGCGCCGATCGGCTCCGGCGGCACCGCGATCGGCACGGTCTTCCCGTCGCGGAGATGGGTCAGCACCGGGCCGCCCGCGCGCTCGGTGCTGAAGCCGAAGGTGCACGAAAGCGTTGCCACGCCGGCACTCCCCTCGACCCGGATCGTCGTCGTGTCGACCGGTTCGTGGGACGCCCAGCCGGCGCGCAGTGACACCGAGACACCGTCCTCGGTGACCAGGAATCCGCGCGCGGTGTCCTCGACGTCGCCGAGATCAGCTCCGCCGAGATCCACCCGCCAGGTGACCCGGCGGCGTTCGTCGTCGAGGAAGTCCGCGGACAGCGTTCCCGCCGCCTGCGCGATCGCGCTGCCGCCCAGCAGCGGCGACGCGGTGTCCAGCAAATGCCAGCCGAGGTCGATGAGCGCGCCGCCACCGGACATACCGCGCCGGGTGAACCAGCCGCCCGGCACGCCACCGGCCCGGATCCAGCCGAGGTCGACATGCCGGATCCGGCCGAGGCGCCCGGACAGCTCGTACAGGGCGCGGACATCGGCCCGGTAGCGCGCGGCGCTCCCGCCGAGGAGCACGGTGTCACCGTGTCGTTCCGCCTCCCGCAGCCTGTCCGCCTCGGCGGTGCTCAGGCATACGGGCTTCTCGACGAACACCGGGATTCCCTTGGCCAGCAAGGCGCAGGCGAGCTCACAGTGCAGATGGTTCGGCGCGGCCACGACGGCGAGGTCCACTTCGGACGGGGTGAGCACGTCGATGCCGGTTCCCACCAGCAGGCGGGCTTCCAGACCGGCGCCGGCGGTGTGATCGGGATCGACCACCGCGGTCAGCTCGAACGCCGGATGGTGCGCGAGCTGCGGCAGCCAGATCGATTTGGCCGCCACACCGAGCCCCACCAGGGCGACCCGGATCGTCACAGGAGCCCGGCCAGAACCGACGCGATGTCGCGCATCTGCTGCTCGGTGCCCAGCAGCGCCCGATGGTGCAGCCAGAGGCAGTCCTTGCCCAAGGCCTCGGAGTTCGGGCAGGCGCGGGCGAGTTCGTCCGGCGTCGTCTCGGGCGCGCCGGTCTCCCAGAAGGCCTTCGTCCGGTAGATCGCCCGGAAGGCGACGAACGCGGGGATACCGTGCTCGACCAGCGCGGCGACGATCTCCGTCCGGCGCTCTTCGGTGATGCCGGGAATCCGGAACATCGCCATGTAGTGCGGGTTCCGGTCACAGCGGCCGTCACGCGACTGGGGCACGACGCCGGGGATCTCGGCCAGCGCGGCGGACAACACCGGCCAGCGCCGCTCGCGAAGGTCGATCTGCTCCCCCAGCCTCGCCAGCTGGGCCCGGAGCACGGCCGCGGTGAACTCGGTGACCCGGAAGTTCGACCCGGACGTCGCGTGGAAGTACCCCCGGTCACCGCGCGGACGGCCACAGCTGTGCCGCAGGAAGGCTTCCTCGTATTGCTCACGGTCGTCGAACAGCACGGCGCCGCCCTCGCCCGCGGTCATCAGCTTCCCGTTCTGGAAACTGAACGCCGCCACCGATCCCAGCTCGCCGACGCGTTTGCCCTGCCACTGCCCGCCGTGGGCGTGCGCGGCGTCCTGGAGCAGGGGCACCCCGGAATCGGCGGACAGTTTCGTCAGCGCGTCCATGTCCGCGAACTGGCCGCCCATGTGCACCGGCATGATCACGCGGGTCTTCGGACCGAGCGCGGCCTCGACCGCGGCGGGGTCGAGACAGTAGGTGTCCGGATCGACGTCGACCGGGATCACCGTCGCGCCGAGGCGCTGCGCGGCCTGCGACGAGGAGATGAAGGTGAACGCGGGAACGATGACTTCGGTGCCGCGGCGGACTCCGAGCACTTCGAGGCTCAGTTCCAGCGCGTGGGTCCCGGTCGTCACCGCCAGCGCGTGCGCCGCGCCGTGGTACTCGGCGAACTCGGCTTCGAAGGCGTCGACCTCGCTGCCCGCGATACGCCACCATTGACCTTGCTCCAACGCTCGGATCAGCCCGGTCCGTTCCTCGTCGCCGTACCGGGGCCACGCCGGGAATTCCAATTCCATGGTCTCGATCCCCATTCCACCCGAAATGATCGACACTTCCGAAGCTACCGACACCGACAGAGACACCCAACCCCCTATAAATCCCCTCAATCCCCCTTACCCGCTCTTACCGGTTCCACCTTTCCCTACAGGCTGACATAATCGTCTTTCGTGACCGGAATACTGCTGATCAACGGCCCCAATCTCGGCATACTCGGCAGGCGCGAACCCGAGATCTACGGCACGGACACCCTCGCCGACATCGAAACGGCCGTCGCCGAGGAAGTGGCCGGTTCCGACTGGAAAGTCCTGGCATACCAACATGACTGCGAAGGCGAGCTCGTCCGCTTCGTCCAGGACAACTACGACACCGCGGGCGCGATCATCAACCCCGGCGCGCTGATGATCCACGGCTGGAGCCTGCGCGACGCGCTCGCGAACTATCCGAATCCGTGGATCGAAGTGCATCTGTCCAATATCTGGGCGCGGGAATCTTTCCGGCACGAATCCGTACTCGCTCCGCTCGCCGCCGGAATGGTCGCCGGCCTCGGCGCCTTCGGCTACCGTTTAGCCGCCAAAGCCCTACTGGAAATGGCCTGACCGTCCGTGAAGGCCTCCTTCCCTACTCTCAAGGTAGGGAAGGAGGCCTTCACGGATCAAGCCGCGGGCCGCACCCACAGGAAGTAGAAGAGATCGTGCGGCGGCTCGCACGGGAAGGTCCCGGCGATCTCCAGCCCCGCGGCCGTGATCATCGGCCGGAACACCTCGGGATCCGAAGCCGCCCAGCATTCCTGGAGCAGGACGCTGCCGCCGGGCGTGAGACGGTCCCCGACCTGGTCGTAGAAGCGCCGGTGGATCTCCCAGTCCTTGTCCGCGTAGACCAGCTCGGGTTTGATCCGCCGGAACACCTCGACATGCTCGGCGGGCGCGGTGGTCACGTTCATATGCGGCGGGTTGCCGACGATCAGATCCCATTTCCGGTCGGCGGGCACGGTGTCGAAGCAATCGCTGTGGAACACCGAGACCCGGTCGCCGAGGCCGTTGGCCGCCACGGTCGCCCTCGCGACGTTCACCGCTTCCTCGTTCACGTCGCACAGCTCCAGGCGCTCGCACAGATCGGCGCCCAGCAGCGAAAAGCCGATGAACGCCGGTCCGCAGCACCATTCCAGCAGCCGCGGGACCTTCCCGAACCGCGAGGCGACGAAGGGCACGTATGCCCGGCCGAAGTCGCTGCCGCCGCCGTCGAGGTGATCGGCGTAGCGGACATCCACGCCTTCGCAGTCCACAGTGTGCATCGTCATGGGCCCAGCCTTTCGATCAGCGGAATCAAGACTCCAGACCGCCCATCGGTGCCAGCGGCCGCACTTCGACGACGTTCAGCTTCGCGTCGGGGATCTCCGCCGCGATCTCGATCGCGCGGTCCGGGCCGGCGCAGTCGACCACGTAGTAACCCCCGAGGTATTCGTCCGACCCGGTCAGCGGGCCGGACGTCACTTCCCGCCTGCCGTCGCGCACCCGGACCGCGTGCGCCTGCGTCCGGTCGGCGAGCGGGCCGCCGTACCGGTGTTCCCCGGACGCCTTGATCTTCTCGGTGAAGGCCAGGTACTCCGCGAGGAATTCCTCCTTGTCCGCCTGCGTCAGCGTCTTCCAGCGATCCGCGCTGGTGTGGATCAGCAGCATGAACCTCATGCGTGGCTCCTCCTTCCGAGCGGTTCAGCCGAGCGCGCCCGTGAGCCAGCGGGACAGCTCTTCCCCCGGTGCGGGACGCCCGCGCCAGGCGAGGTGCGCGTCCGGGCGGATCAGCAGGACATCGCGTGGGCTCCCGTCCGCCGGGGTCAGCGAGACGACCTCCTTGTCCCCCAGCGCGTCCGCCGCGACGGCGACGCTCCCGGCGGCACCGGGACCGCCGAGCACCGCCCATCGCCCCTGAAGCGCTTCGTGCAGGCGGACGGTCACGCCGTCTCTGTCGCGGCACAGGATGTCCGGCACGCGTTCGCCAGGCCTGGGACCGAAGCGCCGGCGCGAAGGCGCGGCGAGCGGGCCGCCACGGTAGTGCACACCGAGCTGGGACGCGTTCCGCCACAGGGCGTTCTGGACCTTCGCGGTGTTCATCAGCGGCATCACCACCCGGTCGCGCAGCAGCGCGGTCGCCTTGTTCTCCGCCATCACCAGCCTCGTCACGAAGCCGGTGCCCGCGAGCACCCCGCGCGCGACAGGACGGCGCTCGGCCTCGTAGCTGTCGAGAAGCCTTTCACCGGCGCGATCACCGATCACCAGCGCGAGCTTCCACGCCAGGTTCTCCGCGTCACCGAGCCCCGTGTTCATCCCCTGCCCGCCGAACGGGTGATGGATGGCGACGGCGTCCCCGGCGAGCAGCACCCTGCCCTTGCGGTAGGTGTCCGCGAGCCTGCGGTGGATGCGGAACGTCGAGAGCCACTCGACGTCCCTGATCCCCGCCACCCCGTACGGAGTGCATTTGACGAGCTGCCGTTCGACGAGCGCGAGGATGTCGTCCTGGCTCAGCTCACCCTCGGTGCCGGACGGGGACGGCCCCATCAGCCGCCAGCGGCCCTCGCCGGGGAGCGGGCAGACGCTGATCATGTCGCCACCGCGCGACCAGCTGCCCATCACCTGCCGGTCCAGCCGCCAGTCCGCGCGGACGTCGGCGATCAGGAAGTGTTCCGCGACCGGCACACCGGGGAAGCCGATCCCGGACAGCTTGCGGACCCGGCTGTGCGCGCCGTCGCAGCCGGCCAGCCAGCCGGCGCGCACGGTCTCCGGCCCGGACGGGCCGCGCAACCTCACCGTGACGCCGTCGGCGTCCGGAGCGCAGTCGACCAGCTCGTGTCCCCAGCCCGGCCGCACCCCGAACTCCGCCAGCCGCTCGCGCAGCGCGCCTTCGACCTCGACCTGCGAAACGAGCAGCGGCGAGCGGCCGGAGGCGGCACCCATCCGGTCCATCGGCATGGTGGAGATCAGCTTCCCGGCGACGTGCATCCTGACCTCACGCAACGGGATCACCCGTTCGGGCAGGTCGGCGAGCGCGCCGAGCCGGATCAGCACCTCGACACCGCGTGGTTGCACCCCGAGCGCACGGGAGGTGCCGATCGGGCCGTCCGCGCGGTCCACCACCCGCACCGGAATCCCCTTGGCCCGCAGCCCGCACGCCAGTGCGAGCCCGGTGGGCCCGGCGCCCGCGATCAGCACGGCGGGCTCGATCACGGTCGCGCCGCCGCGACCTCGGCCCGGTCCGCCGCGTCCAGTTCCGGATAGACCGGGCAGCCGAACACCGGCCGGAACGGCGCGAAGGTGCGCCAGGCGGTGTTGGCCCGCAGTGCCTGCGCGATCGGATTGTGTTCGCTCCAGAAGTCGCCGCCGAGCAGGCGCACCATGTACATCTCGAGGTTTTCGCGCTCCACCACCGTGCTCGCGTCGGCGACCGCGCTGATCAGTTCGCTCTGGTAGAAGGCGAAGATGAGCCGGACGTAGGTGTCGTACCCGGTCTTGAAGAAGTTCGCGTACTCGTCGGTGAGCGCCCGCTCGGCACCGGGATCGGCGAGCACGCGGGTGATGGTGTCGGCGGCCCGCGCCGCGGTCACCATCGCGACCAGCGTCCCACCCGAGAACATGGGATCGCCGAAGCATCCGGCGTCCCCGGCCATCAGCCAGCCGGGGCCGGTCACCTCGTCGGCGTGATAGCAGTAGTCGGCCTCCACCCGGAACTCCGTCGACGGGCGGGTGCCGCTCAGCCGCTGGACGATCCGGGGGATCCGGGCGACGTGCTCGGCGAAGACGTCTTCCTTCACGGCCTCGCGGAACACCGCCCGCGGCATCACCGTGCCGACGCTGACCTTGTCACCGGACAACGGGATCGCCCACACCCAGCCGTCGGCGTGGCTGCCGATCTGGATGTCGCCCTCGTGCCCTGGGTTGTGCCGCTCGTCCAGTCCCTCGTAATGCCGGAAGACCGCGACCATCCGCAGGCCGTCCGTCGTCTTCCGGAGGCCGAACCGGTTCGCGATCGTGCCCGCCCGGCCGCTCGCGTCGACCACGAACGAGGCACTGATCTCGTGCTCGCCGCCTTCGTGGCGGTAGCGCACGCCGGTGATCCGGTCGCCCGTCATGACCAGGTCCCGCACCGACGCGCCGGTGATCACCTCGGCGCCGTTCGCCCGCGCCTTCTCCAGCAGGACCTGGTCGAAATGCGCGCGCTCGACCTGAAAGGTCTCGCTGTGCCTGCCTTCACCCTGTTTGGAGAAATCCGCGCGGTAGACACCGGGAGTGACGAACTTCGTCCCGGTCGGGTCGATGAACTCGCCGCCGCGTTTGACCACGTACCCCTGTTTCCCGACCGCGTCCAGGAGATCGAGCCGCTCCAGGAGGCCGATCATGTACGGCAGCATCGATTCACCGATGTGGAACCGCGGGAATTCCTGCCGCTCCAGCACCGCGACGGAATGACCGTGGTCGGCGAGCGCGGCCGCACAGACCGAACCCGCCGGGCCGCCGCCGATCACGATGACGTCGAAAGCCTTGTCCGCCATGGATTTCCTTCCTGGAGCCGGAATGTTCCCGAATCTAGGCCGGGTCGCCGCGGCCGACAACGTGATCGCGCCGGGGAGGGTTCCACCGGGACGTAACCGGAAACCCATTGCCGCGCCGATGGGCGGAGAGTGGAAGGTCTTCCCTGCCCCGGCGAGCCCGGCCGGACCTACCGTGACCTCCGTGACTGGTGATCGGGTGACGGACCGGGTGACGCTGCTCGGCGCGGGCGTGATGGGCGCCGGTATCGCGACTTTGGTTCTGGGACAAGGGTTTCCGGTGCTGCTGATCGATATCGACGGAGCCGCGCTGGACAAGGCGCGAAGCGACGTCGAAGCCCAGCTGCGGATGGCGCAGCTGATGGGCGCGCGCGGCGGTGACACCGGCGAACTGTCGACGAGCACCGTCGCCGCCGACGCGGCGGAGTCGACGGTCGTCATCGAAGCGATCACCGAACGCGCGGACCTCAAAGCCGCGGCGCTGCGCGAAATGACCCGGATCGTGCGCCCCGGCACACCGCTGGTGTCCAACACGTCGTCGATCCCGATCGCCGAACTGGCCGCCGTCCTCGACCGCCCGGAGGACCTCGCCGGTACGCATTTCATGAACCCGGCGTATCTCATCGGCACGGTGGAGGTGGTCAAGGCCGCCGGGACCGCGAGGGCGACGATGGACGCGGTGACCGGGCTGCTGACCGCGCTCGGCCGCGTGCCGGTGGTCGTCGGCGACGCGCCGGGGTTCGTGACCAGCCGCATCCTGCATCCGATGATCAACGCCGCCGCCCGCGTCGTCCAGGCGGGGACGGCCACCGCCGAAGCCGTCGACACGCTGATGCGCGACTGCCTCGGGCATCGCACCGGCCCGCTGCGCACGGCGGATCTGATCGGCCTGGACAACCTCGTCGACTCGCTCGCGGTACTGCACGCCCGGACCGGGGACGAAGACTGCCTGCCCTGCGAACTGCTGCTGGCCAAGGTCCGCGAAGGCAGCCTCGGGCGGAAAAGCGGCCGTGGATTCTTCGACTACCAGGAGGCGATGCCATGACCGTACCCACTGTCGAACAGGATCTGCTGCGCTATCTGGAATCCCGCACCAAGGCGAGCTGGGAGCCGGACCGTGACCTGTTCACCGCGGGCGGGCTGTCGTCGCTGTTCGCCATGGAGCTGGTGGTGCACATCGAGCAGGTCTTCGACGTGGTGATCGCCGGCGCCGATCTGCGGCTGGACAACTTCCGCACGGTGCACGCGATGACGGCCCTGGTGGACCGGCTCCGGGACAACCATGCCGGGTGACACGCTGGCGCGGGCCACGGCACTGATCACCGAACTGGTCGAAGGCCAGGCCGAAGAGTGGGACCGGACCGGGCTGCTGCCGCCGGAACTGTTCGGCAAACTCGGTCCGGTGCTGTGCGCGCAGGTCGCCGCCGAACACGGCGGCCTGGGGCTGAGCAGCCGCGACAACGGCGAGCTCACCGCGCATACCGGCAGCCTGTGCGGTTCGGTCCGCAGTGTCATGACGACGCAGGGCATGGCGGCGTGGACGATCCGGCGCTCAGGTGACGCGGCGCAGCGCGCCCGCCTGCTGCCGAGGCTCACCGGTGGTGAGCTGGCCGCCGTGGCGTTCAGCGAGCCGCGGGCGGGCAGCGACCTGTCCGCGATGACGACGCGGATCCGCGACGAGGGCGACACCGTGGTGCTCGACGGCCGCAAGGTGTGGGTGACCGGCGGGCACTACGCCGGCCTGATCGTCGTGTTCGGCCGGTACGGCGAAGGAGGCGCCGCCGTGGTCGTCCCCGCGGACGCGCCGGGAGTGCGGATACGCCGGATCCCCGATCCGCTCGGCTGCCGTGCCGCGGGGCACGCCGACGTGGACCTCGACGGGGTGAGGCTGCCTGCGGACAGCCTGCTCGGCGGCGCCGGGCAATCGCTTTCGCTGCTGGTCACCTCGGCCTTGACCTACGGCCGGTTGTCCGTCGCGTGGGGCTGCGCCGGCCTGCTCCGCGGCTGTCTCGCGGCGGCGACGGACCACGCGCGCTCACGCTCCCAGTTCGGCAAGCCGCTCGCCGAGCACCAGCTGGTTTCCGGGCATCTCGGCAGGCTGCTGATCGCCGAACAGGTCAGCGCGCGGGTCTGCGAGCACGCCAGCGAGCACTGGGACTCCGGATCACCGGATGTGGTGATGACGACGGTGCTGGCCAAGCACGTCAGCGCGGGCAACGCCGCCGACGGCGCGTCGGCGGCGGTGCAGGTCCTGGCCTCGGCGGGCGCGCACGACGGCAGTCTGGTGGCGCGGGCCTACCGGGACGCGAAACTCATGGAAGTCATCGAGGGCACCAACGAGTTGTGCCTGCTCATGCTCGCCGGGCACGCGCTGAGCGGGGTCCGCCGATGACCGGTGAGGTGAAGTGCCTCGTCTGGGACCTGGACGACACCCTGTGGCGGGGGACCCTGAGCGAAGGGGACCACGTCACGCTGCCCGACCAGGTCCGCGCGACGGTCGTGGAACTGGACGCGCGCGGCATCCTGCAGTCGGTCGCCAGCAGGAACGATCACGATCGGGCGTGGAAGCGCCTGGTGGAGCTCGACCTCGCCGGGTACTTCGTGCTCCCCCAGATCGGCTGGGGCGCCAAATCCGGCGCGCTGCGCAGGATCGCCGACAAACTGGGCTTCGCGCATCACACGATCGCGTTCATCGACGACCAGCCCGCCGAACGCGCCGAGGTCGGCTTCCATCTCCCCGAGATCCGGTGCTACCCCGCGGACCAGGCGACCGCGCTGACCCGGCTGCCCGAGTTCAGCCCGGCCGTGGTCACGATCGACTCCCAACGGCGCAGGCAGCTCTACCAGGCCGGGTTCCGGCGTGAGGCCGAGCGCGCCGGGTTCTCCGGCCCGGACACCGACTTCCTGAAGTCGCTGTCCCTGGTGATGCGCATCGGCCCGGCGACCGAGGAGGATCTGTCGCGGGTGTCGGAACTGACCGCCCGGACCAGCCAGATGAACGCGACCGGCGTGGTCTATTCCGACCGGGCGCTGCGCGAACTCCTCGCGGCGCCCGGCCATGACGTGCTGGTGGTCAGCATGTCCGACCGGTTCGGCCCGCACGGCGCCGTCGGCATCGTCCTGCTCGAACGGCATCCGCGGTCATGGCACCTCAAGCTGCTCGCCACCTCGTGCCGGGTGGTCTCGTTCGGGGCGGGCAGCGCGCTGCTGTCGTGGCTCGCCTGCCGGGCCGCCGCGGCGGACGTCCACCTGGTGGCCGACTTCCGGCGGACCGGCCGCAACCGGATGATGGAGATCGCCTACCGGTTCGCCGGGTTCGAGGACCTCCCCCGGCACGGCTGTTCCTGCGCCGCCACCTTCGGCGAGCACTCGGGGGTGCAGCGAATGCATCTGAAACCGGTTACCCAACCGGAATCCGAAACCATCCAGATCTTGTCACCGGCACTGGAACGGAATGGATATGGGTGAGCAGGTCGGCACCACCGAACGCCTGATCGACTATGTCAGACGGGTCTCATTACGGGAGGACGAGATTCTCCGCGACCTGCGCGCGGAAACGGCACGGCTTCCGGCGGGGCGGCACCTTCAGGTAATGCCCGAGGAAGGACAGTTGCTCGGGATGCTCGTCGGCTTGGTCTCGGCGAGACGGGTACTGGAGATCGGCACCTTCACCGGCTACAGCACCTTGAGCATGGCACGCGCGCTTCCGCCCGGCGGCCGTGTCGTCACCTGCGACGTCAGCGCGAAATGGCCGGCGATCGCCGAACCCTTCTGGCGGCGCGCGGGTGTCGCCGACCGCATCGAGGTCCGCGTCGGCGACGCCATCGAGACCTTGGCCGGGCTTCGCACCGAACAGGGTGGCGGCCGGTTCGACCTGGTCTTCATAGACGCCGATAAGGTGAATTATCCTTGGTATTACGAGGAAGCCATGCTTCTCACCCGTCCGGACGGGTTGATCGTCATCGACAACACGCTGTTCCTCGGCAAGGTCGCGGATCCGGACTCGAACGACCAGGACACCCTCGCGATCCGCAAGCTCAACAGCATGCTCCGTGACGACGACCGCGTCGAACTCTCCCTGATCGTGATGGCCGACGGAATCACGCTGGCCAGGAAAAAAAGGTGGGGACCGGAACGTGAATATCCGACTGCCGGGCAAACGGCGACCGAGCGCGACTGATCGCGGCGGACGACCGCTCCAACGGAGCAACGACGGCCACGACCGCGTGTCACCTTCCTTGTCAGGTCAACTGGGAATATCCCCGCACAGTGGCAAAACACTGACAAACTCGCACCGTTCCCGACCGGCACCGGTGCCCCGGACCGGTGACGCGCACCGATTACCTTGACCGGTCCCGGTCCCGGCGATAACTTGGGAATGCGGGAAATCAGCGAGCCCGCCCAGCGAGTTCTTGCCATTCAAAAAAGCAAGTCCGACTCGATGCAACAGATGCTTCGCACTCACCGGGAAAATCACAGGGTACGAGGACGGATGCGAGATGCTACCACCACTGCCAGCTTTCTTGATCGGACTGGTCATCGCCCCGCTTGCCGGCAAGATGGTGAAGCCGCTGGCCCGCGGCGCCGTCCGGGCCTCGGTCGGAGTCGCGCTGGAACTGCGCAAGCTGGCCGCACAGACCAGCGAGGAGTTGCAGGATCTCGCGGCCGAGGTCAGGGACGCCGAGCAAGCCGAAAAGAAGAGAAGCGCGCCCTGAACTCACCGGTGAACGCGAATTTCCCCGAACAGGAAATCGGTGACGGCGAAACATGTCATTAACAAAGGGGCGAGGACACGAAAAGCTGAGCGCGCGGCCGAGGTCGGTCATTCCGGGGCGCCAGCGCTGGGACATCGGCGTGGTACGAGGACGGCCTCGGCTGGCGGCCGCCCTCGAAACGAGCCTGCGCGCCGCGCCGGGTGTGCTGGCGGCACACGCGAACCCGGTCACCGGCAGGCTGCTCATTCACCATGACCCTTGCCTCACCGGTGAAGAGGCAGGCCGGACAGTACTGAAGGCCGTCGCCGGCGCGGTCCGCGAGATCACCGGCTCCGGCCAGGTCACGACGGCCGGACAGGCCAAGACCGACGGCGGTCTCGCGCTGATCGCCGTCGGTGCTTCGGCGACGGTCGTCGCGGTGGCGGTGCCCGCCTCGCTCGTCGGGCTCGGCGCCGTGCTCGGCACCACCGCGATCATCATCCGCTCCGCGTGGCGGAAGTCGAAACGCGCGGCCTCGCTCGAACCGTCCCCGCCGAAGTGGGCGAGACAGCCACCGCTGCTGACCATCGTCGGCAGGCACCGCAAACGCTTCTACCTCGCGTCGGCCCTTTCCGTGCTCGGGCAGCTCATGGACATGCTGCTGGTGCTGGTCATCGGCTGGATCGTGCTCGTCCTCGTCCGCGGCGAAAGCGCCGCGCTGATCAGCGTCGGCCTCGCCGGTGCCACCACCCAGATCTGGGTGCTCGCCGGAGCGGCCGCGCTGGTCTGCCTCGGCCTCGCCGCCCTCTCCTACACGGCCGGGATCCAGTGGCGTGCCCTCGCGCACGACGTGCGGCACGAATGGCGGGACCGGCTGTACCCCCACGTGCAGCGTCTCGAACTCCGCTACCTCGAGGACGAGCGCACCACCCGGATGGCCAGGCTGCTGACCGACGACATCAACCAGCTCGGCACCTTCCTCTCCTCGTCGGCGCACGAGGTGCTGACGCTGACCACCAGTTTTCTCGTGCTCGTCCCGGTGTTCCTCGTCTTCGCGCCGCAAATCGCCTGGGTGGCGTTCCTGCCGGTGCCGATCGTCACCTGGCTCTCGTTCCGTCACCACGACAAGGTGGGCCCGGACTACGTCGACGTCGCCGAGAAGGAGTCCGCGCTCAACAGCAGGCTCACGGACAACCTGGCGGCGACGGCCACGGTGAAGAGCTTCAGCGCGGAGAACCACGAGATCCAGCGGGTCCGCGCGCTCAGCGAGCGGTACCGGGACAGCGGCAAGCGGCTCGACCGCGGCGCCGTCTCCTACACCGAGACCGTGCGGGTGTCCGCGACCGTGTCCCTCGCCGGGATCCTGCTGCTCGGCGGGCGCGCGGTGCTCGCGGAGACCCTCCGGTTCGAGATCTTCAACCCGCTGGTCGGCCTGCCGCAGCAGGTGCTGTGGAAGCTCCCGAACCTCGGGAACGTCGTCGACGGGTACCAGCAGACCGCGGCCGCGCTGCATCGCGTCCGCTATCTGGAAGACCTCCCGACCGAATCCGGCACCCGCGGGCACCGGCTCGACGTGGCCCAGGTCAAGGGGGAAATGGTGCTGGAGAACGTCACCTTCGCCTACCCAGGGCGCGCTCCGGTCCTGCGCGGGCTGACCATGCACATCGCGCCGAAGAAGGTCACCGGCATCGTCGGGGTGACCGGCTCGGGCAAGACGACGATCGCCAAGCTCATGATGCGGTTCCAGCGGCCGGAGTCGGGACGGGTCCTCCTCGACGGGCAGGACGTCACCGGGATCCGGCTGCGCGATCTGCGCCGGGCGATCGGTTTCGTGGCGCAGGACGCGTTCCTGTTCGACGGGACGATCGCGGACAACATCCGCTACGGGAGCTTCCAGGCAAGCCATCGGCGGGTGGTGGACGCCGCCCGGATGGCGGCCGTGGACGAGTTCGTCGAAACGCTGCCGTCGAAGTACGCCACGAAGATCGGCGAACGCGGGGTTTCCCTGTCCGGCGGCCAGAAGCAACGCATCTCGCTGGCTCGCGCGTTCGTGAAGGACGCGCCGATCGTCGTGCTGGACGAAGCGACGTCCGCGGTGGACAACGAGACCGAGTCCGCGATCCAGCACGCGCTCAGGGATTTCGCCCGTGACCGGACACTCGTCGTCATCGCGCACCGGCTGTCCACCATCCGGCACGCCGATCACATCTATGTCCTCGGTGCGGACGGGGTGCCCGCCGAGGAGGGAACGCACGAGGAACTCCTGCGTCTCGGCGGCGTCTACGCCTCGCTCTGGCGGCTGCAGGTCGGGGAGGCCGGTTGATTCGGTGACCGAACCGTCCAGCCACCACCGCAACCTCACGCCAGGGGGACATATGCGATTCCAGTTGTTAGGCCCGCTGGAGGTCATCGACGACGGCAGACCGCTGGCGGTGAACGGCAGCAAGCAGCGCGCCGCGCTCGGTTTCCTGCTCCTGCACGTCAACAGTGTGGTCGCCACCAGCACCCTGCTCAAAGCGCTCTGGCCGGTCGAGATGCCGACCACGGGACGGAAGATGCTGCAGAACGCCGTTTCCGGGCTGCGCCAGTTGCTGTCCCCCAGCGGGTACAGCTCCGATTCCACCGTGCTGCTGACCCACGCGCCCGGCTATCTGCTGCGCGCGCCGTCGGACAGCGTCGACCTGAACCGCTTCCACGACAAGGTGAACGACGGCCGGGCGAAGCTGGCGGACGGTGACTGGCCGCGGGCCGCGAGCACCCTGCGCGACGCGCTGGCGCTGTGGCGCGGCCCGGTCCTCGCCGATCTCGTCGAGCTCGGCGTCGACTGGCCGGTGCTGACGACCGTCCGCAACTCGCGGCTGGCCGCGATCGAAGACTACGTCGAAGCCGAGTTCGCGTGCGGCCGCTACGGCGAGGTGATGCGCGAGCTGGAGACGTGGGTCGAGGCGGAGCCGCTGCGGGAACGGCTGTGCGGCCAGCTCATGCGTGCGCTCTATCACAACGGCCGCCAAGCCGACGCGCTCGGCGTCTACCGCCGTATCCGGACCAGGATGATCGACAGCCTCGGGCTCGACCCCGGTCGCGAGCTGCAGGAGCTGGAGCAGGCGATCCTCAATCAGGAGCTGGTGATCGAGCACCCGCGCCCGGTCTCGCCGTCCGAACCCCGGCGCCCGGTCGAGATCACGCCGCGACCGGCGAAACGGCGGGAGCCGTCCGGGCAGATCGCGGAGCTCAAATGGGTCAGCGTCGTCGTCGTGATGACCCGGTTCGGCCGCGACGTCCGCAACGCGGGCCCCGAACACGTCGACGCGGAGCTGCAGCATGTCGCGGCGACCATCCGGGAAGAGACCGAACAGCTCGGCGGCATCATCGGCGGCACGATCGGCCCGCTGTGGCTCGCCCTGTTCGGGCCGTTGCGCTGCCGGGAGGACGACGCCGCCAGGGCGGTGCGCGCGGCGCTGGCCATCCGGGACCGGCTGCTCCGCCCCGCCGGCAGGGCGGGCACGCTGACCGTCGCGGTCGCCGTCGCCACGGGCGACGCGCTCGTCCGCCGCCATCAGGGCGACGCCGGCGAGCCGCCGATGGTCACCGGCGCGGTGCTCGACCGCTGTCTCCGCCTGCTCACCCAGGTCCCGGACGACGAGGTTCGGGTCTGCGCGGAGACCCGAACCGCCAGCGACTCCGAGATCGCCTACGCCACCGCCGGAAGCCATGACGAGGGCTCCCCGGCCGTCACCGTGCTGCCGAGACAGTCGCATGCCCGGTCGACGGCGCCGTTCGTCGGCCGGGATCGCGAGCTCGGGATGCTCCTCGGCGCGCTGAACCAGGTCGGCACCCGGAGCAGGCCGCATCTGGTCACCGTGCTCGGCGAGCCGGGCATCGGCAAGAGCAGGCTGATCGCCGAGTTCCATCACTCGACCTCGGCCCGCGCCCGGTTCGTCACCGGCCGGTCCTCCCGGTTCGAGACGCCGGGCACGCTCGCCGCGCTGGCCGACTGCGTTCGGTCCTACTCGGGGATAAGCGACGCCGACACGGCCGAGCGCGCGGACCGCAAACTGACCGAAACGGTGACGAAGCTGGCCGGTGACGGGACCAGGTCGGCGTGGCTGCTCTCCCATTTGCGCACCCTGCTCGGGCTCGGCACGGATGCGGAGATCTCGCGCGAATCCTTCCCCGCCTGGCGGCAGTTCCTCGACGCGGCGAGCGGTGAGGAACCGCTCGTGCTCGTCGTCGAAGATCTCCATCTCGCCGAGGATCTGCTGCTGGACTTCATCGACCACCTCACCGGCAACGCCGGGCTGTTCCCGATCCTGGTGGTGGTCACCGCGCGGACCGAGCTGCTGGACCGGCGCCCCACCTGGGCGGGCGGCAAGGCCGGTGCCACCACGATCACCCTCGATCCCTTGTCCGACGAGGACATCACTCGGCTGCTGGCCATCCTGCACGACGGCAGGAGCACCGGGCGGGCGCTTCGGTCCTATGTCTCGCACATCGGCGGAAACCCGCTCTTCGCCGGCGCGTTCGCGCGGATGCTGCGCGAGAACACCGCCGAGGACGCCGGCAACCCCGGCCCGCCGGTACCGCAACTGGTGCACCGCACCGTCGCGTCCCGTTTGGACAGTCTGCCCACCGGGACCAAGGCGGTGCTGGTCGACGCCGCGGTCATCCGTTCCGGCATCCGGGCGGCGGGGGTGAGCGCCGTGGGCGGCCAGGCGGAGGACGAGGTTTCGGGCGCGCTGGAACATCTCGAACGCCATGGCCTGCTCACCCGCGTGCGCACGAGGGAACCGGGGGTGACCACCTACGAGTTCCGGCACAAGCTGATCCGCGACATCGCCTACCTGACGATCCCGCAGGCCGTCCGCGCGGACAAGCACCAGCGGGCCGCGACCTGGGTCGAACTCCAGCCAGGGCGGGACGCGCTCCTGCTGGCGTACCACCGTTCGAAATCCCTGGCCGCGACGCATGTCCCCGCCCAGCGCGGAGCCGAAATGATCCCCCATGCGAGCGTGGGATCGTGAGCGTGCGGCGAATATTGTGCACGGTGACGGGAGCTCGCTCTCACGCGCGGGAGATGATCCCCGCGGCGTCCGCGCTCGCACGGGCGGGGCACGAGGTGCTGGTCGCGTGCGTGCCCCAGCTCGTCGAGGAGTTCACTTCGGCCGGGCTCAAGGCCGTCGCCGCGTTGCCGGATCAGGCCGAATGCTGGGCCGAGATCACCGACACCGGTCATGACCAGGTGATCAAGGTCGTCGTCGGGCAGCGTCTCCTTGCTCGCGGGTATCCGGAACTGCGCAAGGTCGCGGCCTGGTTCGAACCGGATCTCGTCCTCCGTGACGGCATGGAGTTCTGCGGCTGCCTCGTCGCCGAGCAGCTCGGTATTCCGCATGTGGCGGCCCCGTCCGGCGCGGTCAACACCCTGGCTCCGGCCGCGATCGCGCCGCTGTTGAACGAACGTCGCGCCGAATTCGGGCTCGACGTCCAGGACGACCCGCTCGCGATCTACCGCTACGGCCGCATCGACTCGCTCCCGCCGCGCTACTCGTTCGCGGCGCGCGGGATCCCGCGGGCGGTGGCCTACCGGCAGCCGGAGGCGTCCGACCGGTGCGAGCCGCTTCCGTCGTGGATCACCGAACTCGACCCCGGCAAACCCTTGGTGTACGGCGCCATCGGCGTCGCCCTGCCGACGGCCGCGGCGTCACGGGACGGCGGGAAGGCGTCGACCATCCCGGCCGATCCGGTGCGGGCACTGGCCGCGCTGGTCGGCGCACTGTCCGAACTGGACTGCACGGCGGTGGTGTCGACGGGCGGTGTCTCTTTTCCACGCGCCGGTGTTCCGCCGCATGTGCGGCTCGTCGAGCACATCGCCCAGCCGTTGCTGCTGCAGACCGTCCAGCTGTTCGTCACCCACGGCGGGTACAACAGTGTCCGCGAAGCCGTCCGCGCGGGTGTGCCCATGGTGGTCGCTCCCCTGTTCGGCGATCAGCTCGACAACGCGCGGAAGGTGGCGGAACTCGGGCTGGGCGAGCAGGCCACCGCCCCGTCGGAGATCGCCGCCGCCTGCCGGAAAGTGCTCGGCAGCAGCGAAAACCTCGCACGCGCCCGGCACGCGCAACGTGAACTGCTTGCGCTGCCGCCGGTCGACGAGGTCGCGCGACGACTGGCGCTCCTCGCCTCTGCAAGGTAACGCGGTCCGTGAAGGCCTCCTTCCCTACTCTCAAGGTAGGCAAGGAGGCCTTCACGGACTTGCCAAATGGGTGGTCAGTGGAATCCCGGAACTCCCGGTCCCGACAGTGCGCTGGCTAGGCTGGCTCCGGCGGTTCCCATCGACACCGATTGGTCCGGTGAAACAATGCTCGTACTCGGTTTGAACGGGAACTTCTCCGCCGGGAACACCGATCTGGTGGACGGCATGCTGGAGTTCTTCTGCCACGATTCCTCGGCCAGCCTGGTCCGCGACGGTGTCCTGATCGCGGCGGTCGAGGAGGAGCGGCTCAACCGGATCAAGAAGACGACCAAGTTCCCGGTCAACGCCATCCGCGCGTGCCTCGAACGAGCGAACGTCCGCGTGGACGAGATCGACGCCGTCGGGTACTACTTTCCCGAGGATCACATGGACATGGTCCTCAACCAGCTGTACACCGAGCATCGCGAGACGCCGACGCGGTATACGCGGGAGCTGATCAAGGACTGGCTCAGCCGCGAGCTGGACTGGGACCTGCCCGACGACAAGCTCTTCTACAGCCCGCACCACACGGCCCACGCGCTGTCCACCTATCGTCATTCGGGGATGACCGAGGCGCTGGTGGTCATCATGGACGGCATGGGGGAAGAGAGTTCGGGCACCGTCTACCGTGCCGAAGACGGGGATCTGCACACGCTGACCTCGTATCCGATTCCGAAGTCGCTGGGATCGCTCTATCTCGACGCGACCCGGCAGCTGGGCTACAAGTTCGGCGACGAGTACAAGGTGATGGGCTTGGCGCCGTACGGCGACCCCGGCACCTATCGGGAGATCTTCGAGTCGTTGTACACCTTGAAGGACAAGGGAGACTACGAACTCGCGCCGGGCGCTTTCGGGCTCAACAATCTGGGACCGGCACTGTTCGGGAACGGGCTCTTGCCGAGACGGAAAGGTGAGACGTTCACCCAGCAGCACATGGACATCGCGGCCGGCATCCAGGAAGCCGTCGAGACGATCGTTCTGCACGTCCTCACCTACTGGGCCGAACTCACCGGCCTGCGAAAGCTGGCGTTCGGCGGTGGTGTCGCGCACAACTCCAGCCTCAACGGCGTCATCCTCCGCTCCGGCCTCTTCGACGAAGTCTTCATCCACCCCGCCTCCCACGACTCCGGAGCCGGAGAAGGCTCGGCACTGGCCGCCCAAGAACGACTCGGCGCCACGCACACCACACCACGGCTCCGTGCCGCCGACCTCGGCCCCGAACTCGGCACGCCCCAGCACATCGAATCCACCCTCCACGCCTGGAGTTCCTGGGTCGACGTCGAAGAACCCGACGACATCGTCGAGCGGGCAGCACAACTACTCGCCGACGGCGCCGTGCTCGGCTGGGCCCAAGGCGGATCCGAATTCGGACCACGAGCCCTCGGCAACCGCAGCATCATCGCCGACCCACGCCCCAAAACCAACCAGACCCGCATCAACGCCATGGTCAAAAAACGCGAAAGCTTCCGCCCCTTCGCCCCCGTCACCACCCCCGAAGCCGCCCACACCTACTTCGAAATCCCCACCACACAAGGCAACCACGACTTCATGTCCTTCGTCCTCAACGTCCACCCAGACCGACGAGAAGAACTCGGCGCCGTCACCCACATCGACGGAACCGCACGCCTCCAAATCATCGACCCCAACACCAACCCACGCTTCCACCACCTCGTCACCACATTCGGCGAAAAAACCGGAACACCCGTCCTCCTCAACACCTCCTTCAACAACAACGCCGAACCCATCATCCAAACCGTCCAAGACGCCCTCACCTGCTACCTCACCACCGAACTCGACCACCTCATCATCGAAAACCACCTCATCACCCGCAAACCCGACTGGCGAAGTCGGCTCGGTCAAGCCGTCCTCCACTTCCGCCCCACGACAAGGCTGACCAGGCTCGTGAGATCCGGTCCGCAGGGGGAACCCGTTACGGGAAGCGAGATCCGGCTCGACTATTCGACGGGACCCCGAGCCGATGTCTCCCCAAGGCTGTACGCGGTGCTGAAGCAGGTGGACGGGCCGACGCCGTTGAGCGAACTCGGGCTCACCCAGGATCTGCACGCGGAGCTGTACACACTCTGGCAGGAACGGTTCTTCACCCTCACCCCGATTGGCCGGTGAACGAGATGCTGGTGCTCGGACTGAACGGCAACTTCTCCGCGGCGGACACCGATCTGGTGGACGGCATGATGGAGTACTTCTTCCACGACGCCGCCGCCTGCCTGGTCCGCGACGGCGAGCTGATCGCGGCGGTGGAAGAGGAACGGCTCAACCGGATCAAGAAGACCACCAAGTTCCCCATCAACGCCATCCGCGCCTGCCTCGATCGCGCGGGCGTCACCCCCGCGGACATCGACGCCGTCGGCTATTACTTTCCCGAAGAGACCATCGATCTGTCACTGAACCTCCTCTACTCCGGTAACAGCTCGGTGCCCACGCGGTACAGCCGTCAGCTGATCAAGGAGTGGCTCAAGCGGGAGCTGGACTGGGATCTGCCCGACGACAAACTCTTCTACAGCCCGCATCATCTGGCTCACGCGCAGTCCACCTTCACCCGCTCCGGCATGAGTGAGGCGCTCGTGGTGGTGATGGACGCGGCAGGCGAGGAGAACTCGGGCACCGTGTACCGGGGAGGCGACCGACGGCTGGAAAGCCTCGCGTCGTACTCGATCCCGAAGTCGCTGGGCAGGCTCTATCTGACGGCGACCCAGCAGCTCGGCTACGGTTTCGGCGACGAGTACAAGGTGATGGGCCTGGCGCCGTACGGCGACCCCGCCACCTACCGGAAGATCTTCAAGTCCATCTACACGTTGCAGGAGAAGGGGAACTACGAGATCGCGCCGAGCAATCTCGGGTTGAACGTCGTCGGCCCCACGTTGTTCGAGCACGGGATCTCGCCGAGACGGAAAGGCGAGGAGTTCACCCAGCAGCACATGGACATCGCGGCCGGCATCCAGGAGGCCGTCGAAACGATCGTTCTGCACGTCCTCGCCTACTGGGCCGAACTCACCGGTTTACGGAAGCTCGCTTTCGGCGGTGGTGTGGCGCACAATTCCAGTCTCAACGGCGTCATCCTCCGCTCCGGCCTCTTCGACGAAGTCTTCGTGCATCCCGCCTCGCACGACTCCGGAGCGGGTGAGGGCGCGGCGCTGCTGGCAGGACAACAGCTCGGGGCAGCTCACACCCCGTCCCGGCTCCGTTCCGCGGACCTCGGTCCCACCCTGGGCACACCACGACACATCGAGACGATCCTCGAAGGCTGGAGCTCTTGGATCAAAGTGGAACAGCTGGACGACATCGTCGAGCGGGCAGCACAACTACTCGCCGACGGCGCCGTGCTCGGCTGGGCCCAAGGCGGATCCGAATTCGGACCACGAGCCCTCGGCAACCGCAGCATCATCGCCGACCCACGCCCCAAAACCAACCAGACCCGCATCAACGCCATGGTCAAAAAACGCGAAAGCTTCCGCCCCTTCGCCCCCGTCACCACCCCCGAAGCCGCCCACACCTACTTCGAAATCCCCACCACACAAGGCAACCACGACTTCATGTCCTTCGTCCTCAACGTCCACCCAGACCGACGAGAAGAACTCGGCGCCGTCACCCACATCGACGGAACCGCACGCCTCCAAATCATCGACCCCAACACCAACCCACGCTTCCACCACCTCGTCACCACATTCGGCGAAAAAACCGGAACACCCGTCCTCCTCAACACCTCCTTCAACAACAACGCCGAACCCATCATCCAAACCGTCCAAGACGCCCTCACCTGCTACCTCACCACCGAACTCGACCACCTCGTCATCGAAAACCACCTCATCACCCGCAAACCCGACTGGGCGGACCACCTCGGCCGAGCCGTCCTCCACTTCCGGCCCACCACCCGCCTGGCCGAGCACCGGACCCCTGCGGTGACAAGGGAAATCTTCCTCGCCTACTCGACAGGACCACGCGCCTCGGTGTCACCACGCCTGTTCGCGGTACTGGAAAAGACCGACGGGCGGACCACACTGGGCAAGCTCGGGCTCACCGAGGATCTGCACGCGGAGCTGTACGCGCTCTGGCAGGAACGCTTCTTCACCCTCACTCCGGCCTGACGTCCATGTTGGTCGCCGAAGAGCTGCACACCGAGATCCGCCGCCTGAGCCTTCGCCTCGCGAACGCCCGAGCCGACCCGCTCGTGGAAGCCGGTCTGGCCTGCCTCGAAGCTGCCGAAAGAGTCTGCGCCGCCCTCGGCGAACGTCACACCGCCGCCGACAGCTGCCAGGAAGCGCTCAACGCGACCAGGGCCGCGACCTTGGCGATCAGATTCGCCATGGCCGCCGAGGCAGGCATCCGCGAGTGATCAGCCGATCCTCGGGACGGACGCCAGCAGAGCGCGGGTGTACGGATGCCGCGGCTCGGCGAACAACCTGCCGGTGGGTGCCACTTCGACGAGTTCGCCCTGCCGCAGCACGGCGATCACGTCGGCCACGTAGCGGACGGCGGCCAGGTTGTGCCCGATGAACAGGATCGTCAGATCCAGCTTGTCCCGCAGTTCGCGGATCAGGTTCAGCATCGCGGACTGCACCGAGGCGTCCAGCGCGGAGGTGATCTCGTCCGCGATCAGCACCTCCGGCTCCACCGCGAGCGCCCTGGCCAGGGCCACCCGCTGCCGTTGCCCGCCCGAGAGCGCGCTGGGCAGGGCCGACGCCAGCGCCGGGTCCAGCCCGAGCAGGTCGAGCAGCCGGGCGATCTCGGACCGCCGTTCGCTCCGGCGCGGCCCCCGGTGCGCGGTCAGTGCCTCCGACACCGTGTCACCGACCGTCATCCGCGGGTCGAGCGCGCTGTGCGGGTTCTGGAACACCAGGTGGATCCGGCTGCCGAGCCGCCGTCGGCGCGCCCCCTTCGCCCGCGTGATGTCCTCGCCGTCGAGCAGAACCCTCCCCGCCGTCACCGGCGACAGGCCGACGGCGGCGCGGGCGAGGGTGGACTTGCCCGAACCGGATTCGCCGACCAGTCCGACGATCCGGCCGTGCGGGACGTCGAGACTGACGTCGTTCACCGCGGTCAGGCCCCGGTACCGGACGGTGAGCCCGTCGAAGCTCAGGCCGCTCACAGCGGATGCCAGCAAGCGACTCGGTGCGAGCGCGCGTGTTCCCGCAGGCGCGGCGTTTCGGTCGCGCACCGGCGGGTGGCCCGCGGGCAGCGCGGGGCGAACGGACAGCCATCGGGCATCGTGGTGGGCGGGCGGCCGGGAATGGTCGCGAGCGGCAGATCCCGGTCGGTGTCCAGGTCGACACTGGTCGCCAGGAGCGCCGCCGTGTAGGGATGGGCGGGGGTTCTGGCGCGCAAGACGCTCACCGGCAGCTCCTCGACGATCAGACCGGCGTACATGACGAGCACCCGGCGGCTGATCTCGGCGACCACCGCCAGGTCATGGCTGATCAGCAGCACCGAAGCACCGGTTTCGGCGTTGATCGAGGCGAGCAACCCCAGTATCCGGCGCTGCACGGTGACGTCCAGCGCGGTGGTGGGCTCGTCCGCGATGACGAGCCGAGGCGTCCCCATCAGGCCCATCCCGATGACCGCCCGCTGCTGCATCCCGCCCGAAAGCTCGTGCGCGTACTGGCGGGCCCGCCTCGGCGGATCCTGGATCGCCACCGCGCGCAGCCGCGCGACGGCCCGGTTCATCGCGTCCTTTTTGGACAGACCGGCGTGCACCTCGGCGACCTCCGCCAGCTGTCTGCCGATCCGGATCGTCGGATGCAGCGCCGTGCCGGGGTTCTGGAACACCATCGCGAGCGCGCCCCGATCGAGTTCGAGTTCCCGCGCCGACACCCGGCCGGGATGCGGGACGAGACCGGCCACCGCGAGCGCGGTGAGCGTCTTGCCCGAACCCGACTCCCCGACCACCCCCACGATCTCACCGTTCCCGATGGTGAGATCCACTCCCCGGACCGGCCGCGAACCGGGGAATTCGACCGTCAACGATCGCGCCCGGAGCACGTGGTCTCCTTCCGGTGCCGGCGCCGGGGCCCCGGCGCCGGCGAACCGGGTCCGTCGATGACCGCCCGCGGCCCGCGCGAGCGCCTCGCCGAACAACTGGAATCCCAGTCCCGCCAGCACGATCGCCACCCCTGGCCCCAGCGCGGCCGCGGGTGACAGGTAGATCCGGTCCAGGCCCTGGCCGAGCAGCAGCCCCCAGTCGTAGGACGGCGAGCCGACGCCGAGCCCGAGGAAGCTCAGCCCGCTGATGGCCACCAGCGCGAAAGCCAGCGACGAGGTGACCGTGATCGCCAGCGGTTCGACGATGTTGGGCAGCACGTGGCGGTACAGCAACCGATGCCGCCGCACGCCGAGCACACGGGCGGCGGCCAGGTAGTCCGCGTCGGCAACAGAGGCGGCCAGTGTCTGGGTCAGCCGCGCGAAACCGGGCATCGAGGCGATCGCGAACGCGACCAGCACCCCGGCCGTCCCGGCCCCGAAGACGATCGCCAGGAACATCACCAGCAGCAGCGCGGGGAACATGAGCAGGATGTCGATCACCGTGCCGATCACCCGCCCGGCGATCGGCCCGAGCACCGACGGCAGCACGCCCAGCAGCACTCCGGCCACCGCGCCGAGCAGTGTCGCGGAGACCGCGAGCAGCACCGACAGCCTGGTCGCGACGAGCACCCTGGCCAGCAGGTCGCGGCCGAGACCGTCCGTGCCGAGCGGATGCGCGCCCGACGGTGCCTGCCAGATCGCGCCGGTGTCGACGCGCTCGGCGGCCGCTCCCCAGACGACCGGGCCGAACAACGCGAACACCAGCACCAAGACCAGCAGCGAGGTCGCGGCCGTCGCACGGTATCCGGTCATCGGCTCACCCGTTCCTGATCGTGGAGCGCAGATCGAGCACGGCCAGCGCGAGGTCGACCACGACATTGGTCACCAGCACCAGGACACCGAGCAGCAGCACCACCGCCTGGGCCACCGGATAGTCCTTCACCAGCACCGCCCCGGTGATCTGGCTGCCCAAGCCTGGCCAGGCGAAGACGTTCTCGACGAGCACGGTCCCGGCGACCATCCCCGGCAGGAGCATGCCGCCGACGGTGAGCGTCGCGGTGAGCATGCCGGGCAGCGCGTGCCGGAGGTAGATCAGCCGCGCGGGCAGCCGTTTCGCCCGCGCGGTGCGGATGTAGTCCTCGCCGAGCACCTTGCGGCCTTCCACCCGGACGATCCTCGCGAGCAGCGCCGCCGGGCCGAGCGCGAGCGAGAGCACCGGCAGCACGTAGGACCCCGGTTCGGCCATCCCCGCGACCGGTACCGCGCGCAGTGCCACCGCGAAGACGGCGACGAGCATGGTGGCCAGCACGAAGTTGGGCACCAGGCCGAGTGTCGCGGACAGCCCGGTGAAAGCGGATTCGACGCCGGGGTACCGGTCGTCACGGGTGTACACGGCCATCCCGAGGCCGGCGGGGATCGCGAGCAGGACCACCACCGCGAAGGCCAGCCCGGCGAGCGCGAGCGTGTTCGGCAGCCGGGCGGACATGATCGTCCAGACCTCCTCGCGGGACACCAGCGAAGTGCCGAGGTCACCGCGCGTCAGTCCGCCGACGTAACCGAGGAACTGGTGAAGCAACGGCCGGTCCAGGCCGAGTTCCGCGGTGCGCGCCGCGATCACCTCCGGCGGGGCCTGCGCGCCGAGGGCCGCGCGGACCGGATCGCCGGGGATGAGATGGATCAGGACGAAGGACGCGATCACCACCACCAGCAACGCCACGGTCAGGCGCCCCAGCCGTCTCGCCGCGAACACCAGGAGCGGATGCCGGTCCCTCGTCATCCGCGGATCAGCCGGATGCTCGTCGGCACGATGGTGGTGTCGGCGGCCACCTGGAACCGTGTCTTGCGGGCGAACCAGATCGCCGTGGTCTCGGCGACGGCGACCACGTCGGCCCGTTTCACCAGCGCCGCCTCGGCCTGCTGCCACACCGGGCAGCTCGCCTCGTCCGGGAGGGCGGACGCCTGGCCGATCAGGCGCAGGTACTCGGCGTTGTCGATCGCGCCGGCGTTGCGTCCCCGCGGCGGGATCGGGCCGGAAAAGAACGGGACCGCGTCCGAGGGCAGTGAACCGGTGACTCCCGCGCCGAGCGCGAGTTCCCAGTCCCCGCTCTGCTGGGTCACGGTGATGAACGCCATGACGGTCACCTCCTCGACGACCGTGTCGGCCCCCAGTTTCTTCCATTCACCGGCGAGGAATTCCGCCGTCGCGCGGAGCTGGGCGCTCGTGGCGAAGGTGACGATCTTCAGCCGCAACCGCTTGCCGTCACGCACACGCACGCCGTCCGCGCCCGGTACCCAGCCCGCCTGGTCCAGCAGACGGGCCGCCTCGGCGGTGTCATGAGCGGGCCGGTTCGCCGAGACCGTGTCGCCGGAACAGAACGCCGCCGGTGCCATCACGCCCCGTGCGGGCCTGCCTTTGCCCCCGGTGGCCACCGCGGCGGCCTGGCCTGGATCGACGGCGGCGAGCAATGCCCGGCGCACCAGCGGATCCCCGGTGACCCGGCCCGGACGCTGGTTGAACGACGCCATGCCGGTCACGGCGGGCACTTCCACCTTCGTCACTTCCGGCCCCGGCGCGCGCACCGAGTCCGGATCCGGGGTGTAGAACGCGTCCACGTCCCCGGCGATCAGCTGGTTGGCCGCGGTCGCCGGGGTGGGGACCACGCTCAGCACGATCGCGGCGGGCACACCGGGCTCGTCGGTGCGGGCGCCGTCCGGCCCCCAGTGGTATCCCTTGCGCACTTCGAGCCGGTACGGCCCGCCCGACGTGTACCCCGTCAGTACATAAGGCCCGGTGCCCGCCGACACCTTCTCGAAGTCCGCGGGCGCGGCGATCCCTTTCGGACAGACGATCGGCCGGGTGCCCAGCAACCGGACGATGAAACTGTACGGGGCGGCCATCCGGATCTTCACGGTCCTCGTCACGTCGTCGGCGTCCGCGGTGAACGACGGCACGGTGGCCAGTGCCGCCGCGGCGGCCGGGGCGAGCGCCGGATCACGCTGATGGTTGAGCGCGTTCGCGACGTCGGCCGCGCGCAGCGGGGTGCCGTCGGAGCAGGTGACGTCGTCGCGCAGGGTGAACTCCGCCGAAGTCGTCGTCGCGCTCCACTTCCCCGCCAGCCCGGAGACCACCTTGTTCTCCGGGGTCACGTTCACCAGCGAGTCGTAGAGCAACGTGGAGTAGACGGCGGCGACCTGATCGCGATACGGGTGGAAGTTCGGTATTTCCAGGCCGAGCACCTGACGGAAGGTGCCGCCGTCGGCGAGCCGGACATCACCCGGTTCACCGGCGCCGCATCCGGCCACGACGAGAAGTGTCAGGAAAAACGCCGCGACTATCGGCTGCTCACGTTTCACCGCGAACCTTTCTCCACCGGGGATCAGTGCCCCGGCAGGCCATTCCACGATGGCTCGATTCCCCTTGGCTGGTCAAGGGAATCGGCCCGGTTCGCCGTCGATGACCTCTCGATGGGCGGTAGCTGGAGCAGCGCCCCATGGGCATCGGGAAGATCGGCTCGTAGAGTTGGTTTTTCCGTGGATCGCGGCCGAGGAAGGGAGGTCCGGTGTCACTGGCAGAGCGAACCGGGCAGCTGGACATCCTCGATCGGCTGTTCGACCGATGCCGCATTGGAAAGGGCCGGATCGTACTGGTGAAAGGCCCCGTGGGGCACGGGAAGACGGCGTTACTGCACACCTTCGCCCGCAAGGCGGAACGCGACGGCGCCTTGGTACTTCAGGCCGGTTGCTCGGAGTTCGAAAACGATTTCCCGTTCGGTGTCGTGAACCAGCTTTTCCAGGACTTCAGCGAACGCGAAGCAGCTCTTCCGGATATTTTTCAGGAATTGCTGGAAACCCTTCTCACACTCGCGAAAGAAAGACCACTGGTGATCGCGATCGACGACGTCCACTTCGCGGACATCGTTTCCTTGCGTTTCCTGCTCTACTCGGCGAGGCGGACCCGGTCCGCGCGGATACTCATGGTGCTCACCGAGACGGAACGGACGCGCCACGCGCATCCGGCGCTGTTCGCCGAACTCGGCGATTCCGCCCACCGGCTGTGTCTTCCTCCGCTGTCCACGGCCGGGTCCTCCGAGTTCGCAGGCGGCAACCCCGCGCTCGTCAAAGCCGTCCGCGCCGACCACGGCGTACCCGGCGGGCACTACCGCGAGACGGTCCTGTCCTGCTTGCACCGCGGCGAAGACGCCGTGCTGACCGTTGCCCGCGCGCTCGCCGTCCTCGGCCCGGAGTCGTCCGAGACCCGGCTGTCCGCGATGACCGGCGGCGGCGCGGTCCGCCCGGCGCTCGACCTGATGACCAGGGCAGGACTGCTCGACGGCGGTTCCTTCCGGCATCCGGCGGCAAGGCTCGCCGTCCTCGAAGACCTGGCCCCGGACGAAAGCGCGCGGGCGCATCGGCGAGCTGCCGGGCTCCTCCACGACCAGGGCGAATCCGCGCTCCCGGTCGCCAGGCACCTCGTGCGCGCGGGATCCCCTGCGCCGTCCTGGGCGCCTGACGTCCTCGCCGAAGCCGCCGAGCTGGCACTGCACGAAGACGACGTCACCTCGGCCGTCGACTTCCTGACCGTCGCTCATCAGGCGCGGCCCGGCAGGGCCGACATCCTGGCGAAGCTGGCCAGGGCCGAGTGGCAGCTCAATCCCTCCGCCGTGCTCCGCCACTTCGAGCCGCTGCTCGCCGGAATGCGCGCCGGCCTGCTTTCCCGCTCCGACGCCCTCGGTACCGCGCGGCAGCTGCTCTGGCACGGCCGGACGGCGCAGGCCGCCGAAGTCCTCGACTGGGTGCGCGAATCCGGCGAGCTCCACGACGCCGGACTGTGGATGACGGCAGGCTACCCGAGACTCGGGAAGGCACGCGCCGAAACGACCACCGCACTGACCGAAGTGCTCACCCGCGGCGACCGCCGGGACGCCGTCGCCGACGCCGAGCGTTCGCTGCGCGAGACCCGGCTCAGCCACGCGGCACCGTGGTCCGACGAACCCGCGCTGGTGGCGCTGCTGGCCCTCGTCTACGCCGACGAGGTCGACGCCGCCGAAGCCGGATGCGAACGCCTGCAAGCGGAAGCGGCCGAGCGCGGCGGTCCCACCTGGCAGGCGGGATTCAGCGCCGTCCGCGCCGAAATCGCGCTCCGGCGGGGAGATTTCCGCGCGGCCGCCGCCCAGGCGTGCGCCGCGCTGACCCATCTGTCCGCGAAGGCGTGGGGCGTCGCGGTCGGTTTTCCCCTCGGCAGCCTGATCCTCGCGTGCACGAAGAGCGGCGAGTCCGGCAAAGCCGCCGCCCACCTCGCGCGACCGGTGCCCGACGCGCTGCTGCAGACCCGCCACGGGCTGCACTACCTGCACGCGCGCGCCCACCACCATCTCGACGGCGAGCGCCATCACGCCGCGCTGGCCGACTTCCTCTCGTGCGGGAAACTCATGCGCGACTGGGGTATCGACACGCCCGGCTTCGTGCCGTGGCGGTCCGGCGCGGCGGAGGCCTGGCTCTCCCTCGGCAACCACGACGACGCCAAGCGGCTGCTGTTCGAGCAGATGTCCCGCCCCGGGGTGGACGGGACGAGGGCGCGGGCGCTGGCGCTGCGGGTGCTGGCGATGACCGGCAAGGAGAGCAAACGCCCGCAGCTGCTGAGCGAGGCCGTCGACATCCTCGAGAACTGCGGGGACCGCTACGAGCTCGCGCGGGTGCTCGCCGACCTCGGCCGGGTCCGGCACCACCTCGGCGAGCACAAACGCGCGCGGATGACGGTGCGCCGCGCCTGGCATCTGGCGAAGTCGTGCGCGGCGGCCCCGCTGTGCCAGGAGCTCATGCCGGAACCGGGCGCCGTCGACCTCGGCGTCGGACGTCGGGCCGACGCCGCCAGGCTCGGCTCGCTCAGCGAGTCCGAACGGCGGGTCGCGGGGCTGGCGGTGGCGGGCTACACCAACCGCGAGATCGCCAGGAAGCTGTTCATCACCGACAGCACGGTGGAACAGCACCTCACCCGCGTCTACCGGAAGCTCGACGTCAAGTACCGCAGAGAGCTCCCGGCCGACCTGCACGCCGACATGGCCACATCGGCATAAGGAGGTGTCCGGGCCGTGCCCGAGGACGAAAAGCTGGTCGACTACCTCAAGTGGGTGACCGCGGATCTGCACCAGGCCCGCAGACGGCTCGCCGAGGTCGAAGCCGCTGCGCGGGAGCCGATCGCGATCGTGGCGCTCGCGTGCCGGTTCCCCGGCGGGGTGCGGTCGCCGGAAGACCTGTGGGACCAGGTCGCGGGCGGGGTCGACGCGATCTCGGGCTTTCCCGTCGACCGGGGCTGGGATCTCGCGGGGCTGTACGACCCGAATCCGGACAGTGTCGGCAAGTGCTACACCAGGGAAGGCGGGTTCCTGCACGACGCCGCCGATTTCGACGCGGGGTTCTTCGGGATGAGCCCGCGTGAGGCGACCGCCACGGATCCGCAGCAGCGGCTGCTGCTGGAGACCAGCTGGGAGGTGTTCGAACGCGCGGGTATCGACCCGGATTCGCTGCGGGGCGGTGACACCGGCGTGTTCACCGGCGTCGTCTACCAGAACTACGGGAACCGCAACCGGGTCGCCGACGAGTTCGAGGGCTATCTCGCGGTCGGGAGTTCGGGCAGCGTCGCCTCGGGCCGGATCGCCTACACGTTCGGGCTCGAAGGACCGGCGGTTTCGCTCGACACCGCGTGCTCGTCGTCGCTGGTGGCGATGCATCTCGCGGTGCGGTCCCTGCGCCAGGGCGAGTGCTCGCTGGCACTGGCCGGCGGCGTGACCGTGATGCCGCTGCCCGGTGTCTTCGCGGAGTTCTCCCGGCAGCGCGGGCTTTCCCCGGACGGCCGCTGCAAGTCGTTCGACGCCGCCGCCGACGGGACGGCGTGGTCCGAAGGCGTCGGCGTGGTGCTGCTCGAAAAGCTGTCCGTCGCCAGGGAGCGCGGGCATCCGGTGCTGGCGGTGGTCCGTGGCTCGGCGGTCAACTCCGACGGCGCTTCGAACGGTCTGACGGCGCCGAACGGGCCGGCTCAGCAGCGAGTCATCTCAGCCGCGCTCGCGGACGCCGGTCTGTCCACTTCGGACATCGACGCGGTCGAAGCGCACGGGACGGGGACCAGGCTGGGCGACCCGATCGAAGCGCAGGCACTGCTGGCGACCTACGGGCGGCATCGGCAGGCCGGTTCACCGCTCCTGCTCGGCTCGTACAAGTCCAACATCGGCCACACCCAGGGCGCCGCCGGGATCGCCGGGGTGATCAAGATGGTGATGGCGATGCGCCACGGCGTCCTGCCCGAGACCCTGCACCTGGAGACACCGACCCCTCAGGTCGACTGGTCGTCCGGCGCCGTGGAGTTGCTGGCCGACCCGGTTCCCTGGCCGGATCACGGCCGCCCCCGTCGCTGTGCGGTCTCCGCGTTCGGCATGAGCGGCACCAACGCCCATCTCGTCCTCGAGTCCATCGAGTCCATCGAGTCCGTCGGGGAAGACGCCTTTCACGGCACCGAAGACGACGAAGGTCCTTGGCCGGTAGTCGTGTCAGGGGCGTGCGCCGCCGGGGTGCGGGCACAGGCCGGTCAGATCGCCCGGTTCGCCGAGGCGAATCCGGAAACCGGTATCGGGGACATCGCCCGGTTCTTGGCGGGTTCCCGCGCTTCGCTGGGCGTCCGGGCCGTGGTGGTGGCCGGATCCGCCGCGGAACTGCGGGAACGGCTGGACTCGTGCGAGACCGGGCTGGCCGACGTGACCGGCCGGACGGTGTTCGTGTTCCCAGGGCAAGGGGCGCAGTGGCCGGGGATGGGACTGGCGTTGTGGGAATCCAGCCCGGTGTTCCGCGACCGCATGCTCGCCTGCGCCGACGTGCTCGACGGACTCGTCGGGTGGTCGCTGCGGGACGTGCTCGCGGACGAGGCGGCGCTGGCGCGGGTCGAAGTGGTGCAGCCGGTGTCGTTCGCCGTGATGGTGTCGCTCGCCGAAGTGTGGCGGTCGCTCGGGGTCGAGCCGGACGCGGTGGTCGGGCACAGCCAGGGCGAGATCGCCGCCGCCTGCGTCGCCGGGATCCTCACGCTGCGCGACGCGCTCCGGATCGTGGTGAGCCGTTCCGCGATCATCGCCCGCGACCTCGCCGGTCGAGGCGGGATGCTGTCGGTGTCCGCGTCCGAGACGCGGGTGCGGGACCTGCTGGCCGGAACCGTGTTCCTGGCGGCGGTGAACGGGCCGGAATCCGTGGTGGTGTCCGGAGACCGGGAAGCGCTCGCCGCGCTCACCGTCACCTGCGAAGGCCTCGGGATCCGCACCCGCGCGATCCCGGTCGACTACGCCTCCCACAGCCCCGGCGTCGACCGCATCCGCGACGACCTCCTGCACGCGCTCGCCGATCTCCGTCCCGCAACCGGAACGGTACCGCTGTATTCCACAGTGGACGGTGGCTGGGCCGACGGCCCGACGATGGACGACGACTACTGGTTCCGGAACCTGCGGCGACCGGTCGGTTTCGAGCAGGCGATCCGCACGCTCGCCACCGGTGGCCATCACGCGTTCGTCGAAGTCAGCCCGCATCCGGTCCTGACCACCGGTATCGAAGACACCGTCGAGGAGCTGGGTCCCACGGTCGTCACCGGCACCCTCCGCCGTCAGGACGGCGGCTGGGACCGGGTCCTCACCTCGGCGGGCAGCCTCCACATCCGGGGCGTGCCCGTCGACTGGGGGCTCGGTCGCGGCCCCCACCTCGACTTCCCCACCTATCCGTTCCAACGGGAGCGGTACTGGCTGGAGGAGCTCGACCCGCCGAAACGGCTCAGCGACCAGGCCACCCTCGACTCCTGGCGGTACCGGATCGTCTGGAAGCCGGTCGCGGAGAACCCGCCGCTCCCGGCCGGAACCTGGCTGCTGGTCACCCGCGGCGGGCAGGACGACCCGGCCGTCGCGGCCGTCGCCGACGGCATGACCGCCGCCGGTGTCCGGATCGAACGGCTCACCGTGGGTGAGCTGGACCGGCTGCGCGAGATCGGCGCGGTCGATGGCGTGCTCTGCCTGCTCGCGCTGGACGAGGCCGCCGACCTGCTCACCCTGGTCCAGGCGCTCCGCGACGTGAAAGCTCCACTGTGGACAGTCACCCGCGGTGGCGTCCAGGTGGACGAGCACGACGGCGTGCCCGATCCCCGGCAGGCGGCGGTCTGGGGGCTCGGGCGGGTCGTCGGACTCGAGCATCCCGGCCGGTGGGGCGGCCTGATCGACCTCCCCGAAGTGGTCGACACCGAGGCGGTGAAACGGCTTCTGGCCGCCTTGAACGGAACCGAAGACCAGCTCGCGGTGCGGGCCACCGGCGTCTGCGCCCGGCGGCTGGTCCGCGCCGAACCGGCCGACGGCGTGGCCGAGTGGAGGCCGCGCGGCACCGTGCTGGTGACCGGCGGCACCGGTGGCGTCGCCGCCCACGTCGTGCGCTGGCTCGCGGCCAACGGGGCAGGCCATCTGGTGCTGACCGGCAGGCGCGGCTTGCCCGCCGAAGACACCGCCCGGCTGGCCGAGGAACTCGGAGTCGAGGTCACCGTGGTCGCCTGTGACATGGCCGATCGGCCTTCGGTCGCCGCTCTGCTGGCCGCGTATCCCCCGGACGCCGTGGTGCACGCGGCGGGTATCGCCACCCCCGCCGCCATCGAGGAGACCGACGCCGCCGGGTTCGGCGAAGTCATGGCGGGCAAGGCTATCGGCGCCGCGCACCTGGACGAGCTCCTCGCCGACCGGCCGCTGGACGCCTTCGTCCTGTTCTCGTCGAACGCGGGCGTCTGGGGCAGCGGCACCCAAGGCGCTTACGCCGCGGCCAACGCGTTCCTCGACGCGCTCGCCCAGCGCCGCCGCGGCCGGGGCCTCGCCGCGACGTCGATCGCCTGGGGCGCGTGGGACGGCGGCGGCATGTCCACCTTCTCGCCGCAGATCCAGGCGGGGCTCGCCCAATCCGGGCTCGTCCACATGCCGCCGGAACTCGCCGTTTCCGCGCTGGCGCAGGCCGTCGGCCGCGGCGAGACCTGCGCGATCGTCACCGACCTGCGCTGGGACACCTTCACCCCGCGCTTCACCGCCCTACGGCCGAGTCCCCTGCTCGACGACCTGCCCGAGGCGCGCCGGGCGCAGAGCGAGCCCGGTGAACCGGCGGGTTCCGAACAGGCGACGCCGGAGTTCGTCCTGCGGCTGCGGGCCACCCCCGCGGCCGACCGGCCCCGGCTGCTGCTGGACCTGGTCCGCGCCCACGTTTCCGCGGTGCTCGGGCACAGCACGGCCGGAGCCGTGGCCACGGACCAGGCCTTCAGCGCGATCGGGTTCGACTCGCTGACCGCCGTCGATCTGCGCAACCGGCTGGTCACCGCCGTCGGCGCGCGGTTGTCGCGCACGGTGGTCTTCGACCATCCCAGCCCGCGGGCGCTCGCCGACCACCTGCTCGGCGAACTGGACACCGAGCCGACGGTGCTGACGGATCTGGACACGGTGGCGGCGGCGCTCCCGGCAGCGGCCGGGGACGGAACCCTGCGTTCCCGCGTCTCCGTCCGGCTGCGCGAGGTCCTCGAACAGTGGCACGCGCTGACCGGAACCGGCCTGGACGGCGACGAAGTCGACCTGGACCTGGCGAGCGACGAGGAGATCTTCCGGCTCGTCGACAGCCGCCTCGGCCCCGTGGAGCACTGACCTACCCCGAGGAGCGGACCTGCCATGGCGAACGACGAGAAGCTGCGCGAGTACCTGAAGCGCGTGCTCGCCGACAACGAGCGCTACCGCAGGCGGCTGCGCGCCCTCGAGGAAAGCGACCGCGAGCCGATCGCGATCGTGGCGCTCGCCTGCCGGTTCCCCGGCGACGTCCGGTCCCCGGAGGACCTCTGGGACCTCGTCGCGCGCGGCGGTGACGCGATCTCGGGCTTTCCCGTGGACCGGGGCTGGGATCTGGACAACCTGTTCGACCCCGATCCGGAGTGCGTCGGGAAGTCCTACGTCAGCCAGGGCGGTTTCCTCCACGACATGACGATGTTCGACGCCGGGTTCTTCGGGATCAGCCCCCGTGAGGCACTGGCGATGGACCCGCAGCAGCGGCTGCTGCTGGAGACCTCGTGGGAGGTGTTCGAACGCGCCGGGATCGACCCGATGTCCTTGCGGGGCAGCGACACCGGCGTGTTCACCGGCCTGGTCTACTACGATTTCGCGACCAGGCTGCACCCGGTACCGGACGAGTTCGAGGGCTATCTGGGCACGGGTATCGCGGCGAGCGTCGCGTCGGGGCGCGTGGCGTACACCCTCGGTTTGGAAGGCCCCGCGGTCACCATCGACACGGGCTGCTCGTCTTCGCTGGTGACGATCCACCTCGCCGCGCAGTCGCTGCGGCGCGGCGAGTGTTCGCTGGCGGTGGCGGGCGGGGTCACCGTGATGTCCCTTCCGGGCGCTTTCCCGGAGTTCTCGCGCCAGCGAGGGCTCGCCCCCGATGGCCGTTGCAAGTCCTTCGCGGCCGGCGCCGACGGCACCGCCTGGTCCGAAGGTGTCGGCGTCGTGCTGCTGGAGCGGCTCTCGGTCGCGCGGGAACTGGGGCATCCGGTGCTCGCGGTGGTCCGCGGCTCGGCGGTCAACTCCGACGGCGCTTCGAACGGGCTCACCGCGCCCAACGGTCCTTCCCAGCAGCGGGTGATCAGGCAGGCGCTCGCCAACGCCGGTCTGGCCGCTTCGGACGTGGACGTCGTGGAGGCGCACGGCACCGGCACGACCTTGGGCGATCCCATCGAAGCGCAGGCGGTGCTGGCGACCTACGGCCAGGGCCGTGACCGTCCGCTGTGGCTCGGCTCGCTGAAGTCCAACATCGGGCACACCCAGGGCGCGGCGGGCGTCGCGGGCGTCATCAAGACGGTGCTGGCGATGCGCCACGGTGTCCTGCCGAAGACCTTGCACGTCGACGCCCCGACCCCGGCGGTCGACTGGTCCGCCGGAGCCGTCGAGTTGCTCACCGAATCCCGTGCCTGGCCGGAACCCCGGCGTGCGGGAGTTTCCGCCTTCGGTGTCTCCGGCACCAACGCCCATGTGATTCTCGAATCTGCCGAAGAACACGGCACGGAAGCCGGGGAAACCAGCCCGCTCAGGCAGTGGCCGGTGGTGGTGTCGGGGGCGTCCGCGGACGCGGTGCGGGCGCAGGCCCGGCAGGTGGCGGAGTTCCTGCGGACGAGGCCCGACGTCGGACTGGCCGATGTCGCACGGGCACTGGTGAACACGCGCGCGCTGCTGGAGCACCGGGCGGTCGTCGCCGGCGACCGGGACACGGTGCTGGAGCGGCTGGGTTCGTGCGAAGCCGGGGTGGCCGACGTGACCGGCCGGGTGGTCTTCGTGTTCCCTGGGCAAGGTGCCCAATGGGTGGGGATGGGGCTGGCGCTGTGGGAGTCCTCGCCGGTCTTCCGGGACTCGATGGTGGCCTGTGCCGGCGTGCTCGAAGAGCTGGCCGGGTGGTCCTTGCGGGACGTGCTCGCCGACGAGGTGCTGCTCAAGCGGGTGGACGTGGTGCAGCCTGCGTCGTTCGCGGTCATGGTGTCCCTCGCCGCGGTGTGGCGTTCGCTGGGTGTCGAGCCCGACGCGGTGGTCGGGCACAGCCAGGGCGAGATCGCCGCCGCCCATGTCGCCGGGGTGCTCTCCCTCGGCGACGCGCTCCGTGTCGTCGTCCTGCGGTCCGCGATCATCGCCCGCGATCTGGCCGGGCAAGGCGGCATGCTGTCGGTGTCCGCGGCCGAATCGCGGGTCGGTGCCCTCCTTCCGGACGGGACCACCATCGCGGCGGTCAACGGGCCGGAATCCGTGGTGGTGTCGGGAGATCCCGAGCGGCTGGCCGCGCTCGCCGACACCTGCGAAGGTCTCGGGATACGCGCACGCACCATCCCTGTCGACTACGCCTCCCACAGCCCCTACGTCGACACCATCCGCGACGATCTGCTGCGGGCGTTGGCCGGTTTGACCCCTGAGCCGGGAACCGTGCCCCTGTATTCCACAGTGGACGGACGCTGGGCCGACGGCACCACCCTGAGCGCCGGCTACTGGTACCGCAACCTTCGCCACCCGGTCGGCTTCCACGCGGCGATCCAGGCGCTGGCGGCCGAGGGCCACCACGCTTTCGTCGAGGTCAGCTCCCATCCGGTCCTGACCAGCAGCGTCGACGACACCATCGCGGGCGCCACGCCCACCGTCGTCGTCGGCACCCTGCGGCGCGACGACGGCGACCGGGACCGGGTCCTCACCTCGGCGGGCGAACTCCACGTCCGTGGCATCGCCGTCGACTGGGGGCTCGGCCGCGGACCGCTGCTGGACCTTCCCACCTATCCCTTCCAGCGCAAGCGTTACTGGCTGGATGTGTCACGTCCGTCGGCCGAGGTGGCGTCCGCCGGGCTGGTCGCGACGGGGCATCCGCTGGTGACCGCCTCGGTGGGGCTGGCCGACGACGGCGCCGTCCTGCTGACCGGATTCGTTTCGGTGTCGCAGCAGCCGTGGCTGGCCGACCACACCGTCTCGGGGGTCGTGCTGTTCCCCGGCACTGGGTGGATCGAGCTTGCCGTCCGCGCCGGGGACGAGGTCGGACGGCCGGTGGTCGAGGAGCTGCTGGTCGAGACGCCGCTCGTGGTGCCGGAGGGCGGGGTCCGGCTGCAGGTGCGGGTCGACGCCGAGGGCTCGTTCAGCGCCTACTCCCGCGCGCCGGACAGTGATTCCTGGACTCGCCATGTCTCCGGTGTCCTGTCCGCGAAGGAACCCGATATCGACGGGGAGGTCTTCGCGCAGTGGCCGCCCGCCGGCGCGGAACCGGTCTCGCTGGAGGGTTTCTACGAACGTCAGGCCGAGGCCGGTTACGAACACGGGCCGCTCTTCCGTGGCCTGCGGACGGCCTGGCGGCTCGGCGACGAGATGTTCGCCGAGGTCGCGCTCCCCGCGGACGCCGGGTCCTCCGGCTTCGGTATCCATCCCGCGCTGCTCGACGCCGCCCTGCACACGTCGGCGGTCGGCACCACGCCCGGTGACGACGAGCAGGTGCTGCTTCCGTTCTCCTGGAACGGATTCACGCTGCGCGCGTCGGGTGCCACGACACTGCGGGTCCGGGCGGTCCGCGACGGTTCCGGCACCGTGTCGCTCACGATGGCGGACGGCAACGGGAAGCTCGTCGCCTCACTGGCTTCGCTGGTGTTCCGTCCGCTCGGCTTCGACAAACTGGCCGCCGTCTCCGGCTCGTTGTTCGGGGTGGAGTGGGTTCCGGTCGAGCCTGGGTTGTCCGCTGACACGGACTTCGCCGTGTGTGAGGTGGGTGACGGTGATGTCCGCGATGTGGTCGCCGGGGTGCTGGCGCGGCTGCAGGAACAGGGCCCGTCACGCCTGGTCGTGGTGACCCACGGTGTATCGACCCCCGTCGGAGCAGCCGTATGGGGCCTGGTCCGCTCCGCCCAGGCAGAGGAACCCGGCCGGATCGTCCTCGCCGACCTCGACGACGACCCGGCATCCCGTGCCCTGCTGCCCCAGATAGCCGCGGGCGACGAACCCCAGGTCACGATCCGGGCCGGGCAGGTCACCGTGCCCCGCCTGAGCAGGATCGAACCCGCAGGCAAACCACCCGCGCTGGACCCCGACGGCACAGTCCTGATCACCGGCGGCACCGGCACCCTCGGCCACATCCTCGCCCACCACCTCGCCGACGTACACGGCATCCGGCACCTGATCCTGCTCAGCCGCACCGGCGGCACCACCGACATCCCCGGCGCACACGTCGTGACCTGCGACGTCGCCGACCACACCGCACTCGCCGCCATCATCGACAGCATCCCACCCGAGCATCCGCTGACCGGTGTCATCCACGCCGCCGGAATCCTCGACGACGGCACCCTGAGCACCCTCAACCGCCACCGCCTCGACACCGTCTTCACCCCCAAAATCGACGGCGCCCTCAACCTCCACCACCTCACCCGCCACCACAACCTCACCATGTTCGTCCTCTTCTCCTCCGGAGCCGGGGTGTTCGGAACACCAGGGCAGGCGAATTACGCCGCGGCCAACGGTTTCCTGGACGGACTGGCGCACCAGCGCCACGCTGAAGGACTCCCCGCGACCTCGCTCGCGTGGGGCCTCTGGGAACCGTCGACCGGCCTGACGCAGAAACTGTCCGAAGCCGATCGCGGCCGGATGGCGGTCGCGGGCGTCCGCCCACTGTCCACAACGGACGGTCTGGCCCTGTTCGACGACGCGCTGCGGTCCGGCAGGCCGGTGCTCATCCCCACCCACTTGGACCTGTCGCCCAGGGAAACCGTCCATCCGCTGATGCGGGGCCTGGTGCGGACGAGCCGTCCCCTCGCGAGCGCCGCCCGTCAAGACGGCACTCTCGCCCGGCGCGTCGCCGAACTGCCCACGCTGGAAGGAAAGCAACTGCTGCTGGACCTCGTCCTCGACGAGGCGTCCGCCGTACTCGGCTACTCCCCCGGCGAGACGATCGATGCCGGCCGGGCGTTCAAAGAAGTCGGGTTCGACTCCCTGACCGCGGTCGAGTTACGTAACCGGCTGTCCGCCGCCGCCGGTGTCCGCCTGCCCGCCACGCTGGTCTTCGACTATCCGAACCCGGTCGCGCTCGCCCAGTTGCTGCGAAGGGAACTGGCCGGTGAACGACCGGCGATCGGAACTCCGGTGTCCGTGGGGGTTTCCGAGGAGCCGGTGGCGGTTGTGGCGATGGGGTGTCGTTTCCCTGGTGGGGTGGGTTCTCCGGAGGAGTTGTGGGAGTTGCTCTATCGCGGTGGGGACGCGGTGGCTGGTTTCCCGTCGGATCGCGGTTGGGATCTGGGGGGTTTGTCGGTGCGTGGGGGTGCGTTTCTGGGGGATGTGGCGGGGTTCGATGCGGGGTTTTTCGGGATCAGTCCGCGTGAGGCGGTGGCGATGGATCCGCAGCAGCGGTTGCTGCTGGAGGTTTCGTGGGAGGTGTTCGAGCGGGCGGGTATTGATCCGGAGTCGTTGCGGGGCAGCGACACCGGCGTCTTCGCCGGCGTGATCACCCACGATTACGCCACGCTTCTGCGCGAAGCCGTCGATGACTCCGATGGCTATCTCACCACCGGTGTCTCCGCAGGCGTGGTGTCGGGCAGGGTGGCGTATACGTTCGGTCTCGAGGGCCCGGCGTTGACGGTGGACACAGCGTGTTCGTCCTCGCTGGTGGCGGTGCATCTGGCGGCGCAGTCGCTGCGGCGGGGTGAGTGCTCGCTGGCGTTGGCTGGTGGGGTGACGGTGATGGCCACTCCAGGTTTGCTGGTGGACTTCAGCCGTCAGCGTGGCCTGGCTCCTGATGGCCGCTGCAAACCCTTCGCGAGCACTGCCGACGGGACCGCGTTCAGCGAAGGCGCGGGCCTCATCCTGCTCGAACGCCTCTCCGACGCCCAACGACGAGGCCATCCGATTCTTGCGGTGGTGCGTGGGTCCGCGGTCAACCAGGACGGTGCCTCCAACGGCTTGACCGCCCCCAACGGCCCCGCCCAGCAACGCGTCATCCACACCGCCCTCACCAACGCCGGGCTCACCCCGGCCGACGTCGACCTGGTGGAGGCGCACGGCACCGGCACCCGACTCGGCGACCCGATCGAGGCCCAGGCCATCCTCGCCACCTACGGCCAAGACCGCGACACACCGGCCTGGCTCGGCTCAGTGAAATCCAACATCGGCCACACCCAAGGCGCCGCCGGTGTCGCCGGAATCATCAAAACCATCCTCGCCATGAACCACGCCACCCTCCCGAAGACCCTCCACGTCGACACCCCCACCCCCGAAGTCGACTGGACCACCGGCAACACCACACTCCTCACCCAACACCGAGACTGGCCCGAACCCCGCCGAGCAGCCGTGTCCTCCTTCGGCATCTCCGGCACCAACGCCCACCTCATCCTCGAACACCACCCCACACAATCCACAAAGGACCCCGGTGACGGACCGTGGCCGGTGATCGTGAGCGCCCGCACCGAGGCCGCACTCCACGACCAAGCGGCCGAACTGGCAAGGCATCTGCGGGAGCATCCCGAAATCGGGGTCGCCTCGGTCGCGCGAACACTGTCGAAGCGGGCCCGGTTCGGCCACCGCGCCACCGTCATCGCCGAGGACCGGGAAGAACTCCTTGCCGGGCTGGAGACGCTGACTCCGATCGTCGCCGGTGGCAAGACCGCGTTCGTGTTCAGCGGGCAGGGGACCCAGCGGGCCGGGATGGGCCGCGAACTCCACGAGACCTTCCCGATCTTCCGCGACACCTTCGACGAGATCTGCGGACACTTCGAATTCCCCTTGCGGAACATCGTGTTCGAGTCGGACCGGCTGGACGGGACCAGGTACGCGCAGGCCGGGCTGTTCGCCCTCGAAACCGCGCTCTTCCGCCTGCTCGAATCCTTCGGCCTCCGTCCCGACTTCGTCGCGGGGCACTCCATCGGCGAGATCACCGCGGCGCACGTGGCGGGAGCGCTGTCCTTGACGGACGCCTGCACCCTCGTCGCCGCACGCGGCACGCTCATGCAGGAGCTTCCCCCAGGCGGCGCGATGGTCGCCATCGCCGTGGCCGAGCACGAGATCGTGGCCGCGCTCGACGGCAGGGCGAGTCTCGCCGCGGTCAACGGCCCGACGTCGGTCGTGATCTCCGGAGAGGAAGACGCCGTCCTCGCCATCGCCGCCGAATTCGCCGAACGTGGCTGCCGGACCCGGCGGCTGCGGGTCAGCCATGCCTTCCACTCGCCCCTGATGGAGCCCATGCTGGACGAGTTCGCGACCGCGCTGAAAGACATCGGGTTCACCCGGCCGGAGATCCCGCTGATCTCCACGGTGACCGGCGAACCCCTGACCGAGCACAGCGCCGGGTACTGGGCAGGCCAGGTCCGGCGGCCGGTGCGATTCCACGACGCGGTGAGGGCGTTGCGGGAACTCGGGGTGGGGACCGTGCTGGAGATCGGACCCGACGCCGCCCTCGCCACCATGGTCGACGGGGCCGTGCCGGTGCTGCGCCGCGATCGAACCGAGAAGCGAGCGGTGCTCGAGGCCCTGGCCGCCACCGGGCTTCCCGTGTCTTGGACTTTCGACGGTCCGGCCGAACTCGCCGACCTGCCCACGTACGCCTTCCAGCACCAGCGGTACTGGCCGGCGGCCGGGTCCGGCGCGGCGGCGACCGGGCTGGGACATCCGCTGCTGGGCGCGATGCTGGACCTGCCGGGCACGGAGGAGCTGGTGTTCACCGGTTCCTTCTCGCGGGACAGGCAGCCGTGGCTGGCCGACCACGTCCTGCGCGACCTCGTGGTCGTCCCCGGCACCGCGTTGCTGGAACTGGTGCTGTGCGCGGCCGAGGGCGCCGGATGCGGACGCGTCGAAGAGCTGACCAACGAGGCTCCGTTGCTGTTGCCGGAGGGCGGTGCCCAGGTCCAGGTCACCGTCGGCCGAGCCGACGCGAACGGTCGCCGGGCGGTGGCCGTCCACTCACGTCCGGAAGCCGGGACGGGCTGGACCCGGAATGTCCAGGGAACGCTCACCTCCGACGCCATGCCGCCCGCCTTCGATCTCGCCGAGTGGCCGCCTGCCGGAGCGATTTCCCTTGACGTCAGCGGGTTCTACGACGACCTGCGCGACCGGGGATACGGCTACGGGCCCGCGTTCCAAGGCTTGCGCGCCGCGTGGCGGCGAGAGGGCGAGATCTTCGTCGAGGTCGAGGTGCCCGGCGAACACGCGGATCGGTTCGCGGTGCATCCGGCCCTGGCGGACGCCGTGCTGCAGGCTATCACCCTCGGCGGCTTCGAAGCCGGGGACGAGGTGCGGGTGCCGTTCGCCTGGCGCGGCATCCAGACGTGGTCCGCCGGTGAGACCCGGCTGCGCGGTCGTCTGGCGGCGGACGGGAACGGCGGAGTCACCGTCGCCCTCGCCGACGACTCCGGGGCGCCGGTCGCGGAAATCGAATCCCTGCTTTCACGTCCGGTGCCCGACGCCCGGTGGGCTGCGGGCGGCAGGCTGTTCGAGGTCGAGTGGGTGCGGTCTGGGCGCGGTCGCGGTGATCACGGGTTCGCGGTCTGCGAAGCGGGCGGGGGAGACGTACGCGAGGTCGTCTCGCGGGTGCTCGCGTTCTTGCGGACCGCCGAGGCGCGGAAGCTCTTGGTCGTGACCCGTGGCCAGATCGGACCGGACCGTGGCGACCCGGCAGGCCACGCCGTCTGGGGACTGGTGCGGGCCGCTCAAGCGGAGGAACCGGGGCGGATCGTCCTGGCGGACCTGGATCCGGACGCCTCACCCGGACTCGTGCCCCGGAACGAGCCGGAGGTCGTGATCCGCGGTGGCGCGGTCTTCGTGCCGAAGCTCCGGCCCGTGACCGGGAGGGCGGCGGTCCTGGATCCGGACGGCACGGTCCTGATCACCGGCGGCACCGGCGCGCTCGGCCAGGCCGTCGCCCGGCATCTGAGCGAAGCGCACGGGATGCGGCATCTCCTGTTGCTCAGCCGTTCCGGCGGGACGACCGGGATTCCCGGCGCGCGGGTGGTGGCTTGCGACGTCGCGGACCGGGACGCACTGGCCGCCGTCCTCGACGAGATCCCCGCGGAGCATCCCCTGACCGGGGTGGTGCACGCGGCGGGAGTGCTCGATGACGGCGTGCTCGGGTCGCTGGGGAAGGAACGCCTGGAAACCGTGTTCGCCCCCAAGGTCGACGGGGCGCTCAACCTGCACGAACTCACCCGCGACCTGTCGTTCTTCGTCCTGTTCTCCTCCATCGCCGGGACCTTGGGCAACGCCGGGCAAGGCGGTTACGCCGCGGCCAACGGGTTCCTCGACGGTCTCGCCCGGCGACGGCAAGCCGAAGGACTCCCGGCGACGTCCCTGGCCTGGGGACCGTGGGACATCGGCATGGCCGTCGGGCTGGAGCCCCGTGGCGGGCTGAAGCCCTTGGCGACCGCCGAAGCGCTGGCCCTGTTCGACCTCGCTGTCGGATCCGGTCGCGCGATGCTGATCCCGGCCTGGCTGGAGCAGGGCGCAATCCCGAAACCCCGCCGGGCGAAGTCGCGCCTCGTGCTGGACGGTGATCCACATCGGACAGTGCTGGAACTCGTGCTCGCCGAGGCCGTCTCCGTCGTGCGCTCCGGGAAGGATGCCTTGAAGGCGGACCAGACGTTCCGTGAGGTCGGCTTCGACTCGCTCACCGCGGTCGAACTGCGCAATCGCCTCGTGACGGCCACCGGCGCGCAGCTGCCCGCCACGGTCGTCTTCGACCATCCGACGCCGCAAGCCCTCGCGCTTCGCGTGCACGCGGCGCTGTTTCCCGACGCGGCCGTCGAACCACCCGAGCGGGAGGGGCCCGACTTCGACTCGATGGACCCGGCCGAACTCGTGCGGCAGGCGCTGACCCCTGGGCAGAACGACTTCGAGGCTGGAGCGACCCCGTGACGACCTCAGAGGAACAGCTCGTCGAAGCGCTCCGCTCCACGCTCAAGGAAAACGAGCGGCTGCGGAGGCAGGGCGGCTCCACCGAGCCCATCGCCGTCGTGGCCATGGCCTGCCGGTTCCCCGGAGGGGTGCGGACGCCGGAGGAGCTGTGGGACCTCCTCGACGGCGGCGTGGACGCGATCGGAGGATTCCCGGAAGACCGTGGCTGGCCGCTGGACGACCTGTTCGACGCCGACCCGGACGCCTCCGGAAAGTCGTATGCCCGCGAGGGCGGCTTCCTCTACGACATGGCCATGTTCGACCCCGGTGTCTTCGGGATCAGCCCGCGTGAGGCCCTCGCGATGGATCCGCAGCAGCGGCTGCTGCTGGAGACCTCGTGGGAGGCGTTCGAGCGCGCCGGCATCGACCCCGCTTCCGTGCGGGGCGAGAAGATCGGCGTCTTCGGCGGCATCATCAACCACGACCACGGCACGCGGCTGCGCCCGGTCCCCGAAGAAGTCGAAGGGTATGTCGGGACCGGCAGTTCGGGCAGTGCCGCGATCGGGCGGGTGGCCTACACCTTCGGGCTGGAAGGCCCGGCGATCACCGTCGACACCGCGTGTTCGTCGTCGCTGGTGGCGATGCACCTGGCCGTGCAATCGCTGCGTCGCGGGGAATGCGCGATGGCGCTGGCGGGCGGGGTGACCGTGATGTCGACGCCGGACACGTTCGTGGAATTCTCCCGGCAGCGCGCGCTCGCCCCGGACAGCCGCTGCAAGTCCTTCGACGACAAGGCCGACGGCACCGTGTGGTCGGAGGGGGCGGGAATGGTGCTCCTGGAGCGGCTTTCGGTCGCCGAGGAACGCGGGCATCCGGTACTGGCGGTCGTGCGCGGTTCCGCCGTGAACTCCGACGGCGCGTCCAACGGCCTGACCGCGCCGAACGGACCGTCGCAGCAGCGGGTGATCCGGGCCGCGCTCGCCGACGCCGGTCTGTCCACTGTGGACGTGGACGCGGTGGAAGCGCACGGCACGGGCACCCGGCTCGGCGATCCCATCGAGGCGCAGGCGCTGCTGGCGACCTATGGCCGGGAACGCGAACACCCGGTGCGGCTGGGTTCGGTGAAGTCGAACATCGGCCACACCCAGGGCGCGGCCGGGGTCGCCGGGGTGATCAAAATGGTGCTGGCCATGCGGCACGGCCTGCTCCCCGCGACGTTGCACGTCGACGCGCCCACCTCGCGGGTCGACTGGTCGTCCGGCGCGGTGGAGATCCTCACCGAGGCCTGTCCGTGGCCCGAGTTCGACCGGCCGCGCCGCGCCGCGCTTTCGGCCTTCGGTGCCAGCGGCACCAACGCCCACCTGATCCTGGAGTCGGTGCCCCGAAGCCACGACGAAAGTGGCGGCCAGGCCGGGCCCTGGCCGGTGATGGTGTCGGGTGCCACCGAGGCGGCGGCGCGGGCGCAGGCCGGGCGGGTCGCCGAGTTCGTCCGGACGCGTCCTGGCGTCGACGCGGGAGACGTGGCCTGGTCGCTGCTGTCGTCGAGGGCGGCGCTGGAGCACCGGGCCGTCGTGGTGGCAGCCGACCGTGACGACCTGGTGGCGAAGCTGGCGGCGGCGGAGCCGGGGACCGCGGACGTCACCGGGCGGCTCGTGTTCGTCTTCCCCGGCCAGGGAACACAGTGGGCGGGGATGGGGCGTGCACTGTGGGAATCGTGCGCGGTGTTCCGCGACTCGATGCTCGCGTGCGCCGGGGTGCTCGAAGGCCTGGTCGGCTGGAAGCTGTGGGACGCGCTCGACGACGACGCCGCGCTCGCCAGGGTGGACGTCGTGCAGCCGGTGTCGTTCGCGGTGATGGTGTCGCTGGCCGCGGTCTGGCGTTCGCTGGGCGTCGAGCCGGACGCGGTCGCCGGCCACAGCCAAGGCGAGATCGCGGCGGCGTACGTCGCCGGAGTGCTTTCGCTGGAGGACGCCGTCCGTGTGGTGGTGCTGCGGTCCGCGGTCATCGCCCGCGAACTGTCGGGACGGGGCGCGATGCTGACGGTCGTCGCCCCGGAGGAGCAGGTGCGGTCGCTGCTGCCCGGCTTCGAGGACCGGCTCTGGGTGGCGGCGGTGAACGGTCCCGCTTCGGTGACCGTCTCGGGCGACGCGGACGCGATCGAGGAATTCGGCCTGGTGCTGTCCGCCCGGCGCATGCTGCGCTGGGCACTGCCCGGTGTCGATTTCGCGGGCCATTCCGGCCACGTGGACGCCGTGCGGGAGAAGCTGCTGGAGACCCTGTCCGGGATTCGCCCGGCGGCGGGCACGGTGCCGGTCTATTCCACTGTGGACGATCGCTGGCTCGGCGGCACGGAGCTGGACGCCGATTACTGGTACCGGAATCTGCGGCTGCCAGTGGGTTTCGAGTCGGCCATGCGCGGACTGGCCGCCGAGGGGCACCGTGCGTTCGTGGAGGTGAGCGCGCATCCGGTGCTGACCACGAGCATCGCAGACGTCGTCGGGGAACCCGCCGTGGTGACCGGAACGTTGCGCCGCGACGACGGTGACTGGGCGAGATTCCTTGCTTCGGCGGGGGAACTCCACCGGCGAGGTGTCCCGGTCGACTGGAAACCGGCCTTCGACGGGCCGTACCGGCGGGTGGAGCTGCCGACGTATCCGTTCCAGCGCCGTCGGTTCTGGCTGGACGCGCCTGCCGGAGCCGGGGACGTGACGGCAGCGGGCCTTGCCGCCGCGGACCATCCCCTGCTCGGCGCGGTCGTCCGGCTCCCGGAGGACGACGGGGTGGCGCTGACCGCGCGGCTGGCGCTCGCCACGCAGCCGTGGCTGGCGGATCACGTCGTGTTCGACACGACCGTCGTGCCCGGAGTCGCGCTGGTGGAACTGGCGATCCGGGCCGGTGACGAGGTCGGCTGCCCGGTGCTCGACGAGCTGGTGATCGAGGCGCCACTGGTGCTGCCGGAGCGGGAAGGCCGCCAGCTCCGTGTCCGGGTGCGGCCGCCGGACGCCCACGGACGCCGCGCGCTGACCCTGCACTCTCGTCCCGACAAGGCCGAGCCGGACGCCGAGTGGACCCGGCACGCGAGCGGGTTCCTCGTCGCGGCCGGCGCGCCTGCCGGATTCGAGTTCGCCGAATGGCCACCGGCCGGGGCGAAACCCGTGGACATGGAGACCACCTACGCCGGATTCGCCGCGGCGGGACTGGCCTACGGACCGGGCTTCCAGCGGTTGCGCGCGGTGTGGCGACGTGGCGAGGAGATCTTCGGCGAGGTCGCCCTGTCCGACGAACAGACCGCCGATGCGAGCCGGTTCGGGCTGCATCCGGCTCTGCTCGAATGCGCGTTGCACGCGAGCACGTTCACCGGCCAGGAGGTCGCGACGCCCGACGGGGACGTCCGGCTGCCGTTCTCCTGGACCGGCGTTTCGCTGCACGCTTCGGGCGCGACGGTGGTGCGCGTGCGTGCCGTCACCAGGGGAGAAGGCGAGGTTTCGCTGCAGCTGGCCGACGAGTCCGGCGCCCCGGTCGCCACCGTCGAATCGCTGGTGTTCCGGCCGGTTTCCGCCGCCGGGTTGCGGACCGCGACCGGTGGCTCGTTGTTCGGGGTGGAGTGGGTTCCGGTCGAGCCTGGGTTGTCCGCTGACACGGACTTTGCCGTGTGTGAGGTGGGTGATGGTGATGTCCGCGATGTGGTCGCCGGGGTGCTGGCGCGGCTGCAGGAACAGGGCCCGTCACGCCTGGTCGTGGTGACCCACGGTGTATCGACCCCCGTGGGAGCAGCCGTATGGGGCCTGGTCCGCTCCGCCCAGGCCGAGGAACCCGGCCGGATCGTCCTCGCCGACCTCGACGAGGACCCGGCATCACGTGCCCTGCTGCCCCAGATAGCCGCGGGCGACGAACCCCAGGTCACGATCCGGGCCGGGCAGGTCACCGTGCCCCGCCTGAGCAGGATCGAACCCGCAGGCAAACCACCCGCGCTGGACCCCGACGGCACGGTCCTGATCACCGGCGGCACCGGCACCCTCGGCCACATCCTCGCCCGCCACCTGGTGGAAGTTCATGGTGTCCGGCACCTGATCCTGCTCAGCCGCACCGGCGGCACCACCGACATCCCCGGCGCACACGTCGTGACCTGCGACGTCGCCGACCGCACCGCGTTGGCCACCGTCATCGACGCCATCCCACCCGAGCATCCCCTCACCGGTGTCATCCACGCCGCCGGAATCCTCGACGACGGCACCCTCGGCACCCTCAACCGAGAACGCCTCGACACCGTCTTCACCCCCAAAATCGACGGCGCCCTCAACCTCCACCACCTCACCCGACACCACAACCTCACCATGTTCGTCCTGTTCTCTTCGGTCGCGGGTGCGCTGGGCAGCGCCGGGCAGGGCAACTACGCGGCGGCCAACGGTTTCCTGGACGGACTGGCGCACCAGCGCCATGCCGAAGGACTCCCCGCGACCTCGCTCGCGTGGGGCCTCTGGGAACCGACCGGCCTGACCGTGCGACTCTCCGAAACCGACCGCCGCCGGTTGTCGAAGACCGGCATGCGGCCACTGTCCTCAGTCGACGGTATGGCGCTGTTCGACAGCGCGCTGGCGACCGGCCTGCCGTCACTCGTCCCGGCGCGGTTCGACCTCGCCGCGATCGGGCCCGGTGAAGTGCCGCCGCTCTTCCGTTCCCTGGTGCGGCGACGGCGCACGGTCTCCGCCGGATCCCCGGAGTCGCTCGTCCGGCTTCCCGCGGAGAAACGCCGTCAAGCGGTGCTCGACCTGGTGCGCCGGGAAGTGGCCGCCGTCCTCGCCCACAGCACCAAGGACACCGTCGAGGAGGTCAAGGCGTTCAAGGAACTGGGCCTCGATTCGCTGACCGGTGTCGAACTGCGCAACCGGCTCGCCGCCGCGACCGGGCTGCGGCTCCCCGCGACCCTTGTATTCGACTATCCGACTCCCGGCGGGCTGGCCGACCACCTCTGCGGGCGGTTGTCGGGCGGGGAGCGCAGGGTCACCACGTCCCGCGCCGCCGCCGGGGACGAGCCGATCGCGATCGTGTCCATGGCCTGCCGGCTGCCGGGTGGCGTGACGTCGCCCGAGGACCTGTGGGATCTCGTCGCGGGCGGGGTCGACGCCGTGACCGACTTCCCGTCGGACCGCGGCTGGGACCTGGGCGCGTTGTACGACCCCGATCCGGACGCCACCGGGAAGTCCTATGTCCGGCAAGGCGCGTTCGTCGACGACGTGGCCGGTTTCGACGCGCGGTTCTTCGCGGTGAGCCCGCGCGAGGCACTGGCGATGGACCCGCAGCAGCGGCTGTTGCTGGAGACGTCGTGGGAGGTCTTCGAGCGCGCCGGTATCGACCCGACGTCGGTGCGGGGCAGCGACACCGGGGTCTTCACCGGCGTGACGAACCACGACTACGACCACTATCGCCATCCAGGGGCAGGTGACCTGGACGCGTTCCGGATCACCGGGGTGTCCGGCAGCGTCGTGTCGGGCCGGGTCGCGTACGTCTTCGGCCTGGAGGGGCCGGCGATCTCGATCGACACGGCGTGCTCGTCCTCGCTGGTGGCGATGCATCTCGCCGTGCAGTCGCTGCGCCGTGGCGAGTGCTCGATGGCTCTCGCGGGCGGGGTGACGGTGATGGCGACACCCCGCGGTTTCGTCGAGTTCTCGCGACAGCGCGGGCTGGCGCCGGACGGCCGCTGCAAGTCGTTCGCGGCCGCCGCCGACGGAACGGCGTGGTCCGAAGGCGCCGGTGTGGTGCTGCTGGAGCGGCTTTCGGACGCCACCCGGCTCGGGCACCGCGTCCTGGCTGTCGTGCGCGGATCGGCGATGAACTCCGATGGGGCTTCGAACGGCTTGACGGCCCCGAACGGCCCGGCTCAGCAGCGGGTCATCCTGTCCGCGCTTGCCGACGCCGGTCTGTCCACTTCGGACATCGACGCGGTGGAGGCGCATGGAACGGGCACGCGGCTCGGTGATCCGATCGAGGCGCAGGCGGTACTGGCGACCTACGGCCGCGACCGTGACCGCCCGGTGTGGCTCGGCTCGTTGAAGTCGAACCTCGGCCACGCCCAGGGTGCCGCCGGGGTCGCCGGGGTGATCAAGATGGTGCTCGCGATGCGGCACGGCGTGCTCCCGAAGACACTGCACGTCGACGCGCCCACCCCGGAGGTCGACTGGTCGTCCGGATCCGTCGAGTTGCTGACCGAGCCCCGTGACTGGCCCGGACCGCGCCGCGCCGGGGTTTCGTCCTTCGGTGTTTCCGGCACCAACGCGCATCTCGTCCTCGAGTCCGTCGACGAGACCGGCGAACCCGAACCCGAGGGCAGCGGCCGTCACGGGCCTTGGCCGGTGGTGCTGTCCGGGGCGACGGCGGAGGCGGTGCGGGCGCAGGCGCGGTCGATGGCGCAGTTCGTGCTGGCGAACCACGACGTGGCCGTCGAGGACCTGGCGAAGTCGCTGGTGACGACGCGAGCGACGCTGGCGCAGCGTGCCGTGGTGGTGGCGGAGGACCGCGACGAGCTCTTGGCCGAGCTCGAAGCCTTGAGCCGGGACGCCGTCGAGGTGGCTCCGGCCGAAGGCAAGCTGGCCTTCGTGTTCAGCGGGCAGGGCAGCCAGCGAGCCGGGATGGGCCGGGAGCTGTACGACACCTACCCGGTCTTCCGTGAGGCCTTCGACGAGATCTGCGGGCACTTCGGATTTCCCTTGCGGGACATCGTGTTCGAGTCCGGTCAGCTGGACGGGACCCAGTACGCGCAGGCCGGGCTGTTCGCCGTGGAAACCGCGCTGGTCCGGTTGCTGGAGTCCTTCGGCGTACGGCCTGACCTGGTGGCCGGGCATTCCCTCGGCGAGGTGACCGCGGTCCACGTGGCGGGCGCGCTGTCCCTGTCCGACGCGTGCGCGCTGGTCGCGGCGCGAGGCAGGTTGATGGGCGCCTTGCCGTCGGGCGGGGCGATGGTGGCGGTGGCGGCCACCGAACGGGAGGTCGCCGCGCTGGTGGACGAAGACGGCGGCCGGATCGCGCTCGCGGCGGTGAACGCGCCACGGTCGGTCGTGGTGTCCGGTGACGAGGAGGCCATCGCCCGTGTGACGGACCGGTGCGGCGAACACGGATGGCGGACCCGGCGCCTGCGCGTCAGTCACGCGTTCCACTCGCCTCACGTGGACGAAGCGGCCGCGGACCTCGAAGAAGTGGTACGCGGGCTCACCTTCGCCGAGCCCCGGCTCCCGGTGGTCTCGAACGTGACCGGCGACGTCGTCGGCGCCGGGGTGCTGGGCGAACCCGGTTACTGGAGTACTCATCTGCGGTCGACGGTCCGGTTCGCCGAGGGCGTGGCCCGCCTGCGCGCGGCGGGCGTCGGCACGGTGCTCGAAGTGGGGCCGGGCCGGGCGCTGACCGGAATGGTCCGTGACTGCTGGCAGGACGAGCGCGACACGATGGTCGTGGCGGGCCTGCGGGAACGACGCGAGGCGGCCGGATTCCTTTCCTCGCTGGGTGAATTGTTCGCCGGTGGGGTCCCGGTGGACTGGCCGTCCGCGCTCGGCGGCGCCGGACGGCTTGTCGGGCTGCCGACGTACCCGTTCCAGCGCAGGCGTTTCTGGCTCGAACCCGCGAACCCGGAGTACACGGCTCCGCCCGTCGCCGCACGCCCCGTCGTCGACGAGGTGACCATGGCCGAGCGGCTCGAGGACCTGCCCCGCGCCGACCAGGAACGCGCACTGCTGGACCTCGTCCGCGAACAGGCGGCGACCGTGCTCGGCTACGAACGAGGCGTCAGCACCGGTTCACGGGAAGCGTTCCAGGAGCTGGGTTTCGACTCGGTGACCGCGGTCGAACTGCGCGACCGGCTGGCCTTCGCCACCGGCCTGCGCCTTCCGGCCACAATCCTCTTCGACCATCCGACACCCGCCGCCGTCGCCCGCGTCCTCCAGGCCGAGATGTTCTCCGGTTCCGCAGGCGGATCCCTTTCGCTGCTTCACGATCTGGACCGGCTCGAAGCCGCTCCGCCCGACACGGTGGACGACGGGTTCCGTGCCGCCGTGCTCGCCCGGTTCCAGCGGATCGCCGCGGGCTGGGCGCCGGAACCGGAGGCGGACACCGAGCTGGGGGACCGGCTCCGGACGGCGTCGGCGGCCGAGGTCCTCGACTTCATCGACAACGAACTCGGCCGGGCGACGAGATGAGCCCGGATGGACCAGCGGGACGGGAAAGGAGGCGGCGCGAAACCACTTGAGCACGTGATCGCCGAAGAATTCGGAGTACCCGTTCGCAACCGAAATGGAGTGACGATGGTAGCGCCTGTAGTGGCCCCGTTCGTGATCGGATTCGTCGCCGGGCCGGTGACGCTCAAACTGGTGAAACCGGTGGTGCGTGGCGTCATCCGGACTTCGGTGGCGATCGCGATGGAGGTGAAGAAGGTCGCCGCGCAAGCCGGTGAGGAATTGCAGGACCTGGCGGCGGAAGTGACCGCCGAGATGGCCGTCGCGCAGCCGGAGAAGGCCGCACCGGCCAAACCGCCGGTGAAGGCCAAACCCGCCGGCACGGCACGCTGATCGCCTCGGCGATGGGCAAGACAGCCAGGCTGATCGTCCAGGTGCTCGTGCAGGTCAAGGTCCGGCCCAGATCCGTGCTGCCAGGGCGGCAGCGCTGGGACATCCCGGTGATGCGCGGCCGCCCGGAGGTCGCGAAACTGCTGGCGTCCCGGCTGGAGAACGCCTCCGGCGTCCTCCGGGCGCAGGCCAGCCCGGTCACCGGGACGATGCTCGTCCACCACGCCGCGTCGCTTGACCGGGCCGAACTGGGCCGGGTGGTCCGGCGGACGGTCACCGCGACCGTCGGCGAGGCCCGCGCACGGGCGGGGCGAAGGGCCTCCCGGCCCGGACCGGGGCCGGGAGGCCTGGGACGGTGACCTTCCTGGCGCTGGACATCGGCGGTACCAAACTCGCGGTCAGGGCCGTCAAGGCAGGCCGGACCTGGGAACGGATCGAGCCTTGGCCACGAGACGGGGTGGAGTCCGATCTCGCGCTGCTGCGGGACGTGCTGACCGCGCTGCCCTCGGACGTCGTACGGGCGGGCGTGTCCGCCGCGCCCACCGTCGACAGCGAGGGCCACGTGACGGCGTGGCCGAGCAGGCCTTCGTGGTGCGGGCTCGACCTGCGGCGGACCATCGAGGAGACCGTCGGCGCGCCGGTGCTCTTCGGCGACGACGGCACGCTGGCCGCGGTCGCCGAAGCCGAGGTGACCGGCTGTGCCGACCTGGTCTACCTCGGACTCGGGACCGGCGTCGGCGGCGGCGTGGTCAGCGACGGCCGCCTGATCCGCGGCGCGTGGGGTAACGCGGGTGAACTCGGGCATCTGCCGATGGATCCGGCGGGACCGCCCTGCCGATGCGGACGCGGCGGGTGCCTGCAGGCCTTGCTCTCTCCCGAAGCCCTTTCCCGCCGGACAGGGCTCTCCCCGAAGGAACTGGCCGCTTCCGGGCAAGTGGCCGCCTTCGTCGCCGATGTCCTGGCTCGCGTGGTCGTGCTCCTCTCCGAACTGGTCCAGCCGAGCCGGGTCCACCTCGGCGGCGGATTCGGCGTGGCCCTGCCCGGCCTGCCGGCCCGTGTCGAAGAACGATCACTTGCCTGGAGCAGACGGGGACATCGCTTGCCCGCCGTCGCGACGGCGGTGTTCGGTGCGCACGCCTCGCTGGCCGGGGCGATGGTGCTGGCCAGAACGGGGGAAACCGGGCTTCGTCAGTCGCGATCGGCGTAGACCATGTGGATGTCGGTGCCGGAAAAGTACTTCTCGCGGAACTGCTCGACCCGATAACCGTGCCGGTTCAGCAGTTCGCTGATTTCGGCGAGCCTGCCGTTCCGGTCGTGCACCTCGATGGCCATTCTGCGCACCTTCGCCCAGTGATCTTCCGCGAGCCCGTTCAGCACTTCCAGTTCCGCTCGTTCGACATCGATCTTCAAGAAGGAGATCTCGTCGATGTCGGCGCCGGAAAGGGCGTCCGTCAGCGTGGTCATCGGTACCGTTTCCTGCCGGACGCCCCGGTCGAACCGATCCCAGAAAGCCTTCCGGAACTCCGGGGACGGATCGACCTGGTCGAAGAGGATCCGCACATTGTGCCGATCTTCCTCGTCGTCGACGTACAGCGTCGACATGGTCGAGCGATGCGGGTAGTAGGTGAGCCGCGCCTCCCCGTTCGCCGAACCGATGGCGAAGTTGGCCACGTGTGCGCCCGGCGCGTACCGCGAGCAGTTCTCCTTGAGACAGCGGAAGGAGGCCGACGCGGGCTCGAAGGCGTAGATCCGGGCATCCGGAACCGTCCTGGCGAAGTGGAGGGACACGAGTCCGATATGGGCTCCCACGTCGACCAGCACGCTGCCCGGCGCCAGATTCGAAATTCCCTTCGAATACGCCCGGCTTTCGACGACTTCGCTCCACACGGATTCGGGGTGGTCGGTTTTCGAAGCCATGACGACCAGGTCGTCGCCGATGGCGTGGTCGGAAAACATGGCGTTTTCGAACCCCTCTGTCAGCCGAAGGAATTCATCGTAGCCGGTGTGAATCGGCACGGAGAGGGAGTTATTCCAGTACGTGTTCATTCTTCAGCCATCGGTCTGCCGCCCGCCAGATGACCAGCGGGTCGGCCTCGTCGGTGTGCCAGGTGGTGGCGCGGGTGGTGCCGAGGTGGCGGTACTTCCGCATGATCTCGACGTGCGCCGGGAGTCCGACGAAACCGCGCAGGCCGGCGCGGTCACGCCAGACCGAGACCGAACCCAGGCGCCGTCGCAGCGGCTCCGCCCACAGCCACTGGCCGACCGCGCCGGGCAGTCGCGGCCATTCGCGGCTGAGCGCGTAGCCCGCCCGGTACGCGCCGGGTGTTCGCCGGAAGTCGTTCAAGGTCAGCTCGGTGACGCTGACCAGCAGGTCTCCCGTGAGGTCTGCCGCCGGACCGATGATCCACTTGCTTCTGAGCATGCGCACTCCTCATGTCCTCAATCGTCTGACACTGTAGATGATACGCGCATGCATACTACTTTTGAAGGTGGTTTTCCTTGACAGGCATGACAGTATTTTTCCAACTAAACGACTAGTGCGTTGCCGGGGTTGTGGCTGTGCAGACGGCGATCCGGGCCGGCGCCTCTGGGGAGAGGAACTGTCCATGCAGTCAGTCCGCCGTATCCCGCTGATTCTCGCTCTCGGTGCCGTGGCGGGGATCGCGTTCACGCCGCCTGCCGTGGCGGGACCGGTGCCCGGTGACGACTACTACCAGGACGCGCTGGGCAAGACCGGCGCCGAACTCAAGGCCGCGTTGCACGGGATCATCGGCAACGGCACCAAACTGACCTACGAGCAGGTGTGGGACGGGATCAGGGCCACCGACGAGGATCCGGCCAACCCGGCGAACGTCGTCCTGCTCTACAGCGGCCGCTCGCAGGCGAAGACCGCCAACGGCGGGGGAGTCGACGACTGGAACCGGGAACACGTCTGGGCCAAGTCGCACGGCGACTTCGGCACGGCTGTGGGACCTGGCACCGACCTGCACCACCTGCGGGCCGAAGACGCGTCGGTCAACAGCACCCGCGGGAACAAGGACTTCGACGCCGGCGGCTCCCCGGTCGAGGAGGCGCCGGGAAGTCTCACCGATGACGACTCGTTCGAGCCGCGGGACGCGGTCAAGGGCGATGTGGCCCGCATGATCCTTTACATGGCCGTGCGTTACGACGGCACCGACGGTTTCCCCGACCTGGAACCGAACGATGCCGTCGACAACGGCTCGAAGCCCAACATCGGCCGTCTCTCGGTCCTGCTGAAGTGGAACACCCAGGACCCGCCCGACGCCACCGAGCAGCGCCGCAACCAGGTCATCTTCGACCGGTTCCAGCACAACCGCAATCCGTTCATCGACCACCCCGAATGGGCCGCGTCCATCTACGGCTAGCGGATCGGCGGGTGAAGCCGTCCTGTCCGCCTGATTTCGATCGCCCCAAAAGGCGGACTCCATGACCCGTTAGGCGAACTCTTCGAACCTGCTCGGTGTGTGCCGGGAAGAATACAGTCTCTCCGTGTCCTGATTGGACAGACCGACTCTGCGTCTCGGAGGGATGTCATGCGAAAGCTCATTCGGAGGACCGGCGGCGTTGTCGCCACTGCGGCGCTGGCAGGCGGCATCATGGTCGCGGCCGCCTTGCCCGCCCAGGCAAGCTTTGTCACGCCGGTGTACGGGATGACCTGCGACACCGGCTACAGCACGAGCTATCGGGCATGGGGAGTCTGCTGGGCGCCCATTCCGGCGAAGTGGAAGCTGCGGGTCGATTGCTCGTTCGGCGGGACTTACGACACGATTTGGCATTACCCGCCGCAAAACCAGTGGTACCGGATCGACCACGACATCAGCTGCAACCTCGGGGTCAACTCGGTTTTGGTCGTCGAGGGGCGTTAAGCGCGTGAAGGCAAAGTCGGCATGCCGGTGGCAAGTCACAGCTCAGTGGTGATTTCCTTGACGAAGCACACGCGATCTTGGCCGGGGCCGTCGTAGTCGCTGTGCAGAGGGAGACCGTCGAGCGTTCGGTCCCCGTGCTCGAGCGTGAAACCCAGGGCACGGTGAAAAGCGATGGATCCGGAATTCCCCGGTGAGGTGATCGCCCGCACTTCGGTACGGCCCGCGTCGGCGGCCCGCTGGAAGAAGGTCGTGTACAGGCGGCGGGCTGTGCCTTGTCCGCGAAGCGTCGGATCCACCCCCACGAAGTGGATGTACGCCTCCGCGTCATTGTCGGCCGCGTAGAAGCCGACGAGGAAGGCCCTGATCCCGGTTTCGTCCTCCAGTACCAGGCTTGTGCCGGAGAAGAACTGCAGGAACAGCTTGGGGAGAAGGAGGGAAAGCTCGCGGGCCTGTTCGGGAGTCCGTGAGTCGCCCCACCACTGGTGCACGCGGGTGACGATCGCGTTGTGGTCGGAGACGTGGGCTCGGCGCAGCTCGGGCATGTCGTTCCTTCCCGGCGTCCAGGGTGTCCGGACCGTTGTATCAGGTCCGGGATCGGAATGGTTTCACCGGTTGTCCTGAAGGCCCCCTTGGAGGCGTTGAACGTCTCGAAGGAGGCCTTCAGGACACAGGACGAGCGGTTCGGGCAGGAGTACGAGGTGCTGTACCGCGAGACCCCGAGGTGCTCGCCGCGGCGCGGAACTACGTCACCACCGAGACCGAGAAACGCATCTGCGGTCCTGCGGGGACAGCCTCCGCCCTGGGCGGACACCCGGTCACTGAAACCGGTCAACGGCCGTTCAGCAGCACCGGCAGCACGCGATGCCCATTGGAGATGAAGGAGTCGAGAGGCCGTAGTTCGTCCGGTGTGGTCGCGAGCGTCATGTCCGGGAACCGTTCGAAGAGGGCGGGCAGCGCGATCGCCGCTTCCAGCCGGGCCAGCGGCGCGCCGAGGCAGTGGTGCACCCCGTGTCCGAACGCGACGTGCGCTTTGTCGGCGCGGGTGACGTCGAACGCGCCGGCGTCCTGTCCGTGCAGTGCCGGATCCCGGCCGGCGGCGGCGTAGCCCGCCAGGATCGCCTCGCCCTGCCGGATGACCACACCGGCGACGGGGATGTCCTCGACGGCGTACCGCAGGGGCAGGTGCGCCACCGGAGCCTGCCAGCGCAGGGTCTCCTCGATCGCGTCCGGCCAGGAGATCCGCCCGGTGCGGATCAGGGCGAGCTGATCGGGATGGGTCAGCAGCGCGGTGATGGCCTGGTCGAGGAGGTTCACGGTGGTTTCGTGGCCAGCCGAGATGAACAGGATCAGGGTGTCGATCAGTTCGGTCTCGTCCAGCCGGGCGCCGTCGTCCTGGGTCTGCGCGGCGATGAGCGCGGTGGTGAGGTCTTCGCCGGGGGCCGCACGTTTGGCGGCGACCAGTTCGGTGAAGGTCGAGTGGATGTCCCCGTACGCGGCCAGCATCGCCTCCTGGCTCGCCGACGTCCGGAAGAAGACGTCGACGGCCTGGCGTAGCCGTGCGCGGGCCGAATCCGGCACCCCGAACAGCTGGCAGATCACCTCGATGGGGACCGGATAGGCGAAACTCTCCCGCAGGTCGACGGGTTCGCCCGCGGGCAGGGCCGCGATCCCCGCCAGCCTGTCGGTGACGAGCCGGGTGATCCAGGGTTGCAGCGTGGCGATCCGGCGCGCGGTGAACGCCTGCGCGACGAGCGAGCGCAGCCGTCTGTGGTCGGCGCCGTAGGCGGTGAACATGTTCCGCACCGAAACCCACACCAGCAACGGCCAATCCGCGCTGATGTCGGCCAGCGCAGGCCAGTGTCGCCGGGCGTCCTTCGATACCCGCGGATCGTTGAGCAGACCGCGCAGCACTTCGTAGCTCGTCACCGACCAGGCCACGACACCACCCGGCAGTTCCACCTGGGCGATCGGGCCGCGCTCGCGCAGGCGTTCGTTTTCCGCGTGGATGTCGTGGCCGTTCGGGTCCAGCAGCAGCGGACGCGTCACCGGGGATCATCCTTTCTCGGGGAAAAGAAGCGATCCCAGCGTGACAGCAGTGCCGCCGCACGGGTACCAGCCAATCGGTGACGAGCTGATCCGGTTCGTCAGCGGCGGCCGCTGAGGGTGGTCGCACCGGCGTAACGGGCTTCGGTGCCGAGCTCCTCTTCGATACGGATGAGCTGGTTGTACTTGGCAGTGCGGTCGGAGCGCGACAGCGAACCCGTCTTGATCTGTCCGCAGTTGGTGGCGACGGCGAGATCGGCGATGGTGGTGTCCTCGGTTTCGCCGGAGCGGTGCGACATCACCACGGAGTAGCCCGCCTTGTGCGCGGTCTCGACCGTGGTGAGGGTTTCGGTGAGCGTGCCGATCTGGTTGACCTTGACCAGGATCGAGTTCCCGATGCCACGTTCGATCCCGTCTTCGAGCAGTTTCACGTTGGTGCAGAAGACGTCGTCGCCGACGAGCTGGACACGGTCGCCGATGGTGTCGGTGAGCTGCTTCCAGCCGGTGAAATCGTCCTGGGCGACACCGTCCTCAATGGACACGATGGGGTAGCGCGAGGTGAGGTCGGCGAGGTAGGCCACGTGCTCCTCGACGCCGCGTTTGCGCCCTTCGCCGGTGTAGTCGTAGACGCCGTCGGCGTAGAACTCGGACGCGGCGGGGTCGAGCAGCAGGGCGATGTCCTCACCGGGAGTGTACCCGGACCGCTCGATCGCGCGCAGCACGAACTCGAGTGCTTCGTCCGCGGAGCTGAGGTTCGGCGCGAAGCCGCCTTCGTCGCCGACGTTGGTGCCGTGCCCGGCATCGTGCAGCGACGCGCGCAGGGTGTGGAACACCTCCGAGCCCATCCGGACGGCGTCGGCGAAGGTCTCGGCGCCGAGCGGGCCGATCATGAACTCCTGGAAGTCGATCGGGTTGTCCGCGTGCGCTCCGCCGTTGATGATGTTCATCATCGGCATCGGGAGCAGATGCGCGAACACGCCACCGACGTAGCGGTACAACGGGAGCCGCTTCGCGGCCGCGGCGGCTTTGGCCACGGCGAGCGAGACGCCGAGCGTGGCGTTGGCGCCGAGCCGGGCCTTGTTGGGGGTGCCGTCGAGCGAGATCAGGGCGCGGTCGACGTCTGCCTGCGCTTCCGCGTCGAGTCCGACGACGGCTTCGGCGATCTCGCCGTTGACGGCGCCGACGGCTTTGCGGACACCCTTGCCGTGGAAGCGGGTTTTGTCCCCGTCGCGCAGTTCGACGGCTTCTTTCGTCCCGGTGGAGGCGCCCGACGGCACGGCTGCCCTGCCGAGCGAGCCGTCCGCGAGTTCGACGTCGACCTCGACGGTCGGGTTGCCCCGGCTGTCGAGGATCTGACGGCCGTGGACGCGGATGATAGCGGTCATGTTCGCTCCTCGATGTCGTGCCGCCCCCAGTGAGCAGCCGGACATTCGCGAGGCTAGCAGGAATCACTGAATCGATCCTGAACGACGAAGCGGGCTCCCGCTCCGCCGGATGGATCAGCGGCAAGGCACGGCCCGTTCTGTCCGCAGTGGACAGTGGGGGACAAGGTCCCTTTTGCCCGCCGGAGCCCAGCGGTAGGGTCGGGTAAAGCGACCGCGGCTGCAGCGGGGGAGAAAAGTGCTGGACATCATCGGCCTGAGTGAAATCGACGTCGAGGTCTACGATGCTTTCGCCGGCACCGGTTCGATGACCGTTGCCGAAATCCGGCGGAGAACCGGGTTCCCCCGGCAGCGGCTGCTCCGGGTTCTGCGCGCGCTGAACGAAAAAGGTTTGCTCACCAAGCTTCCCGGTCCGACGGAGGCGTATTCGGCGGTGCGGCCGGAGATCGCGCTGGAGGCGATGCTCCGGCAGAAGGAGCAGGAACTCGCGAGCGCGCGGCTGATCGCCGACCGGTTGCGCGAGCGGTACCGGGCGACGTCCGGCAAACGCCCGGCCGACCTCATCGAGGTGATCCACGGGAACGCGCTGATCGCCGAACGGGCCGATCAGTTGCTGCGCTCGGCCGAGCAGGAAGTCGCTTTCGTCGACAAACCGCCGTACGCGCAAACGCCGAGTGTGCTGCACCCCGCCGAACGCGATCTCCTCGGCCGGGGTGTGCGGTTTCGCGGGGTTTACGAGCGCAGTGCGCTGGAACTGCACGACCTGTCGTCCGACTTGGAGGCGGGGCTCGCCCTCGGCGAGGAGGCCCGCGTGGTGACCAGCGCCCCGCTGAAGATGATCGTGGTCGACCAGCGGATCGGGCTGGTGCCGCTGCGTGCCGATCTCCCCGAGGTCGGCACGGCCTTGGTGATCCACCCGTGCGCTCTGCTGGACGCGCTCAGCGCGGTCTTCTCTTTCCTTTGGCAGAACGGGCTTCCGCTGCGCATGCCCGGTAAAGCCGAACTGGCGGACGTCGCCCCGTTCGACGACGCCCGCCTGCTCGCCTTGCTGACCACCGGGCTGCCCGACAGGAGTATCGCCAAGCAGCTCGGCATGAGCTATCGGACCTTCCAGCGACGCCTCCGCGATCTCATGACCGCACTCGGCGCGACCACCCGGTTCCAGGCCGGGCTTCAGGTCGCCACCCGTGGCTGGGTCACCTTGCCGGTGACCCAGCCACTGAGCGAGGAGGACGTCATCGAACGTGCGGGTTCGCCTTCGGCACATCCGTGAGCGCGTAGGCCCTTTGGACCGTCTGCGTCACCGTGTTGCCAGAGCTGTCCCGTGCGTCCGAACGGAGCCAGACGAACCCGTCGGTGGCCGCGAGTTGCGGATGGGCCACCGTCACCGACCACAGACCGTCCCCGTTCGGCCGGACGGTCGCCGCCGTCCAGGTGCGCCCGCCGTCGGTCGACGACGAGACCCGCAGCTGCGTCACCGGTCCGCCGCCGCGTGTACCGCTGTGCGAGCCGGCGAGCACGTCGAAGGTGAACGGGCCCCCCGCCGGAGCGCGGCCGGCGAGATCCAGCGGCAGCCGGTTGTCGAGCTGGATGAGCGGCTGGAAGGAACACGCGGTGCCCGATTCATAGCAGGCGAATCCGAGCGGTGACGCGCCGGTGGAGCGCGCCGAGGCGAACGTCCACGAGGTGTCGGTCCTCGGGGCGTTCTGGAACAGCACTCCGCTCGGGGCGCCGAACTGTGCCTGGCCGGGCATCACGTCGCTCACGTCCAGCCGGTACGTGGCGGGAGTCGGCGCGAGCCGGAACAGCGGGATGACCGCGAGCGGATCGTCCGCATTGGATCGTGGAATCTCGATCCCGTCCCGGTACAGCCGCGCCGTGGTCGCCGCGAAGTACCGCGCGTTCTCGTAGGGATTCGCGAAGTGCCCGCCCGAACCGGCACCGGTCGTGCCGTCCATCCACTGCACTGGGGGGACGAACAGGTCGGGATCCTGGCCACCACGGCACATCGAGCACATCACCGCCCAGCCACGGGCCGTCGCCGGGTAGCGAGCCGGATGGTCGAAGGGCAGCTCGACCGACCCGCTGTGCATCGGTGCGCGGAACCAGTACTCGTCCGGCCTCGATCGCTCGCCCGCGTGGTAGATGTTCTGCGCGTTCATGCTCAGCGCGGCGCGACGGCCCGCGGCGTCGGTGCCGTACAGGGAGACCACCCGTTTCCAGACCAGCCGATCGTCCGCCGGGCCGGTGTACTCGGTCCACTTGCCCGGTACCGGGATCTTCGTGCCCTGCACCGCCTGCGTCTTCCACAGGCCGGTCGGGAAGGCGTACCAGTTCTTCTGCGCGGTCAGCCCCGGCTTCTCGGCCTGATAGCTGCTCTTCGTGGCCACCAACGACTTCTGGTCGACACGCCGGACGAGATCCTTGGACACCCCGTTGCCGTCGAGGTAGCTGAGGTTGTACATCACGTCCGGAGCCGCGCGTACCAGCAACCGCACCGAAACCGCACCCGCGGTCCGCAGCGCCTCTCCTTCGTCCCAGCCGAGGGACAGGGTCGGCACCACCGCACTGCTGAGGCCCGGAACGCTCAGCGAACCCGGTGAACCGGCGTAGGGGATCATCGCCGCCGCACCCGCGGCGGCCACCGCGCGTGCGGCGTTCGCGATGCCGGTGGAGACGGCGCTCACCGGATCCGGAGACCCGGCCGGGACCGGGACCCGCACCAGGACGGCCTTTCCGCGGACGTCGAGACCGGCGAGGTCACCCGTGCCACCCGCACCGCCGAACACGACCGGCAGCGTTCGTTCACCGGGGGACTTCGCCGTCAGCGTCGGCACGTCGTACGCGGGATTCAGCACGGGCGAGCTGCCGCCGACGACCTTCATCTCGACCGCGGTCTGGGCCAGCGTCGCGCTGTCCTGCAACGAAATCGCACCTGCCGACGTGGCCGCCGCGGGTGTCACGCGCACGTCCCAGCCCGAGCCCGCGGTCAGTCCGGCCTCGCCGACGTAGCCGTTCAGGCCCGTTGCGCCGGGGATCACGCGCCGGAGCATCACCGTGCGGTCCCGCAGATCGGTGGGGGTGGGCGTGATCAGCCCCACCGGGACGGTGCTCGCCGCGTTCAGCGTGATCTCGGCGGGGGCCGTGACAGAGACCTGCGCCGCGCTCATCGCCGACCAGCGACGCACTGCCAGCCCACGCTCCATCACCCAGCCGAGTGCCGAGTAGCGCCCGGCGGGCACGAGCACCCGGCCGACGCCGTCGACCAGACCGATCTGCTGGCTGACCTGGTCGAGGAACGGGTCGTTGCGGTTGCCCGCACCGGCCGCGTCGTCGATCAGCTGGGCGGACGCGACCTGAGCCGGGCCACCCGCCGAATCCTGCAGCCGGATCGTCACCGGGAACAGTTCGGTCGCGTTGTAGGTGCTCACGGGCGTCCGCACGGAGTTGGTCCCGTCCGCGGTCGTCGCCACCACGGCGCCGCCGTAGACGCCCGCCACCCCTTCGCTCGGGTTCACGGCGAGGTCGACGGTGGTGCTGGACTTCGGCGGGATCGACACGTCCGTCTTCGCCAGGCGCATCCCGGTACCGGGCTTGGTACCGCTGTCCCACGGCTGCACGGTCAGCTTCAGGTTCAGGTTCAGCGGCTGGTCCCCGGTGTTGGTGTAGGACAGTTGCCGTACGACCTGCGCCGCGCTGCTGGGGCTCCGCTCGTTCCGGCCGAAGCTCGCGACGGCAGTACCGGTCGTCTTCTGCGAGACGGCCCGTGCGACGTCGAGGAGCCCGGCTCCCTGCTCGTACCAGCGAAGGCCGACGTCCTTGGCGGTGGTGACGAGCGTGTTCTTCAGTTCCTGCCAGGTGAACCCCGGCTGCTGTTGCAGCAGGATCGCCGCGGCGCCCGCGACGTGCGGCGTCGCCATCGAAGTGCCCGACGCGGCGGTGTAGGAGTCGTCCACCGGATCACCCATCGCCGTGCCGGCGGCACGTGCGGCGACGATCCCGACGCCCGGCGCGGTGATCTCCGGCTTGACCAAGGCGTCCCGCAGCCGCGGGCCGCGGCTGCTGAACCACGCGAGCGAGTTGTCCCGGCCGACCGCCCCGACAGTGAGCGCGGACGTCGCCGACCCCGGCGTCGTGATGGTCCGGTCACCCGGTCCGGAATTCCCGGCCGCGACCACGAACAGCGCGCCGGACTTCGCCGAAAGCGTGTCGATCTGTTCGCTCAACGGGTCGGCTCCGTCGCTGACGCCGGCGCCGAGGCTGAGGTTCACGATCTTCGAGCCCTGTGCGACGGCCCAGTCGATCCCGGCCATGACCTGTGCGGTGTCAGCCTCACCGGAGGCGTCGAAAACCTTGGCCACCACCAGTTTCGCGTCCGGTGCCATGCCCTTGTACCGGCCGCCCGAGGCCGCGCCGGTGCCGGCGATGATCGAGGCGCAGTGGGTGCCGTGACCATGACGGTCCACGATGTCGCCTTCTCCGCTGAAATCCGCCGAGGCGACCGTCTTGCCCACCAGGTCGGGATGTTTCTCGTCGATCCCGGTGTCCACCACCGCGACCGTGGTCCCCTTCCCGGTCCACCCGCTGTTCCACGCCGCCGGAGCACCGACCTGCGCGGTGCTCTTGTCCAGCGCGACGCGGACCTTCCTGTCCAGCCGGACCTGTGAGATCCCTTGGTTCAGCACGGGCTTCCCGCCAGGATCGAACGAAGCGAGCGAACGCCAGAACTCGGCCGTCCCCGCTTTCTTGACCTTCACTCCCACACCGTTGGCGGTGGCGAGGGGGATGGGTCGCTGGGTCTGCGGAAGTGCCTTCGCCTTCGTGTCCAGAGACTGGACGGACAGCTCTGATCGGCCGCCGTAGCGTACGATGACGGGAATCGTGGCACTGGCCGCGTCATCACGCTCGTCTCCGACGAGCGCGGTGACGTTGAACAGCTCCCGCCCGAGCAATCCCTTGCTGACGAACGGAAGCACGTCGGACGGATAGACCATCATGCCTTCGGCCGTGGTCGTGATCTGGAACGCCGGGCTCGGTCGATCCGGCCGCACCGCCGGTTCGACTTGAGCGCTGTCGTGTCCGGTTCCGTCTCGTTCGTAGGTCACCACGTCGCCGGTGAGCAACGTGACGCGATGGACGTCCGGCCGCCCGGAGACGGGTGGGGGACCGGATGAGGCGGTGGTCGCGGCGGTCGCGGTTACCGGCAGCGGGGACAGGGCGACCAGTGCGGAGGCCGCCAGAATCGCCAACGAATGCCGTGGGCGTCTCATCAAGGGACTCTCCTCGGATAGAGCGAAGCGGCCGTGGTCACGGCCGCCGCGAAGATGGAATTTCCGAGGATGAGGCAGGAGTTGGTGAATGAAAATAACTCTCGGTGGCGGTATGTCGCCGTTGGCGAGATACCGCCATGGAAGAGCCCGGACCGCCGACGGCGGCCCGGGCCCGGTCTAGCGGGATCGGTCTTGCAGGCTCACTGACCCGCGCTGCGCAGCTGCAGCGAGAAGTCCTGCCGGTTGTTGTCGGTGTCGGTGCTCAGGATGTTGCGAGTGTTCGACGCGTTGAGCAGATCGGTGGTGGCGGTCTCCGGAATCGCGGCCTGGCCTTCACGCGGGGTGAGCACGGCGTTGCTGAAGGCGACACCGTCGAGCTTCGTGGCGGCCAGGTTGTGCAGCGAGAGGCCGCCGGTGGTCTGGATGCCGTCGACGCCGCTCAGCGTGAACGGAATGACGTACGTCTGGTCCGCGATGGCGCCGGAGAAGTTCGGCCCCACCAGGACCGCGTACTGGCCGGCGGTGCCCTTCGGCTGCAGGACGGTGCCCGCCGGCAGGACGATCGTGTCGGTCTGGATGTTCGCCGACGAGTAGATGCGGATCGTGTAGCCACTGATGTCCTGCGGCTGGCTCGAGACGTTGCGCAGCTCGACGACCTCGTCGAGCTGACCGTTCACGCCGCGGGTCGAAACCTCGTTGATGAGCACCGTAGACGAAACGAGAGGCGCGACCTCGGTTCCTTCAGTCTCGCCTGCCGCGTTCGCGACACCGCCGGCCATGCCCATCGCCAGCATCGCGAATACCGCCGAAGCGCCCAGAATTCGCCGCATGATAAATTCCTTTCAACGTGCTTGTCGGGGGATTTGCCGCCGGGCCGGAATCCTGCAACCGGTGGCGACCAGATAAGTATCCGAGAACCGGGGTGCCGCCGGGAAGGGGCCAGTTTTTCGGTACTTTCCCGTCAGTCGAGAATTGTCCACCGCCGCACGGGCTCGTCTTTCCGTCGACGCCTTCTCGCGACGGCCGCGGCGAGCTCGAGTTCCTGGCTGGACGTATCGAGAACATCGCCGAGCCACTGTCGCCAGTACGGACCGGGGATGCGTTTTCCTCGCTCCCAGCGGGAAATCTCTTCTCGGGTGACACTGTCGTTCCCGGAGAGGGTATGCAGCTTCGCGACCAGGTCACACTGTGACCAGCCTTTCGCGATTCGCTGTTCGGTGAGCAGCTCGCATAGCGGGGTCGCGTCCCCGCGTTTGCTGTTCGCGGTCACGACCGCACCTTTCTTGCGCAGGCGAACGGATTGCGGAACCGGACTGGAATGCGATTGTCAGTCGATCGGTCGCACGCAGGCGAAGTCAGCCCTGTTGTTGTCGGTGTCGCGGCTGGCGGCGTCCCTCGCCTGAGCGAAACCGGGGCAGGCGACGGCGGACTGGTTCTCGCGGCAGGGCGACGTCGGCGCCCAGCCGATGCTGTCGGCCCTGACCCCACGCCGGTCCAGCAGCATCTCACCGTCCCCGACGATCGCCTCGACGACCAGCTGCTGCACGGTCCCGCCGAAACCCTGTCCGGTGATGAAGAAGTGATCACCGGCGGGGATCTCGCTCCCGGCCGGGATGGTGGCCAGCTCCGCGGGCATGACTCCGCCCGTGCACGCCTGAACGGACCAGCCACCGATGTCGATCGTGGTGGCGCTGGTGTTGTGCAGGTCGATGTAGCCTGCCGGGCCACCGAGCACCTCATGGATCTTGACCGACGAAGGCCGGACGGTATCCGGAGCGGGGGTTCCGGCGAGCGCGAGGATCAGCAGCAGGGAACCTGACTTCGTCATGACAGCAACGCTAGAAAAACGATCCCGGCGCCACAGGATACGGCAGGTACCGAACCTTTTCCGGTCTCGGTACTCCTGGTACGCAGCCCACCCGACCGGCCTAGCCCCGGTACCCGGCCAGCCGGTCCGCGGCGTACAACTCGCCGTCGTGAGGAGTCGTCTCCAGCCGTGGCAGCGGGGTGCCGCCCGGCCGGAAACGCAGCGCCCGGAACAGGTCACGCCTGCTGCCGAAGCCCAGTTTCTGCAGGATCCGGCTGACGTAGTTCTTCACCGTCTGCGTCGCGAGGTGCAGTTCTTCGGCGATCTCGTCGTTCGACCACCGGTAGAGAATCAGCGCGAGGATCTCCTCCTCCCGCCTGGTCATCACGCTCGCGTACCGCACGGCCTCGGTGACGGTCGGCGGGGTTCCTCCTGCCTGCAGGCACACCCGTTGCCCGGCGAGGGTGGAGCGCACCGCCGACATCACCTGGCCTCCGCTGGCCGACTTGTGCACGAAGCTGTCGGCGCCCGCGTTCAGCGCCATGGCGATGGCCGATGGCGAGGCGTCACCGGCGAAGACCAGGACGGCCGCGCGCTCGAAGTGCTCCTTGACGAACTGGCAGATCGCGGTCCCGGCGGGCTCACCCCAGATCGACAGCTCGGTGATGACCATGTCGGGATGGCTCTTTTCACACTGCCACAACGCTTCTGGCTCACTCGCGGCTTCGGTCACCGCCCCCACCCCCGCCGAATCCCGCAACAGCCTGCTGAGCGCGTATCTGATGAGGGGCTGATCGTCTACTACGAGCGTGGTGACGCGGTCCATGGTTCCCCTTGGGGTATTTGACGGGCGCCCGGTGTGGCCCAGGGCCGTGCGGCGCCCGCATTCGCCGAGAACAGGTTTGCCCGCTCGGGCGATCCGGCAAACCGACCGCCGCGGCGACGTCAGTGGTCATTTTTTCGCCGAATCCTCTTTCGTCGCGGTCCGGCATGGATCTTCCCGCTTCTCCTCGCGGGTGAGGACCAGCAATCGGGTGATAAGGGAGAAAAGTCGTGGGCGAGGTGGCCGGATCTGGTCCGGACGGCGGAACGGGGATACACATTCCGAACGCGTCGCACCGGACACGTGGAAGGCCGCACCCTTGTTGTGTTGTCAAGGCCCTCTCGGGGACGGATGATCCGATGGGTTCGCCGTCAAACGGTTCTCACCGGGGCGCGAACCGGCACTCGGCATATCCGTTCCCGCGCGTTCATCGTACCGGGTTGGTTCCTTTCGTTGAAAAACTCGATGTGATCGGAGTCTGTGAACTCGTCCGATACCGGCATCGAAAAGTTGCATTACCGGCCCCGCTTCCGGTAATGCGCGCATTCGCCGCGCTTCGGTGACGAAGCATGATCGCCCGCCATCCGGGCTCGTCGGCGAGCCGGGCGGGCCCGGTTCACGTCCAGCCGGTGAAAAGCGGTGTTTTTCTCCGGCCATGCGGAGGTATTCGCTGTACAGAGCCGATCGGGTGGTCAGGTCGGCACCGGCGCGGCTGTGCCTGCTCATCGTGGCCGGTGACAGACGTGCCGTCACCGGCGGGCCCGATCAGCGCGTCGTACCGGTCCGCCGCGGCGCGTACAGGCGGTGCATGAGCAGTTCGAGCGGTCCGCGGTCGAAGTGCCGGAGCCAGGCGACGGCGAACGCGACGTTCACCAGCCCGACGAATCCCCAGAGGCCGACGATCCACCACGGGCGGGCGTCCGCGAAACGTTCGGCGAGGCCGAAACCCCAGCCGTAGCAGAGGATTCCGGCCAGCAGGTTCTGAAGCACGTAGCAGGAGAGGGCGGTGCGGCCGACCGCGATCAGCCCGCTTCGGACGGCACCCGGCCGGTCGCGCATCCGGAGCGTGAGATGGGTGACCAGGGCGAGCAGGCCCAGTGCGACGAGCGGAGGCAGCAGATACCTGTCGACGAGCAGCCAGTCCGGCCCGCTGAAACCGGTCAGCACGTTCAGCGGCAGACCGACGGCGAAGCCGAGTACGAGCAGTCGCGCGCGGAGCCGTCCGCCCCGTGCCGTGTCGTCGAAGACGCCGGCCCGGCGCAGGCGGGAACCGAGCAGGAACAGGACGACAGCGGACGGCACGATCAGGATGATCTCCGCTCGCAACATCAGGAACTCGTTCAGGCGGACGGAGAACTGAGCGGGCCAGCTGGCCGTCGCGGCGGGACCGACCGGGATCGGTTCGTCGGAAACGTCCGGCCGGGACACCATCATCGCGGTCACGGCGAGGATCAGCGTGGCATACGCGCCACCCACCACCATGACGACGGTGCGCGTGACCCGCTCACTGCGGCCGACGAGATACGCGACGAGCAGTGAGGTCAGCCCGTAGGCCATGAGCACGTCGCCTTCGAAGATGAGCAGGTAGTGCGCGACGCCCTCCAGGAAGAGGATGCCCGCGCGAAGCGGATACCTGCCCGGCCAGGAAACACCGCGCCGCCGCGCGGACTGATACTGCAATTCCAGGCCGACGCCGAACAGGATCGTGAGCAACGCGAGGAACTTGCCGTTGCTCAGCACGCGGAGGCCGATTTCGACGTGTTCGGCGAAGCCGGTCGCGGTGCCGACGAAGTCCTGGAAGAAACCCGCGGGCCCGCCCGGATGCGCGAACAGAAATACGTTGGTCCCGAACGTGCCGAGAATCGCCACCCCTCGCAGCAGGTCAAGAGAAGAGATGCGCCCGCCGCGGGATCTCCGCGCGGCGGTGACGGCCGAGGTCTGGTGGATCATGTCTTCGAGCGTGCCAGTGGCCGCAGTGGGCCCCATCCGTCGTTGGGATGATCTTGACATGGTCATTTCGTAGCAGTTCGCGCTCACTCGGTTCGCTCGGTGCGATTCGATCACGAACGGTATATCCGATCGGGTGAATTACTCTGATCGGATGTCATGCCTTCGGGTTGTTCGCCTGTCATCCTGTGACGGTCCAGTGTGGACATTTAATGCCTGCTGCGACATTCTGTCCTGTGTGGACAGTGAGGTGACCGGTCCCGGCCGGACCGGTCACCTCCGCGCCGCGTCGGCGAGATGGTCCGGTTCAGCGGGACAGGACGCGCTCATGCAGTTTGCCGACCACCAGCCGGGCGGATTCGAACGCGCCTGCCTGCCAGCCGCTCATATGGCTGAGCCAGTCGCCCGCGAAGTACAGCCGGCCCGCGGGCTTGCCGAGCAGCCGGTACGCCGGGGTGCCCGTGGGCGGGATCGCCCAGGCACCTTCGATATGCGGGATGTGATGCCAGGCGACCGAGAACGAATTCGTCAGTTCGGCGCGGTGACTCTCGCCGTGGACCTTGACCCCCTGCGCCACCGCTCGCCGGACCCGCTTGCCGTGGGCGAGATCGCCGTACTTCCTGGCACTGTCGTCGGACAAGTAGTTCAGGAGAAGCCCGCGCTCGCCGTGGAAACCCTGCGACGGATACCAGATGGGCCCGATGTCCAGGTCGGTCTCGGTGATCCCGCCGTAGATCCGGTAGTCCGTCTCCCACCACCGGCTGCGGTACTCCAAGCCGATCTTCGCGGCCGTTTCGACCGGCCACGCGCGCAGCGCGTTCTGCACGTCCGCCCCGAGATTGTGCGGAATCCTGGCCAGAATGTGCGGTGGGAGGGTCGCGATGCAGAAGTCGGCGGTGACCTGGCGCTGCGCGCCGTTCGCGTCGAGATAGGTGACGGCGACACCGGCCGGCCCGTCGGTGATCCGGGTGACCACGCTGCGCAGGCGGATCCGGTTCTCGCCGATCTCGCGGGCCAGTGCCATCGGGATCCGGTCCATGCCGCCGACCGGCTGGAACATCAGCATCGCCTGGTCGTAGTCGAACTCGAAGGAGAAGTACTGGCCGACGCCGTCGGCGAACGTCCTGGCGAGCGACGGTACCGGGCCGAGCGGTGTGCCTGCCTGCTCGCCCGCGCCCGGATCGACCGAATAGCCGCGTCGCGGGGTGCCGGTGTAGCGCCAGTCCGCCTTCTTGGCGCCGATCTCGCCCCAGTCCTGCAGGAAGGCCAGCAGCCGTTCCTTGTCCGTCTTGGTGAGCTCTTTGTCCAGCGCGTGCCTGTCGGTGGCTTTGGCGAGCAGTTCGCTGACGTAGCCGTACACGTCCGCCTTGGCCGTCCGGTACCGCACCGGTTCCCGCATGCCCGCCGCCTCGTTGTAGAGGAAAGCGTTGGCGTTGGTATTGGTGAACACTTCGATCGGAACGTCGAGTTCACGACAGTAGTCGAGGGTGACCATCCATTGCGGGATCCGGCCGGGGCCGGTGTTCATGTAGACACCGTCACTGAAGGAGGCTGTCTGCCGGTCTCCGCGCACATCGGTCTGCACCGTGCCGCCGCGGGCGGTGAAGTTCCGCCCGCCCACCAGATCTCTCGCCTCCAGAACCGTGCAGTCATAACCTGCCTTGCCCAACTCGTAGGCACTGGCCAAACCGGCTGTTCCGCCGCCGAGGATCACCACTTTCGCCGCACCGCGCCCGGAAAGCGTGAAATCCGAACGGCGGGGGGAACGGTACGGTGGAATCGCCTGTGCCGCCGGTGCGAGTCCCAGCGCTCCCATGGTCGCGAACAACGTGCCCATGCCACCGGCGACGCCGACCGCGGAAAGAAAATTGCGTCTGCTTAAACCTGGTCTCCAGGCAGAATCAGACATCGGAAAACGGCCCCTCTCGTCCGGGTTCTTCGGATATCGGAAAACGAACGGCCGCGAAACGCGGCCTGGTGAATCCGAACCCGTTGCGCGGCAATGACTCCAGGGACAGTCTTCGGCTGTCGTCCTATTTGCGGGCCGGGTTCTCCTCCGACCGTACGCCAGCTTGTTTCGCCTCTTCAATACGACATCCTGGGCAAGCGATGGTATGTCGCCGTGTCACGGTGATATCCGATTTGATGTGCATTATCGGGATTTCCCGAACCGGTCTCAGCCCGCCTCGGAATCGCTGATTGCGTTGGCTCGGTCGATCCTGGCCATGTTTTCCTCGGCCCAGGTCCGGAGCGCCGCCAGCGGGACGTCGAGGGACAGCCCCAGATCGGTGAGCCGGTAGTGCACGCGGGGCGGCACGGTGGGCTCCACCCGGCGGGTGACGAGGCCGTCGCGGACCAGGCTGTGCAGGGTCACCGACAGCATCTTCTGGGAGACGCCGGGGATCCGGCGCCGCAACTCGGCGAAACGCACCTCGTGCGGGGCCGCCTCCGCGAGGACCTTGACCGCCATCGACGTCCACTTCGTGCCGATGCGGTCCAGCAGCCGCCGGGTGGGGCACTCGGGGTCGAACAGGTCGCCACGACCCTGTTTCGCCGGGGACGCCGGTCGGGAGGTCACCTGGAGCTCACCACCTGTGGGGAAAGTGCCGTCTTGGCGGCGCCGTCGAAGTTACCTACGGTTTTCTGGTAACCAATGGTAACCACAACGGAGGCGACGTGCCCGACACCCCATCCGCCAAGGCCGGCATCGAGACACGGCGGATCACCGTCGGCGGCATCCAGCTCAACGTGGCCGTCACCGGCACCGGGCCCGCGGTCCTGCTGCTGCACGGCTTCCCGCACACCTGGCGGCTCTGGACCGAGATCATCGGCCCGCTGGCCGGGCGGCACCGGGTCATCGCGCCGGATCTGCGCGGACTCGGCGCCAGCACCCGAGCCGCGGAGGGTTACGACGCGGGCACGCTGGCCTCGGACGCCGAAGGCATCCTCGACGCCCTCGCCGAACCCACGGCGGCCGTGGTCGCCATCGACGCCGGAACCCCGGTGGCCTTCCTGCTCGCCATGCGGCGACCGGAGCTGGTGCGGCGGCTCGTGGTGATGGAGTCGCTGCTGGGCTCCTTGCCCGGCGCCGAGGACTTCCTCGACGGCGGCCCGCCGTGGTGGTTCGGGTTCCACGCCGTGCCCGGCCTCGGTGAGACGGTCCTGGCCGGGCACGAGGCTGAGTACCTCGACTGGTTCCTCGCCGCGGGCACCCGCGGACGAGGCGTGTCACCGGAGATCCGGGACGCCTTCGTCGGCGCCTACACCGGACATGAGTCCCTGCGCTGCGCCTTCTCCTACTATCGCGCCATGCCCGCCACGGCCCGCCAGATCGGCGAGGCCGTGGCGGCTGGCAGGCTCACCGTGCCCACGATGGCGATCGGCGCGCATCCGGTCGGCCGCGCACTGGAACGGCAGCTGCGTCCCATCACCGACGACCTGACCGCTCACCTGGTCCAGGACTGCGGCCACCTCATCCCGCTGGACCGCCCAACGGAGCTGCTTCGCCTTCTGACCCCGTTCCTCGACGGCGTTGCGGAATCGGCAGCAGACACCTTCGTGCACACACAAGTCTCGTAGGCCGTGCCGCCGTCTTCGTCCATACAGGACTGTCCAGGGACGGTTACCTCACAGTCCAGCTGGTGAGACGACGGCGCCAGGGCTGGGTGCGGCGGTTTACTTTCTTTAGGGTCCCTGAGCGTCACCCGATCAGTTGACCCCGAGTAGGTGCTGTGCCCGATCCCTTGCTGCTGCCCGAAGGTGTACCACCGACGGCGGCGCGTTCGCTGCCGTCCGCCGTATGGCACGCGGTCCGGTCCAGTGGATGGACACTCACCTGCGCGATCGTCGCGGTGCTGATCCTGGTCATGGCGGCCGCCGCGGATCTGCTCGTGCTGATCGAGGGACAGAGCCTCACCCCGGACATCGCCAACCTCGGGCCGACCGGGCTGCCCGCCGGATCCCTCGGCGGCGTCAGCGGGGCACACTGGTTCGGGGTGGAACCGCTGACCGGTATCGACCTGTTCGCACTGGTCGCCCACGGCGCCAGGACGTCGTTGCTGGTCGGACTCGGTGCGACGGCGCTGGCCACCGTGCTCGGCGTGGTGATCGGCGCCGGCGCGGGCTATCTCGGCGGCTGGTGGGACCGGGTGGTCACCTGGACCGCCGACGTGATCCTGGGCTTCCCGTACCTGATCTTCATGATCGCGCTCGGCGCGATGGCGCCACCCGATTTCCCCCGCCAGCCCTTGCTGATCGTCGTACTGGGCGTCTTCGGCTGGCCACGGGTCGCGCGGATCGTCCGCGCGCAGACGCTTTCACTGAGCGGCCGCGACTTCGTGTCGGCGGCCAAGGCGATAGGCGGGGGGCCATGGCACGTCTTCCGGCGTGAACTGCTGCCGAATCTGTGGGCGCCGGTCATCGTCGTGGCGAGCCTGTCGATCCCGTCGATGATCGGCAGTGAGGCGGCGCTTTCCTTCCTGGGCGTCGGTGTCCTGCCGCCGACCCCGAGCTGGGGCCGGACGATCAGCACCGCGATCGACTTCTTCGAGACCGACCCGCTGTACCTGGTGTTCCCTGGGCTGATGCTGTTCCTGGTCACCTTGGCGTTCAACGTCGTCGGCGACGCCGTGCGCGACACGCTCGACCCGCGGTCGGGAGGCCGGGACTGATGCGTGCCCTGCGCTTCGTGCTCGGCCGGTTCGCGGGCATGGCCCTTGTCCTGCTGATCGTCACCTTCCTGACGTTCGTGGTGTTCTACCTGCTGCCCGCCGACCCGGCCCGGATGGCGTGCGGCCGTCCCTGTTCCCCGGAAAGCCTCGCGCTGGCAAGGGAGTTCATGGGGTACGACGCACCGTGGTACCGGCAGTTCGCCGAATTCCTCGGCGGCATCTTCGCCGGGCGGACGTTCGGCACCGGCGTCACCGCGATCCAGTGCGGCGCCCCGTGTTTCGGCTACGACTTCCAGAACGACGTCGAGGTGCTGACGGAGATCGGCGAACGGATCGAGGTGAGTTTCTCGGTCGCGCTCGGTGCCGCGGTCCTCTGGCTCGTCGTCGGTGTCGGCCTCGGCGTGCTGTCGGCGTTGCGCCGGGGGAGCGCGGCCGATCGGATCACCATGGCGGTCGCGATGGCCGGGGTCTCCCTGCCCGCCTACCTCGCCGGGATGATCGGCATCACGATCTTCGCGTTCGCGCTGGACGTCGTGCCCAAGAACGGTTACGTGCCGATCGGCGAAGACCCGGTCCAATGGGCGTGGCATCTCGTCCTGCCCTGGCTCGTGCTGGCCTTCCTGCACGCGGCGATCTACGCGCGGCTGACGCGAAGCCAGATGCTGGAGACACTCGGCGAGGACTTCATCCGCACCGCGCGGGCCAAGGGGCTCACCGAGCGGAAGGTCGTCGGCAAGCACGCGCTGCGCAACGTCCTCCTGCCGGTGGTGACCGTGTTCGGCGTCGACCTCGGCGCCCTGCTCGCCGGGACCGTGATCACCGAACGGATCTTCGGGATGGCCGGGGTCGGCAGGCTGCTCGTCGACGGCATCGCGTCGATGAACCTGCCCGTGCTGCTCGGCGTCACGTTGTTCTCGGCGGTGCTGGTGACGGTCGTGAACTTCCTGGTCGACCTGGCTTATGGCGCGCTCGATCCGCGAGCCCGCCTGATCTGAAGGGGAAACGATGAAACGCAAGGCTGTGCTGAAGGCGGTCGCCGGGGCGGTCACCGTCACGACGGTGCTGACCGCCTGCGGCGCCAACGACAAACCGGTGTCGACCGGCGGCGAGGTCAAACCCGGCGGCACCGTCCGGCTCCTGAGCGACAGCGCCACCGCGCAGTACGACCCCGCCAAGAGCGGAAGCCTGGTGGTCACCGCGCTCGGCCTGGTGCACCGCAGACTGACCTCGTGGAAGGTCACTCCAGGGCAGGACACCACGATCGTCCCCGACCTCGCGACCGACACCGGCAGGCCGAGCGAGGGCGGGAAGACCTGGACCTTCACGCTGAGGGACAACGTCAAGTACAACGACGGCTCGCCGATCAAGGCGCAGGACATCAAATGGGGACTGGAGCGGACGTACGCGGCCGCGTTCTCCGGCGGCCTGACCTATCACAAGGATCTGCTGTCCCCAGGGCTGGCGTACAAGGGGCCGTTCGAGGGCGGCAAGGAACTCGACTCGATCCAGACCCCCGACGACAAGACCATCGTGTTCCACCTCGCCCGCCCCTACGGCGACTGGAACTGGATCGCGAGCACTCCCGCGTTCTCCCCGGTGCCCAAGGGAAAGGGCGAGGAAGCGGACTACGGCAACCACCCGGTCGCGTCCGGGCCGTACGTGCTGGAGAAGTACGAGCGCGGCAAGGAGGCCAGGCTCGTCCGCAACCCGCACTGGGACCGGGCGACCGACGACACCCGCAAGGCGAACCCGGACACCATCGTCTTCCAGCTCGGGCAGGACACCAGTGTCATCTCGAAGCGGCTGATCGACGACAGCGGCGACGACCAAAGCGCGTTCAGCGTCCCGTTCGCCTCTCCGGCGCAGCTGGCCCAGATCCAGGCGAACCCTTCCGCCAAGTCCCGTGTCGTCACCTCGGAATCGGGAGCGCTCGCGTATCTCACGCTGAACACCCAGCGCGGCAAGCTCGTCGATCCCAAGGTGCGCCAGGCGTTCCAGTACGCGGTGGACAAGGCCGCGTACCAGGTCGCCAGTGCGGGCAACGCCCAGCTCGCCGGGGACGTCGCGACCACCCTGATCACCCCCGGCCTGCAGGGGCGCGAGCAGTTCGACCTGTACCCGGCGCCGCCGGGCGGTGACCCGGAGAAGGCGAAGAAGCTGCTTGCCGAGGCCGGTCTGCCGAACGGTCTCGACGGCCTGGTCCTGGCCACCCGCAACGAGAACAGCTACCCGGAGAAGGCCGCGGCGATCCAGGCCGCGCTGGCGAGGGCCAACATCAAGATCAGCATCAAGGCGCTCGACGAGGACACCTACACGTCCGAAGTGGACACCAAGGGGATCTCGGACTACGACCTGACGCTGACGTCGTGGCAGCCGGACATCCCGTCCGCCAACGCCAACATCCAGCCGCTGTTCCAGTCGACCGAGATCGGCAACGGCGGGGTCAACGAGTCGCGGTACAACAATCCGGACGTCGACCGGCTGATCACCGAGGCGCAGGCGACGGTGGACCCCGCCGAAGCGGGGAAGAAGTGGGCGGCGCTGGACAAGAAGATCCTCGGCGACTCGCCGGTCGTTCCGCTGATCTACACCCGGAACTCGTTCCTGCACGGGTCGAAGTTCGGCAACCTCGTGATCGGCCGCTTCCCGGCGTACCCGGACTACCGCCAGTTCGGGCTGATCCAGTGACCGGCGCCTCGCCGTCCGGTGGGCAGGCGGCGCCGGACGGCGAGGCCGACCTGCTGGTCTTGCGTGACGTCAGTGTCTCTTTCGGCCAGACCAGGGCGGCACGGTCGGTCTCGTGGACGGTGCGGGCCGGTGAAGTCGTCGCGGTGGTCGGGGAATCCGGCTCCGGCAAGTCGGTCACCGCGCTGTCGCTGCTCGGGTTGCTGCCGCCGGAAGCGGAGGTCTCCGGCCGGGCGCTGCTGTCCGGCCGCGATCTCTACACGCTGACGCCGGAGGAACTGCGCGCCGTCCGCGGCGACGAGATCGGCATGGTGTTCCAGGAACCGATGAGCGCGCTGAACCCGGTGTTCCCCGTCGGGGAGCAACTGATCGAAGCGATCCGCACCCATCGGGACCTGACGCCGAAGGCCGCCCGGCGGCGGGCGATCGAACTGCTCGGCCTGGTGGGGCTGCCCGCACCCGAGCAACGGTTCCGGTCGTATCCGCACGAGCTGTCCGGCGGTCAGCTGCAACGGATCGTGATCGCGATGGCGGTCGCGAACGAGCCGAAACTGCTGATCGCCGACGAACCGACCACGGCGCTCGACGTCACCGTGCAGGCCGAGATCCTCGAGCTGCTGCGGGATCTGCGCGACCGGCTCGGCATGGCGATCCTGCTGATCACCCACGACATGGGCGTGGTGGCCGACCTCGCCGACCGGGTCGTGGTGATGTACGACGGCCAGGTCGTCGAACAGGACGACGTCGAAGCGGTGTTCAGCGCACCACGCGAGGACTACACCCGGCGGCTGCTCGGGTCGGTGGTCTCGCTCGGCGTCGCGGTGACGGAAGGGGTCGAGCGGGTGCTCGCGGCGGAACCGGTCGCGTCGAGCGGTCATCACGCCGCGGCCGACCATCCCGCCACCCGGTCGGTGCCGGACGTCCCGGCGGAAGCGCCGTTGCTGGTGGTGGAAGACCTGTCCGTCACCTACCGCGGCCGCTTCCGGGCGATGGCGGTCCGGGCGGCGGACGGGGTGAACCTCCACGTGGAACCCGGCGAGATCCTCGGTCTCGTCGGGGAGTCGGGGTCGGGGAAGAGCACCGTGGCCGGTGCCGTCACGGGATTGATCCCGCCCACCTCGGGTTCGGTCCGCATCGATGGCGCAGACATCGCCCGCGCGAAAGGGAAATCCGCCAAGGCGCTGCGCCGCCGGATCGGCGTGGTCTTCCAGGACCCGCTGTCCTCGCTCAACCCCCGGATGACCGTGGGGGACAGCGTGGCCACCCCGATCCGGCTGCACCGCACCCACCGCGGGTCCGAAGTGGACGATCGGGTCGCCGGGCTCTTCGAGTCGGTGCGGCTTTCCCCCGATCTGCGCGGTCGCTATCCGCACCAGCTGTCGGGAGGGCAGCGCCAGCGGGTGTGCGTCGCCCGTGCGCTGGCGCTCGACCCGGACCTGCTGGTGGCCGACGAGCCGACCAGCGCGCTCGACGTCACCATCCAGGCCCGGATCCTCGAGCTCCTGCGGACCTTGCAGCGCGACCTCGGTTTCGCGTGCCTGTTCATCAGCCACGACCTCGCCGTCGTCGAGCAGCTCGCCGACCGGGTCGCGGTGATGCACCGCGGCCACGTCGTGGAGCAAGGACCGACGAAGGAGGTGCTCACCGATCCGGTGCATCCGTACACCCACCGGCTGCTGTCGGCCGCTCCGGTGGCCGACCCCGCCGCGCAGCGGCGTCGGCGGGAGACTTGGCGGCGGCTCCGGGTCTCGTGAGTGGTAAGGCGCGTTAGAGCGGACCCTTGCCACTTACGAGGCCCTCGCTACGGGACGCCAGGCACGCGGCCCCACTTGGCAGCGACGCGAAAGCCACTTTCGCAACCTTGAAGGTTGCGAAAGTGGCTTTCGCAACACCGCCTTCCCGCCAGAGCACACCGGGCCGCTGGGCTCGTAAGTGGTAAAGCGCGTTAGACCAACCCTTGCCACTCACGAGACCGTTCTGGTTCAGACGGCGTGCGCCAGTGTCAGCGCGCCACCCGCCGCCGAAAGCAGAAGGACGGACCACCGAACGGAGCGTTCGCCGACCCGGCGGCTCAGCGCCCGCCCCAGCAGATCACCGGCGAGAGCGGCGCCCGCGACCGCGAGAAGCACGCTCACGGGTACCTCCACCCAGCCGAGACTGGGCAGCGCGACCAGGCCGAGCAGGAAGAAGTAGATCGACAGCGTCCCGCGTGTCTCGTCCGCGCCCCAGCCCGCGCTCGCCCCGTATACCGCCACGGCGGGGCCGGAGAGCCCGGCGACGGTGTTCATCGCCGCGCTCAGGACGCCCGCGCCGACGGCACCTGTTCTGCCTGCCAGCCGTCCGCTGGTGACGCCGCTCGCCAGGACGCCGACGGCGAGAACGCAGCAGCCTCCTGCGGCGAGCAGCAGCGGACGCGCGGGAGCGTCGCGCACCACGAGCGCGACGATCGGCGTGAACACCACCGCGGGCACCGTCAGCCAGGCGACCTGCGCCCATCTGATCGCCCGCCAGTGGGTGATCGCGACCGCGAGATAGACCGGGAAGCCGAGCAGCAGGGTGAGCCGGACGGCGTCGAGCGGTCCCAGCGTCAGCGCCAGGAACGGTACGCACAGCAGGGAAAGCCCCATGCCGGAGAGGCGCTGGGCGACGACCCCGGCCGCCGCCGCCAGTGAGGTCATGGCCAGGGTTCCCACCCGGCCACTGTGGACCGGGCAGGGGTGCGCCGGTAGCCGGTGTGCGGCGAGGAGGTCATAGCTCACCGCTATGACCAGCTATTCAGAAGAATGACGTGGGGTCGGTGACTCGACGTCGTGTCTCGAAGGCCCCCTTCGAGACGTTCAACGTCCCGAAGGGGGCCTTCAGGACATCCCGCAGCGCGGTCTAGGTCGCCGGAGCCCGGAGGTCGTGACGCGAAAGGGGCAGCGTCACGACCAGCCGGCCGACTCCGCGCGAACTGGACCCGTCGATCGCGCGGGTTCTGGCACTTCTGGCCGTTCCAGTCGTGCCGCACGCTCAGCGTCATTGCCTTTGGAACAGACGGGAGCGTGAGATGAAGATCGGTGTCCCTCGTGAAGTCAAGAACCACGAGTACCGGGTCGCGGTGACGCCCGCGGGCGTGCACGAGTTCACCTCGGCCGGGCATGAAGTGTTCGTCGAGCGCGGAGCCGGGGAAGGATCGTCCATCCGCGACGAGGACTACGCCGCGGCGGGGGCGAAGGTGCTGGACAGCGCCGACGACGTCTGGGCGACCGGCGAACTCGTGCTCAAGGTCAAGGAACCGGTCGCCGAGGAGTACCACCGCCTGCGGCGCGACCAGCTGCTGTTCACCTACCTGCACCTCGCCGCGAGCGAGCCGTGCACGCGGGCGCTGCTGAACGCGGGTACGACGTCGGTGGCCTACGAGACGGTGCAGCTGCCGAACGGTTCGCTGCCCCTGCTGTTCCCGATGAGCGAGGTCGCCGGGCGGCTGGCCCCGCAGGTCGGCGCGCAGACGCTGATGCGCGCCAACGGCGGGCGCGGGGTGCTCATCGGAGGCGTCTCCGGGGTGGCCCCGGCGCGGGTGGTCGTGCTCGGCGCCGGTGTCGCGGGGATGAACGCGGTCGCCGGCGCGGCCGGGACCTGGGCCGACGTCGTCCTGTTCGACAAGAACGTCGACAAGCTCCGTGCCGCCGACCGGATGTATCAGGGCCGGATCCGCACCGCCGCGGCGAACGCCTACTCGATCGAAGAGGCCGTGCTCGAAGCGGATCTCGTGATCGGCGCGGTGCTCGTACCGGGCGCCAAGGCGCCGAGCCTGGTGTCGAACGAGCTCGTGTCCCGGATGAAGCAGGGCAGCGTGCTCGTCGACATCTCCGTCGACCAGGGCGGCTGCTTCGAGGACACGCGGCCGACGACGCACGCGGAACCGACGTTCGCTGTGCACGGCTCGGTGTTCTACTGCGTCGCCAACATGCCCGGCGCGGTCCCACACACCTCGACGTACGCGCTGACGAACGTCACGCTGCCCTACGCGCTGGAGCTGGCGAACCACGGTCTGTCCGGCGCCGTCGCGCGGTGCCCGGAGCTGCGCGGCGGGGTCAGCACGGTGGACGGGCGGCTGACGTCCGCGCCGGTCGGAGAGGCGCTCGGGATCGACTCGGTCGCGTTCGGCTAGGTGGTGCGGGCCGGGATCTGCGGCTAGGTTCAGATCCCGGCCCGTCGCCGTGAGGGAGGTGCCGTTGCCGCGAACGTTGATCGAAATCGACCGGACGTCCGCCGAACCGCTCTACCGGCAGGTGCGGCGCGCCATCGAGCACGGCATCGCGATCGGCACGTTCGACCCGGCCCACCGGCTGCCGAGTTCGCGCGAGCTGGCCGCCGAGCTCAGCGTGTCCCGCAACACCATCAACCTCGCCTACCAGGAGCTGGTCGCCGAGGGGTTCGTGGAGAGCCGGGAGCGCAGCGGGCTGTTCATCAACGCGGAGATGCGGCCGCACTGCGCGGTGCAGGAGCGCGACACGAGCCCGGCCATCGATTGGAGCGCCCGTGTGCGCCGGTATCCGGACGCCGGGGTGCCGCATATCGAGAAGCGCCCGGACTGGCACACCTACCCGTACCCGTTCCTCGCCGGGCAGGTGGACGTCACCGCCTTCCCGGCGCGGTCGTGGACACGCTGCCTGCGTGACGCCCTGTACCGGCCGCACGTGTTCCCGAGCCTGCAGGACAGTGTCGGTTCCGACGACCCGATGCTGGTCGACCAGATCTGCCGTCAGCTGCTCACGGCACGGGGGATCGAGGCCGATCCGTCCGAGGTGCTGATCACCGTCGGCTCCCAGCAGGGGCTGGACCTGCTGGGCCGCGCACTGCTCGGGCCCGACAGCGTCGTGGCGATGGAGAACCCTGGCTACCTCGACGCCCGGCACATCTTCCTGCGCACCGGAGCCGGGTTGCGTGGCGTCGACGTCGATCAGAGCGGTCTGCGCCCGCCGGAGACCCTCGACGGCGTCGACCTGCTCTACCTCACCCCGAGCCACCACCACCCGACGAACGCGACGTTGAGCATCGGCCGCCGCCGACGGCTGCTCAGCCTGGCCGCGAGTGCGGGCACGGTGCTCGTCGAGGACGACTACGACAGCGAATTCCGGTACCACGGCAGCCCGACCCCCGCGCTCAAGGCGCTCGACGGCACCGGCGACGCGATCTACCTCGGCACCTTCTCGAAGTTCCTCTCGCCCGGCCTGCGGCTGGGCTACCTGGTCGGCCCGCGCGAGCTGGTGCGGGAGCTGCGGGAGATCCGGCGCTATGTGCTGCGGCATCCGCCCGGTCACCTCCAGCGGGCCCTGGCGTTGCTCATCGAAAGCGGCGAGTACCACCGTTCCCTGCGGCGGTACCGCACGAAACTGATGCGGAAGTGGGAGGCGACCTGCGCCGCGGTCACCGAGCACCTGCCGTGGGTACAGACGACGTATCCGCCGGGCGGGGTCAGCCTCTGGATGACCGGACCGTCCGAACTGGACTGCCGGGCGCTGATGGAGCGCGCCGAGCGCGACGGCGTCCTGATCGAACCCGGCGACATCTTCTTCGTCGGGGACGACCCGCCACGCAACCACTTCCGGATCGGCTTCGCGGCGGTGCCGTTACGCGACATCGACCCCGGTATCCGGCTGCTCGGCGGGGCCTGCCGCGACCTGCTCGGCGGCTGAGGGGCAACTGGTACCACCGCACCGGAGCGTTCTGGACCTGTTCAGGCGGCCAGATGTGCCGCACTGTCTGGGGATCCCTCGTGAGCCAGGACACGTCGCCAGGAGGTCCGTGTGGTGCAGCCCCTTCGAGAAGATCCCCGGAACGCAGCCGAGTTCGTCGCACTCGGGGGCACCGTGCTCACCCTCGACCCGGCGGGGAGACGGGTCCGCGCGCTGGCCGCGAGCGGCGGCCGGATCACCGCGCTGGGCTCCGAACGCGAGATCTCCCGGCTGATCGGCCCGGAGACCACGGTGCTCGACCTGGCCGAGCGGACGGTGATCCCCGGTTTCGTCGAGTCCCACAACCATCCGGCGTTCTTCGGGATGACACTGGCCGCGCCGGTCGACGCCGGCAGCCCGCCCAACGACACCATCGCCGACATCGTCGGGAGGGTCGCCCAGTCGGCCAGGGACCTCGGTCCGGGGGAGTGGATCCGGGGTTTCCGTTACGACGACACGCTGCTCGCGGACGGCCGTCATCCGACGCGCGCGGACCTCGACCCCGTCTCCGGTCGCAATCCCGTGGTGCTGACCCATGTGTCCGGGCATTTCTGCACCGCGAACTCGCTCGCCCTGCGCGAAGTCGGGATCACCGCCGAGACCCCGGATCCGCCCGGCGGGCTCATCGTGCGGGACGGCCGGGGCGAGCCGACCGGGGTACTCGTCGAGACGGCGGCCTTCCTGGTCACGTCGCGGCTGCCCGGTCAGAGCGCGGGCGAACTGGCCGCGGCCCTGCTCCTGGCGGACGAGGAATACCTGGCCAACGGCGTGACCTCCGTGCACGACACCGGTATCGGGCTCATCGGGGGAGCGGCGGAACTGGCGGCGTACGCACTGCTGCGGCGGGCGGGGAAGCTGCGTGTCCGGGTGCGTGGCTACCTGTTCGACGGTCTGGTTTCCGGCCTGGACGAAGGAACGCCGGAAGCCCCGGACACCGGCGGCGCGGACGACAAGTTCGCGATGACGGGCGTGAAGATCGTCGCGGACGGGTCGATCCAGGGCAAGACCGGCTGTCTCGCGGAGGGCTACACCTGTGACCCGGACGAGCACGGCATGATGCTGCTCGAACCCGCCGATCTCGGCCGCCGGATCGCCGCGCTCGACGCGGCGGGCTGGCAGGTCGCCGTGCACGGCAACGGGGACGCGGCGATCGACGCGATCATCGACGGCTACTCGCGGCTGGGCTCGCCGTCCGGAACCGGCAGGCGGCACCGGATCGAACACTGCCAGACGGTGCGCGAAGACCAGCTGGACCGGATGGCCGCCCACGACGTCCTCGCTTCGTTCTTCGTCAAACACGTCTACTACTGGGGAGACCGGCATCGTGACGTCTTCCTCGGTCCCGAGCGGGCGCGCCGGATCAGCCCGCTGGTCTCGGCCCGCTCGCGCGGGATCCACTTCGGACTGCATTCGGACACCCCGGTGACGCCGATGCCGCCGATGGAGGGGATCTGGTGCGCCGTGCGCCGGATCACCAGGCAGGGCAAGGTGCTCGGCCCCGAACAGGCCGTCGGCGTCGACGCCGCGTTGCGCGGCTACACGATCGACGCCGCCTACCTGGCGGGTGAGGAGAACGTCAAGGGCAGCCTGGAGATCGGGAAGCTCGCCGATCTCGCGGTGCTGTCCGGCGATCCCACCGCGATCGAAGCCGACCGGATCCGCGAGCTGACCGTGGACGCCACCGTCAGCGGCGGCGAGGTCGTCTGGCGGCGCGAGACGACGGGAGCACGACGATGATCCGCAGCTGGCCGAGTGTCCTCATCGGACTGTTCGTCCCCGCGTTCGCCCTGCTGGGAGGAATTCTGCTGCTGTCGGGATCGACGGCGTCGGTGCTGAACATTCCGGTGCTGTTCTTCTGGGTGTTCTGCTGCTGCCCGCTGACCACCCTGTGCCTGTGGATCAGCTGGCGTTTCTTCGACCGCGCCCACTACCCGGAGGACGACTGATGCTGATCGCGATCGTGGTGGTGGTGATGGCGGGCTCGATCGGGCTCGCCGTGTGGGCCGGACGGTCCACCCGCGGCGGCGGGATCTCCGAGTTTCTCGTCGGCGGCCGTTCGTTCCCGGCGTGGCTGGTGTACTTCCTCGCGGTCGGCGAGGTGTACAGCATCGGGACGATGATCGGGTTCCCGAGCGGGATCTACGCGCACGGCGCGAGCTACGGGATCTGGTTCCTCGGCTACATCCTGCTCGCGTACTCGCTGGGCTACTTCCTGGCCCCGCTGGTGTGGCGGGCGGCGAAAAGATACGACGCGATGACCGTCCCCGACGTGTTCGGACGGCATTTCGGCAGCAGGCGGCTCGAAGTGATCACCTGTGTCACGATGCTGATCGCGCTGGTCCCATGGGGGCAGTACCAGTTCATCGGGCTCCAGGTGGTGCTGAGCAATCTGGGGCTGCGGCTGGATCCCGTGCAGTGCGTGGTGCTGGCGGGCATCGTGGCGTTCGTCTACATCGCCGTCTCCGGCGTGCGGTCGCCCGCGTTCGTCTCGATCCTCAAGGATCTGTTCATGCTGGTCGGCGTCGTGCTCGTCGGCGTGGCGGTGGTGCTCGCCGCCGGTGGCACCGCGAAGGTCAGCGGGCCGGAGGTGCTCAGCGCGGCACAGACCACCATGGGCGGTTCGGAACTGACCTTCGCGATGACGACGATCCTCTTCCAGAGCATCGTGTTCTACCTCGGTTTCGGTGGGGCGTATGTGTTCCCGGCCCGCTCCGAACGCGCGGTGAAGAGTTCGACCGTGTGGATGCCGCTGTACATGCTGATCTACCCGTTCCTGGTACTGGCCGCGTACTACGGGGTGACCGCGCACCCGGACCTGAAGAACCCGAACACGGTGTTCATGGTGACCGCCAAGGGTTTGCTGCCCGACTGGCTGCTGGGCCTCGTCGCCGCCGGCGCCGCGCTCTCGGGCGTGCTGGTGCTCGCCGCTACCGCGCTCACCATCGGCGGCATGGTCTGCCGCAACCTCGCGCCGAACATCCCGGCCACGGCGCAACGCCGGTGGACGGTCGTCGCGGTGGCGAGCTTCCTGGTCCTGGCGGCGGTCCTGACCCTCGTCGCCTCGACGCTGATGCTCACGATCCTGAACCTGACCTACAACCTGCTGGCCCAGGTCGTCCCCGGCTGGCTCGCGATCCTGTTCGTGCGCCGGGTGCGGACGGCCGCGGTGGCCGCCGGGATGGTCACCGGGGTGATCGCCGCGATCGCCCTGTACGTCACCGGTGCGACGTTCGGCGGGTTCAACGCGGGTCTGGTGTCGATGGGGCTGAACGTCACCGTGGTGGTGATCTGGAGCCTGCTGGCGCCGGACAAGGCGCGGATACCGGTGGCGAGGTCGGCGGAAAGCGCCCCGGTCGCCGCGCGACTCGCGTGATCAGGCACGTGACTCGCGTGCTTGAGCACGGAACTCACGTGATTGGATGCCGCACTCGGGTGTTCCGCCTCTGATCACGCGAGTTCCGGGTTTGATCACGCGAGTGCGAAGGTCCTCAGGGACACGAACACGAAAGAGCTAAAAGCGCCGATCGTGATCGAGTGGACGGACGGCAAGACCACACGGGCGAGCTACCTCGGTGCCGAACCTTCACGGTGGTCGAAGCCATTTTCCTTACCTGGAAAGAGTAAATGAGGTGAAGTCGGCAAGAATCACCCAGCCGTCCGGCTCAAGTTGCAGGACAGCGCGAATGACCTTTGATGGAGGTAGGCGTCGACCTTCGGCGCCCAGCGAAGATCAGAGGAGTTCTCATGGGTATCGACTTCGAAGGCATGAAGGACAAAGTGAGCGGGGAGCACGTCGACAAGGCCGCCGATTTCGCCAAATCCCGCTTCGGTGAACACTCCGACAAGATCGACACGGCCGCAGACAAGGCGAAGGACTTCCTCGGCGATTCCGGTGGCGACGAGCAGCAGGGCGAGCAGCAGCAGGGTTCACCGCAGGGCGAGTAACTCGAGGACGTCCTGGAACGGGGCGTACCCCGACGTGACCGAAGTGTCCAGAACTCGCGAGCGGCGGTAGAAAGGGCTGAGGTCCAGCCCGACGCCGACCCCGCGGATCTCGACGGTGTCGTCCTGCTGTAGCACCGTTTCCCGCAGATGCTCGTCCAGGTAGTGCGGGTCGTTCGCCAGGCTCGTCGCGCTGTCCATCGGACTGCCGTCCGAAAGCACGAGCAGGATCCGGCGCGCTTCCGTTCGCGCGCGCATCCGGTCGCAGGCCCAGGCCACCGCCTCGCCGTCGATCCCTTCGCGGAACAGGTCGGCTTTCAGCAGGGCCGCGAGGTCCGGGCGCGCTCGGCGCCACGGGGTTTCGGCGTCCTTGAACACGAGGTGGAGCCGTTCGTTGAGCCTGCCGGGATGGCGCGGCCGTCCCGCGCGCCGCCATTCCCGTCCTGGCGCGCCCCCGTTCCATCCGCCGGTCGTGAAGCCGAGCACTTCGCAGGCCGCGCCGGCGAGTTCGATCGAGCGCGCGAAGAGGTCGACCAGCGTGGCGACGGGTTCCGCGTGCGCCGTCATCGAGCCCGAGCAGTCGATCAGGAACGTGACGAGCGTGTCCGCCACCGGTTCGATCCGTTCGGTGCGGAAGATTCGCCGTTCGGTGGGGGAGCTGATCAGCTGTGCCAGGGTCCGGCCGTCGAGCAGGCCTTCCTCCTGCCCGCCGTCCCAGCCGTCGCGGGCGGGTTCGGCGAGCATCGCCTTGACGTCGCGCGCCAGCCGCCCCGGCCCGACACCCTGCCTGGCGACACGCCGGTCGAGCCGTTCGCGGAGTTCGGCCAGCAACACGGGGCGCACCAGGTCCGACGCGCGCCATTCGCGGTCGTACGCGGTGGTGTAAACCCGGTACGCCGCACCGGATTCGCCCAAAGTCCGGCTGGTTCCGGCGGTCGCGGAGGGGATCTGGTCGCCGAGGCTCGCGTCGAAGTCGATCACGAGGCTGAACCGCGGGTCGGTGGGATCGCCGTCGTCCTCGGCGTCCTGCTCGGTCCCGGCCAGCAGAACGCCGGTCGTCCGGGCGATCGCCAGCGCGTGTCCGGCGAACGCCTTCTGGTCCGTCCGGTGCCGCCGCAGCCCGGCGAGGTCGTGGCCGAGCGACGGCGCCAGCGCGAACCGGGTCGCCTCGATGAGATCTTCGGTCTCCTCGACCACGGGTTCGCCGGTGATCCGTGACCGGCAGATCTGCGCCACCGTGTACAGCGCCAGCCCGCGGGCGGTCTCGGTCAGCCCGGACCGGTGGAATTCCAGCGACCAGCGGAGATGCCGAAGACGCAGGTTCCGCCGCATTCCCGGCAGCTCCGCGGGCGGGAGCGACTCGACGCGGAACTGTTCCAGCAGCTCGAAAATCCCGCGTTCGGCCGGATCATCCGGGCACAGGCTCCGGTGCAGGGCGGCGTCCGAGACGGTCAGGCGCAACGCCATCCCGTCCGCGATCCCGCGCGAGGAAAGCAGATCGTCGTCGGCGGACTGCCGCAGATGCGGCGCGTGCAGGGGGAGCGGTTCACGTCCCCGGTGCAGCCGTCGCGCCCGGAAGTGCAGTGCCGGATCGCCGCTGAGTGCCCGGACGGCGGCCGCGCACAGCTCCTCGACCTGGTCGCGGCGCCGGGTTTCCGCCTGTCCGGCGGTCATGCCGAGAGCAGGTGGAGCTCGTCGTCGAAGCACCGTTGGAAGTACTCCGCCACGATGGCGCGTTCGGCTTCGTCGCACTTGTTCACGAAGGACAGCCGGAACGCCGTCCCCGGATCGCCGAAGATCTCGATGTTCTCCGCCCAGGTGATCACCGTGCGCGGGGACATCAAGGTGGACAGATCACCGGCCTGGAAACCCTTGCGGGTCAAGGCGGCCACCGCGACCAGGGACCTCGCCAGCGGTTCGGGAACGCTCGGCACCCTGGCCCGCACGATCGCGATCTCCTCGGCGGCGGGCAGATAGTTCAGCGACGCCACGATGTTCCAGCGGTCGATCTGCGCGTGGTTCAGCCGTTGCGCGCCGTGGTAGAGCCCGTTGAGGTTGCCGAGCCCGACCGTGTTGGCGGTGGCGAACAGCCGGAACGACGGATGCGGCCGCAGGACCCGGTTCTGATCGGTGAGGGTGAACTTGCCGTCGCGTTCGAGGACCCGCTGGAGCACGAACATGACGTCCGGGCGGCCTGCGTCGTATTCGTCGAGGACCAGCGCGACCGGCCGCTGCAGCGCCCACGGCAGGATGCCCTCCTGGAACTCGGTGACCTGCTTGCCTTCGCGCAGCACGACGGCGTCGCGGCCGACGAGGTCGAGCCGGTTGAGATGGCCGTCGAGGTTGACGCGCACACACGGCCAGTTCAGCCGCGCGGCGACCTGCTCGATGTGGGTCGACTTGCCGGTGCCGTGCAGGCCCTGCACCAGCACGCGGCGGTCGCGGGTGAACCCGGCGAGCAGGGCCAGCGTCACGTCCGGGTTGAAGCGGTACGCCTCGTCGATCTCGGGGACGTGCTCGTCGCGTTCGCGGAACGCGCCGACGACCAGATCCGAATCGATGCCGAAGACGTCGCGCACCGGGAGCCGCAGCTCGGGGACCATGAGAACTCCTTACGACGGAACACTTTCCGGTTCGGACGCGCCCTCGGCGTCGACGCGGCTGATCGCCTCGGCCGCGCGCTGCAGCGCCGGGAGCGTCTGCAGCGCCTTGTCCGGCGTCAGCCGCATGACCGGCGCCTGCACGGCGACGCAGAGGTTGGCGCGTCCCGGCACGAGCACCGCGACGCAGACCAGGCCGGGCAGGAACTCCTCGTCGTCGAGCGCGAACCCGTCGCGGCGGATGCGGGTGAACTCCGCATCGAGCGCGTCGAGGTCGGTGAGGGTCTTGCCGGTGTACTGCTTGAGCGGCGCGTGCGCGAGCAGTTTCCGCCGCTGGGCCGGGCTCATCTGCGCGAGGATCATCTTGCCGCTGGCCGAACAGTGGATCGGCACGCGGGAGCCGGGCCGGAGGTAGAACCGCAGCGGTTCCGGCGTCTCCACCCGGTCGAGGTACACGATTTCGTTGCCCGACAAGGTGGTCACGTTGCAGCTCTCGCCAAGTTCGTCGACGAGGTGGCGCAGGACGGCGTGCCGGGCGCCGTGGTGGGTCGCGTTGAGGAGCAGGTTCTCCGCGAGCCGTCGCAACCGGTGGCCGGTGCCGTAGTGACGGCCGTCGGCCTGGCGGATGAGCAGGCTCGCCCCTTCGAGCTGTTGCAGCATGCGGTGCAGGGTCGGTTTCGGCAGGCCGGTCTCCTCGACGAGACCCTGCAGGGAGACCAGCTGGTCCTTGGCGGCGATCAGCTCCAGCAGGGAGAACAGCCGCATGGTCGGCGTGTCCCCGTTGATCGGATCGGGTTCGCGAAGCAACTCCATGTTCCGAAAAGTAGCACACGGCGTCTCGTTTTCCAGGATTCGACGTTGACGCTGGGCGGTAGTCGTCCTATCGTCGACCGCATCCTGATTTCAGGAACGCCACGTATCGTTTTTTGTAAATCTCGCCTGCCGAAGGAGCGGAACATGACGGAACGGAAGACGGGTGACGGCCGCGTGGTCGTCAGCGGCCGGAAGAAGATGACCCCGTCCGAGGCCTTCGTCGAGACGCTCGTGGCCAACGGCGTCACCGACATCTTCGGCATCATGGGGTCGGCGTTCATGGACGCGATGGACATCTTCGCGCCGGCGGGCATCCGGCTGGTACCGGTCGTGCACGAACAGGGCGCCGGGCACATGGCCGACGGTTACGCCAGGGTGAGCGGCAGGCACGGCGTCGTCATCGGGCAGAACGGCCCCGGTATCAGCAACTGCGTGACCGCGATCGCGGCCGCCTACTGGGCGCACAGCCCGGTCGTCATCGTGACGCCGGAGGCGGGGACGATGGGCACCGGTCTCGGCGGCTTCCAGGAGGCCAACCAGCTGCCCATGTTCCAGGAGTTCACCAAGTACCAGGGGCATGTCAACAACCCGAAGCGGATGGCGGAGTACACCGGCCGCTGCTTCGACCGGGCCCACTCGGAACTCGGCCCGACGCAGCTCAACATCCCGCGCGACTTCTTCTACGGCGAGATCGAGGCCGAGATCCCGGAGCCTGCCAGGCTCGATCGCGGACCCGGCGGGGAGCGGAGCCTCGACGAGGCCGCCGCGCTGCTGGCCACGGCGGAGTTCCCGGTGATCATCTCCGGTGGCGGGGTGGTCATGGCCGACGGCGTCGAGGAGTGCAAGGCGCTCGCCGAACGGCTCGGCGCGCCGGTGGTGAACAGCTACCTGCACAACGACTCGTTCCCGGCGAGCCACCCGCAGTGGTGCGGGCCGCTGGGCTACCAGGGTTCCAAGGCCGCGATGAAGCTGATCTCGCAGGCGGACGTCGTGATCGCGCTCGGCTCGCGGCTCGGCCCGTTCGGCACGCTGCCGCAGCACGGCATGGACTACTGGCCCAAGGACGCGAAGATCATCCAGATCGACGCGGACCACAAGATGCTCGGACTGGTCAAGAAGATCACCGTCGGCATCTGCGGCGACGCCAAGGACGCGGCGGTCGCGCTGACCCGACGCTTGTCGGACCGGACGCTGGCCTGCGACTCCACAAAGGACGTCCGCGCGGCGAAGATCAGGGCGGAGAAGGAGGAGTGGGAAGCCGAGCTCGACGCCTGGACCCACGAGAACGACCCGTTCAGCCTCGACATGATCGCGGAGCAGGAGACCGAGGAGGGCAACTGGCTGCACCCGCGGGAAGTGCTGCGGGAACTGGAGAAGGCCATGCCGCCGCGGGTGATGGTGTCGACCGACATCGGCAACATCAACTCGGTCGCGAACAGCTATCTGCGCTTCGAGGAGCCCCGCAGCTTCTTCGCGCCGATGAGCTTCGGCAACTGCGGCTACGCGCTGCCGACCATCATCGGCGCCAAGGCCGCGGCGCCCGACCGCCCCGCGATCTCCTACGCCGGCGACGGCGCCTGGGGGATGAGCATGGGTGAGGTCATGACCGCGGTCCGCCACGACATCCCGGTCACCGCGGTGGTGTTCCACAACCGGCAGTGGGGCGCGGAAAAGAAGAACCAGGTCGACTTCTACAACCGCCGGTTCGTCGCGGGTGAACTGGAAAGCGAGAGCTTCGCGGGGATCGCCAAGGCGATGGGCGCGGAGGGCGTCGTCGTGGAGAAGCTCGACGAGGTCGGCCCCGCGCTGCGACGCGCCGTCGAAGCGCAGATGAACGAGGGCAAGACCACCGTCATCGAGATCATGTGCACCCGCGAGCTGGGTGACCCGTTCCGCCGCGACGCGCTGTCCAAGCCCGTGCGGTTCCTGGAGAAGTACAAGGACTACGTGTAGGTCGCTTCGCGCGTGAAGGCCCCTTCCCTCTGCTCAGCCGAGGGGAGGGGCCTTCACGCGTGATCAGGCGCCGAACTCGCGTGCTTGAAGGCGGAACTCGCGTGATTGAACGGCGATCTCGGTGTGCGGCGTCTGATCACGCGAGTTCCGCCTTCAAACACGGCCGATCTGGACCCATCGATCGCCGCCGCTCTGGTGCTGGGCCGGGGCCGGGCGGGTTGCGAAAGTCAAAGCACAGACTCGTGTCTCGAAGGAGGTCTCCGTGGACGTCACCCAGCTGCGAGCGCAGGCTCGACGGCATCTCGGCCCGCACTTCACCCGCAAGGACACCTGGGCCTCGGATTTCCCGGTGTTCGTGCGCGGCGAGGGAAGCTACCTGATCGACACCGAGGGCCGCCGTCATCTCGACGGTCTCGCCGGGCTCTTCTGCGTCAACATGGGCCACGGGCGCGCCGACATCGCCAAGGCCGCCGCCGACCAGGTCGGCACCCTGGCCTACGCGAGCAACTGGGGTTCGGCGCACACCCCCGCGATCGAAGCGGCCACGCTGCTGGCCGGGCTCGCGCCGGGCGACCTCGGGACGACGTTCTTCGTCAACTCCGGTTCGGAGGCCGTCGAAACCGCGCTGAAGTTCGCCCGCCAGTACCACCGCAGCCAAGGACAGCCCGAGCGGACGAAGATCATCAGCCGCGACATGGCCTACCACGGCACGACCATCGGCGCACTCTCGGTGACCGGGCTGGCGAAGATCAAGGAGCCCTTCGGCCCGCTCATGCCCGGCGTCCGGCACGTGCCGAACACGTTGGGACTGCTGGGAGACTGCGGTCCGGCGGCCGAATTGGACTGTGTCACCGCGATCGAGCGGGTCATTCTCGAAGAAGGACCGGAGACCATCGCGGCGCTGTTCGCCGAGCCGGTGCAGAACGGTCGCGGCGCGCTCGTCCCGCCGAAGGGGTACTGGCCCGCTTTGCGCGCGCTGTGCGACAAGTACGGCATCCTGCTCGTCTCGGACGAGGTCATCTGCTCGTTCGGCAGGCTGGGGCACTGGTTCGGCTACGGCGTCACCGGGGTGGTGCCGGATCTGGTCACCTTCGCCAAGGGGTCGACGTCGGGGTACGCGCCGCTCGGCGGGGTGATCGTGCGCGAAAAACTGGTCACCGAGCTGTACGACTCCCCGAAGGGCGGCGTCTTCACCCACGGCGCCACCTGGGGCGGGCATCCGGTCGCCACCGCGGTCGCCGTCGCGAACCTCACCGCGATGCGGGACGAGAAGGTGCTGGACAACGTGCTCGCCGAGGGCCCGGAACTGTTCGCCGCGCTGAACTCGCTCAAGTCCGCGCACCGCTGCGTCAAGGACGTCCGCGGCACCGGGTTCTTCTACGCCATCGAGCTGATGGCCGACCGCGACAGCGGCCGGGAGCTGACCGAAACGGAATCGCTGAAGGTGCTTCGCGAGGTGCTCCCGGAAGCGTTCCGCCGCACGGGTGTCATCCTCCGCGGCGACGACCGCGGCGCGACGATGCTGATGATCTCCCCGCCGCTGGTCGCCGATCGCGAGGTGCTCACCGAACTGCTCCACGGCGTCGACGAGATGCTCAACGACGTCGAAAAGGCCGTCCAGCCCTGAATCTGCCCTTTTCACCCGGTGGGGGTCGCCGTCTTCCGGCGACCCCCGCTTCGTCTGTGGAGGTACTTCGATGAGCCTGACCACCGAGGCCACGCCGGACACGGCGCTCGACAGATGGCGGCAGGCGTTGCGCGGCCGGAATCTCCGTGTCGCCCTGCCCGATGGCGAGGACGACCGCGCCGTCCGGGCCGCGCTGGCGCTGCGGGCCGAGGGGATCGTGCGGCCGTTGCTGTTCGGTGACGGGACCCGCCTTCGCGCCGCCGGGGCCCCGGACGACGTGATCGTGGACGTCGGGGACGCGCTCGCCGACAGCGGGACCGCCGCCGCCCTGACCGCGGGATTCGCACGACGCCCGGAAAAGCTCCCCGACGCCCGGCGCGATCCGGTGTTCGTCGCGGCCGCCGCTCTGCGGGCGGGCCGGGTGGACGCCTGTGTCGCCGGGGCGACGCGGCCGACCGCGGACGTCCTGCGCGCGGGGTTGCGGATCGTCGGCCTGGCGCCGGGAGTGTCCACTTTGAGCAGTTGCTTCCTCCTGCTGCTCCCGGACGGGCGGCGGCTGACCTTTTCCGACTGCGCGGTGGTTCCCGAGCCGGACGCCGCGCAGCTGGCGGACATCGCCCTCGCCGCCGCGGCGACCCATCGTGGCCTGACCGGGGAGGACCCCGCGGTCGCGATGCTGTCGTTCAGCACGCAGGGGAGTGCCGACCATCAGCGCGTCGAGGTCGTCCGTGCGGCGACTTCACTGGTGCGTCAAAGGAAACCCGGCCTTCCGGTGGACGGCGAGCTGCAGTTCGACGCCGCGCTGGTGGCGTCCATCGCGGCGGCGAAGGCACCCGGTTCCGTGGTCGCGGGCCGCGCGAACGTCCTCGTGTTCCCGAATCTCGACGCCGGGAACATCGGCTACAAGATCGCCGAACGGCTCGGGGGCGCCGTCGCGCTCGGCCCGATCCTCCAGGGGCTCACGGCCCCGCTGAACGATCTCTCCCGCGGCTGCTCGGCTTCCGACATCGAGACGCTCGCGCTCCTGACCGCCGCTCAAGCACTGGACGTTCCGTGAAGCTAGCCGAGCAGGGCCAGCGCGGTGTAGGCGAGGGTGCCGACCAGCAGCGTGGAGAGCAGGCCGAGCAGCAGCGCCCGGCCACCGGTGCGGACCAGGGTGCCGATCCGGACCGCGCAGCCCAGCCCGAACAGCGCTCCCGCCAGCAGGAGCGTGCAGACCACCTTGGCGACGTCGAGGGCCACGCCCGGCAGGATCCCGGTGCTCCGCACCGCCACCATCGCCAGGAAACCGAGGACGAACAACGGGACCAGCGGGGCGCGCTTCCCGCCCGCGGACGGGTGGCGACGGCGTTCGTGCACGCTGACCGCGGCGACCATCGGCGCCAGCAGGACGACACGGCTCAGCTTCACGACCACGGCGACCGCGACGGCGGCGGTCCCGGCCGGGGTGGCGGCCGCGACCACCTGGGCGACCTCGTGCACGCCCAGCCCGGCCCAGCCGCCGATCCGCAGCGCGTCCATCCCCAGCCAGCCGCCGAGGAGCGGGACCGCCGCGATCGCCAGGCCGCCGTAGAAGGTGACCAGTGCGACGGCGGTCGCGACGTCGGAGTCCTCACGTTCGACGACCCCTTCCATCGCCGCGATCGCGGACGCGCCACAGATGGAAAATCCGGTCGCGACCAGCATCGCGAGCCCGCGTGGGACACCGATCAGCCTGCCGAGGCCGAGTGTGCCGAGGAAGGTGAGGCCGACCGTCAGCACGACCGCGAGCAGTGTGCCGGGGCCGAGGGAGAGCACCGACGGGAGCGCGAGCTGCAGGCCGAGCAAGACGACACCGGCGCGCAGCAGCTTCTTCGTCACCTTCGCGATCGCCTGCCTGGTGCCGTCCGAGAGCACCGGCAGCGATCCGGCGAGCACCCCGAGCACGACGGCGAGGGTGAGCGCGCTGAGCACGGGAACGGCCGTGCTCAGCAGATACGCGACGGCCACCCCGAGGGCGGTGACGGCCAGACCGGTCAGATGCGGTTTCGCTCGCCGTACGGCGGTGGTGGTCATGGTGCCGAGCGTCGTCCGGGGACGATCACGCCGGTAGCCGGAAGCGCGACGGGTAGGTCATGCACTTTGGCTATGGCCGCGCCGGAGCTGGATTCCTTGCGCCTGCTCGTGCTCGTCGGCGAACTGGGCAGTATCGGGCAGGCCGCCGCCGTCCTCGGGACGACGCAGCCGTCGGCGAGCAAACGACTGTCCACTCTGGAACGAAGGCTCGGCCTGGTCCTGACCGACCGGACGCGCCGTGGTTCCGCGCTCACCCTGGACGGCCACGTGATCGTGGGCTGGGCGCGCCGGGTGCTCGACGGGCTCGGCGGACTGCTCGACGGCGCCGAGGTCTTGCGTACCCGGCACGAAGCCGCGCTCCGGGCCGGGGCGAGCATGACACTGGCGGAGCACCTGGTCCCGCGGTGGATCGGCGAGCTCAACCGCACGAACCCCGGCCTCCGCCTGGGACTCGAGGTCACGAACTCGGATCGGGTCGCCGGACTGGCCCGCGAAGGCGGGATCGACCTCGGTTTCGTCGAGTCATCCCGTGCGCCGGCCGGTCTCGCGTCGCGGAAGGTCGCCGTCGACCATCTCGTGGTGGTCGTCTCCGGCACGCATCCCTGGGCACGCCGGAGCCGTCCGCTGACCCCGGCGGAACTGGCGAGCACGCCGCTCGTGGTACGGGAACGCGGTTCCGGGACCAGGGAGACCGTCGACACCGTGTTGCGCCGAGCCGGGGTGGGACCGGTGAAACCGTTGCTGGAACTGGGTTCCGCGTCGGCCGTCCGCAACGCCGTGGTCGCGGGCGCTGGCCCCGCGGTGATCAGCGCGCTGGACGTCGCGGGCCGCGAGCTGGTGCCCGTCGCGGTGGAAGGCGTCGACTTCGGGAGGGTGCTGCGCGCGGTGTGGCCCGAGGGACGGCGCCTCACCGGCCCGGCGGCGGAACTGCTGGCGCTGGCCGTCCGAAACCGCCAACTGGACCCCTGTCCCACATCGTAACTGGCTCTCGCCCAGGGCCCGCGTTGTTCCTACGGTGACCGGAACCACAATGGAGTGCGTGCGAGAAGGAGGAGACGTGACTTCAGCGTCCGACCCGGCACAGACCAGCGGCCTGAAACCAGGGCTCAAGCAGCGACATATGAACTTGATCGCCCTCGGCGGGGTGATCGGCGCCGGGCTGTTCGTCGGCAGCGGCGTGGTCATCCAGTCGGCGGGCCCGGCCGCGGTGGTCTCGTTCCTCATCGCGGGCCTGATCACCGTGCTCATCATGCGCATGCTCGCGGAGATGACGATCGCCAAACCCGCGCTCGGGTCGTTCTACGTCTACGCCAGGGAAGCGCTCGGCAACCGCGCGGGCTTCGCCGTCGGCTGGATGTACTGGTACTTCTTCGTCATCGTCGTGGCCGTCGAAGCCGTCGCGGGCGGCCGGATCCTGCAGCTGTGGGTACCGGACGTGCCACTGTGGGTGCTCAGTCTCGGCCTGCTCCTGCTCCTCACCGGTACCAACATGGTCTCGGCCCGGTCCTACGGTGAGTTCGAGTACTGGTTCTCCTCGATCAAGGTCGTCGCGATCGTCGTCTTCCTCGCCGTCGGCGCCTTGTACCTGTTCGGTTTCTGGCCCGGCGCCCACGGCGGCCTGACGAATCTGGTCTCCCACGGCGGATTCGCGCCACTCGGGATCGGCGCGGTACTCGCGGCGGTGGTCCCGTGCATCGGTTTCTACACCGGCGCGGAGATCGTCACCATCGCCGCCGCCGAGTCCGCGGAGCCGAAGAAGGCGGTCGCGAAGGCCATGCGGTCGATCATCCTGCGGGTGGTGCTGTTCTACGTCGGTTCGGTGTTCCTCGTCGTCGCGATCAAGTCCTGGGACGATCCGGCGACCGCCGTCAGTCCGTACGCGGCGGTGCTGGAAGTGCTCGGGATCCCGGCCGTCGCGACGATCATGAACGCGATCGTGCTGACCGCGGTGCTCTCCTGCCTGAACTCGGCCCTGTACACCTCGTCGCGGATGCTGTTCGCGCTCACCGGCAACGGCGATGCGCCGAGGACGTTCACGCGGCTTTCCCGCAGCGGGGTGCCGAGGCGCGCCATCCTGGCCGGGACGGCCGTCGGGTACGTGTCCGTCATCGCCGCCTACACCTCGCCGGATCTGATCTTCCAGTTCCTGGTCAACTCCTACGGCGCCGTCGCGCTGTTCGTGTATCTCTCGATCGCGCTCGCGCAGGTGCGGCTGCGCCGCAGGTTGGAACGGGAGGACCCGGACAAGCTCACGCTCAAGATGTGGCTGTTCCCCTGGCTGAGCTACGCGACCATCGCGCTGATGGCCGGGGTGATCCTCGCGATGGCCCTGCTGCCGTCGACCCGCTCGCAGTTCTGGCTCAGCGCCGTGACCCTCGCGCTGATCCTCGTCGGCTTCGAGATCCGCAGGCGGCGCGGCAGGCCGGTGGGCGAGGTTCCGGTCGAACCCGCTCCCGTGCCGGACGAGGCTTCAGCCGCCGTCCGTGAGTGACCCCAGGCGCCCGCCGGTGATGGTGAGGGCACGGTCCGCGAAGGTGTCTTCGTGGCCGATCATCAGCAGCGCGATGCCGTGCCGTTCCACCGCCGCGGTGAGCACGTCCAGGACACGGGTGCGGCTGGCGGCGTCGAGGGCCGAGGTCACCTCGTCGCAGATGAGGACCCGAGGGTGAGCCAGGAGCGCGCGGGCCACGGCACAGCGCTGGAGCTGGCCGCCGGAGAGCTTGCCGGGGCGACGGTCGGCCGGCTCGACGCCGAGGGAGTCCAGGACTTCCGATGCTTCGAGCCGGGCGGCCGCGCGGTCGAGGCCCCGCAGGAGGCGTGCGGTGTCGGCAACCTGGTCGAGCACGCCGCGGAACTCGTCGAACGAGTCGCGGCTGTCCTGGTGGACGTACTGGATCGCGCGCAGCTGGGCCCGGTCGCGGCGGCGGGCGAGGCGGGGGAGGCGCACGCCGCCGACTTCGATCGTGCCCGCGCTCGGCGGGGTCAACCCGGCCAGCGCGCGGGCGAGCGTCGTTTTGCCCCCGCCCGAGACGCCGCTGAGCGTGGTGCGACTGCCCGCCGCCAGCTCCAGGTCCACGTCCTCGACGAGCGTCGCCCGCCCGGCACGGACCGTGAGCCCGCGAACGACAAGCACCGGAGAGGACGGCGAAGGCGGCGAAGGCTCGTCGAAGCGCTCGTGCTCGGGAAGGGCCGGGGACGGCACCAACCGGTGATCGCGGAGTTCGGCGACGTCGCCTGCCACGGCGCGGGCCAGTTCGAGGTCGTGGGTCAGGATCAGCAACGCCGTCCCGGCACCGGAAAGCGCCACCAGCCGGGCGGCCAGCACGGCTCGGTTCGCCGGGTCGAGACCGCTGGTCGGTTCGTCGAGGACGAGCACGCGGGGCCGGGTCACGAGCGTGGTCGCGAGGGCCATGCGCTGCTGCTGACCGCCGGACAGCTGATGCGGGAACCGTCGCCACAGATCCGGATCGAGGCCCGCTTCCACCAAGGCGGTCCGGGCCGCCGCCAGCCGTGCGGCACGGCCGCGATGACGGATCGCGGCCAGCTCGGCCAGCACGGGCCCGCACCGTCGGACCGGGTCCAGCACTGCCGACGGCTGCTGCGGCACGTGCCCGACGACCCCGGCCCGGACCCGGCGCAGCTCGGAAGCGGTGCGGCCGAGCAACGGGGACCCCGCCAGCCGGATCGAGCCGGACAGCTCGATCCCCGGCCGGGCGCGGCCGGTCGCCGCCAGGCCCAGGGTGGTCTTTCCCGCGCCGGACGCGCCGAGCACGACGAGTACCCGGCCCGGTTCGAGGGCCAGCGAGACGTCGTCGAGCAGAACGGTGTCCCCGGCGCGGGCGGACAGGCCGGTGATCTCCAAGACCGTCACGAGAACACCCGCCGGGCACCGAGCAGGCGGTCGGTGACGAGGTTCGTGCCCACGCACAACGCCATCAGCAGCGCGGCGGGCACGAGGACCACCGCGGGCGCGGTGTAGAGGGCTTCGCTGTTGCGTTCGATGACCACGGCCCAATCCGGGGAGTCGGACGGCAGGCCGAGACCGAGGAAATTCGCCGACGCCAGCAGGTAGAGCACGACGCCGAGCCGGGTGCCCGCGTCGGTCGCGACCGGGCCGGTGATCCGCCGGGCGACGTACCCCAGCTGGACGCGCCACCAGGATTGTCCTTGCAGGGTCAAGGCTTCCACCGCGGTGCGGCAGCCAGGCGCCAGCGCGGCGGCCCGTACGACGCGGGTGACCGCCGGCAGCTGGAGGGCGGCGACGGCCGGGACGAGCACGGCGGGTCCGCGGTGTCCGGTCGCGGCGAGCACCATGAGCACCAGCAGCGACGGGAACGCCAGCACGAGATCGAGAAAGCGCATCACCGCTTCGTCGGCCAGCCGCCCGCGACCGGCCGCGACGAGGCCGAGCGGGACTCCGATCAGGTACGCGAGCCCGAGCGCGGCGACCGTCATGCCGATCACGGGAAGCCCGCCCGCGAGGATCACCGCGAGCGCGTCGCGGCCGAGGACGTCGGTGCCGAGTGGATGGGCGGCGTCCGGTGGCTGCCACGGCGCGCCGACGGATCCGGCGGGTGCCGCGATGACCGGCCCGGCCACCGCGACCAGCAGCGGCACCGCGAGCAGGACCCACCCGAGCGGCCTGCTCACCACGTGACCAGCTCCCGGCGCGGGGTCAGCCGGTGCGAGACCAGGTCGGCGACGAGGTTCCCGGCCACGACGACGCCCGCGAACACCAGCACGTATCCCTGGACCTGCGGGATGTCCCTGTTCTGCACGGCCTCGACGAAACCGGTGCCCAGGCCGGTGATCGCGAACAGGGATTCGACGATCACCGCGCCGGTCAGCAGCCCTTCGACGGCGCGGGCGAGCTGCTGCACGGCGGGTGCCGCGGCGGCGGGCAGGAGATGCCGGAGCACGACGGTGCGTTCGGGCAGGCCGAGCAGGCGCAGATGCCCGGCGACCTGTCCCGCGGTCTGCTCGGCGATGCCGACTCGGACCTGCCGGGCGACGTCGCACAGCTGACGGCTGACGAGCACGATCACCGGCAGTACCAGCACGTCGGGACGCGTGGCCGGGTCCGTCCCGGCGGCGGTGGCCGGGAACAGTCCCAGGTGGACCGCGAATCCCGCGACCAGCAGGAGGCCCAGGACGAACTCGGGTATCGCGTGCAGGAACACCGTGACGGCCGTGAGTGCCCGGTCGGTCCGCGATCCCTCGCGCAGGCCGCATACCACCCCGGCACCCAGCGCGAGCGGCACGAGCACGAGCAGCGTGACACCCGCGAGCAGCGCGGTGGCGGCGAAGCGGCGGGTGATCTCGTCGGTCACCGGCGCGCCGGTCACGAGCGAGTGGCCGAGGTCGCCGGTGACCAGCCCCGAAACCCAGTGCCCGAACCGGTCGAGGAGCGGCTGATCGAGACCCAGCCTGCCGCGCACCGTCGCCACCTGCTCGGCGGTGGCCTGCTCGCCGAGCACGACCGAGGCGGCGTCACCGGGAAGCAGCGCGGTGACGGCGAACGTGGCGACCAGCACGACCATCGCCTCCAGTACCGCGAATCCCAGCCGGCGCAGGGCGTAACCGGACACGTCAGGACAGGCGGGCGCGGTCGAACCTCGCCCAGTCGAAGGTGTTCGGCGGCGCGGTGACCACCCCGGACACCCGCTTCGACGTCGCGATCGTCCAGGTGCTGAAGCCCCAGGCGAGCAGGCCGCCGGAGTCGTGCACGATCCGCTGCGCGTCGGCGAACAGCGCCAGCCGGGCCTGTTCGTCCGCGGTCGCGGCGGCGCGGTCCATGAGCGCGTCGAACTCCGGCGAGGCGAACCCGTTGACGTTGTTCGAGCCGCCCGTGCGGAAGCGCTGGTTGAGGAACGTCGGCACCGGCAGGGTGGCCGTGCGGGTCAGCGCGGCGACCCCCTTGGTCTTGGTTTCCCCGAAGTAGGTGCTCGACGCGCGGGTGTTCGGCGTGACGTTCAGGCCGATCTCCTTGAGCTGCTGGGAAATCAGCGTCGCCGCGGTGGGGAAACCCGGATCGACGTCGCTGGTCTCGACGGCGAAGGCCAGCCCTTCGGCGCCTGCCTGCCGCACGAGCGAACGAGCCAGCTCGACATCGCGCGGGCGCTGGGCGATCCCGGTGGCGTACCCGCGGAGGCCCTTGCCGAACAGGTCGTTGCCGATCTCGCCGCGTCCGGCCAGCGCGACGCGGTTCAACGCCTCCCTGTCCACTCCGGACAGCACGGCGCGCACCAGCCTCGGGTCGGTGAACGGTGGCTGGGTCAGGCGCAGGATCAAGCCTTGCATCGTCGTCCCCCTGGCTTCGAGCAGCGAGACCCGCCCGTCACCGGCCAGCCGTGCCGCGGTACCGGCCGCGAGATCGTGGGCGTAGTCGACCTGCCCGGACAGCAAGGCGTTGACGCGCGCGGTTTCGTCGTTGACCGGGACGAATTCCAGCTCGTCGATGCCCGGCGCGCCGTCCCAATGGGACTCGTTCTTGCGGAACACCGCCGGGCCGCCGGGGGTGAACGAAACGAAGCGGAACGGGCCGGAGCCGACCGGCGCCGTGAAGTCCGTCGTCCCGGCGGGCACGATCTCCGCGCCGGGCGCGCCCCAGCCCGCCGGGAACTCGAAGTCGGGCGCGGCCAGGACCAGCTCGACTTCGCCGGGCGACAGCGCTTTGCTGCGGCCGAAGTCCACCTTCGCGAAGTACTGCCGGGACGAGGAGGCCAGTGCGGGATCGGCGATACGCCGGAAAGTGTGGAGGACGTCGTCCGCGGTGACCGGGCGGCCGTCGTGGAAGGCCGCCTTCCGCAGCCGGATCCGCCAGCGCGTTCCCGACGGGTCGCTTTCCCAGGACTCGGCCAGCCGCGGGCGCAACGACGTGTCGGCGTTGTAGGCGACCAGCGTGTCGAAGAGCGCCTTGGCCCGTGCCTGGTCGACGAAAAGCGAAACCTGGGAGGGGTCCAGAGTCTCCTTCGACCCGCCCGCGGAGAACGCGACGCGCAACCGGCCCGTGTCGGCAGGCCCCGCTCCGCAGGCGGCCAGCGGCGTCAGAGCGGCCAAGGCGAGCAGCCGCCGACGGGTGAGCGGATGACGCGACATGTGCACCTCCGGGACGTCGAGCACTGTCCCTGGCGCGCGATCGCGCGTGAACGGGACCCCGCTCCGCGCTCCACGACAGTTGGGGTTGGCAGCGCCCGGCGGGCAGTCCGGCTCACGGCGTACGGCCGTTCACGGTTGCGGGTCAGCGCCGGATTCACACCGGCTTCCCCCGACGGGCGCCTTCTTACGTTGTGGCGCACACGGTAACCCATGGCCGGGGTGTGCTAGACAGGATCAAGATCACGAAGGGGAGCACGGTGGACGAGAAGCCGGCGGCGGACTGGGTACGACGGTGGGACGTCCAGCAGGAACGCTATGTCGCCGACCGCGAAGAACGCTTCACCGTGTTGATCGACGTCGTCGAGCACGTCTGCCGCGACGTCGCCGAGCCGCTGGTGCTGGACCTCGGCTGCGGCCCCGGTTCGCTGGCCACCCGGCTCGCCCGGCGGCTGCCGCACGCGCGGGTCGTCGGCGTCGACAACGATCCGTTCCTGCTCGCCCTCGCCCGCGCCACCCGGCCGGAGCACGCGGACATCGAGTACGTCCAGGCCGACCTCGCCGAGGACGGCAGGCTGACGGGGCAGGTGATCGACGCCGCGGTCTCGACGACCGCGTTGCACTGGCTGCGTCCCGACCGGCTCGCCGTCGTCTACCGCGAACTCGCCGTCGCGCTGCGGCCGGGCGGAGCACTCGTCAACGGCGACCACCTCTACGACGAACAACCGGCGATCCGCGACCTCGCCAAGGCGGTCAAGGACCGTCGTGCCGCCAGGGCCGGGGTCGAGGCCAACGAAGACTGGAAGAGCTGGTGGGCCGGGTCGCGGCCGATCCCGCGCTGCGGGAGGAGTTCACCGCGGCCGAGCTGGGCGGCAGCTCGACCGGCTACGGCAACCGGCTCAGCCCGCAGGAGCACACCAGGCTGCTGCGGGACGCGGGCTTCGCGGAGGTGGCGCCGGTGTGGCAGTCCGGCGACGACTACGTCCTGGCGGCGGTGCGCTAGCCGCCTTGGGTGTGGTCCGTGAAGGCCTCCTTGAGAGACTCTGAGTCCCTCAAGGAGGCCTTCACGGACTCTGGACCGCTATCGGGCGGTGGCCGGGCGGTAGCGCACGTTGAGGATGGTCGCTTCGCCGTGGTCGTTGAGCAGGACGAGTTCGACGGGTGCGCCACCGGCATTGTCGAACAGCCGGATCCCGTCGCCGAGCAGTACCGGCGCGATGTGGAGGTCGATCTCGTCGATCAGTCCACGTTCGAGGAGCTGGCGGCCGATGTCGGCGGAGAGGATCTCGAGGTTCTTGCCGCCGGCGGCGTCAAGCCCGATCCGGACGGCCTCCGCGACATCGCAGTTCAGGAAGGTCGTGCCGTCGGTGGGCGGGGCGTCTTCGGGATGGTGCGTGAGAATGAAGACCGGGCCCTGCCAGCCGCCGTAGGTGCCGCTGGGTTCGGGGAAGGCGTCGAAGCCGTCCCGTCCGCCCAGCACGGCGCCGGTCGTCTCGACGTATTCCTCGATGAGACCGGGCCGTCCGACGCCGGTCATCCAGTCCATCGCGTGGTTCGGTCCCGCGACGAAGCCGTCCAGTGACATCGTGAAGTGCCAGAGCACTTTGCCGTCGGCGGTTCGCGGTTTCGTGTCCGCTATCGCCGAGGTGCGCGAGACGACGCGGGATTCCCCGTCGGACATGCTTGGTCCTCTCCGTGATCGCGGTGTGAGAACAGGCTAGTCGCGCACGTTTCTCCGGGCGAGGCTCCTGGCTTGCCCTTCGTGGATGTCGCTCACCCACTCCCAGCCGGGCTCGGCCGACGGGCCGATGCGCGGGTCGTCGGGTGTCCGGCCGTCGCGCAGGGCATGCACGTACGCCCGGTCCTGGTCGATCCGTGCGCGTATCCGGTCACCTCTGCCGACGGATCCGTGACCGGGGACGAGGACATCGACCTCGTCCGCCACACCTTCGAGCATCCGCAGCCCGGCGAGGTACTCCTCGATCGGGTCATTGGTGTCGCCGAAGGTGTCGAGCATCGGGATGAAGACATCGGAGAGCATGTCGCCGCCGACGAGCACCCCGCGTTCTTCGATCACCAGCGCCGCGTGGCCAGGGGAATGCGCCGGATGCTCGATGATCCGGACGCGAGGGCCGTCCCAAGGAAGATGCGTGGTTCCGGCGGGAAGTCCCGTGATGAGGCCGAACAGGTCCAGCGGTGTCTCCTCGGCGATCTCCGGCGGCAACCCCTCGGCGGCGCGGACCATCCAGTCCGGGTCCGACCGCAGATCCCGCATGCGTGCCGCGCAGCGGGCTGTCCCGTAACGGGGTGCATCGCCGAGTTCGGCGTGCCAGAGCACGTGATCCCAATCGGGATGCGTCGAGAAGCCCGCCACGACGGGCTGGTCCGACTCGGACAGGTCGCCGGCGAGGCAGGCCATCTCTCCGGCCGTTATCCCAGGGTCGACGAGTAACACGCCGGCCTCGCCCTGCACGACAACGGTGTTGTTCCGCAGTAATTCGCTCTGGTGGATCAGCACACCCTCCGCGACCTGATTCAGCATGGGGACATCATCCAGGAACTGTGGCCGGTCGTCAGCCGTCGACTTCGATCTGCGAGGAAGTGATGATCTGTCCACCGAGGACGGTCAGGACCGAGCGGGCGGAGAGCAGTTCCCGCCCGCTCGCGGTGACCGGATCCCGGTCGAGGACGGCCAGGTCGGCGAGCCGGCCGGGCGCCAGCGTCCCTTTGCGGTCCTCGGCGTGTTCCAGCCACGCCGGTCCGGTCGTCCACAGGCGCAGCGCCTCTTCGCGGCTGAGCCATTTGTCTTGCGACAAAAGGGAAAACGGGTTGGGTCCCGGCTCGCCGGTGAAGGTGGCGACCCCGCGCCGCCAGTCCGGTTCGGTCACCGGGGCGTCCGAGCTGTCCGCGACCGCCACCCCGTGGTCGAGCAGCGTCCGCGCGGGGAACGCCTCGCTCCAGCGATCCTCGCCGACGATCCGGACCATCGACGGACCGCTGAACGTCCGCATGAGCGAGCTGGTGATCACGCCGGTTCCGGTCCTGGCCAGGCGTTCGTGCACTGCCGGCGACAGGAAGGTGCCGTGGATGAGCACGTGCCGCGCGTCCGGCCACGGGTCGGCGGCCGCGGCGGCCTCGATGGCGTCGACCACGGCGTCGGCCGCGCGATCGCCGGTCACGTGGACCTGAACGCGCACCCGGCGCCGATGGGCGGCGGCGATCAGCTCGTGCAGTTCCCGCACCCGGTCCGGATCGCCGGATCCGGCCGTGACGAGACCGCCGTGCCCGCCATCGGGATACGGCTGGTGCATCCAGGCCGTGCAATGCGTCGGGACGCCGTCGGCGAACAGCTTGATCCCGCCGATGCGCAGCAGATCGTCCCCGGTACCCAGGTCCGTGCTGTCCAGCGCCCGGATCAGGTCTGCCACCGGAGTCGTGGGAGACGGCCAGTTCCAATGCAGCAGCGCGGTGACCCGCAGCGTCATCCGGCCTGCCGCGTGCAGCTCCCGGTAGTCCTGCCACAACCCCGGCGGCACGATCGGATCGGTGACGCTGGTGACGCCCAGCCGGTTCAGCCGGGCCATCGTCCGCGCGGTCGCGTCCAGCCGTTCCTCCCGGCTCGGCTGCGGCACCAGCCCGGCCACGAGTTCCTGCGCGCTTTCCACGAGTATCCCGGTCGGCTCACCGGCGGCGTCCCGGACGATCTCTCCGGCCGTCGGATCCGGTATCGCCGCGGTGATCCCGGCGCGCTCCAGCGCGGCGCTGTTGACCCAGACCGAATGGGACGAGGCGTGGTGCAGCACCGTGGGCCGGTTCCCGGTCACGCCGTCGAGCCACGCCCGCGACGGTGTGGCGCGGCCGTCGGCGAACTCGGCGACGGTGGTCTCACGCCAGCCGCGGCCGACGATCCACTCGTCCGGCGGCGCGGCGTCCAGCGCCCGCCGGACCTCGTCGAGGCTCGCCGCGGCCGCCAGGTTCACGCAGAACTCCGGTCCGGCCGAGGCGTACCAGGCCAGATGCAGATGCGCGTCGTTGATCCCCGGCAGGACGGTCCGTCCCCGCAGGTCGATCGACGGCGTGCCGGGGGCGGCCGCGGCGGAGACCGTGTCGTCGTCCCCGACCGCGACCACGCGCCCGCCGGACAGCAGGATCGCCGTGGCATTCCCGAGTCCGGCGTCGAAGGTGCGCACGAGACCACCGCGCAAAAGCAGGTCGGAAGTCATACCGCTGTCCTTTCCGCGGCGGGAACGGCCGCCTGATGATCCGGATGCCACGCCACGGTCACGGCGTCACCGGGACGATGGTCGTGCGCCGCGCCCGCGGCCAGTACCGCGCAGCCGCGCGCGCCGTCGGCGTACCGCAGCCAGATCCGGCTGTGGTCGCCCACGTAGACGATGTCGGTGACCTGGGCGCCGACCCGCTGATGCCCGGACGGCACCGGATCGGCACGCGGGTACAGCGTCAATCGTTCCGGCCGCACGATCGTGACCTCGCCGGGCGTGAGGGACAGGGCGTTGGACTCGCCGACGAACTGCGCGACGAACAACGTTTCCGGGCGCTCGTAAAGGTCTTCGGGCGTGCCGACCTGCTCGATCCGGCCCTCGTTGAACACCGCGATCCGGTCGGACAGGGTGAGCGCCTCCTGCTGGTCGTGGGTGACGAACAGGAACGTCATGCCCAGCTCGCGGTGCATCCGGGCGATTTCGCGCTGCAACTGGTCGCGCAGCTTCTTGTCGAGAGCGCCCAGCGGCTCGTCCATCAGCAGCGCCCGAGGCTGGTAGACCACGGCGCGGGCCAGCGCGACCCGCTGCTGCTGACCGCCGGAAAGCTGACGGGGCAACCGGTCCCGCATCGCCGACAAGCCGACCAGTTCCAGCACCTCGGAGACCCGGCGGTCGATCTCCGCCTTCGGCCGTTTGCGCTGGATGAGCCCGAACGCGACGTTGCGGGCGACCGACATGTGCGGGAACAGGGCGTACTGCTGGAACACCACGCCGAGATCGCGCCGGTGTGGTTTGAGCCGGGAGATCTCCTGGCCGTCCAGGGTGATCGAACCCGCGGTGAGCGGGGTGAACCCGGCGATCATCGACAGCATCGTCGTCTTGCCCGAACCGGACGGGCCAAGGAAGGTCATGAACTCGCCGTCGGCGATGTGCAGCGAGACGTCGTCCACGGCGGGACGGCCGACGCCGGCGTACGCCTTGGTCACGTTGGCGGTGGTGATACCGCGGTGGTCGTCAGTCATGGTGGCTCCGTCGGCGCAGGAACGTGGGCACGAACAGCAGGATCGTGGTGAACACGACGATCAGGCTCGACGCCGCGGCGATGGTGGGGTCGATCTCCAGGACGATCGACTCGTACATCTTCACCGGCAAGGTCTTGATGGCGGGCGTCTGCAGGAAGAGGGCGACCACGACCTCGTCGAAGGAGGTCGCGAAGGCGAACACGAAACCCGACAGGACGCCGGGAGCGATGATCGGCAGCACGACCTTGCGCAGCGTCGTCAGCTTCGGCGCGCCGAGACTCGCCGCAGCCTTCTCCACCACCGGGTCGTAACCGGCGAGGCTGGTCTGCACGGAGGTCAGCACGAACGGCACGCCCAGCACGGCGTGCGCCAGCACGAAACCGAGCATCGTCCCGTTGAGCTGCCACCGCAGGAAGACCCCGTAGACGGCGACCGCGATGACGATCCCCGGCAGGATCATCGGCGCCATCAGCAGCTGCCGCACGACACCGCGGCCGCGGAACCGCGCGCGGTCGAGACCGAACGCGGCCGCCACCCCGACGACCGTCGCGAGCACCGCCGCCAGCAGGCCGACCTGGACCGAGTTGGCCAGGGCGGCGAGCCACTGCTTGCTGCCGAAGAACTCGCCGTACCAGCGCCACGACCAGTCGTCCGGCGGGAACTGGAAGGTCGAGCCCGCGCCGAAGCTCATCGGGATCACGACGAGGGTGGGGGCGACGAGCACGAACCCGACGACGGCGACCCACGCGCGCAGACCCCAGCCGAGGGTCCGCTGCCGGAGCGCGGCCCTGGTGATGGACGGGTTACCGGCCACGGTCGGCACCTCCCGTCGCGCCTGCGCCGAGCGGCGCGGCCACCCGGCTGAGCACGGCCAGCACCACGAGCGTGACGACCAGCAGGATCGCGCCGAGCGCACCGGCCCCGGCGAAGTTCAGCAGATCGTTGACCTGGGTGCCGATCACCTGCGCGGCCAGCGCCTGCTGCGGCGTGCCGAGCAGCGCCGGGGTGATGTAGAAGCCGAGCGACATGATGAACACCACCGACACCCCGGCCAGCACCCCTGGCATCGACAGCGGCATGTACACCCGCAGGAAGGCGACCGGGCGGGAGGCGCCGAGACTGCCGGCGGCGTGGAGCAGGCTCCGGTCGATCCCGGACATCGAACTGTGCAGCGGCAGCACCATGAACGGCAGCATCACCTGCACCATCGCGACGGTCACCCCGGCCACCGAACCCAGGAGTACCACCCCGTCGACACCGATCGCGGCGAGCGCCTTTTCGAGCACGCCGCCGCGCTGTTCGAGGACGTACCAGGCGAAGTTGCGGGCCATCACGCTGGTCCAGAACGGCATCAGGACCAGCAGCGTCAGCACCGTCCTGGCCCGGCGCCCGACCAAGGTCATCGCGTAGGCGTACGGATAGGCGACGATCAGCGTGGCGACGGTGATGATCAGCGCGGTCCGCAAGGTCCGGAGCACCACCCGGATCTGTACCTCGTCCCCGAGGACGGCCAGGTAGTTGCCGACGCCGAAACCAGGTTCGGTGAAGCTGCGCCAGAGGATCGCGGCGAGCGGGTAGAAGAAGAACACGAGCACCACCGCCGCGGCGGGGAACAGCAGCCAGGATGCGGAACCGGGCCGCCGCGTTCTCTGCAAGGTGGTCATCCGGTCCTCCAATCCGACCACGCCTTGACGAGCGCCGTCCGGTTCGCCGCCCACCAGCGCACGTCACTGAGCACGCGCAGGTTTTCCTTGCCGTCACCCCAGATGTCGAGCTCCCGCCCGATCGGGGTGTTCGGCGCGGGTGCGGCGGTGTTCGCCGGTCCGACGCCCGCGGCGGCGGCGAAGGCAGCGGCCTGACGCGGTTCCGAGGCGAACCGGATCAGCCGTTTGGCTTCCTCCGCACGTGGCGTTCCCTTGGGCACGACGAGCACGTCCCAGGTCACCGGCACGGGAATGCCGGGCACCACTTTCCAGTTCGTCGCGCCCGCTTTCAGCAGCGAGAACGCGCGGGCGCTGACGATGAGCGCCATGTCCGCCTGCCCGCCCGCCATCCGCTGCTGCTGGTCGCCGTAGGTGGTGGTGATGGTGAGTTCCGGCCGGATCCGGTCGTACAGTGACAGCGCGCGGGGGACGTCGAGCGGGTACAGCTTGTCCCGTGGGACGCCGTCGGCCAGCAGGGCGGCCTCGATCGTGCCCACACTCGGGTCGCCGCCGTAGATGATGCGCCGTCCGGGAAACGCCTTCGGATCGAAGAAGTCGGCCATTGTGGACGGTGGACGGGCCCCGTAGGCCTTGGTGTCGTACATCAGCATCATGCCGAAGAAGGCGTCCGGCACACCGCAGTCGGTCAGCGATCCTTTCGGGAAGCCGGCCGCCAGCGGTCCCATGTCGACGGGTTCCAGGAGGCTGCCGCAGACCGCGGCGGCCGCAGAGGCGTCGGTGTCCACGACGTCCCAGGTGACCTTCCCCGCCTCGACCATCGCCTTCAGCTTGGCGTTGCTCGACGGGCCGTCGATCGTGACCGCGGTCCCGGTCTGCTTCTCGTACGGGTCCAGCCATGCCGAGCGCTGACCCGCCTGGTACGCGCCCTGGCCGTAGGAGACGAACACGAGCGAATTCGGGCCGCCCTCGGAAATGGCGCATCCGGTGACGAAGAGGGGAACGGTCAGCGCGGCGGACAACAGCGTCGGTATCCGGCGTCTCATGGGCGTTCTCCGCTCAGCTCGCCGCGGCCGCGACGTGGCGGCACAGCACGTCGGCCAGGGTGTCGAGCTGGTCCTCGGTGATGACCAGCGGCGGCGACAGCACGATGCTGGTGCCGGAGGCCCGGACGACGACGCCGTCCGCGCGGCAGCCGGACTGCACCGACGCTGTCGGCACGCCGGTGAACTCGATGCCGAGCATCAGGCCGACCCCGCGGACCTCGCGCACGTGGGGGAGCGCGGTGAGCGGGTCGAGCCGCGCGCGCAGGCGGGCGCCGAGGACGCGGGCGCGTTCGAGGAGGTTCTCCCGCTCGATGATGTCGAGGTTCGCCAGCGCGACCGCGGCGCCGACGGGGTGACCGTTGTAGGTGAACCCGTGCAGGAACGTGGCCCCGTCGGCGAGTTCGAGCACCCGGTGGCCGATCAGCACCGCGCCCATCGGGACGTAGCCGCTGGTGATGCCCTTCGCGGTGACGATCATGTCCGGCTCGATGCCGAAGTGCCCGCTGCCGAACCAGTGCCCCGTCCGGCCGAAGGCGGTCACGATCTCGTCGACGATCAGCAGGATCCCGTTGCGGCGCAACACTTCCTGCACGCGGGGCCAGTACCCGTCCGGCGGTGGCACCATCCCGCCGACGCCCAGCACCGGTTCGCCGATGAACGCGGCGATGCGGTGCGCGCCGATCTCGGCGATACGCTGTTCCAGCTCCGCGACCAGCACGTCCGCCGCGTCCTGGTCGTATTCGATGGCGTGCGGCTTCCCGAGCCATTCGATGTCGGGCAGCAGCGGGCCGAACCCGGCGCGCAGGCCCTCGATCCCGGTCGCGGCGAGCGAGGCGCCGCCCATGCCGTGGTAACCGCCGGTCCGGGCCAGCACCACCGTCCGCTCCGGGGAACCGGCGTGGTGGAAGGCGAGCCGGGCGAGTTTGATCGCGGTCTCGTTGCCCTCCGAACCGCCGTTGGTGAGGAACACGCGTTCCAGGCCGGCGGGCGCGAGCGACAGCAGCCGTTCGGCGAGACGGATCGACGGGGTGTTCGAGTAGTCACCGAAGGACGAGTAGAACTCCAGGCGGCGGATCTGCTCGGCGGCGACGTCGGCGAGTTCCGCGCGGCCGTGGCCGACCGGGCATTGCCACAGGCCGCAGGTCCCGTCGATGTACCGGCGGCCTTCGGTGTCCCACAGCAGGGCGCCTTCGCCGCGGTCGAGGATGAGAGGTTCGGCCGGGGCGCCGATCGTGGTGTGCGGGTGCAGGAGGGTGCGCCGGTCGAGGGCGGCGAGATCGGTGGTGCTGGTCATGGAAGTCCTTCCTCTGCTCGGGGTGCTCAGAACCGCAGCGCGACGGCCTTCGTCTCGGTGTAGGCCTCGATTCCTTCGGCGCCGCCTTCGCGTTCCTGGCCTGAGTTCTTCTGGCCGCCGAACGGCAGTTCCGGGCGGACCGGAGCCGGGTCGTTGACCCCGATCACGCCGAAGTCCAGCCGGTCGAGCGCCCGCCAGACGCGGCGCAGGTCGCTGCCGAACAGGTAGGCGGCCAGTCCGTAGTCCGTGGCGTTGGCCAGGGCGATCGCTTCGTCGTCGCCGGTGAACGTGGTGACGGCCAGCACCGGGCCGAACGTCTCCTCGTGGCTGATGAGCATGTCCGCGGTGACGCCGGTGAGCACCGTCGGCCGGAAGTAGTGGCCGCGCAGCGCCGGATCGCCGGACTCCCAGCGGCTGCCGCCGATCAGGACCCTGGCGCCTTTGGCGACCGCGTCGGCGACCTGGTTCTCGACCTTCGCGAGTCCGGCCTTGTCGATCAGCGGACCGATCGTGGTGCCTTCGGCGTCTCCGCGCCCGAGGCGCAGCGCGGCCGTCTTCTTCTCGATCAGCGCGAGCAGGTCGTCTCGCACGCTCTCGTGGACGTAGAGCCGGTTCACGGCCGTGCAGCTTTGGCCGGCGTTGAAGAACTTCGCGGTGACCACGCCGGTGGCGGCCGCTTCGAGGTCGGCGTCGGCGAAGACGATCGCGGGGGAGTGCCCGCCCATTTCGAGCGATGTGCGGCGGAGCGTGTCGCCGGTCTGGCGGAGCAGGCCCAGGCCGACTTCGGTCGACCCGGTGAAGCTGACCTTGCGCAGCCTGCGATCGGCCAGCAGCGCCCCGACGAGTTCCGCGGGCCGGGTCGTGGTCAGCGACTGCAGCACGCCCGCCGGGAGGCCGGTCGCCTGCACGATGTCGAGCAGGGCGGTCGCGATGAGCGGTGTCTGCTCGGCCGGTTTGGCGATCACCGGGCAGCCAGCGGCCAGCGCGAGGCCGACCTTGCGCAGCAGCATGCTCGCCGGGAAGTTCCACGGCGTGATCGCGAGGACGGGGCCGACGGGGGAGCGCAGCACCAGGCCGGGACCCGCGGCCGAGGCCGGGGTGACACGGCCGTAGGCGCGCCGTCCCTCTTCCGCGGCCCACTCCAGCATCCGTGCCCCGCCGGTGAGTTCGCCGTTGGCCTCCGCGAGCGGTTTGCCGTTCTCGCGGCTCAGCAACAAGGCGAGTTCACCTTGGCGTGCGCGGATTTCCGCGGCCGCGGCGCGAAGGTGACCGCTGCGGGTTTCCGGGTCGGTGTCCGCCCAGCCGCGGGCGGCGGCGGCCGCGGCGTCGAGCGCGGCGAGAGCGTGGGTGACGTCCGCGTCGGCCGCCTGACCGAGGACGTCGAGGCTCGCGGGGTCCACGACGTCGAACGTCGCCGGGGCGGAATGCCGGCGACCGTCGATCAGCAAGGTCGCGGCAGCGGTGTCGGGCATCGGAAGGCCTTTCGCTTCAGGGATGCGCCGAGTCTGGCCCCCGAGTGTTGATTAAGTCAACACCTGAACCGGTTCTGAAAGTCTCAAAAGGACAGTGCGGAGTTGTTGCCCTGCAATGAAAAAAGGCAGTACTCGCTGCCCGATGGCACGCTGGGTGCGTGTCATCGGGCAACGGTACTGCCGTCTTAGTTGTGGTTCGCCAAGATGACGTGCAGGGCTTCGAGAGCCGGGCCCGGATCGACGTCCGGATCCGCCACCTGATGCAGGAACATCCCGTCGAGGGCGTAGAAAACGAGCTGCGTGAACCCGTCGTCGGCGGTCAGTTCCTTGCCGACGGCGGCGAGGTATCCGCGATAGAGCCGCCGGACGACCGGACGCAGCTCCGGGCGCCGGGCGGACTCCACGATCAGCTGATACTGGAAGATCTGGATCTCCGCGCTGTCCCGGTACCGTTTCCGGATCTCCTCGCCGTCGGCGAACACTCCGGTGCGAGCGCCGATCAAGCCGTTCTCCGCGCTCTCTTCGAGCACCCAGTCCAAAGAGGACTGGAGAAGGTCGTCGATCGAGGAGAAATGGTGCTGTACCGCGCCTGTGGTGCATCCGGCCGCTCTGGCGACCGCGCGATAGGTGAGACCGCGAAGTCCTTCTCGCGCCACGACTTCGACCGCCGCGCGCTGGAGCGCCCGCTTCATCTGGAACCTCCTTGTGCGAGGAGGCTACATTACAGATGTAATGTCGCGCCACTGCCTGGCGGGCCCAAGTCCGTGAAGGCCTCCTTCCCTACCCTGAAGGTAGGGAAGGAGGCCTTCACGGACTTCGTGATCGCCACATTCGCCACATCCGCCCCGGACGCAGCAGCGGTCACAGCGGCTGCGTAGGAAGGTCTCCTTGTCCGAGAGCGGAGTGGCCTGGCGGCGGTGGAGGAATCGGGACCACTCACGACCGCGCGTCAGGGGTGGAGCCGGGCGACGGCCGCGTCGTACTCCTCGGCGATCCGCCGCACGATGTCGGCCGCGGGCAGCACGTCGGTCACCAGCCCGGCCGACTGGCCCGCTTCGACCTTGCCGTTCGTCAGATCGCCGTCGAGCGCGGCGTCTCGCAGGGACGAGGCCGTGAACGTGTCACGTCGCCGTTCGAGGTCGGCCGCGGAGTTCTCGAGTTCGGCCATCCGGTCGGTGAAGTCGTTGGCCAGCGCGCGGATCAGGCCGAGGTCCCGGCCGACCGTGCGGGTCGAGCCGATCCCGGCGGCGACCACGGCGGCCTTGTAGTCCGGATGGACGGTGGCTTCGGTGCTGGCGAGGAACCGGGTGCCGAACTGGGCGGCACCCGCGCCGAGGGCGAGCATCGCGGCGAGGCCGGCGCCGTCGGCCAGGCCACCGGCCGCGACGATCGGCGTGTCCGGGACGGCGGTGGCGACAGCGCGGGTGAGGACCAGTGTCGTGACGAGGCCGGGCGGCGGATGCCCGCCGGCTTCGGCGCCGACGACGACGAGCCCGTCGACACCGGCGTCGACGGCCTTCTTCGCGTGCTCGGTGCTGGCGACCACGTGCAGGCAGGTCGTCCCGACGTCGTGGAAGCGGGCGAGATAGCGCCGCGGACCGCCTTGCGACGCGATCAGCACCGGTGGGCGGCGCGCGAGCAGTAATTCGATCACTTCCTCGGCGCCCGCCCGGTAGAGCGGCAGGTTCACCGCCCACGGTGACTCGGTGCCGTCGGCCATTTCGTCGAGGGCGCGGGTCAGGTCCGGCAGCCGCATCGGCCCGGCGGCGAGCACCCCGAGCCCGCCGGCGTTGCTGACCGCGAGCGGCAGCGCCGAGCACGACGAGGCCCACGACATCCCCGCCTGCACGATCGGCAGGTCGATGTCCAGCAGCGCGGTGACCGGGGTGCGGATCCGCCTCATCGGACGGACCCGAGCAGGGCACGGGCGTGCTCCGCGAGCTGGTTCTTCCGCACCTTCGAACTCGCCGTCATGCCGATCCCTTCGAAGCCGTCGACGATCCGGAGATGGTGCGGCACCTTGAAACCCGCCATGTTCGCCTTCGCCCAGCGCAGGAGTTCGTCCTCGGTCACCGCATCGGGCTCGCGGAGGACGACGAACGCGAACGGGACCTCGACAAGCCGCTCGTGCGGCACCCCGACCACGGCGGCCTGCCGGACCGCGGCATGACGGTGCAGCACGTCCTCGACGTCGGCCGGGGCGACGTTCTCGCCGCCGACGCGGATGATGTCCTTGGTGCGCCCGGCGAAATGGAGCCTGCCGGACCGGTCGAGCAGGCCGACGTCCCCGGTGGACAGCCAGCCGCCGGTGTCGATCGCGGCGGCGGTCTGCACGGGATCGTCGAGGTACCCCCGCATGACGTTCCAGCCGCGGACGAGGATCGCGCCAGGGGTGCCCGGCGCGCAGTCGTGGTCCCCGTCGAGCGCGCGGATACGGACCTTCACCCCTGGTTCGACGGCCATCGCGCCGGAAGCCCGGATCTCCTCGGGTTCCCACCAGCACGACTGCGCGACGTTCGGCGACGCCTCCGACAGGCCGTATCCCGCGACGCATTCACGAGCGCCGAGTTCGTCGATGACCCGACGGATCACCGTTGGTGACGCCGCGACCCAGGCGCCGCGCAGGCGGAGTTTCCGCGTCGCGCGGTCAGGATGGTTGAGCAGCATCATCGCGATGGTGTCGTTGCCCGAGAAATGCGTGCAGCGTTCCTCTTCCAGCAGGCGCAAAGCCTCTCCCGCCTCGAATTTGGGCATGGCCACCAACGTGACGGCGTGCTGGAGGCTGGCGAGCACTGAAAGAGTGCTTCCGGCGACGTGGAAGAACGGGCGTGCGCTGAGGAAGCGGTCGGCGGGGCGGAACCCGAGCCGGGCGCCGGAAAAGTACGCGTTGGCGCACATGTTCCGATGGGTGAGCAGGACACCCTTGGGCCGGGAAGTCGTGCCCGAGGTGTACTGCACGAGCAGCACGTCGTCCGGTTCCGCGGTGGCCGGGACGTCGCCGTCGGCGGCGGCGAGGAACGCCTTCCACGACGTCGTACCCTCCGGCACTTCCGTGCCCAGCACCACCACGGAGGTCAGGTCGGGCAGCGTGGCGCAGCGCCCGTCGGTCCCGAGACCCAGTTCGCGCAGCATCGCGACGAAGTCGACGCGCAGCACGCGGTCCGCGACGAAGAGCGTGGAAACCTTCGCCTTGGCCAGCATGTACCGCACCTCGTCGGCGGTGCACCGGGTGTTGACGGGCACGGCGACGGCGCCGAGCGAGCCGATCGCCACGAACAGCGCCACCCAGTCGGGACCGTTGCCGAGGCAGACACCGACGCGGTCACCCCGCCCGACGCCGTGTGCCGCGAGCGCGGCCCGGATCCGGACGACGTTCCCGGCGAGTTCGCCGTAGGTGACGCGGGACTCGGCGGTGACGACGGCCTCGACGTCCGGCGCGGTCAGCGCGGCACGCTCCAGCGCCTCGTGCGCGGTGAGCGGGCAGACGGTGCGCAGGTCCATCATTCGGCCTCCTTGGTACCGGCGCCGGTGAAGCGGTCGATGCCGTCACGCCAGTCGCCGGTCTCCAGATTCTGCTCGATCGCGGCCATCTCGATGCGGACGCCGCGGTCGAGGTCGGTTTCGGTGCCGAGATCGACCGCGCGTTTGGTCAGCGCGATGGCGCCCGGCGGCGCCTTGGCGATGTTCTGAGCCGTTTCGTCCCCGATGTCGGTCAGCTCCGCCGGGGGAACGACGCGGACGACGAGCCCGAGGTCGCGGGCCTCTTCCGCGCCGACCGGGCGATTGGTGAACAGCAGCTCCTTGGCGCGGCGCGGCCCGATCGCCCTCGGCAGCCGCTGGGTGGCACCGACCGTGCCCCAGTGCGGCTCGGGAAAGCGGAAGGTGGTGCCCTCGGCGGCGATGGCGAAATCGGCGGCGAGCGTGATCTCGCCGCCCGAGCCGACGACGGCCCCGTGCACCAGCGCGATCACCGGACGGCGACAGGCCGCGATCGCGGCGTAGGCGGCGAACGAGGCCGCGCGGCGGCGGCGCACCCACGACGCGTCCTTGCCGGTGCGCTCCTTGAGATCGGCCCCGGCACAGAACACCGGCCCCTGCCCGGAGAGCACGACGACCCGGACCGACTCGTCGGCGTCGATCTCGTCGAACGCCGCGCGCAGCTGAAGGCACAAGGGCAGGTCCACGGCGTTGCGCGCGGCCGGGCGGGCCAGTCGCAGCCGGGCGATCCCGGCGGTGACGTCGAGCTTGATCCGCTCGTCCACTCAGATCACTCCTTCGCCGCTCAGCGCGGCGATCTCGGCCGGGCCGAAGCCCGCGTCCGCGAGCACGCTCTCGGTGTCGGCGCCCAGCAACGGCGGGCTCTCCAGGTCTTCCGGCCGCGCCCCGGTTTCCCGCAGCGGCGTGCGGATCGCGGGGAACGTTCCCTCGGTGGGGTGGGAGAAGGTGCCGACGACACCGCGCGCCCGCGCGTGCGGATCGTCCAGTGCCTCGCGAACGCCGCGGACCTCGCCGACCGGCACGTCGGCCGCGCGCAGGTCCTCGACCAGCCCGCCGCTTTCGCGGGAAGCGATCGCCGTGCGCAGCGCGGTCATCACCCGGTCGCGGCGGGCGACCCGTCCGGAGTTGAGCCGGAGCGCGCTGTCGGAACCGAGTTCGTCGAGGCCGAGCACCCGGCACAGCGGCGCCCAGTGCTGGTCGCTGCAGCTGATGTGCACCCAGCGGCCGTCCGCGGCCTCGAAGGCGGCGGACGGGACACGGCCGGGGTGCTGGCTGCCGGTCCGCGCCGGATCCTCGTCGAGGGCGAACAGCCGGGCGGCGTTCAGCGCGTGCAGGCTGAGCTGGACGTCCATCATCGACACGTCCAGGTGGCGTCCGCGTCCGGTGGCGCTCCGTCCGGTCAGACCGGTCAGCGCGGCGATGACCACCCAGAGCCCCGAGGTCAGGTCCGCGGCCGGGATCCCGGTCTTGACCGGCGGGCCGTCCGGTTCGCCGGTCATCGCCATGACTCCGGACAGGGCCTGGAACACGGTGTCGTACCCCTTGCGGGAGCGGTCCGGGCCGGTCTGCCCGAACCCGGTGGCGGACACGTACACCAGACCGGGGTTGCCCGCGGCCAGCTCTTCGTAGCCGAGGCCGAGCCGGTCCATGGTGCCGGGCAGGAAGTTCTCGACGACGACGTCGGCACGGGCGGCGAGACGGCGGGCGACGTCGCGGCCGCGGGTGTCCTTCAAATCGAGGGTCACCGAGCGTTTGCCCCGGTTGACGGCGAAGAAGTAGGCGCTTTCCCCGGCGGGGAGCCGGGGCTCGAAACCACGGGTCTCGTCGCCCGAGCCCGGCCGTTCGACCTTGATCACCGTCGCGCCCAGTTCGCCGAGGATCTGCGTGGCCATCGGGGCGGCCAGCACACGGGAGAAGTCGAGCACGGTGATGCCTTCGAGCGGCGGCGTCACCGGCGGAACCCCCGCATCAGGGCGTTCACGTCCTGGCCCGCCCGCACGGCGGCGTCGGTCGGCAGGTCGCCGACCCGGTAGAACAGGTCCTTGGCGGCGCTCAGCGCCCGTGGCTCCACCGCCGCCCATCCCGCGGCGATCTCCAGCGCGCCGGAGAGGACGTTCTCGGCCTCGACGACCCGGTTGACCAGGCCGTGTTCGAACGCTTCGGCCGCCGTGAGCAGCCTGCCGGTGCTGATCAGCTCGAACGCGAGTTTGCGGCCCAGATGCCGGACCAGGCCGGTCATCACCAGGGCCGGGACGAGGGAGTGCCGCAGTTCCGGGTAGCCGAAGCGCAGGTCGGTGCCCGCGACGACCATGTCGGCGCCGATCGCGAGGCCCGCGCCGCCGCCGACCGCCGCGCCGCGGACCGCGGCGACGACCGGGACGCCCATCCGCTGCATCCGGGTCTGGAGCCCGGCGGTCAGCGCCGCCCGCTCCAGCACGGCGTCGGGCTGCTCCGGCGTGAGGGCGGAGAACTCGGAAAGGTCCGCGCCGGCGCAGAATCCGCGGCCGTTGCCGGTCAGCACCACGGCGCGGACGCCGGGGTCGCGGTCGGCGTCGTCGAGCGCGTCCCGCAGCGTGCGGGTGAGGGCGGTGTCGAGCGCGTTGAGCTTGTCCGGGCGGTTGAGGGTGAGGACGCGGACCCGGTCGTGGTCCTCGGTGAGCAGGATTCCGGTCATCGGCGGGTTTCTCCTTGTGTGCGGGCGAAACCGGCTCGCGCGACCATGCTGTGCAGCGGGCGGCCGAGCGCTTTCTCGCAGGCGGCGGACGACTCGGCGAGCGCGTCGGGGTCCAGCCCGGTCCGGACGCCCATCGCGTGGAAGAGATCGACGAGGTCTTCGGTGCAGACGTTCCCGGTCAGCCCGGCGCCGTAGCCGATCGACGCCGGATGGCCGCCGACCCCGCCCATCGCGCTGTCGAAATGGCGGCAGCCCGCGTCCAGCGCGGCCACCGCGTTGGCGATGCCCGCGCCCCGCGAGTTGTGGAAATGCGCGATTAGCGGCAGCCCCGGATGGGCCAGGGCGAGCCGCTCGAACAGGGCTTTCACGGTCTTCGGCGTCGCCACCCCGGTGGTGTCGCCCAGGGTGACCGCGTCGGCGCCCAGCTCGGCGAACCGCGCGACGTCCTCGGCCACCCGCCCCTGGTCGACGGCGCCTTCGAACGGGCAGCCGAACGCGACGGACACCACGCCGATCAGGCGGAAACGCTTGTCCGCCAACCGGATCATCTCCGCGACCCGCTCCCACTGCGCGGCGCGCGTGGTGCGCAGGTTCCGTTCGGTGTGGCTCTCGCTGGCCGAGACCAGCAGGCTCAGCTCCCCGGCCCCGGCGCCGCGATCCAGATCGGCCAGCGCCCGCGTCACCGCGCGGGGATTGGGGCAGGTCGCCTTGAACGCCACACCCGGCCGGTGGCCGAGGGAGGCGAGCACCTCGCTCGCGTCGGCGAACGCCGGGACCCGCTCCGGGTGGCTGTAGCTCGTGGCCTCGACGCGGGTGAACCCCGCGCGGGCGAAACCTTCCAGCAGGGCGACTTTCGTCGCGGTGGGGACGAACGCCGGCTCGTGCTGCAGCCCGTCCCTGGCGAAGCACTCACAAATCGTGACCCCGTCGGTCATCGAGTCACCTCCTGTCGGTGACTCCAGAACTACTCGCCGACAGTTGATAATGTCAACACTTAGGGTTTCGTGTCACGTTCGCGCTCCTCCTGTTCGATGACGAGCGCGGCGTCGGCCAGCTTGTCCAGTGCGCGTTCGAGGACCTCGGCCTCGGTGGAGGTCAGGATGCCGAGGAAGGCGGCGTCGCGCTCGTTCGCGGCGACGATGAGACCTCGGTACACGGTGAGGCCGTCCTCGGTCAGCGCCAGGCGGGAAGTGCGGCCGGAGGCGGCCGTGCGGTTCACCAGTCCGCGTTCGACCAGCTTCGCCACCACCCTGCTCATCTGCGCTTTGTCCAGGCCGGCCCGGCGGGCGAGCCGGTTGAGGGTGAGTGTCGGGTCCGCGGCGATGAGGGCGATCGCCCGCCATTCGCCGAGGCTCACGTCGAACTCCCGGCGGTAGCGCAGTGCCGCTGAACGCGACAGGGCGGCCGACGTGCGGGAGAGTCGGTAGGACAGCAGCTGGGAGATCGGGACGAGCTCGTGTCCGTCCGGGCGTTCGGTCATGCCGGGCATCCTACCCATCGGACGCCAAGTGTTGACAGTATCAACACTTGCGGCGCATGCTCGCGTCGTCCCCGCCGCAGACAAGGGAGTCGAAGAACGTGGCCGATCCCAGCCCAGCAATCGAACAGTCCGCCGCGCCGGTCGACCGGCAGGCCACCTACCGGGCGATCGCGCTGCGGATCATGCCCTTGCTCGTGATCTGCTACATCGTCAGCTTCATCGACCGGACGAACATCGGCATCGCGCAGGAGGGCCTCGAACGCGATCTCGGTTTCGGCCCCGCGGTCTACGGCCTCGGCGTGACGGTGTTCTTCGTCGGGTTCATCCTCTTCGAGGTGCCGAGCAACGCGCTGATGGCACGGATCGGGGCGCGCAAATCCCTGGTGCGCATCATGGCCTCCTGGGGTGCCGTGACCGTGGCGACGATGTTCGTCCAGGACGAGTACACCTTCTATGTGGCGAGGTTCCTGCTCGGCGTCGCCGAGGCCGGGTTCTTCCCAGGGGCGCTGTTCTATCTGTCCCGCTGGTTCCCGTCGGCGCGCCGGACCCGCATGACCGCGATCTTCTTCATCGGGGTGCCGGTTTCCGGGATCGTGGGTTCGGTGATCTCCGGCGGCATCATGCACAGCCTCGGCGGTGTCGCCGGGCTGGCGGACTGGCAATGGCTGTTCCTCGTCGAGGGGATCCCGCCGATCCTGCTCGCCCTCGCCGTGCTGTGCTGGCTCGCCGACGAACCCGAGCAGGTCCGCTGGCTCACTCCCGCGCAGAAGGCGGCGGTCCGCGCCGACCTCGACGCCGATCAGCGGCTCAAGGGAGGCGCCGGTGGCACAGCGACCCACATTGGGCTTCGTGCGGCACTGAGTGACCCCAAGGTTTGGATCCTCGGGGTGTGCGCGTGCGGCGCGTACACCCTCGCGAACGCGGTTTCCTTCTGGGCGCCCAGGATCATCGCCGACGCCGGCGTGGGGGACGTGCTGAACCTGGGCCTGTTCTCCGCCGTGCCGCCGCTGGCAGGGATCGTCGCCATGCTGATCGTCGGACGGCATTCCGACCGCACCCTCGAACGGCGCTGGCACGCCGCCACCGCGTGGATCGTCGCGGCGCTCGCGATGTTCGCGATTTCCCTTTTCCACGGCAATGTCCTCGCGGTCGTGGTGCTGCTCGCCGTCCTCGCGGCGGCGCACTACTCGGGGCTGACGGTGTTCTACTCGATTCCGTCGATCTATCTTTCGGACCGCGCGGCCGCGACCGGTATCGCCGTCGTGACGTCGATGGGCTCCTTCGCGGCCGCCGCGTCGCCTTCGCTGCTCGGGTTCATCCAATCCGCGACCGGGAGTCTCGGTCTCGGGCTGCAGATCAGCAGCGGGATGGTGCTGATCGCGGTGGTCGTCCTCCTTGTCGGTGTCCGGGCGGGGGACCTCAAGGAGAAGAAGTGAGGGTGGGCAAGGGTGCGCGGGTGGGGTTCAGGGCGATCGCCTGATGCCGGAGCGGGCGGCGGACAGCTGCCCGCTCCGGCGCGGGTCACGAGCAGCAACCTGCGGGCTGCGTGGCCTTGTCCGTCCGGCCGGTGCCGGAGGTGCAGCAGGTGGCCGGGGTGGTGAGGGTAGCGCTGTCGGTGCCGAAGGTCTGGGAGTCGGCCTTGACGGTGTAGACCTCCCAGGGTTCCTGGCCGGGGCCGTGGACCCAGACCTTGTCCTGGACGGCGTAGCAACAGGTGGCGTCGTCCTCGGTCAGCGTTTCGAGTCCTTCGCCGGTGAGGCGCTTGCTGGCTTCGCTGACCTGGTCGGTGGACTCGACTTCGACGCCGAGGTGGTCCATGACGGTCGCCTGGCCGGGCTCGCCTTCCAGGAGCACGAGCTTGAGCGCGGGTTCGGCGATGGCGAAGTTGGCGTAGCCGGGGCGAAGTTTGGCCGGTTCGGTGCCGAAGAGCTTGGAGTAGAAGTCGATCGAGCCTTCGAGGTCTCCGACCCGCAGTGCGAGCTGCACCCGTGACATCCCATCCTCCTTGGATAGACGTTCATCGAAACAGTGGATGCGACTTAGATTGGCTTCTACTTAGAAGTCTGTCAAGATAGACACATGTCGAAACAGCTGCCGATCGTCGCGATGGACGCCTGCTGCTCCCCATTGGCCCGCGAACCGCTGACCGAGGCCCAGGCCGTCGAGCTGGCCACGCTGTTCAAGGCGATGGCCGACCCCGTCCGTCTGCGGCTGCTGTCGCTGATCGCCTCCCACGACGGGGGCGAGGCGTGTGTGTGCGACCTGACCGACGCGTTCGACCTGACCGGCCCGACCATCTCCCACCACCTCAAGGTTCTGCGCGAGTCCGGGCTGATCACCGGGCAGCGGCGTGGGACCTGGGTCTACTACCGCGTCCACCCCGAGGTCCTGGCCCGCCTCTCGGCCGTGCTCGTCCCTGGCGACGCCACGGTCCCGGCATGACCGACCAGCACGGTGGGGTGGTCGGGAAGCTGTCCACCCTGGACCGGTTCCTGCCCGTGTGGATCGCGGCCGCCATGGTCGCCGGGCTCCTGGCCGGACGCTGGATCCCCGGCCTGAACACCGCGCTGTCCGCGGTACAGGTGGACGGGATCTCGCTGCCGATCGCGCTCGGGCTGCTGGTGATGATGTACCCGGTGCTCGCGAAGGTCCGCTACGACCGGCTCGGCACGGTCACCGGCGACCGGCGGCTGTTGTGGCCGTCGCTGGCGCTGAACTGGCTGATCGGCCCGGCGCTGATGTTCGCGCTCGCGTGGCTTTTGCTGCCCGATCTCCCGGAGTACCGGACCGGGCTGATCATCGTCGGCCTCGCCCGCTGCATCGCCATGGTCATCATCTGGAACGACCTCGCCCGCGGCGACCGCGAGGCCGCCGCCGTGCTCGTCGCCTTGAACTCGGTGTTCCAGGTGATCGCGTTCGGCCTGCTCGGCTGGTTCTATCTTTCGGTCCTGCCCGGCTGGCTCGGTCTCCCGCAAGCCGACCTCGCGGTGTCCGGCTGGCAGATCGCGAAAAGCGTGCTGATCTTCCTCGGCATCCCGCTCCTCGCGGGCTACCTCACCCGCCGCCTAGGGCGTGTCCTGTAAGTGATCTAGCTGGGGTTCGGTTGGATTGCGGTCGTGGTTGGTCGTGGTGAGTTGACGGATAAGGCATGGGCGGTGATCGAGCCGTTGCTGCCGCCTCAGCAAGGTGGTGGGCGGCGGTGGCGGGATCATCGCCAGGTCATCAACGCGATCCTGTGGAAGTTGCGCACTGGAGCGCCCTGGCGTGACCTGCCTGATCGTTACGGGCCTTGGAAGACGGCGCATGAACGGCTGCGGTTGTGGACCAAGGACGGCACCTGGGACCGGATTCTCGACCGGGTGATCGTCAAGGACGACGCCGTCGGCGACCTCGAGTGGATCGTTTCCGTCGACTCGAGCGTGGTTCGGGCGCATCAGCATTCCGCCGGCGCCCGGAAAAAGGGGGACGCAGCGACGGAATCGAAGCCCTCGCCCTCGATGGGGAAGGACTCGGGCGGTCCCGTGGCGGGCTGAGCACCAAGATCCATCTCGCCGTCGACGGACGAGGCCTGCCGATGCGGTTCCTGCTCACCCCCGGCCAAGCCGGAGACAACCCGGAGCTGGTTCCGCTGCTGGACGGCATCACCGTCGCCCGGATCGGTCCCGGCCGGCCACGCTGCCGACCGGAGACGGTGATCGCGGACAAGGCGTATTCGCATCCGTCAACCCGCCGGGCGATGCGAGACCGGCGGATCAGGTTCGTCAGTCCGGAACGGGACGACCAGGTCGCCCGCCGCGCAGCCAAAGGCCGCAGCGGCGGGCGACCACCAGCGTTCGACGCCGAGGTCTATAAGCAGCGCAACGTGGTCGAACGGTGCTTCAACCGGCTCAAACAGTTCCGCGACCTGGCCACCCGCTACGCCAAACGCGCCGCCTACTACCAGGCCGAACTCACCATCGCCGCGATCATGCTCTGGCTCCAATGACTTACAGGACACGCCCTAGGCGAACACACGAAAGGCCGCACCTGGTACGAAACCCGGTTCCTGCCCAGGATCGGCCCGGCCGCGCTCTACGGGCTGCTGTTCACCATCGTGGTTCTCTTCGCGCTGCAAGGAGAACAGATCACCGCGCGGCCGCTGGACGTCGTCCGGATCGCGGTCCCGCTGCTGGTCTACTTCGGACTGATGTGGGCCGGGTCCTATGCCTTCGGCCGCGCCGTCGGCCTCTCCTACGAGCGCACCACCACGCTGGCGTTCACCGCCGCGGGCAACAACTTCGAACTCGCCATCGCCGTCGCTATCGCCACCTTCGGCGCGACCAGCGGGCAAGCGCTCGCCGGGGTCGTCGGGCCGCTGATCGAAGTCCCCGTCCTCGTCGCGCTCGTCTACGTCTCCCTGGCGCTGCGCCGCCGCCACACCCGCGTGGAGGTCACACCGTGAACACCCCCGAAGTCCTGTTCGTCTGCGTCCACAACGCCGGACGCTCCCAGATGGCCGCAGCCCTGCTGCACCACCACGCCGCCGGACGCGTCACCGTCCGCTCCGCAGGATCAGCACCAGCGAACGAGATCAACCCCGCCGTCGTCGCGGTCATGGCCGAACTCGGCATCGACGTCTCCCGCGAATTCCCCGAAAAACTCACCACCGACGCGGTCGAGGCCGCCGATGTCGTGATCACCATGGGCTGTGGCGACGCCTGCCCGATCTTCCCCGGCAAGCGCTACCTCGACTGGCAACTTGACGACCCCACCGGCCAAACGCCCGAGCGGATCCGCCTGATCCGCGACGACATCGACCGCCGCGTCCGCACCCTGTTCGCCGAGTTGATCCCCGCCCTGCCCTGAGGTTCCCCACGGTCGGGAACTGCCACGTCAGGTGAAATCGCGATGCCAACTGTCAACTGTCGCCACTGAGTGAATGCGGCGGGAGTGAACCACGCGCGGAGATTCCCAGGATCTGTCAGGCGCCGGAAGTCCGGCGGTCCTGGACGCGGCGGGCGACCGCCAGCGCGATCGGCGCCGCGAGCCAGCACAGGTACGCGCCGGTGTCCTCGGTCAGGAACGCGACGGGAATGGAGACCCCGAAGACCGCGGCCAGGCAGACGCTGCGCGTGAGGCTTTGGGTGAACACCCGTGGCGGGCCGTCCGTTCCGTAGAGGTGTTCGCGCCGGATCTCCCGGATGATCAGGGCGAACGACGCGGACGCCAGGACCTGCACCACCGCGTACAGGCTGAACCGGACCGGGAAGGCGCCTTCGGCGGTGATCACCCGTGTCGCGAACGGCATCAGGACCTGCATGAACAGCCACAGCAGGGTGAGACTGACCAGGCGGCCGCTCAGCGAGCGGACATGCGGGAAGATCTCGTGGTGGGCGCGCCAGTGGGCGGCGATCACCATGAAGCTGAGCGCGAAGGCGAGATACTCCTTGCCGTGGGCCGCCGCCGAGCCGAGCATGGCGCCGTTGGTGTCCCCGTGGGGGATCGGGAGATCCAGGGCCAGCAAGGTGAGCGCGATCGCGATCACCGCGTCGACGAAGATGGTGAGCCGCTCGGCGGCGGCCTTGCTGATAGGCGTTGTCATGATGAGGATCAGCTCCCTTCGGTGTCAGACGGCGATTTTCGCGGCCGCGAGTCGCTGGGACCGCACGGCCAGGATGATCATGACCGCCGGGATCAGGATGTCGTTGGCGAGGACTCCGCCGGTGTTGCCGGGGGCGTGGTCACCGTTGAACCACTGGTAGACGTGGCCGATCACGGCTCCCCAGAGGAACATTCCGCCGCCGAGGCCGATGGTGATGCGTTCGCGCGCGGACGCCGAGGCGGCCCGGAAGCCCATGACGGCCAGGCCGAGGTTGGCGAAGGCGATCTCGAACATGAAGGGCGTCCGGTCGAAGCCGATCGCCGTGGCCATGACGTCCGGGAAGGCGAGGAAGGCGACCGTCATCCACAGGCTGCCGCAGCCGAAGGCGCCGATGGCCCACCAGCGCTGCCAGATCTCGAGCCGTTCTTCGGGCGAGGTGGCGCGGCGGGCCCGGATGGTGGCTCCGATGGCGGGCACCACGATCCAGACCAGCGGGAAGGCGGATTGGGCGAGGTAAGAGAAGTTGTCCATGGCTTCAGTCTTACCTAGTTAATATTAACTCGTCAACACTCTGGTATGGTGAGCATCGTGGATGACGGACTCGCAGACCTGTTGCACCGGGTGGTCATGCTGATGGGCGAAGCCGCCCGGCGGCGCACCGATGACCCCGGCGGTTTGACCTACAGCCAGATACGGCTTCTGGGCACGCTGGAGGAGATCGAGCCGGCGACGCAGCATCGGCTCGCGCAGGCGCTGTCTGTTTCGGACCCGGCGATCAGCCGGGCGCTGCGGCCGCTCGAAGCGGAGGGCCTGGTGCTGATCACCGTCGACCCCGAGCATGCGCGGCGGCGGCTCGTCCACCTCACCGAACTCGGCCGGAAAGCCTTTCATACCGCCGGAAAGCCGCTCTACGACGAGTTCCGTGCGGGACTCGAAGCGGCAGGCTTTCCTTACGAGCGCTACCTCGAGGACACCCTTCGGCTGGCTGAGATCCTCGCGTCCGACTGAGGACGGGTGCTGCCGCCGGTCGGGAACCGGCGGCAACACCCACGGGTCGTTCAGCAGCTGAGGTACGGATACACCCAGTCGCCCCAGTCCCCGGCGGAGCCGTCGCCCGCGTCGTCGACGGCGAGCGCGAGTACTTGCACTCCCTGTACCGGTACGACGAGATACTGCGTGGCGTCCCCGTGGTGCATGTCCCCGGTGGCCTCCAGTTCGACGCCGTCGCCGAGCACCCGGAATCCGAGTGTCCCGTTCGGTCCCCGGTCGTCGACGCCCACGGTCACGGTGAACTGTTTGCATTTACCGCCGAGGTAGTACTTCACGACCGACGGCGCGTGCGCGCCCAGTCCGCCGCGCGGGGAGACCTTGCCGTTGATCGTGAACGGGTGGCCGTTGTCGACGCTGTCCCGCTCGACCGGGCCGAGGCCGTTCTCCATGGAGATCCACGGCATGGTGTTGGGCGATCCGCCGGAGTCCGGTGCGAGCATGAGCGGTGCCTCGGCCGACGCGGTCACGGTCCGCGGGCCTCCCGTGCTGTCGTACGTCACGGTGGCAGGCATCTTGAACGGCTGGGTGGCGGTCCCGGTCGGGTGCAGTGTTGTCGTGGTCTTCCACGTTTCACCCGGTGGGAGGATCTCGATGTTCGCCTCGGTGGGGCCGTCGAACTGCCATTGCGCGGGCTCGGTCAACTGCAGGTGAGAATGGTAGACGGGCGTGGCCCCGTTGTTGGTGAGCTTGACCGTGGCGGTCACCGGCTGGGACGGCGGTACGGAGTCGGGCAGGTCGAAGGTCAGTGATGTCCGCGGTGCGATGGACGCGTACCTGGGCCATACGCGCAGCACGGTGGCGGCGTGCCGCCCGACGGTTCCGCCGAGCGCGCCCCTTGTCACGGTCTCGTCGCCCGTCCACAGGTCGCGTACGCGATATCCGGCCGAGTCGGGGAGTCCCGCGTCGGCAACGGAAGCGGTGATCGGCGCGGCCAGCTCACCGCGGTTGAGCAGTACCAGCACGGCGGATCCATCGGACATCGGTTTGGTCCAGACCTCGGTCCAGCCGGTGTCACGGACCTTGTGCCCGGCGACGCCGGCCCAGTCGCGCTGGACGGCGATGATGTCGGGGTTCTTCATCTCGGCGGCGGGGAGCGTGGTTTCGGCCGTCAGCGCCATGTCCGCCACCAGCGGCGCGTTGAGCACCGCCCACAGCCCGAGTTTGGCCTGGCGTTCCGCGGTGTTGAGGTAGCTGAAGGTGAACGAGCCCGGCATGTTCCAGCCGCCAGGGCCTGCGTATCCGTCGAGCCCGAACTGCTTGTCGAGACTCTTCATCGAGAAACCGAAGTCGGAGGTCGAGCCCGAGCCGTAGGTGCGCCACACCTGCGCTCCGGCGGCGCGTGCCCACAGCCATTGCTTCTGGTCGCGGTCGTAATCGTCGATCTCGAGCGTGATCGGACGGCCGGTGCGCTTGATCGCGTCCGCCATCTTCTTGACCCGTGCGGGCGCGTCGCCGTTGACGCTGTAACAGGTGTCGTAGCGCAGGTAGTCCGCGCCCCAGTCGGCCAAGGTCCGGGCGTCGAGGTCCTCGTTGCCGAGCGAGCCCGCCGCCTGGCCGCTGCAGGTCTTCGCGCCCGTGCCGCTGTAGAAACCGATCTTGAGCCCGCGCGAATGCACGTAGTCGACCAGCGCCGGGATGCCGGAAGGGAAACTGGCACGGGCGGTGAGCTTGCCGTCGGCGTCACGCTCGGCCGCCTGCCAGCAGTCGCCGAGCATGACGTACTCGTATCCGGCGTCACGCAGCCCGGAGTCGACCAGCTGGTCTGTCGCGGCTTTCACGACGTCCTCGCTGAACCGGTTGTAGATGCAGTAGGGATCCCCGGTCGCCCAGGTGATCCCCAGCGGGGGTCTCTCTCCCGGAACCGGATCGGATGGCGTATCGGCCGCCGCGGGGACGGCGGTGGCTGTCAGTAAAAGGGCGCAGAAGAGCACCAGGATTCGTCGCATTTTTCCCTCCAGCGAAAGACAAGACGCCCAGGATCGTCCTGCCGTGGGAGAACGGTCAAGCGTGCTGCAGTCTCGATTGCGTCCGCGTAGGCGGGACGGGTGACCTGGTGCCTGCTACCGGCCGACTTCGTCCGTCATACCCAGCTCGGCCGCCCGGCCTGGAGCGTCCCGATGTGGTGCGAACGGTCGATCAGGTGCGTGATGTCCGCGTACGGGTCGGCATCGAGTACCAGCGCGTCGGCGACGGAGCCGACGGTGATCGTCGCCTGCCTGCCGATCTTCTCGGCCGAATGCCGGGTGGCGGCCGCCAGGACCGCGTGCAGCGGCAGGCCCGCCTTCGCCAGCAATCGCAGTTCTCGCAGCAGGGCGACGGGCGGGGACGGCATCAACATGGCCACGTCGCTGCCTGCGGCGATCTTCACTCCCGCGTCGTGCATCAGCCCCAGTGTGCGCATCGCGTAGTCGAACCGGACGTGGGACTCCTGCGGGGAATGCCAGGGGAAGTGGTGCCCGTAGATCGGACGGCCGGTGATCTTCGGGATGTCCTCGTGGGTGGCGGTGCCGTCATCGACCAGCGTCTGCAGGTAGCCCGCGTCGCCGTTGTACGCGATCTGCTCCCAGGTGACCAGGGTGGGGCAGTAGTAGGTGTTCGTTTCCGCCAGCAGCGCGGCGACATCGCGGGCTTCCGCGGTACTGCCGGGATCCTGCGGCCGGAAAGCGTGTTCGATGCCGTCCGCGCCCGCTGCCACCGCCTCCTCCAGATCGACGCGTTCGTGGATGTGCACGAGTACTCTCTTGTTCTTCTCGTGTGCCGCCGTGACGATGGCTTCGAGGGCGTCGAAGGACAGCTTTTCCGGCGCGCCGGGCTCGCCGTCGTAGATGCACTTGATGAAGTCGACCTGGTCGGCCAGTTCGAGTGCTTGTTCGTAGGCGGTGTCGGGGTTGTCGGTCTGGTGGGCGATGGGGGCACGTTCCGGATCACTCAGGACCGGCCATCCTGCGATCCCGGTGAACACCGGTCCGGCGAAGAACAACCTGGCGGCGGCGCCGGTGATGGTGTCGCGGTGTTCGCGGGCCGCGAGTTCGACGTCCAGCGGACCGCCGAGATCGACGACGCTGGTCACCCCGAAATCCAGGAAATCGGTGAGCAGCCGGGAGATGTACGCCGCGCGTTCGTTCTCGGGCCTGGCGTACGCGTGCCCGCCAAGGTGGGTGTGGCTCTCCCACAGGCCCGGCACCAGGTAGCCGCCCCGCGCGTCGATCACGGGGCTGTCGGCGGCGTCGGTCACCGGGCGGATGGCGCTGAACCGTCCGTCGGTCACCACTACCTCGACCTCGGCGGCCTGCCCGTCGACGACGGTCACATTGCGGATGATCACGGGTGTTCCCCTGTCTGATGGTCCAACTGCATAGGAACCTATGCAGTTGGACCATATAGGTACCTATGCACTCAATCAATAGGACCCTATACACTTCTCGGCGTGACACTCCCCAGGTTCGACAACGCGCCCGCCGCGTGGATCAACATCGCCTCGCGCGCGTTGTCCCGGATCAACGACCAGCGACTGCGGCCGCTGGGGCTGACCTTCGCGCAGGTACCCGTGCTGGGGGCACTGAGCAAGGCGGACGCGCTCTCCCAGAAGGACTTGGCGGCGCTGGCCAAGGTCGAGCAGTCGTCCATGGCCCAGCTGCTGGCCAGGATGGACCGTGACGGCCTCATCCGGCGGACCCCCGCCGAGCATGATCGGCGGGTCAGCCTGATCTCCCTGACCGAGAACGGCCTGGCGAAGCTCGCGCAGGTGCATTCGGCGCTGCTCGAGACCAACGATCAGGCGTTGAAAGGCTTCAGCGCAGAAGAAGTCGACCGCCTGGTGGTTCAGCTGAAAAGGCTCGTCGCCAATCTCGAGGAAGATGCTCCATGACAGCCTGCGGCTAACGGTCACCCTCGCCGCCGTCATCGGGCAGCCGCCGGAACTTGATCCGGACGTACTCGCCACGGGCGATCACCGCTCCGCTCGCGGGTTCCTGCCCCACGACGCCCCAGGTTCCCGGCCAGGTCAACGCGCCCAGCGGTGGCCCGTCGATGTCCTTGGAGGCGACCACGAGCCCGCGCTCATGCGCCAGCGCCCGTGCTTCACGTACGGGCAACCCCACCAGCTGCGGAACTCGGACTCCCGTGGACGCCACCCACTCGACTATGCCCAAAGCGGGCCCTGCTGGCCATGCGGTGATCCGGTGACGAAGCTTTGAGGGTAAGACAGACATGCCGTTGGGGTGTGCGTTCGGGTTTCCGCGAAGGTCTCTCGGGTTCATGAGGTGGTTGCAACGCTCTGAGTTGCCGCGTGAGGTGAAGGTGGGGTCTGGGAGTTCGTGCAGTCTGGTGGAAAGTGGCTTTCGCGGTATCCGGGGCCGACTTTTGAGTGCCCTGGCTTTTCGATCGGTTGTTCACGTGTCTGGTGAGGCCACCGAGCGGTTCGAGGATTCCCGCCCAGCTTCGGGTGGTCTATCGCGGCATCGCTGATGATGGCGCGGCCATGGGAAGCTTCGAGAAAAGCGTAGGGGCTGCCACTGACTACAGCTGTCTGCTCGCCGAAGCGCAGGCTGTCGATCTTGAAGAGCGGTTGGCTTCGATGTTCGGGATCTGGTTCTTCTGGGTGTGGGCGTGCCGAGGGGCCCGTCGCCGGTGATGGTGGCGGGCTCCTCGGGTTTCAGCGGTGGTTACGGCGAGGCTTCTGTAGCGGGTCCAAATATTGCGGCGGGATGAATTCGGGCCTCCCATCGGTGGCTATGCGAACCTGCCAGCCGGATTGCCCGTGGACGACCATGTGGTGATAGCGGCACAGCAGGCACAGATTGGCCAGGTCGGTATCGCCGAGATGACCCCACGGAAGAATATGGTGAGCCTCGCAATGCTTGGGTCTGCGATGACAACCGGGGAAAGCACAGCCGTGATCCCGAAGGTTCAGCGCCCGGCGTTGCGCGGGGGTGACGGTACGGGCGGCACGGCCGATATCGAGCGGCTCACTCTCCGACCCGAGCACCGCAGGAATGATCTTCGCGTCACAGGCCAGCATCCGGGCATGACGTGCAGTGATCTGCGAGACCTCATCAACACACGCGTATCCCAGTCCCGACGTCAGGGTCTCCAGAGGAATGGTGACCACGATCGTGGTCCGGTCCCCGGACAGGGTCGGTGCCTTGTCGTTGGTCATGGCGTAGTGGATGGCGTCGAAGAGTGCGTCGCCGTGGCGTTCGCCGGGGGTGCGGGGGTCACGGTTGCCGTCCTCGTCGACAGGTCTTCGCTGCCCCCAGGTCTCGAACAGGGCGTTCGCACGAGCCCCGAACTCCGGATCCAGCAGACCGTTCAAGCGCCACCAGCCGTCGTCACGTTTGCGTAAGTGCACCTCACGCGACGGTGGTGTGAGGTCTTCGTCTTTCGGCTCGTTGCCATCGGGATCGAGGTGGCCCAGCAGTTCAGCCCCGCCGTTGACGATCTGCTGCGGACCAGCATGGCGGGCGAGGTTGACCAGGATCTGTTCCGCCCCTGATCGGTCTTCCGCGGACACGTCGGCCGGGATTTTCTTCAGTACCGCCAGAAGAGGATCCAGCTGTTGAGGGCCGAGGTCGCCCTCGGCCGCAGCCGCACCTGCGATGGGCGCGAAAGCCGGAGCGGGGGTGCCGTCCAGATTCCGTCCCTCGTTCACCGCCAACGCCCGCGCCACAGTGTCGCGGGCTTCCTTCGGGCTGATCCGGGCGGTTTCGGCGAACCAGCCCGCCGTCGAGCCATGCCCGAACAACTCCATCGGACCACGGGACTCGATCTCCACCAGGAACTGCCCGACCTCGGCCAAGGCTTGGCGTGCCAACGACATGCGCTCGACCACACCGTGCGCGAGTTCCCGCGCACCGGCACGCCACAGCTCGTGTGGCGGTTCGAGGATTCGTTGACTGGACACCCCACAAGAATACCAAGAATCGAACAGATGTGCGAATATGAAAAGGTTTCCAGGAAGTGGGTTGAAGGTGTTTCGCATTCATTGACTGTGCTTATCGGGGGTGAGGTGACGTGTTCTGTCGGGTGGTGAGGTGGCGGTAGGGTTCTGGTGCGGGAGTAGGCGTGGGTGGCGTTTCGGGCTGGGTGAAGGGGACTTTCGCCGCATGCCACGAGGGGAAGGCTCCCTTCGCGTCACGCCCGCAGAGGTTCCGGTGCCTCAGCGTCGAGTTGCCGATCCCGAGTAGCCGATCCCGACTGGCCCGAACACATTCGGCGCACATCTCAACGGCACGACCACGTTTGCCTTACCCCTCAAGAGAACCGTCCGTACCGCTCACGACGCAGCACCGAACCAGCGCCCGGCGGCCTCCCGCAGCCCCTCCTGGTCGGGACGCGCCTCGGAAGAGGCCCACGCCACATAGGAGTCCGGGCGGAGCAGGAGCGCGCGGACGTCGGTGTCCGCCGACGCCCGGACGATCTCGACGCCCTCGACGTGCAGGCCGCCGTCCTCGGTGAGGTCGATCAGCAGAGGTTTCGCGCCACGGGCCAGTTCGGCGAGGCGGATCGTGCCGCCGGGTGTGCGGAGATCCAGATCGGGCGCGAGCCGTCCGGCGAGCGGATGGGCGCCGTCGCCGACCGGGTGGCGGAGGTCCGCGCCCGCGACGAGGTCGGCGAGCACCCGCACGACGCCGGGTTGCGTCAGCAGCTCGCTGAAGAGCCAGCGCAGACCGGTCACGTCTTCGCCGGGGGAGAGCAACGCGGCCTGGGTCCGGGAGTAGGTGATCGCCCGGTCGGCGGCGGGGCGGCGTTCGGTTTCGTAGGTGTCGAGGACGTCGGCGCCGCCGGTGATCGCGGCCGCGAGTTTCCAGCCGAGGTTGATCGCGTCCTGCATGCCGACGTTGAGACCGGTGCCGCCCGCGGCGAAAACGTGCGCCGCGTCGCCGACGAGGAACACCCTGCCGTCCCGGTAGCGGTCCGCGACGCGGGTGTTGCCGCCGTTGATCCGGCGCAGTACGTGCGGGCCGTCGCCGGACGGCGGTCCGATCGGGACGGCGGCGCCCAGAACACGCTCGATGCTGGCCCGCATCTCGTCGAGCGTCATGGGCTCGGTGGTCGCGGGTTCGTCCCATTCGACGGTCGACACCAGCGGCGGGCGGCCGGGCAGCGGCGCGTAGGAGAAGCCACCGCGGGCGGTGCGGATGGGCAGGAACGGCAGGATCGGATCGTGCCCTGGCACGATCAGTGCGCCGGTCGCGGGGTCGACCTGGCCCGAAGGGATGGTCACCTGCGCGGCCCGGTTGGTCGACCGGTCGTGGGTGACACCGGGAAAGCCGATGCCGGCGGCCTTCCGGACGGGACTGTGCGCGCTGTCGGCGCCGACCACGTGCCGGGTGCGCAACTCGTAGAGACCCTCGGGACCGTCGACGGTGAGTGTGACGCCGTCGTCGTCCTGGATGAGGCCGGTGAACTCGTGCCCGCGGCGGACGTCGGCGCCGAGCGCGATCGCGCGTTCTTCCAGTACCTCCACGGTTTTCACCTCGGGCACCGCGAGGTTGTAGACGGGGCTGTCGTCGAGAAGGCTCAGTGCGAGCGGCATCGCCGCGAACATGAAGTAGCCGTCGTTGGGCCGCGGCGGGCCGGTCTGGCCACTGAGCGGTTCCCACAGTCCTCTGCGGTCCGTCAGCCGGACGATCTGTCCGACGAGGCCGTTCGACCTCGGCACTCGGCTGGGCTCCGTGAGCCGTTCCAGCACGATCGGCCGGACACCGCCGAGCGTGAGTTCGCACGCGAGCATCAGACCGTTGGGTCCACCACCGACGATGACCACGTCCATGGCCGTTCCTCCTCCGGGTTCGGGTTGTTCGGGCATGACGAACAGCCCGTCGAGCGGGCGTGGTTCAGGGAGCGGGGGTCAGCGAGGTTCGGGCAATCCGGCGCGGATCCCGTCGAAGACCTCGTCGAGCAGAGAGAGCAGCGGCCGGCCGGGGTCGCGTGCCCAGTGGGCCATCGCCGTACCGAGCCCGGCGGCGACCACCGCGGCCACGGTCTGCGGGTACAGCTCGTCCGCGCCGGTCCCCACGCGGTCGGCGATGGCGGCGGTCAGTTCGTCCTGCGCGGCGGCGTGGGCACGGAACACCTCGTACTGGACGGCGGGTTCCGCGAGCAGTTTCCGCAGTCCCGCCCCGTTGCCGCCAGATGCGGCGGCCGCGCCCGGCTGCGGCAAGAACTGCAGGACGACCGCCTGGGTGAGCGCGTGCCAGAGCGGTTCGCTCGCCGGACGTTTCCGCAGTTGCTCGCCGATGCGCCGCCCGCGCTCGACGTGTGCGGCGACGACGGCCTCGGCCTTGCTGGCGAAGTAGTTGCGGAAGGTGCGGTCGGAGACGTTCGCCGCCGCCGCGATGTCCTCGACCGAAACCGCGTCCAGCCCGTGCTCCAGGGCCAGCCGGATGGTCGCCTGGCTCAACGCGAGCCGGGTCTCGCGCTTCTTGCGCTCGCGCAGCCCGCCGTCTTCCGTCGTCATGTCACCGACCCTAGCCAAACTTTCCAGCTTTGCAAAGTTTCCGGTTTGGAAAGTTTTTGTCACCCGCCCGCGCACAGAACCTGCGCGGTGGGTTCGTCGCGTGGATCATGAAGGTGTCGCCGCCGGAATATCGAAGGGGTCTTTGATGGCCAAGCCCAACGTCGCCGAGCAGTTCGTCCAGGTCCTGGTGCAGGCCGGGGTGGAGCGGATCTACGGCGTGGTCGGTGACAGCCTGAACCCCGTCGTCGACGCCATCCGCCGGACGCCGGGCATCGAATGGGTGCACGTGCGCAACGAGGAGGCGGGCGCGTTCGCCGCGGCCGCCGAGGCCCAGCTGACCGGACGGCTCGCGGTGTGCGCGGGCAGCTGCGGCCCCGGAAACACCCACCTGGTGCAGGGTCTTTACGACGCGCACCGCACCGGCGCGTCGGTGCTCGCGCTCGCCTCGCATATCCCGTCCGGCCAGATCGGGACCGGGTTCTTCCAGGAGACCCATCCCGAACGGCTGTTCGTCGATTGCAGCGGTTACTGCGAGCAGATCAGCGGTCCCGCGCAGATGCCGAGGGTGCTGCGGATCGCCATGCAGCACGCGCTGGCCCGCGGCGAGGTGTCGGTGCTGGTGCTGCCTGGCGACGTCGCGCAACTCGAGGCCACCTCGCCCACCGGGACCGGAGCGCCGGTCACCGAGCGCGGGACCGTCGTGCCACCCGAGTCGCAGGTGACGCGGCTCGCCGAACTGATCAACGAAGCAGGAACCGTCACCGTGTTCGCCGGCGCCGGGGTGCGCGGCGCGCATGCCGAGGTGATGGAGCTCGCCGGGACGGTCCAGGCGCCGGTCGGCCACAGCCTGCGCGGCAAGGAATGGATCCAGTACGACAATCCCTACGACGTCGGCATGAGCGGCCTGCTCGGGTACGGCGCCTGCTACCGGGCCATGCAGGACGCGGAGCTGCTGCTCCTGCTGGGCACCGATTTCCCTTACGACTCCTTCCTTCCCCAGGCTCGGACGGTGCAGGTCGACCACGACGCGACCCGGCTGGGCAGGCGCACCCCGCTGGAGCTGGCCGTGCACGGCGACGTCGGGGAGACGCTGCGAGCCGTGCTGCCGCTCCTGCGGCGCAAGACCGACCGGGTGTTCCTGGACCGCATGCTGCGCGACCACTGCAAAGCACTGGAAAACGTCGTCGACGCCTACACCCGCAACGTGGACCGGCACGTTCCCATCCACCCCGAGTACGCCGCGGACATCCTGGACGAGCTGGCCGCGGACGACGCGATCTTCACCGTGGACACCGGTATGTGCAACGTGTGGGCCGCCCGGTATCTCACCCCCAACGGGCGCCGCCGGGTCATCGGCTCGTTCCTGCACGGCACCATGGCGAACGCGTTGCCGCACGCCATCGGCGCGCAGTTCGCCTACCCCGGACGGCAGGTCGTGTCGATGTCCGGCGACGGGGGACTGGGCATGCTGCTCGGTGAACTGCTCACCGTCGCCCTGCACGACCTCCCGGTCAAGATCGTGACCTTCAACAACTCCTCGCTGGGCATGGTCAAACTGGAGATGCTGGTCGACGGCCTGCCCGACTACCAGACGGATCACCGCCAGGTCGACTTCGCCGCCATCGCCCGCGGTGCCGGTCTCCGCTCCGAGCGGGTGACCGACCCGGCCCGGCTGCGCGCGGCCCTCAAGGAAGCGCTGAGTCACGACGGTCCCGCGCTGGTGGACGTCGTGACCGACGCGAACGCCCTGTCCGTCCCGCCGCACATCACCGCCGGGCAGCTCGGCGGCTTCGCCTTGGCCGCGAGCAAAGTCGTCCTCGAAGGCGGAGTCGGCCGGATGATCGACCTCGCCCGCGCCAACCTCCGCAACATCCCGCGGCCGTGACCAAGGCGCGGTGATCGGAACACCGGGAACTTTTTCCCGCGCTCGTACGACTTTTGGGGCATGTCCTTCTTTGACGGCGCGCGCCGCGCCGGGCGGCTGATCCCGCGCGTCCTGGTGGCAGGCGCGCTGGTGGCCGTCGCCGCGGCCTGCGGCATCGGTGCCGCCCCGCGTACCGACCGGCAGGCGGCGGCGAGCGCGTTGCCTCCCGCCACGGCGAAACCCACCACGTATCCGCTGACGATCGACAACTGCGGGCGCAAGATCACTTTCGACGCGCCGCCGAAGCGGGTGGTACTGCTCAACGGCACTTCGGTGGCCGAGGTGGAGAGCTTCGTCGTCCTCGGGATCCAGGACCACATCCTGGCCAACAGCCAGTCCTACGAAGTGTCGGACGACCCGTCCTTCGTGGACAGGATCAAGGCGATCCCGAAGGCGAACCTGAAGCTCAACGAGAACTTCGAGGTGCCGCGCGAACAGGTCCTCGCGCTCAAGCCGGATCTGGTGATCTCCACCTGGGCGGGCGGTTTCGACGACAAGGTCGGCTCGATCACCCGCGATCAGCTGGACTCGGCGGGGATCAAGAGTTTCGTCACTCCTGCCAATTGCGCGAACGGTGATCTCAACGCCCGGCCGGAAGACAAGGAACGGTACGAGAAACAGTCCGTGGAGTCGTCGCACGAGCTGCTCTTGAGCCTCGGCGAGATCTTCGACGTCCAGCAGCGCGCCGCCGACTACGTGAACAAGGCCCGCGCCGACATCGCGGCCATCCAGAACGAGGTGGCGGGCAAGGAACGCAAGCACGTCCTGGTCGTCTATCCGGGCATGTCGATGATGAACGACAACGGACTGCCCGCGGTGTTCGGCGGCGGGCTCTCCGACGACATCGTCGACCGTGCGGGCGGGGTGAATCCGTTCGCGGGCAAGACGAACACCCAGCTCGCCGAGATCAACGCCGAAGCCCTCGCCTCGGCTCAGGTCGACGTGCTGGTCGTCGGGTTGTTCCAGCCGGGGGAGAACGCGGAAGCGATGGCCAAGGACCTGTTCGCGAAGTTCCCTTACTGGCAGGCGTCGAAGACCAAGACCTTCACCAGTGTCTCCGACAGTTTCTACCTCGGCCCGCTCAACACGGTCGCGATCCGGAAGATCGCCGATGCCACGCATTGATCAGCGGCGCCCGCATCTGGTGCAGGGCAAGGGTTTCACGATTCTGCTGGCCGGGCTGGTCGTCGCGCTGGGACTGGCGATCGCCTTCTCCGTCGGCGTCGGCACCGTCGACGTCCCGGTCGGGCGGGTCGTCGGCGTGGTGTGGGCACACCTCACCGGTGACACGACGGGGCTGGATCCGTTGACCGATCAGATCGTGTGGACGTTCCGTACCCCACGGGTACTGCTCGCGGCGGTGGCGGGCGCCGGCCTGAGCCTGGCGGGTCTGTGCCTGCAGACCCTGGTCCGTAACCCGCTCGCCGACCCTTACACCTTCGGCGTGACAGCCGGCGCGTCGCTGGGCGCCGTCGTGGTGATGACGACCGGGATCGCCGCGGCGATCGGGGTGGCGGGCGGCGCGTTCGTCGGCTCCTCGGTGAGCTTGTTCGTGGTGTTCGCCATGGCGCAGCGCGGCGGCAGGCTCGTCGGCACCAGCCTGGTCCTGGCCGGGGTCGCGGTCGCCTATCTCGGCATGGCGGGCACCGGCCTGCTGCAGTTGCTGGTCGATCCATCGGAACTGCGCGGCGTCATGTTCTGGTTGCTCGGCTCGGTCGCCGGGGCGTCCTGGGCCGATCTCGCGATCCCGGCGGCCGCGACCGCGGTCACCGGGCTGTGGCTGATGAGCCGGGGCCGGATGATGAACGCGCTCGCCACCGGCGAAGACACCGCCGCCGGTCTGGGGGTCGACGTCAACCGCTTGCGGATCCTGTTGCTCGTGGCCGCGTCCCTGCTGACGGCGACCGTGGTGAGCGTCGCGGGCGGGATCGGCTTCGTGGGCTTGGTGGTCCCGCACGCGGTGCGGCTGGTCGTCGGCCCGGACCATCGCAAGGTGATCCCGGTGTCGCTGCTGGGCGGCGCGGTGTTCCTGGTGCTGGTCGACCTCGCCACCCGCACGGTGAACAAGCCGAACGAGATGCCGATCGGCATCTTCACCGCGGCGCTCGGCGCGCCGTTCTTCCTGATGTTGCTGCGTGGCCGGAGGAGAGCGCTGCGGTGAAGATCCAGATCCAGGACGTGTCCGTGCTGATCGACGACCTCCCGATCCTCGGCGACGTGAACGTGGCCGTCGAAACCGGGACCGTCACCGGGCTCATCGGCCCCAACGGTTCCGGGAAGAGCACCTTGCTGCGGTGCGTGTACCGCGCCTTGAAACCGGTGCGCGGGTCCGTCCACATCGGAGAGGCCGACGTCTGGCGTGGCACCGCGCGTGAAGCGGGGCGGCGCACGGCCGTCGTCGTCCAGGACCACGATCTCGACAACGGTTTCTCGGTCGAGGAGACCGTCCTGATGGGACGGACACCGCACAAGGGCATCCTGGAAAGGGACAACGCGGGCGATCGCGACATCGTGCTCGACGCGCTCGACCGGGTGGGGATGGCCTGGGCCGCCCGCCGGGTCTTCACCCGGCTTTCCGGCGGGGAGCGGCAACGGGTCCTCGTGGCGCGGGCGCTCGCGCAGAAGACCCCGGTCCTGCTGCTGGACGAACCGACCAACCATCTCGACATCGGCGCCCAGCTCGGCCTGCTCGATCTCGTCCGCGAGCTCGGCTTGACCACGGTGGTCGCCCTGCACGACCTCGACCACGCCACGACCTACTGCGATCACCTGGTGCTGCTTCAAGCGGGCCGGGTGCTGTCCGCCGGACTCCCCGCGGACGTGCTGGAACCCGATCGCGTGGCCGCGGTGTTCGGGGTGCGCAGCGCGATCGTGCCGCATCCGATCACCGGCCGCCCGCATTTCGTCACCGCGGCCACGGCGACCTAGGAGAGCTGCTCGTTGTAATCGGGCAGCTTGAAGCCCTTTTCGTAGTTGCCGCCGGTGAAGTCACCGGGACGGTTCCCGACGTTGGCGATGATGGTGTACCCGGCGGCGGCGTACTCCTTGCGGCAGCGCTGTTTCGTGTCGGTCGCGTGCGACTCCGAGCTCTTGCGCACGCAGACGCGGTCCACCGGGTAGCCGGCGTCGGTGAGCGCTTCCTTCGCGCTGCTCGCGCTGCTGCGGTAACTGGCCACCAGCACCGAGACACCCTTCGACTTGGCGTGCTTGATGAACGCCAGCACGTCCTCGGTCGGCTTGCCGGCGTGGTAGTAGGTCTCGAGCGCGGTGTTGTCGATGTCGGTGACGACGGCCAGTTTCGTGCCGCCCTTGGCGATCCGCTGGTCGAGGTACGCCGTGCCGCCCTGCATCGCCGTGTGCACATCGGACAGCCAGGTCTGGTAGCTCGGTACCGAGCTCGCGGAAGCCTGCGGAGTCACGAAACCGAACACCGCGCAGGCGAGGGCGGCGGCGGCCAGGACGCGGGTGCCTCTGCTGTTCACTGTGGACCTTCTTTCGTCGCGTTTTCCCTGTGCTGCGGGAACTGTGCGTCTCGAACATAACGAGACGGCTCCGCGTGGGAAACCTCCGGCGAAAGAATCCGTAAACAGAGAAACGCTATTCCCAGGTCCAGTGCAGACCATGGGTTCCGGGGGCCGCGTTCCGTCGCGAAACGCGGATGGTGTGCCCGTCGTCGGGGCGTACGGTGACCCATCCGGTGGTCCGGTTTTCGGGTGTCCGGATCCGCCACGTCCGGCACGCGACAGGCACCGCTGCAGGGGAGAAGACGACCTCGGCGTGGTAGCGACCCACGGCTTCCGCGATCCTGCGGTGGTGATTCTCGGCGACGATCGGCCTCGGGTACTCCTGGACGAAGCCGATGGCCAGCCGTTCGCCGCGCCGCAAGGTCTTGTCCAGCACCAATTCCGTCAGTGAGAACCCCTCTTCTTCGAGAGTGAGCACTGTGCCGGGGCGACACCCGCTGCCCTCGGCGACCAGCGGCGGCGGAACGCCCGGTTTACTCCTGGCCGCGAAGATCATCGTGTTCGTCCGGTCCTGCCTGGCCTCGATGAGTTCCCGCACCACGAGGCGGCCGGTGTAGCGGTCCGGCCGCACATGGAACGTCTCGTGCAGCTCGATCTTGCGGACCGGGTTCGTCAGGCTGTCCCGGAATTCTTCGAGCAGCGGCGGCAGAAAAGCCGGATGCCCCCATGCCCGATGCCGGCGTTGGAGCGGTAGCGCGGAAGGCACGCCGCGACCCCGCGGCCGCCGGGAACCGACCAGCCGCCGCAGGGAGCCCGCCTGCACCGCGAGCACCTCTTCCAGGATTTCCACCGCCCGAAGGGATTCCTCCCGTTCCGGCACGCTTCGGCCGCTCTGCCAGTGGCTCAGCGTCATCGCGCTCACCGAGGCGCCCCTGGCCTGGAGGCGGTAGTGCAGTTGCCGGAGGCTGAGGCCGCGGGCCTGCGCCGCCATCGACAACGCGCGGCAGAACGGTCCGGTCCGCAACGCCTCGGCGAATTCGTCGTTTCGGGTCATGGCTCACCTCGCCACGACAGTCTGCGACCAAGGCTCCGGGCACACCACCGTCTTTCGGATGGCGGAAATCGGTCACCGGATTCAGTCGATGAGGACGTTCTTGTAGAAAAGGTTCGCGTAGCGGTTGATGTCACCCATGCTGCTGCGCGACCCGAAGCCCAGGTACAGCCGGGTTTCCCCGGCAAGGCTCCGGTAGATCCCGAGGCCTTCCGGCTCGCGGTACACCAGCGACTGCCCCGCCTTGGTCAGCGCGCGGCTCTTCACCTTGCCGGTGTTCATGTCGATGCACGTGACGTAGGAGTTGATGTCCGCGGGGTTCTCGTGGCCGGTGCCGTCCAATGTGTACAGATATTGGCCGTGGATCGTGTATCCCTGGAACGTCACCGGCGTATCGGCCAGCGCGGGCTGCGCGAAGTGCGCCAGCGGTGCGCTGAAGTCACCGGCCGCGGCCGACGCGAGCGGGTAGACGCTGATGAACATCTTGCCGCCTTCCTTGCGGCGTACCGCGATCCGCTTGGTGATCGGATCGGTGGCGCAGGTGATGGTGTCGCTGCCGGTGAGGAACTTCTTCACCGAAGGCCTGCCACCGTTGACGAACTTGAACCTGGCCAGCGCCGTCCCGCGACCGTCACCGGTGGGGCCGTTCGAGTCGCATTCCATCCAGATGTAGGAGTCGGTGCCCACCGGTTCGACGCCGATCGACACGCCGTGCCCGGCGTTGTCGAGATGCATCGAGCCCAGGATCTCCCCGGAGAAGTTGACCTGGGTGACGCAGAGGTCGTCCCCGGTCCCGCCGTTGCGGGCGTTCACGATGAAGATGCGCACGTTCTGGTTGTCGAAGGCGAACCCCTGCATCACGTGGTGCGACTCGTGCAGGAGCTTGCTGCGGAACTCGTCGTAGGACGGCTCGGTGAGGTCGAACCGCTTGGACGCCGGCACCGCGGTGATCGCGGCCGACGCCGGTCCGGCGAACGTCGCGCCGGTGCCGAGCAGCGCCGTCGTCGCGGCGAGACCACCGCCGGCGCGCAGCAGCGAACGCCGGGAGAACGTGGATCCGACAAGGTCCTGGTGCACCTGCTCGGGCATGAGCGCTCGCCTTCGTCGAGGTTGGCCGTCCGGGCGAAGATTCTTCAAGCTCGTACAAGATCCGTACAAATCGGTCGTGAACCCGGCCGATCGGGCGATTGCCTGATCGGCTCGCCTCGGCTGGCCGATAGTCCCCGAAAGCGTCGGCGCCCGCCGGGGGAGCCGTAGTTTGGTGTTCGTCGCACAAAATGCGCGGTGTGGGGAGGAAACCTGATGGTGTCGGGCATTGCGAGCGCTCCGTCGATGTCACCGCGGCGGGCGCGGTTCGTGCGGAACTGGACCGGCAGGCTGGTCGCGTTCGGCGAGTTCATCGACGGCTACGACCTGCTCGTCATCGGCGCCGCCGTCCTGTTCCTCAAGCCGTCGTTCCACCTCACCGCGTCCGAGGTCGGGCTCGTGACCGCGGCGGCGTTCGTGGGCACGGCGCTCGGCCTGGTGGTTTTCGGTGATCTGTCCGACCGGTTCGGCCGCAGGCTGATCTTCATGATCAACCTGGTGGTCTTCGTGGTGGCGTCCCTGGCCGCCGCGTTCGTCCATGACGTGTGGCAGCTGGTCGCGGCCAGATTCGTGCTCGGGGTCGCGGTGGGCATGGACATCCCGACTTCGCACGCGTTCCTCGCCGAGATCGCGCCCAAAACCCGCCGAGGCCGGATCGCTGGCAGCTTGCCCAACATGATGTGGCTCAGTGGTGCCATCACGTCGGTGCTGCTCGCGCTGGCGCTGCGGCCGTTGTTCGGCGACGAGACGTGGCGGTGGCTGTTCGGCCTGGCCGCGCTGCCCGCGGCCGCCGTGCTGGTGGCGCGGCAGTTCCTGCCGGAGTCGCCCCGATGGCTGAGCGCGCGCGGCCGGGTGGAGGAGGCGCGGCGGATCTACGACGCGCTCGGGTTGGAACCGCCGGAACGCGAGGTCGTGGAGAAGCGGAGCTACCGGATGCTGCTGGCAGGCGGTGCGTGGCGGCGGCTGGCGACGGTCACGGCGTTCTTCGCGATCCAGGCGTTCGGCGGCGCGGTGGCGACGGTCGCGGGACCGCTGATCATCAGCAGTACCGGCATCGGCGTCTCCGACACCCTGTATTTCTCCCTGCTGGGTTTCGTGGTGGGGCTGATCGCCGTCGTGGCGGGCGCCGCGATCATCGACCGCGTCAACCGGCGCTGGCTGGGCGTGTGGACCTGTCTGGGCGTGTTCGCCGCAGGGCTGGGCATCGCGTTCACCGGCGAGCGGGCAGGCGTCGGACTGGTGGCCTTCTGGGTCGTGTACGCCATGCTGACCTGGTTCGGCCCCGGCGTGCTGTCCTGGGTGTGGAGCACCGAGGCGTTCCCCACTTCGCTGCGGGGCCTGGGATCCGGGATCGCCCAGTGCGTGACCCGGCTCGCGATCGCGCTCAACGTGTTCCTGGCGCCCATGCTGGCGCAGAAGCACGGCATCACCGTCGTCGCGTGGTACGCCTGCGCGTTCCTGGTCAGCGCGGTGATCGTGCTGGTGTCGCCGTGGCTGGCCACCACCGGTGCCGAACTCGAGGAAACCAACGGTGTCGAGTCCGGGAAGCCCGCGTGACGATGAACGACTCGGGCTTCAGCGGAACCCGGCCGCGCCAGGCCAGGCAGGCCAACACCGCCGCCGTGCTTCAGCTGCTGGCACAGCGCGGTCCGCTGGCGCGCGGTGACATCGCGAAGGAGCTGTCGCTCAACCACGGCAGTGTCAGCAGGATCATCGAGCCTTTGCTGTCCTCCGGAATCGTCCGTGAACTCGCCGAGCGGTCCACCCGGCTCGGCAGGCCACGGGTGCCGGTGGAGCTGGACCGGTCCGCCCGGTACGCGGTCGGCGTGCACCTCGGCCTGGAGCTGACCACGGTCGGGCTGACCGATCTGGCCGGTCGCGGCATCGGGACACGAGCCGAGAACCGCGATCCGGCGGACAGTGCCGCCACCTTGCGGCGCGCCGCCGAACTGGCCGCCGAGATGGCGGGCTCCGCGCCGGGCCCGGTGCTGGGCATCGGAGTGACCGTCGGCGGTGAGGTGAACCGGGCGGACGGCCGGGTCGTCCGCAACGACGTCCTGGGCTGGGCCGACGTCCAGGTCGCCGACCGGTTGCGGGCACGGACCGGGCTCGAAGTCGTGGTGGACGCCAACGTTCCCGCGCTGCTGGGCGCCGAGCTCACCTTCGGCGCAGGGCCGAGCCGACACAGCGTGCTGTACCTGTTCATCGGCAACGTCGCGGAGACAGGATTCCTCGGCAGGCCGACGACGAGCCCGGACAGTGTCATCCAGGGCAACTTCGGCCGGATCCTCGTACCCGATCTGACCGGCGGCGGTCACGCGCGCTTCGGTGAGTGCGGGACGGATGTGGCCCTGCTCGCCGCCGCTCGATCCGCCGGGCTCGCGGTGACCTCGCTGACGGACCTGATCCGGCTCGCGGACACGGATCCGGTCGCGATCGGGCTCCTCGAAGCGCGCAGTGCCCAGGTGGCCGTGGTGGCCGACACGGTGTACGACCTGATGCGCCCGAGCATGATCATCCTCGGCGGGAGCGGTGCGCCCTCGGAGCGATGGCTCGACGCGGTGCGCGACCGCGTCGAGACGGCTCCGCCGCGGTCGCTGGTCGTCCCGCGTTCCGGTGCGAATCCCCTCGTCACCGCGGCGGCGGGACTCGTCGTACGCGCCTTCCTCACCACCGGAATCACCGAATGAGAGGGATGTGGCCATGAGCGGAGTGGTGGTGCTCGGCGGCGCGGGCGGTATCGGCTCGGCGGTGGTGCGCGCGCTGTCGGCGGAGGGACGGCGGGTCGCGGTGGTGGACATCGCGCCACCACCGGCCGACCGGACCGGTGTGCCGTGGATCCGCGGCGACGCGACCGATCCCGCCGTGATCGGGGCCGCGTTCGACGCGCTCGGCAGCGTGACCGGGCTGGTGCACTGTCTGCTGAGTGAGCATCGTGCCCCCTTCGCCGAGCAGACCACGGACGCGCTGCGCAGGGTGCTGGACGTCGGCGCGGTGTCCGCGCTGGAGCCGTTGCAGCAGCTGGTGGCCCGTGCCGGGGGAAGGCCGTGCGCCGCGGTGCTGGTCAGTTCGATCCACGCGGGTCTGGCCTGGGGAGGGCAGGCGCCGTACGCGATGGCCAAGGCCGCGCTGGAGGCTCTCGGCCGCGCGGCCGCGGTGGAACTGGGACCGCGCGGGCTCCGGTGCAACGTCGTCCGGCCAGGGTTCGTCATGGTGCCGCGTAACGAGCATCGCTGGCGGGACGCGGCCACTCGCGACGCGCTGACCGGGGTGCAGCCGCTCGGCGAGCTCGCTCAGCCGGACGACATCGCGCGCGTGATCGCGTTCCTGCTCGGTGATCAGGCGCGTCTCGTCTCCGGTGAGACCGTCACCGTGGACGGCGCGATGACCGCCGCCCTGCCCGAACCGACCGGTTAGGCGTCCAGGGAATTGCCGATACCGTGCGGGAATGAGCGACGAGATCCTGCCCGCCATCGCGGGAGAGGTGCTGACCGACGACGCGGACCTCGACGGCGCCGGAAAAGACTGGGGAGATCTGGTGCACGCCAGGCCCAGGCTGGTCGTGCGGCCCGCGTCGGTCACCGACGTCGCCGTGGTGCTCCGGTTCGCCGTCGCGCGGGGCATACCGGTGGCCGCACGGGGCGCCGGGCACTCGCCGTACGGTCAAGGCCAGGCCTCCGGCGGGATCGTGCTGGACATGACCTCGCTCCCGCCCCGCCGGACGGTCACGGGTGACCTGGTTTCCGTCGACGCGGGAGCCCGCTGGCGCGACGTCCTCGACGCGACTCTCCCGCACGGCCTGACACCGCCTGCCCTCACCGACTACCTGGACGTGACCGTCGGCGGCACACTGGTGATCGGCGGGGTGGGCGGTGCCGCGCACCACCACGGCATGCAGACCGACACCGTGGCGGAACTGGAAGTGGTCACCGGTACCGGCGACGTGATCACCTGTTCCCGTGACGACAACCGGAAACTGTTCGACGCCATGCGCGGCGGGCTCGGTCAATGCGGGGTGATCACGCGGGCCACCCTGCGGTTGACACCGGCTCCGGCACGGGCACGGCGCTGGAAGCTGTTCTACGACTCCCTGCCCGCGTTCCTGGCGGACCAGCGTGAGGTGGTCCGGGACGGCCGGTTCGACTACGTGGAAGGCCAGCCCCTTCCCGTCGACGGCACCTGGCGGTACATGCTCGAGGCGGTGGCGTACTACACGCCGCCCGCTTCCCCCGACCAGGAAGCGCTCCTGAGCTCCCTGAGCTTCCTCGACGCGGAAACCTTGGACACCACCTACTTCGACTTCCTGAATCGCGTGGCGGACGGCGAGGCACTGCTGCGCGCGGAAGGCAGCTGGTTTCACCCGCATCCGTGGATCGACACCTTCCTCCCGGACAGCGCGGTCGAGCAGGTCGTGGCCGAAACACTCGCCGCCACCGGCGAAACCGAACTGGGGGCCCTGGGGCTGATCCTGCTCTACCCCGTGCGGACCGACCGGCTGAAGACACCGCTGTTCAAGGTGCCCGACGGTGAACTGGCATGGCTCTTCTCCTTGCTGCGCACCGGTTCCCCGATCGATCCGCTGCACAACGCACGGCTGATCGAGCTCAACGTGGACCTCCACCGCAAGGTGCGCGCGCTCGGCGGGAAGACCTATCCGTCGACCGCGATACCGAGATCCACCGCGGATTGGCGTGCACACTTCGGCTCGTCCTGGCCCCTCCTCGCCGAGGCCAAGGCGCAGTACTCGCCGACGAACCTGCTCAACCCAGGGCAGGGCTTGCGGCTCGTCGACGACGGCGCGTAGGAGCTGGTCGTCGCTCAGCCGGACCGCCGGTCCGTGGTGATCGGCCGGGTATCAGCCGCGGGTTTCGATCGACAGATCGCCGCTGTTGAACGCGCGGCCCCTGTCGCTGGCGAGCAGGTCGTGCGGGTAACCGAGTTCGATCGCGCTGGCCTGGTCGAGGCGGGCCAGCTGGGCGGCGGTGAAGCCGACCTCCAGCGCGCCCAGATTGTCCTCCAGCTGCGCGGGGGTGCGCGCGCCGATGATCGGTGCCGTCACGCCAGGGTTCTGCAGGGTCCAGGCCAGTCCGACCTGGCCGGGTGGGCGGCCCATCTCCGTGGCGACCTCCTTCAAGACGTCCGCGATCGCGAGGTTGCGTTCGGTGACGTCGCCGTTGGCGATGTTGAAGCCCTTGCGGGTGCCGTCGGCGTCGGCCTTCGCCGCGGTCAGGTCGTCACGGCTGTACTTGCCGGCGAGCACCCCGCCTGCCAGCGGTGAATACGGGATCACTCCCAGCCCCAGCTCGCGTGCCATGGGGATCAGGTCCCGTTCCGCGGTGCGCTGGACCAGGTTGTATTCGACCTGCAGCGCGACCAGCGGCGACCAGCCGCGCAGATCGGCGATCGCCTGCATACGCGACACCTGCCAGGCCGGGACGTTGGACATCGCCACGTACAGGACCTTGCCCTGGCGGACCAGGTCGTCCAGGCCGCGCAGGACCTCGTCGACCGACGTCGTGAAATCCCACACGTGCAGGTAGAGCAGATCGAGGTAGTCCGTGTTCAGCCGTCGCAGACTGGTTTCCACCGACGCGAACAAGGTCTTGCGGTGACTGCCCCCGGAATTCGGATCGCCCGGCCGGCTCAGCGTCGAGTATTTCGTTGCCAGCACCAGGCTCTCGCGGTTCTCGCGGGTGAATTCGCCCAGCAGCCGCTCGGAGCTGCCGTCGGTGTAGGTGTTCGCGGTGTCGATGAAGTTGCCGCCGCGCTCGACGTAGAGATCGAACAGCTTGCGCGCGTCGTCCTGCTCGGCGCCCCAGCCCCACTCGGTGCCGAAGGTCGCCGCGCCCAGCGCCAGCGGGGAGACCCGCAGCCCGGAGCGGCCCAGCAGCCGGTACGTGTCGAGGGTGAGCGACATCGTGGCCTCCTGTGCTCGTGATCGGTTGTCGAAAGCAAGTCTGCGATCACCGCGAGCCGGGGATAAGGGAAAGAACTTCCTGGGAAAGGCAGTCCTACCCTGCTGCGGATACGATCCAGGGGCCTGCCGTCGCGTCGGCAGGCCCCTGGATCGCGCCGCGAAGAGGTCGCCGAACCCGTTACGCACTCACGAGGCCGCACGGATGGCGAGCGTGCGGTTCATGGCATCGAAGTGGCGTTCTGTTTCCCACAGCGTACTTTCCGCGAAGGGGACGGCCACGCCGGTGAAACGCTCGGTCTGCACCAGACGGGTGCGGTCCTGCCCGAGCGCCAGAAGGGTGAACCCGTGCTCGCCGTCGGCGATCCAGCCCGGACCGAGTTTGCCGAGCCAGCGCCGACCGGCCAGGAGGTGTTCTTGTCGGACCCCTTCACTAGCATGCGTGGCTGTGACGACATCAGCGGGCGAAGCCTCTTTGGAACCCCTGCTCGTGGGCGATATTTCCGGGCGCTTCTACGTTCCCGCGTACCAGCGTGGCTACCGGTGGGGCGAGGTCGAGGTACGGCGGCTGCTCGACGACATCTGGGGAAGCCGTGACAGGCCGTACTACCTGCAGCCGGTGGTGGTGAAGCGGTATGGCGAGGAATGGGAGCTGGTCGACGGTCAGCAGCGGCTCACGACACTGTTCCTGATCTTCCAGTACATGAAGGCCGCGGGGCTGCAGAGTTCGGGCGCCGACTACAGCCTCCGATACGAGACGCGAGTGGACAGCGCCGCGTACCTGGAGGAGCTCGATCCTGGACGGAGCCAGGAGAACATCGATTTCTTCCACATCCACGAGGCCTATCGGTGTATCGCCGCCTGGTTCGACGACCGCGGGAGCCGGCGCCAGTATGTCGCCAACAAGTTCTATGGCGCGCTCTTCGAACACGTCCGGGTGATCTGGTACGAAGCCGTCGGCGATCTGGACGCGGCGACGCTCTTCACCCGGCTCAACGTCGGCCGCATCCCGCTGACCGATGCCGAGCTCGTGAAGGCCCTCCTGCTGTCACGCAGCCGCGGCAGCGTCGGCGTGACCGATCGCGCGCTCGAGATCGCGGCGCAGTGGGATGTCATCGAGCGAGATCTGCGCGATCCGGAGTTGTGGGCGTTCATCACCGGCAAGGGGGCGCAGGACCCGACGCACATCAGTCTGCTGCTGGACACGATCGCGGGCGGTCCCACCGGCCGGAGCCGTCCGCCGTTCCATACGTTCGAGACTCTTCGGGAGCGGATCGAGGCCGCCCCTCAGGAGGTCTGGAACGAAGTGGTCGACCTGCACTCTCTCGTGCTCGGATGGTTCGAGAGCCGGAGCCTCTTCCACAAGATCGGTTTCCTCATCACCCGGCGGACCTCGTTCAGGGACCTGATCGAGCTCTCCAAGGACAAGCCGAAGTCGCGGTTCGAGGCGGAGCTCGACAGGCTCATCCGCGAAGACCTGGCGCTCTCCGAGGCCGGCCTGCGGGACCTGAGCTACCACAGCGACAAGGCGCCTCGGGCGTTGCTGCTGATGAACATCGAGACCGTGCGACGGCGCAAGCACTCCTCGGAGCGGTATTCGTTCCGGGAACACGCGATCGGCGCCTGGTCCCTGGAGCACGTGCACGCGCAGAACGCGGAACGGCTCAACCGCGCGGAGCAGTGGAAGGAATGGCTTCGCTTGCATCGCCGGGCACTGGTGGCGCTCGACGAGATCGGCCAGGCCGAGAAGGAACCGATCCTGGGCAAAGTGGACGAGGTGCTCGCGAAGCCGGTCATCGCCGCGGCCGACTTCCGTCCGCTGGAACTCCGGCTCACCGAGCTGCTCTCGGTCGGGGCGGACTCGAGCGACGGTGGAATGGACTCGATCGCCAACCTCGCGTTGCTCGACGCGGGTGACAACAGCGCGCTGAGCAACTCGGTGTTCGCGGTCAAACGGGCTGCGGTTCTCGACCGCGACCGGAAGGGGTCCTACATCCCCGTCTGCACCAGGAATGTGTTCCTGAAGTACTACTCGCCTGCTGACGAGCATCAGATGTACTTCTGGAGCCCGCAGGACCGGGAACACTACCTCGACGAGATGGTCTCGGTTCTTCGCGACTATCTGCTGTCCGACAGGGAGGCCTTCCTGTGAAAGGGTTTCTGACTTCGTACGCCGGGATGTTCGAGGCGCACGCGCCGGGGATCGGCAGCATCGAGATACCGCTCATCCAGCGCGACTACGCGCAAGGACGCCCGAGTACCTGGGTGGGGGAGATCCGGGCCGACTTCCTCGAAGTCCTCCTCGACGCGGTGGCCGGGGGTGAGCCCGTCGGGCTCGACTTCGTGTACGGCAAGATCGAGGGCACCACGTTCCATCCCCTCGACGGGCAGCAGCGACTGACCACATTGTTCCTGCTGCACTGGTATCTCGCCTCCGCGGCGGGTGAACTTCGTCCGGAGGCGGCCTGGACTCGTTTCTCCTATGCGACACGCGCGAGCGCGCGGTTGTTCTGCGAGCGGCTGGCCCTCAATCCGCTGCCGCAGGACGAAGCCGTGCCGTCCGTGTGGATCATCGACCAGGCGTGGTATCTGCACGTGTGGCGGAACGACCCGACCATCCAGGCCATGCTCGTCATGATCGACGCGATCCACCGGGACATCGGGCGCCTCCATCCAGATCTGGACGCTCACGCCGCGTGGCAGCGTCTGACGCACGCCGAATCTCCCGCGGTCTCGTTCTACCTGCTGCCGTTGGACGACATGGAGTCCGACGAGGATCTGTACATCAAGATGAACTCCCGCGGGAAACCGCTCACCCCGTTCGAGACCTTCAAGGCACGGTTCGAACAGGACATCCGGCATTCGGACCGGGCCGACGAGTTCGCGCACAAGATCGACGGTTCATGGTCGGATCTCCTGTGGCCGTACCACGGCGGCGACAACATCGTCGACGATGAACTCGTCCACTACATCAGGTTCATCACCGAGCTCTGCGAGCTGCGTGAGAACCGGCCGGCGTCGGAGGACCGGCTCGTTCGCCGCGCACGCGCCGTTTTCGGGCGGGAGAACAAGCGGGCCGACGAGCATCTGAACTTCCTGTTCGGCGCCTTCGACAGCTGGCGGGACGGCGAGCACATCGAGGAAACCTTCGACAAGGTCCTGTCGACGGCGCTCCCCGGTCAACCGCGGTATGACTCGCGGAAGGTTCTCCTCTTCGGCGCCTCCGGCGTCAACTTGTTCGAGCAGTGCCTTCGACGAGGTGTCTTCCACCGCCCCTTCACCTTGCAACAGACCCTGTTCCTGTACGCGGTCCTGCTGCATGTCATCGAAGGCACCGAAGAGTTCCCGCGCAGATTGCGGGTTCTGCGGAATCTCATCGCGGCCTCCGAAGATGAAATGCGCCGGTCCAGCATGCCTGCGTTGATCGCGGACGTGGAGGAGGTCATCGTCCACGGCGATCTCGGCGCGGTGACCGGGTTCAGCGGTAACCAGGTCGAAGACGAACGCCGTAAGCAGAAATTCCTGAATGCCTGCCCCGAGTTCGAGGATGCGCTCTTCAGGCTGGAGGACCATCCGATCCTCCGCGGCACCCTCAGCGCGTTCGAGCTCGACAGTGACAGCTTCCGTCACCGGGCGGAAGCCTTCGAGACCGCGTTCGGCAAACCGTTGTATTGGCGGGACCTGACCGGTGCGCTGCTCGCCACCGGCAACTACCAGCGTCGACGGCCGAAATCATCGGCCTGGCAGTTCGGGACCGGCTCCACTGGTCAGGAGTGGGTGTGGCGCTATCTCCTCGCGGAGACCACGTTCGACGCCCTCGCCACGACTCGGGCCGTCCTGGGTGAGTTCCTCGACGGACTGGCGGCGTCCGGCAGCGGCGCGGCAGAGTATTTCGGGACGGTGACGGGTGAATGGCTCGCCGAGCGGGAAACGGCCGAGGTGTTCGACTGGCGCTACTACCTGGTCAAGTACTCGTCCATGCGGGAGGGCGCCACAGGCATCTACTACGGCGTCGACGGGGAGCTCGGCTACTCCCTGTGCATGCTGCGCACCAAGCAGCGCAACGGAAACTACCGTGACCCGATCCTCCTCGAGGTCTGGAAATCCAGTGGCGCCGGTGATCGGGTCGCCGACCCGTGGTTCACCGGATACGAGACCAACCCCCGTTGGCTGCGGCTTGAGCGCAGCAGCGTCGGCATGCGTAGTGTGAGCGACGGATTCGAGCTCCAGGCCCCCGAGGACGAGGCGCTGCGAGCGAAGTTCGACGACATCTGCAGGCGGCACGACGTGGAAGAAGCGGGCGATCGCCTCGTGGTGAAGGCACCCCAGCGCGACCACGGTGACGGCCCCGTCGACTCGGCGGACCGCGTGGTCCTCGGCGCGGCCTTCCTCCGTGACCTGGTGGCCGCCGGTCTCTAGCCGGTCATTGGCGCGAACAGCGTCCGGATGGTTTCGATGGCCAGTCCGCGCAGCCAGGCGTGGGCCCCGTCGTCGTCGTAGCGCTGGTGCCACAGCAGGTACAACGAGACCTCCGGCATCGGGAACGGCAAAGGCAGCGTGAGCAGGCCGAGCCGGTCCCTGGCCGCGCGGGTGACCATGTCGGGGAGGGTGACCGCCAGGTCGGTGCCGAGGGCGAGTTGCAGCGCGAAGGCGGCGGTTGGTCCGGCGGCGACGACACGTCGTTCGAGGCCGTGCGTGGCCAGGGCGTCGTCGATCGGGTCGCGCAGGCTTCCGCGACGCGAAATGGTGACGTGCTCGGTGGCCGCGTAGCGCTCGGGGCTCGGTGTGCCTTCGGCGAGCGGGTGGCCGGGCCGGACGGCGACGACCAGCCGGTCCGTGCCGACGAGACGGTGGCGGATGTCGGGGAACGCCGGACGGCCGGAGCTGGATTCGAGGTCGACCTCGCCTCGGCGCAGCTCGGCGTCGTCAGTGCCGGGTTCTGCGGAGAGCCGCAGTCGAACGCCAGGCGCCTGCCGGTGCACGGCGGTGGTCAAGGCGGTGCCGCAGGCCGCGGTCAGGGTGTCGTGCCAGCGCACGGTGAACACCCGGTCCAGCGCCGCCAGGTCGAGTTCTCGCTGCGCGGAAAGAAGGTGGTGGGCCTGCTGCACGAGCGTGTGGACCTCGGCCCGCATGGCCAGCGCGCGGCTGGTGGGGACCATGCTGCGGCCGGTGCGGACCAGGATCTGGTCGCCGGTCGCCTTGCGGATGCGGCCGAGGGAGCGGCTCATCGCCGGTGCGGTGACGTGCAGGCGGGCCGCCGCACCGGCGACGCTGCCCTCCTCCAGCAGGGCGTCCAGTGCCGTGAGCAGATTCAAATCCAATTGCATGAGAGTAACTCTACAAGTGAAAAGCATGCACTTGTCGTTAATCATCGGCGGGCTTAGTTTCGAAGGGCGGGGCCGAGAGAATCTCCCCGCTTCCACTCTTCCCAGGGAGCCCCCATGAACTCGCTTTTGCCCGCTGTGACGGCCGCGGTGAAGACCTCCGGTCTCACGCTGCGCGACCGCTTCACCTCGCACGCCCGTGGCGTGAGTTCGACCGAGATCGTCGACGAGATCCATGCCAACGACGACGCCGTACTGGACGTGCTGCGGGAACCGCTGCTGCGGGCCAGGGACGGATCGCAGTGGGCAGAGGACGAACTGGCGGGCGGCGCGCTCCCGCCGGGGGAGTGGTGGGTCGTCGATCCCGCCGAGGGCAACATCAACCACGTCCACGGCATGGGGGACTGGGCGGTCACCGCCACCCTGGTCCGCGACAACCGGCCGGTGCTCACCGTCGTCCATCTGCCGCTGACCGGCGACACCTACACCGCGGTCGCCGGCGCCGGTGCCCGCCTCAACGACCGGCCCCTGAAGGTGTCGGCCAAAACCGACCTGGGCGCCGCGCTCATCGGCACCGGACAGGCCAAACCAGGTGAGGACGAGCGCACTCTCCGGCGGATCGGCGACTCCGTCACCGCCATGCTCGTCAACGGCCTGGTCGTGCGCGTTTCCGTGCCCGCCACGATGCAGCTCATCCACGTCGCCGCCGGACGCATGGACGCGTTCTGGCAATTCTCCGACGTCCGCTCCGGCCTGGTCGCCGGCGCGCTACTGGTTTCCGAAGCCGGAGGCACCGTCACCGATCTGGCGGGGGAACCCTGGCACACGGGCAGCCGCGACTTCCTCGCCGCTGCCCCCGGCGTCCACACCGCCGCGCTGAAGGTCCTGTCGCCCCTCGTCTGATCGGACGCATACCGTAAGGAGCACCAACTCATGACCAGCATCGGCATCCTGGGCGCAGGCCGCGTCGGGACCACCCTGGCGGGCAAGCTCGCCGCTGCCGGACATCAGGTCACCCTGGGCGTCCGGAACGCAGATGGCGCCGCGGCGCTCGCCGGCCCGCGGATCACTTTCGCCGACCAGCGCACCACCGCCCGCACCACGGACATCGTGATCAACGCGACGCCCGGAGACAGCTCCCTGGACCGGCTCACCGGCCTGCGCGCGGAGCTCTCCGGAAAGATCCTCGTCGACGTCTCCAACGCCACCCTTGACGGTGACGACGGCCTGCCCGGCGACCTGTGCTACCCCGGCAGCAGCCTCGCCGAGAAGCTCCAGGCCGGGCTTCCCGCCACACAGGTGGTCAAGACGCTCAACACCATGAGCTTCATGGTCATGACCACGCCCGAAACCCTGGCCACGCCACCGACCGTCTATGTCTCAGGCAACGACGAGAAAGCGAAGAAGACCGTCACCGGTCTGCTCGGCGACCTGGGCTGGCAGCCCGCGTGGATCGAGGATCTCGGTGACATCATCACGGCTCGCGCGACCGAGGCCATGATCCTGGTGGTGCCCCACGTCCTGCGCCGACACGGTTTCCGGCCCTTCGCCGTCTCTCTCGCCCGCTGACCGGCGAGTCATCCGGTCTGTTCGAGACCGGTTCGATCGGCGGCGGCCACGTGTGCGGGGCTTCTGCCCACATGCCATTCCAGCACGGCGAAGGTCGCACAGATGGCCGCGCTCACGAGAATCACGGTGGTGCCGACCGGGTGCAGGGGCACCATTGCGGCCGCGGCGCCGCCCGCGACGGCGGCCGCCGCGTTGGCGATCGCGCCGGACTGGACGATCGTCGCGGTGCTGCGACCCCGAACGGCGCGAACCAGCAGTATCGAGAAGACGAAACAGCCGATTCCGATCAGGACAGCGAGAAACCACGGTTGTGGGAGCGGCAGGCCCAGTGCCGAGGCGAAATCCTGACTTGTGAGCAGACAGAACGCCAGCCCGAGCACACCGTCCCAGACTACATCCGCGGACAGGACGATTCGGGTTGTTCGAGACAGTTCATAAGTGGTCATTCCGCCTCCAGTTCCGGAAACATCGGTTTCGGTGACACATCAGTGATGTGACGAACCGAGTGCCATGGTGTCGAGGTCGACGGGAAAGTCGCGCAGAAGATCGGCTGCGCGCAACCATCGGTCGAGATCGGTGATCAGCGTCGTTTCCTGTTGGGCATTCTCGGAGTCTTCCAGCGGGGGCATGTGACGGTGCTCGGCGAGTTTGAGCACGATGCCGACGATCCGGTCGATCCGGTTTTCGAGAAAGCCCTCGGGAGTTTCGACGGCGTGCGGAACCCCGGCCCAGGCCGCAAGGACCACCGCGACGACGACGGCGCGTCGTTCGTTGTCGTCGATGTCCTTGCGATAAGCCTGATTGATCGTGTAGCGCGAAAGTGCCATGGGAACTTCTTGCTGAATGCGGAGGAGTGCGTCCTCGAAGTCGATCATCAGCTGGTACACCAAGATCATCGGGCGCCAATGGTGCAGGAGCAGTCGCTGCAGTCGTTGGATCGCCGTCAGGTGTTCGAGTGAAACCTGCGCCACCAGTAACCGCCTGATCGGTTCCAGGCGGCGCAGGAGACGCGTCCCGTCCAGGCGTTCTCGGTGCCAGGACTCGATCGCCGGAAGGACGGATCCGATGAAGATCAGTGTCGGCGCGGCGGTGATCAGCGGATCCGACACGGATTGTTGGGTCCACGCCGGTATCCAGCCCACCATCTCGGCGGTCTGATAGGCGGCACTGTGAAGGCAATACAAGACTCCGACGCCGAATCCCGCCGCACTGATTCGCAGGCCCGCACGCAGCCATGCCTTGGTGGGTTCGGGTGACTTGGCTGCCCAATGCCAGGCGCGCACCGCGTGGGTCATGGCGGAAGACGCCAGAGTCGCCATCACGACCACCCACGCCAAGCCGACGAGGATCGGTACGTGACCGGGCACCTCCAGCCGGCTTTGTGGTCCCAGTACGAAGTCGGGGTGGTCGGGGTCGGTGGAGAACAACGCGAACGCGACAAGGAACGCGGCACCCATCAGTGCGGTGATCCTGCGGGTGGCCAGCCTGGCCTGGTTCCGCGAGGTGGCCACGGCGCGGATCGCGAAGATGTGCACCATCAAGCAGCAGGCGATCGTCAGGGCCCATTGGGTGGGCCAGAACAGGTTCCAGCCCGCCTTGTAGGCCAGCACATCGTGCACCGGGGGGATCTGCAAAGCCACCGCGAGCGCCAAGAACAAGGACGAGAGCGACAACGCCGCCGAAGGCTTGGCCCGCCATGACTGCAACAGCCGTTGCCGGAAGAACAAGGCTGCGACTATTCCCATTCCGACTACGGCTGTCAACGCGAATGTCATGGGCAATCACCTGGTCAAAGCTTGCCGTGGTCGTCTTCTTCGACCTGGGTACCGTGATTCACGGTCCGGCTACCGGGTTTCACGGGCAGCCGTTGGACAGGAGGCGGTGGAGGCGGTCCGCTTCCGGCTTCGCATCGTTCTCTCCGTTCATCGGTACGGTCAGGCCGAGCCGGTAGGCCATGACCACCGCGAACCGTTCCGCGTCACGTTCGTGTTTGTCCTGGAATTCGCCCACCCGGCAGCTGCGTCCCACGAGGTGCCGGATCAGTTCGCTGCTCAGGTTGGGCAGATCGGGGCGCAGCAACTGCGCGAGGGCGTCTTTGATCACCGGGTCGCTCACCAGCATCCCCGGATGGTGCTCCATCGCGTGGAACAGCTCGTGGTGAATGACGTGCAACTGGTGGATCAGGCTGGTGTCGGCCCGGTAGAATATGTAGGCCGTGTTGTTCAGCCGTACGGTCATACCGGTCAGCATCGAGCCACTGCCCGGCAGTGCCGCGGGGAGCGGCAGCAGCCGGGTGGGCATGCCACTCACGTCGGTGAGCAGGACCTGGTAAGCGTCATGAGTGAACGGACGCGGGAGGACAATGCGGTCGGCAATTCGACCGGCATGTGCCTGTGGGCGGCGACTGGCCAATTGTCTGGGATACTTCATAGCGCTTCCGGCTGTGGCGCAAGAGTAATGGGTTCGCTTGAATGTTGTGCTTCGAGCCATTGCGCCAGCGCCAAGGCGACTTGCCGCTGCGCTTCGGCCGCTGTCGTCACGCCGAGAAGGCGGAGTTCGATGGCTATGCCGTTCTGATCCACGGTATCCGCGTTCGTGGTGTCGATGACGCTGATTCCGGCGGTGGAGATCCATTCGATGAGGTTGTCGCGCACGCCGGTGATCTTGTCCTGGTCGGCCTTCGTGGTCGCAGGCAACAGAAAAGTCGTGTCGACCTTGAAGAACTTCGCCAGGGCCAGCAGCACCGGAAGGCTGGGGTTGACCTTTTCGTCGTGGCGCAGCTTGCCGAGATAACTTGGCGTGATCCGCACCCCGTAGCGTTCATCGAGTTGCTGGGCGACCCAGGTGTTCGTGTATTGCGGGCGCCCTTGCGAATCCGTATCGCCGGAAGACGAACGCCGCTGGTCGGCGCTCGCCTTGCGCCATGCTTGCGGGTCTTCGTCCTTCAGTGGGCGAACCGCCATCCACAGCAGGTTCAGCCGCTCCCCGAAAGTCAGCTCGCTCGCCGGTTTGCCCGCGAGGGCAAGGACATCCTCGGGGGCGATCTCATCGTGATCCGCGCTCGACCGGTTATGCATGATTCCCTTTCGGAAGCCCCCAAACGCTAGAAATTCCCAGCCAGGATAGAGCATGCCAGCTCCCGCGCGGGTTCCTCAACCGACCCGGTGTGAAAACGGGGAGAAACCAGCTGATCTTGGGCCATCCAGGTGCATCCCGGATGCGGTGGTGTGCCGGACACTCGGCGTTGTAGTAGCCTGCGGGTCCATCGTTGCTCTGGACTGACAGTCCAGTGGCACCCGGCAGATCAGTGTCACATCGACGGTGGTGGGGGTTGCGATTGATCTTTCCTCTGATGCTGTCCCCCTGGTCAGGCACGTGATGTCGGATCGGGGAGTGCTGTGTGCGGCTCGATCGCCAGAGGTGTTCGTTCAGCTGTCGTCGACGGTGGAGGTGTGCGGGTTGCGACGGAGTGACCGGACCGCTCGTGGCCCGATCCGAACGCGGCGCGCGATGGTCGGCCCGGACACTGCCGATCCCGCTCCGGACCGGTCGGCGCTTGTACGTGAAGGCGAGTTTTCTGGGGTGGCAACCAAATTCCTAGGGGGGAATTGTGAGTTTCGAACTCGATTCCGGATCGGCCGGTAAACCTTTACGAAACGGTGTCCCCGTGTTGTGGCATCGATCGGACGGCGGACTGGACAAGATTCCGGTGGAGGTCGTTCCGATCGACTCCCTGCTGCCTGCGGATTCACCGCGAACGGCCGGTGAGAACTACGAGCACGCCCAGGTGCTGGCGGAATCGGATGCGATTCTGCCGCCGATCGTCGTGCACCGGCCGAGCATGCGGATAATCGACGGGATGCACCGGTGGCGTGCGGCGGTACTGCGGGGCCAGCGCGAGATCAGGGCTCAATTCTTCGAGGGCGACGAAAAAGACGCCTTCGTGATCGCCGTCGAGGTGAACGTCTCCCACGGGCTACCGCTTTCGCTGGCCGACCGCACGGTGGCCGCCGCGCGGATCATCGGTTCGCATCCACAGTGGTCGGATCGGGTCATCGCGGAGGCCACGGGGCTCGCCGCCAAGACGGTGGGGGCGATCCGCAGACGGTCGACTGAGGAAGTTCCTCAGTCGACCATCCGGGTCGGGCGGGACGGGCGGGTGCGACCGCTCAGCAGCGCCGAGGGCCGACGCCGGGCCGGTGAGCTGATGATGATCAATCCGGATGCCCCGATCCGGGAGATCGCCCGACAGGCAGGGGTGGCGCCGTCGACGGCGCGGGACGTCCGGGATCGCCTGCGTGCCGGGCAGGACCCGGTGCCGCCCAGGCAACGCGGTTTCGAGCGGCCGTCCGCCGAGCGGCGACAGGATCGGAGCGGTGACCGGATTACGTGGCCTGAGCGGCCGGTGGACCAGCTTTCCGTTCTCCGGACGCTGCGCAAGGATCCGTCGCTGCGGTTCAGTGAGGCGGGACGCATGCTGCTGCGCTGGCTGGACGCGCATATCAACGGGATGACCGAGTGGGAACGGGTCGCCGCCACGGTGCCGGCGCATTGTTCCGGCACCGTCGCCGAACTCGCCTATGCGAACGCCAAGGTCTGGCGTGAACTGGCGGTGCGGCTCGAGCGGCGCGGCGACGCGGTTCACGCCGACGTGGACGAAGCCTGAGTGCGTTTTCGATGAATTAGAGTGACGAGTACGGCACCAATGATTTCCATGATAAAAGGCACTTCGCCAAGAATGCGGTGGAGGTATTCGTGTCGAGCGACCACGCCGAACAACGTGCCCGGCCGCCGGATCGGCGCTTTTCGCTGCTGGGGTCCGTCGAACTCCGCCACGACGGTCGCGAGATCCGGCTTGGCGGAAAAGGGCTCGCGATCCTGGCAGGCCTTCTGCTGAAAGCGAATCAGCCGGTGAGCGCCGCGGAACTGATGCGGATCGTCTGGGACGACCCGGCGAACGGAAGCCGTACGGCACTGCACGCGCTCATCTCCCGGCTGCGTCAGACGCTGGGGGACCGGGTGTTCGTCCGCACCGTGGAAAGCGGCTACCTGGTCGAGGTCGCGGCAGGCGAGCTCGATCTACGGGACTTCCACGCCGAGGTCGAGCTCGCGGACCAGGCCGCACTGATCGGGGACTCGCTCGCCGAGCGCGGGCATCTGTCGGCGGCGCTGGCACTCTGGCGCGGGCCCGCGCTCGCGGGCGTGCCGTCCGAGCGGCTCCGGCAGGAGCACGTCGCGAGGCTGGACGAACAGCGGCTGTGGGTGCTGAGCAGGCGGATCGATCTGGACATCGAGGCGGGCCAGAGCGCGGCGGTCATCGGTGAGCTTCGCGCGCTCGCCGCCGAGCATCCCGCGGGGGAAGGGTTCGCGGCGCAGCTGATGACGGCGCTCTACGGCTGCGGGCGGCGGGCCGAAGCGCTGGACGTCTACCGGAGCCTGCGGTCGGTGCTGGTGGAGCAGGTCGGCATCGAACCCGGCGCCGCGGTGACCAGACTGCACCGGGAGATCCTGGCCGGTGAACCGGACCGGGTCCCGGCGGCCACGCGGTCGAACGGCGGGTTGCCCGCCTCTCGTGCGGAGCATCCGGTCGGGCCGCTGCCGATCGCGCCGGAGCGGATGATCGGCCGGGACAGCGAGATCCGTGAACTGGTCGATTGGCTGTCCCTCCGGCCCGAGGGTGCGGTGGCCGTCGTTTCCGGGCTGCCGGGCGTCGGCAAGAGCGCGGTCGCGATCGAGGTCGCGCATCGCCTGCGCCGGCATTATCCGGACGGGCAATGGTATTTCCGGCTCGGCGACGGTCCCGGCCACGAGCAGCCCGGCGACGCACTGGCAGGCCTGCTCCTGGCCTCCGGTGTCCGTCGCGAGCTGCTTCCCCCGAAGACGCCGGACCGGGCCGAGGTCTTGCGCCGACGGGTGGCTGGCCGCCGGATCCTGCTTGTCCTCGACGATGTGGCCGATGCCGCGCGAGTCGTGCGGGCGTTACCCGAGAGCCCCGGCTGCGCCGTGCTGGTCGTCTCCCGCGCTCCGGGCACCGAGGTACCGGACGCCTTGTGGCTGCGGCTGAAACCGCTCGCCAACGCCGCGGCCTGTGAGCTGCTCGAACCCGCGCTGGGCGCCGAGCGGATGGCCGCCGAGCCTGATGGCGCGTACCAGCTGGCGAGGGTGTGCGAGGGACTGCCGCTCGCGCTCGATGTCCTCCGCGAACGACTGCTGCGCCGGCCCGCGGAATCGCCGTCGGCGCTGGGCGGTCTGCTGCGCGATCCTCGTACCTGCTTGGGCGAGCTCAAAGTGCGGTCCGCGTTCGCGGCCAGAGTCTCCACTTTGGACAGTCCGACGCGACTGGCTTTCCGGCGGATGGGTTTGCTGCCACCGGGGGAGTTCGGCGCGTGGAGCCTGGGGCTGCTGAGCGACGGCGACGGAAGATGGCTGACCAGGCGGCTGGCCGAAGCGGGACTGGTGGAGCCGGTGGGGCCGGACGAAGAGGGAGAGCCGCGGTACCGCGCGCACGGGCTGGTCGCGTTGTACGCCCGCGAACTGGCCGAGGCCGAACCGGGGGAGGTCACCCGCCAAGCGGTGCGCAGGCTGATGAACCGGCTGCTCGCGGTCGGGGAGGCCGTGCGCAGGAGCAAGGAGACAACCCCGATCCGGCCGCAGGTTGACGGAATCACCGGAGATCCCGAATTGTGGGTGCACCGGAACGGAGTTCTCTTCTTGCACATCGTCCGGCAGGCGCGCGTGTTCGGCTGGAAGGCCGACGTGGAGAGCCTGATCGACGTGCTGGTCACCGTGCCGCAGCGGGCGGTGACGGATACCCCGTGGGAAGCGGGGTTGCCACAGTGACGCGGCGGTGGGAGAACCGGTTCTACGCGGCGGTGCTCCGGCGCGAGACGAACTCGTATCCGGTGAGCGCGGAATGGGATCCGGCCCGCTTCCACGGGCACAAGTACTGCCTGGTCGTGTCCTACCGGGCGAACGGGGAGCCGGTCGCCACCCCGGTGTGGTTCGCCCGCGCCGCGGATCGCCTGTACTTCCGCACCGATGCCGGCGCCGGGAAAGTGCGGCGCCTGCGCCGAAATCCCGAGGTGCTGGTCGGCCCCTGCGGTGCGCGCGGCGGTCTCCTCGGCCCGTTGGCGACGGGCCGGGCCCGCCTGCTCGATCCCGCCGAAGCCGAACGGGCCGAGCGGGAACTCCGGGACGCCTACGGATTCGGCAGGCGCCTGTACGAGCGCTTTTTCGCGAGCCGCGACGGAATCTACGTGGAGCTGGCGGCGCCTCCGGCGGCCGGGAAGCCGGTGGACTGGGCGACGGGTTCGAATTCAGCAGATGTCGAGGATGGGGAGCTTCTATGACTGAGGAATCGCAGCATCCAGGACGGGACGGCGTCGCCCACGGGCCGGTGATCGACTACGACCAGCTCCGGAGCCTGGTCGAGCAGGCCGTGCCGTTCAACCGGTTCACCGGGGTGGAACTCGTGGAACTCGCCGACGGGCGGGCGAAGGCCAGGCTCGGGCTGGTCGACGACCTCCGGAACCACGTCGGCACCATGCACGCCGCCGCGCTGTTCCAGGTGGCGGAGTTCGCCGCGGCGTCCGCGTTCGTCGGCGCCTTCGCGGTTCACATGAACAAGGTGACCTTCGTCGCGCGGAAAGCCGAGATCGACTACAGCGGACCGGCCCGTGGCGACGTCGAGGCGATCGGGAAACTGACCGGGGAGACCGCCGAGGTCCTGCGGGAGGTGTCCGAGCGCGGGCACACCCGGACCGGTGCGGTGGGCGAGGCACGGGATCCGGACGGCGTCGTCGTCGCGACCGTGCGGGTGACCTTCGACGTGCGGCCCCTGGACGAACCGCTCGCGGTCGACCTGCCCGTCCGGGAAGGCGCCCGATGATCCCGCTCGAACGACTGGAGCTAAGCCAGGACCGGCTGCCCGATCGCTGGTACAACGTGGCCCCGGATCTGCCGAGGGCCCAGGACGAAATGCTCGACCCGGCCACCGGGGAGCAGGCGAGCGACGACTACCTGGAACGCCTGCTGCCCAGCGCGCTGGTGGCCCAGGACCGGTCGATCGAACGCTGGATCGCCATTCCGGAAAAGGTCCGTGACGCGTACCGGGCCTGGCGGCCGACCCCGCTGATGCGGGCCCGCGCGCTGGAGAACTACCTGGACACGCCCGCTGAGATCTACTTCAAGTACGAGGGCGGCAGCCCTTCCGGCAGCCACAAGCTGAACTCGGCCCTCGCGCAGGCGTACTTCGCGAAGAACCAGGGCATCCGGCGGTTGGTCACCGACACCGGCGCCGGACAGTGGGGCAGCGCGCTCGCGCTGGCCGGGGCGCTTGCCGGGATCGAGGTCGGGGTGTACATGGTGCGCGCCTCCTACCATCAGAAGCCCTATCGGCGGCACCTGATGGAGTCCTTCGGGGCGCGGGTCGAGCCGAGCCCCGGCACGGGCACCGAGTTCGGCCGGAAGCTGCTGGAGCAGGACCCCGGCCATCCGGGGAACGAGGGGACGGCCGTGTCCGAGGCGCTCGAAGTCGTGCGCGCCGACCCGGACTCCCGGTTCTCCATGGGCGCGTTCGCCAATCACGTGCTGCTGCACCAAACCGTGGTCGGGCTGGAGGCACGCGAACAGCTCGACGAGCTGTGCCGCGAACCGGACTACCTGATCGCGTCGGTCGGCTGTGGCTCGAACATGGGCGGGTTCGCGCTGCCCTGGGTGCCGGACAAGCTGAGCGGTGCGGTGAACACGCAGATCATCGCGGCCGAGCCCGCCGCGTGCGCGACCCTCACCAAAGGCACCTACCGGTACGACTACCCGGACGCGGGAGGCACCGGGCCGATGGTCCGCACGTACACCCTCGGCCACGACTTCAGCCCACCGCCCATCCACGCAGGCGGGCTGCGGTACCACGGTGCCGCGCCGCTGATCGGGTTGCTCCGCCACGAGGGCGTGCTGGACGCTGTCGCGTATCAGCAGGTGGAGGTGTTCGAGGCGGCGCGGATCGCCGCCCGGCTCACCGGTCTGCTGCCCGCCCCGGAGACCGCGCACGCGATTCGCGCGGTGTTCGACGTGGCCCGGCGCTGCCGGGAGGAGCGGCGCAAGGCCACGATCGTGTTCTGCTGGAGCGGCCGGGGGGACCTGGACCTCGGGGCGTACGGGCGGTTCAACGCCGGTGAGCTGCGCGACGTCGAGTCGTTCGCCGAGGAACGGGCCGAACTGGCCAGGGGGCTGGCGTCATGAGGAGCTACGACCTGTTCATCGACGGCCGTGCCACCGCGGGCAGCGGCTGGACGTACGTCATCCGTGCCGCGGCCTTCCTGGACGATCCGGCCACCGCCTTCGATCTCAAACGCGGCCTCGAACTGGGTCTCCGCTCGCCGGAGGAGGCGGGGAAGGACCTGGTGGGGCGGTGCGCGCTCAGTTCGGACGAGCAGGTGGCGGCCGCGTTGCGAGCCGCCGCGCGGGCGAAGCCGCTGATGGCCGCCGTCCCGCTCGAGGTGCGACGGCAGGTCGGCGACGACTTCCACCGGTCCGTCGGTGAGCACGCGGAGGAGTTCGTGGATCTCCTGGTGGCGGAAGGGCATCCGCGCAGGCTCGCGGAATGGGAGACGAGCGGGGTCCTGCGGGGGACCGGCCCGGAGACCCTGGACTGGCAGTTCGGCCAGCTGCGACAGGAGGAGGAACGCGACGGCCGCCTGCTCGTCCTCGCCCGCAAACCGGACGGCGTGGTCTGCGTCAACCCGCCGCAGAACGCCGCGGGGTCGAACTCGGGGCTGGGGATCATGGCCCTGCTCGGCGGGAATTCGCTGGTGGTGAAGGCGCCACGGGCGACGCCGATGAGCGTGATGTTCCTGTACCAGGAGATCCTCGCGCCCATTCTGGACCGGCACGGCCTGCCGGGCGGAGCGATCAACCTGGTCAGCGGGGACAGCAGGAGGATCCTGCGGCAGTGGCTGAACAGCGAGCTGACCGACGACCTGATGTTCTTCGGGGACAGCGCCACCGGGCTGAAGCTCGGCCAGGACTGGGTGGCGAAGGGCAAGAAGGCCATTCTGGAGCTGTCCGGGAACGACGGGGTCGTGGTGTGGCACGACGCCGATCTGGACGCGGCCGCCGACGCGCTGAGCGAATGCTTCCACGGTTCCAGCCAGATCTGCATGGTGCCCAAGTACGCGGTCGCGCATCCGGCGATCGCCGAAGAACTGATCGAGCGGGTGGTCGACCGTGCGCGGTCGATCCGGCCGGGTTATCCGGACGATCCCGAGGTGCTGCTTTCACCGGTGCTGAAACAGGATCTGTTCTTCGACTTCCTCGCCGAGGCCCGGCAGGGCGGGGCGGAGGTGCGGTGCGGTGGGCGGCGCCTGGACGTGCACGGCCGTCCGGCGGACGGCGGGCTGTTCCTGGAACCCGCCGTGCTCCGCGTCCAGGGCCTCGCCAGGGCACGGGAACTCCGCTGTGTCGCGGAAGAGACGTTCTTCCCGATGCTCCCGATCGTCGTCCCCGAAGCGGGTGCGGACCACGACCTGCTCGACGACGTGATCGCCTTCGTCGACACGAACCGGTACGGGTTGCGGAACTCGCTGTGGACGGGGGACGACGCGGTGACGACGGCGTTCACCGAGCGGGTGGGCAACGGCGGTCTGTTGCGGGTCAACGACTCCCATATCGCGTTCGCGCCGGTCCTCGCCACCCACGGCGGGACCGGCCGGACCGGCGGGCCCTACGGTGAACTGCACTATCCGATCCTGCGCACCACGCACCTGCAGGGCATCAGCATCCGGAACAGTCCACGGTGAAGCCACCGGAACAAGGGGGGCGGCCCCCGGTCATCGGCCGGTCAGCCGGTCGACGACCGGGGCGAACCGCTCCATGTCTGGCTCGGGTACGACCCAGTAGGAGTAGCCGTACTCCGCCCGCCGTTCCTCCAGCGAGGTGCAGATCTCGTCCACCGTGCCGACCAGGAACGCGGGCGATTCGGTCAGCTCCTCCACGGTCAGCGGGGAATGGGCGGCGATGTTCCGGAAGGTCTCCGCGCGATCCGGGACCACCTGGCAGACGACGACCAGGCATTGGAGTTCGAGCGCGTCGAACCGGTCTCCGGCGGCCTTCCGGACCCAGCCGGATCGTTCCGCGTACGCCTTCGCCGTCATCGACTTCACCACATCCAGGTCGATGGTCCCGGAGGTGAGGCGCGCGTTGAAGCTCACGATGTCCGCCTCCCTGGCCGCCAGCGACAGCAGCCTCCGGCTGCCGCCACCGATGATCACCGGCGGATGCGGGGTGGATTTCGGCAGGGGCGGGCCGATTCGCGCGTCGACGGTGTAATGGTCGCCGTCGAATTTCGCCGCCCCGGTCGCCCAGAATTCCTTCATGATCGCGAGGGCTTCCGTCATCCGCTCGATACGCACGCCCGGCGGGTCGTAGGGAATGCCGAGGCTGTCGTAATCCTCCTTCTTCCAGCCCGCGCCGAGGCCGAATTCGACCCGGCCGTCGCTGGCGTTGTCCAGCGCGGCGATCTCCTTGGCGAGCAACAGGGGATTCCGGTAGTCGTTGCTGAGCACCAGGGAACCGACCTTGAGCGAACTGGTCGCCTCGGCGGCGATGGTCAGGGAGACCAGCGGCGCCCAGTGGTCGCTCAGATGATCCGGGATCAGCAGCGCCGAATAGCCCAGCTCCTCCATTCGGCGAGCCTTGGCCCGCCATTCCTTCCCGTGGCCGGCATTGCGAATCTGCACCGCGAAACGGAACTGTTTCATGGCGCGGATTTTAGCCGCCTCATTTGAGCCGCGCGACGGGCGAGCGACCACCGGCGGCGGTGAGCCGGAGGTCAGAGCACCTTGGCGAGGGCCTGACCCGCCTGCCTGCCGGAGAACAGGCAACCGCCGAGGAAAGTGCCTTCGAGCGAACGGTAGCCATGCACCCCGCCGCCCCCGAAACCGGCCGCCTCGCCCACGGCGTAGAGACCGGGAAGTGGTTCGCCGTCGGCTCGCAGAACCCGGCCGGACAGGTCGGTTTCCAAGCCGCCCAAGGTCTTCCGGCTGATGACGTTCAACCGGACGGCGACCAGCGGACCGGCCTTCGGGTCGAGCAGCCGATGCGGGGTGGCCACCCGCACGATCCGGTCACCGAGATAGCGGCGCGCGCCGTGGATCGCGGTGATCTGCAGGTCCTTGCTGTAACCGTTGGCGAGCTGGAGATCGCGTGCGATGATCTCGCGGCGTACCTCGGCGGCGTCCAGCAGCGGTTCGTCGGTGAGCCCGTTCATCTTGCCGATCAGCTGGTCGAGATCGTCCGCCTGCACGAAATCCTCGCCCCGGTCCAGGAATGCCTGTACCGGCGGCGTCGGGCCGGGCAGGGCCCGCTTCAGCGTCAGCTTGAGGTCCTTGCCGGTGAAGTCCGGGTTCTGCTCCGAGCCGGAAAGGGCGAACTCCCGTTCGATGATCTTGTGGGTGAGCACGAACCAGGAGTGGTCGTATCCGGTCCGGCGCAGATGTTCGAGCGTGTCCAGGGTGTCGAAGCCGGGGTACAACGGCGTCGGCAAGCGCTTGCCGGTGGCGTCCAGCCACAGGGACGACGGGCCCGGCAGGATGCGGATACCGTGCTGCGGCCAGATCGGATCGTGGTTGGTGATGCCCTCCACGTAGTGCCACATCCGGTCGCGGTTGACCAGGTTGGCGCCTGCCGCCTCGCTGATGCCCAGCATCCTGCCGTCGACGTGCGCGGGCACGCCGGACAGCATCTTCTGCGGCGGCTCGCCGAGCCGGGCGGGCCAGTTCTTGCGGATCAGCTCGTGGTTGCCCCCGATGCCGCCGGACGCGACCACCACCGCCTGCGCCCGCAGCTCGAACTGGCCGGTCTCGGTCCGGGAGCTCCGCTCGCCACGGGCCGCGGTGCTCGGCTCCAGGACGGCGCCGCGGACACCGTCGACGACGCCGCCGGTCTGGGTAAGCTCGTCGACGCGATGCCGGAACCGGAGCTCGATCCGGCCGCGGGCGGCGGCTTCCCGCACCCGCCGCTCGAACGGCGCGAGCACGCCCGGCCCGGTGCCCCAGGTGATGTGGAACCGGGGCACCGAGTTGCGCGCCCGTTCCGCCCAGCCGATCGCCGGGAAGAACCGGATTCCCTCGTCGTGCAGCCAGGAGCGCATCCCGCCCGCCGCGAATTCGACGTACGCGCGGGCCCACTGCCGCGGCCAGTTGTCCTCGGCGCGATCGAAACCGGCCGCGGTCACCCAGTCCTCCCAGGCCAGTTCGAAGGAGTCCCGCACCCCGACGCGGCGTTGTTCGGGGGTGTCGACGAGGAAGAGACCGCCAAGGGACCAGAAGGACTGACCGCCGAGGGAGGCTTCGGGCTCCTGGTCGACGATGGTCACGTGCCGTCCGGCGTCGGCGAGGGTGGCCGCCGCGACCAGCCCGGCCAGGCCCGCGCCCACCACGATCACGTCCGTGTCCATACGGTTCTCCCATCCGAGCCGATCAACGCAGATGAGGGTGGACGCTATCTGGTCGCCGGCCCCGCGGCGAGCGCGGGCTGCCGATGGGAGGCTTCGTTCAGCGCGGGGTTCCCCGGCTCAGAACTTGCACGGAAGGTGCTTGACGCCGTTGATGAAGCTGGACCGCAGCAGGTCGGGCTCGCCGTCGGCACGGATGTCGGGCAACCGGCCGAGCAGTTCCCGCAGCAGCACGGTGATCTCCGTCCTGGCCAGCTGGGCGCCCAGGCAGAAATGCACGCCCGCGCCGCCGTAGCCGACGTGGGGATTGGGACGGCGGGTGATGTCGAACTCCTCGGGGCGGTCGAAGACCTCGGCGTCCCGGTTGGCCGACCAGTAGAACAGCAGCACCTTGTCCCCGGTGCGGAACGGATGCCCGTTCAGCTCGTGGTCGCAGGTCAGCGTGCGGCGCATCCACATCACGGGGGAGGACAGCCGGACGATCTCCTCGGTCGCCCCCGGCAGGTGCTTTCCGAGGTCGCCGGTGAGCAGCGCGCGCTGCGCGGGGTTGTCGGTGAGCAGGATCAGGGCGTACGAGATCGCGTTGCGCGTGGTCTCGTTCCCCGCGACGGCCAGCAGGGTGAAGAACGCGCCCAGCTCCTGATCGGTGAGTGCCTCGCCGTCCACATTGGCGTTGACCAGTGCCGAGGTGAGATCGTCGGCCGGCGTCTTCCGGCGGAACTCCGCGAGCTCCCTGGCCAGGTCGTGCATGGCCTGACCGGCGCCGAGTACCCGGCCCACCCGCTCGGCCGCGTTCTCGGAGAGGAGTTCGGGATCGAATCCGCCGACGATGGTGTTCGTCAGCTCCAGCACCATCGGATGGTCACGTTCGGGGATGCCCATCATGTCGCAGATGAACTTCAGCGGCAGCCGCGCCGCGACCTGGGTGACGAAGTCTCCGGGGCCGGTGTCCAGGAGGTCGTCCACGATCCGGGTGCTGGTCTCCCGGATCTGGTCCTGGAACCGCTGGAGCATGCGCGGCGCGAACGCGCGGGAGACGATCCGCCGGATGGTCGCGTGCTTCGGATCGTCCATGTTGATCATCGAGCCGAAGTACTCGTTGTACTCGGTCGGCAGATCCTGTTTGGAGATCGCGCTGGGCGTCGAGGCGAACACCTTCGCGTCCCGGCTGGCTTCGACCACGTCGGCGTGCCGGACCAGCGCGTAGTAGCCAGGACCCGGCGGAATGGTGCCGTAGTCGACCTCTTCGAAGAACAGCGGACGCGCCTGCTCCCGGAGCCGGGCGAACGCGGCCGCCCGTTCCGGGAGCGGACGTTTCCAGAATTCCATTTCGGACAGCGAGAAGTCGATCGTGCCCCGCTCCGGCATTCGGTGCCTCCCTTGGCTCAGTGCTCAGCGCCGCTTCCGAAGGAGCGGTTCTCGATGTCCCCGACCACCAGGGTGAACGCGATCGCGAGGTCGGTGCGGCCGAGCCGGTCGCCGAGCTCGTCCCTGACCACCACCGAATCGGCCAGCTCGGGCGGGACCCGCCGGTCGCTGAGGAAATTCCGGTAGCAGAACCGGCCGCCCGGCTTCGCGGTGCGCGTGACCTCGCCGAGGATGTTCGCGAACTCCTCGGGGGAGGTCCAGCCGGCGATGTCGGAGAGCGAGTACTTGGAGTACGTCTCGGCGGGCGTCGCCGCGAGGACGGTGTCCAGCGAGCCGGTCACGATCTCCACCGCGTCCAGATTGGCGCGCACGGTGTCGTAGTGGTCCGGCGACAGATACGGCGGGACAGCGCGGTTGTCCAGGTACCGCCCCAGGATCAGCAACGCGAGCAGATGGTTTTCCGCCGCCAGGTGGTGACTCAGCACGTCCCGCAGGCAGGTGTTGAGATAGTCCGCCAAGGAGACGCCGCGTTCGATGAACGCGTAGTAGCTGGGATCGTGCAACAGCAGCCGGGTGAGCCTCGGCCGCGCCAGCAGTGCCAACGCGGCACGCCAGCGGGGCGTGTCCCATTCCTCGTCGAAGAACCGGAGCTGGTCTTCGAGCGAGGTGTGCGCGAACAGGCGGCGGGTCTTCCCAGGGCGCAGCGTGCGGATCAGCGGGCCGATGTAGCGGGCGTAGAACCGTTCGTGCGCCCCGCTGTAGAGCACCCCGCGACGGATCACGTGCGGGTTCCGGTCCCAGAAGTCACGTGCCCGATCGGACAGCGAGCCCCGCAGGTCCTGGTAGCGGTCCAGCCGCCGTTTGCTCGGGGCGAGCCCGATGAACTCGGCGAACCCGTGGCAGGGCAACGCGCGGATACCGGCCATCTTGAGTTCGAGCAGGTGGTTCTGCAGCGGGTTGGCGTCGATCGAGACGATCTTCTTCGGGCCGCCGAGCAGGAGGTTCAGCGTCCGGCAGCCGCTCCCGGTCACGGACAGCACGACGTCGTCGGGCTCCAGGCAGAGCCCCTTCAGCTCGGACCAGGAGTCCTCGTCGCAGGTGCTGTACAGGATGGCGCCCTGGGTCAGGAACTGCCGATCGGCGGGTGCGGCCCGGTAGTCACCGAGCGAGAGCGGCCGGAGGATCCGGTCGGCGGCGCTCATCGGGCCTGCCCGGACACGGTGGCGAGATAGGCGCGGGCGCGGGCCAGCGCGCGGTCGCGGACGTAGCGCGGTGCGCCGCCGCCCGCCGGGACGCAGGCCTGGATCGCGCGGTCGATCCGGTTCCGGAACTCGTCCGCCACTTTGTCCAAAGTGGACTCACCGGTGACCAGCAGGCCGAAGGTGACGGCCGAGCCCGCGTTGGCGATGAAGTCCGGCAGCACGGTGACTCCCCGGTCCTCGAGCGCCTGTTCCGCTTCGACGGTCAGCGGATCGTTGGCGCCCTCGACGACGAACCGCACGTCGGGATGCACCGAAGCCAGGTTGCCGGTGGTGATGCTCCCGGCCGTCGCGGCGGGGACCAGGACCGACGCCGGCAGGCTCAGCCAATCGTGGCCGGGGAGCAGGCGGGTGCCCGCCGGCAGCCGGTCCCGGTCGATCTCGCCCGAGCCGACACGGGCCGAGGCGAGGAACTCCGGGCTGAAGCCATCCGGATTGTGCACCACGCCGTGCACGTCCGACACGGTGACCACGGAGAGTCCCGCGTTGGCGAGCGCGACGGCGGCCGCGTGGCCGACACTGCCGAATCCCTGGACGGCTGCCCGTTTCCCGTGCAGGGTGGCACCGGTGACCGCGGCGGCCGCCTCGAGTGCGTGGACGGCGCCGCTGCCGGACAGGGTGCCGGCGAACTCTTCGTTGAGCAGATGCTCGACGGTGATCCCGTCGGGTACGTCGAGCACCTTTCCGCGTTCGGCCGCCTTGGCCACCACGAAGGAAATGAGATCGATCCCGAGGCCCCGGTAGATCGCGACCACATCGGACGCGGTGCTCCCGCTGTCCTCACCGAGCAGGTACTTGCTGCGCAGGAATGGTTCGAGCGCCAGCGCGGCCTGGTCGAGTGCCGCCTTCCGATCGGCGCCGGGTTTCAGCACCACGGCCGATTTGGCGCCGCCCAGCGGAATCCCGCCGGAGGCGAGTTTCAGTGTCATCAGGCGAGCGAGTTTCGCCACGTCGGCTTCCCCGACGTCCGGTGCGATGCGGATTCCCCCGGCGCACAGTCCTCCGATCACGGAGTCCGCGACAAGGTGGACGTCGACTTCGCCGGAAGACCACGTATATCTGAACATGCGTCACCCTGATTCGGTCGCGACGTTCACAAGTTTTCGGTCAACAACTTCGGGAAAGGCTAGCAGCGGAGCGCGAAACGCCGCTTACACGACGCTGACATCGTTCTCACAAATGGCTTTCATCGGACCGGTTTCCTTTCTGCTGATCAAGTGTGTCTTGACAGTTATCGGACGGTCTCGGCAAGCTGAGTGTCGTTCCGGAATTCGTCCCTGCGCACTGACGACCGGACCACTTTTCGCCGGTGTGTTCCACGCTTTCGGCGAGGCGACGAAAGACGGCGCTCGAATCGGGCGCGGAACAAGACTTCGTCAATGGGGGTATTGCGTCATGCCGTTGTTCGTCACGTCCACGGGAGCCCCGCTGTCGGGTGAGGTGCACATCCCGAGTTCGAAGTATCACGCACATCGGGCGCTCATCCTCGCGTCGCTCGCCGAGGGCACCAGTCATATCCGGGGACACAGCGATGCCCGGCATGTCGAGTTCACCCGGCGGCTGCTCCGCGGGCTGGGCACCGGCATCGTGTCCGGCGCGGACGGGGTCACGGTGACCGGCCGCGGGTACCGGCCACGCCGGGATCGGCTGTCCGTGGGCAGTTCCGGTACGACGCTGTACTTCATGACCGGGCTGGCCGCCCTCGCCGACCGGCCGGTGACCCTGGTGGGGCAGCGGTATTTCCAGCGCAGGCCGATCGGCCCGTTGCTCGCCGCGCTGCGCTCGCTCGGCGTCCGTCTCGAATCCGCCGACGACCGGCCGCCGATCACCGTGTTCCCCGGCAGGCCGCGGGGCGGGACGGTCCGCATTCCGGGGTTGCTCTCGCAGTGGGTGTCCGGCCTGCTGCTGCTCGCGCCGTTCGCGACCGGGCCGACCGTGATCGAGGTCGACGGAGAACTGAACGAACGGCCGTACCTCGACCTCACCCTGGACCTGATGGCGAAGTTCGGGCTGCACGTGGCGGCTTCGGCGGACCGGCGGCGGTTCGAGATCGAACCGGGCCAGACACCCCGGCCCGCCGACATCACGCTGCCTCCCGATCTGGGTTCCGCGGCCTTCGGGCTGGCCGCCGCCGCGATCCAGGAATCGGACGTGCGCTTCCGGGGCCTGTCCTCGGCCGACCCGGATCTGGTGGATCACCCGGAATCGGAGTTCCTTGGCGTCCTCGACGGGATGGGCCTGACGATGGAACCGGATCCGGCGGGCGGCGGGCTCCGGGTGCGCCACGACGGTTCGCCGCTGGCACCGTTCTCGGTGGACTGCCGGGACATGCCGGACATGCTGCCGATCCTGGCCACCCTCGCCACGTTCGCCGACGGGACGTCGACGCTGCGGAATCTGGAACACGTACGGCTGAAGGAATCCGACCGGGTCCAGGCGATGCTGCAGCTCAACCGGATGGGCGGACGGCTGCAGGTCGAGGAGGACCGGCTGCTGGTCACCGGGGTGGCCGGGCTGACCGGGGCCGAACTGTCCTCGTTCAACGACCATCGCGTGCTGATGGCGCTCGCGGTCGCCGCCTCCCGCGCCCGCGGCCGTACCTCGATCAAGAACGCCAACGCCTACCGGCTCTCCTATCCGGATTTCGTCCGGGACCTGGCAGGCATCGGTGTGCCGCTGTCGGCCGGGCCCGCGGACGGCCCCGTGCCCGCCGCGCCGGAACCCGATGAGACGACGATCGTGGCCAGGGTGGCCGAGCTGGCCCGCCGTCGCCCGCGCGATCGGGCGCTGGTGGAGGTGCGACCGGACGGCGAACGCGAGCTCAGCTGGGCGGAGCTCGACGACCAGGCCGCCAGGGTGGCCGCCTTCCTGCGCAAGCTGGGTGTCCGCACGGGGGACAAGGTCGCCTATCAGCTTCCGAACTGGAGCGAGTTCGTCGTCATCACCCTCGCCGTGCTCCGGACGGGGGCGATCTGCGCGCCGCTCATGCCCCTTTTCCGGGAACGTGAGCTGCGGCAGACCCTGGGCAGGGCCGGGGCGAAGGTGCTGTTCATCCCCGGCACTTTCCGCGGCCGGGACTACCGCACCGAGGTCCGCTCCGTGATGACCGAGGACCTGGCCCCCGGCGCGGGGCTGCCGCTCGAAGACGTCATCGTCGTGTCCCCGCCAGGGGGCCGGCCGCGGTTCGCCGACGACGGCGTCCTGCGCTGGCACGATTTCGCGAAAGTGATCGAGGAGACCGAACCGGACAAGACGGCCTCCCGGTGCTTGCCGGACCGGACCGCTCAGCTGCTGTTCACCTCGGGCACCACCGGCGAGCCCAAGGGAGTGCTGCACCGGCACCGGTCCCTCGACCTGGCGGCCGAGGCCCAGATCCGCCGGGCCGCCCTCGGGGACGGGGACGTGGTGTTCGTGCCTTCCCCGCTCGCGCACCAGACCGGCTTTCTCTACGGCATGTGGCTGGCCATCGCGCTCGGCGTCCCGCAGGTGCTCCAGGCCGAATGGGAGCCGGCGCTCGCGCTGGACGCGATCCACCGCTGGAAGGTGACCTTCGTCCAGGCCGCGACTCCGTTCCTCGCGGATCTGGTCGAGGAGTCCGGGCGGGGCCGGGGCCCGAGGTCCGGGCCGCGGACGTTCGTCGTCACCGGCGCGTCGGTGCCACGGGCCCTCGCCGAACGGGCACGGGCGAACTGGGGGACCGCCGTCGGGGGCGCGTGGGGGACCACGGAAACCTGCCTCGGCACCTCGTTCGCGCCGGACGATCCTCCCGCCGGGCAATGGGGAACGGACGGCCGGGCGGTCGACAAGGTGGAGATCCGGGTGACCGGTGACGACGGCCGGAACCTCGGGCCGGGCGTCGAAGGGAACTTCGAGGTCCGCGGCGAGACGATGTTCGAGGGCTATCTGGACCATCCGGAGTGGACGGCGGCCGCGTTCACCGCCGACGGCTGGTTCAAGACCGGCGACCTGGCCGTCATCGAGGACGGCTACCTCCGCATCACCGGCCGGGTCAAGGACGTGATCAACCGCGGCGGCGAGAAGGTCCCGGTCGCCGAGGTCGAGCAGATGCTGCACGACCATCCGTCGGTGGCGGAAGGCGCGGTGGTGGCCATGCCCGACGACCGGCTCGGGGAGCGCGCCTGCGCCTTCGTGGTGCTGCGGCCCGACTCCGAGCTGAGCTTCGCCGCGATGCGGAAGTTCCTGGACAGCCACCGGCTCGCGAAGACCTATTGGCCCGAGCGCCTGGAGATCATCGATTCCTTGCCGCGCAACGCCATCGGCAAGGTGCAGAAGACCGTGTTGCGGGATCGGGCCCGCGGCCTGCGGCCGCACGACGACAAGGAGACATCCGGTGAAACCGAAGACGTCCTCGGCCGTTGACGAGGCCTCGTTCTCCGCGGTGAAGGCGGGGATCGCCGAATTCGTGGCCGGGCAGGGGGAACGCTACGCGGACCAGATCGAACGGGACGGCCGGGTTCCCGAAGAACTGCGGGCCGATCTGTACGAACGAGGGTATTTCGGTCTCTGCGCCCCGAAGGAGTACGGCGGGCAGGCGATTCCGTTCGACCGGTACCTGGAGCTCATGGAGCTGTTCTCGATGTCCCACGGCTCGATCCGGATGATCGTGCACGTGGCCAACGGCGTCTGGCGGGCCATCGACCGGTTCGCCACCGCCGAGCAGCGACGGCGGTTCGTCGTTCCCGCCGTGACCGGTGATCTCCGGGTCGCCTTCGCGCTCACCGAGCCGACCGCCGGGACCGGCGCCGATCTGCGTTCCACGGTGACCAGGGTCGGTGACGACTACCTCCTCACCGGCGAGAAGCATCTGATCACCTTCGGCGTGGCCTGCGACTACTGGCTCCTGTTCGCCAGGATGGCCGGTTCCGAGGGCAAGGAGGGCACGATCGCCCTGATGGTGGACCGCCACACCCCAGGGGTGACGGTCACCGAGATGCCGCCGACGATGGGCGTGCGCGGCACCGACCACGCGCACCTGGTGTTCGACAACGCCCCCGTCCCGGTCGCGAACCGGCTGGGTGAAGAGGGGCGCGGCCTGGAGGTCGCCTTCGGGGGATTCCTCACCCCGAGCCGGATTTCGGTGGCCATGAGCTGTGTCGGGCTGGCCCGACGGGCGCACGAGCTCGCCGTCGACCACGCGCTCGGACGGGAGACCTTCGGCAGGAAACTCGCCGAACGGCAGGCCGTGCGGTTCATGATCGCGGAGAACGCCACCGATCTCGAGGCCACGCGTCAGCTCGTGCTGCACGCCGCCCGCCACTGGCAGTCGGGCGGCCCGGACGCGGAAGCCCTGTCGTCGATGGCGAAGCTGCACGCGGTCGACGCGCTGACCAGGGTCACCGACCGGTCACTGCAGATCCACGGCGGCATCGGGTACTGGGCGTCCAGCCCCATCGAGCGGGTGTACCGCGACGCCCGCGCACAGCGGTTCGAAGAAGGCACCAACGAGATCCAGAAGACCGTGATCGCGCGAGCGGAACTGGGGCGACGGAAATGAACGGATTCACCGACCGGGTCGCGCTGATCACCGGGAGCTCCCGCGGTATCGGCCGGTCGCTCGCCCTGAAGCTGGCGGGCGCGGGGGGCCGGGTGGTCGTCAACTACAAGAAGAACGCGGACCTGGCCGCCGAGACCCTGGCCGAGGTGGAGCGCCTCGGCGGCAAGGGGATCACGGTCCAGGCCGACGTCGAACGGCCGGAGGACATCACCAGGCTGTTCGACCGGATCGGCGACGAGTACGGCAGGCTCGACTTCTTCGTGTCGAACGCCGCCGCGAGCGTGTTCAAGAAGATCGAGGACCTCGGACCGCACCATCTGGACCGGTCCTACGCGATGAACGTCCGCGCGTTCGTGCTCGGCGCCCAGCGGGCGGTCCGGCTGATGGGCGACGGCGGCCGGATCGTCGCGCTCAGCAGCTACGGCAGCATCCGCGCCTATCCGACCTACGCCGCCCTCGGCTCGGCCAAGGCCGCGCTGGAGGCGTGGGTCCGGTACATGGCCGTCGAATTCGCCCCGCTCGGGGTGAACGTCAACGCGGTGAACGGCGGGATCATCGACACCGACTCGGCGAACTTCTTCTACCGCGTGCCGGGCATGCCGCCACTGGCGGACGTGCTGGCGAAGATCCCGAAGGGGCGGGCAGGCACCGCGCAGGAGATCGCCGACACGGTGGCGTTCCTGCTCTCGCCGGAGTCGGCGTACATCACCGGGCAGTCCCTGGTGGTCGACGGCGGCCTCAGCGTGATCGCACCGCCGTTCTACGCCGACGCGGCCCCGCCGCTGGCGTTGCCCGGTGGCGATCCGGACCGAACGCCGGCGTGACCGGCGTGTCGTTCGATTCGGTGTTCCGGCCGGGGAGGATCGGGACACTCTCGCTGCGGAACCGGATCGTGATGGGCTCGATGCACCTCGGGCGCGAGGCGGACGCCGACGACGGCCGGGCGCTCGCGGCGTTCTACGCGGAGCGGGCGGCCGGTGGCGCGGGTCTGGTGATCACCGGTGGCTGGGCGGTGAACCGGGCCGGGGCGGGCGGGCCGGATTACGGGTTCGTCAACGAACGGGCCGGTCGTTCGGCGCTGACCAGGGTCGCGTCGGCGGTGCGGGAAGCCCGCGGCAGGATCGCCCTGCAGCTGTTCCACGCCGGCCGGTACGCCCCGGCGGGCTCGGCGGGAGCGGAGCCGGTCGCGCCGTCGGCCGTGCCCTCCAGGTTCTCCGGGGTCACGCCGAGGGCGCTGACCGGACCGGAGATCCTGGCGACGATCGAGGATTTCGCCGAGGCGGCCGGAAACGCGCGAGCGGCCGGTTTCGACGCCGTCGAGATCATGGGTTCGGAGGGTTATCTCCTGAACCAGTTCTGCTCCCCGCTGACCAATCGCCGCGACGACGAGTGGGGCGGGGACGCCGATCGGCGCATGCGGTTCGGCCTGGCCGTGGTCCGGGCCGTCCGGGCGGGGGCAGGCCCCGGTTTCCCGATCATCTTCCGGCTCTCGGGCGACGATCTGATGGCAGGCTCCAGTACCGCGGCCGAGGTGGCCGAATACGCGCGGCGGCTCGTCGACGCGGGTGTGGACGCGCTCAATGTCGGGATCGGCTGGCACGAGTCCCCGGTGCCGACCGTGCAGGCGCTCGTCCCGGCTGGCGTCTGGATCCGGTACGCCGGGCCGATCAAGGCGGCGGCCGGTGCGGTGCCGGTGATCGCGGGCAATCGGATCAACCGGATCGAGCTGGCCGAGCCGGTGCTGCGGGCCGGGAGTGTCGACTTCGTCTCGATGGCACGGCCGTTCCTCGCCGATCCGGGGTTCCCGCGGAAGGCGCGGTCCGGGCGTCTGGACCTGGTCAACGTCTGCATCGCCTGCGACCAGGCGTGTATCGACCGGTCGTTGCGGGGCAGGCGGGTCTCCTGCCTGGTGAACCCGCGCGCCGCCAGGGAACTCGACCTCGAAGCCACCGCTCACCGGGCGGGCGCCGGCACGGTGGGCAGGCACCGGTTCGCGGTGATCGGCGGCGGGCCCGCCGGCTGCGAATCGGCACGGGCGCTCGCCGAACTCGGGCACGAGGTCGAGCTGTTCGAGGCCGCGCGCGAGCTGGGCGGGCAGTTCCGGCTGGCCCGGACCGTGCCGGGAAAGGCCGACTACGGCGGCACGATCGCTTACTACGCGGCGGAACTCGCCCGTCTCGGCGTCCGGGTGCGGCTGAACCGCCCGATCTCCGGACGCGAGGCCGGGCACCTCGCCGGATTCGACGGCGTCGTGCTCGCCACCGGCACCCGGCCGCGCCGGGCCCGTGTCCCGGACTCCGGGCATCCGCTGATCGTCGACTATCCGGCCGCGTTCCGCCGATGGCCATCCGGTACCCGGACCGCCATCGTCGGCGGCGGCGGGGTGGCGCTGGATCTGGCGCATTTCCTCAGCCACCGCGGGGAAACCGGCGACGGACACCGGGAATTCCTCGCCGACCACGGGCTCGTCCCGGACGACAGGCCGGAGTCCCGGAATCCTCGGGTGACCCTGCTGGGCCGCGGCCCCCGGTTCGCGCCGCGGATCAGCCCGTCCACCCGGTGGGCACTGCTCGACGCGGTCCGGCGGTCGGGCGTCGAACTGATGCCCGGCGTGGTCTGCGAGCGCACCGAGGCCGGTGGTGTCCGCGTCCGGGACGCGAATGGTGAGCAGCGGCTGGTCCCGGCCGATCTCGTGGTGTTCGCGACCGGCCAGGAGCCCGAGGACACGCTCGTCCCGGTGCTGGCCGGGCTCGGCGTGCCGTATCGCGTCGTCGGCGGCGCCCGTGCCGCCGGCGGGCTGGATGCCGTGCGCGCCACCGAAGAAGGGCTCCAGGCGGCCGGTGAACTGGCGGGCCTCGCCGGGGCCGCCCGGAAACGAACGATCAGGGTGCTGCCATGACGCGGCGATCGGAGGCTTCGGTGGAATCGGGTTCGGTCGCCGCTCAGCAACCGGATTGGCCGGATCCGGCGGAGGTGGCCCGTGCCTATTCGTGGCTGGTCGAGTCACCGCCGTTGACCTCCCCCGAGCGGATCAGGCGGCTTTCCGCGGCGCTGCGCCGGGTCGAATCGGGGCACGCTTTCCTGGTGCAGGCGGGCGATTGCGCCGAACCGTTCGGGCCGGAGGCGGTTGCGGCGGCCGGCGAGAAGTACCGGCTGCTCGGGGCGATGGCGACGATCCTCAGCGGACGGCTCGGGATACCGGTGGTGACGGTGGGCAGGATCGCCGGGCAGTTCGCCAAGCCGAGATCCCGGCCGACCGAGCTGGTCGACGGGGTCGAGCTGCCCGCGTTCCGCGGTCTGCTGGTCAACTCGCCGGAACCCGATCCGGCGGCCAGAGTCCCCGATCCGCGCCGCCTCCTGCGCGGCTATTCGACCGCCGCCCTGGTCCGGGCCGAGCTCGCGCGGCTCGCCGGAGACGCGCGTTCCGCGCCCTTCGGCGAGTCGTTCCGGCGGCCCGACGGGAGCTGGGCGCACCGGGGTCTCTGGACCAGCCATGAGGCGCTGGTGTTCGACTACGAGCGGCCGCTGATCCGCCGTGACCCGGAGTACGGGGAGCGTTTCCTGCAGACCACCGAGCTTCCGTGGCTCGGGGAACGCACCCGGCAGCTCGGCGGGGACCATGTCGCGATGCTGGCCGAGATCGCCAATCCGCTGGCCTGCAAGATCGGCCCGGCCATCGAGGAAGCGGAGCTGATCGCCCTCTGCGATCGGCTCGATCCGGCGCGCGAGCCGGGCAGGCTGACGCTCATCTGCCGGATGGGCGACCGGCAGGTCCGGGAAACGCTGCCCGCGCTGGTGCGCGCGGTACGCCGTTCCGCCCACCGGGTCGTCTGGGTCTGCGATCCGATGCACGGCAACACCCGGCCTGCGTCGGCAGGCGGCCGGAAAACCCGGTGGTGGTCCGAAATCGTCTCGGAGCTGGACGGCTTCCTCGACGTCATGGACGGCGAGGGAGCCCGGCCGGGCGGCGTGCATCTGGAGGTCACCGGCCGGGACGTCGCGGAGTGCTCCGGAGGTCCGGAAAGACCGCCGCGCCTTGGCTTCGAATCGCTCTGCGACCCGCGGCTGAACGGGGCGCAGTCCATCATGCTGGCCGAACGGCTTGCCGACCGCCTCGGGCACCGGGCCCCGGCGGCGGCACTCGATCTGATAACCGAGGAGTGAGCGTCGTGAGGCAGGTCGTCATCACCGGTATCGGGGCCCTGACCCCGGTGGGCAACGACGTGAAGTCCACCTGGGAGTCCCTTGTGGACGGAAAGTCCGGGATCGGCCCGATCACCTCGTTCGACGCTTCGGCCCTGCCGGTGCGGATCGCGGGCGAGGTGTCCGGGTTCGATCCGAGCACCCTGCTGCGGCACAAGATCCGGCGGCGGACCGATCGGTTCTCCCAATTCGCCGTCGCGGCGGCAAGGGAGGCTGTCGGCGACGCGGGGCTGGAGATCGGTGAAGAGAACGCGCACCGCGTCGGCGTGGTGCTGAACAACGCGGTGGCCGGGGTCACTTCGATCGAGCGCAACGTACTGGCGCTGGCCGAACGCGGGATGCGGGCGGTGAGCCCGACCTTCGTGCCCGGCATGATCCCGAACATGGCCGCCTGCGAGGTGGCGATCGACCTCGGGGTCCACGGCCCGGTCACCGCCAGCGTGCTGGCCTGTGCCAGCGGGAACTACGCCGTGCTGGAGGCCCGGCGGCTGATCCTGTCCGGCGAGGCCGACGTCGTCATCGCCGGTGGCACGGATTCCGCCATCGCCGAGGTGATGTTCGCCGGACTGTCCACCATGGGCGCACTGTCGCGCCGCAACGACGACCCCGCCGCGGCCAGCCGTCCGTTCGACGCCGATCGGGACGGATTCGTCTACGGCGAGGGGGCGGTGGTGCTGGTCGTGGAGACGCTCGAGCACGCACGGGCCCGCGGGGCCATGCCGTATGCCGAAATCGCCGGTGGCGCGCTGACCACGGACGCCTTCCACGTCAGCGCGCCCGAGCCCAGCGCGGCGTACGCGGCGGAGTCCATCCGGCAGAGCCTGGTGCGCAGCGACCTGGCCCCGGCCGACATCGACTACATCTGCGCGCACGGCACGTCGACGCGGGCCAACGACCGGGTGGAGACCCAGGCGATCCGTGCGGTCTTCGGCGCCGAGGCCGGCGAGGTGGCGGTCAGCTCACCGAAATCCATGGTGGGGCACCTGATCGGCGCCGCGGGCGCGCTCTCGGTGATGGTGTGCGCGCTGGCCGTCCGGGACGGGATCGTCCCGCCGACGATCAATCTCGAGAACCCCGACCCGGAATGCGAACTGGACCATGTGGCGCACCGGCCGCGCCCGGTCCCGGTGCGGGCCGCGCTGGCGAACGCCTTCGGTTTCGGCGGGCACAACTGCGTGGTGGCGATCCGCGCGGTCTGAGCCGCGGATGGGCCCGCCCGATCGGCGGGCCCATCCGGTGAACGTGGCCGTCAGCCTGCCGTCGGCGCCACGTCCTCGAAGGTGACCCCGCCGGATTCGAACCTCGGCCGCAGGTCGCCGAACGAGAACAGCTCTTCCACGCCGAACGCTCCCGTGGCGGGCGTGCTCGATTCCAGGAGGGCCTCGGCGAACGCGACGGTGCCCGCGACGGTGAGCCGGTAGTCGCCGATGCCCCGGACCAGCCGGGCGGCCAGCAGGCGGCCGTCCCGCCGGACCTCCACGCGGTCGCATTTGGCCTCGGTGGTGAGTTCCTCCGGCACCTTCAGCCCGGCGGTGAACAGGAACTTGGGCAGCAGTTTCAGCATTCCGGCGGAGTTCAGGCCGAGCAGGAACCGGTGGAACCAGTTCTCCAGGAAGCAGTACGACACGCTCGCCGTCCGCCCGGCCGCGGCCTCGCCGAACGCCCCCGACGCCGCGTCGCCGACCGCCATGCACCGCCGGACGCCGTAGGGCGCGGCCAGCGCGAAGGTGTCCGTCGGATGGCGGCCGCGGCTGGTCAGCATCGGGTAGGCGAACTCGCCGACCGCCTGCGGGCCACCGGACTCGTTCAGCGAGAACGTCATCACCAGGCGCACCTCGTCGGCGTCGGGATGCCGGGCGAGCAAATCGGCCGCGACCACCGAGTTGATTCCGGGGGTGAGGCCGCCGTGCAGGGCGACCAGCCCGCGAGCGTCCACATCGGACTCTTTCAGCCTGGCCCGGTCGGCGGCGCTAAGATTGGAGACGTTCACCAGCCGCCCGCCCTCGGCGAGCACCGTCCGCTCGGCCGCCAGCCGTTCGTCGCGGACACAGTTGATCACCAGTTTCGCGGAGGCGCAGGCGGCCGACACCGCGGCCTGGTCCCGCAGGTCGACCAACCGGAAGCCAGGGCCGTCCGACGGCCGCCGTCCGGCGCGCACGACTTCGTACTTGTCGGACAAGGCCTTCGCGACGAAGGTGCCGAGCACTCCCTGAGCGCCGAGCACGAGCACGTCGGGGCGTTCACTCATCGAGCAGCCTTTCTTTCCGTTGTCCTGATGCTCCGCTCAGGCGAGCTCGAGGTCGGAGCCGGCGTGGTAGGCGGCGAGCGGCCCGGCCACCGAGCGCCGCGACGGCGGGTGGAAGCCGAAAGCGTGCACGGCGGCGGCGAGATAGGAGATCTCCGAGGTGCCGATGAAGGCCATGCCGCCGAGCGCTTCGATCATGGTCGCCGCCGCCCTGGTCAGCGCGCCGTGCAGCGCGGTGCGGGTGAACAGCAGCCGGGCGGAGATGTCCTGGCCGCGCTCGCCGTCGTCCATCGCCCTGGCGATGCCCTCGATCGCCGACATCGCCGCCTCCAGCTCGCCTGCCGCGCCGGAATAGGTCGCGGGATCGGCTTTGCCACTGAGCAGGAGCCGTTCCAGCAACGCCGAGGCCGCGCCGAGATAGGTCGAGGAGATCATCAGCCCGAACCAGAGGAATCCGGTCAGCTCATGCTGTCCGGTCGGGTCTTCGACCTCGTTCAGCAGTACCAGATCGCCGGGCACCACGACGTCGTCGAGGACCACCTCGTCACTTTCCGCCCCGGCCAGGATCCAGCTTTCCCAGAACGGCCGCCGGGCGATCCCCGGTGTCCCGGCGGGAATCAGGGCTATCCCGCGCCTGGCGGCCCCGCCGTCCTCGACGGACACGGTGGCGAGCAGGAGGTCCATCGAACGGGACAGGCTGCACGGCTTCTTGCTGCCGTTGATCACGTAGTCGCCGCCGCGCCGTACCGCGCGCATGGTGGGCGCGAACACGCTTCCGCCGGTCCGTCCCTCGGCGAACCCGGAGGCGAGCAGCAGGCGTTCCCGCACCACACCGGCGATCAGCTCGCGTTCCGCCTCGGACGCCTCCTGGCAGTGTTCGAGGAGGGTGGCCAGGGACAGATGGTGCATGGTGGTCCCGGCGGCGAGCGAGGGCGAGGCGGTGCCCAGCGCCCGTTGCACCTGTACCGCGTCCAGCGCCCGTGCGCCCAGCCCGCCGAGTTCGACGGGCGCGAGCAGCGCGGTGCCGTCGGCTTCACGGAACAGGCGGATCGACTCGTTGCCGGGGCGTTCCAGATCGAGGAGCGGGACGCCTGCCAGCTTGTCGGCCAGGGCGGGCAGAAAGCGGCGGAGCGTGGCGCGTTCACGGGAGAGCAATTTCGTCTCCGGTTTCATCGATGTCTTGCCTGCCTCGGCCAAGGTCATTTCGACGGCCTCCTCTTCTCTCTGCCGATGGGACGCAGCCTACCCGGAATCTTGAATCGGCACGCTGTCGCGGAATGTGCCGCCATGCTAGCTTTACCGCATTGGCTCGGTATTGATCGGAAGAAATTTCGACAATTCACGTTCATCGGTGAATCGGTTTTGGGAGAGGTTCAACGTCATGCAGTCCCGCAAGCTGGCCGTCGAGGGTGCCGTCGAGTTCACCCCGCAGGTCTTCGCCGACGACCGCGGCGTCTTCGTCTCCCCGCTACAGGAGCCGTCCTTCGTCGCCGCGGTCGGGTTTCCGCCCTTTCCGTTGGCGCAAGCCAGTTGCAGCCGGTCGAAGCGGGGTGTCGTCCGTGGCGTGCACTTCACCACGACCCCGCCCGGCTGTGCCAGGTACGTCCACTGCCCGCGGGGCAGGGCGCTGGACTACGTGGTGGACATCAGGGTCGGCTCGCCGACGTTCGGCCGCTGGGAAGCGGTCGTCCTGGACGCGGAGAGTCTCCGGAGTGTCTATTTCCCGGTGGGCGTCGGGCACGCTTTCGTCGCCTTGGAGGAGGACACGACGATGTCCTATCTGATGTCCGCGAGCTATGTCGCGGAAAACGAGCTGGCGATTTCCGTGTTCGATCCGGAACTCGGGCTGGACATTCCGGACTGGGTGGACCCCATTCGATCCGCCCGTGATCTGGCCGCCCCCACGCTCGCCGAGGCCAGGGAAAAGGGACTGCTTCCCGAATATCGTGAATGTGTCCGGGCGGAGAACGGGTTCAGCCGGTGACAAGGCCTCTGGTGGTGGTGCTCGGTGCCTCCGGGTACATCGGCTCGGCGGTCACCGCGCGGCTGGCGGACCGGCCGATCCGGCTGCGGGTGGTGACCCGGCGGCCGGATCCGGTCCGCGTGGGCGGGCGGGCCCGGATCGAGGTGTGCGCCGCCGACCTCACCGACCCGGCCGGGCTGGCCGCGGCGGTCGCGGACGCCGAGGTCATCGTGCACCTCGTCCTCTACACCGGCGGCAAGACCTGGCGGGCGGCCGGGGAAGCGGACGGCGAGCGGGTCAACGTCGGCCTGGTCCGCGATCTCGTCCGGGTACTGGGGTCGGCGCCGCGGTCCCGGCAGGCACCGATCGTGCTGTTCGCCGGTTCGACCTCCCAGCCGGAGTCCGGCGGGGTGGCCCCGGACAATGTCTACGATCGGCAGAAACTGGCCGCGGAGCGGATCTTGGCCGAGGCCACCGCCCAAGGGGTGGCGCGCGGCATCACCCTGCGGCTGCCCATGGTCTTCGGGCATACCGCGGCCTCGGGCGGGGGCGGGGGAGTGCTGTCGGCGATGGTGCGGCGCGCACTCGCCGGCACGCCCCTCACCATGTGGCACGACGGGTCGGTCGAACGGGATCCGCTGCACGTCGACGACGCGGCGCGGGCCTTCGCCGCCGCGCTGGACCATGCCGACGCGCTGGCCGGACGGCACTGGGCGGTCGGCTCCGGCCGGGGCCGTCGCGTCGACGGGATCTTCCGGGGCATCGCCGGTCTGGTGGCCGAGCGGACCGGCCGTCCGGCGGTGCCGGTGCTGTCGGTGCCGCCGCCGGGGTGGGCCACCGCGGCCGATCTCCGGAGCGTGGTGGTCGACACCTCGCCGTTCACCTCGGTGACCGGCTGGTCGCCACGGATCTCCTTGCGGGACGGGCTGGCGCATACGGTCGCGGCCCTGGCCGCCGAGCCGGCGCCGGGTGGCACTGGTTCACACCAGCCGGGGCTTCGGCACGTAAAGGATCCATTTCCCGCCGGCGGCGCGGAAAGCCTGTTCCTTGGCCATGATCTCGTCCGCGTGATTCCAGGCGAAGAGTAGGGCGACGTCCGGGTACGGCTCGCCGAAGGTGTCGGCAGGCCGGACCGGGATATGCGATCCGGGCGTCACCCGGCCCTGTTTGGCCGGGGTGGTGTCCACAATGGACGAAACGAGCCCCGGTCCGATCCCGCAGTAGTTCAGCACGGTCGCGCTCTTGGCCGTCGCCCCGTAACCGACGACCGTCCGGCCCTGCGCGCGGAGCCCTTCCAGCAGGGCCACCAGTTCGTCGCGGATTTCGCGGACCCGGACGGCGAAGGCGTCCAAGGTCGCCGGTTCGTGCAGGCCGAGCGTCAGTTCCTCGTCCGCCAGTTCGGCGACCGACGGGGCCGGTTCCCGCCGCCCGGCCCGTGCGATGGTGTACCGCACCTCGCCGCCGTGCACCGGAAGGCGTTCGACGTCGACCAGTTCGAAGCCGAAGCGCCGCGCCAAAGCCTGGACGGAGCGCACGCTGAAGAAATAGAAGTGCTCGTCGTAGATCTGGTCGAACGAGGTCTGCTTGACGATGTCGCCGAGATAGGGATCCTCGAACACGAACACGCCGTCCTCCGCGAGCAGCGCGGCAACCCCTTCGAAGATCGATTCGGCGTACGGGATGTGGCACATCGTGTTCGCCGCGTAGATGACGTTCGCCGGGCCGTCCTCGCGGTGGATGTCCACGGCCACCGAGTGTTCGAAGAAGTCGGTCCGGACCCGGACCCCGTTCGCCCTGGCGATCTCGGCCACGCCTCCGGAAGGCTCGACGCCGAGGTGACGGCGTCCGGCGTCGCCGATCGTGCGGAGCATGATCCCGTCGTTGCAGCCCAGTTCGACCGCGAACGAGTCCGGCGCGGCCAGCTCGGTCTCCAGGAAATCCCGTGCGGTGCGCTCGAAATGCTTGCGCATCACGGAGGAGCCGGAGGAATGGTACGGGTAGTCGTGGTGGAACATGCGGTCTCGTGGCACTTCCTCCATCAGCTGCACCATCGAGCACGAGGTGCAGCTGCCGACGGCCAGCCGGAAGAAGAACTCGTCGCCCGGATCGGCGGGCCTCCGGAAGGCGTCCGACAGGGGCTGGCTTCCGAAGTCGAGGAATTCGCGCAGGTTTTCCCCGCAGACACGGCAATTCGGCATGGCGGTCAACGTACCTTCCGCACTCGGTGCGGCCCAAGTTTCCCGATTCCGGTGGTCGACTGGGGAAATTCCACACTCGACCAGCGGACTGGACGCGAATGCCCGCCCCGGCTTCGATGGGGCCATGCCGGTGCATCAGATCGATCCGAGCTCGTATCCGGACAGCGAGCTGTCCCAGCATCTGCTGACCGTTCGCGGGATTCAGTGGGCACATGGCGTGCACGGGGATCCCTACGCGCTGATTCTCCGGGACCAGGATCCCGATCTTCACCGGCTGTACGGGGAACTGCGGGCCGGGCCGTCGTTGCGGCAAAGTCAGCTCGGCGCCTGGGCGACCGTGAGTCACTCGGTGGCCCGCGCGATTCTCGGCGACCGGCGCCTCGGACTGTCGCATCCGGACACCGGGCCGGACGATCGGACGCTCTACGCGCTGGGCTCGCGGGTGCCCCCGCAACACGTCCTGACCCTCGACGGGGCGTTTCTCGGACTGAGCCATGCCGATCACGACCGGCTGCACGAGTTCGCCCGACCGGCCCTCGGCGTGGCCGCGGTGGATCGTCATCGCGACGCCGTGGCGGGGGAGACCGCCGCGATCGCCGGCCGCCTGGGCGGCGAGTTCGATCTGATGACCGGTTTCGCCCGTCCGGCCGCGGTCGCCGCGACCGCGGCGCTCTTCGGGCTGACCGCCGAAGAGCACGCACGGCTCGGCCTGCTGTGCCCGGACGCGGCCACCGCCCTCGACGCCCTGCTGTGCCCGCCGACGCTGGCCACCACCCGTGCGCTCGTGACGTCGATCGAGGGGATCCAGGAGCTGTTCTCCGGGCTGATCGAGCGCCGGTCGGGGAGCGCGGGCGACGACGCGCTGAGTGAACTGCTGCGCGGTGCCGAGGGGCCACCGTACGAGGATGTGCTGGCGGCGGCCGTGCTGACCGCGGTGGTGGGCGTCGAAGTGAGCGCGAACCTGGTCTGCGACGCGGTGCTGGCCCTGCTCGATCACCCGGAGCAGTGGACGTCACTGTGCGAAAGCCCGGAACTGGCCGTCGGCGCGGTGGAGGAGACCCTGCGCTACCACTCGCCGGTCCGGCTGGAAAGCCGGATCGCGCTCGAGGACCTCGAACTGGCCGGTCAGGTGATCCGGAAGTCCGAGCAGGTGGTCGTCCTCGTCGAGGCGGCCAACCGCGATCCGGAGGCCTTCGCCGATCCGGACGACTTCCTGATCACGCGGCCGGACGTGGCCGGTCACCTCACGCTGACCGGCGGCCTGCACACCACCTTCGTCGCACCGCAGGCCCGCCTGCAGGCCGTGGTGGCCCTGCGGACCCTCGCCGCCCGGTTCCCCCGGCTGCGCCGGACCGGCCCGGTGATCCGTCGCAGGAGATCCCCCGTCGTGCGAGGTGTCGCGCGATGCCCCGTGGCCGTCGGCCAGAGCTGAGATGAGAGGTGCCATGACCACCTTCGTGTGGGACTACTTGCCGGAATACGAGCGGGAACGGGACGACATCCTCGACGCGGTCGAGACCGTGTTCAGATCGGGACGCCTGGTGCTCGGCGAAAGTGTCCGGGGGTTCGAGACGGAGTTCGCCGCCTATCACGGTGTGCCGCACTGCGTGGGCGTCGACAACGGCACCAACGCGATCAAGCTGGGGCTGCAGGCGCTGGGCGTCGGCCCCGGTGACGAGGTGATCACGGTCGCGAACACCGCGGCGCCGACCGTGGTGGCCATCGACGCGGTGGGCGCCAAACCGGTCTTCGTCGACGTGCGGCCCGGCGACTACCTGATGGACACCGGCCAGGTGGCGGCCGCCATCACCGGCCGGACCCGGTGCCTGCTGCCGGTCCACCTGTACGGCCAGAGCGTGGAAATGGCCCCGCTGCGGGAACTCGCCGCCGCGCACGGGCTGGCGATCCTCGAGGACTGCGCACAGGCGCACGGCGCGCGGCATCACGGCGCGCTGGTGGGCTCCATGGGCGACGCGGCCGCGTTCTCCTTCTATCCGACCAAGGTGCTCGGCGCGTACGGCGACGGGGGCGCCACCGTCACCGGTCTCGACGAGGTCGAGCGCAACCTTCGACGGCTCCGGTACTACGGCATGGCCGAGCGCTACTACGTGGTGGAGACGCCGGGACACAACAGCAGGCTCGATGAGGTACAGGCCGAGATCCTGCGCCGCAAGCTGACCCGGCTGGACCGGTACGTCGCCGACCGGCGCGCGGTCGCGCGCAGGTACGCCGAGGGACTCGGTGACACCGAACTCGTCCTGCCCGCCACCGCGGAGGGCAACGATCACGTGTACTACCTGTACGTGGTCCGCCATCCCCGGCGTGACGCGATCATCGAGGCCCTCAAGGCCCACGGGATCGCGCTCAACATAAGCTACCCGTGGCCGGTGCACACCATGACCGGATTCGCCCACCTCGGCTACCGGAACGGCGCCCTGCCGGTCACCGAGGCGCTGGCCGGGGAGATCTTCTCGCTGCCGATGTACCCGGCGCTCGCGCCGAGCGTGCAGGACAAGGTGATCGGCGCCCTGCGCGAAGTGCTGGCCACCTGCTGATCTTTCCTTTGTGGTGGCGGGTCTCCCGCCTCGCTCAGCTCGCCGGGGGCGGGGCGGTGAGGCTGTGCAGGCAGGCCACCAGGCTCCTCGCCTGGATGTTGACATAGTGACTGTGCCGGAGCAGATGGACCAGCTGGTGCAGGGGCAGCCAGCGGAAATCGGGATGGTCGAGTTCCCGGTCCTCGTCCGTTTCGACCACGAGGTAACGGTTGCGCGCGTGGTAGAACCGCCCGCCCTCCTCGGAAAGCGTGGCGTCGAAACGGATCCGGTCCTCCGGCGCGGTCAGTACCTCGTCCAGGAAACGCGGCCGGGCGGCCGTCGGCAGATGGTCGTAGTTCTCCGGGACGCACTGCACGGTCGGGGCCAGTTCGGCGACGTCGAGGTAGCCGGGTTCGAGCCGCGCGTGCACCAGCGCGTGGAGCACTCCGTCGACGCGTTTGACCAGGAACGCCACCACACCCGTCCGGTACGCCCGGATCATCGGCTGCGTCCACTCGCCGACCTCGCGCCCTCCCGCCCGCACCCGCACCCCGATCACCTCGAAGAACCGGCCGTTCTCGTGCGTGATCGCGTCGTCGGTCCGGCGCCACCCCGCCAGCCCGGCGAGCGGCACGAGCCGGGTGTGCACTTCGGAATGGGTGCGGACCTCGGTGATCCAGCTCAGGATGTCCACTGTGGAATGACGGCTGCCCTCGTCCTCGCTGCAGGACCGGATGACCGAAGCGCGGAAGTCGTCACCGGCCGGGGCGAACGCCTCGAGCAGGCCCGCGCCGGAGAACGGCAGGCAGGACAGCACCGTCCGGGAGTCCATGTTCACCAGGTCCCCGGCGGTGAGCAGGCTGTGCAGCTGCCCCAGGGTCAGCCAGCAGAAGCCGTCGAGGACCTCGACTTCTTCGGTGACTTCGAGGACCACGTTGCGGTTGCGCTTCCGGTAGAACCAGGAACCCTGCTCGGACTGCCGCACGTCGGTGAGCACGCCGTGCCGGGCGGACCTGAGGAAATAGTCCAGATAGGGCACCGGTTTCCCGTGGTGTGCACGGGTGTAGTTGCTGCGCGTTGCCTGCACGGTCGGCGAGAGCTGCAATCCGTTGTGGTTGCCCGGTTCGACCTTCGCCTGCATCAGGAAGTGCAGGACGCCGCCGAACCGTTTCACCAGGATGCCGAGAATGCCGATCTCCGGCTGGTTGATGATCGGCTGGCTCCACCGCTCGACCGGGCCGCCGGGCACCCGGACCTCCAGTCCCTCGACGGTGAAGAAGCGGCCGTTGTCATGCCCCAGGTTTCCGGTGCCGGGATCCAGACGCCAGCCGGACAGTCCGGGTAGCGGGATCCGGTCCACCTCGGTGTAGAACCGCTGCCCCAGGTCGGCGAACCACCGATGGAAATCCGCGAGCCGATGGACGTCCCGTGTGCCGCTGAGCACGGATTCGGCGAGTTGCCATGGACGAGATCCGCCGGATCCGGCAGAGGACTTCTTGGCGAGCGCGGAAATATCCACCATCGGGAACTCCTAATCAGGGAAGTCCCGCTCACGCTAACAAAGCCGGGCCGGAATCGGGAATTTCGCGAACAGCCGGAGCCTGTACAGCCGAACACGGCTCTCGTTAGACTCTTCACGTCCTCTTCTCTCGATTGTCGTCACCTTAATCACAAGAATGGGAGAAATCTGTGCGGGTCCTGTTCACGGTGCTCGCGGTAAGGGCGCATCTGTACAATCTGGTCCCGCTGGCGTCGGCGTTGCGGGCGGCGGGGCACGAGGTCCGCGTCGCCAGTCAGCCCGATCTGGCTGCCGAGATCACCGGCGCAGGCCTGACCGCGGTACCCGTCGGCGACGAGCTCAATCTGGGCCCCGCTCTGCAGGGCTCCGGCGGCGCGAAGTTCAGCAGCGGGCAGTTCCAGAGCCTGAGTCAGGGGATGACCGAGGCCCGGCCGGAACGGCTGACCTGGGAACACGTGCTCGGGGAGTTCACCATTTCCTGCCTGCAGTACGAATACCTCGGGAATCTCTCCGTGTCGGACGATCTCGTGCGGTTCGCCCGTGCGTGGAAGCCGGACCTGGTGATCTGGGACGGGCTGTCGTTCACCGGCCCGGTGGCGGCCCGTGCCAGCGGCGCCGCGCACGCCCGGATGTCGTTCGGGCTGGACTACATCTCGCGCATGCGGGGCGTCTTCCTCGACCTCCTGGACCGGCAGCCGCCGGAGCACCGCGAGGATCCGGTGGCCGAATGGCTGTCCGGCAAGCTTTCCCGCTACGACTGCGAGTTCAGCGAGGAACTGCTCGTCGGCCAGTGGACGGTCGACCCGGTGCCCGCCTGGATGCGGCTCCCGCTCGACCTCGACTATCTGCCGGTGCGGTACGTGCCGTACAACGGCAAGTCCGGCCTGCCGGACTGGCTGCGCCGCCCGCCGGAGCGTCCCCGTGTCTGCCTGACCCTCGGCACCTCGGGACGGGAAGTGATCGGCGGAGACGGGGTCTCGGCCGCCGACCTGCTGCGCTCGGTGTCCGATCTGGACATCGAGGTCATCGCCACGCTCAACGAAGACCAGCTCGGGCCGCTGCCCGATGTGCCGGACAACGTCCGGGTCGTCGATTTCGTCCCGCTCGACGAACTCCTGCCCACCTGCTCGGCGATCATCCACCACGGCGGCGCGGGAACACTGAACAACGCCGTGGTGCACGGCGTGCCGCAGCTCGTCATCCCCAGCCTGGTGTGGGACGAGGTGGACATGGCGCGCAAGCTGGAGGAACGCGGAGCCGGCCTGGCTCTGGCGGTCGATTCGCTGTCCACGCAAGAGCTCAAGAGCCGACTGTCCAGGCTGCTGCGGGAGCCGTCGTTCCGGGACCAGGCCGAGGAGATCCGGCGGGAGATGCTGGCCACGCCGAGCCCGCGCGATCTCGTCCCCGAACTGGAGAAGCGAACCGCCCTGCACCGCATTTCCTGATCCCTTATCGGCCGGTTGTAAGTGATTTGTCAGTGCCATGCAAGAGTTCGCCGATGCGGCGATGCTAGTCTTCGAAACAACGCCCGCTCGAGAAATCATATTGTCCGAGTTGGACGGCATTTCCGATCGCATGCCCGATTTCAGGGAGAATGATTGTGAGCAGGTCGAATCATGTCATCGATCGCATTGGTGAGGACGAGTCGGTCGGCCGTTTGCGCGCGCTCGAATCCGAGAATCACGCGCCCTATTTCCGCGTCGTCGAATCCACCACCGCGCCGGTCGTGCACATCGAAGGCCACGAGGCGCTGATGCTCGGTTCGGCCAATTACCTCGGCCTCGCCGAGCATCCCGCGGTCATCCAGGGCGCACGCGACGCGCTGGACCGCTACGGCACCACGATCACCGGCAGCAGGCTGCTCAACGGCACGATCGATCTCCATCTCGCGCTCGAAGCGGAGATCGCGGACTGGTACCGGACCGAGGCCGCGATCGTGTTCACCACCGGCTATCAGGCCAATCTGGGCGCGATCGGCGCGCTGGTCGGCCCCGGCGACACGGTGGTGGTGGATGCCTCGGCACACGCGTCGATCCTGGACGGCTGCCGGTTGTCCAGGGCGAAGATCCGCATGTTCCGGCACAACCGGCTGGACAAGCTCGAGGACACCCTGAAGCGGGCCGCCGGTGACGGCGGCGGCGTACTCGTCGCGGTCGACGGCCTGTACTCGATGAAGGGGGATCTCGCTCCGCTCGACGGCATCGCCGCGCTGTGCCGCGAATACGGCGCGGCATTGCTGGTCGACGAGGCGCACAGCGCGGGCGTGCTCGGCGAGCGGCGCACCGGCGCCGCCGAGTTGTTCGGGGTCAACGCGGACGTCGATGTCCAGATGGGGGCGCTGTCCAAGGGACTCGGCTCCACCGGCGGGTTCGTCGCGGGCTCCCGTGACGTCATCGACGCGCTGCGGGCCGGAGCTCGGTCCTTCCTGTTCACCACCGCCGCCGTCCCGTCCTCGCTGGGCGCCGCTCTCGCGGCCGTCCGCCTGCAGCGCAGCGAAGAGGGCCGGGCGATCGCCGAGCGCACGCTCGCCAACGCCCGCCAGCTCTGGGAAGGGCTGCGGGACGCCGGTTTCGACGTCGGCGAGCCGTCGCGGCTCCCGAGCGGCGAGGAGATCGTGTCCCCGATCGTGCCGGTCCTGGTCGGCGACGATCTTCGTGCGGCGACCCTGTGGCGCCGGTTGTTCGACAGCGGGCTGTTCGCCAGCGCCGCGATGTTCCCCGCGGTCGCCCGGTCCGAGGCGTTGCTGCGGTTGTGCGTGATGGCGACGCACACCCGTGAGCAGATCGATCGCGCCGTGAAGACGTTCGCCGACGTCGCCGCGGAACTGCCTCGATGAAAGTTGCCGTCACCGGAGCGACCAGCGACTTCGGCGCGGCGATCCTGCCCGCCCTGTGCGCCGATCCCGAGATCGACGAGGTGATCGGGCTGGGGCGGCGGCCGCCGCGGCTGTGCCATCCGAAGCTCCGGTCGCGCCGGCTGGACGTGCGATCACCCGAACTGGCCGGGGTTTTCGACGGCTGTGAGGCCGTTCTGCACCTTGCCTTCGTGGTGGAGGAGATCCGGGACAAGGCCGAGATCCACGACATCAACCTGCGCGGCTCGCGCAATGTGATCGATTCGGCCGCCCGCGCGGGGGTCGAACGCCTCGTGGTCGCCTCCAGCGTCAACGCCTACGGCGTGGGGGACCTGCCCAAGCTCGTCGACGAGGACGTCTTTCCCAGCGGCAGCCCGGATCACTATTACTTCTACGACAAGGCCGAGGTCGAGCACTACGCGGAATGGTGGCTGCGCAGGCATCCCGGCGAGATGGCGATCGCCCTGCTCCGCTCGCCGTACGTCATCGGCCCGAGCTTCGGCAACGACGGCATCGACGCGCTGACCGCACCCGTCCTGATGCTTCCGGAGGCCGGCCGGGCGGGCTATCAGTTCCTGCACCAACGCGATCTCGCGGACGCCTTCCACCGGGCGGCCAAGCTTTCCCTCGTCGGCCCGTACAACCTCGGCACGCAGGACTGGATCAGCGCGCGGGACCTGGCCCGTATGCATGGCCAGCTGCTGGCGGGCGTGCCGGAGAAACCGGCAAGGCGGATCGCCGACGTGCTGTTCCGGCTCGGCCTGTTCCCGGCGTCCGGGCAGTGGGTGGTGCCAGGGGACACCTGCGTCGACGGCAGCAGGTTCCGGGCGGCCACGGGCTGGGCGCCCGCACTCACCTCGTCCGAAGCAGCCGCGATCATGGTGCTGCACAAGGGGCGTCCGGTACTGCCCGCCCGGTATGCCTTGTCCGGTAAAGCCGCTTGCGAGCGCGCACTCGAACCCGCGACGGAAATCCTTGCCGGATGGGTGGAAACCGTCGGCGGGATACGAGCCCTGGTCGAAGAGTCAGGTGGTCTCGAAAAGGCTCTCGGCCGTCTCGAACACGTGCAGCGGCCGGTGCCGTCAGGTTCGGTCCACCTGGAGGTGCATCCAGCCGAGGGGGTTCGCCTCGGCACCGTGGTCGTGTCCGCCGGGCCGGGGCTGCACGCGCGGTGGTGCACTCCGCTCGCGATGTCGCTCGCCCGGCACGGCGTCGAGGTGGTGCTCGTCGATCTGCCGGGGCACGGGCTCAGCACCGGGCGGCGTGGCCGCGCGGACCGCGAGGCCGTCGCCTCGGCGCTGGCGGCGGCGATCCGGTACGCGAGTACCCGGTCGTCGATGCCGCCCTATCTCGTCCGGCCCGAACCGGTGGCCCGGCGACGTCGATCAGGCGGGCTGCTCGCGGTGACCGGACAGCCGCCGCCCCCGCATGTGCTCGGGTGCCTTCACGGGAACGCCGATCCTCTCGTCGTCCGCCGGGCGATCGCGCGGACCGCGAAGGACCAGGCGGCAGGCGCCGTATTGCCGCCGGTGGCCGGAGTGATCCCGGTGGCCGGTCCCAGCGTGGCCCTGGCGCCCGGCGGTTTGACGCCGGTCCGGGACGCGGTGCTGCGGGTCGTGCGCGCGTCCGCCGGACGGCAGGCGCACGCGCGGGAGGAGGTCCAGTCATGATCGAGTTGTCGAAGGCGGCGGACTTGACGGCGGCGGAGGTGGGCGGCAAGGCCAGGATGCTCGGCCTCGCCATCCGGCAAGGCTTTTCGGTGCCTGCCGGGGTGGTCCTGCTGCCCGGCGAACCGCCGGATTCCGTGGAACTGGAACGCCTTCTCGGCCCCGGCCCGTTCGCGGTGCGCTCTTCCGCCCCTGACGAGGACGGCTCGGACGAGTCGCAGGCCGGTCGTTACGACACCCGGCTCGACGTCCGCACGACCGGGCTGGCCGCCGTGGTGGACGAGCTAGGGCGGATACCGCTGATCGTGCAGGCACTGGTCGCCGCGAAGACCGCCGGGGTCGCCTTCTCCCTCGATCCGCTCACCGGGGACGACAGCACCTGTGTCATCGAGTCCGTGCCGGGACGCGGGAACGCGCTGACCGACGGCGAGGTCACCCCGGCCACCCTGCGCGCTTCCCTGCTGACCGGTCGCTTGCGCGGCTCCCTGGCGGGGTCCGGGCTCGGCCAGGACGAGGCCACCGCGGTGATCGAGCTGGTGCGCGCGGTCGCAGGCTGGCTGGGCTACCCGTGCGACCTCGAGTGGGCCTTCGACGACGAACGGCTGTGGCTGCTCCAGGCCCGGCCGGTCACCGCCGCCCGCTGGCAGCCCCTGCCAGGACAATGGACCTCGGCGAACTTCCGGGAGACCATGCCCGGCCTGGTCACCCCGCTCAGCGCGTCGATCACCCTCGGCCGGGTGTTTCCGCAAGCCCTCACGGAATTCCTGCGGGACATCGGGCTCGAGGTGCCCGGCCGCCCGGTGGTCGAGGGACGGCGGTGCTACGGGCACGCCTACTGGCGGGTCGACGAGTTCAAGAAGACCCTGCTGCAGCTCCCCGGTTACATCGAGCGGTCGTTCGACGAGGGGCTCGGCCTGGTCCCCGGCTACCACGGGCAGGGCGAGCGGTGGTCTCCCGCACCCGCCACTATCCGGCGGGTGCCGAAGATCGTTCTCGCCGTGTGGCGGCAGCACCGGCGGATCCTGCGCGAGGCCATGGCGTACCAGGCCGGGGACGCAGGCCGCGATCGGCGCTGGCTCGCCGTCGCCTGGGCGGATCTGGCGGACCCGGAACTGCGCACCGAGTTCCACGGCGCGCTGCGGCTGCACGAGCGGACCTACCGGCAGTCGCTGAGAGTTTCGTTCATGGCCGAGCAGTTGCAGGAGCTGTTGCGCGCGTTGCTGGAGCAGGTCGGCGGCCGGCTGGACGAGCCGCCCCGTGAACTGCTCTTGATGGACGGCCTGGGGCCGCTGGCCACCGGCGCGGCGGGCCGGGCGCTGGAGGAGCTGGCCGGTCAGGCGGCCGACATGGCCGAGGAGGTGCTGGCGGCGGCCGAGACCGAGGCGCTGCCCGACGGCCTCGGCACCGGACTGGCGGCGTTGTCGCAGGAGTTCGGCTACCTGGCGGACGGCGACGACGAGCTCGCCCGTCCCCGATGGGACGAGGATCCGGGAACCGTCCTTTTGCTGTTGAAGGCCGCGGTGCGGGCGGCGCAGGCGGGTCCCAGGGCGGTCCCGCCGGAGCACGCCCGGTCCCGTGCCGAGGAGGAACGCCGGGTGTTGCGTGCCGCCGGGCCGTGGACCCCGGTTCTGCGGGGAGTGCTCGGCGCCGCCCGCGAGTACAGCCGTACCCGCGAGGTGCTCCGCGTCTCGGCGACACGGGCGAACCGGATCCTGCGCCGGGCCTGCCTGGGACTGGGCGGCCGCTGGGCGGAACTGGACCTGCTCGACGCGCCGGACGACGTCTTCTGGCTGACCCTCGACGAGGTCCTGCGTGCCCTCGACGACGATCTCGAGGGCGGTGACTTCAAGGCGCGCGTCCGGATGCGGCGCGAGCACGCGCGCTGCTTCCGCAACTGGGAGCCGCCGTCCGCGCTGGGCGCGATGCCCGTGCGGCCGTCTCCGGTGCGGGGGCGCACGTTGACCGGCATCGCCTGCTCGGCCGGGGTGGCCGAGGGGCCGGTCCGGATCCTGCGCAGCGTCGCCGAGATCGGCGACTTCGAGGCAGGCGGCATTCTCGTCGTCCAGAGCGTCAACCCTGGCTGGGCTCCCGCCTACCTGGCGGCGAGCGGTCTCGTCACCGAACAGGGCGGCCTGCTGTCCCACGGCTCGATCCTGGCCCGCGAGCGTTCGCTGCCGGCGGTCATCGCGGTGGGAGGCGTCCTCGAGCGACTGCGCGACGGGCAACTCGTGCGGGTGGACGGAACGGAGGGAACGGTGACCGTGCTGTCATGACCGGTTATTCGGGGGCGGACCACACCGCCGAGACTTTCACCTTGCTGGAACGGAATCTCTCACCGCATCGCGCCGCCGCGTACCGGGCCATGGGTGGGGTACCCGCTCAGGCGGGCGGCGCGGGTGCGGAAATCCATACCTACGACGGCCGTGTCCTGCTGGACTGCCGCAGCGCCGGCGGTGTCTTCGACTTCGGTCATCGCCCGCCGTCGATCACCGCGGCGTTGCGCGACGCGCTGGAGTCCCGTGACATCGGTGACTGGATGCTGCCGTCCCTGCCGCGTGGCCGGGCCGCGGCCGCCCTCGCCTGCCTGCTGCCGGAAACCCTGCCGTACAGCTTCTTCACCGCCAGTGGCAGCGAGGCGATCGAGTTCGCGGGCAAGCTGGCCCGGCTGGCCACCGGCCGTCGCGGAGTGGTCTGCGCCGAGCGCGCCTATCACGGCCAGGTCGGTCTCGCGCTGGCGATGAGCGAAGGCCCAGGGCCTTCGGCACGGGAACAAGACGTGGTCCGGGTTCCCTTCGGTGACATCGATGCCTTGCGTGCGGCGGTGGGGGAGGACACCGCGCTGGTCTGCCTCGAAACGATCCCGGCCTCGGCGGGCGTGGTGCTGCCGCCGGATGGCTACCTCGCCGAGGTACGGCGGCGCTGCGACGAGTCCGGCGCGCTGTTGCTGCTCGACGAGGTCCAGTCCGGCCTCGGGCGGACCGGCCGGATCTGGGCCGCCGAACACTGGGACGTGCGACCGGACCTGCTGGTGACCGGCAAAGGTCTGTCCGGCGGCGTCTATCCGGTGGCGGCGTGCAGCTTCACCGAGGAGATCCAGCGGTCGCTCGCGGACGATCCGTTCTTCCATCCGTCCAGCTTCGGCGGCGGGGAACTGGCCGCGGCCGTCGTCTGTGCGGTGGTCGAACAGGTCAGCAGGCCAGGGCTGCTCGACCAGGTTCGCGCGACCGCCGCCGTCCTGCGCACCGGGCTGGCGGAGGTGGTCGGTCGCCATCCGTCGGTGCTCGCGGAGGTGCGCGGGCTCGGGCTCATGCTGGCGCTGGAGACCCGTGACGAGCACGGGGGGCTCGCGCTGATGCGTGCGGCGATCGACCATGGCGTCCTGGCCACGGTCGCGCACAACGCGCCGAGCACGCTGCTCGTCATGCCGCCGCTGATCATCACCCCGGCTCAAGCCGGAGCGGTGATCGAGCGCTTGGACAGCGCCGCCCGCACGGTGGCGACCGGGTCCACCGGACCGGCCCTGCGCCTGCCGATTTAGCCAGGAGCCGCATGTCGATCTCCGTCGGAAAGGGAGGACAACGTGGTTACTCCGGTTTTTCAGTTGATCACCGGTCAGCTCTCGGATCAGTTCGGAATCCCGCCGGAGCTGGTCACACCCGAAGCGACCTTTGCGGAGATCGGCCTCGATTCACTCGCGCTCGCCGTGTTTTCCGTGGTCATCAGTGAGAAGTACGGTGTCGATCCCGGCGAGCTGGTTCTCGGCAGCAGGCTCGCCGAGGCCATCGCACTGATCGAAGCGGACCTGGCGCAGGAAGAGAAACCGGTGCGATGACATCGTCGCGCGTGAAGCGGCCGCGCAGGTATCCGCTTGCGCTGGTTCGGCGGGAACTCGGCACCGCTCGCGACATCAAGGTCTACCGGGAGGTCGGCTGAGCCACCGGTTGCGGTCCACGAAGGACAGTCGTGTCCAGCGTTCTCCCAATCCCCAGGTATTCCCGGAGGCGGTCGCGGCGAGCACGATCAGCACGAGCGCGTAGATGAGGTGGTAGTCGATGACCGGGTTCGTCGACATGGTCGGTTCGCCCGCGGTGTCGGTGCGGCCGGGTGGCCATGTTCGCTTCGCTTGACGAACCCGTACCGGGTACGACCGCCTGCTGCTTACCCGGCATCTCGGCCATCCGGGGCACGCTCGACGAGCAGGCCGAACGACGTCGGTTCCGGCGCAGGCGACGACGGTGGCAGGCTCGGCTCCGATGTTCGTGGTGCCGGAACGAGACGCCCGCCGGCATCGGGTTCCTGTCTGGGCAGCAAGCCGGAGGCGTAGCCGGCTTGGAAGTAGGCGACGGTGTCGGTCAGGATGCGGTTCATCAGAGCAGCTTTCGCGGGGTCGGGCTTCGGTTGCCTGGTCGCGGTGAGAAAGGCCGCCCACCACGGGACGAGGTTCCCGAGCTTCGAGGCTGCGTGGCCGTCCAACGGTGCCAGCACGTTCGCCACCCCGGTGCCGATATCGGCGGGGGTGGGGTTCTTCGCGGCCACTTCGTCCTGGACCAGTTCGATGAGCAACGGGTTGTCGGCCAGGTCGATCGCCCGCACGGGTTCGGGGGCGACGGTCTGGTCGGGATTCGTGTCGAACTGTGGTGGGACCCGGCTGACGTAGGTGACCCGGTGCAGCAGACGCCACGCGCCTTGCCCGGTGAACTGGACGTTGCGCAGGGCCACCGCGTCCGGGTCGCTGCTGGAGTTCAGCCATTCCTTGTCGATCACCTGGTGGTAAAAGGTGTCGCTGTTGTCGGCGGAAGGGGGCAGGTAGAACGACATGAATCGGTAGGCCTCGACTTTGCCGGGACAATAGCCGGGGGTGTAGCCGTCGCCGGGGCGATAGCCCTGCAGCATCGGATCGCCCGGACAGGTCACAGCCAGCGACAGACCTCGCGACCGGTTCTCCGATTTGCCGACCTGGACCTTGAGATGCCCGCCGAACAACGCGTCGATCGAACCGAACAGGCCGACCTGGGCGGTGAACGTGATTTCGCCGGACAGACCGGTCAGATGCGTGTAGTCGTCGAATCCCGTGTAGACGCGTTCGTGGACGGCGGAGAACTGCTCGGTCTCCGTGTGCAAGCCGCCCGACGCCGTCCAGACGTAGCGATTGGCGATTCCGCGCGTCGGGATGTCTTGGCCGAAGTCGTAGAACTGCTTGTGCTCGACCCGGTCCAGACCGGCTTCGCCCGCCTCGCCGCGGCTCTCCGCGTTGAACTGGTCGTACCTGCTCCGCATGGCTTTGTCGGACGCCGTTATCTTCGCGGCCAGGCGGTAGGCCTCGGCGGGCTTGAAGTAGCTGCCCCTGGTGACGTCGGCCTGCGGGTAGTCCGGGTCGTTGACCAGTCCCACTTTCCCGTCCAGGGTGCCGTTCTTCGCGTACCGCGGGTCGATCTGGAAGGTGATGATGTTGCGATCCGGCGGGATGCCCAGATTCGGCAGCACCATCTTGCCGATCATCGCGCCGGTGGAGCGCAGCCGCATCGCGTACAGGTCGGCGGTCATCGACTCGACGAGCGCGTAGCCGAGGTTCAGCGGCTGGTACCGGCGGCCGACCGCAGGGTTGAGATAGTCCGACCGGTCCGCCTGAGCCGGTTCCCACATTCCCCTCAGCCCCAGCGTGTCCGTCGTGGTGCGGGTCCACGCGGACAGGTACGTCTCGTCGTGCTGGTTGGCGATCTCCAGGTTCGATTTGTGCCGGACACCGACCTTCCCGGTGCCGCCGGTGAGCAGATGCGTCCACGCGAACACCGTCGCGCTGTCCGCCCATTTCGCCGCGACCCCGGCTTTCGCGTCGATTTCCATCTTCAGCCGGGTCCGGTAGTCGGACGAGGTGAAGTTGACGGATGTGCTCTCTTCGGACCGCAAGGTGACCGTGGAAGCGTCCTGATAGGAGTTGTAGCCGAAGGGGCTGTCGTAGAGCGGGCGCGACAGGTTTTCGCTCGGCACCGGCGGCGCGCCCTCGATGTAGCCGGTCAACGTGGGGCGGGTCTGTACCTGACCCAGGTACACCAGATCCGTCTCGCCCATGCCGTAGGCGGTGGACAGCCTGAGAGTGGTGTCCTTGAAGAAGTAGGCGCGGCGCATCACCGCGTACGGTGTGCCGTCGCCGTGTGTCTCCATCTCCGGGTACTCGACCACGGCGGCCCTGCCGGACAGCGGACGCTGGAACCGGGTCCGCGAGCCTTGGTAGACGTTGGTGACCTGGGGTCCTTCATCGGCGACCGGTGCGGTGGAACCGACATAGCGGGGCGCGCCGACGAGATGCCCGTTCGCGCCACGCCCGGTGAGGTCCGCGCTGGTGCCGTCCAGTGACCAGTAACCGACCAGGTCCGCCTCGTCACCCTTCAGCTTCCGGTACAGCGTGGACGTGATCTGGGAAGTGGTGCGTGCGGAGTCCCAAAGCCGTACCTCGGCCAGCGAACCGTTGATGCTGTCCTGGAACTTTCCCGCGGTGCGCGCGGAGGCGCCGACGGTGCACTGGTCGTAGCCGCGGTAGCCGACTACTTCGTCGGCGGGGGCGGGCATCACCAAGCCGACCAACCGGCCGTCGTGATAGCACCGGTAGCGGGCGATGTTCTGCATCACGCCCCACAGATCCGTGTCGGTGAGCCGGAAGTCGTTGTCGTTCACCGTATCCGCGGCGACGTCACCGGAACCTTCGGCGAACCACCACGCCGAGACCACGCCGTCATCGGCGTCGGCGGCTTGTTCGCGTCGCATCACCGACCGCACCTGGTCTGCCGACAAGCCTGTCGACCAGAAGCGCAGCCCGGTCAGAGAGCCCGCGAAGCGTGCTTGCGCTTCCGGGGCCACCCGGCCGGTGTTCGCGGGCGGGGTGCCGATGCCGACCGTCAGTGGCGCCGCGGAGTCGACCGACGTCACCGTGCTGGTCCCGCTCAGGGTTGTCTGCGCCGTTCCCCACGCGGCGCCGTCGACGTAGATCGTGAGGACGCACCGCAGGACTTGTTTGCCGCTCACCGTGACCTGAGCGGAGGTCAACGTCACCGCGAGGTGCAAGGGAGCCCAGTCCGGGAAACCGGCCCGGCTCCGCACGGTCAGCTGGGTCCGGCCGCCCGTCGCCGGATTGACGAGGCCGACGGTGCAGAAAGGACAGCCGTCGGCGGTCAGCGCGAGCCGGAAGGACTGGTCCTTTCCGGACTTGCCCCAGTGCGACAGGATGGTCCGCTGCAGTCCCGTGGAGTCGCTGGTCTGTACCCAGCCGTCGATACTGAACTCGCGGTCGAACGTGAGACCGCCGGGTTCGTCGCAGATCCCGTAGGCCGGCCGGGCCGATGCGGAGCCCGCGAGGTTCAGATTCAGGGCACCGGCGGCCTCATAGGCGACGGCGACATGGTTCCACTCGCGGGGACGCATATGCGCGAAGGCATGGACGGGCGCCGCGCCGCCGACGCCAGCGACGATGCCGACGAACGGGTTGTCGTCGCTCGAGCGGACCGCCTGATCCTTGGAGAGCTTGAGCTGCGCGTCGAGGGCCGACCCGGTCGCGGTCGCGTGGTTGGCGAAGACCGACTTGTCGGTGGTGTGCCCCTCGGCCAGTGACCAGGTCCCGGCCAGTCCCGGTTCGGACCCGCCGAGCGAGGCCGCCATCGTGTACCGCAGGTCCTCGGCCGTCCTGGGCAACGACCACAGGCGCACCGCCGAGAGCGCGCCGAACACACTGACGTGAGGGCCGATCCGCGCGCCGATGGCCAGTGACGGGGAAGTCGATTTCGACGGCGATCGCAGCTGGACGTTCTGCGCGGTGCCTGCCAGTACGGCGTTGACGTAGATCCGCAGCGTCCAGATCCCGTTGTGCCAGGACCCCGTCGCCGCGACATGTGTCCAAACTCCGGAGGGAAGCGGGGTCGCGGCTGTGAGGTAGACCGGTTTCGAACTGTGGCTTTGCCGTTGGTAGCCCAGCGAAAGGTGCCGTCCGGCGTCGAGGCCGAAATTGACCAAGGGCGCGTTCTTGCTCTTGGCGTCGCAGACCTGCAGGATGCTGCCGAGCCGGTTCGCCTCAGGGCAGGGCTTCGGGTCCGGCTTGACCCAGGCCTCCCAGGTGAAACCGGCCGGGCCGGGGGTGAACACCGGGTTCGACGGCACCGCGAGGTAGGAGCTTTTGGCGTTGTTCTTCTGTTTGAACGCACCGAATCGCACGGTGGGCAGCCCCGCGACGCCGAGGTAGTACGACCGCGAGAGCTCGCCCACGTCTTTCGCCGGACCGTTGTCGTAGGTGATGACCGTCGCCGGGTCGCTGCCCTCCGGCCGGATCCAGGATTCCATGGTCCAGGTTCGCCGTGGCGCCAGCTGGGCGTTGCTCAGCGCGACGCTCATCGCCTGGGAGCCGCTGAGCCTGAGCGCCTTCGCCTGGTGCGCCGCCAGCCACTTGCCGTTGTCGCCGGTCACCGTCCTGGTGCTCGTGCCGTCCACCGCCCGCGGTTCCCGGCCGAACAGCGGGGCTTCCGGCAGGACCGCGGTCAGGGCGAGCATCGCCCGGCCGGTGGTGTCGTCCGGCGGGGTGGGGGTGAGCGTACGTTTCCGCCAGCCGGCCGCGCTGACCTGCCCGACCGCCAGAGTGCCCACGGTGACCGGCTCGAGCACATCGAACAGCAGGGAACCGCCTCGCAGATCCAGCGCGGTGGTGAATTCCTGGTCGGCCACCGGCCCCGGTCTCGGGTCGGGGGAGATGTGGCCGAACACGGCTTGGGCGCTGCTCCACGACCGCAAGCGGGCGACGAAGCCCGCCTGGTCACGCGGAACGTCGTCGAGCTTGACCTCGGGTCCCGCGCCGATGACGAGGGACACCGCGCAGTGTGCCGGGTCACCCTCCGCCGGCGAGATCGTGAATGACAGGTTTTCGGTGGTCTTGCCTACGAGCAGGATGCTGCCGCCGGTGGTGCTCAACGCGTAGACGGGCGTGTCCGCGGGCGGGCGTTGATAACCGTAGGTCCCCGGATCCGCGTCACCGCCGAGAATCAGCGCCGCGTTGGCCGTGCCTGCCGGCACCGTCCGCCAGGTCTGCACCGCGGTGAAACCGGCGGCCGTGGTGTAGCTCAGGGTCAGATCCACGGTACCTCTCGCCGCCGCCGTGACCTCGACCCTGGACAAGGGCAGGTCGGGGCGATGGGAGATCAGTTCGAGCCTGCCCGCCGACGTCAAGGGCAGTCGTGCCGACGGCTGGTGGCCCAGGAAGTCGTAGAACGGCCGGGCCCCGGACAGGACGGCCTTGTCGGCGGGGTCGTCTGAGAACGACCCGTTGAGGATCGAGACCATGGTCCGGACGTCTCGCGGTAGCCCGCCCCAGTTCTCGCGCGGCAGGCCGGCGGCGGCGCCGTAGTCGATCGTCACGTCACAGAGATCCGGTGCGGTGATCCCACCGCGGACACAAGGCGCGACGGTCACCTCGACATCGTCGAAGGTGCTGCCACTGCGCCGGGCGATCATCGTGAACGTGCCGGTCCGGTCGTCGTCGGTCGTCCAGGGCAAGGTGATCTGGGTCCTGGTCACCGCGGGGTCGTAGTGGGCGACCGCGAACGCGTCGGTGCCGGATGAGCCCGTGCGTTCCGGGAAGTAGCAATGCACGAGCCCGTCGGCGCTGTCGAGGACGGCGGGTGCGGCGGCCGGCCTCGGCGTCCCCAGCAGAACGGCGCCGACCGTGCCGGATCCGGCCGAACGCACCGCTTTGCCGGGGACAGGGTGGTCGCCTGCGGCCGGAGTGAAACCGCCGTGGTCCAGCGTGCCGTCGATCAGGACGCAACCGATGCCCGCGGGGAACGCCGGGACGGTGCCGTCCGGCAGCACACCGAAGTCGTAGACGGCCAGCGCTCCCGGCAGTCCGGCGCCGGCGACCGGGACGGTGACACCCAGCCGGACGGCCCGGCGCAGGCTCGACGGCAGGTTCGGCGCCGCACCGGTCCGTTCCTGCTCGGCGTACAGGCTCGCGCTCACCCCGGCGGTCGGTGTCAGCGTGGTGCTCTTGCCCGAGTTCCACAGTGCGGGGGTGATCGTGAATCGGTGCGTGAGCGCCGGGTCGAGTTCGATCCCGCCCGTGCTGTCCTGGGGGTAGGACACGAAGGTGAGTACTTCGCCGGTGACCGCCACGATGTGCCAGCGGCTGACGTCGGCCTCCGACGTGGGCGCGAGCGCGACGTCGAACCCGCCGCCGGTGATGCCGGACAGGGCGGGAAGTTCGATGGTGGGTTCCTGGAACGGCTCGTCGTTCATGGTGCGGAAGCCGAGTTCGTCGCCGGGACCGGCAGGCGCGTCACGGCGTCCGCTGCGCCGGTAACGCACCTCCCACACCCGTCGCAGCTGCCACCCGCCCTGGTTCTCGCCGTCACGTGAGCCGCTGGTCCGCTGCCGCGGCGCCTGCACCAGCGCGAAGCGGTCCACGTAGAGACTGCCCGTGGCGGATTGCCGGAAGCACGAGATGTACCGGCCGTCGGTGACGGCGCGGAAAGGCGCGTCCGCCGGCCGGGGGACGGCGGCGGCCGCGCCGACGGTGATCAGGTCCATGCCCGCGATCCGCAGCAGTGGGCGGCTTTCCGCGGCCGGGAGGTCGTTTTCGGCCAGGCGTAGTTCGTTCCAGCCCGCCCATTCGTCCGGTGCGCCGGGATCCGCGCCGGAGATACGCACGTTGTAGTACAGCGTGTCCACCGCGGTGGCGGGTCTTCGGGCAAGGACCACCACCGTTCCCGCGATACTGAGCCCGACCGGATCCACGACCGGGATGCCGTTGCAGTCGGGCGAGGGCCAGGATTGTTCCGAGGACGTCATGACCATCCCTGAGCTAGCTGGGCGAAGGAATCTTTTATGGGAAGTGTCATGTTATTGCGCTCGAAACCAGGGGACATCTCCCCGCACTGATGAATGAGGAGTCACGCACCGTTTCCCCGATGAGGTAATTGAACCCATTCGGGGAGGTGGCTTGGCATCAGTGTGTTTCCCGAAAGCGCCCGCGGCAGTAAGAATGGGATCACACGGCTGAGAACGAGGAGAGCGCGCGATGAAACTTCGTACTTCGAGCAGTCTGGTCGTGCTGGTGGCGCTCGGCGCGGTCGTGCCCGCTCCCGGCGCTTCCGCGGTGATCGGCGGCTCGGTCAGCGACTACGCGCCATGGGCGGTCCGGATGGTGGTCGACGACACGCCCTTCTGCACCGCGACCGCGATCAGCCGTGAGTGGATCCTCAGTGCCTCGCATTGCTTCTTCGAGGCGGGCGAGCAGATCGACGATTCCCGCATCCGGTTCCGGGTGGGCGCCCTCGACCAGCGGAACGGTACGGTCGTCCGTCCGGTGCCCGGCAGCACTCATGGTGTCGGGATCGCGGACATGATGCTGATCAAGGTGCCGCCGATGGATGTCATGCCTGCCCGGCTGCCCGCCCCGGACTCCGTGCACCCCGGACAGATCGTGCGGCAGTACGGCTGGGGCGCGACATGCCGGGAGGACGAGACCACCTGCCAGTCCGACGTGCTCAAGGAGGCCGACCAGCAGGTGCTGGCTCCGGACCAGCCGCGCTGCGAACGGTTCACCCCGCCCGGCGGCGGGGACGGCCGGGACTTGTGCCTCGGCTGGGTCACCGGCATTCCCGGTGGAGGTGATTCCGGCGGACCGGTGATGGCCACCGGTCGGGGGGAGCGGGACACCATCGTCGCGGTGGAGAACGATTCGGACCGGGATCACACCGCGGGGGCGGGCAACGTTTCCCTCGTAGTGGCCGAGATCCACAAGGTGATCGGTACCTGATCCGGCGCCGGACGGCCGACGAGCGGTGTGTCCGCAGAGGTTCGGCGTGCGCGGTCATTCGGGCTTCTCGGGAAGGCGGCCACTCTTCCGCTTCCGGCGTTCGAGAGCGCTCATCAGCACTATCGCGCTCAGTTCGGCCGCGGGTGCCCCCGCGAGGTGCAGCAAATCGCGAACCGATCCGGGTTCGATCAGAAGATTGCCGGTCATGATGGTTACGCAGAGCATGATCAGGACGATGATTCGTTGTCGGCTCGTGTGGTCCATGTCTGTATGTGTGCGGAAGGCCGCTGGTCTGCCCGAAATCGGCGGCGCAATGCCGATGACACCCGAACGGGCTATGGATCAACCGATCGAGTGAAGTCTTGGGTAATCGGGGAAGGGAACCGGTTTTCGGCGCACCTACTCCGTGAACGCAGACCCGCTTGATGGAGGAATGCTGTGACGCATGTTCATGATCGGACGAGCGCGACACCGGCCGCGGCCGGTTCCCATGACGAGCACCGCGGGTTCGCCAGGGAGGTCATCGCTTTCAACGCCGCTCCAGAGGGTGGCCGTGCCCTTGCCTTCGAGCGGATCATGATGTCGCACGCGGATTACTTGATCAGATACGGCCGATCCACTTCGGGCTTGGACGCGGACTCGGTCCGGGACGTGGTCATGTCCACATTCCTCGACGCCTGGAAAGGGTTAAGTGCGATCGAGGACCCGCAAGCGATTCGACGCTGGCTGGTGACGATTCTCAAACGTAAGTTGCTCAAGGTTCACAAGCTGAGTTCGCGCGAGATCGTGGATGGGCTTGTACCGGAAAAGGCTTCTCGTGCAGCGTCGGCCGAGTCGTTTGAGGAGAAGTACGGGAACAGTCAAATCAGCCAGGAGATCCTTCGGCTCGTCGCTCTCATCGCGAAGACACTGCCGGAGAACGAGAGAAAACTTTACGACCTGCGTTTCCGTCAGGGGGTCGGCATTCGACAGCTGGAAAGCGAGCTGGGAGTACCTGCCCAGACGGTCTACAGCCGTACTCGTCGCATGGTGACCAGGCTGGCCAAGGCTGTCGAGGCAGAGGTGCTGGTCCGGGACCTCGGGAAGGGCTGGAACTGCAAAGGGCTGAAGACGATTCTCGAAGAAGCCCGTCATGTGGTCTCGGACTCCGAGGTCATGCCTGCCGACTTGTGCAAGAAAGTCACGAGCTTTCTCGATAACCACGCCACACGATGCGCGGAGTGCGCCGAGTACGACAAGGTTCGCGATCTGTTTCGCGCGCACTGGAAGCCGGCGCTGGTCGTGGCGCTCACGCTGGGGGGCTTCTGGCAGCTTCGCGATGCCGATCCGGACGTCGATGTCGAACTCGTTTCCGCCGAGCATGACATTGCCGCGCGTCCGCGCGATGTGCGCTCGGCAGGGCGTCGCGTCCTGAGCAGGTCGATCGCGGCCGTTCCTGCTGTCGCAGGCTTGGCGCTGCTCCTGGTGATTCCTTCGAAAGCCGGGATCGAGAGCCTTCTCGGCGGCGTTCCGTCGCCCCAGCCATCCGCGACCGCCGCGCCGGCCCTGGTCACGCCCACGACGCCGGGACAGCGGCCTGGCGCTGAGCCGTGGCACGGCGAACAGGGGGAAGTGCCGCCGGAGGTCCCCAGTTCCGGCGCGCTGCCGGGTGATGTCCCCGCCGCCCTGATTCCGGCCACGCCACCGCCTCCGGGAGCGCTGGTTCTCACCCCGCCGGTGATCGACCTCCCTCTCTACGCGACGACGGCGACCATGGGAATCACCGCGGGCAGCGATATGTCCTGGACGGCGATCGCCACCGACCCCGCGATTGCCATGGCGTCGGCCGGCGGCGCACTCGCCACGGGGCGCACCGTGCCCGTCAAGATCACCGTCACCCCGAACGCCGCGGCGTCTCCCGGCGCCGGGATCGTCGTCACGTCGTCGGCCGGGCAAAAGGTCACGGTACCCGTGCGCTGGCAGGTACCCGGCCGCATCGGGGTCACCGCGCCACGCATCGACTTCGGTGAGCAAGCCTCCAGCGCCACCTTCAGCGTCATCGCGACCAAGGGGAATCTGACGTGGTCGACGTCCTCCCCGCACCCGGCGCTGAGCGTCAGCCCGGCCCGCGGTTCCCTGACCGCCGGGAAGGGCTCGATCGTCACCGTCCGCTTGACCCGGCCGATCGGCACCGGTGGTGAAGTCCCGTTGCGCGTGACCACGCCGGACGGGCAACAGAGCACGGTGATGGTGCGCTGGCTCCCGAGTCCGGGAATGCTGCGCACCAGCACCGGCGCCGTTCACATCGGGTCATCGGAGTTTCAAGAACGGTTCACGGTCGATGTCACCGGTGGCGCGAACACCTGGACGGCGACGGTATCCGCACCCGGATGCACGACGCCCAGGTGCAGGCTCTACCTCGACCGGACGTCGGGATCGGGAAGCGGGGAGATCATCGTCCGGCTGGAACCACACCCGTCCCGTGACGACCCAGGTGCCTACAGCACGGGAACGATCACCCTGACCACCCCCGACGGGCAGCGGGCCACGGTCCGCGTGACATGGGACCCCTACGAGCCCGGATGAATCCCCTGATTCATCGCCAAGGAAGGGAGACCGTCACAGCTGCACGAGGCCCCATTGCTGGTGCCAGCCGCCGTGGCAGTCCCAGGTGAGGACCGGCGTGCCGGGCGCTGTCGAGGCGGCTTGGACTTCCAGGCAGAGGCTGCTGTGGCGGGCCTGGAACTGGTAGAACCCGTTGTGCAGGTCGATCACGCTCCATTGCTGGTGGGTGCCGCCGTGACAGGTCCACTGGAGTGCTCGCGCACCGTGTGAGCCCGCGTGGTCGACTTCGAGGCACTGGCCGGTGTGCTCCACCACGAGCCGGTAGTAGCCCTCGGTCACCGGGTAGAGGCGCCACCGCTGGTGGTTGGCACGGTGGCAGTGCCACTGGAGAGTCGGGGTGCCCGGCTGAAGGCCGGCGGCCTCGACCTCCAGGCACAGGCCGCTGTGCCGCACCCAGACCGAGTAGGGCCCCGGTGGAATCGCCTGTGCCACAGCGGGTGCGAAAAGCGCCACCAGCGCGGAAATCAGCATCGCCAGTCCGATGCCACGTCTGATTCTGGCCATTGTCCAGTCACCTTTCTGCAGATGTGGGAAAAGGCCGATCCGGACGCCGCTGACCGGCCGGTACAGGGGAAACGGTCAGCCTCGCGACGACTTACCCAACATGACATCGGCGGCGGTGACCGAGGAACAGGACGGTCCGGTGAGCGGACCCGACGCGTTCTCTCGACCGGGATCGCTGGAAGCCGCCCGTCCGCCGGATTCGGGTCAGCCGTTGGTTCAGCATAATTCTCCGTGTGGTGGCTTTGTTTCTGCCCGAGGACGGACTCGGCCGCACAGGGGGACCGTGATGCGGTACAGGCAAGAGGCAATTCGCGGTGACATCGACAAGACCGGCGGTCGCGGCGTTTTGGAGGGCGCTTTCCTGCTGTTGGACGAACTCGCCACGGTCGGCGAGGCAGGCCTGACCCGCCTCGCCGCTGGTGCGGGATTGCCGAAGAGCACGACTCACCGGCTGCTGAGCCAGCTGGTCGAGCTGGGCGCGGTTCAGCGCCGGTCCGGGCGTTACCGGATCGGGCCCCGGACGCTTCGGCTCGGCGCGGCCTGGCCACCTGGCCGGGTCCTGCGCACGGCCGCGCTGGGTCCGATGCGGCAACTGGCGGCGGCGACCGGCGCGAGCGTCCGGCTGAACGTGTTCCTGTCCGACGAGCACCGGGGGCTCCCCAACCTCTGGATGTACGGTGAGGCGGACCGGCCGTGGCCGGCTCCGGGACACCGGACGCACCCGGCCGGATCGCTTTCGACGGCACCCACCTCGAACCAGATCACCTCCGCCGCGTTCGCGCAGTTCGTCGCGGAGCTGCACGGCAACCACGTCGCCCTCGACAACCGGCAGCCCGATCGGCCGGTGTTCGCCGTGATAGCAACGGTTCGCGCGCCCTCGGGAAGGATCGTCGCCGCGATCAGCGCCGGCGTTCTCGACGACCGCCGGCTCTCCTCGCTGACTCCGGCCGTCCAGCGGGCCGCACGGCTGGCCAGCGCCAATCTGGCCCGGCATCCCGCGGTGCGGCCAGGCTGAGCCCGTTTGACATGCTGCCGGTGTGACACCAACGGAAACCCGGCCTGTCCAGGCCTACGCCGGCCAGGTGAGAGGGCTGGTCCTGGTGTGTCTGGCCGGTGTGCTCTGGGGCACGATCGGCCCGGCGATCCCGGTCGTGCACGACATGTCGGGTCTCTCGCCGGTGACCATCGGCGGGTACCGCGCTTTCGTCGCCGTTGTCGTCCTGGTGATCGCTGCTGCCCTGATGCGGCGGTTGCGCGACTGCGCGCGGCTCGGGCGGCGGCAGTGGCGGCGGGTGACCGCGGTCGGGGTGTCGACGGCGATCTTCCAGCTGTTCTTCTTCCTGGCCGTCCTGTGGGCCGGGGTGAGCGTCACCACCGTGGTGTGCCTCGGGTTCGCGCCGGTGCTATTGCTGATCACCGGCAGTGTCCGGCGTCGTCGCCGTCCTTCCGCCGGCCAGTTCCTCACGGTCACGGTCGCCGTGGCAGGGCTCCTGCTCGTCAGCGTCGCCGGCAGCCCTGACGGCGACGCGCCGCACCCGGTTCTTGGCGTGTTCGCCGCACTCGTCTCCGGAACTGCCTACGCTCTCTCCGCCGAAGCCGCCGCGCCGCTGTCGCTGCGGCTCGACACGCTCACCATGACCACGACGACCACCTGCGTCGCCGCGATGGTCCTGGTTCCCGCCGGACTGATCGTGCCTGCGACGAGCGGGGAGGGGGTCTGGACCACCGACCTCGGGTCGTGGGCGCTGATCGGCTACCTCGGAGCTGTGACGATGGCGCTCGCCTACGCGTTGCTGTTCACCGGCCTGCGGACCACGGCCAGCGGCGCGGCGGTGGTGGCGACCCTGCTCGAACCGGTCACCGCCGTCGTGATCGCCGTCGTCTTCCTCAGCGAGCGGCTGACGGTGGCCGGGGTCGTGGGTGTCGTGCTGATCATGGCCGCGATCGGCAGCCTGGGAAGCCGGTCGACGGAACCCGCGCCGCAGTGATCTGTCCACTTGGAACAGTCCGCCCTTGCTGGCCGTGGAGCACGTCGGCGACCACCGGCGGAGCGGGACTGGCCGTCGACACGGCGCGAAATCGCCCGCACCCGACTTTCGGGCCTACAAGCCGGTGCGAGAGGGCCCTTACCATGATGTGGTCTAGACCTCTCATGAGGAGGAACTTGCGATGAAGTTTTCCCGCTCCGCCGTCAAAGTGGCGATACTGACCGCCGTGCTCGGCACGGTCTCGGTGTTCACCGCCGTCCCCGCCCTCGCGCACGGCTCGATGGGCAAACCGATCAGCCGGATCATGCAATGTTTCCAGGAGGGTCCGGAGAACCCGCGGTCCGCCGCGTGCAAGGCCGCCATCGCGGTGGGTGACAGCTGGCCGATCTACGACTGGGACGAGGTCAACATCGGCGACGCCAGCGGTCACAGCCGCGAAATCATCCCGGACGGCAAGCTGTGCAGCGCCGGCCGTGGCAAGTACAAGGGGCTCGACCTGGCCCGCAACGACTGGCCGGCGACCACGCTGCCGGGCAGCGGCCCGTACACCTTCCAGTACCAGCTGACCGCCGCGCATCCGGGCACCTTCGAGCTGTACGTCACCAAGCCGAGCTACGACCCGACGAAACCGCTCAAGTGGTCCGACCTGGAAGCCACCCCGTTCTACAAGCAGGACAATCCGCCGATCGCCGGCAATGCCTACCAGCTCAAGGCGAACCTGCCCGGCGGGCGCACCGGCAGGCACCTGATCTACTCGATCTGGCAGCGCCACTGGCCCGACTCCGGCGAGGCCTTCTACTCCTGCTCGGACGTGATCTTCAACTGACCCCACGGCCCGGCCCGCCACTGCGATCGGCGTGGCATCCGGGTGGGACACGAAGGCCTCCGGTCGTGAAGCGGTCACTTCACAGCCGGAGGCCTTCATCTGTCAGCGGCGCTCCGCGGCCAGCAGATCGAGCAGGCCGGGGAGCCGTCGGTTGATTTCCGCCCGGCGCAACCGGATTCCCTTCCGGTTCCCGTAGTTGATCTCGTGGATGAGTCCGGCCTGGCGCAGAACCCGGAAGTGGTGCGTCTGCGTCTGCTTGGACACCGGGAGATCGAACGAGTTGCAGGTGTGCTCGCGGTCGCTCTCGTCCGCCGCCAGCTTCACGATCACGGTGCGGCGATGCTCGTCGGCGAGCGCGCGGAACACCGTGCCCAGATCGGCGTTTCCGGCGTCGTCCTCGGTCGGGCCTGACCCGGTCATCGCCTCACCCCCTTCAGGTACGTCTTGCATCGTACCTTACGGCCGTGTTTGACTGAAGGTACGACGAGTGACGTACCTGAGGCTTGCGCACGAAGCAGGACTGCGGGCGCTCGTCGCTTCCCTCCTCCGAAAGGTTGCGGCCATGACGCCTTCCCGCGTCCTGATCCAGGGCGCCGGTATCGCCGGCCCCGCTCTCGCCTACTGGCTGGCCCGGCACGGGTATCGGCCGACGGTCGTCGAGCAGGCCGAAGAGCTGAGATCAGGCGGCAGCGCCATCGTCGTCAAGGAACCGGCGCTGACGGTCGCCAGGAGCATGGGCATCCTCACGCGGTTGCGCGAGGTCGCCACCGGCTCGAGCGTCCTCTCGCTCCTCGATCCGGGCGGGCGGCAGCTCCTCCGGGTCCCGACGACTTCGCCGCGGTCGGTCGAAGTAACCCGATCCGACTTGTCCACGGTGCTCCACCAGGCGGCACGGGACGACGCGGAGTTCCTCTTCGACGACACGATCGCCGGCCTCCGGCAGGATCGAGCGGGGGTCGACGTCACCTTCCGCCGGTCACCGCCACGCCGTTTCGACCTGCTCGTCGGCGCGGATGGCATCCATTCCCCGGTGCGCGGCCTGGTCTTCGGACCGGCGGAGCGGTTCACGACCGGCCTGGGCATGTACGGCGCGACGGTGCCGGTGGAGCCCAGTGCGCTCGATGACCCGGAGGCGGCCGTGATGCTGACCGCGCCCGGCCGGATGCTCACCATCCACCCGTCACGGGGGAAGCCACTCGCGATGTTCACCTTCCGCGGAGGGCGGGTGCCCGGCTACGACCGTCACGACACCGCTCTCCACAAGCGCATGGTGGCCGAGGCGTACGCGGATATCGGCTGGCGAGGCCCCGAACTGGTCGAGGCGTACCAGAACCACCCCGCGCCCTTCTTCGATCCGCTCGCCAACGTGCGGATGGACAGGTGGTCGCGCGGCCGCGTGGCGCTGCTCGGCGACGCGGCCTCGGCGGTGGCCCTGCTCGGCGACGGGTCGAGTATGGCGATGGCAGGCGCGCACACACTGGCCGAAGCGCTCGCGGCACATCCCGGTGACCATGCGCGAGCCTTTCAGGCGTACGAGGCGAAGCACCGGCGGCAGGTGGACCCGAGGCACCGGCGCGTCGGCCTCGTCGCCACTCTGCTCGTCCCGCGAACTCGGCACGGGCTGGCGCTGCGCAATATCGCCGTCCGAGCCGTCGGCCTCGCCACCCGCACTCGAAACACCTTGCCCGCCAAGCAGAACAGCCGGGTCTGAGCGGTCGGTGCGGGAGCCGGGCTCCTCGGCCGTCTCAGGTGCCTGGAAGATCTTGACGTTCTGGTGCTTGAATCTCGGTCGCCGGTTTCTCCTGCTCGGCGGCCCATGACGCCAAGAGGGCCAGACCGTCCGCGGTCGCGGTGCCGGCGGGCGCGGTGTAGACGGTCAGGAGCAGGCCGGGGTCGGCGGGCAGCTCCATCGACTCGACGTCAAGGTCGAGCCTGCCCACCGCCGGATGGTGCAGGCGCTTGCGTCCGGACCGGTGGAGCCGGACGTCCTGAGATGCCCAACGCTGCCGGAAGAGGTCACTGCGTGTCGATAATTCACCGACGAGGGCGATCAGCTCCTCGTCGTGTGGATCGCGCCCGGCTTCCATGCGCAGCTTCGCGGCCACATCGCCGGCGATGCGGTCGTAGTCGACGAAGAAGGTTCCTGCTGCCGCGGGATCCAGATACACGAACCGTGCGGTGTTCGCCGTCCGGCGCGTGTCGGCCAGTACCGGTGAGTACAGCGCTCGGGCGAGGTGATTCGTGGCCAGCACGTCGTAACGGCCGTTGCAGATCCACGCCGGCGCATCGGTGATGGCATCGAGCACCTGCTGAAGCGCCGGACGCACCGTCACAGCGGGGCGACGGCGGCGTGGACCGCCGGGCGCCCTGGACTGCCGTGCGAGGTGGAAGAGGTGATCGCGCTCGGCCTCGTCAAGGTGCAAGGCGGAGGCCACCGCGTCGAGCACCCCGTCGGAGGTGCCGGCGAGGCTGCCGCGCTCCATTCGCACGTAGTAGTCGACCGATACCCCCGCCAGGAGAGCCACCTCTTCGCGACGCAGACCTTTGACCCGGCGGTTGCCGCCGTAGACCGGCAGTCCGGCCCGCTCGGGTGTGATCCGCGCGCGACGCGAGCGGAGGAATTCCTTGATCTCAGAGCGCAGATCGATCTTGGCCACCCGCTCACCATAGGCGCGGTACGCAGGCGGAGGGAGGCTCTGCCGGTACCCCCGACTCCTAGGTACCCGACGCGGTCGTGGCGATGCCGCCGTCGACCGGGATGACGGTACCTGTGAGATAGGCGCCGGCCCGGCTGGCGAGGAACACGGCGGTGCCTGCCATGTCGTCGTCGCGGCCGAGCCTGCGCAGAGGGGCCTTCGCCGCGATCGTGTCGCCGATGGCGTCGAGCGTTGACGCCATCATCTGCGACGGGAACGGCCCTGGGGCTACCGCGTTCACCGTGACGTGCTGGGGGCCCAGTTCCCTGGCCAGCACCCTGGTGAGTTGATGGAGTGCCGCTTTGCTGCTGGCATAGGAGTAGTTGGGCGACTCGGCGACGTGGACGGCGGCGATACTGCCGATGTTGACGACCCGCGCGGGATCATCGATGGTGCCCGCCCTGCGCAGTGCGGGGAGCAGCGCCTGCACCAGCCAGAACGGCGACTTGAGGTTGAGGTCGATCACCGCGTCCCAGGCCTCGTCCGGGAATGTCTCCAGCGGCTCGCGCCACATCGCTCCCGCGTTGTTGACGAGGATGTCCAGGCGTTCCGAGCCGTCCATGACGAGATCGGCGAGGCGCTGACATTCGTCGTGCCTGGACAGGTCGGCGGGGATTGCTCGAACGTCGCCGAATTCGGACAGCAGATGCTGTGCCTCCGCACACGCGTCCGCCTTGCGTGAGCTGATGACGACGCGCGCGCCCGCACACAGAAGGCCGCGCGCGATCATCATCCCGATGCCCCTGGTGCCGCCCGTGACAAGTGCGTACTTCCCACTCAGATCGAAAAGGCCCGAGTGAGGGATGGATTGGCTGTCCGCCATGGGTATTCGTTCTTTCTGTCGTGGGAGCATGCGGCTGAAGTGAACTGATGAGGTGAAGCCGCAGCGTGTTTCCCTGGAATGTTGCCGGCGCGTTTTCGTTCCGGAGCCGACTCAAACAGGTTGGCAGGTGTCTTGGACGTCCGGGAGACCCTGGTGATTCAGGTACTGCGAGGGCCCCCTTGCCAGGTCGACCTGGCATCCGCTGGTGCGCGTGCCGGTAGCCGCGATCAGGCGATCCTGCGCGCGGCAGCGCCGTTGTGGAGGAAGTGGGCGCGACCGTGTTCGTCGCGGCCGACCAGGGACAGGACTTGGTGGCCGTCGGACTTCGGTTCGGCGGTGATGATCGAGCTGTCGTGGAGCCGCACTACCTCGATGCGGTCCTCGGGCTTGCCGAGGAAAGACTTCGCGAGTTCGCTGCGAGGTCGGCGGATGAGGAACGCGCGGTCGTTCTCGACGGTGAGTGTGTGGTCGTACAGGCTGGTGCGGTAGGTGCCGCACCAGCGATTCACGTCGATGGGGGCGGGCCTCGCGGGCGGCACCGGCAGCGGCGTCGTTTCGACGCCGGCGAGGTCTCCGAGCACACGGCCGAAGATCTCGTAGGCCAGCGGATCAGCACCCGAACTGTTGGTCAGCACGACAACTGCCACACCGGCCGACGGGGCGACACGCAAGAAGGCCTTCTGTCCCTTGGAGACGCCGGTGTGGCCGACGACGCCGTCCCGGTAGAGCATCCAGCCGAGTCCCCAGCCGAGGATGCCGCCGCCGAAGTCCGGGACGGACTCGAGCTGGGGGTCACGCAGTGCCGCGAGCGCGGGGTCGGTCAGGTGCAGGCGGACGAACGTCAGCAGGTCTCGTGCGTTCATCGCGAGATGGGAGCCACTGGGCGTGGAGAAATAGCGGACCGCCCAGCTCTTGGTGGGCGCGAGCTCCCCGTCTGTCTGGACATGGCCGACCGCGGCGCGGTGCAGGATCGCCTCGTATGTGGTGGTGGCGACGGTGGGCAGGCCCAGCGGTGTCACGATGCGCTCGCGGAGCGCGTCGTGGAAAGGCTTGCCGCGCAACACCTCCACGAGCCTGCCAAGGACCACGTACCCGCTGTTGGAGTAGGAAAAGAGGGCGCCGGGCGGGAGAAGGTGGTCCGCGTCGGCGAGGGTGGCGACGAACTTCTCGATCGCGTCGTCGTTGCGTCCGGTATCGGTGATGTGCTGGCCGTCGATGCCGCCGGTGTGGGTGAGCAGGTGGCGGGCGGTCAGGCTCTCGGTGGCGGCCGGGTCGCTCAGCCGGAAGCCGGGCAGATAGTCGCGAACAGGCCGGTCGAGATCCAGGACGCCGTCGGACACCAGTTGCCGGATCAGCGTGGCCGTCCAGATCTTGGTGATCGAGCCGATCTTGAACACCGAGTCGGGCGTGGTCTCGACACGGGTGTGCAGGCTCAGCACGCCGGCGGCCTCGTCGTGAATCTCCCCGTCGGCGAGTACCGCGACCTGTGCGCCCGGTACGTCGTACTTCGCGATGAGCTCGCCCAGGTTCCACTCCACCCCTTCAACCTAGCTTCACCCGCTTGCCCAGTCAGGAGCGGCGGCAGAAGACCGCTGGCTGACGGCAGGTCCGCCGCGTGGTGTGTTCGGCGAGGAATTCGTCAGGAAGAACTCGAGGGCATCGCGGAATCGGCCGTCGACACGTTCGTGCGCGCGTACGGTCCGTAGGCGAAACGCCGCGCTTAGTCCAAAGAGGACTCACGGGTGCCGGATGGCTCATGGCCATCGCGGTGAAACCGGGTTCCGGCTCAGCTCGCCTGGTCCCGCCACGGCGCGGGGTCGACGCCGAAGGTCCGGCGCAGCCCGTCCGCCCCGGCCTCGGTCACGTGCACCATGCGCGGGGCCGTCCCGTGCCGGATCCAGCCGAGCGTGAACATGCGCTCGGTGACCGCCGCGGCCACCGAGCCCGCCAGATGGTGCCTGCGCTCGCTCCAGTCAACGCAGTAGCGGATGGGGGCGCGGCGCACCGGCAGCGTTTCCGGGTCGACGCCGAACGACCGCAGCGTGTCCTTGCCCGCGTCGGTCAGCTCGTAGTCCATGTCCCGGCCGTAGGAGGCCGGGCGGTCCTGTTTCGCCCCGACCTTGCGCCTGCCGGAGATCAGCTCGCCGTCGACCAGCGCCGCCATCAGCTCCACGCCGAGCTTGCCCGCCACATGGTCGTAGCAGGTCCGCGACCGGCGCAGGGCGTTCGTGCGGGTGCTCTGGCGCAGCGTGCTGATCGGCAGCGGCGGCGCGATCACCGCGAGCGCTTCGAGCGCCGTGGTGATCTCCGTGCTCGCCAGGCGGTAGTTGCGGTTGCGGCCGTCGCGCTCGACGACCACCATGCCCGCGTCGAGCAGCCTCGTCAGGTGCGCGCTGGCCGTCGGGCCGCGCACGCCGGCCTCCGCCGCGAGCACGGTGGCGCTCAGCGCGCGACCGCCGGAAAGCGCTTTGAGGATGCGGGCCCGTGAGCCGTCCGCGATGAGCGCGGCGGCACGGGCGATGTCCGGTTCGCCGTCCACGGGAGCAGCCTAGCGCGTGCACACTTCGATGGGGAGCGAAGCGTTTTGCGGCGACCCTGAGCGGTATGGATCTGCACACCGATGGGGTCGCCACGACTCGGCCGCCCCTCGTCGTCGCCCCGTTGCTCGCACTGAGCCTCGGCTACTTCCTCGTCATGCTCGACGTCACCGTCGTCACGGTCGCGGTGCCGGAGATCCAGCGCTCACTGGGCGCGACCCCGGCGGGGCTGCAGTGGGCCGTCGACGGCTACAGCACGATCTTCGCCGCGCTGCTGCTGCTCGGCGGCGGCCTCGGCGACCGGCTGGGGCACCGGCGGATCTTCCTCACCGGCATGGGGGTCTTCACCGCCGCTTCCGTGGTGTGCGCGGTCGCGCCGGACACCGCCCTGCTGATCACCGGCAGGCTCCTGCAGGGCGCCGGCGCGGCCCTGCTCGTGCCGACCTCGCTCGCCCTGCTCGCCGCCGCCTACCCGGATCGCACCGTCCGCGCGCGGGCGCTGGGGTTCTGGGCCGGCGTGGCCGGGGTGGCGTTCGCCGCCGGCCCGGTCGTGGGCGGCGTGCTGGTGTCCGGGCTGAGCTGGCGCGCGGTGTTCTGGATCAACCTGCCGATCGCCGTCCTCGGCGTCGTGCTCACGCGCCGCCACGTACCGGCCCCGCCGAAGCCGGACTCCGGGCGACGGGTGGACGTCGTGGGTCAGGTCCTCGCGATCGCCGGCCTCGGATGCGTCGCGGCCGCGTTGAACGAGGCCGGTTCGGCGGGCTGGACCTCCACACCGGTGCTCGGGGCGTTCGTGGTCGGGGCGCTCGCCTTGGTCACGTTCGTCGTCACCGGCCGGAATCTCGAACGCCGCGGCCGGTCGCCGCTGCTCCCGCCGTCCCTCTTCCGGCACGCCGGGTTCGCCGCCACCGCCGCCGTCGGGGTACTCCTCAACCTCGGCTACTACGGCATGCTCTACCTGAGCACGCTGTACTTCCAGAACCAGCGCGGTTTCGACGCCATGACCACCGGCCTGGTCCTGCTGCCGACGGTGTGCATGGCGCTGATCGCGGCCCCGCTCTCCGGCAGGCTGACGGCACGGTTCGGTCCGTACCGTCCCATGGCGGGCGCGCTCCTGCTCGGTGCTGCGGGCTTCGTCGGCTGGCTCGCCGCGGGCCCGGACACCCCGTACACGGCGCTGCTGTTCGCGCTCGTCGCCACCGGCCTCGCGACGCCGATGACCGTGCCCGCGGCGACCGCCGCGATCATCGAGTCGGCCCCCGCCGAACACGCCGGGGTCGCCTCCGCGGTCTTCAACGTGTCCCGGCAGATCGGCAACGCGGTCGGCGTCGCGTTGTTCGGCACGCTCGCGGTCACCCTGTCCGACCCGTACCTGGGGCTGCACATCTCCGCGGTCATCGCCGCCGTGGCGTTCGCGGCCGCGGCGGCGCTCGCGTTCCTCGCGGGCCGCATCCGCACCGTTTCCTGCTGAGAGAAGAGGACAGCGCAGGACAGTTCGAGTGGCGATCAACGGGTCCGGTCGCACGGGCCTGACCACCATCTGCCCACTCGCCTGCGGCGGCTCGCGGACTACGTGGTCCGTTTCACTCGCCGCCCCCTGAAGAACGGCTGGCTGCCCACACTTGGCTCCCGCAGCACCAACCGCGAAGCATGTCACGAAAACACGCCTGAGTATGACTACGAGAATCACTCAAGCGGGGGTCGCCGGAGGCATGCTTGTACTCTACCTAGGGGCTAGGTAGAGTACAAGCATGGGTAGTCCGCGTAAGCCTCGGATGACTTTGCCGACGCAGCTGGTTCTGCGAGCGTTGATGGGGGATCCGTCGAGAGAGTTGTACGGTCTGCAGATCTGCGCCGAGGCCGGGTTGCCCAGCGGGACTGTGCATCCGATCCTGGCTCGGCTGGAAGGCATCGGCTGGTTGTCCAGCCGATGGGAGGAGGCCGACACTCACGAGGAGGGAAGGCCTCGACGCCGGTACTACCGGATAGATCCGGTCGCTATGGGGCTGGTTCAAGCGGCGTTGCTGCGCTGTGAGAATTCGGCGACGAGGATCAGCCGCCTGCGGTCGAACTTGGCCGAGGGGGCGTCGTGAACAACGACGGCCGCTTCGGGTTCTTCGCCCGGACACTCGCGGGCGATCGCACGATCCTCGTGGAACTGGACAGAATTCTCGGTCAGGCGCACGCGGTCAACATCGACTTCCGAGGTGCCGCGCGGAGTCGGTTGCTCGATCGGGTCGGGCTGCTTCTGTACGGTATCGAGCGCGAGTTCTACTTGCTCGACGGGATCGACCCACGTGCGGCGAACGATCACGCGCGCGCGGGTGATCTCGTACTCGCTATCGGCCGCCTTCTCGCCCAAGCCCGTGAAGGTGCCTTCGCTTTTGGTCGAGCGCTGGAGCGAGCGAGTGCTCCTGACCTCGACAAAGGGTTCGAACTCGACGTTCGCGTGGCCCTCGGTCAGGCATTCGACGGTTGTGTGGCTCTCGTGGGCGAACTCGAAAGGAGTTTCGCGCAACCGTTCACTCAGGACTCTCCTGAGTGTGAGCAAAGCCGACGGCCGTCGGCTTGGATGTCGTGGCGCATCCTGAACCTGGCAGTCTGTGTCCTCCCCAGGGAGGAACGTCGGCGCTATCTCGACGAGTACGCCAGCGAACTCCATGACCTGACGCAAGTCGAAGGCCTCTCCGGGCGTACTCAAATCGGTTACGCGCTGCGGCTGCTGGCGCGCACACCGGCGCTGGTCTTCGTGTTGCGCTCCTCGGCTTCCCAGGCGTCGCAACGGCGAATCCATGCCGAGTCCAGCCCTTACCGGGTGGAGAACACATGAGGCGTACGCAAGTGGCCGTTCACCGGACAGTGCTCGTCGTGGACGTCGAGGAATATGGCCAGGAATGGCGGACGACCCGGCATCAGCTCGCCGTTCGTGAAGGTCTGTACCGAGCTTTGCGACGGGCGTTCGATGACGTTGGGCTTCCTTGGGAGGACTGTCGGGTGGAGGACCGCGGCGACGGCGCCTTCGTTCTGGTCCCGGCGCAAGTGCCCAAGGGGCCACTGGTCGAGGCGTTGCCGTACTCACTCGCGGATGCGCTGCGACAGCACAACAAAGCCCATCCGGCCGAAGAACAGATCCGGCTGAGAATGGCTCTGCATGCCGGCGAGGTGGCGTTCGACGACCAGGGTGTGACCGCGCCCTCGATCAACCGGGCATTCCGGCTGATCGAGGCGCGGCCGGTGAAGAAGGCACTGCGTGAGTCGCCGGGGGTGCTCGTGGTGATCACCTCCGAATGGTTCTTCGACGAGGTGGTGCGTCACAGTGGTGTCGTCGACCCTGCGACGTTCCGGCAGGTTCAGGTCGCGGTGAAGGAAACGTCGACGACCGGTTGGATCTTCCGACCTGATCATCCGTATCCCGTGGGCCACGACCTCGTCGGTCCACCCGTCGGCTTACTTCGGATCGCGCGAGCGACGTGAGTTTCTCTGTTACTGGCTGGTCGCGCGGTGAATAAGTTGTGGTCGTCTGCTCCATTTGTCGATTGCGCTCGCCGGTACGACCGGTCGGCCCCTGGCACGCATGGCGGGAAATGATTCCGAGTCGATCGTGCGATGGAGTGTCATGGGGTGATTGCAGATCCTTGGCGGATCCCCCAGTTTCCGGGAGGTAATGCGAGGCGTTTATCAGCCGCTTTCGTAATAGGCATCGCATAACACGTCGGGTCGTGGATCCACCCGCTGGAGAGCCTGCTCAGCTCGCGAAATGAGGCCTGTCGGCTCATGCGCCACAGGTGGCTGCCGGGCAAGGAGGTACTCAGGCGCGCGGGATTCGGGGGCGCCTGGTCCACCAGGACGTCCAAGTCCTTGTCGGGGGACTCGTAACCGAAGACCGCGCGCAGGTAGATGGGTGCGAGCACGACATCGAAGATGCGGGCGACTGTCGGCGGCTTGCCACCCGCCGCCTCGACCCGGTCGAGCGCCTGCTGCATCTGGGCGGTGCGCTGTTGCAGATACCGGTCGGAGCGGGCTTGCCGTCGGCGAACGGGGAGGTGGCCGCGGCGAGCGCGTGGAACAGCGCGAACCCCTCACGCGTCTTCACCTGCCCGGCGACCGCTTGTGCCCAGCCGAGCAGATCGCGGCGCAGGTCACCGCTGTCCGGGAACGGCGACTCCTCGTTGAGCTGCGTGACCGCGACATCGAGCACCAGCGATTCGATCCGCCCCCAGCGCCGGTAGATCGTCACCTCACGCACACCCGACCGTTCGGACACGTCCCGCACTGACGGCTGGTCATGCCCTTCGGCGAACAACTCGCGCACCGCGGTGTGCACCGCGGCGCGCGTACGGGCCGTGCGGCCTCCAGGGCGAGTGTCTGCCATGGAGTCAGGCTAACGTCCGCTTCGAAGATCGACAGCAAGCTCCCGCCTGCGCCAAGCGGTCATCGCCGCCGCCGAAGAGCTGCCGATGAACATCAGGCGCGGCAAGAATCGATGAGCATCGCGAGGTGTTTGCCCGCGACCGGCAACGGTGTCCGACGGATCCAGCATCGTCTCGAACGTGACCACGATGGACCACATCATCCACGCCGCCGCGAGCCGGGGCATGGACCCCGGCCCGCTCGGCGCAGTCCGCCCCTTCGCTCAGGCCGTCATCGACGCGGGCCACGGCGCCGACAACATCGCCCGCCTCACCCGGCACTACCTGGACAATCGATGAGCGCATCACCGAAATCCGAGGGGATCCGTCCGTCGTGAGCGCGACGCCGGAGTCATCCGGCCGTGCCCTCGAGGTGTGCCTTGATCAGTTCCAGGCCGGGCTGGATGCGGGCAGGGTCCTCGACCGGGTGCGGGCCGGGCGGCTCGGTGTCCGGGACCAGTCGTTCGAACAGGCGGCAGAACAGGGTCGTTCCATCGCCGAGGTCGAACGTGGTGAAGGTGGCGATCGCGTGCATCGACGGGGCCAGGGAGCCGTCTTCGAGCACGTCCCGGCCGACCACGGTCCACAGCTTGCCGGGGACCCGCGCCACCACGGTGTAGAGCTTCGGCTTCTCGTTCAGCTCCGGCCGGATGGTTTCGAGCAGTACGTCGCCCATCTCGGCGGGGACGCCTTCGGTGCCGCGTCGCACCTCGGTGCCGAGTGCCATCGGCAGCCATTTCGGCAGGTTCGACCAGGTGGTCACCCAGTCGTACACGTCCTGTACCGGGCGGTTGATGACGATGCGGTTCTCGACGAACCGGATGTTCAGGTTGTCCGGGATCTGGGGGACATACAGTTCCACTGGCATGACTTTCTCCTTTGTCTGATCAGGTGCGAGGTCTTCCGGCGCGGTCACCGGGAAGGTGCGTGCTGTCCGGTCATGAGCGCGGCGAGGTCGTCCGGTTCCAGGAACGACGGTGGCGGGGGCGGGCCCCAGCTGAACAGGCCTTGGGCGCCCTCGAAGACTTCCGGGGTCCAGATCTCGTCCTCGGGGATGCAGTCCATGTCGGCGTAGTACTCGCTGAAGTTCCCCGCCGGATCCTTGAGATACCAGAAGAAGTTGGAGCCCGCGTGGTGCCTGCCGAGGCCCCAGACATGTCGCTCGGGGTTGCCTGCCAGCATCGCCGCCGCGCCGCGCCCGACGTCGTCGATGTCGTCGACCTGCCAGGACGTGTGATGCAGGAAGTTCACCGGTGCCGCGAGCGCCAGCACGTTGTGGTGATCGACCGAGCAGCGCATGAAGGCGCCCTTGTTCCCGATGTAGTCGCTGACCTTGAAACCGAGTCCCTCGGTGAAGAACCCCATGGTGGCTTCGAGATCGGTCGTGCCCACCACGCAGTGGCCGAGCTTCTTGGGCCGGATCGGGTCCTCACGCAGCACTCCGGGCGCGCGGCCGAACCGCTCGATGCGACCGGGCCCGTTGTAGGGGGTGGCCGGGACTGGCCGCTGCACGATTCTCGGCGCGATCTCGACGCGGACGGTGAACCCGGAAACCGGCTCGATCGCGGTGACCGCGGTGCCGTCCGTGCCGCCCGCCACGCCGAGGCGACCAAGCCGTGACGCGGCCCGCGCGACGTCGTCGACATCGTCGACCCCCACCCCGAGTTCGAGCACCCGCCGGGACACGGCGTGCCGGACCCGCAGCTGCTCGCCGCCTTCGCGAGTACTGAAGGCCCCGCCGCCGAGGTGGGTGAGCCCGAACTCGGAGTAGTAGGCGATGGTTTCCGCGACGTTCGGGACACCCATGGTGACACGGGTGAGGCGGTGCATGCCCATGTCAGTCCTCCTGTGCGGCAACGAATTTCTGGCGCATCTCACCGATGCCTTCGATCCAGCTGACGAGGTGCTCGCCTGCCCGCAGGAACCGCTTCGGCGTGCGGCCCATGCCCACGCCCGCCGGGGTCCCGGTGAAGACGAGATCGCCCGGAAACAGGGTGATGGTCCGCGACAGTGCGGATACCAGCCTGGCGACCGGGTAGATCAGTTCGCGGGTGCGGCCGTCCTGCACGGTCTCGCCGTCGACCGCGCAGCCGAGCGCCAGGTCGTCCCGGTTCGCCAGATCGTCCGGCGTGACCAGCCACGGCCCGACCGGCGCGAAGTTCGGGAAGGACTTGCCCAGGCTGAACTGCGGGGCGGGGCCGGCCAGTTGCGAGACGCGCTCGGAGAGATCCTGCCCGATCGTCACCCCGGCGACGTGGTCCCACGCGTCGGATTCCGCGACGCGGCTGGCGGTCCGGCCGATGACGGCGACGAGTTCCACCTCCCAGTCCACGTCACCACCGGCCGGTAACGCGACCTCCGCGTCGGGGCCGGTCAGCGCGGAGACGAACTTGGTGAACGTCGGGGGAAGTCCTTCCGGTGCCTCGAAACCGGACTCGGCGGCGTGGGCGTCGTAGTTCAGGCCGATCGCGATGATCTGCCGCGGGGCCGGTGAGGGAGAGCCCAGCTGCGCGCGGGTGAAGACGACGCCGGGTTCGGCGGGCGGCTGTTGCGCCCAGGCCCGGAACCCTTCCCAGTTCTCGTAAACGGACTCGAGACCGGGGCCGAACTTGCCGCCCGACGCGGTTTCGACGTCGATTCCGGTGTCGTCGGCGGTCAGCAGGACCGCGCGTCCATCCACATTGGCCAGTTTCATGACTTCACCTTTCCGGGATCCGACCTGGAACAGCCGACCGCGGCGATCCGCCGCATCGGGCTTGAATTCGAAACTAGAGCCAAACTTTCGAAAGTTCAACCGAGATTCGTAAAGTGCTACGCTGGGGGCATGACCAAGAGCGGCGGAGCGACCCGCACCGACGGCATCCACCAGGCGTTGCGCGCCGACATCCTCGCCGGTCGGCTGATACCGGGCGACCGGCTCAAGTTCCCGGACCTGGCCGACCGCTACCAGGTGAGCGTCGGTGCCACCCGCGAGGCGCTGACGAGACTGGTCGCCGAAGGGCTGGTGGTGGCCAGGCCGCGTCAGGGTTATCTGGTCCGCCCGCTGTCCCATCAGGATCTGGCCGAACTGACACAGGCGCGGGCGGAGATCGAATCCCTGGTACTGGGGCTCTCGGTGCGGGAAGGCGACACCCGCTGGGAGGCCGATGCCGTTGCCGCGCACCACTTTCTGGAACGCGCGCCGTATCGCGACCCGGCCGATCCGGACCACCTGTCCGACGAATGGGTGCAGGCACACGCGGCCTTCCACCACACGCTGCTGGCAGGCTGCCGCAACCAGCGGCTGCTCGACGCGGCGCGGTCGTTGCGACAGGAGGCCGAGCTGTATCGGCAGTGGTCGGTATCCCTAGGCAACGAACCCGGCCGCGACGTCGCCGCCGAGCACCGAGCACTACTCGACGCCGTGCTCGCGCGCGACGCCGATCACGCGCAGGAGCTGCTGCGTGACCACATCGCGCACACCGCCCGGCTGTTGATCAGCTGCGCGCCCGATCAACCCAACCAGGTCGGGGGAGGAGCGGCCTAGAGGTCCTCAGCGGCGAATCACCTCTGGCCCGTCGCGACCGGCTGGTTTCCCGGTGACGGAGCGTGCGCCCGTGCGGCTGCCGAGGATGTTTTCACGACGACATTTGTCCAAGACCGGTCGTCGGCGACCGTGCACCATCGCCGCATGAGAGAGAACGGTGTCGAGCGTTCGCAGGGGATACACGTGGTGCGCGACGGTCCGCGGCAGGCGCCGCCGCTGTTGCTCATCCACGGATCGGGGGCTTCGGGTGCCTCGTGGAGCCCGGTGGTCCCGGCCCTTGCTGCTCACCACCACGTCATCCGGGTCGACCTCCCAGGCTGTGGCCAATCCCCACCTTCGCCGCCTTACGACGTGCCCACGCAGGCGAGCCGAGTAGCGGCGGTACTCGACGACCTCGGCCGAGGTCCCGTCACCGTCGTCGGGCACTCCAGCGGCGGCTACGTCGCCACCGCCCTCGCGGAACAGCGCCCCGACCTGGTGCGCTCAGTCGCGCTGATCAGCTGCGGCCCACGTCCCGGCGCGCTGCTTCCCCAGCCGTTGATCCTGCGGATCCTGCTGGGCCCGCCGTTCGGCCCGCTGATCTGGCCGAGGCGCTCGGATGCGGTGATTCGCAAGGGAATCGGGGCAGCGGCCGCTCGCCCGGTGGACGTACCCGACGATGTGGTCGCCGATCTCAAACACATCTCCTATGGCACGTTCAGGACGATATTGCGCCGCAACACCGAGTACATCGCCGAGCGTGGCGTGCCCGATCGTCTCGCCGCCCTCACCGTTGAGGTGCTGGCGGTCTTCGGTAGCGCCGACCCTCGCTGGGACCCGTCGTCGGTGCGCCAGTACGAGGTGGTGCCCAACGCTCGGATCGAACTGCTGTCCGGTGTCGGACATCTTCCCATGTTCGAGGCGCCTGAGGCGATCAGCGAGCTATTGCTGAGCTGGACCTCGCGGGAACGGGCCGTGGACGTCACTGATCTCTAGACTGGTCTTGTGCTGTCGACTGGAACACCGCCGGACTGGGACACGGTGGACATCGCGGTCCCGCGCCGGTCGGAGCGGCTGCCGGGGATCAGCATGGCCGGGTTCCGCCAGAGTCTCCCCGCCCCCGTGGACATCGCCATGGTCGCGCATCCCGGCGTCACGTTGCTTGTCGACCTGAGCGAGGGAGAAGGCATCGTCTGCGACAGCCGCGGCCGGCGCGAGCGCGGCAGTGTCGTCATCGGGCTCATGCCCGGCGATCTGCGGGCAGGTGGTCACGTGGGCGAATGTCTCCAGCTCCGGCTGGAGCCGGACGTCGCGGCCGCGGTGCTCGACGCGTCACCTGATCTCAGCGGGGCGATGGCACCCCTGGCAGACGTCTGGGGCCGCGACGCCGCGCGGTTCGAGGACCGGTTACGTGCCACCGCGTCCTGGGACGAACGGTTCAGGATCGCGGCTGAGGTCGTGGGTCAACGGATGCGCGCCCGCACGCCGGTCGAACCGGAAGTCGCCCACACCTGGCGGCGGACGCTCACGAGCCGAGGGCGGATGCAGGTCGACAGCCTGGCAGGCGAGGTCGGCTGGGATCGCAAGCACCTGTGGTCCCGCTTCCGGTCCCAGCTCGGAATCAGCCCCAAACGAGCCCTCCGACTGGTGCGGTTCGACCACGCCGCCCACCTCCTCGCGGCCGGTCACGCCGCCGCGAGCGTCGCCGCCGAGTGCGGTTACGTCGATCAGTCCCATCTCCATCGCGAGGTCAAGGCGTTCACCGGGCTCACTCCGTCGGCCGTGGCCGTCGCGCCGTGGCTCGCCATCGACGACGTCGCGTGGCCGACGTCATCACCAAACCGCAGCCCTGCGACAGCCGGCCGATACATCCCTGAGTGTCGTTAGAGCTGCCCGCTTCCGAAAAAATCGAGCCGACCATCACCGGAGACCAGCCAGAACGGTCGATCTACTCCTGTCCGGTACCCACCCGATCCACCACATGGCGACCGTCCGCTCATACCGCTGGTCGCGCGATCGCGAGAACGTCCAGTCGCGGCCGTGGTCCGGATGTCTTGGGTTGGCTTGTCGGAACGCGGCGGCCTTCGACGTCATCGACACGGCCGGGGCGAGCGCACCGGCGGCGCTCATCTCACGCCCCCGTCCCGGCAAGGCTCTGGCCGATCGGCAAACCAGGGGATGGGCGCGCCGAGCACCAGCGCGATCAGCACGGGTCGCGATCCCGCCGACTAGCAGCGAATCCATTCGGTTGGGCCAGCTCAGTCTCGGAAGGTGCCGATGGGGAGCAGCGGTGCCCAGTCGCGGATAGGATAGGCCCCAATTCCAGGTTCTGTCATAACCCGGTTGATCGCGGTGTGGACCGCGCGACTGACCGAGATGCCGGTCGTGCCGAGCGATGCGACAACCCACTGCGCGAACTGGTTGCCGACAGGTGTGTCTCCATACTCCCCAACCGTGGCCAGCACTTCCAGCGATCCCCGCACGAGGGCAAGAGTCGCCACTGTGACGGGGTCGGTCATGGCCTGACCGGGGACGCCGCCTCCCCAGCAGGTAATGAGGCACAGGCGCTCCGGTGGAGTACCTGTCAGGACGTCCACCGGCAATAGCCACGTGTTGATGTCGAGTTCGAGGTAGTGACCTATTCCGTCGGAAAGCCTGCCGTGACCGACACAGATGACCGTGTGCGCACCGTCCGTGAGCCGGGTCTTCGCTTCCTGTGCCGAACCGACTCGCTCTATCCTCCATTGTGGATCGACCAGTAAGCTTCCCAGCTTCAGCTCCGCCATCATCGGGTTGGCCCAGAAGTAGCTCGTTCCCCTAGACGCACGGGGAGCCCTCTCGCGCAAGATCCGTTGCACGCCGAGCGAGGGGCAGACCGCGTACTCGGAGGCCTGTCCTAGCGGTAAGCCGGGTCGGATCGGGACGGCACTCCAAGGGACCAGCCAGAGCTCGCCGACGGGGAGGATCAGCAGCCGTCCAGTCTGTTGTGACAGGCGTTCTCGCAGGCCGCTTGGAAGGAGCTCGGCGAGGCCGATCATCTCGTTCAGACGGAGGTCGCTGCGTTCCTGGCTGTCCTCCTGTAGCAACTCCAGCAGTTTTGTGCAGTCTTGAGGCAGCCTTACGGTGTCCAGGTGCGTCTCGCCTTTGTCGTTTCGCCAGAGCCGGTGAAGGAGCTCGGGGCACGCCGGGTCGAGGGCCAGCTGGAGTACATCGCACGTCGCCGGAAGGTGTGACAGCAGCTCGTCGCCGTCGTCCTCTTGCGGCGGGTAGACAGCGGCCAGAAGGTCATCGACGGCCGTTTTCGCTGGTTCGCGCGTGCCGCCCTTGATAGCGAGCGTGCCCATCAATCGGGCGATTCGTTCCGTGCGTGTGGTCTCGGGTGGCAGCTCCATCCCGCTGGTTCCTGTCGGACGGGAGAGCGAGAGCCACCGCTGGTCGGCGCTCACGAGCACGTGTTGCAGGATCGTCAGGTCGTCGGTAACGCCAGGCCTGATCTCGGCGCCCGCCAGCCCAGCGAGCCTGCGCCCGGCCAGCCCGTCCGCGACCACGGCGAACACGGGGGCGGAGCCGCGTGCCACGGCAGCCCGTAGTGCTTGCGCGTAAATCTCCGCGAAGCGGCGACGGTACTCGTGTTGTGCTGCTGGATCGTGGTTGGCGGCACGATACTGCTCGATGGCGTAGACTGCGGCGACCCGGTCGAGGAGACCGGAGTCCCCGCCCTCCTCTTGCGCGAGTCGCTCCCTGCTTTCCGCGAGCCTCGTCAGAGCGGTGCATACACCCAGTAGGTCACCTACAGCGCGGTATGCCGTCACCGCTTGCTCGAATAGTTCGACTGCCTGCGGCCAGGATTCGCGGGCGCGGGCGAGACGTCCGTAGTTCTGGATCGCGTGCGCCTTCGCGCCGGTCAGCCCATGCTGCGCCGCGATGTCGTGCGCGGCCCGAAACTGGATCTCGGCGGCATCTGGGTCGCCGAGCCCGAGCAGAAAGTCCCCGAGGTCTTCGAGTACGTTGACCGTGCCAACCTTGTCACCGTCCGCGGCGAACGATTCAGCGGCTCGCACCAACCATTTCCGGGCGTCGACGGGTCGTCCCACCCGGTTGTACAACGTGCCGAGGCGTTGTGCGGCGTGAGCTTGTCCGGTGGCCGTCCGGATCTCGGTGAACACGGCGAACGCCTTCTGGTAGTGCCGCATCGCAGTGGCGGTGTCACCGCGGCGGTCGGCGCATTCCGCGAGGCCCTGGATGGCGTTGCCCAGGTAGACCGGGTCGGCGAGGTCTTCGGCCAGCTTCTTGGCCTCTTCGAACAGATCAGTTGCGCGTACGGCCGAATGGTAGGTCAGTGTCAGGTATCCCAGTGGGATGAGGCTGCGAACGCGTCCGAAGCGGTACCCGGAAGCGTCGGCTCGGATAGTGGCCGCTTCGTAGTGTTCGAGTGCCCGGTCGGGGTCCTGGACCGAGCGCCGGGCATCCCCAAGTCCGATCATGGCGTTGACCACGGCGATCTCACCGAACGTGTCGTCGGCCAGTTGGCCGCACAGTTGTTCCGCTGATTTGAAATGGCCGGTACGCAGTTCTTGATCGATTTCCGTTTCGAGCAGGAGTGCACGTCGCCACTGTTCCGGTGGCACCGGGTCGATCCGGATCTCTGTGCTGAGCGAATCGAGAAGGTGCCGATACCGAGAACGCAGCGCGATCGCGCCAGGCGGGTTGAGGCTCTCGAGAAATTCCTTGCGTGCACCGGGTTCTGCGTGCCACGCTTGGAAGATCACGTCGGTTGCCGGATGCTCCGTCACGTCGCCTTCGTACGCGTCGCCGCCGGTCATTCAAGCCCCTTTCGCTCGCAGAGATCAGTCTGTCACGGGTCGTCTCTTCGCTGTGGATAGACTCCCGCGAAACGCGGAGGCTAGGGGAGACTGAGATGTCGGAAATTTCCGCCTGGGAATCGGACGCAGCCGGGACCGAGGAACTGTACGCAAGCGTTCCGGTCGCTGGGGCCGACACGCGTTACGAACTGGAAAGCCGAATCGGTTTCGGGAAAATCGAGGTGCACGTCCCAAGTGACGAGAGCGTCGGCGAGTTCGCGAGCCTGGTGGACCGGGACCGGTGGGAGTTCTCGCGGATCGAGCTCCCGGTCGCACTGGAGCCTCTTGAGCACGCCCGCTATCGGGAGGTCGAGGTCACGATCACCTTCACCGACCCGGAGACCGTCACACACAACCTTGAGCTGCGAGAGACCTCGGGCGTCGACTCGGTCGTGGCATTCACGCGGGGGGCGGGACGCGCACGGGCGACGTGGGCGATCACGCCGGTGGAGCCCAGCGGCAGACTCGGTTCCCTGAAGCTGATTTGCCTCGTTCAGCACCCGCAGGGGGTGGTCACGACCGATCTTCTCGTGGAAGCGGAAGCGAAGATCGTGAAGACCATTGTGGTGTCGCTGACCCGTCACGCGACCATGAAGGAGCCGCAGCGCTACCGGCTCTCCTTCGACCGAGCCACGCTCACCCGGCTGCCTGGAAGCGTGGGGGAGCGCGCTGCGGCTGCCTCGCCCAAGATCTACGCCGACGCCGAGCCCCAGGACCGCACGGTGATCGTGTTTCACGGCCGGAACCGCAAGGCGGTTGACGAGGTGTTTGCGTTCCTGCGCTCGATCGGCCTGGATCCGCAAGAATGGAACCACTTACTGGAGCGCGTGCCGCAGGGATCGCCGGCCATTGCCGACGTGCTGGACGCGGCAATGAAGGCCGGGTGGGCGTTTCTCATCCTGATGACGCCGGACGACGTCGTGTACCTCAAGCCCCAGTTCGCCGCCGGCGACCACGACGATGAGCTTGCGCCCATAGGGCAGGCCCGTCCCAACGTGCTGTACGAGGCAGGCCTCGCCATGGGCACCTACCCCAATCGCACGGTGCTGACCGAGTTCGGCCGGGTGCGGTCACTCACCAACCTCGACGGTCGTTATGTCATCCGGCTCACAAACTCAGTGCCGTCTCGTCAGAAGCTGGCCCAGGCACTACGGCGAGCAGGATGCACGGTCGACCTGACCGGCAACCGCTGGCAAACCGCCGGTGACCTCACCCCACCCGAGAGCGACATACCGCCGCCGGCTGGCGCGGGAACGGTGCAATCCGGTCACAGCGATGATCGCGGGGCACGGCCTGCTGAGCCCACAAGCCAGGACGAGCGACTTACGTTCGGAAACGTGACAGTCAAGGTCGGTAGCCTCGGCCGGAAGGTCGTCCACGGCGAAGTCACCTGCAACATCCCAACCCTGTCGTTTGCCACCTTGGACGCGGTCTTCTATGACGAGAAGGGTGGCATCGTCGGGGCCGCTTCGGGCACAATCAGTGCGATGTCCAAGGGACAGAAGAAGAGCTTCCACATCGACGTCATCGACGACATGACGGGCTACGCCGAAGTACGGATCCAAGCCGACACTGTCCTACCGTAGCGTCTGAGGATCGGCGACAATCGGGAGATGGCTGAGCGCGCGGAGGCGACGGGCTCGTCGTCTCGTTCGCCGGTCAGCAACCATGTCGACACGGTCCATGGCACGGTGGTGCAGATCGGTTCGGTGCACGGTGGCCTCCATCTCGGCCAGGCGCCGATGCCGCCTCGCCAGTTACCGCTGCCGGGAAGCAGGCTGATCGGACGGCGACCGCAGCTCGCCGAACTTGAAAAGATCGCGAACGGCGGCATCGTGTTGCTGACCGGCATGGCAGGAGTCGGCAAGACCGCGCTTGCGGTGCGCTGGGCACGCGATTCGATCGCGCAGTTCCCGGACGGCCAGCTGTACGTGGACCTTCGTGGCTACGGCCCCGGTGGCCCGCTGGACCCGCATGACGTCCTCGGCGAGTTCTTGCGCGCGTTCGGCTGGGTGCACGCCGATCAGGCTGTCACCACATCCGAGCGGATAGGGGCCTTCCGAACCTTGACCGCCGAAAGGCGTCTGCTGGTACTCCTCGATAATGCCAGCAGCATCTCGCAGATCTTGCCGTTGCTTCCTGGCGGAAACGCCTGCACTGTCCTGGTCACCAGCCGTGCGGTCTTGACCGAATTGGCTGTGCACCATGAGGTGAGTACGCTCCGGGTGAAGCCACTGACCGAAGCTCAGGGCTCCGAGTTGCTGACCGACACCGTGGCCGGGTCGAAGGTCGCGGACCGCACCAAACTGCTTCGTGCCTGCGGCGGTCTGCCGTTGGCGATTCGCATCGCCGGAGTCAGGCTGGCGGCGCGCCCCGGTGTCCCCGCCGACCAGGATCTCTTGAGTTTCCTAGACGCAGGTGGAGGCGAAAGTTCTGCGGTACGCAAAATATTCTCCTGGTCCTACCGTGGCCTGACCGAAGACGAGGCGGCTGCGTTCCGGGTGCTCGGTGTCCACCCCGGAAACCAGATCGAGCCATCTGCACTCGCTGCAGCTGTCGATCGTCCACTGAGTGACGGGGCGGACTTGCTGCAGGCGTTGGCAAGGGCAAACCTCATGTTCGAGACCAGTCCGAACCGCTATGAAACCCACGATCTGCTGCGCGCTTACGCTGCGGAACTAGCCTCGGACGACCGCATAGCCACGCTCACCCGCTTGTATGACTTCTATCTGCGGGTCGCCGATTACGCGGACGACCTTGTCTCGCCGTTGCGTTTCCGTATCGAAAGACGTCAGCCTCCTCTGTATGGGCCGCTTTTCGCCGATCGAGTGGCCGCGCTGTCCTGGTTGGATGCCAACTTGCCCACCTTGACGGCCCTGTGCGGACCCGGCGACCACGTCCACGATGAATACCGATGGCGTATGGCTTTCGCGGTCCGCGGCTACTTCTACTTTACCAAACGTCTCGATGTGTGGGTGGCCACCCACACATGTGCCGTCGCGGCGACGGAACGCCTGGGAGACCGCTGGGCCGAGGCTACGACACGCACCAATCTGGGGATGGCGCTGGTGATCAAGGATGATCTCGAGGCGGCGGAGAGCCACTACCGGTTCGCTCTCGGTGTCTTCACAGAACTGGGTGACAGTCGCAGCCAAGCCGGCTCGTTCGCCAATCTCGCCGCAGTGCTACGCCGTCGAGGCGAGCTCCAAGAGGCGTTGCGCCACCAACACGAGGCACTTACGCACTACCGGCGCATCGGAGCCGGTAGGCACGTCGCCATCACGCTGCGCGTGATGGCGAGTGTCGAAACAGACCTCCAGTTGTTCTCGCAAGCTCGCCGACATGTCGAAGAGGCAATTGACCTCGCCCTTGGGCACGAACTGCACTTCGAAGCCGCACAAGCGTTCAACAGCCTGGGCATCATCCAACTCAGAAAGGGTGAACTCGTCGGTGCGGAGATCGCTCACCGCACGGCCGTCGGCTACAGCATATTGGCGGCGAGCAAGCACGAGGAAGCGACAACGTACCACCGCCTCGGGGTCCTGGCCCGTGCCGACGGAGACAGCGATCGCGCGAAGCATTGGTGGCACAGCGCAGCGCGCCTGTTCCGTGAGATCGGATCGGCGAGCGCCGACATCGTGGCAGCCGACCTTGCAGCGATGACCGATGAACAACCGTGACGTTTGTGACTTTTATTGCTGGATTCACAGTGCCGTCCGGAAAACAGCGGCTGTGGGGTTGCCTAAGTATGTCGCCGGGGATGGCGGACCCGGCGCACAAAGGAGGAGGGGTGCGCTGGATCCAAGGACACCGTGCCACACGTCGAACAGGTGTTCATCTCGGCGGATCGTTCGTTTGCCCGCGATCTAGCGCAGGGTGAAGGACATCAGGGGATCAGGCTCCGACGATCAGCATCAAACGTGGGCAGGTGTATCGCCTGGAGGTCCCGGAACGCAGGGATCAGCGGTGAGACGCTCAGCGCTCACCGTGTCGCTCGAAGCCTTCGGGGCCGAATCCGTGCACCATCGCGACAACGAGAGCGATGAGCAGCATGAGCGCGCCGATCACCGCCGCCGCGATCACGATCCGGCGGAACCCGTCCCAAGAGGACAGAGGTATCAGCGGCGAGCTGGCGGCGGACCGACGTGAGGATCGCGAACCAGCCGCCGCCGGTCACCGTCGGTGCCGGTTCGGGGAGATCCACCGTGATGGCGGCGAGTTCGTCCCGGAATCGGACACCTTCGAGATCGACCAGGCGGGCTTCGATTTCGTCGATGGTCAGCCGTCCTTCACCGGCGGCGTCGTGCAGCGCCCGCCGCGCCTCCTCCCGCTCGGAGTCGGAGCACCGGATACGCGGCGGATCGCTTTGCACGGCAGGGGTTTCGAGGATCTCGGGCACGGCTTCCTCCGTCGATGAATTCCGGGACACGGTGATATCGAGATCAACCGCGTCCCGGAGCTCGCAAGGCCGATGCGGATTAACTTTCGATGAGAGTCCGGGCTCTCACGACCTGCTTCGGCTACAGTCACTCTGTGTCATGAAGCTGTACGGGAGGCACGGGTGCATTTGGTGATCGTCGACGACGAGACCGCGGTCCAGGACTCGCTGTCGCGGACACTGCGGTTCGAGGGCTACACCGTTTCCGTGGCCGGAGACGGTGCCGCCGGACTCGAACTGATCCGGGCCGAGCGCCCCGACGGGGTGCTGCTCGACGTCACCATGCCCGTGCTCGGCGGCCTCGACGTCTGCCGTGCGCTGCGCGCCGAAGGCGACACCGTGCCGATCCTGATGCTCACCGCCCGCACCGGCGTGACCGACCGGGTCGCCGGGCTGGACGCCGGCGCCGACGACTACCTGGTCAAGCCGTTCGCGTTGCAGGAACTGCTGGCCAGGGTGCGTGCCCTGCTGCGGAGGACCGACTACAACCACGCGACGGCACCGGCGGCGACACCGTCCGGGCTGAAGTTCGCGGACGTCACGCTTGATCCGGCGACCCGCGAGGTGTACCGCGGCGGGCGGCCGTTGCAGCTGACCAGGACCGAATTCGCGATGCTGGAGACGTTCCTGCGCAGCCCGCGGATCGTGCTGACCCGTACCGCGATGTTCGAGCAGGTCTGGGGCTACGACTTCGGCACCGCTTCGAACGGGCTCGACGTGTACGTGAGTTACCTGCGGCGGAAGCTGGAGGCCGACGGGGAACCGCGGCTGTTGCACACCGTGCGGGGGGTCGGCTACGTGATGCGCGAGGAGCCGCTGTGAGGCGGCCTCCTCGCTGGCGGGAGCTGTCGCTGAGGGGCAGGCTCGGCGTGCTCGTGGCCGCGGCGGTCGCGATCGCCGTCGTCGGTGTGTCGGCGATCGCCTGGAGCATCACCAAGGCCGACTTGTACCAGCAGTTCGACGCGCGGCTCGAGTCCTATGCCCAGCTGGCCGCCAAGTCGTCCACCCCCGAGGAAGCGCTGGCCACGCTCAGCTCGGCCGACCAAAGTCAGTCCGAGGACGGGCACGAACGAGCAGGTGGCGGACTGACCGTGCAGTTCCTGTCCGCCGCCAACGTCGGAACCGGCACGGCTGGCGCGAAGTCGCTCATCCCGGTCACAGACCTGGACCGATCGGTAGCGGCCGGGACGGTCGACCGGGTCTCCGACGTCCGGAGCATCGACGGCGACCGGTTCCGGGTGTGGACGGCCCAACGACCGGGCGGCGGCGCCGTCCAGGTCGCCCAGGACGCCGAAGAAATCGAGGACACGTTGGAGCGCCTGGGTTTCTGGCTCACCATCGTGTCGATGGCCGGTGTGCTCGGTGCGACCCTGGCCGGGCACCTGATCGCCAGATCGGCGTTGCGGCCGGTCGACGACCTGACCGCGGCTGCCGAAGATGTCGCTCGCACCCAGGAACTTTCCCCGGCCATCGACATCGGCGCGCGAGGCGAGATCGGCAGGCTGGCGAGGGCGTTCAACCAGATGCTGAGCGCGCTGAGCAACTCGCGGGCCGAGCAACGACGGCTGGTCGAGGACGTCGGCCACGAACTGCGCACGCCGTTGACCAGCCTGCGCAACAACATCGAACTCCTCATTCATGCCGAAGCACATCCCGAACGCAGCCTGCCCGCCGTGGACCGATCGAAACTGCTGGCCGACCTTGACTTCCAAGCCGTCGAACTGACCGCACTGATCGGGGAACTGGTCGATCTGTCCGGGGGAGAGCGGCCGAGTGAACCCGAGGTGCGGATCGACCTGGCCGACGTCGTGCGCTCGGCCGTCGACCGGACCAGGTCGCGGTGGCCGCGTATTCAGGTCATCGCGGAGTTCACCGATGCCGAGGTGCTGGCCCGCGAAGCAGGCCTGGAGCGGGCGGTGCTGAACGTGCTCGACAACGCAGCGAAGTGGTCGCCGAAGGGCGGCACGGTGACGGTGACCATGTCGCGCAGTGCGGAAAAGGTGCGGGTGCGCGTCGAGGACGAAGGTCCGGGCATCGCCGACGGAGACCTCCCGCACGTGTTCGAGCGCTTCTACCGGGCCGACGCGGCCCGCGCGCTGCCTGGCTCGGGGCTCGGCTTGGCCATCGTCGACCAGGTGCTCACTCAGCACGGCGGGCGCGCTGAAGCCGCGAACGCCCCGTCCGGTGGCGCCCGGTTCGACCTCTTTCTGCCGGACCCGCGCGCAGGTATCCGCTAGGAGAACCGGGGCACGGCCTGGTTCTTAGTAAAACTCAGTAAGACCTTCATGGAATTCTCATGGAGGTTCGGCAGCGTGGAAGGCATGACCTCCCGTGCCGCGATCATGCCCGACCGCCACGACCTGGCGTTGCTCAGGCTCTCCCGACCCGCACCGGCACTGGCCTGAGCGCCGGGAAAGCGATCACCTCCGGCATGAATCCCCTGAGCGCGACGTCGTGGCTGTCGAGCCTCGGCACCGCGGGCGTTTTCCTCGTCCTGTTCGCCGAAACAGGTCTCCTGATCGGGTTCTTCCTGCCCGGTGACTCCCTGTTGTTCACGGCGGGGCTGTTCTGCACCACCAGCGCCTCGGCCACCGTGCACCTGTCGTTGCCGATGGTGCTGATCGCCGCGATCGCCGGCGCCCTCCTCGGGGCGCAGACGGGATTCGTCCTTGGCCGCCGCGGTGGCCAAGCCCTGCTGGCCCGCACCGAGAACCGGCACCTGCATCGAGGGCTGAACAGAGGCGAGGAACTGTTCACCCGCTACGGCCACGCGAAGGCCATCGTGATCGCCCGGTTCATCCCGGTCGTCCGTACTGTGCTCAACCCGCTGGCCGGAATTCTCGCTGTGCCCACTCGTACCTTCACGCTGTGGCAGATCGCCGGAGGTCTGTTGTGGACAGTGGGCTTCCGCTCGCGGGCTACCTGCTCGGCTCCGGCGTTCCCGGCACCGACCGGAGGGCACGTGGGTAGTCAGGCCATGCCGACGACCTCCGCGACGCGGCGGGCGTACCTCATTCTGGCGGTCGCCGCGGTGGCGGTCTTCCTGCTCACCCTGCTCTCGGCGACCGGAGTACTGCCCTGGGCGGCGGGACTGGACCTCGATGTGCACCGGTGGCTGGTCACGCACCGCCCGCCCGCGCTCGCTTCCGCGGCCAGGGCGCTCACCGCGACGGCGTCTTCGGCCGTCACAGCGCCGCTGGTGCTCGTGGCCGCGCTCCTGCTGACCGAGGGCGGCGCGCCGGTTCGGCTGCGGCGCGCGGCGATCATGGCGGTGACGACGCTGATCGCGATGCTCTGTCGATTCGGCCTGTCCCAATGGGTCGGACGGTCCTGGCCACCGGTATGGTCGGCCGCCGCGGTCTACACCGTCCTGATCGCGTGGACACGGGTCGAACTCGGGGTGCACTGACCCACCGACGTCCTCGGAGGCATAGCGTTCGCCTCCGTGTGGCTGTGCCTGTTCTTCCACTCGACAAAGGAATCTACTTGAGCGTCATCGATATCGGACAGTCCGTGGTCCTGGGCATCGTCGAAGGCCTGACCGAATTCCTCCCGGTCTCCTCGACCGGGCATCTGAAGATCGCCGAGGGGCTGCTCGGCATCCCTGTCGGCGACCAGGCTGTCGTCGGCTTCACCGCGGTGATCCAGATGGGCGCGATCGCCGCTGTGCTGGTGTACTTCTTCCGCGACATCGTCCGGTTCGCGACGGCCTGGGGACGTGGTTTGGTCAACGCCCAGGCGAGGCAGGAGCGAGATTACAAGTTCGCCTGGTGGGTGATCTTCGCGACGCTGCCCATCGTCGCGGCGGGACTGCTGCTCCAGTCACTGGTCAAGGGCCCGCTCGCGTCATTGTGGGTCGTCGCTGTCTCGTTGATCGCCGGCAGCGGGATCATGTGGGCGGCGGACCGCTACGGAACCGGCAAACGCGCCGAAGCCGACACCACCCTGCCCGACGCGATGCTCGTCGGCGGCTCGCAGATCCTCGCCCTGCTGTTCCCTGGCTTCTCCCGGTCCGGGGCCACGATCTCGACGGGGCTCCTGCTCGGCCTCGACAGGGTCGCCGCGACACGGCTGTCGTTCTTCCTGTCGATCCCCGCTCTGACCGGCGCCGGACTGTACGAACTGAAGGACGCGCTCGGTGGCGGCCTGGACCCGGTACCGCTGCTGATCGGCACCATCGTCTCCTTCGCCGTCGCCTATGCCGCGATCGCGTGGCTGCTCAAGTTCGTGGCACGACACACGTTCACGGCCTTCATCGTCTACCGCGTCATCGCCGGACTCGTACTGCTCGGCCTGATCACCACCGGCGTGCTGAACGCCTGATCAGGCCAGTACCGATTCCCTGGTGTTCTCGACCCCAACACGGGGCAGCCGATCCCTGGGAAAGGCCCCGATCCGACCCGGAGTGCGGAACCATGAAAGATTATGTAGTCGGATGGCAGATCGAGGCTTTTCGCGAGTCGGATGAGCGCCTGGCCTGGTCCTTGGATCTACCTTTCGGGACCAGCCAGCATGCTCTGGAGACCTTGCTCGGCATGGACGACTTGTCCATGCCCGAGGGGTATCCCGTTACCCTGGAACAAGTTCGTGCCGTCCTGGACAACTTCGCTGCGCCGGCGGATACCGTTGGGCCGCTCGACGACGTCAAGTACTCGTACTTCCTCAGCGCCTTCGCCGACACGCGTACTGCCTAGGGCCAGACGGACGAGAGACCGGCCGGGAACGTCGATGGCTCGCGGCTGGGATGTGGCCGGTTCCGATCCGATCATGCCTGGCAGTCTCCCCTTCAGCGCCGGCAGCCAACCGAACACGCCGCTGACCGTCAGACTGTCAACAAGCGCGCCCAACTGGCTTCGGCTCAGGCTTCCATGAGGTGCACATTGGCTGCCGTGGCGGCTCCGGAACTACTGCTGGCGCTCGTTGTGCTCGACTGTGTTCCCGGCCGAGTCTTCCGGTCCGCTTCGGCTATCGCTGCGGAAGCGGTGGCTGCCGAAACGTGAGCGGCGATCGACTCCATTGGGCCGACAGGATCGTGTCCGCCAACGCCGCCGTCGAGCCCCGTGCCGTTCCCCCGTGACTCAGCACGAACGTCACCGATCCCGGATCGGGCAACCCGCTGATCGGGACCAGCCCGTCCGGGACCACGGACGCCGCGAACAGGCCGACGCCGAGCCCCGCTTCGAGTGCGGCCCGCAGGCCGTTGAGTCGTTCGCTGACGCAGCCGATCCGCCACTGGACACCGTTACGGCGCAACGCGTTCAGCGCGCGGGCCCTGGTGACGCTCGGCTCCGGGTAGAGGACCAGCGGCAGCGGCTCGCCAGGGATCAGGTCCAGACCGGGCGAGCGCACCCACACGAGCGGATCTCGTCGCACGCCCTGTCCGGAGTCGCGCTTGGCCAGCACCAGGTCGAGGTCTCCGTCGGCGAGCCGGGAGTGCAGCACCTCGCTCAGTTCGACCGACAGTTCGAGGTCGATCCCTGGATGCGCGCTGCGGAACCGGCCGAGGACGTCCGCGGCGTGGCCGAGCAGGAAGTCCTCGCACACCCCGAACCGGACCCGCCCGCGTGGGCCCGGCCGGGAGAAATATCGCAGTGCGCGGTCCTGCTGGTCGAGGATGCTACGGGCGAAGCCGGTCATCGTCTCGCCGTCGCCGGTGAGCCGCACGCTGTGCGTGTCGCGCTCGAACAGCACGCTGCCGAGCGCCGTCTCGAGGCGGCGGACGTGCTGGCTCACCGTCGACTGCCCGAGAGCCAGCCGGCGGGCGGCTTCGGAGAATCCGCCCGCCTCGGCCACGGTGAGAAAAGTGCGCAGCAGCACCGGATCGATCACTACTCCGGAGTACCACTGTCAGTGCGCGACCGTCTACCATGTGTGTGCGCTGCCACTACCGGCGGCGGGTGATCACCACCGGCTTGAGGTCCTTGGGGACCGCGGCGAACGCGGACACTGGAACCCCGAACGAGGCGGCGAGGATCTCCCTCGGTAGCGAGTTCAGCGTCCCGACAATGCCGATGTCGTCGTTCGGCTCCCCGGTACTGGTGTTGAACATGACGAGCACGTCCAGGCCTTCGGTGGTGCTGGAATTCGCGAAATAGTGAAAGAACCCCTGCGGGGCGAAGACGAGTTCCCCTGCACTCGCGCTGAAAACTTCGTTGTGGTAGCTGCCGTCCTCGTGCGTGCCGAGAATGCTCCAGTCCGCCTTGCCGGAAATGATGTAGGTCAGCTCCCACGCGGACGGGTGCCAGTGCGGTTCGCGGACCCCGCCGGGGTCGAGGTGCACCAGGTACACTGAGCCCTGCTGACCGGCCAGCACCGGGAAGTTCTTCTCGTGGGCTCCGCGCAACGTCCCGCCGTCATGGACGGCCGGCGCGGATTTGGCGAGTTGGAAAACATACACCGGCGTGGTCGTTTTGGCCGGTTCCACCGTGCTCGCCCCCGCCGTCCCGGTCGCCCCGAGCGCAGTCGCGGCGGCGATTCCCGCACCCGCGCCGAGCGCACCCCGCCTGCTGATTTCCGACATTCTCTCCGCCTTTCCCAAAACGAGGAAGATTAGCTTCCTGTGATTCTTCCGAAAATACGGAGAACGGAAAGTGCCTCGCGCGGATCACTGCTATCGCGCGCCGCGATGAGCGGCCGCGCTGCTGAAGCTGTGGAACAACGACATTTCCGGCGCGCCCGGTCTGAGGCCGCGGTGGCGGAGACGGACAACCCGCTGCGGCCAGGTCTGGAACCGACGGTCGGTGACGCGGCCGAGTTCGGGCGCCGCTGGTACCGGACACCCGCGGCGAGCACCTGCCTGCCGCTGCGTCGCACGGACGCCGAGCCGCTGTTCGGCCGCTGGACCGCCGCGCTGCTCGCCGCACTCGGCGGCCCCGATCCTCGACCCCGGCACCACGCTCACGCCGGCAAGGCGCTGGGCGGCGCCATTGTCGCGTTCGTCCGATCCGGTGATTGTCGATAGAAGCCTTCACCGAGCGTAACAATCAAAGGACTGGCTTCGACGACAACGGAAGCACGGGCCCGAGGTGGCCCCTTTCTGACAGTTGTTTCCGGAAGGCGGTCGCGGGTGAAGCGGTCTTTTGGCTGTGCTCTGTTCATAGTCCTGTCCCTGGTCGCCTCGTTGTTTGTCCCTACCCCGGCGACGGCGGATACGGTCGGGGTGACCGGCTGGACTTTTCCTTCGACATTCCGGGACGGGCGCTTCTTCGACCACGTCGAGAACGTCTATCAGCGGGACGAGGTCAGTGCCCGTGCCACGGAAGGATCTGGCCTGCTGGGCATGTCCGGCTTCGCGCCGGTATCCATTCCCGCTATGGCCACCGTCACCAAGGTCGAACTTCGCTTTCACATGGCAGCCGGGATCACGACCACCTACCGGTTTCAGCACCAGACGTCCGCCGGGTACTCGGACTGCGTCGATTCGGCCCATCCAGGTTATTACCGGAACTTCTCTCCGACATCCGCCGGCATGACTGACTACATCGGCGAGTACACCGACCGGGACTGCCGTCTCGACGCCAACGTGATCCGCTCCGGCGACTACTGGGTGGAGATGGTCCGGTCCAGCGGCGACGCCGACTACGCCATCGACGACGTCTCGGTGCGGTTCACCTACTCGGTCGCCTCCGCGCCGCCAGAACCGGCCCCTCGGTTCGTGTACGTCGCGCTCGGCGACTCGTACCAATCAGGCGAGGGTATCGGCAGCCAGGAACTCCCCACCGACCGCTACCTCGCCGAGGCATATGAGACGCCCGTCAACACCGTTGGCGGCAGCAACACCTACAGCAACGCCCTCGGCGGCGACTCCTGTCACCGGTCGACCGCTAACTACGCGAAGCTCAACCGCGACCTCTACGCACCGGGAGCCGACGTCGTCCTGATCGACGTTACCTGCAGCGGCGCGAAAATCGCCGCCGATGAAGCCAAACCGGGCATCGTCGGCGACGTCGGCGCCGGAGCTCCTGATCCGGCCGGACAGATCGGGCAGGCCGAGAGACGACTGCGAGCCATGGGACTGTCGCTCGCCGATGTCGACCTGGTCACCGTCGGCATGGGCGGCAACGACGCCGGTTTCGGCGACATCGTCCACGCTTGCCTCCTCGCCACCCTCGCATCCCGCCTCATCGACGCGGCCAGTCTCCCGGAACCCGTTCGCGTGCTTCTTCACGGCATGGCGAGTTGTGCAAACATCGACAGCCTCATCTTCCGGACCGGCAACCGCATCGATGCTCTGCCCGCGAAACTCAACTGGGCCGAAGAACAGATCTATCGTGAGTTCCCCGCCGCCAAGATCCTTCAGCTCAGCTACCCCGACCTGCTCCCCGATCCTGGGTACGCACCAGAATGGTGCGGAGGAATCACCCGCGGCGACCTCGCTTACGCCAAATCGCGCGTGCGCGCCATCAACAATACGATCCGCGACACCTCGCGGGATTACCGGCTGAGCGACCCACGCTACCGCTGGGTGGACCTCGGCGATTCCCTCGGGCCCAACACACTCTGCCCGACCAGCGGAGTCGTCACCGCGAACGGCATCAGCGAAACGCGATTCACTCAGGAACTCGGCCGGCTTCTCCACTTCGGCGCCGGTGAAATCACCACTCTCGGCCTGTTGGAGGCACTCCAGGCCGCGTACGACAACTGGCAATCCTGTCTGACCGGCAACCTTGGCGACTGCGGTGCCAGACCATGGCAACTCGTAGAGAACGCATTCCGCACGTTCATCCAGTACCTCGGAGACCAGGAAAAGGTCATCATCCGCAACCTCGTCGGCGGAGCCGGCAGCTCGGAAGCATCGGACGTCGTCCTCGACCGTGCCGCCGGCCTCTTCCATCCCAACGGCAACGGTGAGGCCATCATCGCCTGCAACGTCCATCGCACCTACCAGCGCTCAGGAACCGGTGGTTGCGCACCCGCTTGACCCACGTCCGACCTTGCCATGGCCGCCGCGAACCGCGCGAGCATGCCTCATGAAATGAAGACTGTCGGCTCACGCACGGCCGATTCGCCGATATCCGCTCATGCCGACGGGTGAATGTTAGGAGTGCGTCGCATGATCTGCCGCCGACTGAGTGACACGCGATGCTGAACGTAGCGCTGCGAGCTACCGTTGCGATCCCCGCAGCAGAGCTAGCCCGGTGTCGTCCGGGGAAGGACATCGACTGCAACCGCGTCTCCAGCGGCGACCGGGACAAGGACGAGGAACTGGCGGCAGGCTGGACCTCGGTCCGGGCTGCCGACCTCGGCTTCGTCCTCACCCGGTTGACGGATCTGGACCGCGCTGACGGCGCCGACCCGCTGGCCGGCCGCCTGGACACCGGCCGGGTCGCCGCGACCGGCCACTCCCTGGGAGGCGCCGCCGCCCTGCAGGCCGTCCGGAACGACCACCGGTTCGCGGCCGTCATCGATCTCGACGGCTACCCGCACGGCCCGGACTCACACTCACGCAGGCCATCACCAGGGGAATCGACCCGCGCTACCTGCCCCGCCTCACCGAAGTGCTCGAACGCGGCACCGCGCCGAGCTACCGGCTCACCATCTCCGGCGCGGCCCACCTCACCTTCACCGACGGCCCCCTGTACCTGCCGCCGGTGCCCTCGATAGTCGGCTCACTGGGCCGCACCGAAAGCCCGCGGGTCGTCGCCGCGGCCACTGACCGGAACGGCCACCCAACCGGCGGTCCGCTGGGTGAAGGTGCGCTTGTTAATGTCGGAAATCCGAGATGACGGCAAGGCAGCTTGGGGGACAGGTGCTCACTCGTCGACTGTTCGGTGCAGGGGCCGCGCTGGTGCTCGCTGGGGGTTTTCTCCTGACGGGCACGGGGGTAGCCGCCGCGGACTCGTGGATTTCCGTGGAATACCAGGACTCCGGCTCGTATCCATTCACCAGGGGCGACGCGCGGTTCTACCCCGACGTGCTGAACGAGCAGGTCGAGGTCTGCGACAGGATGGATGACGGGCTGACCGTGTCCGCTCAGCTCCGCTTCCACGGCGCGGTCCAGCTCGAGGTGACCGATCGCACCGGCGCGGACATCTTCTGCGCCAAGCAAAACCTGGACATACCCGAGGGCACCCCGGTGTCGCTGCGGGTATGCGTCCAGAACCTGGACTGCACCGCGTGGCACGACGGCGTCTCATAGGCCGTCTGGGGCCACAGGGACGATCTAGCGTGAGGCCGGAGTCGTGACGCGGGCATCGTCGAGAAGCAGTGGTTGCCAGTCGGCGGTACCTGTTCGGCCGTGTCCAGGGTCGATGCCGGTGAACACGCGTCCGCCCACGCGCACGCGAATGTGCCGGGCGTGCCAGTCGACAGCCGCGCGTTGCCGGACCCGCCCGGTGCAGCGCCAGGTCCGATCGGCGAACCGTACGACCGTGGAGTGGCCGTGGATCTGACCGAAGGGTACGACACCGCGATAGCCCATCCAGGGTTCGTGCAGCGCCGCGCCCGATTCCGCCCACAAAGGACCCGCGTTGCCGTCGCGGCCGTGTTCACCGACGTCCCAGATCAGCTCGGGACGCGCGTTGAGCAACTCCGCGGCCTCGGTCGCCGACGTCGGTTCTCCCAGTCGCTGCCAGCAGGCGAGTGTCAAACCGGCGTGAGTGACCAGCAGGTCCTCGCCGTCTGCGGTCCGGACGGCCTCGGCCACACGCAATCGCCCGTCAGCCCACCATCCTCGCAGCCGAGCGATGTCGCTTTCCGCGAGCGGCTCGCGCCAGAAGACGGCGCCGCCGGGTAAGTACTGAGCCTCGTGATTTCCGGCGAGCTGGATCCATCGTCCCCCGTCCAGCAGTTCCGCCACGATGTCGAGCACGCCGGCGCTGTCTGGGCCGCGATCGACGAGATCGCCCACCTGAATCACGGTGAGGTCCGATGGACATCCTCGTTCGGTGACACCGAGCCGGGCCAAAGCCCGGCGCAGCTGATCCGGATGTCCACCGACATCGCCGATTGCCGCGATTCTTCCCATGACCACCCCCAAACCAGCCGTCAAGAACAAGAGTACGGATTCTCGAGCCCGGACGGCCGTGTTCAGTCCAGCTGGCGGTCTTCGCGCGTCCTCTTGGTGAGGGACCTGCTGACGTAGATCAGTCCACCGGTCAGGACCACGATGTCGTCGAAGTAGACCGGGTCGGGCAGGAGATCGAACGGGAACACCGTGTAGATCAAGGAAAGCCAGTAGGCGACCTTGGTCGGGACCGGAGTGTCCGGCCGATGGACCTGGCGGTGTTTCCGAACCAGCTTGATCCCGAGGAAGAGTGCGATCAGCACGAAGACGATGATCAGCACAACGGCCACGACACCGAGCGTCGACCACAGAGACTCCACGCGATCCCCTCACATCACGACGACAATCGGAGCAGGGCACACGGTAGCCCACCGGCTCATCCGAAGGTGGACGCTACAGCCGTAGAAGTTGCCAGGTGTACCACGGCTTCTCGGTCGAGGTCACGGTCGGCGTCAATGTCGCTGTCGAAGCCAGTGAAGCGGTCGGTGCGCCCGTCGCTGCGGTGCGTCCCTTCGGGGAATCCGGCAATCGCCGCACCTGCGCTCGTCAGTACGAAGCAGGCGGATCCGAGCATCCGGATAGGCTACGCGCGAGGCCGTACAGCGGTGATCTTGCGGATTCAGCGGACACGAGGGGAAGCGCGACCTCGCGAGCCCTAGTGTATGACCGGTCCCGGCGATCGTGAAACCATGAGGTAGCCGACCTGGGAGGAGCCTGTCACGCAGGCTTAAGTGTCTGTGCTGGATGGCCAGGTCTGAATCAGCCATCGCTCGTGTCGGTAGTCGAGATCCGGGAAGTCTGCGTTCTCGGCGGGGGCGCTGGTGCGGAAGGCGCGTAGCTGGAAAGGGCCGGGAACGGGCAGTTCGATGATGACGTCCGCCGGCGAGCCGGTCACGGAGCCGAGGACGACGCGCCCCGTGTCCACGGTGAAGGACCCTTCGAAACGATCTCCATCCGGAGACGCGGGCGGGGTGGGTTCCCATGTCCAGAGTTCGAAGTCCACCTCGACGTCCGTCATATCACCCAAGGTGAAGAACTTGCCTCCCCCGTGGCCGCTGACAGCGATGGCCCCGTCAGTCTTCGGAGGCAGGTCTGAGGCCCGAGCCTCGGCGGACTCGACGTCGAACAGCACGAACTGGTGATAGTCGACCCAGGGGCTTCCGCTCTCGCGGAGAAGAAGGGTTGGTTCGATCATTGTGGTCCTTGCTGTGCGTGGGTGATGGCGAGAATATCCGCGGGCGGCGGGGCTGCACCGCATCGACACCAGCGAGAACGAGCCGCAGTACAAGGAGAACGGCAAGGTCAAGGACGGCGCCTGCTATCTCAAAGACAGCTACAAGGACGTGTTCGCCCTCACCGGACTTCCCGCACCCGGCGGGCCAGGCCGGCCGGAATCCGGGTGCAGGACTGCGACGAATACCCCTTCGTCAGCACCAGGGAAGGCGCCGCCGGCAGCTACTGGACCCAGGGCACCCACCGCTGGGACGGGCCGTGCCGTACGGGGAAAACCGTTCCGCCGGCGGCGCGCTGATCCAGTACTACGTCGACGACCGGATGCTGCGCTACGACGGCCAGTGCTCCGAACCTGAGAACGACCGCTTCTACGTGGCGATCAAGTAGGCCGCCCGCCGGGCTGCACACTCGGGAAGCCCGAGACCAGACGGTTCTCGGGCTTCCCGAGTTCCGCGCCGCGCTGCAGGACCGTGCGTACCTGTGGTGTGGAGCGGCTGTACGCAACAGCAGTTTCGCTCTGATTTCTTGCCGGTTAGTACTGCAACGGCACTCGATCGGCCACGGGCGAACAGTTCCACGGTGGCGTGACCGATGGCGCCGGTCGCGCCGGTGATTCAACGCGACTTTTGCCGGCGAGGCGTGCGGGCATGTGATGTCTCTGTTCTCTCTTGTGGTTGCCGGGGAGTCAGGCGGCGGTGTAGCCGCCGTCGGCGGCGACGACCGCGCCGGTGATGAAGCTGGAGCGGGGCGAGGCCAGGAAGCCGATCACCTCGGCGATCTCTTCGGGCTGCGCGACCCGGCCCAGGGGGTGGGCGTCGCCGAACGAGCGCAGATACTCCCGGCTGTCGGCCCGGAAGTTGTCGAGCATGTCGGTCTCGATCACCCCTGGCGCGACGACGTTGGCGCGGATGCCGTGCGGTCCGCCCTCCAGCGCGAGGACTTTGGTCAACTGCGCCAGCGCTCCTTTGGACGCGCTGTAGGCTGCGGCTTCGGCCAGGCCGGCAGTGCAGGTGAACGACCCGACGGTGACGATCACGCCCCCGTCGCGTTCGCGCATCGCCCGGAACGCCTCCCGTGTGTGCAGGAACGCCCCGCGGGCGTTGATCGACATCAGTTCGTCCCAGTCGGCCGCGGTGGTCTCGAGGATCGGCTTGTTCACCGATCGGCCGGCGTTGCTGACCAGGATGTCCACACTGCCGAACCGGTCGATCGCCGCGGTCACCGACCGCACCGCGGTGTCCTCCTTCGACACGTCGCCGACCAGGGTGGACACGCCGGTGAACCGGGTGGCGAGATCGTTCACCTCGGGGCGGAGGTCAGTGGCCAGCACTTGCGCGCCGTGGGCGTGTAACCAGGCGACCGTCGCCGCACCGACGCCGCGGGCGGCGCCGGTGACCAGCGCGACCTTGCCCGCCAGCTCATTGCCCACGCTCATCGCCGCGCCTGCTCGCGGTAGAGGACGAGATGCTCGTGGTGGAGCACGTCATCGCGGATGTCGCCCGTGGCGGTGAACCCGGTGTCGTCCACGTAGCCGAGGTGGCTCCCGGTCACCGTGTAGCGACCGGTGTAGGCGTTGCGGCGTGTGCCGCGCGCTTCGTCGTAGCGCCCGTCAGCGCGCAGTTCTTGCCGGATATGGCCGTCCGCGGTGACCCACATGCCGACCACGTCGATATCGTTCGTCATACCGACCAGCGTCGGTGACGGCGAAAAGCGATGGCAGGACGTGTGGTGGCCGGGTGTGCCGCACCCACCCAGCCGGACCGGCCGCGTGCCCGGACTACGCCACCCGCGCCGAACACCTGACCAGCAGGGAAATGGTGTTGTGCGCGTCCCCGCCGACTCTCCAGAGTGAACCGATACGGGCGACCCGCATGCTCGCGATCATGATCTGCCCGGCCCCGGAACGGCACGAGGCCGTCGTCAAGCACTGCGTGAATCCACTCCTTGGCGAGTACGTCAGCAACCTGACCAAACAACGACTCGAGGCGGCGCTACCAGACACCTGGTTGAGCTGATCGACAGCGCAACCCAGGGCTCGGCTCCGTTGCCGCACCGGGGTGTGCTCTACGCCGAGGTGGTGGTTGGGTCTCATAACCACCTTGTCAAGTTCACCCACCCGAGTTTCGGGATCGTGCTGCTCACACGGACGAAGGCATCCTCGTCGTCGGTGTCGCGGTCCTCGCGTTCGGTTGGGCACCTCGTGCGGTCGCGGCGTGGGCGTGCTCCCGGTTGCCGGCGGCTTTCGGGCCACCGTGACCCTGCAGAGCATCCGCTCACCTGAGCGGCTCAGGTATCTCTCGTCATACACCCACCTGGCCTGCGTGCCCCGCGAGCCACCCGACTGGGCTGAGGTCGGCCTACTCTTGCTTGTCATCGGGGTGGTGATAGCGCTTCGCTATCACCGTAGGGACTTGCGCACCTGATCTGCGCGTCGTGGACTGGAACAGATAGCCCGGCTCCGCCACTGTTAACGCCGCCAGGGCGCGAGTGCGACTTCGGTCGCGGTCCTCATCGCGGTCTGCAGGGCGACAGGGTCGGTTCCGTCGGCGTCGTCGAGCAGGGCCTGGAGAGCGCCGGCGACCGCGCCGACGAACGCCCCTGTCAGTGCCGCCGCCCTTATCGGGTCGATCTGGTCGGGGAAGGCGTCTGCAAGATGTTTCGCGATCTCACGTTGCGCGCGGAGCTGCTCCTGGAGCGCGCGGCCGCGGACGGCTGGCACGGTCTGGATCATCCGGAGTCGCAATGCCGCCAGGGGGCTGACCAGTTCGTCGCTGGTGGCCGTGACCTCGCTCAGGGCTCGCAGTAGCACGTCGGCAGGACCTTCGTCCGGTTCGCGAGTGGCGATGGCGTCGACGGCGGCTTGTACTCGCTCGTCGGCGTCCGGGAACAGCAGCTCTTCCTTGCCGGCGAAATAGCTGAAGAACGTCCGTGCGCCGATCTCCGCGGCCGCCGTGATGTCGGCGATCGTCGTCTCGTCGTAGCCCTTGCGCTCGAAGAGTTCCGTCGCCGCGTCGATCAGTGCCTGGCGGGTGCGTGCTCGCTTTCGATCACGGAGGGACATGCCGGGCAGCATACGCGTGGCGGCAGTGAGTGCAAACTTGCGGTCATTGCTGATCTGCACTCACTGCTGATAAGGTGGCTCGGTATGGATGACGTGCTGATCTGCGGCGCAGGGGTCGCAGGCTCGACTCTCGCCTACTGGCTGGCGCGTAACGGCTTGAAGGTCACTGTGGTGGAGCGGGCCCAGGGGATGCGCTCCAGCGGTAATCCCGTCGACGTTCGCGGGCCGGCTTTACCGGTTGTCGAAGCCATGGGCGTCGTAGGCCGCCTGCGAGATGTCGCGACAAGAACGAAAAGGGTTCGCCTGATCGGCGGTGATGGTCATCGGATCGCCACCGTCGGCCTGCCTGCGGCCAACGGGGATGAGTTCGAGATCCCTCGGTCCGATCTCGTCACCGAGCTATACGAGGCGGCCCGCGGCGAGGCCGAGTTCTTGTTCGACGACACGATCGTCGAACTGTGTCAGGACGAGCACGGTGTCGACGTCACCTTCGACAGGGCGGCACCCCGCCGCTTCGACTTCGTGATCGGCGCGGATGGACTGCACTCCGCCGTCCGACGCCTCGCCTTCGGGCCCGAGCGTGCCTTCGTCCGTCCCACCGGAATCTATGTCGCCACGACATCGTTCGGCGAGCCGGTCGATCACCCTGAAGATGTGCTTCTTCACAACACGCCAGGCAGGCTGGTCGCCATTCACCCGTGCCGTGACGAGGGCGGGGTCGCGTTCATCTTTCGTGCGCGGCTCGACGGTGTGGACTACCGCGACACCGCGCGCCACAAGCAGATCGTCACCACGACGTACGATGACGTCGGCTGGCGGGTACCAGCGCTGCTCCAACGCTTGCGAGACGCAGAGGACGTCTTCTTCGACGCGGTCAGCGTGGTCGACCTCCCATCATGGTCACGTGGCCGGATCGCTTTGGTCGGTGACGCGGCCTCGTGTGTTTCCCTGCTGGGCGAGGGCTCCAGCCTCGCGATCGCCGGCGCGCACACGCTCGCCACCGCGCTCACGGCCGCGTCGTCCGCCGGTTTCGGCCGGTACGAGGTCGAGCATCGTGCCCGAGTCGTACCCAAACAACGTGCCGTCAAGCTCGCTGCGGCCATGCTCGTGCCGAAGACCAAGGTGGGCTTAGCGGCCAGAAATCTCGCTGCTCGCGCCTGGCCTTGGGGTTTGTGATCCGAGGGCAGGCGCGGTGGCGATGACGCCCGGCTTCGTTCGTGACCGCTGCCGTAGACGCCACAATTCGTCGGCGCCCCAGACGACGAGCGGGAACAGAAGCAACAGTGCCATGTGCCCGGCGGGCGGCACCGCTGTCCCGAAGATTCGCTGCAGCGGCGGGAGACTGACCACAGCTGCGGCGAAGGCAATTTCGAAAGCTATGCCCCAGAGCAGCAAGCGGTTACTCAGGACGCCGATCGAGCGCAGAGAGGCGTACTGGGTCCGCGATGCGAAACACGTTCCGATCTGACAGGCGACTATGCCCAGGAAGGTCATCGTCGTCGCCTGCTCCCACACGGGGTGCAGAGAGGTTTCCGGGCCGACTGGATCACCAGGGCTCCACCCGCCGTCGGTGAGAGTGAGAAAGAAGCCGGACAGCACCAGAACGGCAGAGACACCGCCGAGAAGGCCCCATGCCCGGCCGAGCATGGGGGCGTTGATGACGTTGTCGGTGCGGCGGCGGGGCGGGCGCTCCATCAGGCCCGGTTCCGCCGGTTCGCGTCCCAGGGCGAGCGCGGGGAGAGTCTCGGTACCCAGATCGATGGCGAGAATCTGCAACACGGTCAGTGGTAGCGGGATCGCGCCACCCGACAGTGCGAAGACCAGGAACGGGACGACCTCGGGCGTGGCGTGGGCGAAGATGTAGACGATGAACTTGCGCACGTTGTCGTAGACCCGGCGACCCGCTTCGACGGCGGTGACAATGGTCGCGAAATTGTCGTCGATCAGTACCATGGTCGACGCCTCACGAGCGATGTCGGTACCCGCCACTCCCATCGCGACACCGATGTCCGCTCGCCGCAAAGCGGGCGCGTCGTTCACGCCGTCGCCGGTCATCGCCACGACGTTGCCCTGTGCGCGCAGCGCGTCGGCGATGCGAAGCTTCACTTCGGGAGAACTGCGCGCGAAGATCAACTCCTTCCCGTCGCGCAGTGTTCGGTCGAGGTCGGCTTCGCTCATCTTTTCCAGTTCCGCACCGGTCAAAACCGGGGTGTCGGCGTCGGCGATCCCGACCTGCCGGGCGATCTCGGCGGCGGTCAGGGCGTGGTCGCCGGTGACCACCACAAGCCGGATGCCGGCCGTGTGACAGCGCGCGACGGCTTCGGCCACCTCTGGCCGGGGAGGATCGAACATCGCCACGACGCCGAGCAGGACGAGATCCCGCTCCGCGTCCTCGCGTCGCTCAGGAACCGGAGCGTCGTCCGGCAACGCTCGTCGCGCCACGGCCAAGAGCCGCAGACCTCGGTGCGCGTAGGTGGCGATCGCGGCGTTCACGGCGGCCCTGTCGTCATCGGTAAGAGTGCGAGCTTCGCCTTCGGAATCGATGATCGCAGTGGTCTTGGCGAGCATCTCCTCGGGTGCCCCCTTGGCGTGGACGAACAGCCTGCCCTCCGCCTTGTCCACTGTGGACATCGTGCGCAGAGCCGGGTCGAAGTGAAACTGCCGCAGGCGATTCGCGGTACGCAGTCGCACCGCCACATCCGCTCCCAGTGAAGACGCGGCGCGCAGGAGCGCGACTTCTGTCGGGTCGCCGGCGCCGTCGTCAGGTTGCTGGGGATCGAACTCGGCGTTCGAGCATGCCGCCATCGCTTGCGCCAGCGCCACCGCGACCGGCCCTGGATCTCGGGAAGCGCCGGTGGGCAGCGAGCCGGTGGGAGTCCAAATATCGGTGACGGCCATGCGGTTGCGGGTCAGCGTCCCCGTTTTGTCCGTACAGATCACCGTGGTGGAACCGAGAGTCTCCACTGCCGAGAGGCGTTTGACCACGGCGCCGCCCCTGGCAAGGACGCGCACGCCGACGGCAAGCGCGAGGGTGATCGTGGGGAGCAGGCCTTCCGGTACGTTCGCGACCAGCAGGCCGATCGCGAAATTGAACGCTTCCGGAAGCGGCAGCCCGGCGACCAAAGCGCCCAGCGGCAGGAACACGGCACCTGCTCCCACCGCGACCGCGGCGATGAGCCAGGCCGCCCGCTTGACCTGACGCTCCAACGGGCTTTCCTCGTGCTCGACCCGCTGGGACAGGGCGGCGATCCGGCCCAGTTCGGTGTGCATGCCGGTGGTGAACACCACCGCCCGTGCTTCGCCGCCGGTGCAGTTGGTCCCGCTGAACACCAGATCACGGGCGTCGAGGAGAGGTCCTCGGAGATCGGTCAGTGCGGCTGAGCGATATGAGGGAAGCGACTCGCCGGTCAAGGTCGACAGGTCGACCTCGACACCGCCGTCGATCAATCGGGCGTCCGCCGATACTCGGTCGCCCTCCTCGACGAGCAGCACGTCACCCGGCACCAGCTCTCGCGCGGGCACCGTAGTGCGGACGGTGTCGCGAAGTACCGTCGCGGTGGCGGGAAGGTAGGCCGCGAGAGCCTCCACTGCTCGTTCCGCCTGTTGCTCCTGGACGAACGCCAATCCGGCGTTCACCACGATCACGGCGATGATCGCGTATCCGAGCACCGCGGTACCGGAAACGAAAGCCAGACCGGCTGCCAGCCACAGCAACAAGGCCAGCGGATGGGTGAACTGTCTCAGCAATTGCCGAGGCCAGTCACGATGGCCTCGGCGACTCAGTTCGTTCGGGCCGTACACCACCAGCCGCCGGGCGGCTTCCCGGCCGGACAGACCTTCCGGTTTCGTACGCAGATCTCGGAGCAGCCGCGTCAGCGGCTCGCGAGGATCGCGCGCTTCGACCGGCTCACTGTCCAGCGTCATACCGACAACCATCGTCAGGAGACCGGTTCGGGCATAGGGTCCAAGGCCCTGCCTGGCGAGCACCTCTGTCCCGCGGTCCTTCCAGGGCGATCGGGCCGTATCGGCCACGAAATCCGACGTTCTTGACCAGCGGCGACGAGTTTGTGCTCAAGTTGAAGCGGGCGTCAGGAATCTTCGTGTCCGTTGTGGTATCTGAGCTTCGCGAAGCGAACGGTGGCCAGCAGCGCGGCCACGCCGGTCATCCGAATCCGCCGCCGGTGTCGACCGACGCCGCTACGATGACCGCGGCTTCGTCGACCTCATAGGGTTCGCCTTAGACAGCTTGGTCTCGAGCCCGTCTTTGGCCTTTGCAGCAGTTCATCGACCTTCATGAGGATGTCTCCTGGAGGATCGGCCGGATTCGGTCTCGCCCGTCCGCGCCGGTACCGGCAGGCCGATTCCGTAGTTCCCCAGCGGTGTCAGGACATCGGCAGGCGGCCGCCGAGGGGTGGCGGGCAGCGGGACAGCACCGTCGGGAAGACGTCCGATCCGCACGATGGCCTGAGGCTCGAGCCCGTCGCCCAGGACACAGTCACGGACGAGCCCACGGGTGCTCGTCGGCTCCAGCGGTTCCGTGACCAGGCAGGACGCGAGGCCGAGCTCGGTCGCGGTCAGCAATACGGCGCTGGCGGCCTCGCCCGCTCGCAGCCTGCTCAGCGGTGTGTCGTCCTCGGTGGCCAGTACGGTCAGGGTGGCGCCGTCCTGAACTTCGGTGTCGGTGAGCAGGGCTTCGGAGAACTCCCTGACCAAGGGCGCAGCCGTGGTTGTCCGGACCGCGTTTCGCGCGGGTACTCCGTCAGCGGTGTAGTGCCGTCCGCTCCAGGTCGCGAGTTCGGTCCCGTAGTCCAGGTCGGCGCGGTGAAGACCCTGAGCTTCCATCGCGGCGATCGTCAAGGCCGAGAGCTGCGGTGCGTCGTCGATGAAACGCAACACGGCGTCGTGGTTCTTCGCACTGCGTAGCAGGAGATTCTTTTCCCGGTTCGGCAGCGACAGGCAAGCGAAGCAGCGGCGATCGGAACGTCGTCGCGGGATCGCCGTAGCCAGTGCGATGTCGTCGTCACTGGTCATTCGGGGAACCAGTTCGATCCGGGCCAGCAGGTCGGGTTCGGGCATCCGGTCGACACGGGCGGCCCAGCCGAGCGCGGCGGCCGCGACCGTGAAGTGGTGAAGTACGCACCCGCAACTGACGATCAGGTCGCGGCCCTCCGGGTCGGTGTGCCGCAGGTGACGGCCTGGATCCGCGCGCAGTTCGACCGTGCGACCGGTACACCGCCAATCCCAAGGCTGGCTGTTGTGCACCGACGGTGCGCGCACTGCCAGCGCGACGGCTGCCCTCACCGTGAACGCGTCAGGCAGGTTCTGGTCCATCGCTTTCCTCCTCGGATCGGGCCGCCTTCATTGTTTGCCACCTCTGTATCGCGATCGCAGAGCCGAAGGACTCCGATGCGCGGGACAGGGCCACGTGCCCTTCGGCCTTTTCCTGACAGCCGGGTGCGGAGGAAGACGTCTCTCACCGGCCATGACCAAAGGCCCCTCCGCTGTCGACGTATGGCCGAATCCTGATTCCGTTCCCGTTCGTACCGTCGAAGGATGGCGGGCAAGGAGAAGGCGCGAATCCCGCGCTCGGTGTACGACCGAGAACTGCTGCGGTTGCAGGCCGAACTGGTCAAGCTCCAGGAGTGGGTCCGGCACGAGCGCGCACGGGTGGTCGTGATGTTCGAGGGCAGGGACGCGGCGGGGAAAGGCAGCACGATCAAACGGGTCATCGAGCACCTGAACCCGCGCGTGGTGCGGATCGCGGCTCTGCCAGGGCCGACCGAACGGGAGCGGACGCAATGGTACTTCCAGCGCTACGTCGAGCATTTGCCCGCGGCGGGGGAGATCGTCCTGTTCGACCGCAGCTGGTACAACCGCGCCGGGGTCGAGCGGGTGATGGGTTTCTGCACTCCTGAGGAACATCGGCGGTTCCTTCAGCAGTGCCCGATCTTCGAACGGCTGCTTGTCGACGACGGCATCCTCCTGCGCAAGTACTGGTTCTCCGTCAGCAGGGACGAGCAGGAACGGCGGTTCCGAAGCCGGATCGACGATCCGATGCGCCGCTGGAAGCTCTCCACGATCGATCTGCGATCCGTGACGCAATGGGAGGACTACTCGCGGGCGAAGGGCGACATGTTCGTGCATACCGACATCACTGAATCTCCCTGGTATGTGGTCGAAAGCGATGAAAAACGGCGTGTACGGCTGAACATGATCGCACATCTTCTGGCGAGCGTGCCGTACTCCGAAGTCCCTCAAGAGGAGGTGTTCCTCCCTGCACGTCCGGAGTCGAACGGCTACCTCCGTCCGGACCGACTGTTGCAGACCTATGTTCCCGATCACGCGGCGACCTTGAAGGAGACAGGGCCATGAGCGCGACCGTCAAGACCGCGCGCGAATCCGTGTACTTCGACACGGCTTCCCTGCGTCTGCCGAACAACGGCCTGACGTTGAGGGTGAAAGAAGGCCGATGGTGCCTGGAGACGCCCGACGGTGTATCCGGATCCTGCTCGACAGGGCCCGATCCGGCCTGTGGCAAAAGGAATGGCGCGAGTTCGCGTCCCGCTAGCGGTGCCGAAGGTCCCGGCACGCCGGGCCAACGGCCACTGCCGCGCTCTCTCCGTACGCGAGACGCTGAATCCTGCGAAAGGCAGGTGAAGCACGATGCCCCTCACCCGGTCGACGATTGCCACGGCCGCGTTGCCGAACCCAGGGCCCGCCCACGACCGGCACACTGATGTCGCAGGGTGGGTGGTAGAGCGGCGATGACTACTTCTCTCAGCGGGATCTCCGCGCACGTGTGGTCAACGGAGGAGAAGAGGATCCTCGTGGCGGCGGCGCGCCAGGCGTCGAAGGGGTGGATCGGCGCCTCATGGACACTTTCATTCCACGAGGACTCGCTCGACCTGTACGAACGCCCGGTGAACAAGCACTGGCCGAGGGACCGGGGCGGACGCGCGCGACTGATCGCCTGCGGAGCGGTACTGGCCGACCTCGAATGTGCGGTCCGGGTGCTGGGCTGGGCGCCGTGGAGCGACTTGACTTCCGACGCCCTCGGGTTCGATCGGGTGGCCAGACTCAAATCCGTGCGTCGGATCCGGCCCACCGCCGCGGATTTCGCCCGTTTCGCCGCCCTGTCCGGACGGTGTACCAAGCCGCCCCCGTCTGTGATGGCCGCTTGGGGGCGAACGGTCGGCAAGGGGTGCGAGGCAGAAGGTGTCCGAAGCCGGCTGCTCCGCCCCTCACAAGTTCGTGACTTGCCCAGGGTCGGCGGGCAGATCATCCGGAAAGTGACTTCGGACGACTCGTGGGTCGCGTTCCTCGTCGGCACCGCGACGGAAGCGCGGGAACAGCTCGTCCGGGCCGGCCTGGTCGCGCAGCGCTTGGTGCTCGCGGCAGCTGAGTACGGCTTGGTGGGCAACGCGTTCACTGAACCTTTCGGCACCCCGTCGGTCCGCGGGACGCTCGCCGGCATCAGCCGCGCCGTTGGCTTCCCTCAAACGGTGGTCGTGGTCGAAGAACCTCGGGAAAAACCCGTAAGGAAAGGAAGTACGTCATGATGGAAAACGCGCCGGAGAACCGGATCGTCGTCGGCCTGGACGGTTCGGCGGGTTCCGCCGCGGCGGTGCGCTGGGCCGCCGGTCAAGCGGTCAGACAGGGGGCCGCGCTGCAGGTGGTCAACGTCTGGGTGCACGATTCGGCGTTGGACGACGCGTCCGCGAACCGGACCGTGGCCGAGGCGACAGATGTCCACTTGAAGGCCTTGGAAGCGGCGACCACCAAGATCCTCGGTGACCACAAAGGGCTCGAAATCACCTACGACGTCCCCCAGGGGGATCCCGGCGACACGCTGGTCGAGCGGTCTGAGAACGCCGCGTTGCTGGTCCTGGGCAGCCACGGCACGGGAAAGATCCGTGAACTGCTGGTCGGATCGGTCTGCAAGACCGCCCTGCACCACGCGACCTGTCCGGTCACGGTGATCCCGCCACCCGCCGTGGCCCCGGAAGGCAGGTTCGGCAGGCTCCTGGCCTCCATTTCGTACGAACCGGGTCCGATCCTCTGACGGGATCCGGGGACAGCGGATGGCGCAGGCCCGGCCCGCGGCCTGAGAAGAGAGAACGAACACCAGGAGGTTCCGATGCGCGCTTCGGAGATCATGACCAGCCCGGCGGTGGCGACCACCCCCACGACACCTCTTCGCGAAGCGGTGGCCGTGCTGACCGAGAAGGGTTTCGCCGGTTTGCCGGTCGTCGATGACGAAGGCCGGGTTTTGGGGACCTTCACCGAATTCGACGCACTGCGGGGAATCCGGGCCAGCGGCGAAGGGATCACGGTCGGGGAGCTGATGTCCGTGCCGGTCGAGGTGATCACGCCCTCCACCGAGGTCACGGAGATCGGCAGGCGGATGCTCGCCGACCGACTGCGCTGCCTGCCGGTCGTCGAGGAGGGCTTCCTGGTGGGTGTGGTCAGCAGACGCGACCTGCTCCGCCCGCTCGTCCGGCCCGACGACGCGATCGCCGCGCAGGTGCACAGCCTGATGAGCGACTACGCCGGGCACCGTCCGAAATGGACTGTCGAGGTCGATGGCGGATGCGTGCACGTATCCGGAGAGTTCCGGGACGAAGCCGAACGACGGGTGCTCGACGCACTCGCCAGGACGGTGCCGGGTGTGGTCGCCGTCGTACTGGCCGACCGGAACCCGGCTTCGACATGACAGCCGGAACAAACGCCTTGCCGGTGGACGGCGACTTGGTCACCGTCCGCCGCTTGTGTGCGGAGGACTTTCCCGTAAGTACAGTGAAGATCTGCTTGCTTCGGTATCCGGGTGGCCCATCGCCGATTCGGTGATCGCGAGCTGCACGTCCGGGCGCGGTCAACCTGCTCGTCCGGCAACGCCCGCTTGTCGATCGTTATCTTCGCCGCATGTGACAAAGGCGTACCCCGGCACTGGAAATGGCGCCGGGGTACGCCCGCAGGGGTCAGCTGAGCCAGTGATTGCGGTCCACGAAGGACAGTCGTGCCCAGCGTTCTCCCAAACCCCAGGTGTTCCCGGAGGCGGTCGCGGCGAGCGCGATCAGCACGAGCGCGTAGATCAGGTGGTAGTCGATGACCGGGTTCGTGGACATGGTCGGCGCGCCCGCGGCGTCGGTGCGGCCGGGCGGCCATTCCGCGATCCACATCAGCAGCATCATCACGGTGCCGGTCACGGCGGAGATCCGCAGCCCCACCCCCAGCGTGACGGCGAGGCCGATGCCGAACAGGCCCACCATGAACAACCAGTCCGCCCACCAGGTCCCGCCCCAGGAACGCAGGGTCTCGGCGAACGGGCCGACGTCGACTCGGCTCAAGAAGCCCTTCGTCGGCGACCCGCCGTTGATCCAGGCGTTGCCGGAAGTGGTGGCGTAGCCGAGACCGAAGGTCTTGTCCGCGAACGCCCACAGGAACAGCAGGCCGGTGGCGACACGGAGCACGGCGAGGCTCCAGGCTCCGGGCGATCGTCGATCGTGGGCTTCCGGATGCTGGCCGGGGATGCTGTGCCGGTGCTCGCTTTCGGTTGTGGCCATGGAATCCTCCTTGGTTCGGGCCTTCGTCGTGGATTCGATTCCGTTGTGACACCGTGTACGGCTCTGAGGCCGAAAGGCCCGGTCCGCCAGGATGCGCGGCGCGGATCAGGTACCGAGGTGAGCGGGCCGGACGACATCGTCGTCCCAGACGAAATCCAGCCGATTCCGGATGGTGACCACGCCAGGTACCTCTCTCGCGAGAGAACCCGCGCGTTCGACCGCGCCGCGGTTGTCGAGCCTGCCGAGAAGCGTCACGACACCGTCGACGACCGTGACGGATGCCTTTCCCGGAGCCACTCTGAGCGCCCCGGCGAGGACGTCGCGTTCGATTTCGCCACGGATGTCCTCGTCGGTGCGCCGGAAAGAGGACAGCAGATCCCGGCGTGACACGACGCCGACGAGTCTTCCGTCTTCGACGACGAACAGCCGCCGAACGGCCTTCTCGGCGAGCCGGGCCGCCGCAGCGGAGAGCGAGGTGCCTGCTTCGATCGTGACGGCCGGGGTGGTCATCAGATCTCCGGCGATCAAGGCTTTTGCTTTGCGTGACTCGTCTCTGGCGCGGCGACCGGCGAGCAAGGCGGGCCGCGGGCCGCGGAACCGGGCCAGGAGATCGGCTTCGGAGACCACTCCGATCGGTATCCCGGTGTCGTCGACGACGGGCACCGCGCTGATCCGGTGCGTCGTCATCAGTGCGGCGATCTGCTTGTAGCAGGCGTCCGGCGCGACCGCGATCGGGTCGGAGGTCATGACCTCCGAAACGGTGGTGCACATGGGAGGGCTCCTTCGTTCATGACTTCGCGGTGCGGGCGATCAGCACCGGGCAGGCCGCGTGATGGACCAGGCTCTGCCCGGTCGAGCCGAGCAAGAGGCCACTGAACCCGCCGCGGCCTCGACTGCCTACCACGACCAGTTGTGCCTCGGCGCTCCAGCGCAGCAGCTCCTGACGGGGTTCGTCGTGCACGACGACTTGGTGTACCTCGACGTCGGGGTAGCCGTCGCGGTACATCGACACCTGCTGGGTGAGCATCCGTTGAGCGGAATCGGTGAACGAACCCCAGCCGTACCTGCTCGCGGGATCGCCGAAGGAGCGGGTAGCCGATACGTCTTCCCACGCGTGCACCGCGACCAGATCGGCACCCCGTGCGCAAGCCTCGTCGAAGGCCGCCGCGATCGCGGGTTCAGCGGAGGGGCTTCCGTCGACGCCGACCACGACAGGTCGCTGCCAAGCGGCTGGCAGATCCCAGGTCCGGCCCCGCACCGACACGACGGGACAACGAGCGTGCCCGGCGAGCGCGGTCGTCACCGAGCCGCCGAACAGCGAGGTGAACCGGCTGTGCACGGTGGAACCGAGGACGATCATCCGGGCGGTGCCCGAGGTCTCGATCAGCGCGGGAGCCGCGGAGTCGTCGGCGATGTGCGTCTCGAGAGCGGGGCCGTGGGCATGTCCGGCGGTGTCGGCCGCTTCACGGAGAATCGCCTCCCCTCGGGTTCGGATCTTGCGCAAGAGGTCATCGGTCGGCGGGACGCCGCCCAGGTAGTAGTCGGGGATTCCGAGTGCATGCCACAGTTCGAGGGAGGTTTCGTGCCGTTCGGCGGCCTGAATACCCCAGGTGACGGCCGCCTGAGCACCGGTGGATCCGTCGGCGCCGACCACGATCGGCCCGGTCAGCCGGAGAGTTCGGGTCATCATCGGCTCTTTCCGCTCGCCACGACGCTACGAGGCCAAAGCTAAGCGGGCGGACGCGCGCGGTCCGGTGCCGTTGGTCCCGGATTCCAGGGACCTCGGGTGCGTCTCTGGTCACTGGTGTGTGGACGCGCGAAGCTGTGCACTCGGTCGATGACGATCCTCCGTCTCGTGGCGCATCTGGTGGCGCGGCCCGAGTCTCTGGGGCCGATCGTCGTCGTGGACAACGGGATCGTCGGTCTCGGCCGGTACAAGTATCACTTCGTCCGCGGCGACGATCTGGAGGCCGCGGTCACCAGGGAAGCCGCGAAACGAGACGAGGTCCACTTCCGCGGCGGGCGGGTCACCGAGATCCGGCAGGCGGGCCAGAGCGTCGAAGCCATTGTGGACGGTGAGATCCTGCGTGCCGACCGGGTGTTCGACAGCGTTCTTCGTCACGGTCCAGTCCGGATCGACGGCTGGCTCATCTTCCGCGGCTGGTATGTGCGCACGGCCGAGCCGGCGTTCGACTCGGCCGTGCCCACCTTCTTCGACTTCCGTACTTCCCAGAGCCGTGCCGCGAGCTTCGTGGGCTGTAGACCGCAGGCGTGGCTCGATTCTCACCATCGGGACCAAAACCTTCTGGATGCCGTAGCCGGCGATCCTGCGTTACTCGAACAGGTCTTTCCAACCTGTTCGACCGAACAGGTTCTGCACTTCCTCGACGAGGAGAATTCCCTGCCGCAGGAGGGGAAACTGTTCGCGCGCTTACCGCCTTCGCTGTACTCCGCGATGCGCCGGAGACATCGATGAAGCTCTTCTTCACAGGTTATCGGCGTTCCTGGCTCCGAGGTGACCTGCTGGCTGGAGCGACGGTCGCCGCGTATCTGATACCGCAGGTCATGGCGTACGCGGAGGTCGCGGGCCTGCCCCCGGAGGCCGGACTGTGGGCGGTGGCAGGACCTCTGGCCGTCTACGCGATGCTGGGATCGTCGAGGCTGCTTTCGGTAGGTCCGGAGTCGACGACCGCGTTGATGACCGCCGTCGCGCTGGGCCCGTTCGCCGCGGGAGATCCTCTCCGCTACGGCGCGCTCGCGGCCATGCTGGCCCTCTTGGTCGGGGCCTTGTGCCTGCTCGCCGGACTGGCCAGGCTCGGCGTGCTGGCGGATCTGCTGTCGAAACCGGTGCTGACCGGCTACATGGCCGGGATCGCGGTGCTGATGATCGTGAGCCAGCTGGGCAAGCTGACCGGTGTCCCCGTCACGGGCGACGGGATGATCGCGGAATTCCGCTCGTTCCTCGCGAACATCGAGCACCCGCACTGGCCGACCCTGGCCCTCGGCGGTCTGGTGCTGGCTTCCTTGCTGGTGCTCCAGCGCTGGCTCCCGCGATTCCCCGGACCGTTGGCAGCGGTACTGGCGGCCGCCGCCGTGGTCGCCGGCTTTTCGCTGACCGAAGAAGGAATCCGAGTGATCGGAACGATTCCGGAGTCGCTACCCGTACCTGGTCTTCCGGCGTTGGACGGAGCAGATCTGTGGAACCTGCTGTTGCCCGCGGTGGGGATCGCGCTCGTCGGCTTCTCCGACAACGTCCTGACCGCCCGTGCCTTCGCGGGTGAGCACGGCGATCGAGTCGATGCCGATCGTGAACTGCGTGCCCTGGCCGCGTCAAACCTCTCCTCGGGACTTCTGCACGGGTTTCCGGTCAGTTCGAGTGGCAGCCGGACCGCGCTGGCGTCCGCGATGGGTGCCAGGACCCAGCTTTACTCGATCACCGCGCTCGTCACGGTCCTGGTGGCGATTCTCTTCGCGGGGCCGCTACTGGCCGGCTTCCCCAAGGCCGCACTGGCGGCGATCGTCGTCTACGCGGCGTTGAAGCTGATCGACATCCGTGAGTTCCGGCGAATCGCCCGGTTCCGGCGAATCGCCCGGTTCCGGCGTAGCGAGTTCGTCCTGACGGTGTCGACCTTGCTCGCCGTGGTCGGCCTGGGTGTCCTCAACGGTGTGCTCGCCGCAGTCAGGTTGTCTATTTTGGACCTTCTGCGCAGGCTGGCGCGGCCGCACGGCGCCGTGCTCGGTTTCGTTTCCGGTGTCCCTGGAATGCACGACGTCGACGATTATCCCGACGCGACGACTGAGCCAGGGCTCGTGATCTACCGATACGACGCACCACTCTGCTTCGCCAACGCCGATGACTTCCGGCGGCGAGCACTCGCGGCGCTGGACGGCGAGGAGCGGGTCGAATGGTTCGTTCTCAACGCCGAAGCCAATGTCGAGATCGATGTCACGGCGGCTGATGCCCTGCGCGAGTTCTGCGAGGAGTTGCGACGTCGTGGGGTCACGTTCGCGCTCGCCAGAGTGAAGCAGGAGCTACGGGACGACCTCGACGCCGCTGGCCTTCTCGAGCTCATCGGCTCCGGATCGCTGTATCCGACGCTGCCCAGCGTGGTCGAGGCCTTCCGCCGGAGAGGGACGGCACCTGCCGGCGCTGGGTGATCGAGGGGGCCCGACAGCGGGTACTTGGTCCCGCTGAAGAAGACCGCGGGGATCACCCATCGGCGCCGTCCGGAAGGTCCGGGCGAGCTTGAGAGTGGGATCGGATCGGAGACGGGCCGGGTTTGGCCGTCCGTGACATCGCCTGTCCCTTCGTGGGCACGCCCGTTCACCCTCGAAGTGCGGCACGCCGCGCTTCGAACTCGTCCTTGTCGATCTCTCCACGGGCGAAGCGTTCGTTCAGGATCTTGATCGCGTCGTCGTGCCCGGTCGAGGTCTGGCCGGCGCGGCGCAACAGGATCGCCGAGACCGTGATGAGACCACCGACCAGGATGAGCACGGTGATCAGCATGAGCACCATGCCGATCCAGCCGCCGCCATCGTCGGTGTAGTAGTGCCAGTAAGGCATGGTGGCCCCTTTCGATCAGTGACTCTGATAGCGCACTTCTCCGCCCACCGGTGTCCCGAGCGGTGAGAGGACCTCGTCCAGGTTTCGGCGCGGGGTCGCGGGCAGCGGGTCTGCGTTGACCGGCGCCCAACCGGTCCGCAGCACCATCTGCGGGAAGGTGCCGCCGGCGACCAGGTCGCGCACCTTCGTCCGGGTGTCCGCCACTTCCAGTGGTTCGGTGAGCGGAGAGGTGGCGAGGCCGAGGCTGGTCGCGGCGAGCAGAACCGCGCTGGTGGCCTCGCCGGCACGAAGCCGCGACATGGGGTCATCCGAAGCGGTGCTCAGCACGAGGAGCACGGTTTCGTCCGCCTCACCTGACGCGCCTTCGGGCTGGTCCAGCTTGGGGTCGGCGAACGCGCGCGTCGGCAGGGCGCCTGGAGTGTCGTCCTGAGAGGGCGCGTTCGCCGACGGGACGCCGTCGGGCGCGGTGTGCCTGCCACTCCAGGCGGCGAGTTCGGTCCGGTATACGGGATCTGCCGCATGGGCCTCGGCGGCTTCGGAGATGGCGCGGGCGAGGTGGTAGCGGGCGGCGTCGAGCGCGAGGCGGAGGATCGTGCCTTCGTCGGCCGCGTGCCGGGCCAGGTCGTCGAGGTAACCGGTGGGCACGGTCCAGGAGCTGTGCCTGCGCCGGTCTGTCCGTCGCCGGGGGATCGTGGCGGCGAGGGTGATGTCCTCCTGGGTGGGCTCGTGCCGGTGCAGCTCGACGGACGCGAGGTGGCCCGGCTCGGCGGGGTTGGGTAGCCGGTGCACCTCGGCCCGCCAGCCCAAGGCCGCGAAGCCGACCCGGAGATGATGCAGGGCCGCACCGCAGCCGAGCATGAGATCGCGTCCGTCGGGATCGGTCCCGGCCAGCTGCCGGCTCCGATCTGCGTAGAGATGGAGGGTGCGGTCCCCGACGCGCCATTGCCAGGGCTGGGAGTTGTGCACTGAGGGAGCGCGGCAGGCCAGGGCCACCGCGGATTCGACGGTGAAGTCGTCGGGAAGGCCGTGATCCATCGCAAAACCTGCCTCTGTAGAGCGGGGAAGGGCCGCGTTTCAGGGTTCTCCGGGAGAGGTGTGCGGTGGAGGGCCGGAGGGCCTGGTTCGCCGGGCCGTTCGTTTCTGTTCTCCCGCGCGGCCACGCGGGACCGTCGAATCAGGCCGGATCCGGATGGCACCGAGCCGTGACCCGCGTCTTGAACGAGCCCGGCAAGGAGAATCATGATGCAGGTACTCGTGGTGTTCGAGTCGATGTTCGGTAACACCGAAATCGTCGCCAGGGCGATCGGCAAGGGATTGGCCACGTCCTGCGAGGTCGACGTCGTCAACGTCGACGGCGCCCGGTACCCGCAAGAGCGCGCAGCAGCAGGTCGAAGGCGGCGTGCGCTCGTCGACCGGTGTACGGGAATGGTTGAACGCCTTGCCGTCGGCGTCGCGACGAGTCCCCGTCGCTGCCTTCGACACGAGACTCCACCGTGCTCGATGGCTTACCGGCTCGGCCGCGGTCGGCGCGCGGAAGTTGCTGCTGAAGCGCCGCGGTGTGCCGCTTCTCCCGCCGGAGAGCTTTTCGTGGACGTGAGCAAGAACGCCACCATCCTGTGCGACGGCGTGCAGGAACGCGCCGAGGCCTGGGGCACCACGCTCGCCGCACGGCTGATGGAGACAGCGGCCGGATGACCCACCCATCCCGGCGGTGTTTCCTCCCGTTCTCGTTGCTCTTCGAGGGAAGGCGGACTCGGGGCACGAGACGTGGGGACCTTCGGCCCTCCACCGCCGATGACGTGAAGAGGACGGTGAGCGACGTGCGATCGAGACGGTCGTGAGTGACCACGTCGTGTGGCGGGGCGGAAGGGTGGGACCATGCGTGCGCAGCGAGGAGACTGGCTGGTCATCAGGGGACCGGCCGTCGGAAAACCGGACCTGCGGGGCCTCATCATCGAGGTCCGTTCCCCGGACGGCGCACCACCGTATGTCGTGCGCTGGCCGTAAGACGACCACGTGTCCACGGTCTTTCCCGGTCCCGACGGCGTGATCGTCACCGAGGCCGAGCAGAACGCCGCGGACGAGGCCGAGCGCTCGCGGCTCGTGGCGTTGCAGGAGGCGATCGTCATGCGGCGCCGGCCGTGACCGGCCTGCCGATAAGTCCGCAGGACAGGCCGGGCAGGACGCTTTGGGAATACGGCGAACGGGCAGGCTTGATCGTGATCGGAACCCGGTGGTCGGAGCGCGCTGACATCAGGCTGCGGAATCCGCAATCCAAGAAAGGAAGAAGGACATGAACGACGTCGACAACGCACGCGCGGCCAAGGAAGCAAGGGACGCGATCGCCGCCGGATCAGGTCCGACCCGTTCTTCGGCCGAGTTGGCCGAGGCGGGCATGAGGAGGTATTTCGCCGCAGAATCTTATCAGGCGCAGAAGCGTGAGGAACCGTCCGAAGAGGACGAAGGGTACCCGTCATGATCGGGATGGCCGTCCGTGACGTCATGACCCGAGAGGTCTGCTCGGTGCGGAAGAGCACTCCGATCGCGGACATCGCGCGAGTCCTCGCGGGCCGGGGGATCAGCGCGGTGCCCGTCGTGGACGACGACCGCGACGTGATCGGTGTCGTCTCCGAAGCCGATCTGTTGCTCAAGCAGGTCGAGGCGGCCACACCGGCGCCGCCGAGGATGCCGGGTATCCGGTCGAAGTCGGACGGACGCACGGCGGAGAGCGTGATGAGTGCCCCGGTGGTCACCGTCGAAGCCGACCGTCCGCTGACGGAAGCGGCCCGGCTGATGGTGGGCCATCGGATCAAGCGACTGCCGGTGGTCGACCATCACGGCAAGCTGGCAGGCATCGTCAGCCGAGCCGACCTTGTGCACGCCTTCGTCCGAACGGACGCGGAGATCAAGGACGAGGTCACACGCGACATCGCGGTACTGATCCGGCGCCCGTCGCTGGGTTCGGTCCAGGCCGAAGTGAACGACGGGGATCGTCACCCTGCGAGGTGAGGTCGAACGACGGAGCCAGGCTGTCCTGCTTGCGGCGATGGCCCGCCGTGCCGCCGGCGTCGTGGAGGTCGTCGACAGGGTTGGTCATGGATGGGACGACGAGGCGAACAGGCCGGCCGGATGACCAAGCCTCGGTGGCCTCCGTCCTTCGAAACGCTTCTCCTTGCCGGAGTTCCGACTTGGTCGAGACTGTCCGGCAACATCGGTGCTTCCCGGTGACGTGGTCGTCGTCCTGCCCGGTGAAGTCGTTCCGGTGGACGGTGTGGTCCGTGGTGAGGGGACGTTCGACGAGTCCGCCTTGACCGGGGAAGCGGAGCCTGTCGACCACGTGGGTGACGCGATTCGCAGCGGCGTCGTCTCCTGAGCGTGCGGTCGCGGTGCTGGTCACCGCCAGCTCCTTCACGCTTTGAAAGAAGGGGGAACCGGTTGCTCGACGCGGCGGCGACGGATATCGAGGGCGTCACCGACAACCCTGCCCGGCCGGACCGTTGAGCGGCTGAGGTCCGGTGTGGGACGAAGTCCCGCCGCGCCGGGACCTTGGGCAGCAGAGCGGGGCCGGCGCCTCCGGTGAGCATGGCTTCGTGGACGGCCAACCTCCGGAGGGAAAGCGATGAGCTACGTACGCGACTTGTCGGTGGTCAGTCTCGCCGACGCCGAATCGGCCGGCGGCAAAGGCGCGAACCTCGGCCAGCTGATCACCGCGGGATTCTCCGTCCCTCAGGGCTTCGTCGTGCTCCGCGAGGCATATCTCGCCTCACTCGACGAAGCCGGTGTACGCGGCGAGATCGCTGAACTGCACGAAAAGGCGCTCGCGTCCGCTGAGTCGCCGGATCAGCTTTCCGGGCTGTGTGACGAGCTGCGCGCTCTGGTTCATCGGGCGGGGATGCCCGCAGGGGTCTTGGCGGAGGTGATCGACGCATATCACGGGATCGGGCAGTCGACACCCATCGCCGTCCGGTCTTCGGCGACGGGGGAGGACGGCGCGGAAGCCTCGTTCGCCGGGATGAACGCCAGTTTCACGAACGTGTGGGGTGACAACACCGTCCGGGAGCGGATCGTCGATTGCTGGGCGTCGTTGTTCTCACCTCGGGTGATCGGGTATCGCGCCGGGCGCAGTTTCACCGGGGAGCCCGCGATCGCGGTGGTGGTGCAGAGGATGATCGCCGCGGATCGCTCCGGGGTCATCTTCACCGCGGATCCGCGGTCCGGCGATCGTGACCGCCTGGTCGTCGAAGCGGTCTTCGGCCAAGGCGAAGCGATCGTCTCCGGAGCGGTCGAACCGGACACCTACCTGGTCGCCAAGGAAGATCTGCGGCTGGTTTCGGCACGGGTGGGCAGCAAGACCCACAAGATCATCGCCGAAGTGGGCGGGGGAGACGTCAAGGTCGCCCTTCCTAGCCAGACGGCGGGACGCCGGGTGCTCGATGACGCGACCGTCCTTGAGCTGGCACGGCTCGCCACCAGGATCGAAGACCACTACGGGACGCCACAGGACATCGAGTTCGCTATGGCGGGCAAGGAGATCTGGGTCGTCCAGTCCCGGCCGGTCACCACGCTGCCGCCGGATCGTGAGCAGCCGCCGGACGTTCTCGTCACCGGACTGGCAGCGTCACCGGGCGTCGGTGACGGGAACGCACGAGTGCTGCGTGATCCCGGCGAAGGCGGGCAGCTGAGGGATGGCGAAGTGCTGGTCGCGCCGATGACCAACCCCGACTGGGTTCCCGCCATCCGGCGGGCCTCGGCGCTGGTCACCGACGGCGGCGGGATGACCTGCCATGCCGCCGTCGTCGCGCGGGAGCTGCGGGTGCCCTGCGTCGTCGGCACCGGCGACGCGACACGGGTGCTCGCGGGACGCGGGCCCGTCACCGTGGACGGAACCAGCGGTGAGGTGCGGTCCGGCTACGTCCAGCCGCCGGCGCGCACCGAACCGATCGCGGCGCCTGCCGCGCCGGAGACGATCGGGACCAGACTGTACGTCAATCTAGCCATGCCTGAACACGCCGAGGAAGTCGCCGCGCGTCAGGTCGACGGGGTCGGGTTGCTGCGAGCGGAGTTCCTGCTGACCGAAGCGCTCGGCGGACGTCATCCCCGCGACCTCATCGCCAGGGGCGAAGAGGAGTCCTTTGTGGACTCCATGACCGAGTCGCTGTTGCGGATCACCCGTCCCTTCGGCGCGCGACCGGTCATCTACCGGGCAACCGACCTGCGCAGCAACGAGTTCCGGGGTCTCGCCGGGGGCGAGGCCTACGAAGCCGCGGAGAGCAATCCGATGATCGGCTACCGCGGTTGCTTCCGCTACGTGCGGGAAAAGGACCTGTTCGACCTCGAACTCCGCACCCTCGCCCGAGTACGCGAACAGACGCCGAACCTTCACCTGATGATCCCATTCGTCCGTACCAAATGGGAACTGGAGGCCTGTCTGGACCTGATCGACGCGAGCCCGCTCGGAGGGCAGCGTGGACTGCACCGCTGGATCATGGCCGAGGTCCCGTCCGTGGTGCACTGGCTTCCCGAGTACGCCGGATTGGGCATCGACGGCGTGTCCATCGGGAGCAACGATCTCACCCAGCTGGTTCTCGGGGTGGACCGGGATTCGGCGGTCTGCGCGGAGCTGTTCGACGAAGCCGACCCCGCCGTGCTCGACACCATCGGACGTATCATCGGTGCTGCCCGTGACGCGGGGATCACCTCCTCGTTGTGCGGGCAGGCGCCTTCGGTGAAGCCCGGTTTCGCGGAGCATCTCGTGCGGTTCGGGATCACGTCCATCTCCGTGAACTCCGACGTCGTCGACGTGTCCCTGCGCGCGATCGCGGCCGCCGAACGCCGCGTCCTGCTGGACGGTGCCCGGTGAACGCGATCGAGATCCGTGGTCTGCGCAAGAACTTCGGCCACACGAAGGCCTGGTCTTTCCGCCGTTCTGGTTCTGCTCGCGGGCAGACTGAGTGACCGCCGTGACCTCGGGGCGGGCATGCTCGCCGAACATGCCGGTCCTGCCCATGCCGGACCTGGCCTGCGAGGCACCGCCGGCCTGCGGGGTTTGGCGACGCGGTGAGCGGGGCTTGCCGCGGCGGGGATGGGTCGTCGGCGATGGCGCGGTTGAAGATCGCGCGGGCGGCCGCGACGACGTGTTCGCTGGCATGTCGGCCGTTGCGGGTGTTGCGGCGGGTCCGGGCGTGGGTGGCGGCGTCGTGTTGCATCGCCTCGATGTCGGTGGCGGTGATCTGGTCGAGGCGCCGGTCGCCCCAGGCTGTGGCCATGCGTGTCCAGTAGTTGCCGTAGGTGCGGCTGGCTCCGGCGCCTGCGGCGGCGATGACATGGGGGAGGTAGCCGGCCAGGGTGGGGATACCGGGTGTCTCGGCTGGGTCGTCCTGGAGGTCTGCGAGGGTAACGCCCAGTTCGGCCAGTGTTTGGGGGGCGGCGCGGATCTGGGCGGGGTCAGGCGTCATGATCCAGCCCAGTTATCTCGCGGTAGTGCCCGGTCAGGAGGTGGGCGACGGTCGTGCCGGGGTGCACGATGAGCAGTTGTTCGTGGATCGAGGCGGCGAGGACGAGGGGCCGGTCGGGTTCGATGCCGCACAGGTGGCGGGCCGCGGCGGGAAGGGTGAGAGCTCCGCGGGCATCGACGGCGTGCGGGCCGGAGGGTTCGGGTGCGATCACGATCAGCCCGTGCAGCATGTCCAGTGAAAGTCGCTGGCCTGGGTTCCAGCCGAGTGCGCGGAATAGGAGACGTTCGTTGACGCGGCCGGTCCGGTCGATGCGGACGGCGCCGATCAGCAGGTCAGGGCCTGATTCCACCGGCAGACGCGGCTCGGGCAGAGTCGGTAGCCGGGCAGGTTGGGGATGGCGCTGGGTGCTGTCGGGCACCAGTGCCGCGATCAACTGCTCCTGGGGCCGGACTGCATGTGCGGTCCCAGGGACGCGTTGTCCCACCATCCCATGGTGGTGTCCGGAGTGATCGACGCAAACCCCGCGACCCCAGAACCACCCGTTCGTGAGGATGGGGAGGGGCTATGTGAACCTCGAGCTAGAGGAAGCCTCTACTCGTTGCACTCGTCGGCGGCAGTCGTGCCATGGTGGTCCATGTGTCAATAGTCGCCGCTCATGTGTCATCAAGCCTCAAATTTGGCTGGATACACATCGAGCTTCTGTCACCCGCATGCTTCACAGGTGATAACACCAGTCTCAGGATTAGCTCATAGCCACGTCATGTGTCGTATTAGGAGGACGACTAGTGCTACCCCGTCACTCGAGCGGCGGTCGTTTCCCCGCATAGGCGACCGCCACGATCGATGTGGGGAGGTATCCGTGGCAAAAGGACGTCGTCGTAAGACTCCGTTCAGGGCTTGGGGAGTAGTTCTCGCGGTCCTGGCATACTATTTTTATTCGGAACGGCTGTGGCGGCCTTTGCTTTTCGCAGTCGCAGCCTTGCTGCTCTACTTGACCGTAGTTAGGCTGACTCGTTGCAGAGTCGAGACGGTCAAGCATCGGCCGTGTCTCTGGCTTGTTCGGGGTATCGCCGGCACGTGCGACTTCCACGTCGGTTACAAGCGCGGGCTTCCTGTTCTTGTCCGCGGTAGGGGTTTTCTTGGGCTTCCGACCTTGATGTGGCCGCGTGACACCTTCGATCGTGGTGCCTTGCCAGAGCGGCAACCAAGCTCGGCTGTCCGCGGAGCGGCAGCCATGTCTTCGAGGGCGGACAGGCCGGGTTACGACTGGGCGATGATGTCCATCGCTGGGGCGAGTATGTTCGTAGCGATCGCCGCGTTCATCAGAGACCTGATCGCTGGCTGAAGTCATCGGCGAATCGGGCTTGTCGCTGGGCTTCGCCCGCCAGATGCAGTGCTTAGTGGAGCCGGATCAGGCCGCATGGAGACGCCAAGTTGCCCTTCAGTCAGGCGAACGCTCGACGGTTGCTTGACGAACGTCGGACGGAGCGGTTAGTGCAGCCAGGGCGTGTCCGATGATCGGAATGGTTGATCAGGGGAGCACGATGTTGGCGAGACGACGCGTAGACGGGGATTAACGTTAAGTATACTCGTGAGTTCGTCGCGCACATTTCCGGACATCGCTGGCAGCAAGAGGAATCCGGAAAGCCTGGCATTACGCCGCGACCAGGCGGACAGGAACTGGACAAGGTCCAGTAATCATCTCCGAGGACGCGGAGGTCGGGATCGGCCAAGAAGTTGATGCGGTCGGCCTCGCGTCTCCGCGACGGATTGTCACGTCAGGGGAGCAGGCGTATGGCGAGTACGGTTCCATCCGGGTGAATTGATACCGGGCCGCCCCATGAGCTGTCCCAGGAACCGCTCGGCCAGGCGGAGCGGTGCTCGTAGATCTTGTGGCGGTACTGCGTCACTCGTCCGTGAGCCAGGAGATCGAATAATGCGGCACCTACGCCAGAGAAGGCTTCCACGCGGGTGCCGTTCAGCCGGAAGACGTGGTCGGTGCCGACGAAGCGTTTGCCGAGGAGGGTGTGGTTCGCGTCCTGCACGCTACCAGTGGCCGCGTGCGTGAAGCCAATGAAGTGCTTCCGTCCCTGGCGCTCGGTCAGGTACTGGGCGGTCGCTTCGCCATTGCCGGCGAAGGCTGTCAGTCCCGCGGCGGCCGTTCGTGCGAGCACGCGCCCGAACCATTCGTAGTGATCCGGTGTGATATGGAAGCCGGGGATCGAGATACGGGCTTCGTCACCGTTGGACGGCAGGTGGATTTGGGGGAAGTGGTTGACGTCGCTGAGCTCGGCATCCTGATCGCTACCCTCAGCGCTGGGAGTGGCCAGCCAGCCGCCGCTTCCTTCGGAGCAGAGGGCGTGCACGGTGACGTGTCCGTCCAGGGGCAGCTCAGTGCTGAAGATCAGGCAGGGGGTCTCGTTCCATGGTCCGACGTGCACCGCCTCGACGTGAGCCGATGCAGACGCGAGTTGGACGTGGGAGTGTGCGGCGTTGCTGTGGTTGCCCTTGCAGGCGATCGGCAGTACTAGCGAAGGCGCTTCCGGCTTCCATAGCTCGGCGAAGAACTGTGGGCGGTACCGGTAGTTCTGTCGTTGTCCCTTGTCTCTGCTGGTCAAGGCCCAGCCTGCGCGCAGTGCCGTGTCCGCGGGCACGATGGAGATGACGCGATCAGGATATCGTTGCGTCAGGATCCGCCTGGCCAGTACCAGTGCGAAGCCGACACCGAGCTCGCTCGACTGGACGGCCTTGTAGTAGTCCGCCGTCTCCTTGCCCTCAGCGGATAGCTTCAGGAAGGAACCTGTGTCGCCGGTCAGCGCCTGGCTGTACTTCAGTGCGCCCCAGTGCTCGGCGAGTCCGCGCGCGGCGCCTCGTCTGGACAGTGCGATGGCTCGGCCGAGTACATGCAGCACGTCCCACGGTGTCAGCTGCGAGGATTTGTCTCCCCATGCGCGTATCGGATGGAGTTCAGGCTTCCGCCGTAGGACTTCGTCGTCGTCTTTAGCGCTGCTCTCATCATCCCGCTTCTTTGCGCGCCTTTCGTCGTCGTCGGCTGCGGCGGCAGCCACGGCGCCAACCAAACTGGAATCCGAATGGATGGAGACGTTCGAGCGTTGCGCGAGATCCCTTAGCACGTGCTTCGCCAGCTTCAACATCATTTTCCTTATGCGCCCTCTACGTCGACCTGGTCGCACTGCCGCGTGATCAACACCGACACACAACGATACGTTCTTGATCACGGGCGCGGTTCCGCTCAAGGAGTGAGGTATGTCGATGATCTTGGGGCGTAGTCGACGACCAGAGTTTGAACCTTGCCCAACCGTCGTGCCGAGCGTGCCTCCGTCTCGGGTCCGGAAACGAAAACTGGTGATCGTCATCGCGTTCTGCGCGGTTCTCGTAGTGGGCATGGCCACGTTCATCGTCATCAGGACCTTGTCGCCGACGTGTCCGTCGAGCGGCCACGAGCAGGTGAATCCAGCTACAAACTCGCGTTCCGGCAGGTCGCCGTCCGCCGGTAGCCGAGGTTTGTCCGCTGCCTGGGGGTGAAGGTGGCGACCGACCACGGCCAGACCGTCTACGGAGCCTGTCGTTCGATCGCGAGAGAGCCCACGTGCTGGCCGGATGTGTCGGGTGCGACCACGATCAGCCCGCGCAGCGTGTCCAGTGAGAGCCGGCGGCCTGGGTGCCAGCAGAGCGCGCGTAAGAGGAGGCGTTCGTTGACGCGGGGCCGGTCCGGTCAATGCGTACGGTGCGATCAGCAGATCGGGGCCTGATTCCACCGGCAGGCCCGGCTCGGGCAACGCCGGTAGCCGGGCAGGTTGGGAGTTGCGCTGGATGCTGTCTGGCGCCAGTTCCGCGATCAACTGCTCTCGCGGCCGGACGGCTCATGCGGTCCCAGGGACGCGTCGTCCCACCATGCCATGGTCTCGTTTGGTTCGGTCCGCGCAACGCCTGCGATGTCTGAATCACCCGTCTGTGACGGTGCAGCGCGATGTTTGTCTTCGGAGATGTCAGGCTGAGCGCATCGTGTCCATGTCCGGAGGTTCTTGTGCTGCTGACGGGGCTGATCGTCTCCAGGGAGGTGTCGCGTTGAGTGGTGGCGATCCCACCCAGTCCCCGGTCACTTTGTCTCTCGGGGCGGTCCCCAGTAAGGCGCGGAAGCCTGCTTCGGTGGCGCAGTCGCGGGCAAGCTTGGCGATGTAGGCTTCGGTGTAGCCGTAGTCGCGGTGTGGCTCGTCGTAGAGGCAGTACTTTTCTTCGGTCCTCTCGGGATGCGGATCTCCCACCTTCGGCCGGACACCGATCTTTTTCCAGGCGGTTGTGAAATGGTTGGTGTTGAATACGAACGGGATCCGGTCTTGAACTGCTTGCGCGGCCTGTGTCGGCCGGAGCAACCCGTGTCCGACGACGGGGCGTTTCTGTTCGCGGACGACTACGTAGCCTTTTCTGCCGATCGCCTCGACGGCGGCCCGCTGTTCGTCGGTCAGATCGTCATAGCGGGTGAACTGGATCGCGAGCGCGTCCGGGTCCTTGGGCGCGAGTTCCTGGAGCACTCGCAGCCGTAAGTCGTACCGAGGGTCCTGGGCGACGGATGCGTCGAGACCGGCGTCGTAGTCGGCGATGAAGGTTCGCAGCGGTACGGGTAGCTGTGCGCGCAGCCGCCGCAGCGTGCGTTCGCCCTCGTCGGTGAAGCTTCCGACGAAGACCGGGAACCGCAGGCGGGTGGCGAGGGACGATCCGGTTCCGAATTGGCCAGTGAGTTCCTGCTCGTAGTTGAGCAGGAACGCCTGGCTCTGGCCGCTCACGGCGACGGCGAGTGCTTGCTGCTCGCGGGCGTACCGGTGCTCGATCTTGTTGCGCAGCGCAACGAAGAACTCGAGATTGGCCCGCACCGCGGCGGCCTTGTCGGGCCAGCGATGCCGCACGCAAGTGGCCAGATCCCAGCGCTTCGGTTCACCGTCGACCCGTTCCAGCCGCCGTGCTCGTCCCCGAGTGCGCCAGTACCGGAAGTCGATGCTGTCCCGAGTGAGTTCGGCGTGCAGGAGGTAAAGCCAGGCAAGGTGCATGTGGACTACGAAGCCCTCGAAGGAACGAACCTCCGACGAGTCGTTGTACAAGCGCACGGCAAGCTGCGCTTCATCGCGAGAAGCGCCGACCATGTGCATAAATCGTGGTCGCGGTGGCATGAGATGAAGGTCGGGATCTTGTCACCGACTGTTACTGGCCCGTCCTGCTCGTGGCAGATGCCAAAGGCGGGGCGAGACCACGGTCTCGAGATGACGCTGGACGGGATAACCGTGGGTAAGACGTTCGAAGTGGCTCAAGCCGAACGCCTGAGCGTACTGCTGAGCCGACGGGATCAGGCGATCTGACGTCCGCTGGGTCGGTTGAGTTTCCAGTCGTCCGGGGTCGTGGTTGACCCAGACCGTGGTGTCCGGCCTGCTGGCGAGCAGTTTCAGCTTGCGCAGACCGTTCTCCTCGTCAGGGTTGGAGACGTCCAGCGGCATGCCAGTGGTCTGGTCGATGTTGCTGCGCAGGTGGGCGGCGTCGCTGCTGAGGACGATCTGCTTGCCGTCGGGCAACCGCACGTGGAGTCAGAGGGTGTGTCCGGGCAGGGACTCGGCGCGGACGAAGCGCCGGGTCGCTGCCCACTAGGTGCTGGACCTACGGCCACAGTTTTGTTTCGGTCGGAGAAGCTCGCGTAACAGGTTGACCCGCTCTACGACTTGTTGAGTCGTTCGACTGATTCGAGGGTGGGTGGCGTGTGAGCGACGTTGACGGGATGGAAGGCGTGGTAGGGGGCTCGGTCGCCTTGTCGGCTCCTGCGAGCGCTGTGGTGGTGATCGGTCCTGGAGTGGCAGGAGAGGAGTCAGTCGCGGTCTGGCATGTGAGTCCGCAAGGGATGCCGGTCGGAGCGTGGATCTACCAGCTCGATCGTTTGCTGGTGTCGCGGGACGAGGCGCGTCGCTTGTTGACCTTGGTGGAGCGACGGTCGATCGCCGCGGTCGTTCCGGGAGAGCTGGATGAAGTGCTCGACAGAGTCACGAAGGCCGCTGGTGTCGAGGCGGAGAAGTGGTGGACAGCGCAGTTGTTTTCGCCGCTTCAGTGTTTCGCGGATATCGTTAGCCGTCGGGTGGCGTACGACAGCACCGTGTCGGTGGCGAAGCGTGAGCTCAAGAACGTAGCGGACCTGGAATGGAGCCGCGACCTCACAGCCGAGCAGGTCGTCGGATTCGATGACCTACGGTCCTTGTCGAAGGTGTCTGCCGTCGTGGGATCGACAGTGGTCGGTTCCGCCGCGTTGACGGCGGTCGGGGTACTGCGATGGCTGGTCCGGCAATGGGTCGAGACCGAAGGCGTGAAGAGGCGAAGCTACGTCCGGGACGCGCACGGGGAAGCAGAGCCGTTGCCACCGTCCTGGCTTGCGTCGGTGCGGGCAGGCATGACTACTCGGCTGCCGCTATGACGTCGCTTCGTGGGTTCGCGGTCGTCGACACCGAGACAACGGGGATACGGCCTGGTTACCGACATCGAATCGCCGAGATCGCGGTCGTCCATGTCGATTTCTCCGGCGAGGTCACCGACGAGTGGTCGACCCTGGTGAACCCGGACCGTGATCTCGGCCCTCAGGCCATCCATGGCATCCGCGCCGCTGAGGTGCGTCGTGCTCCGAAGTTCGAGCAGTTCGCCGGCGACGTGCTCGAGCTCTTCCGAGGTCGTGTTCCTGTCGCGCACAACCTGCCGTTCGACGCCATGCACCTGCGTGCCGAATTCGCCCGCCTGGACGTGGACCTGTCCCGGTACCTGTCCGGTGGCGTGTGCACCATGAGGCTCGCAGGCGACGTTTTCCCTGGGATGCGAAGGTCGCTCGTCGAGTGCTGCAAGGCTGTCGGCGTGGACGGCGTGCGGTTCCATACTGCGCTCGGTGATGCCCTTGCCACGGCCCAGCTGTTCGGTCGACTGGTAGAAGGCGCCCCGGACCTAGCCTCATTTCGGCTTCGTGGCTTGCCGGATGTGTATGGGGACCTGCCTTCCATGCCTCAAGGTCTGGTCAAGCCGGTACACCGGCAGGCGGCCGGTCACGCCGAGCCGCACTTCCTTGCCCGGTTGGTGGATCGTGTCCCTCGTGAGGGGAAGCCCGAGGTCGACGCGTACCTCGCCGTCCTGGATAGAGCATTGCTTGATCGGCAGATCTCGGTTTCGGAAGCCGATGCGCTGATCGATGTCGCTCATGACCTCGGCCTGCACAAGGCGGAGGTCATCCAGTTGCACCACGGCTACTTACGCAGCCTCGCGCAAGCCGCTTGGGCGGACGGGCACGTGTCCGTGGGAGAGCGACGAGATCTGGAAGCGGTAGCTGCCCTTCTCGGCCTTGTTGCCGATGAGGTCGATCTCGTTCTCCGTGAGGAACAGCCCACGCGGGTGGAACGATCTCGGTCCCAGGTCGTAGAGGTCAATATCGGAGGGCTTGTGCTGCGCCCTGGTGACCGGATCGTTCTGACCGGAACGATGCGCCGTCAGCGCGGCGAACTCACCGCAGAAGCGCTGGCCCTCGGCCTTCAGGTGATCAGCTCAGTGAGCAGGAAGACCCGAGTCGTTGCCGCCGCGGACCCGGATTCGTTATCCGGCAAAGCAAAGGACGCGCGGGCTCTAGGAGTTCCCGTTGTTACCGAAGATGCCTTCGTGCGTGCGCTCGACGCGATGAAGAGGTAACTGGATCGATTCGGTCAGGAGGTGGGTCGAACGCGTCCTCGACATAGCCGGCCTCGACGAAATCAGCGAGCGCTTCGCGTACGTCATTCTCATTCTCAGAGCGCGCAGGGAACCGGCGGACCAGGTCGGCGACCACCTGATCCACCGTTCGCGTCCCGTCGAGGGTTTCCAGCAGCGCCCACACCCACCCGTCCGGATCCCGGACGTCTGCGGCGATACAGCGCACGATGCCGCCGATTCGCATCAGGTCCTCGCCATGGCGGAAGGGCTGGTGTCCAGATTTGATCTTAGGGCGACGCATGGAACCCTCCCTTCGCCGGAATTCTCTTTGTCGTCGGTCTGGCTGAACGTCATCTCCCGCTCCACCTTCAAGAACTCGATCATCGCGGCGCACCTCCCCTCGTCTGCGCTCGGCGGAGGAACCGGGTGGCCGTGACACAGCCTGTTCGCGGCGCGTCCGCATCGGACGGCTGTGTGTGAAACTCCAGCGGATCCATGCCGTTCCCTCCACGCTCTCGATCGTTGACAGCGCAGAGCATGACCGTTCGAACCGGACGGAAACCGGGACAAGAGCCGGTGCACGGAGCGGCCGGAACGCATCCAGACGGGTGAAAACCGTCAGCGGGGGCACCTGGCCCGGCCCTCAGCGGAGCCTTTGGCCGGTACTTGCCGTCTTCGTGGTCGAGAGTTCCCGCCTGAGCAATCGCTGACTGCTAATGTCGCCGCGAGGTGATTGCTGTGACCGAACTGGTGAACGTGGCGTCCGGGATCTCGGGATTCACCGTGCAGGCGCGCGACATCGAAGGCGGGGTCCACTTCCATTTCACCGTTCCTGATCGGGACGGGGTCGTCCGGTGCGGCGAGTTGAGCGAAGCTGCGGCGGCGGCGTTGGAAATCGCCCTGCACGATCTCGAAGCGCGACTGGACTCACTCGGCGTCGCCGATCCTCGGGAAAATGCCGAGGAGATCACCCGGTCAGTGCTGCTGGCCTTCCGGGAGGACCGCAATTCCCACCTGCCGGTCTTGTCCGAACCACGACTCGCGACGCTGGTCGGCGACATCACGGCGTTCGCGGAGCCTGCCCGGCTGCTGGCCCAGCGGTTCTACTTCAGCACTCGCAAGGTGGCCACCCTTCACCGGGCGTACCGCCACCTTCTCCCGGACATCGAGGAGCCAGAACAGCGCTTCCTCGCGCTGCATCGTCTGTTCTGTTCCCGTGAGCAGGTTTTGTTTCAGCCCGCCGACCTGCCTGGCGACGATCAGTGGGCCTACTTCACCGCCGACTTCATCCTGGCACCGGATGAAGTCGCGCTCGATCGCGTTCCCCAGGCGAGGGGAGTCCTGACCGGCCCGCGCGGGGCGGACACTTTTCACATGGTGAGCAGGATCTTCGGCGAGGTCGACCCGTTCTTCTATCCCTTCGTGCAGTTCCGCGGCCAGGTCAGCGGTCGCGACGCGGTGCTGTTGTGCTCGCGTAAGCACATCCCGTTGAACTCAAGCACTGTCTCCACGCTCGCCGACGCGATGCGTGGATCGCCCCTGCGGTTGCGCGGCTTCGGTTCTGTCGGCCACACGGCCGACGACGTGGTCGAGATCCAGCCGATCGTGCTCCGGACCGGATCGGCGACGAGCTGAGGTGCTGCGGGACAACCTGGTCGGCACGGTGCTCAAGTTGGACATGACCGGTGCGTGCAACTGGCCGGACGGGGAGCAACCGGTACTGCTCACCAAATTCGTCGGTGAGGGCGCGGAATCAGTGGTGTATTCGATCGCGCCGCTGAGCGAGCCGACACAAGACGACGTCGTGCTGAAGCTGCCCAAGACCGCGCCGTATTTCGAGATGGACACCTTGCATCACAGCTTCGCCGTGCACACCGAGCTGTATCCCGAGCACCCGTTGGCCATGTCGCCCCCGGACCGGCTGGAGATGCTCAAGAGCGAGATGCTGGCCAAAGTTGCCGACCCGCACCTGGTGTTCCGGATCGACAGCTACCGAGAGATCATCGATGCCTCCATCAGCATCCTGACCATGGCCTTCGCCGACGGACCGGTGCCACTGGACGATTCGCCGGTACGCGAATGGATCGACGACAACCTCGTTCACCGCGCCACCGAACTGCTCGACGAGGACCTCATCGTCGAACAGCACCGGGAAAATCTGGAGTGTGCCTTGGCCGAGGCCGAAGCGGCGATCGTACGTTGGCGTGCGTCGGAGAGTTACGTGCCGGTGTCAGCCAACCCTCTGGTCATGCTGGCTGGGTTGTTGTTCGAGGGGTTCATCAGCGAGCAGGAGATGTCCTGGCTGGCCCGCACGCAGGAACTCGGTGACCGCCTGGTTCCCGAGCACCTGCCCGGCGTGGTCGCGGCCGTCGCGACCATGTACCACCGGCGAGCAGGCGAAAAGGTGTCTGATCGGGTGCGACGCCCGAAGCGCCACGCACCAGACCTCGTGGCTGCCTGCGACCTTTTCGCTGCGGCAGGCACCCACTTCCCAGACCACGCTAACTGGTGCGAGGCGATGGCCGACGGCTGGCGCGGCCGCACCCTGTTACTCACAGGACACCCGCTCGCGGAAGTCACTGCCTCATTGGAGAACGCTCGGGCGATATGGCTGCGACTCGGTGAACTGGCCGAGTATCACGACACACTGCGTGACCTCGCCGAAGCGCACCTGAGGAATGATCCAGACTCGGCGGCCGAATACCTTGCCGAATTGCGGGCTGTGCGGCAAGCGCTCGGCCGCTGATCGCCGGGTTCAGGGAGCTGTCTTCCTGAACCCCGGCCAGACCGGACGCTAGACGCCCGTTTCGCGAAGTTTGGCCAGGATCACCGAGGCCGATTCGGCAGGGGTCTGCGTGGTGCTGTCCACGCGGACTTCGGGGTTCACCGAACCGGGCGAAGGAGGAGCGCGACGCCGCCGAGGAGGATCTGGCGCGTGCTCCGGCTGAGGAGTCGATCGGCAGAGCTGAACTCGAAGCGATGGTCGATGCGTTCGGTGAACTGGGAAGGCAGGTCGGGAACGCGAGTCCGGGGAGACTGCAGGCGCTCTACGGCGAGATCGGCCTGGAGATGGTCTATAACGCAAAAGGGCGGACGGTCGATGTGACCATCCGCCCACCCCGTAGGGTTAATGCGTGTGTCCGAGGGGGGACTTGAACCCCCACGTCCGTTAAGGACACTAGCACCTCAAGCTAGCGCGTCTGCCATTCCGCCACTCGGACTTGCTGATGAGAAGAGACTATACCCCGCCTGGAGGCCTGAATCAGGGGGGTACGTCTGGTCACGGAGACGCACATTGAGAGGATGAGCGGTTACCCTGCGGCATGACTCAGGCGTCCATGTGGGCGAACGCTGCACGCAAGGCTGCAGGTCGAGAGCCGGAAACGCGCAACGTGACAGCTAGTCACGTAGAGTCGTCGAGGGCTGGCTCTGTGAAGTGGGCGGCGGGGGAATCAAACCCGGTCATCGGACGCTTACAAGGGCGTGAAGAAGATTGGTTTTCTCTCGTTCGGCCACTGGTCGGCGAGTGCGCACTCCGAGACCCGGTCCGCCGCCGACTTTCTGCTTCAGTCGATCGACCTGGCCGTCGCGGCCGAGGAGCTCGGCGTGGACGGCGCGTACTTCCGTGTGCACCACTTCGCGCGTCAGGCGGGTAGTCCGTTCCCGTTGCTGTCGGCGATCGGGGCGCGGACCTCGAAGATCGAGATCGGGACCGGCGTGATCGACATGCGCTACGAGAACCCGATGTACATGGCCGAGGACGCGGGCGCCGCAGACCTCATTTCCGGTGGCAGGCTCCAGCTCGGTGTCAGCCGGGGATCCCCGGAGCAGGTGATCGACGGCTGGCGTTACTTCGGCTACGGGCCCGCGGAGGGGGAGACGGCCGCGGACATGGCCCGGCAGCGGACCGAGGTCTTCCTCAAGGTGCTCGACGGGGAGGGCTTCGCGCAGCCGAACCCGCGTCCGATGTTCGCCAATCCGCCGGGGCTGCTCCGGCTCGAGCCGTACTCCGAGGGGCTGCGCGACCGGATCTGGTGGGGATCCAGTTCGAACGCGACCGCGGTCTGGGCCGCGGAGCTGGGCATGAATCTGCAGAGTTCCACGCTCAAGGACGACGAGACGGGGGAGCCGCTGCACGTCCAGCAGCGTAAGCAGATCGAGGCCTATCGCGAAGCGTGGAAAGAGGCCGGTCACGAACGTGAGCCGCGGGTGTCGGTCAGCCGGAGCATCTTCGCGTTGACCAGCGACCTCGACCGCGCCTACTTCGGCCGCGACCGTGACTCGCGTGACCAGGTCGGCATGATCGACGAGACGACCAGGGCGATCTTCGGGCGGTCGTACGCGGCCGAGCCGGACGAGCTGGTGCGGGAGCTCAAGGCCGACGAGGCGATCCAGGCCGCGGACACCTTGCTGCTGACCATTCCGAATCAGCTCGGTGTCGAGTACAACGCGCACGTGCTGGAAAGCATTCTCACGCACGTGGCTCCGGAGCTCGGCTGGCGCTGAACGGGTTAGAATCGGGGCAATCCCCGGCCATCGGAGGGTCCCATGAGGCTGCCCCGATCCCGTTTCCTGCTCGGCCTGGTCCTTGTGCTCTGGGTGGCCTGGCCGCCGACCGCGCAAGCGGACGCTCCGGCCCCGCTCGGCGGCGGGAGCGTGCTGCAGAGCCGGTGCACGGCGGGATTCGCGGCTGTCGCAGGTAATACCGGCTACCTGATCGCGAGTTCCGCCTGCGGCAGGCCCGGCGACACGGTCCGCAGCGCGGGACGTGTCGTCGGGGTGGTCGTGGCGGACCAGGTTCCGCCGACCGGTGCGATCGTCATCCGGGTGACCAACACGACCGACTGGCGGCTGGTGGGATCCATTCCTCCCGTCGACAGCCGGGTGACGATCACCGGCTCGGCCGAAGCCCCGGTCGGCGCGTCGGTGTGCAGGTACGGCTCGACCACCGGCTGGCATTGCGGAACCATCCAGGGGAAGAACCAGACGATCACCTTCCCAGGGGGAACGTTGACCGGACTGACCAGGACCTCCGTCTGCGCCGAGCCTGGCGACGCCGGGGGGCCGTTCGTCAGCGGAACGCAGGCGCAGGGAGTGCTGGTGGGCGGCAGCGGGAACTGTTCCACCGGAGGCACCACGTACTTCCTCCCGGTCAACCGGGTCCTGTCGGCCTACGGGCTGACCATCCTGGCCGGGACTAGCTGAAGATCACCGAGCGCAGCAGGAGTCTGTCCGAGCCGCGGCCACCGTTGGGGCGTAGGGAAAAGTAGGCGTCGCTCGAGCAGTCGTCGTCCATGAACACAACCGCCGTCGAGTCGGTGTCGTTGCGCGGGCGGAACGCGTCGACGTCCCAGTCGGCGATTTCGGGGATTTCGATGCACTCGCCGCTGGGCGGATCCACCAGGACGCCCACCTGGATCTCTTCGTGTTCGTCGTAGTAGCGGTAGGTGAATTCGCCTTCGGCCGCGGAAGCCGTCGCCGGGATCGTGAGGAACAGGGCGACAACGCCTGTGACAGCGAGGAAAGCGCTACGTGCGCGCATGAACGAGTCCTTTCGGAGAGTCGGGATTCTTCGACGGTAGGACGAAGATCGACATCTCCGATAGGCCTCACGGTCACGTCCACCCGGCGGTGCGGGCGGGGGACCTGATCGGGGGCCCGCCGACCCCGATCGGTGACCGATGCTCGAGGAACTCCAGGTTTACGATCAGAATCATGCGATTCGCCATCAAGACTTCGCCCCAGGACACCGTTTGGTCCGACATGCTCGCGGTATGGCAGGCCGCCGACGAGATCGAACTCTTCGAATCCGGCTGGACCTTCGACCATTTCTATCCCATTTTCTCTGATTCGACCGGTCCGTGCCTGGAAGGGTGGGTGACCCTCACCGCGCTCGCCCAGGCCACGAAACGGCTCCGGCTGGGCACGCTGGTCAGCGGGATCCACTACCGCCACCCCGCGCTGCTCGCGAACATGGCCGCGACGCTCGACATCGTTTCCGGCGGCCGCCTGGAGATCGGGATCGGTGCGGGCTGGAACGAAGAGGAGTCCGGCGCGTACGGCATGGAACTGGGCACGATCAAGGAGCGCAGTGACCGGTTCGAGGAAGGCTGCGAGGTCCTCGTCGGGCTGCTGACCCAGGAGACCACCACTTTCCAGGGGGAGCACTACCAGCTGACCGACGCCCGTTGCGAGCCGAAGGGCGTGCAGAAGCCGCATCCGCCGATCTGCATCGGTGGCAGCGGCGAGAAGCGGACCTTGCGCACGGCCGCGAAGTACGCCCAGCACTGGAACTTCGTCGGCGGTACGCCGGAAGAGTTCGCGCACAAACGTGAAGTCCTGCACCGGCACTGCGCGGACATCGGCCGGGACCCGAGCGAGATCACGCTGTCCTCGCATGTCCGCCTCAGCGCCGACGGCGACTACGCCAAGGTCGCCGCGGACGCCGAAGCCCTCGGTGAAGCGGGTCTCGACCTGGCGATCATCTACCTGCCGCCGCCGCACACCCCCGCCGTTCTGGAGCCGCTGGCGAAGGCTCTCGAACCGCTGCGCTGAGTGAACAGGCCGGCCTGCACGCGGACCCATCCGTCCGCGTGCAGGCCGTTCGCGCGTTCAGGAGTCATCTCCTCCGCGCGAGACACGCCAGCACCAAGGCGGCGCAGGTGCTGAAGCCGAAGAGCAAGGCCCAGATTTCCACCGTCAGCACGACGTAGGCCACGGCAGTGCCCGCCGAGGCCACAAGTACGACCCCCCGCATCCGTCGACCCTCCCTGTCGAAGCGTTTGCGATTAATCACTTTAGAGATGTGCGATCACGCTGGCAATGGTCGTGACTACGGAAAGTGTGCAAGTTGCCGGAAATGGCTGTTCAGGAGGTTTTGTACTACGGATTCCGCAGGAAGTTGATCTCGCGTCTGACGAGTCAGATAATCGGAATGGGTCAAGTTTTCGACTCTGCGACTAGGCGGCCCGCACGTGCGGCGAGACGCGCCATTGCGTAACCGGGCGGTCTCGCTATACGGTGACGGAACTAGAACAGGTTATAGTTCTGCACGGCGGGCGGACCGAGGAGCGGAAATGGCGAACAGGGCTGCGCGCGGCGACGAGGCCGACTACGTGGTCGTCGGATCGGGCAGCTCGGGTGCCGCGATCGCCGGCAGGCTGGCGGAGTCCGGAGCCAGCGTGATCGTGCTCGAAGCAGGCAAGAGCGACGAGCGGATGCTCGTCAGGAAACCGGGACTGGTCGGCCCGATGCACGCGGTGCCCCAGCTCAAGAAACCCTTCGACTGGGGCTACTACTCGGTGCCGCAGAAACACGTTCTCGATCGCCGGATGCCGGTGCCGCGTGGCAAGGTGGTCGGCGGCTCCAGCTCCATCAACGGCATGGTCTACGTGCGCGGCAACCGCGCCAACTTCGACTCCTGGGCGGCCGAGGGCAACAAGGGCTGGGACGCCGACAGCGTCAACGCCGCGTACAAGCGGATGGAGGATTTCGAGGACGGCGAGAGCGAGTTCCGGGGCAAGGGCGGGCCGATCCGGGTCACCCGCAACAAGATCCCGCAGGAGGGCACGCTGCAGTTCGTCCAGGCGACCGCCGACGCGATCGGCTGCGAGATCCTCGACGACTACAACGCCGAGTCGCAAGAGGGCGTCAGCAGGATGCAGCAGAATGCCGCCGACGGCCTGCGCTACAGCGCCTCGCGCGGGTACATCCACGAGCTCGCGCCCGCCACGCTGCAGGTCCAGTCCGGTGTGCTGGCGAAGAAGGTCCTCGTCGAGAATGGCCGCGCGGTCGGCGTCGAGGTCGTCGACGCGGACGGGAGCAGGCGGACGCTGCGCGCGGGCAAGGAGGTCATCCTCTCGGCGGGCTTCGTCGGCTCCGCGCAACTGCTGATGCTGTCCGGGATCGGTCACGCCGAACACCTGAAGGAACACGGCATCGACGTCGTCGCGGACCTGCCGGTCGGCGACAACCTGCACGACCACATGTTCCACGCGCTGACCTTCCGCGCGTCGTCGAGCAAGAACAAGGGCACGCCGCCCTACTTCGCCACCGGCCTCGTGAAGGAGCTTATGCGGCCGGGCACGACCTTCCTGGCGAACTCGGTCTTCGAAGCGGTCGCGTTCCTCAAGACCTCCCAGGCCACCACGATCCCCGACCTCCAGCTGCACCTCCTGCCGTGGGCGTACGTGACGCCCAACCAGGACGCCCCGATCCGGCACGACGTCGACAAGCGGCCCGCGCTCACCGTGCTGACCACGCTGATCTACCCGAAGAGCCGCGGCACGCTGCGGCTCGCCTCGGCCGATCCCACGGCGGCGCCGCTCATCGACTTCCAGTACCTGTCCGATCCGGCAGACCTCGAAGTGCTCGGCGAGGGCTCGGAGATGGTCCGCGAGATCTTCTCTTCGAAGGCGTTCAACGGCTCGATCAAGGAAGAGCTCCACCCTGGCAAGGCGCTTCAGGGCCAGGAACTGCGCGACGCGATCCTGAACCGCGCGACCTCGGTCTACCACGGCGTCGGCACCTGCCGGATGGGCGTCGACGAACTCGCTGTCGTCGGTCCCGACCTCAAGGTCCGCGGCGTCGAGGGACTGCGGGTCTGCGACGCCTCGATCATGCCGTCGATCACCGGCGGCAACACCAACGCGCCCGCCATCATGATCGGTGAGATGGGCGCGCAGCTCGTCCTCTCGGACAACTGACGGAAAGAGGGCCATGACCGTCACACCGCTCGCGCTCACCCGTCCGGCGTCGGTGATCGACGCGTTCCTGCGCCGCCTCGCCGCCCGTGTGCCGGGCTCGTCCGGCGCGACCTGGAAGCTCGCCGAGGTCTACACCGGCGACGTGCTCGTCGAGCTGCCCCAGTCGACACCCGCCGACATCGAGCAGGCATTCACCACGGCGCGCTCCGCGCAAGCGAAGTGGGCTGCCACGCCGCTCAAGAAGCGCCTGGAGGTGTTCAAGCGGGCGCACACGCTCTTCGTCGACAACGCGCCGATCGTCACCGACCTCATCCAGGTCGAGAGCGGCAAGAACCGCCGGATGGCCATCGAGGAGACCTGTGACCCGGCGATGGTCATGAGCCATTACCTCACGAGGGCCGCGAAACTGCTGGCACCGACCAAACGCGGGGGACCGGTCCCGTTCGTGACGACGTCGACCGAGATCCGGCAGCCCAAGGGGGTCGTCGGCATCATCGCGCCCTGGAACTTCCCTTTCGCCACCGGCATTTCCGACGCCATCCCGGCGCTGATGGCCGGGAACGCGGTCGTGCTGAAGCCCGACAACAAGACGGCGCTCTCCCCGCTGTACGGCGTCGAGCTGCTGGAGCAGGCCGGATTGCCGAAGGGGCTGTTCCAGGTGGTGTGCGGTGAGGGCCCGGACGTCGGGCCCACGCTCATCGACCACGCGAACTACGTGATGTTCACCGGTTCCACGGCCACCGGCCGGGTGATCGGCGAGCGGGCGGGCCGCAACCTCATCGGCTGCTGTCTCGAACTCGGGGGCAAGAACCCGATGATCGTGCTCGAAGACGCCGACCTGGCCGAGGCCGCACAGGGCGCGATCTTCGGTGCTTTCGGCAACACCGGGCAGATCTGCATGCACATCGAGCGGATCTACCTGCCGGAGTCCCGCTACGACGAGTTCAAGAACGCGTACGTGGCCAAGACCAAGGCTCTCGACGTCCGCGCCGCCTACGACTTCGGACCCGACATGGGTTCGCTCGTCTCCGTCGACCACATGAACCGCGTCAAGTCACACGTCGAGGACGCCGTCGCGAAGGGCGCCACCGTCCTTTGCGGAGGAAAGCCCCGGCCCGATCTCGGCCCGGCGTTCTTCGAGCCGACGATTCTCGAAGGCGTCACGAAGGACATGCTCTGCGGTGTCACCGAAACCTTCGGACCCGTTGTCGCGCTGCACAAGTACGTCACGGTCGACGAGGCCGTCGCGCTGGCCAACGACACCGAATACGGCCTCAATGCCTCGGTCTGGGGCGGTGACGTCGACGCCGCCCGCGCCGTGGCCTCGCGGATCGAGTCCGGCAACGTCAACATCAACGACATCCTGGCCACCGCGTACGCCGCGAAGGGGACGCCGTCCGGCGGCGTCAAGAACTCGGGCGTCGGCGCCCGCCACGGGGACCAGGGCCTGCTCAAGTACACCGACGTCAAGAACGTGGCGGTGCTCAAGAAGCAGGTCATGGGTCCCCGCGGCGGCCAGACCTACGAGAAGTACGTCGAGGGGATGCTCTCCGGGCTGAAACTCATGCGGCGCCTGCGTATCCGCTAGATGTCGTCGGTGTGCTGCGGCGCGGCCAGCACACAGACGATACTGAGCACGCACATGCCGATCAGCAGGCCGATCGCCGGCCAGACACTGCCGGTCGCCTGGAACAGCAGGGTCGACGCCAGCGGCGAGAGTCCGCCGAAGAGCGCGCCCGCCAGCTGATACGACAGCGAGATGCTCGTGTACCGCGCCCGCGGGCGGAACATCTGCGACAGGACGGCGGCGATCGGGCTGTAGGTCGCCGTCATCGCCAGGCGCATCGCGACGAACGCCGCGATGATCAGCGCCGCGTTCTTGGTCGAGAGCACCAGGAACTGCGGGGCCGCGAGCACGGCGACGCCGGCAAGGCCGATCACGACCACCCGCACCCGGCCGAAGCGATCGCCGAGCCACGCCGCGCCGAAGCTCACGGCCAGTTCCACGAAAGCGGCGATGGTGAGCGCGTTGAGCACGAGCGATTCGGAGACGCCGACGGCCGGATCGGTCGCGTACGCCGTCGCGAACGTGGTGACGAGGTAGTAGCCGCCGACCGCGACGGGCAGCACGCAGATGCCCAGCAGGATCGGCCGCCAGTTCGTCCGCACCGCGTACAGGATGGGGACGCCGGTGTCTTCCGTGGTCTCCTCGAAGACCGGTGACTCCTCGACCTTCAGCCGCACGACGAGCCCGACGCCGATCAGCAACGCGGACGCGAAGAACGGGATCCGCCAGCCCCAGTCGGCGAGCATTTCGGGGCCGCCCATGCTCAGGAGACTGAACAGGCCGGTGGCCAGCAACGCGCCCGCGGGGTTTCCCGCCTGCGCGAAGGCGCCGTAGAAGGTCTTCTTGTCCGGTGGCGCGTGCTCGACGGCCATGAGCACGGCGCCGCCCCACTCGCCGCCGACGGCCAGCCCCTGGACGAACCTGAGTACCACGAGCAGGATGGGCGCCCACGTGCCGATCTGGGCGTATCCGGGCAGGCAGCCGACCAGGAAGGTCGCCGCTCCCATCATGGTCAGGGTGATCACGAGCGCGCTCTTGCGGCCGACGCGGTCGCCGATGTGCCCGAACACGATGCCGCCGAGAGGCCGCGCGAAGAAGCCGACCGCGTACGTGGCGAAGGCCGCCGCGACTCCTGTGAGCCTGTCGCCGGTTTCGGGGAAGAACACGGTGCCGAAGACGAGGCTCGCGGCCGTGGCGTAGATGTAAAAGTCGTACCACTCGATCGTGGTGCCGACGAAGGCGGCGAGCCCGGCCCGGCGGGCGCGCCGGAGTGACTGTGTGTCGGTTTGGACGGTCATCGGGCCACCTCGCCGTCGATCCAGGTCTCCAGCACCTCGATGCCCGCGATCCGGGCGGGATCGCAGGTGAGGGGATTCTCGCCGAGCAGCACGAAATCGGCGCGTTTGCCGGGGGTGATCGAGCCCAGGTCGCGCTCACGGCCGAGTACGCGGGCGCCGGCGATCGTATGCGCGGCGACGGCCGAGCGGACGTCGATCAAGAGGTCGCCGCCGCCGAGCCGGTGGCCGCGCCGGGTCGTCCTGGTGACCGCGGTCTGGATGGCTTCGAGCGGGTTCGGCTCCGCGACCGGGGCGTCCGAGCTGAGCGTGACCGGCACGCCCGCCGCCTGGAACTCGCCGAGCGGGTTGAACCGCTCGCCGGGGGTGCCGACGGCGTCGGTGACACCTTCGCCCCAGTTGAAGTAGTGCTGGGGCTGGTTGACCGGGTGGACGCCGAGTACGGCCATCCGCTCGATCTGTTCAGGGGACGGCAGTCCACAGTGCTCGATGCGGTGCCGGGCGTCGGGCCGGGGATTCCGCCGCTGCGCGTCCTCGATGGCGTCGAGCACCATGGCGATCGCGTCGGGGGACTGGGCGTGGGTCGCGGTCTGAAGCCCGGCTTCGTGCGCCTTGTCGATCAGCGCGGAGTAGTCCTTGGGATCGTGATAGAGCTGCCCGGTGCGGCACGGGTCGCCGACGTAGCCGTCCGGGAAGTACGCGGTCCACCCGCCGAGCGTGCCGTCGGCGTAGAACTTGATCCCAGCGAACGCGAGACGCGTGGTGCCGAAAGCGCCGTGCAGTCCCATTTCCAGTGCCTGGTCGAGCAGATGCGACAGCAGGTACATGTGCACCCGCGTCTTGAGCAGCCCGGCCTCGTCCAGCCTCAGGTACATGTCGAACTCGCGGCGCGTGACCTGGGCGTCGCCGATCGCGGTCACCCCGGCGGCGAGGAACTTCTCCTGCGCGGCCGCCAGTTGCCGCGCGTGCTCCTCCGGCTCGTCCTCGAGGTGGAAGTTCGGCCCGTGCCGCCCGACCTTCACGCCGGTGACCCCGGTGAGGATGTTGCACGCCGCGTCCGAGAGCTCCCCGGTGAGCTCGCCGTGCTCGTCGCGGAAGAACACCCCGCCGTCGGGGTCCGGGGTGTCACGGGTGACGCCGTTGCGCCGTAACGTGAAGCTGTTGACCACGCCGCCGTGCCCGCTGGCGTTCATGAGGTAGACCTCGCGGTCTTCGGCGACCGCGTCGAGCTCTCCGGAGCGGGGATGGCGTTTCTCGGCGAGGTTGCGGTGCTCGTAGCCGTAACCTCGGACGGGCCTGCCCGCCGGAGTGTTCTCGGCCGCCTCACGCAGCAGCGCGACGATCTCGGGGATGGTCGAAGCCCGCTCGGGACCGCAGTCCACCCAGGTCATCATCTGCCCGTACATCAGGGGATGCGCGTGCGGATCGACGAAGCCGGGCAGGAGCGTGCCCGGCAGGCGCCGGACCTCCGGCTCCGGACGGCCGAGACCGGCCGCGCGGGCCCGGCACTCGTCCACCGAGCCGACCGCGGCGATCTCTTCGCCGAACACGAGCACGGCGGCGGCGCCTTCGGTGGCGTCGTCGACGGTCACCAGTTCATCGGGAAGCAGGATCGTCGCGGTCGCGTCGAGGACTGAACGATCGAGGGGCAGCAAGCGCATCGCGCGGACTCCAGGGATTCGGCGGTGAAGTGGGGCGAAGGTAAGCGACGAAGACGGCGAGTGCAATCAGATCGGTCGTGTACGGACGGTGTTCACGATCGATATGCGCGTTGTCGGTCGCATAACGCTTTATCTCTGCTGTCCGGAGGGTATTAGTGCCGGTGATATGGTGCGGCTCGCCGTCGGAAACTCAGCAGAGGAGAATCGCCGTGGACGACGCGCTGGTCGCGGCCCTGCGCGCGGACGGCCGGATGAGCGTGGCCGATCTGGCCAAGCGCGTCGGCGCGTCACGTTCGGCCGTGTCGGCGCGGCTGGAGCAGTTGAAGGCCGACGGTTCGCTCAACGTGGTCGCGGCGGTCCACCCCGAGTTCCTCGGACTGACCGCGTACGCGCATCTCGCGATCCGTACCTCGGGCCGCTCCCAGGCGACGACGGACGCCATCGCGGCGCTGCCGGCCGCGGCGTTCGTCTCCGCGGTGAGCGGGGAGTATCAGACCGTCGCCGAGCTGCGCCTGCCCGATTCCCCGGAGCTGTACCGCACGGTGGCGGACATCCGAGGGCTGCCGGAAGTCGAACAGGTCAACACACTCGTCTACGTGGACGTGGTCAAAGGCCTGTTCATGCCCGGCCGTCCGCTGCCGTCCTGGTTGCGGCTGGACGACCGCGACCTCGCCATCATGCTGCGGCTGCAGGAAGACGGTCGGGAGAGTTTCGCGCGCACGGCCGAGCACGTCGGGCTGTCGCCGTCGGCCACCCGCACCCGTGTGCGCTACCTCGTGGAGCACGACGTCATCCGGATCGCGCCGGTGCTCAGCCGCGTCCGCCCGGACGCGGGCCTGGTCTGCGGGATCGGCCTGAACGTGCGGGGCGCCGGGGACGCCGTGACCGCGGCGCTCGCCGCGCGCGACGACACCGAGTTCCTCGCCAGGACCATCGGCCGGTTCGACGTCGTCGCCACCATCGCGGCGCAGTCGGCCCGAGACCTCGACCGGACGCTCGAAGAGATCAGCGGCAGGGCCGACGTGGTGACCGCGGAGACGTGGGTCCACCTCCGCATCGCCAAGGAGCGCTATGAGTGGCCTTTGCCGACCGCCGAAGAGCTCACGCGGCGCTAGCCGTTGTCCAGCAGGGTTTTCCGGATCTCGGTCTGGCTTCGCTCTGCCCGGACAACTGCCCGAAGACCGGGCCGATCCGGGTGATCGCTTCGGCGAGTTTGGTGGCCGACATCGGTGCGGCGCCATACCAAAGGCATTGCAGTGACGAAAGATCGGCGCCGTCCAGCGCCGGATTGTCGAGCAGGAGGTAGATCAGCGTCGGCGGCAGGAAGGTCCGCCGACCACTCGTCAAAACGATCCGAGTCCCCTGACCGAACCCGTCCGAACATACGCCATCACCCTCGCGACGGAATGACCTCGGCGATCTTCGGCGGCGCGCCTCCTGGCGTCCAGAGCAGCCGGACACGGTCGGTCACGACGTCCTGGGCGGGCAGTTCCGTGTAGCCGCCTGTCATCCGGCCGATCGTGCGCCAGCCGCCCGCCGCGTCCGCCACCTGGACGTCGGCACCCGCGCCGGCTTCGGTCGCCAGGACGACCACCTTGCTCAGCGGTTTCGGCGCCGCGGCCGTGACGACGAGCGCGTCGCCGGGTAGCGGCGCGGATGCCGCCGCGTACACCGAATCGGCGTTGTTGTCCGCAGCGGCGGCGAGGTTCGATCCAGCCGGAGTGCCGGTGACCGTGTACTTGGGACTGTCCGGTGTGGACACGGTGAACTCGCGGACCACGATCCAGAAAGTCTGGGTTCCGGTCACGCGTACGCGGACGTAACGCGCCTCGGCACCGTCCGGGAGGTTCGCCGAGATCACCGGCTCCGTGACCGTCTTCACCGCCGTCCACTTCGTACCGTCGGCGGAGTATTCGAGGACACCGTTGTGGACGAAGTCGTCCGGGCTGGTCGTCTTGCCCATGGTGATGTCCACATGGGACACGCGCTGCGCGGCGCCGAGGTCGACGCCGATGGTGTCACCGACGCGCGGTGCCCAGTCGGTCCAGTAATAGGTGCCGGGGTCGCCGTCGACCATCCGGGCGGGGACGTTGTCGGTGTAGGTGCCCATCGAGGTCGTCGGCTGCGGCCGGATCCCCGGCAGGCCGAACCAGCGATCGGCCGTCGCAAGCGCAGCGGCGAGGAACGGCACGCAGACCGCCGTGCACGTGCTCGGGTTGCGCGGTCCTCGCGCGGTCTGGACGCGGATCGCCTGCGCCTTGTCGAGCGCGGTGACGAGTTCCCCTCGCTCGGCCCATGCCTTCGCGCCGTCGCCGTCGACCTGTGCCAGCAGCATCTTCACCGCGTGCCCGCCCGCCTGACCGTAGAGGCCGACCTGGTCGAGCCACGGCCCCACTTCGGCGAGGAACTTCGGATTCGCGGCCATCCCGCGGCGCAGGTCTTCGGGGTCGGCGGCCATCGAGGAGAGATAGCGATCCAGCTTCGCCGCCGCGTCCCAGGGGTCCTTCTTCTCCAGCGCGGCCCAGAACGCCGCGAGCAGCGGGCGCAGCACCGGGGAGTCCAGATCCGGCTTCCCGGTTTCGAGCCGGACGAGCAGGCTCGAATAGTTGTTCTCCGCGAACACCTTCAGTGCCGGCGCGGCGGGACCGCCGAGATCGGCGATGGCGGCGACCCAGGATTTGTCGGGGTCGTACTTGTCGGGGTTCCACAGGAAGTCGCCCGAGGTGAACTCGGCGATCTTGGACGCCTCGGCCTGCACCATCGGATTCGCGGTGATCCCGGACAGGTACTTCGCGACCCCTGGTTCGCGGCCGATGTACGGGCCGAGCAGCAGACGTTCGGTGATGTAGTCGTTGACCGGGTAGTTGTCCCAGATCAGGATGTCGTGCCCGAAGACCTCTTTCGCCTGCCGGGCTTGCTTTTCGGTGATCTCGCCGGCGATGACGCCGACGCCGGTCCATTCGACGATCACCGCCTTGTCGAGCTGGGTGCGCAGCGCGGTCTTGTACGGGGAGTCGGCGAGGTCGTAGTACTCGGTCGGGACGGTCTGCAGCCGCTCGACTCCGGGATGTGTGGCGATGAAGTCCTGCTGTACCCGGTTGAGCAGGAACGACTGCGCCGCACCCGCGGCCGCGCCACCGGTGCCGAACTTGGCGGCGTCGGCATCGCAGTTCCAGTGGGTGTAGGAGATGTCGTCGAGCGGGATCGCGAACGACCGCACCCCGATGTCCCACAGCGACTGGAACTTCGTGACCAGCGCGGCCTTGTCGGCGTCCGAGGAGTAACACACCGAAAGACCGGGGGAGAGGGCGTAGGTGAACTCGACGTGGTTCGCGGTCGCCCGGCTCACCAGTTGCGCAAGCAGCGCGAGCTGTTCGGGCGGGTACTGATCGCGCCAGCGGGCGCGCAGGAACGGGTCGTCCTTGGGGGAGTAGACGTACATGTTCTGCTTGGTGCGGCCGTAGAAGTCCAGTTGCGCCAGCCGGTCGGCATGCGACCACGGCGCGCCGTAGAAGCCTTCGATCACCCCGCGCAACGGAGCCGCCGGCCAGTCACGCAGGCCGAACGCGCGGCTCTTGCCGGAAGCGAACAGCTGCCGGAAGGACTGCGCGGCGTAGAACGTCCCCGAAGTGTCCACACCGGACAGTGCGATCACGCCGCGGTCGGCGGCGAGAACGTATCCGCCGGGGGACAGGCCTTCGGGGCCGTCGATGCGCAGCGCGGCGAGCGCGAGGGCGGTCGCCCTGCTTTCGGTGGGACCGCCGACGAACACGACGAGCCCGCCGTTGTCGCGCTCCCTGGCGACGGCCGCCTGGTCACTGTCGGTGATCTTGACGAAGGTGCTCGCACCCGCCGAACGGAGGACCTGCTCCACGACGGCGAGCGCGGACGGATCGGTGTCCGCGCCGACGACCTCGACGACGGTGCGCGGGATGGTCACCTGCCCCGGCCGCGGCGTCAGCTGCTGGGGTGTCGGCCAGACCTGCGCGAGTGGCGGGGGAGCGGGCGCCGCGCTCGCCGGTGCGGGAACGGCCACCGCCACCGCGGTCACAAGCAGCGTCACCGGAATGAGGCGGAGTACCCATCGGAAGGACATCGGCTGGCCCCCAAAGCGTCGAGCGACGACGTTCTGTGAGCAAGGAAACACCCAATGCGATGACTGGGGCTAGGTCGGTCTGGGTGATTTTCCGACAGGGTGAGCTTTACCGTCCGTCGGTCAGCGCGGCCGCGGTGAGGGTGAGATGCCGGGTCAGTGCCTCGGCCGCCGCGTCGGCGTCACGGGCCAGCGCCGTTTCCTCCAGCAGGCGGTGTTCGGCGAGGTGGTCCCGGCCGGGAGCGCGGTGCGCCGCCCAGCGGCGGGCCAGTTCGCTCGCGGTCCACATCCGGTCGAAGGTCTCCAGCAGGACCGGGTTTCCACAGCCGTCCAGCAGGGTGCGGTGGAAAACGCGGTGGGCCTCGGACCACGCTCCGCTGACGTACTCGCCTTCGTCGGGGGTGAACGGCGGTGTGCGGCTCAGCCGGTGGTGCGCGGCGCGGACGCGGGCCTCCCAGTCGAGGTCGCCGCGTTCGAGGGAGAGGCGCAGCACGAGCGGTTCGATGGTCCGGCGGGCCTCTGTGATCTCCTGCCAGCGGTGGTCGGAGAAGGCGGGCACGGCGAAACCGCGGTTCGGCAGCCTGTCGGCGAGGCCGTCGCCGACCACCCGCACCAGGGCTTCGCGGACGACGGCGAGGCTCACGCCCTGCTCCTTGGCGAGATCCTGCGGTTTGAGCGCGGCGCCGGGGGCGTGGTCGCCGCGCATGATCGCGTCCCGCAGATGCGTGTACACCTGCTCGGAGAGCATCTGCTTGTCCGGTGAAGACATCCGCGAAGCATAGACGAACCGATAGATAATCGATTATTTGTGTTATGGTCGATTCATGAACGACCCCTTCGCCCGCCTGCCCGAGGCGGCTTCCTTCACTCTCACCAGCAGTTCTGTCACCGATGGGGCCGCCTGGTCACCCGATCAGTGGGCAGGCAAGGACATCTCCCCACAGCTGAGCTGGAGCGGTGCCCCGCTGGGCACCAAGAGCTACGCCGTCACCGTGTACGACCCCGACGCTCCCACCGGTTCCGGTTTCTGGCACTGGGCGGTCGCCGACATCCCCGCCGACGTCACCGAGCTACCCGAAGGCGCGGGTGACGACAGCGGCTCGGGGTTGCCCGAGGGCGCTTTCCAGCTGCCCAACGACGCCAGGGCGGCCCGTTTCCTCGGCGCCGCTCCGCCCGCCGGGCACGGCGTGCACCGCTACTTCGTCGTGGTGCACGCGCTCGACGTCGAGTCGCTCGGCGTCCCGGCCGACGCCACGCCCGCCCTCCTCGGCTTCACCATGACCTCGCACGTACTCGGCCGCGCGGTCCTGGTCGCCACCGCGGAGACACCAGGTGCCGAGCGCCTCGAAGTCTCCCGGCTTATTCCGGCAGCGGCCGACGACGTCTTCGCGGTCCTGAGCGACCCGAAAGGACATGTGGACATCGACGCGTCGGGAATGCTCATCGACGCCGAAGGAGACCGGGTCGAGAAGGAGGGCGACAGGTTCGTCGTCCACATGGACCGGGAGGCGCTCGGGGACGTGCCGCTGGGCAAGTACGACGTCGAGGTCGTGATCACCAGGTTCGTCCCGGACGAGGAGATCGCCTGGACCGTCGAAGGCCGGATCCGGCCGCCCGTCCGGCACATCTACGGCTACCGGCTGGAGCCCGCCGAGGGCGGCACTCTCGTCACGTCGTACTACGACTGGTCGGAGGTCGGCGAAGAGTGGAAGCGGCGCGTCACCTTCCCCGTGGTCCCCGGATCCGCGCTCAAGGCCACGCTCGGGATTCTCGAGCGGACGGTGCGGCGGCGGGCCGTTTCGCACCCATGAGGACGCCGAACACGACAGAATGATCCCGTGCGAATCCTCTGTGTCGCGGTCGTCCTCGTCCTGCTCGGTGTCACCGGGTGCCAGTCCGGGGTTTCCGGTCAACCCGAGCCCGAAGGTGACAGTTTCACGGTCAAGGACGGATCCCGGCTGCGGTTCCGGCCGGTCCTGGCCGAACTCCCGCCCGCTCCGGCGACAGGCTCGGCGGCGAACCGGCAGAGCACGGACCCCGCGGAACAGCAGGCCGCCGCGGCGGCGCTGGACTGCTCACCGGGGCAGGACCCCTTGGACGGCCGTGACGATCCGGCGCTCCCGCTGGTCGGCTGCGACCGGGTGCAGGGCACCAAATACCTGCTCGGCCCGGCCTTCCTCACCGGAGCCGACCTCAGCCGGACGAACGCCCGGCTCGATCCGCGTGCGGGCGGCTCGATCATCGGGCTCAGCTTCACCGACGCGGGTTCGCGGACGTGGGCCGACTGGACCGCGGGGAACATCGGCAAGCAGGTCGCGATGGTGCTGAAGAGCCGTGTGCTGACCGCGCCGATGATCCAGACCGCCATCACCGGCGGGGAAACCCAGATCACCGGCAAGTTCACCCTGCCCGAGGCGCGGCAACTGGCGCGCGACATCGCTGGCGTCTGACCTCGTCGCTGCGGAGTGGCTTGCGAACCCTGGCGCCCGCGTGCCCTGACGTCGCGCGGAATACAGCCGTCGTACCCGACGTTTGAGCGTTCAACTACTTGAGGAGTTGGACATGGGTTACGAGATCCTGGGCACCCGGCACGAGCCGACCTTCGGCCTGGACACCTTCGGCGACGTGGAGAACGGTCCGGACGGTCAGCCGGTGAGCCAGGCCGAGGCCATCCGCCAGGTCGTGGCCGAGGGCGTGCTCGCCGACCAGGTGGGCGTCGACTACTTCGGGGTCGGCGAACACCACCGCACGGAGATGGCGGTGTCGTCGCCGGACGTCGTCCTGGCCGCGATCGCGGGCCGGACCGAGCGGATCCGGCTGGGCACGGCGGTCACGGTGCTCAGCTCGGACGACCCGGTGCGCGTCTACGAGCGGTTCGCCACGCTGGACGCCGTCTCCCGCGGACGCGCCGAAGTCACCCTCGGCCGGGGTTCCTTCACTGAATCTTTCCCGCTGTTCGGGTACTCGCTGGACGACTACGAAGCGCTGTTCGCCGAGAAACTCGACCTGTTCACGCACCTGCAAAAGGAGAAGCCGGTCGACTGGTCCGGAACGGTCCGCCCCGCGCTGGAGGGCGCGCAGGCCTTCCCGGTCACCGAATCGGGCAGCCTGCCCGCCTGGGTCGGCGTCGGCGGCACCCCGCAGTCGGTGGTCCGCGCGGCCGCGTACGGCCTGCCGCTGGTGATGGCGGTGATCGGCGGATCACCGGAGCGGTTCACCCCGCTGGCCGACCTGTACCGCCGCGCGGTGAAGGAGTCGGGACACCAGGAGCTGCCGATCTCCATGCACAGCCCCGGTCACATCGCCGAGACCGACGAACTGGCGGTCGCGCAGCACTTCCAGCATCACCAGGCCGCCTTCGCCAAGATCGGCGCCGAACGCGGCTGGGGCCCGATGTCCCGTGCCGACTACGACGCCATGGCCGGGCCGCGCGGCGCGCTGTTCGTCGGTTCACCCGAGACCGTCGCGCAGAAGATCGCCTGGGCGGTGCGGACGCTCGGCCTGTCGCGCTTCCAGCTGAAGTACAGCGTCGGCGCCCTTTCGCACGAACAGCGCCTGAACTCGATCCGGCTGTACGGCGAGCAGGTCGTGCCGCGGGTGAAGGAGTTGCTGAAGGACTAGCCTCGAAGCCGTGGTGTTCGACTCCGAGCGATTCGACCTTCAGCCGTACACCGGTTTCGACATGTCCCGCTATGTCCGGCGGACCTATTGCAGCTGGGAGGATTCCGGCTGGGAATCCCTGCTCGTCCAGCGGTTCGACCACGTTCCCATCGCCGAGGACATACGGCTGCCCGCCACCGCGGATCTGCACCTGGTGCTGCCGCTGTCGGGAAAGGCGGTGATGGAGACCCGCGACGAAGGCCGGTGGAACCGTCACCACTGGGAGCCGGGGCGGCTCGAACTCGCCGTTCCCGGCAGACCGGTGTCGCGCCGCTACCGCGGGGACGAGTCGATGCGCAGCCTGCAGGTGCATCTCCCCGGCACCACGGTGGAGCCGATCGCGGAACGGCTGGGCGGCCGCGCGGTCGATCACGAGGCGATGGCGGCTTCGGTGGCCGGGGGAGACCCGCTGCTCGACGAACTGGTCCGGGCGGTCGGGAACGCGAGGGAGAACGACGACCTGTACGCCGAATCCGCGGCCGCCTTCCTCGCCGTGCATCTGCTCACCCGGCACGCGCGGAAGCCGGGGCCGCCGGACACGGGACGCGAGGACAGCCGTGTCCGCGCGGCCGTGGCGATGATGCGCGAACGGCTGGCCGATCCGCTCAGCCTGGCCGAAATCGCCGGGGAAGTGCACTTGAGCGTCTATCACTTCATCCGGGTCTTCAAGGAGAAGACCGGCGAGACACCGCACCGTTTCCTCGGCAGGCTCCGGATGGAGGAGGCGCGAAGACTGCTGCGCGACACCGATCTCCCGATCAGCCGGATCGCGAGCCGATGCGGGTTCGCCACTGCGGGCGCCCTGTCCGCCGCTTTCCTGCGGCACACCGGATCGAGGCCGTCCGAGTACCGCAATTCGTGATCACCGCGCCGCAATCTCACGCCTGGTGACCGAACCCGCCCGTTCCTAGGGTGACCTTGTGAGTAGTTCCCGAATGCAGTCGTACGACGTCACCGCCGAATCGCCGGCGCCGCCCGCCGCGGTGTGGGCACTGTTGCTGGACGCCCGCAGCTGGCCTGCCTGGTCAGGGGTCGGTTCCCTGGAAGTCGCTGCTTCGCAAGGGATTTCCGCCGACGGACGCGACGGCGTCGGTGCGATCCGTGCCTTCCGTACCGGCAAGACGGTCACCAAGGAGCGGATCACCGCACTCGACCCCGAACGCCGGTTCTCCTACGAAGGCGTGGACGTTCCGGTGATGGTCGGCTATCAGGCCGCCGTCGATCTGCGCGAGACACCCGGCGGCGGGACCCGGATCCGCTGGCACGGGACGTATCGCGTGGGCCGGGGCAAGGCGTTGATCTTCCGCTGGTACCTCCGCCGCTTCATGCAGGCCATGGCGACCGGGCTCGCCGACCACGCCGGCGGCCCGGCCAGGAGGCCATGACCGGGAATCAGTGCCGGGCGGCGGCTTCCCGGTGGAAGCCCGCGATCATCGCCTCGGTGCTCGGCGGGTTGAAGGGCTGCCCGAGTGTGCGCATGAGCGAGTTCACGCTGGGACGGTACATCCCGGTCTTGCAGTAGCGGGATCCCTCGAAAGCGCCGACCGTGCCGCCGTCGGGCGAGGGCTTGCCCAGCCAGGTGTACCACTTGGCGCGCCGGTCCCGCATCTGCGCCGCCGTGAGCGCGGACGCGTTGGGCTCGCGGGGTTCACGGGTTTCGCACGTGCCGTAGTCGTATTCGTCGGCCAGTCCGCCGATGGAATGCCCGAGTTCGTGGGCGACGATCTGGCTGGCCTGGATGTTGCCGCCCGAAGACGTCGCGACGCCGCCGCCCGCTCCGCCGTACTTCGTGGTGTTCGCCAGCATGATGACCTGATCCACGTCGGGCGCGGCCGCGGCGTACTGGTTCGCCTTGGTTTCGTTGACGCACAACAGCCGTTCGATGCCGCCGCACCAGAAGTACGAGCCCAGCGCGGTGTTGCGCCGGACCCCTTGGGTCGGGTCGTTGGTGACGCCGGACTGGGCGGAGACGACGTCGACCTGCCAGAGGTTGAACTGTTTGCGATAGCTCTTGTACGGCTCGATCGCGAACAGTGCCGCGATGCTGGAGCGGACGTGCTGCGAGTACGTGCCCAGCTGCGAGGAGGTGTAGCCGTCACCGACGAAGACCAGGTCGAAAGTGGTCTCGCTGGGGCCGTTGGTCTCGATCGGGGTCACCGTGGCGGAGTTCGCGATCTGCTGTGGTGCGGCGGTCCGGTCCGAGGCGGGCCGGGTGACGTCCACTCGGGTGATGGTTCCTCCGGGGTCGAAGGCCTCCATCGACGTCGTGAATCGGGGGGCCGCCGAAGCCGTCGCGGGCGTGAACCCGGCGACGAGGACGGCGGTCAGCGCGACCATGAGACAGGCACGTCGCATGCGTACTCCTTGCGGGGAGGGGGAGGAGAGGAGTACGAAAAACGATCCCGACTTTCGACGGCTTCCGGCACATCCCAAACGGCCATAAGGTCCGCGTGATGGACGTCGAGTTACGTCACCTGCGAGTGGTGTGCGCCGTGGCCGACGCGGGCAGCATCACGCGCGCGGCGATCGGCATCGGGAGCTCCCAGCCCGCGCTGACCGCTGCCGTGCAACGGATCGAGCGCGCGTTCGGCGGGACTTTGTTCGTGCGCGGCCGGGACGGGGTCTTTCCGACGGCGTTCGGGGAATGCGTGCTCGCCCGCGCGCGGGCCGTCCTCACCGCGGCGGACACGATGCACCGGGACGCGGCACGCTGGCTGGCGGACGGGGAGGAACGTCCTGTCGCGCTGGGCGGGATCGGCGGTTCGATGGTCGTCGAGCTGGCGGACCGGCTCGGTGATTCCGGCCGTGGGCAAGCGGTTTCGGTGACCACCGAGTTCTCGCCCTTGCGGCTGCTGGATCTCGTGGCGGGCGGGCAGCTCGACGCCGCCGTCGTCGCCGACTATCCCGGTCACGCCCTGCCGCCGGCCGCGGGGGTGGCGGCACGGCCACTGGCCACGCAGCCGGTGTTCGTGGCGATCGCCGCGGACCATCCGGCCGCCTGCCGCGCCGAGCTCGACCTGGCCGATCTCGCCGGGGAACGGTGGGTGCTCGGACCGTCCGACGGCGCCGGCTGGCCGGAATGCTTCGAGGAAGCCTGCGCGCTGGTGGGATTCCGGCCGCAGGTCGCGCACCGGAGCACGGAACTCCGGCCGCTGCAACGCCTGATCGCGGCAGGGCGGGCGATTTCCCCTTGCCAGGTCACCTTTCCCGCTTCGCCCGGAATCGTGATCCGTTCCCTCGCGGGGGATCCGCTGTGGATGCGGTACCTGATCGTCTGGAGCACCGGAGGAGCCTTCGGCGGGAACAGCGACGCCCTGATCGCCGCGGCCGAGGCGGCCTACCGGTCCGACACCGACAGCAGCCACACGTACCGCAGCTGGCTGGCGCGTCGTGAGGAACCCGCCCGGCGTGCCATCGGGTGACACCTGGTCGGGGAATTCCCCTTGTCGGCGCGGTGGTCTTAGCCTCGGAGACTCATCGACGAAGGGTAAGAAATTGCGTCTGCGCGCCCTGCTGGCCGCTGCTGTCCTGACCATCACCACCGCTCCGACCGCCCTCGCGGGCTCGGACGTCGCCCACGGCACCGACGTCCCACCGGGGCAGTTCGGGTTCGTCGCGAAGATCGCGATGACGAAGATCCCTCGTCCGGACGGCTCTACCTACGGCAGTTTCTGCACGGGCGCGCTGATCGCGCCGGGCTGGGTCGTCACCACCGGGCACTGCTTCCACGACGCGCACCGCAAGCGGGTTTCGGGCAAGGTGCCGTACCCGACGACGGTGACGTTGGGTCTCGTCGACGAGGCGACCGAATCAGGTGTGGCCCGCAAGGCGACCGAAGTGCTGCAGGCGAAGGAAAACGACGTCGCCCTCATCAAACTGGACACTCCGGTGACCACGGTGGTCCCGCTGACGGTGAACCGGGCTGTCCCGCAGGTCGGTCTGCAGCTGACCTTGGCGGGCTGGGGGAGCCTGACGGCCACGAATCCCGCTCCGGCGACAAGGATGCAGCAAGGAACGGTGCAGGTGGCGACGGTGGCCCCGACGACGATCGGTGTCCGCGGCGCGGCGCCGTCGATCACGACCAGCGCCTGCACGTACGACTCGGGCGCGCCGTACTTCGTCCCCGGAGGCAAGAGCGGCGCGCTGGTCTCCCTGGAGGCCACCGGGCCGGACTGCCCGCACGCCGGGATCGAGACGACGTCCCGCGCGGACGCCATCGCGGACTGGATCGCCACCCAGACGGGGTAGCGGGTCGTTTCGGCCGTAGGCGGAGCCGGGCTGACTCAGAGGGTGAACGCGAGCCAGAGCGCCAGCCAGGCGCAGGCCGCGACCGCGACGACGATCGCGACCACCCGCAGTCCGGCTCCGGCGATCCGGAGCGACGCTGTCCCGTTGTGCTGTCGGTGATTCCCCATGATGCCGCCCTCCTTTCAAGATCATCTTCCGCTTCTCCGGCCTTCTCCGCAGCGGGGACGATCTGCCAGGGTGACCCCATCCGGGTGAGAGCATCCCGCATTTCGTCCTCCGGGGGCGATGGTTCGTATCGCGGACGACCGCGTCCAGAGGACGAAACGCGTGGCCGGGCCGGTCAGAGCCAGCTGTTGTGCGCGGCGAAGACCCCCAGCTGGAACCGGCTGGAGACACCCGCGCGGTCCATCAGGGTTTCGAGATAGCGGAACAGGGTGCGCCTGCTGACGCCGAGTTCGGCGGCGATCTCGTCGTCCTTGCGCCCGGCGGCGAGCAGGATCAGCAGCTCTCGCTCGATCGGCCGGATCTGCCGCTCGGAGGTCTGTCCTCGCTGGTCGAGCGGGAGCGCCGCCGCCCACGAGGTTTCGAACAACCCCTCCAGCGCCGAGAAGAGGCTGCAGGGGCGCACGATCACGATGGACTGATTGCGGTCGGCCTCACGGATGGTCAGCGCGATGGTGGCCGCCCGGTCGTCGAACAGCGTCAGTTTCACCGGGAGTTCGGGCAGCAGCCTGCCCTGTTCACCGGCTCGCAGGCACGGCAGGATGTTCGCGGTGAGATAGCCGGGATCGCCCATCGACGCTCCACTGTAGACACACCGGTAGGTGATCCCGCGCCGCAATTGCTCTTCCTCGAGGAGATTCCGGCGGCCGCCGGTGAAATAGGGCGGGGAATCGAGACGGCGAACCTGGTATCGCACCAGGGACGCGAGGTGCTGCAACCGGGGGAGGATCGCGTCGCCGGTGACCACTTCGAGCAGGTCCTGCGCGTGCGGCATGCCCGAATGCGCTCGCCGGAAGGCACGGTACGCGGTCTGGACCGCGAGCCGCGCGTCGTGCAGTTCGGCCTGCCGTCGCGTGGTCAGCGCGGCCAGCGCCTCACCGGGATTCGCGGGGAGGAACTCGGCGCCGTCCACTCCGGACGACACCGCGAGCCCCGCGTCCGTCAGCTCCTTCAATGCCAGCTGAGCGGTCTCCGTGTCGTCCTCCTGCCAGGCCAGTTCCTCGGCGGTCACGGGCGCGCTTTCGAGCATCCGGCGGTAGATCCGGGCGGCGGGCTCCCCGAGACCGAGCCTGAGCAGCTGCGCGCCGAGCCCGTCACGGGGAGTCGCCGATGTCACGGCCTAGACGCCTGACGTGTCGCGGATCCAGGTGCGGTTCGCCGAGATGGCGGTATGCGTCGAGCTGTCCACCTTGTTCCCGGCAATGTGCACCCCGACCTGTTTGCCGCCGACGAAGACCGGCCCGCCCGAGTCGCCGCCGTTGGTCAGGCCGTCGCCCCGGCGCGCCTTGATCAGTCCGCTCCCGACACTGGTCACCTTCATCTGGGCGACCTTCAGGTACCGCTGCAGGTCGCCGTCTTCGTTGTAGCCCCAGCCATAAACGTTTTCGGTGTCACCGACGGCGACAGAAGTGCCGAGGGACGCGTATGTCGCGCTGACCGAACGGTCGAGCCGCAGCAGCGCGATGTCGGCACCGCTCGAGGGCGTGTAGATGCCGGCTGCCACGGCGTAGGTTCCGGCCCGATGGTCGACATCGCCGACACGGACCGAGTATTCGGCGCCGGGTTCGTCGATGCAGTGCCGGGCGGTGAGCACCCAGCGTGCGCCGATGATCGAACCGGAGCACCACTGCTCGCCGTTCTGCTCGATCATGGCGGCCCACGGCCCGGACCGGGCGTATTCGCCGTCGATGATGGGGGCCGCGCCGGCGGCGGGCGCGACCGTCGCGAGTCCGGCCGCGCAGAGCAACGCGGTGAGAAGACCTCGGATGCGCATGGTGCCTTCCAATGCAGGGAAATACCGGAAGAAACGGGAAATCGACGGGGCGCCCCTTTTTTCCGCGGCGGGATCGCCAGGGGTCACCCGGCCGGATCCGATGCCGGTTTTCCCATGCTAGGCAGGCTGATACGGCTGGTGATAGCGACTAAAGACGGGAGAAGGCCGCGCCGGGCGGCAGGGGGCCCGGACTTTCGGCACGGGAGTGCCGATGGCACCGCTGTGTCACGCGCGGGAAAACTCGCTAATCGCGCGTCGTTCGTTTCCCGGACGGCCGGGGGCAGTTCTTCGGCGAAGAGGATGGCCCGGTCCGGCCCTTTCACGTCCGGGGGCTCATACCCGCCACGGTCAGCCGGAACAGCCGGTCCGCCTGTGCGGCGGGGTCCGGGTAGTGCTCGGTGGCCAGGACGATGCCGACGATCAGCGTGATCAGGTCCGCGACGGTGGTTTCCGGCGCCACCGCACCGTCCCGCGCGGCCCGCCGCAGGAGCGAGTCCCCGGCTTCTTCGATGGCGGCGGCACAGGAGTTCTCGTGTACCGGGGGACCGTCGTAGGAGAGCGCGGCCGCCAGCCCGCGGGCGGAGACACAGTAGGTGACGACCTCGTCGAGCCAGGTCAGGAGCGCCTCGCGGCTGTCTTCCTCGCCGGTCAGTTCGACGGCGCGAGCGCACAGCGCCGCGATCCGTTTCGCGGAGACCGCCTCCAGGAGGGCCCGGCGCGTGGGGAAGTGGCGGCGCACGGTCGCCGAGCCGACGTCGGCGGTGCGGGCGATCTGCTCCAGTGAGGCGCCCGAGCCGTGGGCCGCGACTTCGTCCTCGGCCACCGCCAGGATGCGCGCGTAGTTGCGCCGTGCGTCGGCGCGTCGGCCGTCGGACATGTCTTCACCTCGGTGTTTGCGTAAGTGGCGGGCCCCGCCATATGGTAGCGGAGGATAAACGGCGGGCCCCGCCACTTATCTGCCCGAAGGAGTGAACATGTCTTCAGCACCCGTTTTGGTCACCGGAGCCACCGGCAGGCAGGGTGGTGCGACCGCCCGTGCCCTGCTCGCGGCGGGCGTTCCCGTCCGCGCGCTGGTGCGCGATCCGGCCAGGGCGAAGGCCGTCGAAGCACTCGGCGCCGAACTCGTCGTCGGCGATCTCCACGACGCCGATTCCGTGATCCGGGCCGCCAAGGGCGCTCGCGCCGTCTTTTCGGTGCAGATGCCCGGCGTGAGCGCGGAGGGATTCGACTTCGCCGGGGAGGTGACCCAAGGCGTCAACCTCATCGAGGGCGCGAAGGCGGCCAGAGTGCCGCAGTTCGTGCACACTTCCGTCTCCGGGGCGGGCCGGCATGTCGAGGCGGCCGGATGGGCCGAGGGCCGCTGGGCTTCGATGGAACCCACCCTGGGCGCCAAGGCTGCGATCCAGGACCGGCTCCGTGAAGCGGGCTTTCCGCGGTGGACGTTGCTCAAGCCGGGATTCTTCATGGAGAACTTCCTGCCCGACATGAAGTTCCTGTTCCCGCGCGGGGTCGAGGGCGGCCTGGTGAGCGTCATCAAGCCGTCGACGAGCCTTTCGCTGGCCGCCGTGGACGACATCGGCGCCGCGGCCGCCGCGGCCATCGCCGAACCGGAGCGGTTCAGCGGGCTCGAACTCGAGCTCGCGAGCGACTTCCTGACCATGACGGAGATCGCCGAGATCCTGTCCGGCGTGCTGGGCACCCGGCTGTCCGCCCCGGACATGACCGTGGAGCAGGCGGTCGCCGCCGGAATGCCGCCGATGGGTGCCTCGCACGAGTGGCTGAACGTGATCGGCCAGCCGGCGCGGCCGCGGTACGCGCGGGAATTCGGCGTCCCGCTCACCGGCTTCGCGGCCTGGGCGCGTGACCACCTCGCGTAGTGCGTGATCGTTTGACAAAGCGGAGCGCTGCTCCGTATGTTTGTGGAACAGTGCTCCGCTTAGTGCGGTGCCGACACACAAGGGAAGACTCGTCATGAGCACTACGACCTCCGCACCCGTCCACTCGGTCGCTCCGGTGGTGCTGCCGACGCCGGATCGGGCCGTGGACCTGCGGCTGCGTGTTTCCGCGCCGACGACCGGAAGCGAGCTGCCGATCATCTTGCTGTCACACGGTCAGGGCCCCTCGAACCATCTCTCGTCGCTGAACGGCTACGCCCCGCTCGTGAACTACTGGGCGGCGCACGGCTTCGTCGTCATCCAGCCCACTCATCTGAGCTCGCGGACGCTGAACCTGGCGTCCGGCGATCCGGAAGCGCCGCTGTACCAACGATCCAGGGCCGAGGACATGACCAGGATCCTCGACCGGCTCGACGAGATCGAGGACGCCGTTCCCCAGCTGCGCGGCAGGCTGGACCGGAGCAAGGTCGCCGTGGCCGGGCATTCGATGGGCGGGCACACCGCGAGTCTCCTGCTGGGCGCGCGCTACACCGATCCCCGCAGCGGTGCGGAAGTGGATCTCACCGAGTCCCGGATCTCCGCCGGTGTGCTGCTCGCCGCGCCCGGTCGCGGTGGCGACGCCGTCACCGGATTCGTGGCCGAGCACTATCCCTTCTTCCTCAGCACGGACTTCTCAGCGATGGCGACGCCCGCACTCGTCGTCGCCGGGGACAAGGACTCCTCCACCCACCTGACGGTCCGCGGCCCGGAATGGCACACCGACCCGTATTTCCTTTCCCCCGGCCGTAAAACGCTGCTCACCCTGTTCGGCGCGGAGCACGGGCTCGGCGGGATCTCCGGCTACGACGTCGCCGAGACGACGGACGAGAACCCGGACCGCGTGGCCGCGGTGCAGCGCCTCACCTGGGCCTACCTTCGTTCCGAGCTCAACCCCGGCGACACCGCCTGGCAGGTGGCGTGCGGAGAACTCGCGCTCGGCCGGGTCGAGGAGAAGTAGATCTCAGCGCACCACCGGTCCGACGGTGAGCGTTCCGGCGGCCGTGTCGAGGACGGCGGCCGGTCCCAGCGGCAGGGACAGGGGATCGGGGCCGTGCCCGACGTCGATCCCGCCGAGTACGGGGACGCCCAAGGAACCCAGCCGGTCCCTGAAGACGTCGACGAGGGTCCAGCCGCGATCGGTGTAGTCCTCGAAACCCGGAAACCGGCCGAGCACGACACCGCGTAAGCCTTGGAGCGCGCCGGACCGGATCAGCTGGGTCAACTGCCGGTCGACGTGCCCGAGGCCGATGGCCAGCTCGGCTTCGAGGAACAGGATGGTGCCCGCCAGTGACGGCAGCACGGTGCCGACGGCATGGGCGACGGTGCCGAGGTGCCCGCCGACGAGGTCACCGGTGGTGGTGCCGGGTACTTCGGCCGCGACGGTCATCGCCAGTGGGTCACGGTGCAGGACGGTGGGCTCGCCGCTCATCAGCAACCGCCGGGTGGCGGCCGAGGAACGGGAGCCCGTCAGGTAACCGTGGATTCCCGTCAGTCCGCAATGGCGCCACAGCGCGAGGTGCAGGGCGGTGATGTCGCTGAAACCGACCATCGGCTTGGGATCGGCCCGGACCGCCGCGAAGTCGATGTCGTCGGCGATGCGGTACGCCCCCGCGCCGCCGCGGCTGGCGATCACCGCCCGGACACCGGGATCGCGGAACGCGTCGTCGAGGTCGGCCAGGCGGTCTTCGTCCCGGCCCGCCATATAACCCCACTGATCGAGCGCGTGCGCGCCGATTTCGACCACCAGTCCCCAGCTTTCCAGGACCGTCACGCTCTCGGCGAGAAGCTCGGGGCTCGGATAACTGGCGGGGGAGACGAGGCGGACACGATCACCCGGCCGCAGCATCGGTGCCATCAGGGCGCTTCGTGAAGCTGTCACCGGATGATGTGAAGCTGTCACCGGATGATCGTGTCAGAGCACCGGGATCTCCGCCCACACCGTTTTGTATCCCTCGCCGGTGTCCACGCCCCATTCGGTGCTGATCGCCTCGACCAAGGCCAGCCCCCGCCCGTGCGGGCTCGTCGGATCCGGTTTCGCCGGTCGGCACGGGCGCAGGTGCGGGCGGCGGTCGTCGACTTCCACGCGGACGACGTCCCGGCCCGAGGGCAGGAACACCCTGAGTTCGGCGGCGCCGTCCGCGTGTTCGTGCGCGTTGGTGACCAGTTCCGTGGTCAGCAGTTCGGTGTCCGCGATGGTGATGCGCCCGGTCTCGCTCAGCTGCTCTCGCAGCCAGGCCCGGATCTGTCCCAAGGGCGGGGCGCAGCCCGTGGGGAATTCGTAAGCTTGCCGTGTTCCCGTAGTACCCACGCGTGTCTCCTTAGCGGGTTTCCCAGCTGGGCCAAGAGCATGGGCGCACTCGGGTAGTACCCAAGGGGCACGGCGTTCACACGCGGGAAGATTTGGCGATCGCGGTGACCTTGATCTCCACCCGCATTCCAGGGGCACCGAGGGCGGGGACGCCGAGCTCGGTCCAGATCGGCGCGCGGTCGCCCATGTGCTTGCGGAACTGTTCGACCATGACGCGGCCGTGGGTCTCGCCGATGAAACCGGGCGTTTCCGGGACGTGGTAAGACTCCACGGAGATGACGTCGCGCCAGGTGGCACCCGCGCCGGCGAGGGCCTTCCCGACGTTCTCGAAGGTCTGGACGATTTCGGCTTCGAGGTCCTCGGGGAAGGTGGGAAAGGGCAGGTCGTCGGCCCAGCCTCCCTGTCCCGAGATCTCGACGCGATCGCCGACGCGCACCGCTTGGCTGTAGCGCATCTCGGGCAGGAGCCGTTCGCCATGGCCGGGGGTGACGAAGAACCGGGGCTGGGGCTGGACAGTGTTCTCGTTGACTTCATGCATGAAGTCAACGTAGCACGATCTGACTTCACGCGTGAAGTCGCGCGGTTCTCGGTATGGTTCCGGCATGGCCGCCCCAGACCCGGACGAAGCGCTGTGGCTGACCTCTGCCGAAAAAGAGGCCTGGACCGGACTGGTCTCCCTGGTCCTCCTGTTGCCGGGACGGCTGGAGTCGCCACTGCAGCAGGACGCCGGGCTGACGCTGTTCGAGTACCTGACCCTCAGTCATATTTCGGAAGCCCCGGAACGGCGGCTGCGGATGAGTGAGCTGGCCTATCTCGCCAACGGTTCGCTCTCCCGACTGTCCAATGTGGTCAAACGCTTCGAGCAGCGAGGGTGGGTCCGGCGAATACCCGACCCCGAGGACGGCCGGTACACCCTCGCCGTGCTCACCGACGACGGGTACGACGTGGTCGTCGCGGCGGCGCCCACCCACGTCCGCTCGGTGCGGGATCTCGTACTCGACCCGCTGACCGAGGAGGACCAGGAGGCGCTGGCCCGCATCGCCGCCAAGCTGCGGACGCGGCCCGTCGACCTCGCCTAGGCGGCCACGGTATCGAGTGTCTCGTGCGCCTCGCCTGAGACGCTCAACGTCTCGAGCGTGGCGCTCGGGACAGTGCCCGGACGTCGGAGTCGACCCCTCGGTCCAGGTCTCGCCGAGGTTTCGGCGGGCGCCGACGTTGCGACATTCGGTGCGTATTCGCCGGGGAAGAACCCTGCGAAATCGGTTTTGGAGCGGCGAAGGGATCACGGAAACCGTGAGAAACGCTGTCTTTTCTCACGCTCGTGAGTGAGGGATATCGGAGATCTTTCCACTTCTTGGCGTAACGCGGACATGGTCCGAGTAGCCCGGATTCGCGGTAACAGCCCGTTGAGCAGCTTGACATGCGGCGCTCCGGGTGACGTTCGCGTCATGCGCTAACGAAATACGGATTGTTCCGTCTTTCTCAGGAAGCCCACAGGAATTCCGGCTCCAGCCGGGTCTCGAAAGGGAAATCCATGTCGCGAAGACCACTGATCGTCGTCATGACCGCCGTCGCGGCGATGCTCGCGTCCACCGCGGTCGCCGCCGCGGCCCCGCCGGGGGTGGACCCGGCCACGGTCGATCTCACCCTCACCGCCGGGCAGAGCACGAACATCACCAAGAACGTGACCACCTCGGCGGTGCCGCCGAACCCCGACCTCGTCCTGCTCGCCGACACCACCGGCAGCATGGGCGGACCGATCGGCAACGTCCGCTCGAACGCCAACGCCATCACCGGTGACGTGCTCGCCGCGCAGCCGACCGCGCAGTTCGGCGTCGCCGAGTACAAGGACTTCACCGACTCGGTGCCGTTCAAGGTCAACCAGGGCATCACCGGCGACCCGGCCGCCGTCCAGTCGGGGATCAACCAGTGGTTGGCCTCGGGCGGCGGGGACACGCCGGAAGCGAACCTGAACGCGCTTTACCAGCTGGCCACCGGTGCGGTCGACTTCCGGCCGGACGGCACCCGCATCATCGCGTGGTTCGGCGACGCGCCGTCGCACGATCCGAGCGGCGGGCACGACCTGGCCCAGACGATCGCGGCGCTTCAGGCGGCGAAGATCCGCGTGGTCGCCATCAACGTCGGGGCACTCGACTCCACCGGGCAGGCCACCGCGATCACCTCGGCCACGGGGGGCGTGCTGCTGAACAACGTCCCCGCCGGGCAGGTCTCCCAGGCGATCCTGGACGGCATCAAGTCCATCGAGGTCACGGTGACCCCGAAGGTCACCAGTTGCGACCCGCAGCTCACGGTCACCAACGACCCCGGCAGCATCAAGGTGACCAGTGGCGACGTCGCCTCGTTCACCGAGACGATCAAGGCTTCGGCCGGCGCCGCCCCCGGTACCTATCACTGTGTCGTCGACTACCAGGTCGACGGTGTTTCGCGGGGGTACATCGAGACCACGACCGTGCGCGTGCTCGGCTTGAGCATCAACGACGTGGTGGTCGACGAAGGCTCGGGTGGCGCGCAGGTCCCGGCGACGTTCACGGTGTCGCTGCTCGGCGGCCCCAGCCCGAATCCGGTGACGGTCAAGTACGCGACCGCCAACGGCACCGCGACCGCACCCGCCGATTACGCGGCGGCGAGTGGCACCGTCACGTTCTCCCCTGGCCAGACGGCCAAGCCGGTGACCGTGCTGGTCAATCCGGACACCGTCGACGAGCCGAACGAGACGTTCACGGTGACTCTCTCGGCCCCCTCGGGCGCCGGGCTGGTCGATCCGACCGGGGTCGGCACGATCGTCGACGACGACCGTGATGGCGTCTTCTCCTGCACGGGCACCGCGGCGAACGTCCTCGGGGTGACCGCGGCGCAGGCGAACCCGGCGAACCTGCCGTGTGCCGACGACAACCGCACCGTCGCCGCCGCGACGCTCAACGCGGGTCTGATCAAGGTGGAGACCCAGGTGCTGACCGCGTCGACCGATCTCACGCCGGACGACCAGTCGGCGGCTCCGGCCGCGGGCGATCGCGCGCTGGCGTCGGCCAAGATCGACAAGACGGTGATCAGCACGCTCGGGCTGAACATCGAACTCGGCGTGATCCAGTCGCAGGCCACGGCGACCTGCCAGCCGTCGCCGGGCGGGCTCGCCTCGGTTCTGGCAGGCAGTTCGAACGTCGCCTCGCTGAAGATCAACGGTGAGTCGATCACGGTGGGCTCGGCGCCGCTGACCATCCCGCTGGTCATCGGCTCGCTGAAGCTCAACGGCCAGACGGTGGCGAACGGCGTCGTGAAGCAGCAGGCCGTCGCACTGGACACCGCGCTCGCGAAGATCGTGCTCGCGGAATCCCAGGCCGACGTGCACGGCACCGCCGCGCATCCGGCGGGCAACCCCTGCCGGCGCTGAACCGGTGAACCGGCCGGGCGGACGGGACATCTCCCGTCCGCCCGATCGGTCAGGGGAGGACCTTGACGGCCGCCGCGGTGGCTTGCGCGAGCAGCTTGTTGTCGATCTTCGCGTCCTTGGCGGTCCGGTCGGTCAGGACCGAGATGACGATCGGCGCCCGGTTCGGCGGCCACACGACCCCGATGTCGTTGCGCGTTCCATAACCCGCCGTGCCGGTCTTGTCGGCGACCGGCCAGCCGGGAACCCCGGCGCGGATGTTCTCGTCGCCGGTGGTGTTGGCGCGCATCATGTCGACGAGGACCTTGCGTTTGTCCTCGGGCAGCGCGGTGCCGAGAGCGAAAGCACGCAGGCCCACGGCGAGGGCGCGCGGTGTGCTGGTGTCCCGCTGGTCGCCGGGGAAGGTGTCGTTGAGTTCGGGTTCGATCCGGTCGGCGTGGCTCGTGGTGTCGCCGATTCCCCGCAGCACGGCGTTGAGGCCCTCGGGTCCGCCGAGTTCGCGGAAGAGCAGGTTCCCGCCGGTGTTGTCGCTGTAGCGAAGGGTGGCGTCCATGACCGCGCGCAGCGGCATGCCCGTCGCGACGTGCTTCTCGGTGACCGGTGAGTTGGAGACCAGGTCCTTCTCGCTGTAGGTCACCGTCCGGTCCAGGTCGGCGAGCGGCGTTCGCTGCAGGACACCGCCGGCGGTGAACACCTTGTGCGTCGAGGCGTAGGCGAACCGTTCGTCGGCGCGGAAGGCGACCTCGCGGCCGGTCGCGGTGTCCACCGCGTACACCCCGATCCGGGCGCCGAAGGTGCGTTCGAGCTGCTCGAAGTCGGTTCGCGCGGCGGCCGCGACCGGGGTGGCTGAGGCAGGCGCCGACGCGGGAGCGGGCGTGGAACACGCGGCGAGTGACACGGCCGAGAGCGCCAGCAGGGCCGCCCACCGGCGAGAAGTGACGGACACGGTGATTCCTTTCGAGATCGTTCGATGCCCGAAGTCTCGCCATCGTCGTTCATGCTGTCCAAGACACTAATGTCCTCTTCCATGCGAAACCGGCATAGTATGTGGTCGTGGACCTGATCGGCAGCTGCCGGGCGTTCGTGAGCGTGAGTGAGGCCGGGACCTTCACCGCGGGAGCCGCGCTCGCCCGCATCCCCCAACCGGTGGCGAGCCGTCGGATCGCCGCGCTGGAACGGCATTTCGGCGAGCGGCTGTTCGACCGCTCCACCCGGCGCGCCCGGCTCACCCCGTTCGGGCAGGACATGCTGCCGTCGGCGAAACGGCTGGTGGCCTTGGCCGACGCCATGGAGCACGACGCGCACCGCGCCAGGCTGCGTCCGCTGCGGCTCGCGGTACCGGAAACCTGCACCACCCGCGAGCTCGCCGAACTCGACGCGGCGGCACGGGCGCTGGACGTCTTCCTCGAGTTCCGGCAGGCCCTGCCGAGGGAACGGGCGGAACTCGTGCGCACGCAGGAGGTTCGCGCGGCGCTGACGGCCGTCCCCGCCGAAGAAGGCACTTGGAAGGTCACCCTCGGCCTGGCCGGAACCGGCGGACCGCGAGCGGGTTCACTGCATCTGGAGACGCTGCGGGTCGGCCGCTCCGGCGGCGTGCCCCGCCGGGTCTGGGTCCAGCCCGAGGACGACGTCCCGCCGATCCGCGACCGCCTGTTCCGGATCCGCGACTCGGTGGGACTGCGGCCCGCGCAGGTCTCCGTCGCCGATTCGCTCACCGCCGCCGCGGCGGCCGTGTTCGGCTCGGACGATCTGCTGCTGTGTTCGACCGCCCAGGCCGCCGAACTCGGCTTGGCATGGAGGACCATCGGCGAGATCCAGCTCGCCCGCGGCTACGAGATCACGGCGGGGCTGGGTGAGGACGCGCAGCGGATCCGGGCACGATTGTGGTCCGACATCGCCCGGTGTCTCGGCGCGGAGGAGACGACATGAACCCGGAAACGCTGCTCCCTCGGTTGCGCGCCGAACTCGACGACGGCGGCCTGCGGGGCTCGTTCCTGGTGCGGGACCTGCGGACCGGAACCGAGATCGGCATCGATCCCGAGCTGGAGTTCCCGAGCGCCTCGCTGGTGAAGATCCCGCTCGCGACGGCCACCCTGGAGCGGATCCACCGGGGCGAACTGGACGGTTCGGCGCCGATCGACGTCCAGCCGGGCCGGGCCACCATGCCGGGGCCGACCGGGCTGACCCGGTTCCGGCATCCGGCCAGGGTGGCCGTCGACGACCTGCTCTACCTCACGATGGCCATCAGCGACGAAACCGCGGCGGACACGCTCTTCGCGCTGACACCTCCCGCCGAGGTCACCAGGATGACGCGGGCGTGGGGCGTTTCCGGGATCACCGCGCGGCATCCGGTCGCGGAACTCAGCGACACCCCGGCGGAACGCTTCGACCCCGCGGACGTCCATCTCGCGCACGCGCTCGCGATCAACGCCGGCACGGCAGGGCAAGGACATCCCGTTCCCCAGCTCGACATCACGCGCGCGAGTTCCGGTTCGGCCCGCGCGTTCGTGGACCTGCTCGAGGCGCTGTGGAAGCCGTCCAAAGTGGACGAAGAGGTGGCGGCGAGGGTGCGCGAGCTCATGGGACTCAACCTGCTGCGTCAACGGCTGAGCCCAGATTTCGTCTCCGACGCCACGAAATGGTCGTCGAAAACGGGCACCGTGCTGAACATGCGGCACGAGGTCGGGGTGGTCGAACACGCCGACGGCGGGATCTTCGCGATCGCCGCGCTGACCGCGTCGCGGGTGCCCGCCGCGATCCAGCCGGAAGCCGAGGTGCTGATGGCCCGCGTGGCACGGGAACTCCGCGATCACCTGCGGGTGTGACCGGGACCACCGCGCTTGTTGTCACGAACTTCGTTTCTGCTCGGTTCCTGGAGGAGAACCGGCGAAAGGGAGGACCGGCATGAAGGTCGTCATCGTGTGCGTCTCGGTGTCCCACGGCAACACGGCGCGGATCGCCGAAACCATGGCGGAGGTGCTCGAAGCGCGGGTCGTCAGCCCCGAGGAAGCCGACCCGGCCGAGCTCGACGCCTGTGATCTCGTGGGTTTCGGTTCGGGGATCTTCACCATGGACTACCACCCTCGTCTGCGCCGGTTCGTCCAGGAGCTGCCGGAGAAGCAGCGGCGGAAGGCGTTCGTGTTCACCACGAGCGGCCTGCCCGAGCCGCCCTTCCGGCGCTACACCCGTCGTCTGGCGCGGCTGCTCGGCCGGAAGGGGTTCGACGTGGTGGGGACGTTCTCCTGCCGGGGGTTCGACACCTGGGCGCCGTTCGCGCTCGTCGGCGGGATCCGCAAGGACTGTCCCGGAGCAGCGGATTTCGAGGCCGCGCGACGGTTCGCCGAAGGTACCGGTGGCTGATCGGGGCGCCGCGGTAAACGTGAGCAGCCAGGCTCGTGAGCCGAACTTCGCGCTGGTCCCGGCTGCCCCCGCGCGCTGGTGAAAGCGAGTACCCAAGAACTGAGGAAATGCTCATAATAGTGTCATGAGCTGCGAAAACACTGGATCCGTGAAGTGATCCCACGCCTTCGGACCCCGTCGTCACGCAAAATGATCACGCTGGAAGTGCGGAAGCGTGTCCTCCTGAGCCCGAGCTTCGCGTCGGTCACCCTCGGTGGCCCGGCGCTGAAAGATCTCATCGTCGCCGGTGCGGACCAGACGGTGCGGCTGTTCTTCCCCCGCGAGGGCCAGCAGGGGCTGCGGATGCCCACCTTCTCGAACGAGACGTGGATGGCCGAGGTGATGATGCTGCCCAAATCGGTCCGCCCGTGGGTGCGCACGCTCACCATCCGCCGGGCGAGGCCCGCCGATGACGAGATCGACATCGAGTTCGCCCTCCACGGGAATTCGCCGATGAGCGACTGGGCACGAGGCGCGGGGCCAGGGGATCCCGCCGGCATCTTCGACATGGGCACGACTTACCGGCCACCGGACGACGTCGGTGGTCAGCTCATCGTCGCCGACGAGAGCGCGTTGCCCGCGGCGTTGGCGATTCTCGACGACGCCCCGGAATCGCTTGCCGCGGAAGTCTTCCTGGAAGTGCCCACGGTCGCCGACATTCGGCGATACGAGACCAGCGACGGCGTCCGCATCCATTGGCTCAGCCGCGACGACCAGGGACGGCGTCCGGGAACTCTCGCCCTTGAGACAGTCCGGCAGGCTGAGTTGCCACCGGGTCGGTTTTACACCTGGGTCGCCGGGGAATCCCGGCTGGCGACGACGTTGCGCCGTCATCTGGTCTCCGAGCGGGGCGCGGCGAAGGCGGACATCTCCTTCGCCGGATATTGGCGGCACGGATGGTCCAGCCCCGGCTGATCTCCACAAAGGTGTCGAGAACCTGCCATGTCGGGTATCCGCCATCTCCGGGCCGTGCAGGAAAGCTGATCACCGGTCTTTACTTCTCGTACGGACGTCGGGGGGCTCCTTTCGAAAGGGATCATGGTGATCAGTAGTACGAGAATGACGCGGAGGGGCACGGCGGCCCTGATCGCCGGCGCCTTCCTGGCTTCGGGCCTGGTGCTGGCTCCGGCCGCGGGTGCGGCACCCGCGGCCAAGGCCGACCCGGACACCGCGGCGCTCGCGGGCGCGCTGACCAAGCAGGCCGTGGCGTGGGGCGAGTGCTCGTTCCCTTCCGTCGCCCCGGCGACGGAAGCCGAACTGAAGAAGGTCAAGGGCCTCGCCTGCGCCACGGTCCAGATGCCGCGTGACTGGCACAACCCGCAGGACGGCAACACCATCGGCGTCCGCGTCTCCAAGACCGCGACCGCCTACCCCGGCACCGGCAGGCAGGGCATCGCCCTGGTCAACCCCGGCGGACCCGGCGGCGAAGGCCTGCCGTGGGGCGCCGCGATGGCGAGGCGCAGCCCCGTGCTGGCCGCGCAGTACGACTTCGTCGGCTTCGATCCCCGCGGTGTCGGCCAGAGCACCCCGCTGACCTGCAGCTACACCGTCCCGGACAGCACGGATCAGAACGTGATCAGCCGGGCGAAGGTCGAAGGGTGCCTGAAGAACCCGCTGACGAAGTTCATCACCACCGAGCAGACCGCGTACGACATGGACTTCATCCGGGTACTGCTCGGCGAGAAGAAGACCAGCTACATCGGCTACTCCTACGGCACGTGGCTCGGCACCTGGTACGCCACCACGTTCCCCGGCAAGGCGCACCGCTTCCTGCTCGACTCGTCGACCGACGCGAGCCGCTCGACCCTGGAGAAGACCTGGGATCTGCAGCCGCGCAGCCGTGACCGCCAGTTCCAGGAGGCGCTGCTGCCCTACGTCGCGCGCAACGACGCCAAGTACAAGGCGGGCACCGACCCGCTCGAGATCCGCCGCGACTGGGAGAAGGCAGGCGGCACCCGTGAGTTCGCGGGCATGCTCTACGCCGCCTGGTTCATCATCCCGGCGATGTACGACACGACCCAGTACCCGTCGGCGGCTTCCATGGTGGCCGCGGTGGCGAAGGGACCGGCGCCCACCGGGACCGACGTGGAGAAGCTCGACCAGGTCGTCGCCAAGGCGCTGGCCACTCCCGGCCTGACCGACGCGAACAAGGCGTTCCTGACCAAGGCCAAGGGCAACGCGCTGGAGGCCATCGCGAAGAAGGACTCGGTCGAGCGCAAGGCTTCCTATCAGGGCGGCGCCGAGGTCGAGACCTGGGACGCGGCGTTCGAGGCCATCCGCTGCCAGGACGGCCAGTGGAACCAGAACCTGCACTACTGGAATTTCTGGCAGGCCGACCTGACCGTGAACGCGCCGTTCATCGCGCCGATCATGGCCCAGTCCGGCGCGCCGCTGTGCGCGTTCTGGCCGACCGCCAACGCCAAGCCTGCGCCGGAGGAGAAGACGTTCCCGAAGCTGCTGATCGCGCAGACCGAACTCGACGCGGCCACGCCGTACGAGGGCGGGCTCGCCACCGCGAACGGACTGCCGGGCGCCAAGATGATCAGCGTCGACAACGAAGGCAGCCACGGGATCTTCCCGTACAACACCGACTGCGTCGACGACCCGATCGTCGCCTACTTCCAGACCGGCCTCACGCCGAAGAAGAAGTTCACCGGCTGCCAGGGCCTGCCCCTGCCCGGTGAGGACAAGACGATCGAGGTCGGTGGAAACCTCGGGCACGACGGGAAGATCAAGATCAAGATGATCACGCCCGAAGTGCGCAAGGCGAACGAGATCGTCCGCGAGCTGCTCGAAGGCACCGCCACGCCGGAAGCCGACGAGAAGGGGATGCCCGCCAACGCCTAGCCGCTGCCGGGAACAGGGGCTCCCGCGGGCCGATCAGGTTCGCGGGAGCCCCTTCGGCGTGCCCGCCGGGATCTGTGATCCTTTCGTTATCGCTTCAGGCGCACGAGCGCGCCGGTTTCCCCCTCAAGACCAGTGAGCGGAAACAGCGGTACTGCGACGTCTGACATCGATGTCAGATGGGCGGGTCCTGTGATGGGTGAGGAGAAGCGTCATGCTCGCCGAGTCGCGGGGCCTTTCGGTGGAGGCCGAGCAGCTGTACCGGGCACTGCTGGACGGACGGCCGACCGAGCCCGGTGCCGAACTGGTCGAGCTGGAGCGATTCGGCCTGGTCCGGGCCGGCACGTCCGGGTTCGAGGTGTGCCCGCCGCGCGCGGCGCTGTCGGCGTTCGCCGCGCACCACGAAGCCGCGGCCGTCCGCGCGCGGGAAGCGGCCGAAGTGCTCGGCGCCGCCTACTCCCTGCGCACCGGCCGGGACGCGGACTTCGTCGAGGTGCTGCGCAGCCGGGACGAGGTGATCGCCACGTTCGAGTCCATGCAGACGCAGTCGGGTGTGGACATCGTCGCGCTGGACCCAGGGTCGTACATGAGCCCCAAAGCCGAGGTGAGCACGGAGCAGCCGGGATCGATGGCGCGCGGCATCGCCTACCGCGTCGTCTACGACTCGTCCGTGCTCCAGGACGACGACGGATTCACCCAGGTGCAATCGAGTATCGCCCTCGGGGAACAGGCCAGGGTGTTCCCAGGGCTGCCCTTGAAGCTGGTGATCGCCGACAGCAGGCGCGCGCTGATCGCCGTCCCGAACTCCGACGCGGGCGATGTGCTGGCGCTGCTGATCCATCCGTCGATGCTGCTGAGCGCGTTGATCGAGCTGTTCGAATCGTTCTGGCGGATGGCCGTGCCTGTCCGGGCCGGTGGTCCGGACGACGCGAAGGCGGCGCAGGAACCGACCGTCGCCACCCGCCGACTGCTCGCGTTGCTGAGCGGCGGCCTGACCGACGAGGCGATCGCGCGCGAACTCGGCGTCAGCGAACGCACGGTGCTCCGGCGCATCAGCCGCTTGCAGCAACTGCTGGGCGCGCAGACCCGGTTCCAGCTGGGAGCGCAGGCGTCGCGCCGAGGCTGGCTCTGATCGGCCCCTGCCGCGGTTGCCAAAGGGCGCGGAGGAAATTGTCACTTGAGTAAGGGGCAAGGATTCGCGAGTGGTAAGGACGGTGCCAACCGGAATCACCACTCGTGAGGGCGGAAAATGGTACGGACGCTGGTCATGATCGCGCTCGGGGCTTTCGTCACCACCCTCGACAACACGATCGTCGCGGCGGGCGCGCCGTCCATCGCCCGTGATCTCGCGCTCGATCTGCCCGCCCTGCAATGGGTGAGTATCGGGTACATGCTCCCGTTCGCCGGGCTCCTGCCGGTCGCGGGCGCACTGGTGGATCGCCGGGGCCAGGCCGCGACACTGCGGGCCGGGCTGCTCGCGTTCGGCGTCGGCGCGGCCGCCGGCGGGCTGGCCACGACGGCATGGCTCGTCATCTCCGCACGGGTGCTGCAAGGCGCCGCCGCGGCGTTCCTCGTCCCGGCCCTGCTCAGCCTGCTCCGCACCAACCTCGACGAGCGCGGGCGGGCAGTCGGCGCGACCGTGTGGACAGCCTGCCTCGCGGTCGCGCTGGCACTCGGCCCGACCCTCGGCGGCGTGCTGAGCGAGTATCTGAGCTGGGGCTGGATCTTTTTCGTCAATCTCCCGTTCGTGGCGGTGATGCTCGCCCTGCTGCCCAAGGTCGCCGTCGCGGGACGCGATCCGGCGGCGGGGCGGCCCGCCGCCGGATCGATGCTGGTGGTGACCACCGGGATGGTCCTGGTCACCGCCGCCGTGGTGGAACTGGGCGAGGGCGCCGCGCTGCTGCCCGCGGCGTTCGGGATCGCGGGAGCGGGTTTCGCGATCTGGTTCGTGCGCAGGGAAAGACGCGCGCGCGAACGGCTGGTACCCGTGGAACTGACCGGTCAGCGGGTCTTCACCGGCGCGCTCACCGTGCAGTTGCTGTGGGGACTGGGGGTTTCGGGGGTGTTCTTCTTCACCCCGTTGCTGCACCAGGAATCCCTCGGACTCGGACCGGTCCTCGCCGGGTTGCCGCTGGTCGTGGTGGCGATCGCGGTCGTCGCCGCGACACCGCTGGTGCCCTGGGCGGTGCCGCGATTCGGTCCACATCGGACTGTCGCGGCCGGGCTCGCCACGGTGGCCGCCGGCCTGGTCGCGGTCGCCGCGGTCAATCCTGTCCCGGAAGTCCTGCCACGGGTTCCGGGGCTGGTGCTGATCGGGGCGGGATCCGCCCTGACCACGCCGTTGACCTCGTACGCGCTGGAGGTGGTGGCGGAGCGGCACGCGGGCACCGCCTCCGGACTGCTCACCGCGTCCCGTGAACTGTCGAGCGCGCTGGGTGTCGCGTTGATCGGGGCCGTGCTGGCGGTGGTACGCACGGCACGGCTCGGCGAAGGTGCCAGGGCCGCGCTGGCGGGCGGCTACACGGCAGGCCTGCTGACCGCGGCGGGGCTGGAACTCCTCGGCGCGTTCCTCGCGCTCCGGCTGCTGAACCCCCGTGCGGGGCAAAGTTCGTCCGGAGGTGACAAGCGGGGTGCCCCCTTTCTCTCTTCACGGTGAGCACGGTCGCACCGCCGTGAGCGTTTCACGGTCCTTTCATTGACACTCTTCGACTGTGATCCATACAGTTCCGGGCAGAGGAAAAGAACGGTCTCCGGAATGGAATCCGCTTTCGGCAACGGCGCCGTTCCGCATTCACCCGCTCCTGCTCACGTCGTCAAACGAGGGGCCATGGAAACCATTTCGGAAACGGTCGTCGCCGCCCGCGGTCAGGACGAAGCATCCGCCGGTGAGTCCTTCGCGACACTGCTGGAGTACTGGGCGCGACGGCTCGGCGACGAGGTCGCCGTGACCTACCTCGACCATCGCGCCGGCGCGGACGGCCGGGCGGTCACCCTGTCCTGGCGCGAACTCGACGACCGTGTCGAGGCCCTCGCCACGCGGCTGGCCACCTTCGCCTGCCCCGGCGAGCGGGCGGCGATCCTGGCACGGCAGTCCACCGACTACGTCGTCGCGTTCCTCGGTGCGATCCGGGCCGGGCTGGTCGCGGTCCCGCTGTTCGCCCCGGATCTTCCAGGGCACGCGGGCAGGCTGGCCGCCGTACTCGGCGACTGCGCGCCGCGGGTCGTGCTCACGACCGCCGAAGGAATCGGCGCCGTCGCCGGTTTCCTCACCACAACGGAGATCGAGCGGCCCGCCGTGCTCGCCGTCGACAACCCTGCTCCGGTCGCGGCCGGTGACCGTTCCTGGCCGCGACCGGAACCGGACGCACTGGCGTATCTGCAGTACACGTCCGGTTCCACGCGGACCCCGGCCGGGGTGATGCTGACCCACCGCAACGCGCTCACCAACGCCCGGCAGGCCTGTGACGCCTATGCGATCGAAACCGGGACGACGTCCACCGTCAGCTGGCTGCCGCTGTTCCACGACATGGGCCTGATCCTCGGCATCGGCGCCCCGATGGCCGCCGGGGCGGCCTCGGTCCTGATGGATCCGCTCGCGTTCCTCGAACGTCCGTCACGCTGGCTGCGCGCGCTCTCGGCCAGTCCCGGCGCGATCAGCGCGGCACCCAATTTCGCCTACTCCTACGCCGCTTCCCGTGTGACCGAGGCCGAGAAGAGCTACCTCGAACTGAGCCGGGTCGTCTCGCTGATCAACGGCAGCGAGCCGGTCCTGCCCGCGACCATCGCGAAGTTCCACGCCGCTTTCGGGGAATGCGGGCTGCGCCCCGAGGTCCACCGTTCCTCCTACGGCCTGGCCGAGGCGACCGTGCTCGTCTCCGTCACCGAAGCGGGCAAAGCGCCGCGGCAAGTCACCTTCGACCGTGATCGGCTCGCCGCCGGGCTGGCGACGACCGCCGCCCCCGGCACCGCGGCCACCACCCTCGTCTCCTGCGGTTTCCCGGCAGGGCAGCGGATCCGCATCGCCGACCCGGTCACCGGCGCGCTGGTCGAACCCGGCCGGGTGGGGGAGATCCAGGTCAACGGCCCGAACGTCGGCGTGGGCTACTGGGGGCTGCCCGGTGTGTCCGCGGCCGTGTTCGGCCTGCCGCCGGTCGATCCGGACTCCGGCGCGGGCTGGCTGGCGACCGGGGATCTCGGCGTGCGCCACGACGGCGAGCTGTTCATCACCGGCAGGCTGAAGGACCTCGTCATCGTCGACGGCCGCAACCACTACCCGCAGGACATCGAACAGACCGTGGAGACGCATCCCGCGGTCCGGCCGCATTCCGCCGCGGCCTTCGCGATCGAGCGCGAAGACGGCGAAGCGGCGGTCGTGGTGGTGGAGCGGGCCAAGACGACCGAGGCCGACGTCGCCGTCGTGACCGCGGAGATCCGGCGAGCGGTCTCGGCCGCCCATGGCCTGCGCCCGCACGATGTCGTCTTCCTGGCGCCAGGAGAGGTGCCGCGCACCTCCAGCGGGAAGATCAGCAGGGCGCTGTGCCGGAAGTCCTATGTGGACGGCTCGCTGACCACGCGGCGGCTGGGATGACCGCGGAGCTCCGGACCTGGCTCGCCGCGTGGGTGGCGGACCGGACCGGGTTGCCCGCCGACCCGGATCGTCCACTGCACGAGAGCGGGCTTTCGTCGCGGGAGTCGATGGAGCTGGCCGCGGATCTGGGCCGGTACCTCGGCCGTCCGCTGGCGCCGACGCTGGTGTGGGAGTACCCGACGATCGCCGCGCTCGCCGATCATCTGTCCACAGTGGAACAAACTACCGCCGCGATCGGTTCAGGCCATGAGGAAGAACCGATCGCGATCGTCGGCGTCGGCTGCCGCCTGCCCGGCGGGGCCGACTCCCCGGAGCGGTACTGGCGCTTCCTGGACGCCGGACGCGACGGCATCCGCGACGTTCCCAAAGGGCGCTGGGAGGAAGAATCCGGCCGTGGCGGCTTCCTGGCCGACATCGCCGGTTTCGACGCCGAGTTCTTCGGCATCGCGCCGGGTGAGGCCGAGGCGATGGACCCCCAGCAGCGGATCCTGCTCGAAGTCGCCTGGGCGGCGCTGGAGCACGCCGGGATCCCGCCGTCCACGCTGCGGGGAAGCCGGACAGGGGTGTTCGTCGGGCTCTCGGCGGGCGAGTACGGCCACCTGACGATGACCGACCCCGCCGCCGTCGACGTCTGGTCCGCCACCGGGGCCGCGACGAGTATCGCCGCCAACCGGCTTTCGTACCTGTTCGACCTGCGCGGGCCCAGTCTCACCCTGGACACGGCCTGTTCGTCCTCACTGGTGGCGGTCCACCAGGCGGTACAGACCCTGCGCCGCGGCGAATGCGCGACGGCGCTCGCCGCCGGGGTCAACCTGATGCTCACGCCGGCCGTCACGGCGACCTTCCGGCGGGCGGGGGTGCTGGCCCCGGACGGGCACTGCAAACCGTTCGACGCCGCCGCCGACGGCATCGCCCGCGGTGAGGGCTGCGGGGTGGTCGTGCTCAAACCGCTGAAGGCCGCCCGCCGGGCGGGGGACCGGGTGCTCGCGGTGATCCGCGGCAGCGCGGTGAACTCCGACGGCCGGTCCAACGGTCTCGTCGCACCGAGCCCCGGCGCGCAGGCCGCCCTGTTGCGGGACGCGTACGCGGCGGCGGGTATCGAACCGTCCTCCGTGGACTACGTGGAGGCGCACGGGACCGGCACCGCGCTGGGGGATCCGATCGAGGCCGGTGCGCTCGGCGAGGTGCTCGGCGCCGGCCGCGAAGCCGCCCGTCCGCTCCTGATCGGCTCGGTCAAGGGGAATCTGGGGCATCTCGAAGGGGCGGCCGGGATCGCCGGGCTGATCAAGGTCGTCCTCGCGATGGTCCACCGGCGGCTGCCGCGGACCCCGCACCATCGCGAACCGAGTCCGCACATCGACTTCGCCGGTCTGGGCCTGCGAGTGGTCGGCACCGCGACGGACTGGCCGCGCTACTCGGGCGTCGCGCGCGCCGGGATCTCCGCGTTCGGCTTCGGCGGCACCAACGCCCACGTCGTCCTCGAAGAGTGGCCCGCCGCGTCGTTCCCCGCTCGCGGGACCGAAACCGAAGGCCCGCGGGTGTTCGCGCTGTCGGCCCGCTCGCCCGAGGTGCTCCGCGAACGGGCCGCCGATCTGGCGGACTGGCTCGAAGAACACCACGGGGTACCGCTGGACGCCGTCGCCGCGACGCTGGCGCGGGGCCGGGATCACCTGCCGTTCCGCGGCGCGGTGGTGGCCGGGGACCGTGGCCGGGCCGCCGCCGCGCTGCGCGAAATGCCCGCCGTCGAAGCCGGGCCCGTGCCCGACGTCGTGTTCGTCTTCTCCGGCTACGGCTCCCAATGGCCCGGCATGGGCCGCCTCCTGCTGCGCACCGAGCCCGCGTTCCGTGCCGAGGTGGAAGCACTCGATCCGGTGTTCCGAGCGGAAGCCGGGTTCTCCTTGCACGAGGTGTTCTCCGGCGAGAGCGAGCTGCCGGACCTCGGCGCGACGCAACTCGCGCTCTTCGGTATGCAACTCGCCCTCGCCGGGCTCTGGCGCGCGCACGGTGTCGTCCCGGACGCGGTGCTCGGGCATTCGATGGGCGAGGTCGCGGCCGCCGTCGTCGCGGGGGCCTTGGACGTCGCGGACGGCCTGCGCGTGATGAGCACGCGGGCCCGGCTGCTCGCGGAGGTCGACGCGAGCGGCGACGGTGCGATGGCGGTGGTCGAACTCTCCCCGGCCGAACTCGCGGACCTGGAAGCGGACTTCCCCGGCATCACCGTCGCCGTCTACGCCTCGCCGGTCCAGTGCACCGTCAGCGGCGGCGCCGAGCAGGTCGAAGCGCTGGTCTCGCATGTCGAGAGCCTCGGCAGGCTGGCGAGACGGCTGCCGGTCGGCGGCGCCGGGCATTCGGGAGCTGTCGACGCCGTCCTGGACCGGCTTCGTGCCGAGCTCGACGGGCTTTCCCCGCGACCGGCGGAGATTCCTTGCTACAGCAGTGTTCTCGACGATCCACAAGGGTCACCGGTCTTCGATGTCGAGTACTGGGCCGCGAACCTGCGCCGTCCCGTGCGGTTCAGTCAGGCGCTGGGCGCGGCGACCGCCGACGGATACGGCGTGTTCGTCGAGATCTCGCCGCATCCGGTGGCGCTGGCCGCGATCGAGCAGAGCACCGGCGCGCTCGCGCTGTCGTCGGCGAGCCGCAAGATCGACGAGCGGGTGGCGTTCCTGACCACGCTCGCCCGGCTCCACACCCTCGGACTGCCCGGTGTGCTCGATGCCCGTGGTCCTCGCCCGGTCCCGGTCGAGCTGCCCGGTCCGCGCTGGCGCCACGAACGGTTCTGGCCGCGGCGGCCGGCTGCCCGGCCCGGATCCGGTGGCGCGCATCCGTTGCTGGGGGTCCACATCGAACAGCCGACCGGTGACGGGCATCTGTGGTGCGCGGACGTCGGGACGGCGGTGCTGCCCTGGCTGGCCGATCACGCGGCGATGGGGGTCCCGCTGTTCCCCGCCGCGGGGTTCCTCGAACTGGCGCTCGCGGCGGCCAAGACGGTCCTGCGGTCCGGCGGGCAACTGCGCGTCGGCGGTCTCGAACTGCACCGGGTGCTCCCGCTCGCCGCGCACACCGAGGTGACGACCAGTCTCGGATCGTCCGAAGTGGACGTCTACGCGCGGTCCGCGGGCGGCGGCTGGGTCCGCCACGCCACCGCCCGTATCCGCGAAGGCGACACGGCGGTGGTGCCGTTCGGCGCCGTCTCCGGCGACACCCGGCCGGTCGACCTCTACCAGGTGCTCGCCGGGATGGGGCAGAGCTACGGCCCCGCCTTTCGCGGACTGAGCGGGGTCCTGGCCGCGGAGGGCCGGGCCTCGGCGTCGATCATCCTGCCCGCCGATGATCCGGCGTACGTCCTGCATCCGGTGATCGCCGACGCCTGCTTGCACGCGCTGGCCGCGGCGGCCGGGGACGCGCTGCGTGAAGCCGACGGCGTCTTCCTGCCGCTGACCTTGGGCGAGGTCGTCCTCGCCGGTGACCCGCGCCGCGGTGTCCGGGTCGACGCGGTGCTCGACTCGCTCGATCCCTCCGGTGACGGCCTGGTCGGTGGCGTGCAGCTGGTCGACGCCGACCACGTCGTGCTGGTCGAGTTCCGCGAGGTCTACTGCCGCCGGTTCCAGCGGTCGGCGCTGCCGGTGCCGATGACGGATCTGCTGTTCGAAACGGTCTGGCGGCAGGCCGGGCTGCCGCCGGAGGAACCGGGCCCCCGCACCTGGGTCGTGCTGCACGAGGACGTGCCCTGGCTGACGGCGTTGCGTGACCGGCTCGCCGAGTCCGGTGACGAGACGGCGACGGCGCCGCTCGGAGACCGGGCCGCGCTGGCGGAACTCCTGCGCTCTCGCGAGGTGACGGGTGTGCTCGTCGGTGTCCCGACCTCGGATCCGATGGGGGCGGCGCGGATGGTCGCGACACTGTCCGGTGTCGTCGCCGAACTGGCCGAAGCGGTGTCCTCGCCACGATTGTGGCTGGTCAGCGCCGGTGCGTCGGCCATCGAACCCGGTGAGCGCGGTGATCCCGGCCAGGCATGGCTGCGCGGACTGGTCCGGGTCCTCGCCTTCGAACATCCCGAGCTGCGGGCGAGCCAGGTCGACTTCGACGCCGAGCCGGATCCCGCCCGGCTGTGGATCGGCAGGCTGGTCGCGGAGATCCGCGCGGACGCGCCGGACGACGAGATCGCCTGGCGTGAAGGCGTCCGGTACACGCGGCTGCTGGCCCGTCCGGAACTCGGGAAACCGGTGAACGAAACCGTGGTGCGGGACGGTGCTTACGTCATCACCGGTGGACTGGGCGGCCTCGGCCTGGTCGCGGCGGACTGGCTCGCGAAACGTGGCGCGACCAGGCTGGTCCTTTCCGGTCGCCGTGGCGTGAGACCCGAGGTCGAACCGATGCTGGCGGACCTGGGCGCCGATGTCCGCGTCGTCGCGGGCGACATCGCCGAGCTGGGAACAGCCGAGGAACTGGTCGCGGCCGCCACGGAAGGCGGTGTGCCGTTGCGTGGCGTGCTGCACGCGGCCGGGGTGCTGGCCGACGGCGCCGCCGTCACCGTCGGAGCCGATGCCGTGGAGGCCGCCTGGCGGGCGAAAGCGCTGGGCGCGTGGCGGTTGCACGAGGCGACCGCCGGGCACGAACCCGACTGGTGGCTGACGTACTCGTCGGCGGCCGCGTTGTTCGGATCGCCGGGTCAGGTCGCGTACGCCACCGCCAACGCGTGGGTGGACGCGCTCGTCGCGTGGCGCCGGGCCGCCGGATTACCCGCGGCGACCATCGGCTGGGGAGCCTGGGGCGAGGCGGGAGCGGCCGTCGGCAGCCGCAACCCGGTGCTCGAACCGCTCGGCACGGAGGAGGCACTGGCGGCGATGGGCACGGTGCTGAGCCGTGATCGCGGATCGACCGGGATCGCGCGTGTCGACGCCGGGACCGTACTCGCCCTGTTCCCTGGTCTTGCCGGGCGGCCGTTCTTCGAGATCCTGGTGCCGCAGGAAGAACCGGAGGCCGGAAGGTCCACTTGGGACGGCTTGGACGCGCTCCGGGCGGTCCTGCCGGAAGCCGCCCGCGAGATGCTGGCCGACTACCTGGCCGGGCTGGTCGCCGGGATGCTGAGCCTCGCCGCGGACGACCTCGACAGGCATGTCTCGCTCACCTTGCTCGGCCTCGATTCGCTCACCGCCATGCGCGCCAAGGGTGTCGTGGAACGCGACTTCGGCCTGCCCCTGCCGATTCCCCTGCTGTTGCGCGGCGCCAGCCTCGCCGAACTCGCCGACCATCTCGCCGACCAGGCCGGATTCGGCGAAACAGGCCCGCGTCAGCCCGCGTCGGCCGTGGTGGTCGGGCCCCGTGACCCGGCCGAACGCTGGGTCGCCCGCCACTGGCAGGCGGAACTGGGCGGCGAAGAGCCCGGCGTTCACGACGACTTCTTCGCCGCCGGTGGCGACGCCGACGCGGCCGATCGGCTGCGCGCCGTGTTCGCCGGGGAGCTCGGCCCCGTCCCCGACCGGCTTTTCGCCACACCGACCATCGCCGCGATGGCCGATCTGCTGCGCGACCGGATCGAGGGTCGCGAAGGCTGCCCTGTCCGGCCGCTGCGCGAAGGCGGCACGGATCCGGTGTTCCTGTTCCATCCGGCCGGCGGGCCGACGAGTGTCTACGAAGGACTCGTCCGCCTGCTGCCGGAGGGCAGGTCCGTCTACGGGCTCGAACGGATCGACGAAGAGGACACCGTCGAAGGCAAGGCCGAGTGCTACCTCGAGCTGATCCGGGAGATCCAACCGCAAGGCCCGTACCGGCTGGGTGGCTGGTCGTTCGGCGGCTGCCTCGCCTACGAGACGGCACAGCGGTTGACCGCGGCGGGGGAGCGGGTCGACCTCGTCTTCATGATCGACAGCATCCTGCCGTTGCCCGCGCCGGGGATCCCGGCGCAGGAGATCCTGCTGGACCGGTTCGACCGGTTCGCCGAGCATGTCGAACGGACCTACGGTGTCCCGCTGGACATCCCGCGCGAGGACCTCGTCCGGCTCGGCGACGACGAGCAGATCCGGCTGGTGATCAGCAGGCTGGCCGCGCGCGTGCCGGGGATGGGCCAGGGAGCGCTGCGGCACCAGTACGAGTCCTATGTGGACGCACGGGTGGCCGAACGCTACGAACCGGAACCCTATGCCGGACCGGTGTTGCTGCTGAGGGCGCAGGAACCACATCCGCTGACCACCACCCTCGACCCGCGTTACCTGCGCACCGACGACACTCTCGGCTGGGACGCCTTCTGCGCCGACCTGGAGATCGTGCGCGTTCCGGGCGATCACCTGTCGATGATCGACCCGCCGCACGTCGAGGTGGTCGCCGAAGCACTGGCGGCGCGGCTCGCGGCACCGAGGGCGGCGCGGCCATGACCGACTTCCCGTTCGCCCCGACGACGGCGTTCCGGATCGCCGACCTCGCCGCCCGCCAGGACGAAGCCGTCCGCATCGCGGAGAAACGAGCCGTCGACCGGCAGCACGCCAAGGGCAAGCTGACCGCGCGCGAACGCGTCGACCTCTTGCTGGACCCTGGCTCCTTCGTCGAGCTCGACCAGTTCGCCCGGCACCGGTGCGCCGAGTTCGGGATGGACGCCAACCGGCCCTACGGCGACGGCGTGGTGACCGGGCACGGCACCGTCGACGGCAGGCAGATCTGCGTGTTCTCTCAGGACTTCACCGTGTTCGGCGGCAGCATGGGCGAGGTCTTCGGCGAGAAGGTCCTCAAGGTGATGGATCTGGCGATGACGCTGGGCTGCCCGGTCGTGGGGATCAACGACTCCGGCGGCGCCCGGATCCAGGAAGGCGTCGTCTCGCTTGCCTACTACGCCGAACTCGGGCGGCGCAACGCGCTCGCGTCCGGCGTCATCCCGCAGATCTCGCTGATCATGGGCCCCTGTGCGGGCGGCGCGGTCTACTCGCCGGCGATCACCGACTTCACCGTGATGGTCGACGAGACCTCGCATATGTTCGTCACCGGGCCGGACGTCGTGCACGCCGTCAGCGGCGAGCGGGTCACCGCCCAGCAGCTCGGCGGCGCCGCGGTGAACAGCGAGGTCTCCGGGAACGCGCACCACCGGGCCGACGGCGAACACGACGCGATCGACTGGGTGCAGACCCTGCTCGGCTACCTGCCGTCCAACAACCTCGACCCTGTCCCGGAGTACGCCGACGGGACCGCCCCCGATCTCACCGGCGCCGATCTCGAACTCGACCGGCTGGTGCCCGACTCGCTGAACCAGGCGTACGACATGACCGAGGTGATCGCCCGCCTCGTCGACGACGGCGAGTTCACCGAGGTGCACAGCGCCTTCGCGGCCAACATGATCTGCGCGTTCGGCCGGATCGAGGGGCGCACGGTCGGCGTCGTGGCCAACCAGCCGCGGCATCAGGCGGGCGTGATCGACATCGACGCGTCGGAGAAAGCCGCGCGGTTCGTGAGGTTCTGCGATGCCTTCAGCATCCCGATCCTGACCCTCGCCGACGTCCCCGGCTACCTGCCGGGGGAAACGCAGGAACGGCACGGGATCATCCGCCGCGGCGCCAAACTGATCTACGCCTACGCCGAGGCGACCGTGCCGAAGGTGACCGTGGTGATCCGCAAGGCCTACGGCGGCGGCTACGCGGTGATGGGGTCGAAACATCTCGGCGCGGACGTCAACCTGGCCTGGCCCACCGCGGAGATCGCGGTCATGGGCGCCGAGGGCGCGGTCCGGGTGCTGCACCGGCGCGAACTGGCCGCGATGCCGCCGGAGCAGCGGTCCGCCGAGCGAAGACGGCTGACCGAGGCCTACCGCGAACGGCATTCGAGTCCTTACCTGGCAGCGGAACGCGGCTACGTCGATCAGGTCATCGCGCCGTCACAGACCCGCCTGCAAGTGGCCAAGGCCCTGCGCGCGCTGCGGACCAAACGGCAGACCCTCCCGGCCAAGAAGCACGGAAACATCCCTTTGTGAACGAGGAGAAGCGATGAACCGAACGCGGTGGTGGGGTCTGCTGGTGTTGTCCATGGTCGCCCTGCTCGGCAGCTCGATCCCGGCGACCGCGGCGCCGGCGCAGGTCACCGCGGACGACGGGGCGAAGGTCGTCGAGGAGACCTGGCTGGACGCGCGCACGGTCGACCTCAAGATCAGCTCGCCCGCCCTCGGCACCACCGGCATGGTCCGCCTGCTGGTCCCGGCGGGCTGGTCCGCGCAGCCCGCGCGGACCTGGCCAACGCTGTACCTGCTGCACGGCTGCTGCGAACCGGTCGACTACCGCTCATGGGACCAGTTCACCGACGTCAAGGCGTTCACCGCGGACAAGGACGCCCTCGTCGTCATGCCGACCGGCGGACCGGCCGGGATGTACACGAAATGGTGGAACTTCGGCCTCAAGAGCACCCCGGACTGGGACACCTTCCACACCCTGGAGGTGCGGCAGATCGTCGAACGCGGCTACCGGGCAGGCACCCGCCGCGCGATCGCGGGGCTGTCGATCGGCGGGTACGGCGCGCTCGCGTATTCGTTCAAGCACAAGGGGATGTTCGCCGCGGCGGCGTCCTACAGCGGGGTGCCGAACACGTTGAACCAGGGAGCTCCTCTGTTCATCCAGGGAATCCTCGCCCGCGCGGGGATCTTCAACTACCTCGAACTCTGGGGTGACAGCTGGGGGATGCGTCCGCTGTGGACGGCGAACAACCCGTACGACCACGTCGACGACCTGCGCGGCACGGCGCTCTACGTCTCGTGCGGAAACGGGAAGACCGGGCCGCTCGACCCGCCGGGGCAGTCCGACTTCTTCGAACCGGCGGCGCTGACGTCCTCCACGAGCTTCACGGATCAGTTGAAGTCCAAGGGGATTCCGGTGACCGTCGACTACTACGGCGACGGCACGCACAGCTGGCCCTACTGGCAGCGGGCGCTGCGGAACTCGTGGCCCGTACTGGCAGCCGGCCTCGGTCTCTGACCAGCGCGTTCAGCGGACGAAACGCGTCAGACGGCGATCAGTTCGGCGAAGCGTTCCGGGCTGACGTTCCCGCCGCTGATGATCACCCCGACCCGCCCCGAAACGGGCACCTGACCGCTGAGCAGCGCCGCGAGGCCGGTCGCCCCGCTCGGCTCCATGACCAGCTTCAGCCGCTCGAACGCGAACCGCATCGCGTCCCGGACCTGGTCGTCGGTGACGAGCGCGATGTCGTCGACGAGCCGCTTGTTGATCGAGAAGGTCAGCTCGCCGGGGATCTCGGCCGCCTGGCCGTCGGCGATCGTGCGGGGCACCGGGATCGAGACGCGTTCCCCGGCTTCCAGCGAGCGTTTGGTGTCGTCGCCCGCGGCGGGTTCGACGCCGACGACCCGGATACCGGGCCGCACGGCCTTCGCGGCTGTCGAGCTGCCCGCGATCAGGCCACCGCCGCCGACCGGGACGACCAGGGTGTCGAGGGAATCGGTCTCCTCCAGCAGTTCCAGCGCCGCGGTGCCCTGACCGGCGATGACGTGCGGGTGCTCGTACGGCGGGATGAGCGCGAGGCCGCGTTCGGCCGCGAGCGCCTCGCCGATCGCGACGCGGTCGCCGGTGTACCGGTCGTAGGTGACGATCTCGGCGCCGTAGCCCGCGGTGGCGTCCTTTTTGGACTGCGGGGTGTCCTCCGGGATCAGGATCACCGCGCTGCTCCCGAGTTCCCGCGCGGCGAGCGCGACGGCCTGGGCGTGGTTGCCCGAGGAATACGCGGCGATGCCCTTGGCCAGCTGGTCCGGGGAGAGCCGGGAAGCGGCGTTGTACGCGCCGCGGAACTTGAAGGCCCCGACGCGCTGGAGGTTCTCGCACTTGATGAAGACCTCGGCGCCGACGAGGTCGTCGAGCGTCCGGGAACGCACGACCGGCGTCCGGTGTGCGACACCGGCCAGGCGGGCGGCGGCGTCGCGGATGTCGTCGATGGTCACGGGGGCGGTCATGATGCTCCTTGATCGCGGATTTCGGCGAGATAGTTGTAAGCGGAGGCTCGGGAGATCCCGATCCTGGCCGCGACCTGGGGTACGGCCCGGCGGACGGCGAAGACGCCCCGCGCGTGCAAGCTGCGGAACAGGTCGAGCCGTTCTTCGCGGCTGAGCGCGGTCCAGGGTTTGTTCAGCCGGAGCTGGTGTTCGTCGACGATCGCGTCCACGACGGCGTCGACGTCGTCGCCGAAGGTGGTGGTCGGCGTTTCGGCGACGGTGCCGACGTCGGCGAGTTCACCGACCAGGGTCTTGAGCTGGCCCAGCGCGGTGACGTCGAGGTTCACGCACAGCGCGCCGAACACCGAGCCGCCACTGTCGCGCAGCAGCATGGTCGAAGACTTCACCAGCTTCCCGGACGCCGTCCTGGTGACGTAGTTCAGCTGGTCTTCGGCCTCGTCGCCGCGGGCGAGCAGGCCCATGCCGATCTCACTCATCGACCCGCCGACGCTGCGGTCGGTGACCGAACCGGCGATCGCCACCACCGACCGCTCCGGGCGGCGGAAGTCGTGCACCACGACCTCGCAGAACGAGCCGAGCGTCGCCGCGATGCCGTCGGCCACCGGGGCGAGCGCGTCGAGGATCGCGTCCTGCTCAGACATCGCGTACCCGTGCGAGGGCCTCGACTTCGACGGCGCCGCCGTAGGGCAGTGACGCGACCCCGACGCACGTGCGGGCGGGCCGGGGCTCGGCGAAGAACTCCTCGTAGACGCGGTTGAGGCTGTCACGGTCGGCGATGTCGGTCAGGTAGACGACGACCTTCACCACGTCGGCCCGGCTCGCGCCCACCGAAAGCAGCGCGGCGTCGAGGTTGGCGAAGGCCCGCGGGCATTCGGCGTCGAATCCGCCGGGCACGAGTTCTCCGGTCCCGGTCACGCCGAGCCGTCCGGACACGGAAACCAGGTCGCCACTGCGGAAGGCCGGAGGATACGGATGCTCGTTGGTCACGAGACTGACTGTATAAGCACTGGACGGAAAGTCCAACCGAGTGGGAAGTGACGTACCGCTCATGCCGGGCGAAAGCAATTGATATACCGTATACAGAAAGGGAGGGGTCTGGATGACCACGAGTTCCGCGGGTGCCGTGCAGTACGAAGACGGCCGGATCGTCGCGCCGCCGAGCATGGCCGACCTGGCCACCCAAGCGCTGCGCGCGATGATACTTTCCGGCGAACTCCCGCCCGGCACACGTTTGGTCGAGGCCAAGCTCACCGAGCGGCTCGGGGTGTCCCGCCCGCCGCTGCGCGAAGCGTTGCAGGTCCTGGCGTTCGAAGGACTCGTCGTGCCCCATCCTCGGCGCGGTGTCATCGTCCGCCCCCTGACCCGCCATGACGTCTACGAGATCATCACCCTGCGCGAAGAGCTCGAGGCCTTCGCCGTCCGGATCGGGATCCCGGTCCGCTCGCCGGAGCGCTTACAGGCCTGCCGGAACGCCTTGGCCGCCTTCGAGCAAGCGGCCCTGGACGGCGACGAGGGTGTCTTCACACAGCGCAAATACGACTTCCATCAGTCGATCGTCGCGCTGGCCGGGCACGAGCGCGTCACCGAGGCTTATCGTGCGCTGTCCTTGCAGATGCAGCTGTGCATGGCGCTCAACCGCAGCGCCCGCCGCGACGGCGAATCGTTGCTGCAGAACGTCGAGCGGCACCGCGATCTGCTGACGATCATCGAGGGCGGCGATCCGGACGCGGTGCTGAAGGCGCTGGCCGATCACGGTCACGGCAGCTTCCTCGACGAGGTGGTGGACCAGCTCGACGGCGGCACTCCCGACTCCGAGCGCTGGCTGGCCGAACGCCGCTCGCGCTGAAGTCCACATCGGACGATCCCCCGTGGACCGTCCGATGTGGAGGGAATTCAGCCCCAGCCGGGCAGGATGAACAGCAGCCAGGTGGCGACGGGCGCGATGAGGCACATGCTGAAGCCCCAGACCATCAGGCCCCGGAACACGTTGTCGTTCTGGCCGGCGGGCGCGTTCGCCACCACCAGTGCGCCACTGGTGGAGAACGGCGACGAGTCGACGACCGAAGACGAGATCGCCAGCGCGATGATCATGCTGACCGCGCCGACCTCGCCCGCCAGCAGGAACGGCACGGCCAAGGGGATGAGCGCGCCGAGGATCCCGGTCGTCGACGCGAACGCCGAGACCACCGCGCCGATCGCGCAGATCAGGATCGCGGCCAGCAGGGGCGCACCGATCCGCGTCACCAGATTGCCGAGCCAGTCGATCGTGCCGACCCGCTCCATCAGCGAGACGAAGGTGACGATCCCGCAGATCAGCAGCACCGTCGGCCACGCCACCTCGCCGATGGCCGTCTTCGCCGAGCCTGGTGAGACCAGCGACAGCACCGTCGCCACGGTCAGCGCGGTGAACCCGACGTCGAGTTTGAACGCCAGGGCGCCCACCGCCAGCGCCGCCAGCCCGATCAGGGTGAACACGTGATCGCGGGTGAGCGGTAGACGTTCCTCGGGTTCGTCGCCACCGGAAGGCGCGGGCTCGCCGGTGATCGTCGTGCCCGCCGGTGAACCGGTCGGCGCCAGTGCCGCCGCGGCGGCCATCCGGGTCTTGGCGGCCGAAGTCCGGCGGATCAGTTCACGGCCGCCGAAGAGGAAGAACACCACGACACTCAGCACCAGGTTGAAAGCGAAGGAAGACGCGAACAGCAGCCCCGGATCGCTCGGCAGGTTGTCGCGGGCGACGACACCGTTGACGATGCTGCCGAAGATGCTGATGGGGGAGAAGCCGCCCGCGCTGGCGCCGTTGATGATCAGCAGGCCCATCAGCAGCGGATTGATCGCGTAGCGGCGGGCGAACCCCATGCCGATCGGCGCGATGATCGCCACCGCCGCCGGTACCACCGCGCCGACCGCGGTCAGTGCCGCGGTGACGACGAACATCACCCAGGGGATCAGGGCGATCCGCCCGCCGACGGCGCGCACCACCAGGTGCACGAGCCGGTCGACGGTGCCATTGCCTTTGGCTATCGCGAACAGCAGCGTCACCCCGACCAGGATGACGAAGAGATCGCCGGGGAAGCCCGAGACGATGTCGTCGGTGCTTTCCCCGGCGAACGCCGTGCCGATCACGAAGGCGGCGACGAACGCCAGTGCTCCCATGTGGACGGGGAGCACGGTCGCGATCAGGAAGACCAGGGCGAGCGCCACGACGGTGACGAGTTGTATGGACATCGGAATCCTCTGCGGTCGGCGCTGACACATTCAGGGAATCGGCACATTCAGGGAATCGGGTCGGGTTTGTTCCGGGTACCCCCTCGACGGAGTTCGGTACACGGTATACCTTTCAAGCAGCGAGACCAAGGTTTCGCTCTGTGGAACATCTCGAAGCCGAGCGTGGAGGCGCACATGACATACGCGGCCGGACGTCACTTCCTGCAGATTCCGGGCCCGACCAACGTTCCGGACGTGGTGCTCCGGGCGATGTCGGCGGCGACCATCGACCATCGCGGACCCGAGTTCCAGGAGCTGGCGAGCGGGCTGCTGCGCGACATCAAGCCCGTCTTCGGCACCACGAACCCGGTGGTCATCTATCCCGCCACCGGGACCGGCGCGTGGGAGGCGGCCCTGACCAACACCCTCAGCCCCGGCGACACCGTGCTGGCCTTCGAGACCGGTCACTTCGCCACGCTGTGGCAGGAGATGGCGCGCGGCCTGGGGCTGCACGTCGACTTCGTGCCGGGGGACTGGCGGCACGGCGCGGATCCCGAGGTGGTCGCCGACAGGCTCGCCGCGGACACCGCGCACCGGATCAAGGCGGTCTGCGTGGTGCACAACGAGACCTCGACCGGTGTCACCAGCCGGGTGCCGGAGATCCGCGCCGCGATCGACGCCGCCGGACATCCGGCGCTGCTGCTGGTCGACACCATCTCGTCGCTGGGCTCGATCGACTACCGGCACGACGAATGGGGTGTCGACGTCACCGTCGCGGGTTCGCAGAAGGGGCTCATGCTCCCGCCGGGCATGAGTTTCAACGCGATCAGCGACAAGGCGCTCAACGCCGCGAAGACCGCGTGCCTGCCGAAGGTGTTCTGGGACTGGGGCCCGATGCTCACCGCGAACGAACGCGGATTCTTCCCGTATACCCCCAACACCAACCTCATGTACGGCCTGCGGGAAGCCTTGCGCCTGCTGTCCGACGAGGGCCTGGGGAACGTGTTCGCGCGCCACGCCCGGCACGCCGCCGCCACGCGGGTCGCCGTACGCGGCTGGGGACTGGAGGTCCTCTGCCAGGACGAACGTGAGCACTCCGGCGCGCTGACCGCGGTCCTGATGCCCGAGGGCGTCGACGCCGACAAGGTCCGCGCGATCATCCTCGACCGGTTCGACCTGTCCCTGGGCGCGGGACTGGGCAAACTGGCCGGGAAGATCTTCCGCATCGGGCATCTCGGTGCGTTCAACGATCTCACGCTCGCCGGCACCCTCGCGGGAGTCCAAATGGGACTGGCACTCGCCGGCGCCCCCGCCGATCCACGCGGCCTTCAGGACGCCCTCGAACTGCTGCAGAACGACTGAGGGCCCGCCGATGACCGCCGAACTGACCCGCACCAGCCCGCTCGAAGACGCGCTGCACGCGCGGATCAAAGGCGAAGTCGCCTTCGACGACTACACGCGTCACCTGTTCTCCCGCGACGCGAGCATGTACGCGATCACGCCGCTGGGTGTCGTGTTCCCCCGCGATCACGAGGACGTCGCCGCGGCCGTCGCCACGGCGGCGGAGTTCGGCGTGCCCATCGTCCCGAGAGGGGCGGGCACGAGCCTGGCCGGGCAGACCGTCGGCCCCGGCCTGGTGCTCGACCTGTCCCGGCACCTGAACCGGATCATCGACCTCGACCCCGTCGCGCGCACCGCCGTCGTCGAACCCGGCGTCGTCCAGGATCAGCTGAACAAGGCGGCGGCCGCGCACGGGCTGATGTTCGGGCCGGACACCTCCACCAGCAACCGCGCCACCATCGGCGGGATGGCGGGCAACAACTCGGCGGGTTCCGGGTCGCTGACCTTCGGGATGACCATCGACCACATCCGCGCGCTGGACGTCGTCCTCGCCGACGGCTCCACCGCCCGCCTGGAACCGGTGAGCGAAACCGAACGCGTGCGCCGGGCCGAAGCGGACACCCTCGAAGGCCGCATCTACCGCGAACTGCCCGCACTCGTCACCGCGCACGAGGACGCCATCGCCAAAGGCATGCCGCTGTTCTGGCGACGCGCCTGCGGCTACCGGCTCGACCGCCTCGCCGGGTACGGCGACGACAAGCCCTTCGACCTGGCCAAATTCGTCATCGGTGCCGAAGGCACCCTCGTGCTGGCCACCCGGATCGAAGTCGATCTGGTGCCCAAGCCGAAGAAGACCGTCTACGCGGTCGGGCATTTCGAGACGACGCACGGCGCGATCTCGGCCACGCTCGACGCGCTCGGCTGCGGGCCGCATCAGGTCGAAATGATGGACAAGACCATCCTCGACCTCTCGCGGCGGAAGATCGAGTACGCCGACCTCGGCAACCATCTCGTCGGAGACCCGGCGGCGCTGCTGTTCGTGTCCTTCTCCGGTGACGACGAGGCCGAACTCGCGGTCAAGCTCGACGAGGTCGCCGGACTGTGGCAGCGCAACGGACACGGATACCACACGCTGAAGCTGGTCACGGCCGCCGAACAGGCGGCGCTGCTCAAGGTGCGCAAGTCCAGTCTCGGGCTGCTGATGGCGGCGGGCGAGGGCACCAAGCGGCCGCTGGCGTTCATCGAGGACACCGCCGTCGCGCCCGAACACCTCGCGGACTACACCGCGCGCTTCAAGGAGATCCTCGACGAGCACGGCCTCGAAGCCGGGTTCTACGGTCATTGTTCGGTCGGCTGCCTGCACATCCGGCCGTTCGTCGACCTCACCGATCCCGCGCAGGTCGACACCATGCGCGTGGTCGCGGAGAAGATCAAGGACCTGGTGGCCGAATTCGGCGGGGTGAACTCGTCGGAACACGGCGACGGCCTCGCCCGTTCGGAGTTCAACCGCGAGATCTTCGGTGACGAACTGTACGAAGCCATGCGCCAGGTCAAGAAGCTGTTCGACCCGGCGGGCACGATGAACCCCGGCAAGATCGTCGACGCGCCCCCGATGACGGAGAACCTGCGCGACCGCGACGCCCTGCCGCCCGCGCCGCCGCTGCGGACCATGCTGTCGTTCGAGGTCATCGGCGGGGGCGGGATGCGTGACGCCGCGGACCGCTGCATGAACATCGGGTTGTGCCGCAAGACCACCGGCGGCGTGATGTGCCCGTCGTACCAGGTCACCCTGCAGGAGGAGCATTCCACGCGCGGTCGCGCCAACGCCCTGGTCAAGGCGCTGTCGGAGCCGGATCCGAAGGCCGCGCTCGGCGGGGAACGGCTGCACGAGATCCTCGATCTGTGCCTGATGTGCAAGGCCTGCAAGAGCGAATGCCCGATGAGCGTCGACATGGCCTCGCTCAAGGCCGAAACCCTGCACCAGCACCACGAGGAGCACGGCACGCCGCTGCGGTCGCGGATCTTCGGCTCGATCCGGTTTCTCAACCGGCTCGGTTCGGCCACCGCGCCGCTGTCCAATGTGCCCGGCCGGATCGGGCCGCTGCGCAAGCTCATGGAACGGACCGTCGGTATCAAGGCCGAACGGCCGCTGCCGAAGTTCGTGCGGGACAACCTCGTGCGCTGGAACCGCCGCCGTGGCACGGTGCCGGGGACGGCGGGCACGGTGAACTGGCTGGCGGATTCCTTCACCACCTTCACCGAACCGCAGATCGGCAAGGCGGCCATCGAACTGCTCGAAAGCGCGGGCTGGGCGGTGGAACTCGCGTCAGGAGGTTGCTGCGGACGGTCGAGCCTGTCCAAAGGGCTGCTCGACGACGCCAAGAAGAAGGCCGCCGGACTGGTCACCTCCCTGGCCCGCGACACCGAGCCGGGATCGCCGATCGTCGGATGCGAACCGTCGTGCGTGTTCACGTTGCGGGACGAGACGCTGGCGCTGCTGCCGGAACTTCCCGAAGCGCGGCAGATCAAGGAACGAGTGCGGCAGGTCGAGGAGCTGCTCGTCGAGGCCATCGACGACGGCAGGCTGAAACTGGCGGAGCGATCATGGCTCAGCGGACGGCGGGTGGTCTTCCACGGACACTGCCACCAGAAAGCGGAGGTCGGCACCGCCGCCACCATGGCGCTCCTGCGCCGTATCCCAGGGCTGGAAGTCGCCGAGATCGACTCCGGATGTTGCGGGATGGCGGGCTCGTTCGGCTTCGAGGCCGAACACTACGAGACGTCGATGGCCGTCGGTCGCGACCGGCTTTTCCCCGCGCTGGAACAGGAACCGGCCGAGACACTGGTCGCCGCCACCGGGGTTTCGTGCCGCCAGCAGATCTTCCACGGGGCGGGCCGGACGGCGTGGCACCCGCTCGAACTGGTCCGCGAAGCGCTCGGTGGTCCGGCATGCGCCTGATCCGCTTCGACGTCGAGGGAACCGCCCGGACGGGGTGCGTCGACGACGACCTCGTCCGCGCGTACGACCCGGTCACCGGCCCCGGCGAGGTCGTCGGGCCGCTGTCCGGCATCCGGCTGCTCGCGCCGTGCGATCCGCGCACGATCGTCTGCGTGGGCAGCAACTATCCCTGTCAGCTGAAGGAAAAAGGCCGCCCGTGGCCGGAGCGGCCCGCCCTGTTCCTCAAGGCGCCCAACGCCATCACCGGCCCAGGGCGGCCGATCCTGCATCCGCCCGAGGTCGAACGCCTGGAGTACGAAGGGGAACTGGCCGTCGTCATCGGCAGGACCGCGCGGAACCTGACCGTCGAGAACGCGCTGTCTCATGTCCTCGGCTACACCTGCGCCAACGACGTCACCGCGCACGACTGGCGGGCCGACGGCCAATGGGCGCGGGCCAAGAGCGCCGACACGTTCCTGCCGCTCGGGCCCTGGATCACCACCGGCATCGAGAACGGAGACCTCGAGGTGACCACGCGGATCAACGACCGGACCGTCCAGCGAGCCACCACCGGGGAGATGATCTTCGGCGTGCCCGCGATCCTCGCGTGGGTGACCCGCTGGTTCACCTTGCGCCCCGGCGACGTCGTGCTCACCGGCAGCCCGGCCGGGGTCGGGCCGATGAAACCGGGGGACGAGGTCACCGTGGCGATCGAGGGGGTCGGCGAGCTGACCAACCCGGTCCGATCCCGTGATCAGGCGGCGAACTCACGTGATTGAACGGCGATCTCGCGTGATTGAAGGCGGAACTCACGTGATCAGAGCACCTCGAAGTTCGCCATCATCGCCATGTCCTCGTGTTCGGCGTTGTGGCAATGGAAGACGTAACGCCCGCGGTAGCCATCGAAGCGGGCGATGACCTCGACCGACTCACCAGGGGCCAGGTCCACGGTGTCCTTGATGCCGCCGTCGAACGGCCCCGGCTCCCGTCCACCGCGCGAAACGATCCGGAACCCGACCAGGTGGAGATGCACGGGGTGGTGGATGTCGGCGACGAACCGCCAGATCTCCACGTCGCCGAGGCGAGGGCTCGCCGACATCAGATCCGGCGAGAACGGCTCCCCGCCGATCACCCAGCCCGCGCGGCCGTGGACGGTACCGGCTCGGAACGAGAAGTCGCGGGTGGTCGTGGCCTGCGCACGAGTGAGCGGCGGGATCTCGCCGAGCTTCGCCGGGACCCGGCTGCCGTCCGGTGCCCGCCGGGCGACGACGAACCGCATGACCTGGGCGGTCGAGCCGGTGCCGAGCCGGTTCACCAGGGTGACCTCGGTGCCGACCGGGTACCGGCCGAAGTCGACGACGACGTCGTAGCGTTCCGCGGGCGCGATCGGCAGATGATCGTGTTCGCGTGGCACGTCGAGCAGGCCTTGGTCGGCGCCGATCTGGACGAAACCACCACCGCCGGGTGGCGGCGGATCGAGCGCCAGGTCGTAGCGGCGGGCGTTGGAACCGTTGAGGAGACGCAGCCGGTACCGCACGGCCGCCACTTCGTGCCTCGGCCACGGCGCGCCGTTCACCAGGATGACGTCACCGAAAACGCCCTCCACGTAAGCACTTTCCACGCCCGGAGTGGTCCGCAACGTCCGGTCGAGGGAGGGATAGGCGAAGGCGCCGTGCTCGTCGAAGGAGCGGTCGGCGATCATCAGCGGCAGCTCGCGCTCCCCGGACGGGAGCCCCAGCGCGTCCTCCTCGTCGTCGCGGACGAGATGGAAACCGGCCAGGCCCCGGTACACGGCCGGACCGGTGAAGTCCATGCGGTGATCGTGGTACCACAGGGTCGCGGCCCGTTGCCGCAACGGGAAGACGTAGTCGCGTTCGCCGCTGGTGACCCGCGCGCGGGCGTCGACCATGCCGTGCCCGGCGTGCCCGGCGTCCCAGCCGGACACCGGCAGGACGAGGTCGGTCGGGTAGCCGTCGGACTCGGCGGGGGTGTGGCCGCCGTGCAGGTGGACCACGGTCGGGACGGGAAGTTCGTTGCGGTGGTGCACCACCGTGGTCCGGTCCCGCCGTGATTCGATCGTCGGACCGGGGAAGATCCCGTCGTAGCCCCAGATCGGCGTCCGGACGCCGGGCAGGATCTCGGCCGTCGCGGCCCGCTGGACGATCGTGTGGTGATCGGCGTCGGCCGTCCTTTGTGGACGCAGGACCGGCGGGATCGGCAGTGGCACGCGGAACGGTTCCGGCAGCGGGAGCCCGCTGCGCAGCAGTTCCCCGGTCCCCGGCGCGCCCTGCGCGATCAGGCGGGGCGCGGCGATTCCCGCGGCGACGAGGACACCGGCCCCGCCGGCGAGCCCGAGGAAGGTCCTGCGGGGCAGACGGCGGCTCATCGGCTCCGCCAGTTCTGTGGCCGCCAGACGGCGATGGTCGTCAGCACCATTCCGGTGACGAGGGCGACGCCGAGCGGGACGTGCAGGTCGAGCGCGCCCGCCAGCCCGGCGAAGTACTGCGCGGTCTCGCCCGCCGCGAGCAGCAGGCTGACCCAGAACAGCCAGCGTGGCCCGCGCACCAGCCAGAGGGCCAGCGCTGTCAGGATCTGCGCGTACGCCACGAACGACACGGCGTCGGCACCCCAGCGATGCAGCCAGAGCATGTCGTAGTCGCCGCCGAGGTAGCCGCCGGCGAACACCGGCTGGCCGATGATCGCGACGGCGTGGGCGCTCACGAGCACCCGGTTCACCATCAGCGTCCCGTTCGCCTTCCGGCTCGGGCTGGTCAGGGTTTCACTCACGCGTCCGAACGTAGGAGCCGACGCCTTATGCTGTCCAAGACAAGATAGGTTATCTACTCATAACAAGTGAGGTATCAGTAGTGGATCTCCTGGCCCTCCGGTACTTCCAGGCGGTCGCCCGGCTCGAACACGTCGGCCGCGCCGCCGAGAAGCTCCGTGTCGCGCAGCCGTCGCTCAGCCGGACCTTGGCCAGGCTGGAAAGTGAGCTCGGCGTCCCGCTGTTCGACCGGCACGGCCGCCGGATCCGGCTCAACCGGTTCGGCGCCGCCTTCCTCCGTCGCGTCGACCGGGCACTGGCCGAACTCGACGACGCCCGGCAGGAACTCGACGACGCCGCCGGGCTGGAGCGCGGCACCGTCACCGTCGTGGCCGAAAGCCTGCTCGTCCTCACCGAACCGCTTCGCACCTTCGTTCCGGGCCATCCGCTGGTGGACGTGCGGCTGTCCCAGGCATCGGCGGAGGGCATGGCGGAGACACTGCGATCCGGCGACGTCGATCTGTGCATCACGTCGCAACCCCTGTCCGGCAACGACATCCGGAGCCGGGTGCTACTCGACGAACCGGTGATGCTCTGCGTTCCGGCCGGTCACCGGCTCGCCGGACGCGGTCGCGTCGGCCTCGCCGACCTCGCGGGCGAGCCGTTCCTCACCACTCGGCCCGGTTACTGGCAGCGCGCGCTCGTCGAGCGCCTCTTCGCGAAAGCGGGTCTCGACCTCCACATCGTCTGTGAGGGTGACGAAGCGGCTGTGCTGTTCCAGCTGATCGACGCGGGTCTCGGCATCGCGTTCGTGCCCTCTCTGGGACTGCGGGCCGACACGAGCACGTCGGTGGTCTGGCTCGAGGTCGACGACCCCGAGTGCCGTCGCGTGCTCAGCGTCGCGTGGCGCGAGGACACGTACCTTTCCGCTGCCGCCCAACGCTTTCGCGACCACACGGTCGAACACTTCCACGCACAGGCCGAAGCCGGATCCCGGTCGGCGTGACCAAGACCCGGCTTCGGTAAGAGACTACTTGTTGAGCGCGACGCCATAGGCGCTCAGCGCCTCACCGATCGGCTGGAAGTACGAGGTACCGCTGCCCTTGCCGGAGGTGATGCCCAGTCCGACGCTGCCGGCGAACAGGCAGCCGCCCGAGTCACCGGGGTTGACCAGCGCGCTGGTCTGGATCAGCTCGTAGACCGAGCCTTCCGAGTAGTTCACCGTGACGTTCAGCCGCTGCACCGAACCCGAGGTGAGGTGGGTGGTGCTGCCGCTCTTGCTGATCCGCTGCCCGACGGTGGCGGCCGCGGAGGAGGCGATCTTCTGGGTGGAGCCGTTCCACAGGCTGACCGCGCCGGGTCCGCTGCCGCTGGTGTTGCGGATCAGGCCGTAGTCGTTGGTCGGGAAGCTGGCGCCCTGCGACGGTCCGACGTTCCACTGCGACACCGCGCGGGTGCAGTGACCGGCGTCCAGGATGTAGTTCTGGCCGCCCTTGTTGGTGTTGAACCCGACCGAGCAGCGCGTGCCGCCGCCGGTGATGGCTTCGCCGTTGTAGATCGCGGTGTGCATCTCGCCGGTGGTCCGCTCCACCCGCACCCGGTCACCGAGCGCTTCCGCGGCCTTCACGAGGGCTTCGGAGCCCTTGGCCGCGTCGGACACGGTCAGCACGACCTGGTTGGTCTTCGGGTCGAGGCCGATCGACGTGTGCGTGACCGTGGGCAACGCCTGCAGGGCGTTCTGCGCGCTCGTCAGCGCCGCGCTGGAGTGCTTGACCACGCGGGCCTGTGCTCCGCTCGCGATCACCTGGTCCGCCGCGGCCTGGTCGAGCACGTTCACCACCGGTTTGGCGGAGTCGTCGAGGTAGCCGTCGGCGGCACGGGCGCCCAGGGACGCGGTGGCCTTCTGCAGCGTTTCGACGCCGGCCGTCTGGGCCCGGAGGAACTCGGTGGCGGCGGCCTGGCTGATCCCGGCGTCCGACGCGAGGGACGAGACCGCCTCGTCCTGCACGGTGGGGGAGTAGCCCTCGATCGTGGTGGCGGTAGCCGTCGACGGCGCGAGGAAGCCGATGACCGCGGCCGCGGCCACCAAGGTGGTGGCGGTACGGGCTAAGGGGTTTGTGCGCATACCGGTGACTCACTTTCGCGAGGAAGGAACCAGCGCGAGGGGTGGCCGCACTGGACACAGTGGGGTCGCCGGGCACGGCCAAGGTGACCCGGCACCGATTGATCCGGTGCCGATCATGGTGATCCGTGCCCGTCTGTGACGGATACCGACTTTCGTTGGACAGGAAGAAAGATAGGTACCCCGCCGTTCGGCCTACTGACGTATTCGCGCACAGCAAACGGAGTTCGCCCCTGCCGCGTTCACACCCCCGGCCTAGCCTCGTGGGTTCTGACCATCCTTACCGCTCACGACCCCCTGGACCCGGCGCGGTCCGGCGGGAAGGCGCGTTGCGAAAGCCACTTTCGCAACCTTCAGCGTTGCGAAAGTGGCTTTCGCAACGCGGCCGTGGGGACGACCCGCGACGGCGCAGGAATGGGGACGCTCAACGCTCCAGTAGCACCGCCCTCACGCAGGTCAGGTCCGCTCCAACAAGCCTGGCCACTCACGAGGCCCACGTACCCCCATCGCCGAAAGCGAGCCGCGCGAAACGCTCTCCCATGAGCCGGTGCGTGGCCGCGTCCGGATGGAGGTTGTCGGGCAATGGCAGGTCGACGTGGTCCGTCTCCCCGTAGAGTTCGAGGCCGTCGAGGTAGTGCAGGTTCGGATCGGTCGTGCTCCGTTCCTTGACGATGCGGGCGAGTTCGCCGCGGATCGTGGTCAGTGTCAGCTTCCCCGCCTTGGTCTCCGCCCGATCGCCGGTGGCGATGAACTTCACCTTGCCTTCGCTCAGGCCGTCCGGGTCGAACGCGCACGGGCCAGGGGTGTGTTCGTGGATGGGGCAATGGATCGGCGAGACGACCAGCAACGGCGTGGTGGGATGCCCGTCCCGGATGGTGTCGAGGAAACCGTGCACGGCCGGGCCGAACACCCGCAGCCGCATCCCGTCCGAGTTGACCAGGTTGATGCCGATCTTGACGCTGATCAGGTCCGCGGCGGTGTCCCGCATGGCGCGGGCGGTGAACGGGTCGAGCAGTGCGCTGCCGCCGAAGCCCAGATTGACCAGATCGACTCCGGCGAGGGCCGCGGCCGTGGCGGGCCAGGTCCCGGTCGGGGTCGCCGCGTTGGAGCCGTGACTGATGGAGCTGCCGTGGTGCAGCCAGGTCTTGCGCCCGTTCGACTGTGCGCTGTGGACGGTCGAATCGGTGCGCAAGGTGACCAGCCGGGTGGTTTCGTCGTGCGGCAGCCAGATCTCGACGTCCTTCTCGTCATCCGGCAGGCCGGTGAAGCGCAGGGTGCGGACAGGGCCGGGCTTGGCTTCGGCGGTGCCGCCTGCCATGTCGATGGTGAGGGTGTCGCCGTCGTCCACGCTCGCCTGTCCTGCGAGCCGCCCGTCGACGAGCAGGTCGTAGACGCCGTCGGGCCTGGCGGGCACGCCGACGTAAACCCGTTTGGTGGCGATGACGTCCAGTTCGACGATCGTGGCCGCGGTACGGAAGACCAGCCGCACACCGGACGGCTGCGCTTCGGTCATGGCCAGCTGCCCGTCGGGGATCTGCTGCCTGGCCTGCGGGGGAAGCCGATGGGGGAGTACGCCGCGTTCGGTGTACTCGAGGTCGAGGGCGCCGCGGACGAGGGCGGCGGTGATCGGGGTCGTGAACATTTCCTCTGTCATTTCCTTCGGGGCCAAGCGCGCAGCAGGACGTCCAGCGCGTCGAGGATTTCGGTCCAGCTCTCCTGCGAGCCGGGGGTGCTGTGGCTGAAGCCGCCCGCGGCCTCCAGGCCGACGAAGCCGCTGAAGACGCTGCCCAGCAGCCGTACCGCGTGCGTCTGGTGCGGCTCGGCCAGGTCGTAACCGCGCAGGATCGCGCGCATCAACCCGGCGTGCCGGACGCCGGCGCTGGTGGCGGCCTGCTCGGGCGCCAGCCGGAATCTCGCCGCGGTGAATCTGCCGGGGTGTTCGAGGGCGTAGTCGCGGTGGACGTTCGCCAACGCGATCAGCGCGTCCCTGCCTGCCAGGCCCGCCACCGCGGTCGCGGCCAGGTCGGCGAGCTCCGCCAAGGCCAGCAGGGCGATCCCGGTCTTCAGCTCGTGGGCGTTCTTCACGTGTGAGTACAGGCTCGCCGTTTTGACGCCGCACCGTTTCGCGAGCTCTGTCGGGGTCACCTGTTCGAAGCCGATCTCGTCGGCCATCTCCGCGCCCGCCAGGATCACGCGCTCCGTGGTCAGTCCCGCTCGTGCCATGCCTGCCACGCTAGCATAGTCCATTCTGGATTTGCCTAATTGTATTAGGAAGCAAAACCTGGGTTCGGTAGCACCGGGCACGGCGAAAGCTGAGTGCGGACCGAACGGAGGTGAACGTCATGAACACAGTGGACCCGGAGCGGGCCCGGTACGACCGCGTCGAACGCCTGCGGGGAGACCGCCGCCTGCTCGTGGGCGCGATCTTGGCTTCGGTGGTCGCCCTGGCCTGCGGCTTCGTCACCGGACACGGCTTCGGCGAACTCCTCGGGCAGCTCCGGACCATGGCGATCGACAGCGTCTTCGACGACCGCGGCGACGGCGAACCGCCGTACGGGCCGGTATGGGGAACTTTCGGCTTACTCGGGGCCCTCGCCGCGGGCAGTCTCGCCGGGGCGGCCGCGCGGCGCTACCAGGGACGGCCGTCGGGACCGGTGTTCCCGGCCGTGCTGGTCTTGGCGGCCAGTACGCTCGGCGTCTGGGACTCGTCGCGAGGGTGGCTTCCGCCGCTCGCCGTCGGCACCGCGGTCGACCCCGTCTTCCACCGGGACGAAAAGTGGGGGTTCTGGGCGTGGCTGCTGTACTACGCCGACCGGTGGGCGCCCGCGCTCCTGTTCGTCCTGACGTCGCTGGTGCTGTGGTACGCCGCCGGAGTTTCGCGCCGGTACGCCGAGATGGTCCGGACCAGGGACCGGCTGCTGCGGGAAGGGCGGCGGGTGCCCGCCGCGATCGTCGAAGTGAAAGTGCGCCTGTCGGGGGACGAGTCGGGCACCCGTGTCGTGGGCGCGGACGTGACGGTGTCCTTCCTGGACCTCGCGGGCGTCCGGCACTGGGTGACCCGCCGCACCAGGGACACCACGATCGCGACCGCCGTGGTGCTGTTCGATCCGGTTTCACCCGGCGACGACAAGAAGATCTTCGTGGCGCTGCGGCGCCATCCCACCCTCGGTGACTGGCTGCCCGCGGACTGAGCCCCGCCCCGAAAGTCTGGAGATACGTTCATGTCCGCTGTCCCAGGACCGCTTGCCCTCGCCCGCGGGTTTCTGACGGGGATCGTCGTCGGGACTACCCTGTCCGCCTTCGTGGTGGGCATCATCATCGAGTACGTCCCGCTGATCATCGTCGGCGTGGGACTTCCCTTCGTCTACGGGATCCTGCTCTACCTGGCCGGGGCGCCGCTGCGGGCTCGCGAGGCGAGGATCGCCCCGGTGGTCGCGCTCGCGAAGATCGAGAGTCTCCGGGCCAACGGCACCGAGACGGGAGACGTCCCGGTCCTTTTCGAGCTCACCGTCGCGCCCGACGGCGCGGCGACGCACCGCGTGAAGATCACCCACGGCGTGAACCTGGTCGACCTCCCGGACTATCGGCCGGGTGGCATCCTCGTCGTCCAGTACCCGCCGTCCCGGCCGTGGAAGGCGCGGATCGCGGAGCGGCTGTCCCCGGAATGGGAACGGCGCGTGGCCAAGGCGGAGATCGAATCCGCCCCGGAGTCCAGCCTGGTGCAGGATCCGCCGGAGGGCTGCGCGTTCGGTGCGCTCTCGGTCCTCGGGTTTCTGCTCGGCGCGGCGCTCGTGCTGGTCCTGTTCCGCGCCGAACTGTTCGCGCCGGGAGCGCCCGAACGAACGGAGGAAGACCAGTCCAGCGTGACCACCTCCTCGTCGGGATCCGCGACCGTCAACGTCGACAGGTCACTGCTGGGCGAGGGGGAGTTGCGCCGGGCGATCGACTCGCTGGCGCAGGCCGCGGACGTCTCCCAGGTGATCACCGTGGTCGTCGAGGACCGGCGGCTGACCGTGGTCTTCGCGCCGACAGGCGCCCAGGTACCGCGTTTCGACCTCCGGGCCCTGGCCGTCGATCGTGTCCCGCCCTTGGTCCGGCGGGCGACGACCACGATCGACGTCGGGTCGCCGCAGACGTGGCAGGTCACGATCGTCCCGTTCGGGACCGCCGTGAGCAGCCGGGTCATCGTGACCGGCCCCGACGGCAGCGGCTCACTCGCGGATGGCTGAAGCAAACTTGGCATGCCGTGCCAGGAGATGCGACGAGGTCAGGAGCCGTGCTTGCCGGGCGCGGCGCTGCCGGAGTACTCGCCGAGATCGGAGACCAGTTTGGTCAGTTCGGGGTCGTTGTCGTAGCGGCGCTGGTGGAGTGCGGCGATCTTCGCGGCCATCTCCGGGTCGGGATCGTCGGTGACGTCGTAGGACGCGAACTTGTCGACCAGCGGCAGCCCGACCCGGTCGGTGTTCCGGTGCGCCGGGTGGATGAGGTACTCCCAATAGCCGTCGAGATCTTCGAGCGCGAACACGGCGCCCCATTCGTACTCCCCGCCGAAATCGCGTCCGACGACGAAGGATTTCACCGAAGGGATGACCCGGCCCTGATTGCGGAGGCTTTCCAAGGCTTCCTCGATCTGCTCCGGGGAGGCTTCGGGGCGCAGGGTGAGCCGGTTGCAGTGGTAGATCATCGTGTTTCCTTTCGTTTCGGGAGAAGAGCGGCGAGTGCCGCCCCGGTCGCCATCGCGATGCCGGTCCAGGTGAAGGCGCCGCCGATGCCGAGGGTCTGGACGAGGGGCTGGACGACGAGCGGGGACAGGAACTGCCCGAGGAAGATCCCGGTGACCAGGCCGCTGAGCACGCGGCCGCGCTGCGCGGGACGGGCGGACTCGGCCAGGCGCAGGTTGAGATTCGGGACGACGAAACCGACGCCGAAGCCTCCGACGAGCAGTCCGGCCACGACCTGGACGACGGTGCCCGCCGTACCGATCAGCAGCCAGCCCGCGCCCATCAGCGCCACGCTGACGGTGGTGATCGCGGTGGCGCTCAGGCGTTGGCGCAGGCGAGGGAAGGCCAGCGCGCCGGCGACGCTGGTCAGCGTGCTCCCGGCGACCACGGCGCCGATGACGGCGGGGCCGCTGCCGAAACCTTCGAGCAGGAACGGCAACTGCGTCGGTGCCATGTAGAAGACCAGCGTCGCGACCAGCGCCAGCACGTACACGCCGAGGACGCGACCGGGCAGCCGGGCCCGCCGGTCCTCACTCTCCGTGGGTGCGCTCCGCCGCGGTTCACGCAGGGAGATGATCGCGAAGACGGCCACGATCGCCGAGGCCGAGTAGAGCCAGAACGGTGCCCGCCAGTTCACCGTGGCCAGCAGCCCGGCCAGCGGCAGGAAGACGACGCCGCCCAGGCTCGCGAACGCCTGCTGAAGCCCGAGGAAGGAGGCCCGGCCGGGTCCCTCGAACCAGTCCGTGATCAGCGTGCTGACCGCGGTCATGATCCCGCCGACGGCGAGCCCGAGCCCGGCCCTGGTGACCAGCAGCAGATGGAGATCGTCCGCGAGGAAGCCGGCCGTGCCGGTGATCGCGTAGAGCACGAGACCGGCCAGGAGCAGCGGACGGCGCCCGACGCGGTCGGCGACGATCCCGGACAGCGGCGCGCTGATCGCGATCGCGAGCGAGGTCACGGTCAGCGCCAGCCGCACGAGGAGCCCGGAGCCGGGCGTATCGGCGAAGACCTCCCGCATCGCGGGCAGACTGGGCGCGATGATCGCCGCGGCCATGATGGTCAGCGCCGCCGCGGCGAGCACGGTGCCACGGGCCAGGCGTGTCGGCGTCAAGGCGTCTGCTCGGTTCGTCACGCCACCAACCTCGCAGCGGCACCCGGCGGCTCGCGTCGGCGAAAATCGCCTATCTTCGTGGTATGCCGACGCAGCCGGTGGGCCGGACCAGTGAGATCAGCGCCCTCGGCGAGGTGATCGCCGCCGCCGGGAAAGGCAGCGGAGGCGCGCTGGTGCTCCAGGGCGAACCGGGCATCGGCAAGAGCACCTTGCTGGCCCAGGCGAAACAGGACGCGTCGGGCTTCCTGGTCGTCGAGGCGTCCGGAGCGGAGTTCGAGACCGAACTCCCGTTCGCGGCTCTGCACCAGCTGTGCGTGCCGGTGCTCGGGCACCTCGGCGAACTGTCCGCGCGGCATCGTGAGGCGCTCCAGGTCGCGTTCGGTCTCGTGACCGGGACACCGGACCTGTTCCGGATCGGTCTCGCGACGCTGGAGCTGCTGTCGTGCGCGTCGCGGAGAAGCCCGGTGTTGTGCGTGATCGACGACGCCCACTGGCTGGACGACGCCTCGTCGAGGGCGCTCGCGTTCCTCGCCAGGAGGATCGCCTCGGAGCCGATCGCGATGATCTTCGCCGTCCGCACGCCGGGTGGCGGGCTCGACGGGCTGCCGGGCATGGTGGTCGAAGGGCTGACCGACGCCGACGCGCGGAAGGTGCTGGAGGACGGTGTCTCCATGATCGACCCGCGAGTGCGCGACCGTGTCGTCGCCGAAGCGCGCGGGAATCCGCTGGCACTGCTCGAACTGCCCAAGTCGGGCGGGTTCGCGCTCCCCGACACGTCCTCGTTGCCGAATCGGATCGAGCGCGGTTTCGCGGCGAGGCTGGCCGGGCTGCCCGACGGCGCCCGGTTGCTGCTCACCGTCGCGAGCGCCGACCCGACCGGTGATCCGGGCCTGTTGTGGCCCGCCGCACGGGAACTGGGTGTCGCGGCGAGTGCGGTCGTGGCGGAGGAGTCCGGGCTGGTCGACTTCTCGACCAGGGTGCGGTTCTGTCATCCGCTCGCGCGCTCGGCCGTCTATCTGACCGCCCCGGCGGAGGACCGCAGGCGTGCCCATCGGGCCCTCGCGCACGTGACCGATCCCGCCGCCGATCCGGACCGGCGGGTCTGGCACCTCGCCCAGGCGGGCACCGGACCGGACGACGATCTCGCCGCGGAGCTGGCCCGTTCCGCCTCGCGCGCCCAGTCACGCGGCGGCGTCGCGGCGGCCGCGGCCTTTCTGGAGCGGGCGGCGGCACTGTCGCTGGACGCCGGCCTGCGGACCGAACACACCCTCGGCGCGGTGCTCGCGAAACTCGAAACCGGCGCCGTCGACGCGGCCGCCGGGCTGCTCACCACCGTGGAGACCGGCCCGCTGGACGAACTCACCCTGGCGAAGGTCGATCTGCTGCGCGGGCGGATCGCGTTCGCCCGGCACACCGACGCTGACGGCACGGATTTCATGCTCCGCGCGGCGCATCGCCTCGCCGGTCCGGATCCGGCGTGGTCCCGCGAGTGCTTCCTCGACGCGCTGGAAGTGAGCCTCGTCGTCGGACGGGCGAGCGGGGTGATGGACACCGTGGTGGACGAGGCGCGTTCGGCGCCGCCCGCGGCTTCGTCCCCCGACATCCTGGACTCGCTGATCCTGCTGACCACCGAGGGCCACCGGGCGGCCGTCCCGGTACTGCGCCGAATACTCGCGGACCGTTCGATGTGGACTGGACGGCCCGCGCTGGCCACGATGATCACGGCCGAGCTCTGGGATATCGAAACCCACGCGGGGATCGTCGACGGGTTGCTGGAGACCGCGCGGGAAACCGGTTCTCCGCACACGCTCAGACTCGCGCTCGCGCAGGTGGCGGTCGCCGCCGTGTTCACCGGCGACCTCGGCAAGGCGATGTCCGCGATCGCCGAAGAAGAGGCCATCGCGGACGCGCTCGGCGTCCCGTCGCTGCGGTATCCGCGACTGCATCTGACCGCGATGCGCGGGCGGCGCGCGGAAGCGGCCGGTTTGCCCAGCACCGCGGCCGCCCTGGGCAGCGGCCAGCTGATCGCCAACGTCCACTGGACCTCGGCCGTGCTGCACAACGGCTTGGCCGACTACCCGGCCGCGCTGGCCGCGGCACGGCGGGCGACCGAACCCGGTGACCTCTTCCTCGCCGGGGTCGCACTGCCCGAACTGATCGAGGCCGCGATCCGGTGCGGCGAGCACGATTCGGCCGCGGCGGCACTGGAATCGCTGACCGAGCGCACCACTCCCAGCGGGACCGCGTGGGGTCTCGGCGTCACCGCGTACGCGCGAGGGCTGGTCACCGGCGCCGAAGCCGACTACCGGGAAGCCGTCGAACGGCTCGCCGGAAGCCCGGTGGCCCCGTACCGGGCCAGGGCTCACCTGCTCTACGGGGAATGGCTGCGCCGCGAGGGCAGGCGGCGCGACGCTCGCGAACACCTCCGCATCGCCCACGAACTGCTGTCCGGCATGGGGATGGAGGCGTTCGCCCGGCGTGCCGCCGACGAACTGCGGGCCACCGGCGAGGTGGCCCGCGGCCGCTCCGGCTCCGGTGGCGACGAGCTCACCCTGCAGGAAGTGCACATCGCCCGGCTGGTCGCCACCGGGGCTACCTCGAAGGAGGTGGCCGCGCGCCTGTTCCTCAGCCCGCGCACGGTCGACGCGCATCTGCGCAACATCTTCCGGAAGCTCGGCATCACCTCGCGCCGTCAGCTGAGGGATCTGCCCGATCCGGAGATCATCCGTAGCGGACATCCCGGACACTGATAGAAAGGTCCGATGCGGGATTTCTTCAAGGGTTTCCGGATGTTCGGGCGTGGCCTGGGCATCCTGCTGCGGTCGCCGAAGCTGCTGCTGATCGGGGCGCTGCCCGCGGTGCTGACCACGGCGCTGCTGCTCGGCGGGGTGGTCGCGCTGGCGTTCCGGATCGACGATCTGTCCACTCTGGTCACTCCGTTCGCGGACGACTGGGACCAGGGGCTGCGGACGGCGGTGCGGGTGGCGGCCGGGGCCGCGGTGTTCGGGGTGGCGCTGGCCATCGCCATGATCGGGTTCACGGCGATCACCCTCGCCATCGGCGGGCCGTTCTACGAGCACATCGCGGAGAAGGTCGAGGACGACCTCGGCGGGGTGCCCGGCGCGGTGGACCTGTCGTGGTGGAAGTTGCTGGTGATGGGGTTGCGCGACGGTCTGCTGCTGGTCCTGCGCTCGCTGATGTTCACGATCCCGCTCCTGATCGCGGGATTCGTCCCGGTGGTGGGGCAGACCGTCGTACCGGTTCTGCTGGCCTTGGTCACGGCGTGGTTCCTGGCACTGGAACTGATCGCCGTGCCGTTCTACCGGCGCGGGATGGATCTGAAGCAGCGACGGCTGGTGCTGCGGAAACGCCGTGCGCTCGCGCTCGGGCTGGGTCTCCCCGTGTCGCTGCTCTGCCTGATCCCGTTCGCCGCGCTCGTCGTGATGCCGGTGGGCTTCGTCGGGGGCGTCCTCGTCGCCCGTGAAGCCCTCGCGGACCACTTGGTCGATCAGCCGGTCCGCTCCATGAGGGCCTCCTCCCCAGGAACTCTGTCGTGAAGATGGTCTGCATCGCGAATGATCAGGAAAACGTCAGAGGCGCGCTAACATGGGCCGGGTGACAGGATCGGCGATCGACGCGCTCCCGCAAGGGCTTGATGACAACCTCGGCTGGCTTCTCGGGCAGGCGTGCAGGGCACACGGAGCGGTCCTGGAACGCGCGGTTTCCGATCTCCCGCACGGCTTGCGTGGTTTCCAGGCGTTGTGCGGCGCGGTGTACGGGAGCGCGCGGAACCAGGCCCAGCTGGGCAGGCAGCTGGACATCGACCGCACCGTGATGGTGTACCTGGTCGACGATCTGGTGGCCGCCGGGCTGGTGGAACGCGTGGTCGATCCGGACGACAGGCGGAACAAGCTGATCCGGGGTACCGAGGCTGGCCGGAAGCTGCTGGACAAGACCAAGGCCGCGATCCTGGCGGCGGAGGCCGAGGTGCTGGCTCCCTTGGCGCCGAAGGAGCAGGACCGGTTCCGGGAGATGCTGCGCGCCGTCGTCGCGCACAACCTGGTGAATTCACGCATGTGAGGGAAACTCCTTCTTCGCCGGTATGAGGACGAGCGCGGCGAGGACGGCCAGCACGACGAAGGCCGTACTCCCGAGATAGGCGAACCTGAAGCCGGAAGCGGCGGCTTCCCGTTGTCCCATCACGGTTTCACCCAGCGATGAGGTGCGGGAAGCGGCGACCGCGGCCAGGACGGCGGTGCCCACCGCGGAGCCGATCTGCAGGGTGGTGTTCACCAGTCCCGATGCGACACCGGAGTCTTCCGGGGACCCGGCCGACATCGCGGTACCGATGACGGCGGGTACCGCGGCGCCCATCCCGATCCCGGCCAGCAGGAGCGGCGGAAGCACGTCGGTGAAGTAGTCGCCGTCGGCCGGGACCCTGGTCAGCAACGCGAGCCCCGCCGCCGCGACGAGGAGCCCGCCGGCGAGTACCGGGCGAGTGCCGAGACGGCCGATCAGCCGCGGTCCGAGCCAGAGCGCGACGACGGCGTTCGTGACCGGTGTCGGCAGGAAGGCGAATCCGGTGGTGAGCGCGTCGAGTTCGAGAACCTGCTGCAGGTACAGGGCGGTGAGGAACTGGAAGCCCATCATGCCGGCCACCATGAGGATCATGACGATGTTCCCGCCGGTCACCGGCCGGGACCGGAACAACCCCAGCGGCAGCAGCGGTATCGGCGCTTTCTGCTGGCGGAGGACGAAACCCGCCAGCAGGAGCACCGCGAGCGCGAGCAAGGACCAGCGCCGGACGGGCGCCCCGGTGTCGACGATGACGTAGACCAGCAGCATCGCGCCCGCCGTCACCAGTACCGCCCCGAGGACGTCGACGCCCGCTCGCAGGCCCGCGCCGCTGTCCCGTTCGATGATCGCGAACGTCGCGAGGACGACGACGATGCCGATGGGGACGTTCACCAGCATCGTCCAGTGCCAGCCGAGTCCTTGCGTGAGCACGCCTCCCAGGATCATGCCGAGGGACGCCCCACCCGCCTGCACGAAACCGAAGAGTCCCAGCGCTTTGCCCTGTTCGGGTTGTCCGGGGAAGAGCGTGACGATCATGCCGAGCACGACCGAGGTGGTGAGCGCGCCGCCGATCCCTTGCAGGCACCGGAATGCGATGAGCATCCCCTGGTCACCCGCCATGCCGCAGAGCAAGGACGCGACGGTGAAGACGCTCAGCCCGATCAGGAACACCCGTCGCCTGCCGATCAGGTCGCCCAGCCTGCCCGAGAACAGGAGAAGCCCGCCGAAGGGCACGAGGTAGGCGTTCACGATCCACGCCAGATTCGCCGGGGTGAAGCCGAGATCGGCCTGGATGGACGGCAGCGCCACCACCACGATCGTGCCGTCGAGCACCACCATCAGCGATGCCAGGCACAGCACGACGAGCGCGAGCTGCCGCGACCTGACGGGTCTTTCGGGCATCGTTCGGTCCACCTTCGCAATTAGTCTGTGAAACAGATTGTCTGTGGAACAGACTATATGGATGAAGGGTCGTGTTGCCAAGCCCCCTCCGGGCGGCGGTGTCTGTGTCAGATGACGCAGACACCGCCGGGCCCGCGACGTCATCGTCGAAGGGACACTGAGGGGAGCTTCCGATGAAGAGATCACTGGTTCTGGCCGCCGCGATCCCGATCGCCGCGCTGCTGACGGCCGTCCCGGCGGCGGCCGACGAGGGGGTCGTGTCCGGTGTGGTCAAGGCCGCGGACACCGGAGAGCCGGTGGCCGGAGCGTGCGTCACACTGTTCGATCCGGACTCGAACGAAACGGGTTCGGGGTGCGCCGGTCAGGACGGCCGCTACGAGATCGCGAACGTCGTTCCCGGCAAATACAAGGCACGCGCGACCGCGGCCGGATACGCCGAGCTTTGGTCGTACAACAAGGGAAGCGCGCTGGCCGCGGACGTCCTCGATCTGCCGCACGGCCTGGACTTCTCGCTACGGCAAGGAAACGCCACGGTCCGGGGGCAGATCACCGATCAGGGCAAGCCCGCAGCGGGCGCGTCGGTGAGCCTCACCGATCAGAACCAGCGGTGGTGGTCGACGGTCCTCACCGCGGCGGACGGCACGTACACGTTCAGCGGCGTCAAGGCGGACACCTACACGATGGCGGTCACGTTCGGCGATCGCACGCAATGGATCCGGCAGAAGGCGAGTTTCCCGGAGGCGGACACCTTCGCCGTCGAGGGTGATCAGGTCGCCGTCGTCGACGAAGCCATCGCGCCGTACGGGAAACTCCGGGTGGTCGCGACGGACGAGAAGACCGGCGCGCCCGTCGCGGGCGCGTGTTCGCAGGTCGAGCAGGGACATCCACCGCAGCTGCGGAAGTGTGCCGGTGCCGACGGCGTCATGGTCTACGAGGAGTTGCCGCCGTTCGGGTACTACACGCTGAGCGTGTGGGGGCCGGACGGTTCGTACCATCCGGTCTCCGGGCAGCGTGTCGATCTGACCCCTGGCGGGACCACCGAGTTCCGGGCGCCGATGAAGCCCGCCGCTTCGATCGTGACCACCGTGCGGGACGCGAAGACCAAGGCGCCGCTGGAGCGGATCTGCGTCGACACCTATGCCCTTCCGGTCGCCGGGGTCGTCGACGCCGATTACCGGTACTACTGCAGTGACGAGAACGGCAAGCTGGTGATCGGGCCGATCGAGCCCGGCGCGTACAAGCTGCTGGTCAAACCGCTGGACGAGCGCTACGGCATGCAGTGGGCGGGGGCGAAAGGCGGTACCGGCGACATCGGGCGCGCCCGAACGGTCACCGCCGAACTCGGCAAGGTCGTCTCGACCCCGGACATCACCATGGATCCCGCGGGGACGATCACCGGCAAGGTCACCGACCGTGCCACGGCCGCCCCGGTGAACGGCGTCTGCGTGTACCCGTACGCGGTCGATCCCCGGATCGGCTTCCGCTTCGAGGCGAACTGCAGCCGGAACGACGGGAGCTACACCATCAAGGGCCTCGGCCCGTACGACTGGCCGCTCGAGTTCGCTTCTTCGCGGGGCGACCGCGCGTGGCAGTGGTCGGGCGGCGCGGCGGACCGGTTCGCCGCCCGGCCGGTGCGGGTGCGGCCGAACGCCACCGTGACCGAGAACGCCGCGCTCGTCCCGAACGGCGCGGTCAGCGGAAGGATCCTCGGCAAGGACGGCAAACCCACGTTCGGCTACGTCTACACCTACAACGCCCGGACCGGCGACATCATCGACTGGGCGACACCGGATTCGAACGGGCAGTACGTCGTCAACGGCCTCGCGACGCAGAACGTCAAGATCAAGTACTACACCGACGCCGAGTGCTGGTACCGCGGCGCGGCCGATTTCGCTTCCGCGACACCGGTTTCGGTCACCGCCGGTCAGACGACGGGAGGCGTGGACCTCACTCCTTGCCGCCCCTGAACGTCCGGGGTCGAGTCCGTGCAGGCCTCCTTGAGGGACTCAGAGTCCCTCAAGGAGGCCTGCACGGACAAGGGAATGCGCGGCTAGCCGACGGGCTCGATCCAGATGTCGCGGAACCGCGGGTTCTCACCGGGGTCGCCGTGATCCTGCAGGCGGATCGCGCCCGGCCCGGCGTTCTCCGGGTTGCTGTCGCCCGTGCCGCCGTCGATCGCCACGTCGTTGTGGACGACGACTCCGTTCCAGACCACGGTCACACGGGCGTTGTCGGTCTTGTTCCCGGCGCCGTCGAACCGCGCGGCGCGGAAGGTGACGTCGTAGGTCTGCCAGGTCCCCGGCGCCGTCGCCATGTTCCGGTCAGGCGCCTTCTTCGAGTAGATCGCGCCCGCCTCGTTGTTCGCGAGCGTGGTGTCCCCGAACGATTCCAGCACCTGCAGTTCGTAGCGTTCCTGGAGGTAGATCCCGCTGTTGCCCCGCTGCTGCCCGGTCACCTCCGGCGGATAGTCCGGTTCGTTCCACTCGGCGTGCAACCGGAAATCGCCGAACTGCTGCTTCGTGCGGATGTCGCCGCCGTTCGACTCCATCGCGCCGCCGGACACGGGCCACGTCGCGGCGCCACCCGCGCGTTTCTCCCAGGCGTTCAGGTCGGTGCCTTTGAACAGCTGGATGCGCTGGGACTCGGTGAGAGTCAGGCTGTCGAGGTTGACGTTGCCCGCGTCACCCGTGTCATAGCGGTAGGAGATCGTGTTCGACCCGGCTTTGAGCGTGAGCGTGTCGGGCTGCGTGCCCCAGGTGTCCCAGTTGCCGGTACTGGCGAGCCTGACCTGTTTGACCTTGGCGCCGTTGACGTAGACGGTCACGGATTTGGTCCCCGGAGCCGGATCCGGGCCGTTCGAGTAGCGCAACGCCGCGTTGTAGGCGCCGGCCTTCGGCGCGTTCACGGTGAACGTCGTCGCGGCGCCCTGGTTCCAGTAGCCGTCGACGAAGCCGGTGCCCGCGTAGCCCGCGTGGTTCGTGTTCGTCGCGGCGCCACCGGTGAGCGCGGCCCGCTCCGCCTCGTAGGTCGTACTCGCCGGCGGCCCGCCGACCAGGGAGTTCAGCGTGTACCAGGCTTCCGTGCTCCACAGTGCCGCACCGGACTCCGCCGCGAACGGGCGCGGGGACCGGACGTGCACCACGTGCCCGGCCTTCAGGCCCGCCACCTGCAGCGTGACCTTCTTCCGGTCGGGGGACAGGCTCGCGGAGGTGACGGACAGGGTCTGCTCGTCGATCTTCGGCCCGCCGTACGCGGGGGTGGGCTGATAGCGCCACTGCTGCGCCTGGTACTTCGCCGCGAGGTTCTGCGCGGTCTCGGCCGACAGCGGCTGGGTGTACTCGAGTTCGAAGCCGCCCGCGACGGCCCGCATCGCGCGGATGTCGAAGGCGTTCGTGCCGTTGGGCGTCACCTTCTGGAGGCCGTAGGCGAGCTTGCCGGGCTGGCCCCAGTTGCCTCCGCCGTCGATCCCGCCGGTGTAGATCGCGCCGTCGGGCCCGAGGCTGATCCGGCTGACACCCGATTCGAGTCCCTGGGCGAGCCGGAAAACGGCGCCCTGGTACTCACCGTTGACCTTCTCCAGGAAGGCTCGCTGGAGCCCGCCGTAGGTCACGTCGCCGTACACCATCTGCCCGGCGAAGGGGCCCTGCGACAGCATGACCATGTTGCTCGGCGAGTTCGCGATCTCGTTGTGCGGCAACCACAACACGGGCGCGGTGACCGGTTTCGCGTCGAACGGGCCAGTGGGATTGGTGTAGTGGTTGAAGAAGCGGTCCTGCTTGATCCGCACGAGCTTGTTCGCCGGCAGCCAGCCGCCCTGGTTGTCCGTGACGAAGACGTCGCCTTCCGGTCCCCAGCCGATGCCGTGCGGCGTGCGCAGCCCGCCGGCGATGTAGGACACCTGACCGGTGGCCTTGTTGACCTTGATCGTCGTACCGCGGTTCGCGGACGGCTGCGGATCGGTGGTGGCGCCGCCGTAGTTGATGGCCACGGAAAGGTTGGTGTAGAAGAAGCCGTCCTTGTACAGCAGGCCGAACGCGAACTCGTGGAAGTTGCCGCCGAACGGCCAGGTGGCGACGGTGCGGTAGTCGTCGGTCACGCCGTCGCCGTTGGTGTCGTTCAGTTCGACGAGGCGCGTCTTCTCCGAGACGTACAGCTTGCCGTCGACGTACTTGACGCCCATCGGTTCCTTGAGCCCGCTGGCCACCCGCTTGGTCTGGACCTTGCTCGGGTCGGTGTTCCCGCTGACGTTGCTCAGCAGGTGGACCTCGCCGAGGACCTTGTCGGATCCGCCCCAGGTGGCGATGGCGAGCCGCCCGTCCGGCAGCCAGTCCATCCCGGTGACCTGCGGCTGGAAACCGTCGGGACGCAGGTTCGTCAGCGTGAAGCCGGGGTGGACGGCGTTCAGCGGCAGGCCGTCACCGGGCGAATCCGCGGTGCCCTCGCATTCCTTGCGTCCCGGTGAAGTCACCCGGACGACGTCGGCGTCGGTGCTGAGCACCGAATTCGGGACGAGCGCGAAGCCTGCCGCGCCCGGTGGCCGCCATTCGAGGGTGACATGCTGATCGTTGGTGTTGTCGAAATGGTCGATCCGCAGCGCGTGGTATCCCGTGCTCAACTGGACCGAACCGGTCGCCGGTGTCGCTCCGTGCAGGCCGTCGTGGTTGACGACCGGCTGGCCGTCGATGCTGAGGCGGGAGCCGTCGTCGCTGGTCAGCCGGAACTCGTACTGGCCGGCGGTCGCGACGTTGATGTTGCCGATGACTTCGGAGACGAATCGCTCGTCGAGGCCGAAGTCCGCCGTACTGGTCCAGTTGATCGTCGGCATCAGCTTGTCGACGTTGGGGGTCTGGCCGGATTTGATCGTGCAGAGCTTGGTGATCTCGCGCTGCAGGTCGTACGTGCGGAGCGTGACGCCCGGTTGCTGCGGTGGGATGGCCGCTTCGGCCGGGGCCGTCACCAGCCCTGACAGGCTCGTGACCAGCGCCAACGAGGCGACGATGGACCGGTTGAAGCGCTTGCGGACAGACGGAAGCATCGTTGCTCCTCGGGTCGGCGGCGGAGCACCTCTGTGACGTCGCTGAACCTAAGAGGACTTTCGTACGAAGTCAACGAAAGTATGTACAACTCGGACGAAAGTTACCCCGAACGGTCGTGCAGGATGTACGGCTAGAGTCGCGACGTGGGGAACCTTGATGATCTGATCCGGCTGGTGCCGCCGCCGGAAAAGCCTGTCGCTCTCGAAGAGGATTGGCGGTCGGTCGAGAAAGAGCTCGGGCTCGCGTTGCCGTCCGAATTCAAAGCGCTCGCCACGCGCTATGGAGCGGGAAGCTTCGACGACATCTCGCTGCTGAGCCCTGGCGAACTGGTCGTGAGCGCGCGCGATCTCCTCGGGACGGCAGGGGCGTTTCGTGACGACTGGCCGGACATGGTGCCCTTCGCGCTGTGGCCCGAGCCCGGTGGCTTGCTGGAATGGGCTCGCACCGGCAACGGCGATTCGCTGTACTGGCTCACCGAAGGCGAACCCGAAGACTGGACGACCGTGGTCTGGAACCCTCGGGCCGGTTCAGGTCGCCATGCCCTGGATGCGGTGGCCTTCCTCTACGCCTACTTCGAGGGACGGCTCGACGTTCCGTTGCTCGGTCCGCCCCCGTCGGAGCCGTGGTTCGATTCTCACCGCGACAGATCCCATGTGTACGTCAAGCTTTCCGAGGGCGAGCTGCCCTATGCGCAACGCCTCAAGATCCTTCGCGACACCCTGAGCCCCACCGCGGACCGCGGATCCCACGACGAGGGCGAAGGCAACCGCCAGTACCACTTCAAGGCCATCGACCGAGACTGGTTGCTGACCTATGAGGACTGCTACGGGCACCAGATCCGGGTCGCGTTCCCGCCGGAAGACGACGACGAGGCGCGTGCGGTGATCCTCGGCGCCGCGGAGGCGATGGGGTGTCAGGTGCTCAGAGCCATCACGATCGAAGGGAAACCCGCCTGGCTCGGATAGAGTCGTGAGCAACGCGAGGGGAGAGCGAGTGACGACGGGATCGGGCGAGCCCCGGCTGCGTTCGGCCGTCCTCGCGCAGGCGTGGGCGAACGTCCCCGGCGTGGAGGTCCTGTCGTCGGCCGACGGCGGACCACTGACCCGGACGATCAAGAAGATCATCGACCCGCTGGTGATCCGCACGGCGGCACGTCCCCGGCTGGGCCGTCCCGTACTGGACACGGTCGCGGCGGCGGAACTGACGGGGCTGTTGCTGGCCGACGCCGAAAGGCTGCGCGCGACGGCCGCGTGGTTCACCCACCTCAAACGGCAGCGCCGCGCCTTGCGGATCACGGCGGGCAACGTCCAGGACGTGTGCTTCCCGCTCGCGTACGAGCTGGCGACGGGTTTCGGCGCACCGGGTCCGGACGCGACGGTGACGGCCGCGGCGGCGTTGCGCGACCTGCACGGTGAGGGCGGCCCGGCGGGCGTCGATCAGCTCACCGGGTATCTCGCGGATCCCCGGCTGTCGGCGGAGCTGACCGCGGAGCTGCATCGCCGCTGGCAGGCCGAGCCCGCCGTGCCGCCGGACATCACCGCGCTCCAGGCGTTCGTCGAGAGTCTTTCCGACGCGACCTGGAGCACCCTCGCCGATTCGGCCACCGGTCACGCTCTCGGGCTCGCGCTGCGACGGCCCGGCGGGGCGCATGCCTTGAGCGAGGCCGTGCAAGAGATTTCCGGGTTGCCGGTACCGGATCTCGGCCTGCAGCGCGGGGAGCGCACCGCCGTCCCGCCCCTGAACCGGCGCGACGAGACCGGCGCAGAACTCCTCGAACGCAGCGTCGAACGGCGGGTCCGCGCGACCCTGCGCCGTGTTCCCCCGGATGAGCGGGCACCTGTTGCCGAGCTCGTCGACGACGAATTGGCCCGTGTCGCCGCGGGTTTCGGGCTCGGTGTGCCCGCGCTGGCCGCCTGCTTCGCGCTGGGTGTCGTTCTCGCGCCCGCGTTGCGGCCGCTCGACGGCGCCGCGCCCGCGGGGGTCCCCGAGTTCGCGCGACAGCTCAACGCCCAGGTCGCACGGGAGGGCTATGTCCTGCACGCGCGCCGCGCCCTGGCCGGGGCCACCCCGCTCACCCCGCGGCCCGACGGCGAACTCCTGCGTGATCTGCGCGAGTTCGCCAAGCAGTTCCTCAGCAGGCTGTGGGTGCGGCTGCACGGCTTCGACGTCCGCGGCGACCTGCCGGCCGACGCCGTCGACGTCCGTGACCTCGTCACCGGTGTCGTCCGTTCGACCTCGCTGGACCTGCGGACCAAGGTGCGCCGCGCGCTCGTGGCCCGGCTGCCCGATCTGGAGGCCGTGTCGTGACGCATCCGGTGCACACGCCCGTCGTCGCGGCGGACGGCGCCCTCATCCGGTTCGCCCTCGCCGATCTGCTCGACGGCCGGACGGCCTCGATGCGGGTCGAACTCAGTGATGCCGGGGCCGCCGAACCGTGGCTGACCCGGCTCGCGGGCGCGGAAACCAGCCTCACCGTCCTTGGTCACGGGCAGGCGGACCTCCCTGCCCGGCCGGAGCTGGGCAGGCTCGCTTTGCTGCTCTGGCTGCGCCGGTGGTGGCCCGCGAGCCCGTCGCTCGGAGTTCCTTCGCTCGATCCGGCGTTGCTGGACCTCGAAACAGCGGTCGCGACGGCCGACGTGGAGGACCTGGCGGAAGGCCTCCTCGACGGCTTCGAGGCTTCCCCGGCCGAGCTGTTCGACACGGCGATCGCGGCCGGAGCCCTGCTCGCCGCCGCGCCGCCGGTGGCCGCGGACGTCCGGGGACTGTGCGCTCGCCTCGCGGCCTGGTTCGACGACCAGGACGACGTCGTGCGTGCCGAAGCCGCGGCGGAAATGTCGGCACGCCTGGAAAACGCGGCACCGGGCAGGCGCTCGTACGCGCTGGCCGCGGGCACCGATCCGGCCGCGACCGGAGAAGGCGTACTGGCGAGCGGAAGGGCGAGCGTCGACTGGGCGCGGGTGCCGCCGGGGATCCTGGACGCCGCCGAAAACACGGTGGCCTGGAGAATCGTCACCACCGCGGCCACCGCCCGGCTCGAAGTCGATGTCGCGGGCGCGTTCGCCGACGCCGCCATCGCCGCGGTCGCCACCCACGACGGCGAGCCGTTCGCGGAGGTGCCGCTGGCGCTGGGCGCCGGCCGGTTCACCGGCACGGCCGATCTGGACGCCGCCGCCACCCGGCTCGCCGCCGGCGTCCACAGTGGACGGATCACGCTCGTCGTCGGCGTGGCGGGTGAAGGGGTCGCCGGGACCACTCCCGAAGACCGGGCTCAGGTCGTCGCGCTCGTGCGGGCGCGCCCGCCGGAGGCCGGGACACTCGCCGAACGGGCGGCGGACGCTTCCGCCGATGAGGAGTTCTGACGTGCTCGTCGGCATGCCGCCACCGCAGAACCCGCCGGACCGCCCGCTCCCGCCCGAACTGGGTCCGGCGAGTTCGCACGGGTACAACTGCCGCTGCGTCGCCGCGCATTTCGGTCTCGATCCGGCGCCGTACGGTGTCCTGCCCGCGTGCTCGCTGTCCGAACGCCAGTACCGCAAGCTGCTCCTCGAAGCCGCCCAGGTCCAGGACGAGGCCAAGCGGCTCGCCGCGGTGCGGAACGTCGCGGGCGCACACCGGAAGTACACCCGGATGCGCGAGATCGCGCACCGGCTGGACCGGACCGACCTCGACCTCGCCGCGGTCAGCGATCTGGCCACGGTCTTCTACTCCGCGGGCGATCTGCGCAACGCGAGACAATGCGCCGAGGCCGTACTCCAGGTCTTCAAGGTGAGCACCGCCGCCATCGTCCACTTCGGACAGTACGCCGAGGTGCGGATGATCGAAGGCTCGCGCGAGGTCGCCGATCGCGTGCTCATCTCCCTGGCCACGGAGGAAGGTGACGTCGCCAAGGCGCGTGAGCTGATCGCCGGACAGCGCCGCCGCGCGGCGTTCCGCAAGGAGGCGGGGCCGGAACAGTATCCGCCCGAGTTGCTCGACGTCCACGGCACCGACGAGATGGAACTGCGGATCTTCGACGTGCGCGTCCAGATCGCCGCCGGGGATCTGGCGGGCGCGCGGGCCGCGCTCGAGGAGATCCTGGCGGCGCTGGAGGTCCTCGCGGAAGTCGACGAGATCCGGGAGCGGGTCACGCACCAGCAGACCATGGCCAGGGCCGAACGGGCCCGGATCCGCCAGGCGGGCGGTGAGGACGCGGACGCCAGGGCCGACATGCTGAGGCTGAGCGCTCAGCATGAGGGCGGCCCGATGGCCGCGAAGGCAGGCATCGGGCTGGCCGAGGCCCGTGCCCTGGCAGGTGATCTCCCCGGTGCGGTCGCCACGATCGTCGCCGCCCGCGACGAACTCGCGACGGCGGGCCTGACCGGTGACGTCGCGGAGGCGAGCCACGCGCTGGGCATGCTGCTGCTGTACGCGGGAGACGTCGCGCAGGCCAGGGCACAGTTCGAGCACGCGAAAACGATCCGGACGGCCAACGGCGACGTTCCGGGCCTGCGCGTCACCGACACCGCACTGGCCCGCTGTGCCGCGGCGGAAGGCGACTGGGCGACGGCGGAGGACTACGCGACCCGCGCGCGGGAATCGGCGCGGGCGTCGGGGGACTGGTCGGACTGCCTGCATACGGATTTCGTCGCGGCCGCCGTGGGATTCGCCCGCGGGAAAGAGCCGCGAGCGGTGCTGGATCTGCTGCTCCCGCTGACCCTCGCGGCGGCGGAGTACCGGTTCGAGTTCGTCTCGCCGCAGGCGCGCACGGCGTGGGCGCGCGAGATCGCGGCTCCCACGATGGGGATGGCGCTGGCGCTGCTGTCCCAGCTTCAGGAGCCGAGACTGGCGGCGGAACTGATCGAGCGTACCTGCGCGGCCGGGGCGTACACGGGGGTCGAGGGTCCGTCGCTCGGCCTGACCGGGACACTGCCGTCCCTCGAGATACTTCCGTCCACAGAGGACACACGGCTTCCGCTGGCGGCACTCGGTTCCGTCACGTCCTCGCTTCCGCTCCGGCTCGCCCCGCCGCCCGCGCTGCGCTGGTCACCCGCGTCCTCCTCGGAGCTGGAGCCGTGGCTCCGCCTCGCCGCCGAGCGCTACGGGCTGCCGAGGCGCGCCACCGAAACCGTCGAGACCTGGCCCGCCGCGAAGCACGGGCGAGAGACCTTTCTCCTGCGCTTCGCCGATGCCGGGCACACGTTCCTCACCTGGCGGACCACCGAGGACCTCGACACCGTCCACACGCATCCGATCGACTTCGCCCTGGTCGGGACCGCCCGCCAGGTCCTGGACGCCGCCTCCCCGACACCGCACGAAGGCGAGAGCGTGGCCGACGCTGTCCGGCGGTCACTGGGCGAAGACGCGTTCGGCAGCTTCGCCGGTGAGCAACGGCTGGCCCGCGTTCTCGCCCTCAATCTCCTGCCCGCGGACCTGGTCGCGGCGCTCCGGAGGGCCGCCGACGGCGGAAACCGCCCGCTCCTGCGGATCCAGCCGTCACCGAGCCTGGCCGGAGTTCCGTGGGGGCTGCTGGCCCTGCCCGACCGGCGGGCCGATCACGTGCTCGAGATCGACGGGATCGGCACCTGTTTCGACGGCGACGAGCGCGTCCTCGACGTCGCCGACGTCTCGCTGCTCGCGCCCGCCGCGATCCCGCGCCGCCCGCCCGCCGCCGACGGCCCGCCGGTCTATCTGCTCGACCCGCGTATCCCCGGCCAGAGTGCCTTCGGCGAGCTGGGTTCCGTGCTCGGCAAGCAGGACGGGACATCGCCGCTGATCCGCCATCTGGACGCGCGGCTCGCCGAAGGCCCGGTCCTTCCCGCCGTCGGGCGCGGGCTCGATCTGGTCCGCCGCACCGACACCGACCGCCGTCTGCTCGCCGAACTCCTGTCGCGGCCCTGTTCGCGGCTGGTGTTCGTGGGACACGTCAGCCGCGTGCGCGACGAGTACGGCGCGCAGACCGCGCTGCACCTGTCCTGTTCGGCCGAGCTCCCCGGCACGGCCGCGCCGATCGGGCCGCACCGGCCGTTCACCGCCGCCGACCTCGTACTGTCCGATGTGGACACCATGCCCGCGCGGGTGGCGCTGATCGGCTGCGCCAGTGCGAGCGATTTCGGCCTGGCCGAACCGTTCGGCGTGCTGCTCGCCACCGTGGCGGCCGGAGCGGGACTGGTCGCCGCCACGGTCTGGGCCTTGCCGACGTCGGCCGCCGTGCCCGGTTCGGACCCGATGTCCGAACTGGTCATCGCCGTCGACACCGCGCTCGCCGGCGAAGACCCGGTCACCGAGCTGTGCGCGTGGCAGCGGTCCCGGCTCGCCCGCTGGCGTGAGAAACCCGAACCGGCGTCCTCACCGGTCTTCTGGGCGCCTCTGACCTGCCTCGACGCGACCGACGACGGCAAAACCTGGGTTCGGTAGCAGGACGGCCAGCCGAAGCTGTGTCCAGTACGAACGACACGGCGAAAGGCGGCACCCGATGTTCAAGAAGATCCGCGACAAGATCAACGACGCGACGCAGCAGGGCATGGCGCGGGGCCAGCAGGACTTCCAGCGGCACGCCGAGCAGTTCCGGCAGGCCGCCGCCGCGCAGGGACACGACATCACCCCGCAGCTGCCGACGCCGCAGCTGGCCGCGCAGGCGTTCCGGAACCTCAACGCCGACCCGGACATGGCGGCGTTCCTGGCGCTGCCGATGGACGAGCAGCTGCGCCAGCAGCAGGAACTGCAGGCCTACGGCACCGAACTGCGGCGGCTCTACGACACCTGCGAGCCCGCCACCCTGGTGATCCGCGAACTGGAGCCGACCGGCCGGAAGATCGCCGGGCAGGCGCAGTACACGGCGACGCTGGAGGTCACCCGCGCCGACGGCACCACCTACCGGACGGTGGTCCCGCTGATCGCGCCGCTGGCGACGATCCAGCAGTACGCGCCGGGTACCCGCCACGAGGCCCGCGTCGACCCCGCCGACCCGGCGAAGGTCGCCGTGTTCGGCCCGATCGGTTAGGCGGCGATGATGTTCGGGTCCTTCGAGTTCGGCCTGCCGGAAGACCCCCGGCGGGCCCGGCGTCCCGGCCTGCGCCTGTGGCTGCTCGGCGTTCCGACCACGCTCGCCTGGGCGGTCGCGGGCTGGTCGGGCGCCCTCGGGCTGCTGGACGGTTTCCGGTTGATGTCGCTGAATCGCGTCGACGCGTGGGGGGCCGACGCGGGTCCGGCGGTCTCTCTCGTCCTGCTCTTCAGCATCGCGATCACGATCGCGTCGTCGCTCGGGTTCGCGATGCTGTGGGGCGGCGGGATGTCGCTGCGCGGGATGGGCGTCGGCTTCCGGGCGAGCAGCCTGGCCGCGTCGCTCGGCATCGCGCTGGGCACCGGCTTCGCGATCCCGTCGTGGACGCCTCCCGAGTCGGTGGGGAAGCGGCTGCCGTTCGGCGGCGGCGCGGCCGAACCGTGGACCGACGTCGACTGGATCGTCTACTACGAACCGTATCTCGTGCCCGCGGTGGCGGGCGTGACGGCGCTGGTCATGATCATGGTGCTGGGCCGGGCGTTCGTCTCCAAGGCGGAGGCGGACGACCGCGCGCAGGCGCTGGCCCAGACCGGTCTTCAGGTGATGGGACAGGTCATCGGCGTCGAGTTCACGAACGTCTGGGTGATGGGGAACCCGCGGTTCACCGTGCAGGTCCGGTTCGCCACCGAAGCCGGGGAGCGGACCGTGGTCACGACGATGATCACGCCGCCGCTGCAGGCCCCCGCCCGCGGTTCGACGGTGAAGGTCACCTACGACCCGCGCAACCCCGACGTGGTGCAAGTGGATCCCGATCCGGCCGATCGGGCCGCGGGCGGGAACCTCGGTGCCTTCCTGCCCCCGCTGTTCTGAGCACCTCTACACTCCCGCGGATGGACGAACAGACGGCAGAGGTGTCCACCGCGCAAGCGGTCCGTAAAGCGATGATCCGGCTGGTCCCGTTCCTCGGGCTGCTCTATCTGCTCAACTACCTGGACCGGGTCAACGTCGGGTTCGCGGCACTCACCATGAACGCCGATCTCGGCATCAGCTCGGCCGCCTACGGGCTCGGCGCCGGCCTGTTCTTCGTCGGGTACTTCTTCTTCGAGGTGCCCAGCAACGTGATCCTGCACAAGGTCGGCGCCCGGATCTGGATCGCGCGGATCATGGTCACCTGGGGCATCGTCGCCTCGGCCACCGCGTTCATCCAAGGCGAGGTCAGCTTCTACATCGTCCGGGTGCTGCTCGGTATCGCCGAGGCCGGGTTCTTCCCCGGCATCATCCTGTACCTGACCTACTGGTTCCCGCGGAAGGTGCGGGCCAAGATCGTCGCGCTGTTCTTCCTCGCGGTCCCGCTGTCGTCGGTCCTCGGCAGCCCGATCTCCGCCCTGCTCATCCAGCATGGCGAGGGCGTCCTCGGCTTCGAGTCGGGCTGGCGCTTCATGTTCTTCGCGGAAGGCTTGCCTTCGATCCTGCTCGGCGTCGCGGTGTTCTTCCTGCTGCCGAACAAGCCGAAGGACGCGAAATGGCTGACACCGGGCCAGCGCACCGCGTTGCAGTCCACCCTGGACTCGGAAGACACCGCCACGGTCTCCCACGAGGTGAGCACCCGATCGGCGCTGACCGACCCCCGTGTGATCGCGCTGAGCGCCGTCTACTTCGGAATCATCTTCGGCCTCTACGTACTGGCGTTCTTCCTGCCGCAAGTGATCAAGGACTTCCAGCAGCAGTTCCAGACCAAATACAGCATCGTCGAGATCGGGCTCATCACGGCGGTTCCCTACGCGATCGCCGCCGTCGCCATGGTGCTGTGGGCACGGCATTCGGACCGCACCGGCGAACGGGCCGGGCACGTCGCCATCTCCGCGTTCGTCGGCGCGGTCTCGATCGCCGCCGCGTTGTACCTGGGGTCGCCGCTCCTGGTGATGGCCGCGGTGACCCTGTGCGCGATCGGTGTGTTCACCGCGGTCCCGGTGTTCTGGCAGCTGCCCAACGCGTTCCTCACCGGCGTCGGCGCCGCCGCCGGGATCGGCCTGATCAACTCCTTCGGCAACCTCTCCGGTTTCGTGGGGCCCTACCTCGTCGGCTGGCTGCAGGGGCTGACCGGCAGCTTCCGCCCCGGTATGTGGTCCGTCGCGTTCTTCATGGCGATGGCGGGTGTCATCGCCTTGTTCTTCCGCCGCAAGGAGAAGTCCGCGATCAAGTGAGGTGGTCGAAGTCGCCCGAGACCCACCGGATGTGGGTCTCGGCGCTTCGGCGCACGACGGCGCGGGCGTCCCGGTCGATGGTGTCGCCGCCGAGGGTGTAGAGCCGGTCGTAGGTGAAGTCGTCGAGCCGGTCGACGATACGGCGGACCACGGCCGCGGACATCGGGATGTGCTTGGGGAAGTTCCGCTGGAACGACACCCAGTCCGGCGCGAGCCCACCGGTGATCGTGTCCCCGGCCAGGATGCTGCCGTCCGGCGTCCTGGCCACGGCGCTGCCGCGCATGTGCCCGCCGAGCCGGACGAGTTCGAGGCCCGGCAAGGGTTCGGCGTGCTCGTCCCAGAACTCGAACGCCGGGTCCGGCGCGGGCAGCCATTCGCGGTTGCGTTCGTTGACCAGTACCGGGACCCCGCCCAGCGCACGGCTCCAGCCGAGCTGGGCGCCGAACATGTGCGGATGGCTGGTGGCGATGGCGGTGACGTCGCCGAGGCCGCGCACGACGTCGAGGACCTCGGTGTCCAACCAGGACGGCGGGTCCCACAGCAGGGTGCCCGCCGGGGTCACCGCGAGGAACGACCAGTGCCCGATCGCGAAATGCGGCTCTCGTTTGATGCTGTGCAGGCCGCGGCCGTGATCACGGTGCAAGGTCTTGTGCGGCGCGGAGATCAGTTCCTCGTGCGTCCACCAGCGTCCGGTGTGCGCGCCGAGGTCACCGGCTTCCTCCATACCGACCTCGCCGCGGTCGAGAACGCACCGGGGCGGCTCCGGGGTGGCTGGGTGTTCGATACCGCACCTGTCGCAAATCCACATGATCGGCAGCGTGCAACCTCCAGTGCGATGGAGGTCAAGACGCGTCTTCCCCCGGCTCGGCGAGCCGGGGGAAGACGGCTGGTCAGCTGACGGTCGTCTTGCCGAGAGTGGCGTCCTGGTCGGGCGGGTCGAGCGTGAGCTGGACGTCGAACTCGCCGAGCGAGCTGTCGGTCTTGATATGCGAGGTCGCCGCCGCGTCCACGCTGCTGGTCGCCTCGCCGGCGGGGGTTCCCGCCGGGATGGTGAAGTCGACCTTGCCCGCCGCGGTGAACTTCAGCGACCCTTCGGCGGGCACCTCGGTGTCCGGGATCGGCAGCTCGATCGGGATCGCCACCTTCTGCTCGCCGAGCGCGACGTTCACCTTCGAGCTGATCGTGCCGGAGAGCTTCTTGGCGCCGACCAGGCGGAGCCCGTCACCGGCGGCCTGGCCGGAATCGACGTCGAGGGTGAACGGCACGGAAATCGGCGTTCCGGCCTTGGCGGTCGCCGGGATTTCCGCCTTCACGACCACCGCGACCTGCTGATCGCCGATGATGGGGAAGCCGCCCTTGTACGTGAGGTTCTTTTCGACGGCGGCCGCGGTTCCCGCCGCGGTGAGCATTACGGTTCCGGCGACCACGGCCGCGATCCCGGCGGCGCAGAACCGGCGAACACCCTTTCGCACCAGGGTTTCCGTCATGTCAGGTCCTTTCGTCGTTGAATGGGCTCGACGCCGAATCTAGGTGGAAAGTCACCAACGGGGAAAGGGAAAGCGCGCTCGCTTTTTCTTTACGCGCTGATCTTGTCACGCTTATGCGGAATAGCCGGATCGCCGATTGTCATGCGAAAGCGGAAAGGGGAATCGGCGGCCGTATTGTTGTCACGCGGGTGACAGGTGCTCCGGTCGGATGGCGAACGGCTAAGGTCGTGATCGTGACCGAACGACCAGAGCCGTGGCACCTCCGGACCCGCAGGTTCCTGCGCGCGACGGACCAGCGTGGCGAACTGGTGCGCGGCGCGCGGTTCCTCCGCGGGCTCGTCCCCGGAAACGGCGCGCCCGGTGATCCGCTCGCGCCGTCGACCGGCCGTTCGTCCGACAGGCTCGCCCGGCTGCTCACCGAGGCGGGGGCCGCCCGGCCCAGCGCCACCCGTGAGCTGGGGCTGGCCGCGGTCCTGGCCTGGCAGGCCGTCCGGCGGACCGGCGACCGGCCGCCTGCCGCGAACGGCATCACGGTGCTGTTCACCGACCTCGTCGGCTTCTCGACCTGGGCGCTGCAGGCCGGCGACGAGCGTGTCCTCGATCTGCTTCGCGCCGTTTCCGACGTCACCGAGTCCGTCGTCACCGGACATCGGGGGAGTGTCGTGAAAGGTCTCGGTGACGGCGTGATGGCCGTGTTCGCCGACCCCGGCGAAGCGGTGAACGCCGCCTACGAGATCTGCTCGGCCGTGAGCGTGATCAAGGCCGAGGGCTACCTTCCGCACCTGCGCGCGGGGCTTCATCGGGGGAATCCGCAGCGGGTCGGCGACGACTACCTCGGCGTCGACGTGAACATCGCGGCCAGGATCATGGCCGCCGCGGACGGCGACGAGGTGCTGGCCAGCGCCAGTGTCGTCGAGGAACTCGACCAGGACGCCTTCACCGTGCGCCCGCGCCGGAATTTCCGGGCCAAGGGGACGCCGAGGGATCTCCGGGTGTTCCGGGTCGTTCCCCGCTACACGGCCGACGGCTGACTGTCCTCTGGATCACCTTCGCTTGCCCGGCCCTCTATGTCCATAGAGGCTGCCTCTATGGACATAGAGCTGGACCCCGGCCAGGCCGCCGTCGCGGCCCGGCTGGACGAGGTGACGCGCCGCCGTCGTGGCGTCTATCTGTGGGGTCCCGTCGGACGGGGCAAGACGATGCTGCTTGACTCCTTTCACTCCGCCGCGCCCGTCCGTAAGAGCAGGTGGCATCTGCATCACCTCCTCGCGCACCTCCAGTCCGCCGCGCACGAACTGGGCGGGATCGACCGGGCCGTCGCCGAGGTGCTCGACCGGCGCGCGCTGTTGTGCGTCGACGAGTTCCACCTGCACGACATCGGCGATGCCAAGCTCCTGGAACGACTCCTGAACGCGGTGTTCGCCCGCAAGATCATGCTGGTCGCGACGTCGAACTACCCGCCGGAGGGACTGCTGCCGGATCCGCTCTTCCACGACAAGATCGAGGCCGTCGTGACGGCTCTCCGGGCGCGGGTCGACGTGGTGCGCCTCGACGGCGAGATCGACTACCGCCGTCCGGGGAGCAGGCCGGGCCGGTTCGTCGTCGGCGGGCCGGTGGAGACGGCGGCGGGCGTGACGTTCGGTTTCGACCGGCTCTGCGCGACCACGGAGCTGTCCACCCGTGACTATCTCGAGCTGGCCGCGCGCCACCGCCGGTGGACCATCACCGGCGTACCGCCGCTGCGGACGGCGGGCGCCGACGCCACGATGCGGTTCCGGGTCCTGATCGACATCCTCGTCGACGCGGGCGTGGACCTGACCGTCTGCGCGCGGGCGCCGGTCGGCGAGCTCTTCCGTGATCCGCCGGAAGTCCCGGATCTGGACCGGATCCGGAGCAGGCTCACCGCGCTGTCCGAGGGGAAGGTCCACTGTGGAGCGAAGTGACCGGCGAGGCCTCATCGCCGAAGCCGCGACGGAAATCCTCGCCGCACAGGGAATCCGCGGCCTGACGCACAGCGCCGTCGACGTCCGGCTGGACCTTCCGCGCGGTTCGACGTCGTACTACTTCCGCACGCGCCAGGCGTTGCTGGAAGCGGTGGTCCGGCGCATCGCGGACACGTCGGCGCACCGCTTCCAGCTGACCGGCCTGGCGCTCGCGGCCGTCGCGGGCCACACCGCCGCGGCGAACGCGATGGCGGCCTGGCTCGACGATCTCCTGGTCGGCCGCCGCCATCACGTCACAGCCCGCTACGCGCTGACGATCGAACTCGCCGGCTTCCCCGAACTCCACGCGCTCCTCGCGCGAGCCTTGTTCTCCCGTGAGCACGCGACGCGGTTGTGCGAAGCCCTCGGCGCGTCCGATCCCGGCGCCGCGAGCGCGGACCTCGTCAGCCTGATCGAAGGCCTGCTGTTCGACCGGTTCGCCGGCGCGCGCTCGCTCGACGGCGTCGAAGCGGGCACGCCGGCCAGTGTCGGACAGTTCGCCAGGCCGCTGGAGGCCTACCTGCGGGGGATGTCCTAGCCGGGCATGTCCGATGGCTGCGAGTCCAGCCCTGCCCGAGGCTTCGACCAGCCGCCGCGGGTGAAGTCCGGCATCGGGACCGGTTTCCCGCCGCGGGCCAGCGAGACCACGCTCAGGGGCACGGGGGAGCACCAGGCCGCGGAGTCGTAGACGTCGATGTCCGGCACCAGCCCGGAGCGCATCTGCTGCACGATCCGCCACTGCAGCACGTAGTCCATGCCGCCGTGGCCACCGAGGTTCGGGTCGTCCTTGAGCTTCTTCCACAGCCAGTGATCGTGGCGCTCGCGGTACGGTTTGAAGTCCTTCCACGCGTGCCCGCTGTGGTCGGGCTCCAGGTAGATCCGCTCGGGGTAGTCCTCCACGATGCCGCGGCTGCCCGCGAGGCTGTTGATGCGGCTGTAGGGGCGCGGCGAGCTGACGTCGTGTTCGGCGCGGATGATCCGGCCCTGCTCGGTCTCGATCAGGCAGGTCACCAGGTCGCCGTTGATGTAGGTCTCTTTCCACGACGGGTGGCCCGGCGGCATGTGCCGCTTCCGGTAGTCGGCCAGCCCCTTCGGCTCGGTCGCCGTGGCGCGCAGCGTGGCGAACCGGTCGCCGCGGTTGACGTCCATGCAGGCGGCGATCGGGGCGAGACCGTGCATCGGGTAGAAGCTCGCGGTGCTGCGGGTGTGCCACTTCCGGCGCCACGCGTCGGTGTAGTACGTGTCGGAGAACAGCAGTTCGCGCAGGTCGTGCAGGTAGCCGCCGTGCCCGTTGGTGACCTCGCCGAAGACGCCTTCGTGCGCCATCTTCAGGATCGCCAGTTCGTTGCGGCCGTAGCTGCAGTTCTCGGCGAGGAACAGGTGCTTGCGGGTCTGCTCGCTGGTGTTGACCAGGTCCCACAGCTGGTCGAGCTCGGTCGCGATCGGCAGTTCGACGCCGACGTGCTTGCCGGACAGCAGCGCGGCCTTGCCCTGCGGGTAGTGGAACTCCCACGGGGTGGCGATGTAGACGAGGTCGATGTCGTCGCGGGCGAGCATCTTCCGGTAGGCGTCGGCGGATCCGCCGTACTCGGCCGGGCGCGGACGCCCGTCGGCGGCGAGTTTGTCCGCCGCGGCCTTCGCTCGCTCGGCCCGGATGTCGCAGACCGCGACGACCGCGGCGCCCGGTACGGCGCTCCACCCGCCGATCATGGACATACCGCGGTTGCCGAGACCGATCATCCCGATCCGGACGTTCTGGTGCCGTTCGAACGGCACCCCGATCATGCTGCGCTGACCAGGGCGGCGGGGCGCGCTTTCGGCCTCTTCCGCGGCGGAGGCCGTCGTCGGGATCGCGGCGAGCGCCCCGGCGGCGAGCGCGCCGCCGAACAGGGTCCGCCGGGAGACAGAGGGCAGGTCGGCCATGAAGAACACTCCTTCGTGTCGCCTTCGGTGCCCAGACTGTGTCCAATCGCCGCCGGATATGTCAAGAGATGCGTCAAAGTGAGCAGTAAACTGCACTAATGTGCAGTTTGACTGCTTGTTGATCCGTGGTTCGCGCAACCTGGGTGCGCGTACACACCCAGGTCGCGCGTGGGGTCAGCGGCGGATCAGGACCTGGTCGATCGACTTGCGCACCAGATTCGGCACCACACAGTCGTCCGCCGGGTAGCCGACCGGGATGACGGCGAACGCCTTCTCGTTCTGCGGCCGTTCGAGCAGTTCGCCGAGGAACCGCATCGGCGACGGCGTATGCGTCAACGCGGCCAGCCCGGACAGATGCAACGCCGTGAGCAGCATGCCGACCGCGATCCCCACCGACTCGTCGACGTAGTAGTGCTTGTGCTTGGTGCCGTCCTCGTCGAGGAAGTAGCGTTGCTGGAAGACCACGATGAGGTACGGGGCGTCGGTGAGGTGGGTCTTGACGGCGTCGGTGCCCAGCGGGCGCAGGGCGGACAGCCACTCTTCGCCGAGCCTGCCATCGTAGGAGACGCGTTCCTCCTCTTCGGCGGCCTCCCGGATCCGCCGTTTGGTCTCGGCGTCCTGGATGAGCGCGAAGGTCCACGGCTGCTGATGCGCGCCGCTCGGCGCCGTCGACGCCACCGCGATGGCGTCCACCAGCACCTGCTCGGGTACCGGGTCGGTCGAGAACATCCGCACGGTGCGGCGGGTGTCCATGCGGCGGCGCAGATCGGCGGCGGTGGCCAGCGATTCTTCCTCGGACACGCGGGCCGGGCGGTAGGGCACCGGCTCGAAGGGATCGCCGTAGGTCGGGGTCCACTGTGCTGTGGTCATGGCCCGATTCTGGCGTGCTCGGGGCCCCGACGGGAACCCCTCGGGCATCGGCGAGTTCGGGTTATGTCCCTAGGGTTATGCCGCCATCCGTCCCCAATGGACGGAGGCCGATCGGGTCATCTGCCTTCGGCCGACACCGACGGCATGACCCGGATACCCGGAGCAAACACCTAACGGTGGCCGAAACGGAAAGATAGGTACCTTCCACACGACTTTCGGCGGTGTCCGATTTCCCTTGCCGCGTCCCAGAATCAGCCCATCCTTCCCTCGGTACGCGGCAGTGTTCTCCGCCGCAGAAATGAGTCGGAACCATGCGACTGCGCTCATTCGCCCTGATCGCCGGTACCGCTTTCGCAGCGATGCTCGGCGTGACCGCCCCCGTGGCGTCGGCCACGGAACCGGCCTCCGATGTCCAGCCGATGATCATCGGCGGCCAGAACGCGTCGAGCGGCCCCTGGGCCGCCAGGCTCTTCGCCAATGGCCGCCAGACGTGTACCTCGACGATCATCGCGCCGCAGTACATCCTGACCGCGAAGCACTGTGTCGCCGGCGGTGGCACGTTCACCTTCCGGATCGGCAGCCTCGACCAGCAGTCCGGCGGCACCATGGCCACCGGCTCGACCGTCACCCGGCACGCGACCGCGGACCTCGCGATCGTGAAGCTCACCACCTCGGTCAGCGCCACCTACTCGCCGCTGGGCACCACCGCCAGTGTCTCGAACGGGCAGACCGTGCAGGTCTACGGCTGGGGCGCCACCAGCCAGTGCGGCTCGGAGATCAACTGCCAGTCGCGCTACCTGAAGGTCGCGAACGTCCGGGTCACGTCGGTTTCGTGCCGTGACTACAACGGCGGCGTCGCGGTGTGCGCGAGCCGCGGTGACGGCATCACCGCCGGCGGGGACTCGGGTGGCCCGATGTTCGCTTCCGGCAGCCAGGTCGGCGTCGCGTCGACGAGTGACCGGCAGACGACCACGGCGTACACGAACATCACGCGGTACCGGCCCTGGATCCAGCAGGTGGCAGGCGTCTGATCTTCTGGTTCGTGAGTGTTCGTGAGTGAGGCCCTTCCCCGCGTTTGCCGGGAAGGGCCTCACCTCGGTGTTCAGTCCTGAATCGCGTCTAGTCGGGACGGCCGACCTGGGTGTTCGACAGATCGAGACCGATCGCGAAGTCCGCCGTGTAGCCGGTTCCGGCCTGGGTCGGCCGCAGCAGCATTTGGGATCCGCCGCTGCGGTAGATCGAGTCCCGGCTGTTGGTCGTGTCGGCCGGGCCTTTCCGCCGATACGGGTCGGTCCGCAGATAAGCCGCGCCGAACTCGGGCGTGAAGTAAAGCTGCGAGGTGAACTCGTACGGACGTCCGTTGGTCCCTACGGTACGTATTTTGATGTGGATATGCAGCGTGCGACCCGTATACCAGCCCGGAAGAATGGTGGTGAACCGGGCCGATCCCGCTTGGTCGGTGTTCTGGTATCCGCGCAGGAATCGACGGCCGGAACTTCCCTGGGACGGAATGTCGGAGTACAACCCGTACGCGTCGCACTGCCAGATGTCGACCATGGCTTTCGGCAGTGGTGTGCACTGCTGCTGGCGAATCTGCTGGACGGTGAAATTGATTGCCAGCGCGGTGCCGGGAACCAGTTGCCCCGTGGCGGGCTCGCTGCGGATGTCGGAGCGGTTGAGCCGCTCGTCGACGAAATACGGGCCTTCCATCTGTTCTGGCTTGACTACGCAGTCCAGTGCGCAGACCTCGGGTGTGCCTGCCGTGGTGGTGGCGCTCGCCGTGGCGGACCCGGCGGCACTGAGCGTCACGCCGGCGGCGCCGAGCAGAATCAGCGCCTGCCGCCTGCCGAGTACCCGGCCTACCGGTTCGTCATCGTCATGCATGAGTTTCCTTTTCGCCAAATGATGGGAGAGGGGAACTGAGCGCAACAAGAGTTTTGCCTGAGGGGTGTCGCGCGCATCCGATTGTCCGCCATGACTCGTTCGTTGTCGAGACAATTCACTCTCGCGCATCATACTTCGAAGCGAGGCGCACCGTTTATGGGCCAAATTCTCGAACCGCTGCTACGGCATTCGACCCGAAGTTACTTTTCTCGCTGATTTCGCTGCATTTTTCGGCGATCCGGTGGTATTTCTGCACGCCACTGGACGACTTGTGCTTACCCGATATCGCCGCTTTTGCCCGCATTCAGGGATCGGGTGTCCCGGAGACGGAAGCCAGGCCGGTCTCATAGGCGATGATCACCAGCTGGGCCCGATCGCGCGCCCGCAGTTTCGACAGCAGCCGCCCGATGTACGTCTTCACCGTCGTCGGGCTCAGATGAAGCTCTTTCGCGATTTCGGAGTTCGCGAGCCCGGCGGCGATCAGCCGCAGCACGTCCACTTCACGGTTCGTGACCCCGTCCAGGCTCCTGGCCGGTGTCCGCCGCGGTGGGGGCTGCCGCGTGAACTCCGCGATGAGCCGCCGGGTCACGGTCGGCGCCAGGAGCGCCTCACCCGAAGCGATCACCCGGATGGCGGAGAGCAGCTCGGCGGGCCGGATGTCTTTGAGGACGAAACCGCTCGCGCCGGCTCGCAGCGCGGAGTACACGTACGAATCGTCGTCGAAGGTGGTGAGGATGAGGACGCGCGGCACGTCCGCGCCGCCGCAGATCAGGCGCGTCGCCTCGATACCGTCCATGTTCGGCATCCGGACGTCCATCAGGATGACGTCCGGCTCGAGTTCCCTGGCCGACCGCACGGCATCGGTCCCGGTTCCGGCCTCACCGACCACTTCGAGATCCGGGGCGCTGTCGACGAGCATCCGGAACGTGCCGCGGAGCAGGGCTTGATCGTCCACGATGAGCACGGTGATCCGGGACATCATCGCGTTCCGAAGACAGGCAGGGAGACCGCGACCCGGAAGCCGCCTTCCGCGGCCGGGCCCGCCGAGAAACTCCCTTGATAGAGGGCTACCCGTTCCCGCATGCCGATCAAGCCATGTCCTTTCGCGGCCGTCGCAAGAGCCCGGCGGCCGGGGCCGTCGTCGGTGATCACCACGCGCACGTCATCGCCATGGTGTCCGACGTGCACGTGGCACGTGGCGGGCGCGGCGTGTTTGACCACATTGGTCACGCCCTCTTGGATGATCCGGAAGATCGTGAGTTCAAGGCCCTCCGGCAGATCCTTCACCCGGATGTCCATCGTGGTCCGGACGCCTGCCAGCGCCGCGGTGTCGACGAGATCCGGCAGCCCGGCGAGCCCAGGGGGCGGGGCCAGATCGGAATCGAGGTCCGTACTCGAGCGGAGGACTTCGAGGATCCTCCGCATTTCGCCCAGGGCCGTCCTGGTGGTGCTTTCGATGACCCGCAACGCTTTCCCTGCCTCATCCGGGCGTTCCTCGCTGAGATGGGCGGCGACCGAGGCCTTGACCACGGTGAAGGCCATGCTGTGCGCGACGACGTCGTGGAGCTCCCGCGCGATCCGCAGGCGCTGGTCGATCAGCGCTTGAGCGGCCCGTTCCTCCGCGTCGCGGCGCAGCCAGGCTCGCCGCTGGCGCAGGCCCGCGCCGATCGCCCACGAAGTGCCCATCACCAGCCATACGACGGAGACGGTGGCGACCGTGTTGCCCCGGACCGGTTCGGCGACCACGATCGCGATCCCAGGGCCGACGAGGGCCGCGGCGAGGCCGGCTGCCGAGTACTTGAGGGGCTCGGCCAGCCCGACCAGGTACAACGCGCAGGCGGCGGCCAGATACGGCTCCAGCACCATATGGGTGAGGGTGGCCGCGATCAGGCCGAGCACGACAAGGGTCAGCACGGCCAGCGGACGGCGGCGGCGGACCGCCAGCGGTAACCCGACGGCGGCGGCGATCACCCAGCCGAGCCAGGCGGGCCCCGTGAATCCGGCCTGGGTGGCGGTGCTCTCGACGGACGAGAAGTGGACGTAGACGGCGGTCACGATGATCGCGACCGCCGCGTCGAGCAGGCGAAGCGGCCAAGGTGTCCGACGGACCGAGTCGATCACCGCGCCGACGTTACCGGGTGGGCCGGTGCGGGCGAGTCCTACCGTGGCCGTCATACCCGCGCAGTACGTGAACGGCCGAAGAGATCCCGCCGGTCCGATGTGCGCGCCTCGCCGAGTGGCGATCGTTGACGGCGTGATCGAAGTGAACGAGTTGTGCAAGAGCTACGGCCGGACGACGGCGCTGGACAGCCTGTCGTTCGTCGTGAAGCCCGGACAGGTGACCGGCTTCCTCGGGCCGAACGGCGCGGGAAAGTCCACGACCATGCGGATCGTGCTCGGCCTCGACCGGCAGGCTTCCGGGATCGCGGAGGTCGGCGGACGTCGTTACGCGTCCGTGTCCCGGCCGCTGCGCGAGGTCGGCGCGCTGCTGGACGCGGGGAGCGCGCATCCGGGGCGATCGGCGTTCAGCCATTTGCACTGCCTCGCGCGCAGCAACGGGATCGGCCGCGGCAGGGTTTCCGAGGTGATCGAACAGGTCGGGATCGCCGGAGTGGCGAACAAACGGGTCGGCGGGTTCTCGCTCGGGATGCGCCAGCGCCTGGGCATCGCCGCGGCCCTTCTCGGCGATCCGGCGACGTTCCTGTTCGACGAACCGGTGAACGGGCTTGATCCCGAAGGCATCCGGTGGATCCGGGAGCTGATGCGTTCGCTGGCCGCCCAGGGGCGGACGGTTCTCGTCTCGAGCCACCTCATGAGCGAGATGGCCTTGACGGCCGACCATGTCCTGATCATCGGGCGCGGCAAGCTCATCATGGAATCCTCGATGGACGCTCTGGCCCGCCGGTTCGCCCGCGACGTGTTCGTCCGTTCGCCGAGAGCGCGGGATCTCGCGGACCTGTTGTCGAAAGCGGGAGCGAAGGCGACGCTGCTGCCAGGGGACGCGCTCGAGGTCAGCGGGATCGATGCCCCGAAGATCGCCGGCCTCGCGGCCGGGCACCGCCTCCCTGTCCACGAACTCACTCCCCGCAGTGCTTCGCTCGAGGACGCGTACCTGCAGATGACCCGTGAGAGCGCCGAATACCTCGCCCCGAAGGCGGATGTTCGATGAGTGCCGACGTGCCGGTCATCCTGAAGGACGCGATCGCCGCGGAATTCCTCAAGCTGCGGACGGTCCGCGCCACCTATCTGGTGCTGGCGGGCGCGTTGTGCGCCGTCGCGCTCGGCTCGCTGGTCGTCCTGGTGGTGTCCGGTTCTTACGACGTCGCGTCCGAGGCCGACAAGAGCAGCTTCGAACCGGCGGATCCGACCGTGGTGGTGATGCCGTTCGTCGCGTTCTTCGTCGGCTGCCTCGGTGGTTTGGCGGTGACGACCGAGTACGGCACTCGGAGCGTCATCGGCAGCCTGATCGCCGTTCCCCGCCGCGGCGTTCTCGTCGCGGCGAAAGCGATCGTGGTGACGGCGGTGACTCTCGTCGTGGGGGTGGCGCTCGCGTTCCTGTCGTTCTTCGTCGCCAACGCGATCCTCGGTGACCGGCCGAGGCCCTTCAATCCTTGGACTTCGGTGGGTGACGCGATTCCGTCCGTCGTGGCGACCGGCGTCGCGGTCGTCGTCGCCGCCCTCATCGCAATGGGTCTCGGTCTGCTGCTGCGCTCGACGAGCGCCACGCTGGTCACCCTCGGCGCCGTCCTGCTGGTGATCCCGATCTTCGCGCACTTTCTCCCGTCGCCGCTCGGAGAACGCGTCGCGTCGTTCATGCCGTCGAATCTGCCGCCGCAGCTCACCGGGACAAACGACACGTACGTGCTTTCGCCCGCCGGGGCGGCGCTGGTGATGACGTCGTACATCGTGCTATCGCTGACCGCCGGGGTGATCGGCTTCAAGCGTCGCGACGCTTGAGGCGTGACCGGTGGTTGGCGACGTTGACGCGGTTTCCGCAGAGTCCCGGCATGCAGTAACGACGCCGTCCGGGGCGCGTGGTGTCGATGAACGCGCCCCGGCAAGCGGGCGCGCCACAGGCGCGGAACCGTTCCGTGCCGAGAGTCTGGACCACACCGAGAATCCCGACGCCGCAAATCAGGGACAGTACTTCCGGGGCCGTCGCGCCCGGTCGCGGCGAAACGGCCCATCGCGCGCTGTCCGCGAGGAGGGTGATGTGACCGGAGGTCGAGGTGAGCGCGGAGGCGCCGGCGATGAGGTGCGCCCGGTCCGCGTGATCGATCAGCTCCCGCACCGTGACGCGCAGCCGGTGGACGGCCCGCAGCTCACCGGGGCGGGCGGAGGTGGGTATCGAGTGAAGGCCGGCGAAGGCGGCGAGGTCGGGTAAGTGCTCTTCGCCGTGCCAGACCTCCGGAGCGGTGTTGACCAGGTCGGTAGCGATGCCTGCCGCCCAGACGTAATCGTCCAACGCTACTTGCATCCCTTACCGACCTCTCGTACGTTCACGGTTAACCGCTACTTTAACCCTTACCGGGAGGTTCTCCGTGGAGATCGAGGCCTTGGTGTTCGACATACTCGGCACGCTCGTCGACGAACCGGCCGGGCTGCGCGCGGCCATCCGGCGAGCCGCGCCGGACGCCGACGCGGACGTGCTGGTCGAGCAGTGGCTGGGCCACCTCGAAACCGAACAGCGCCGCATCGTCGAGGGGGAGCGGCCGTACGTCGCGAGTGACGTTCTCGACCGCGAGGCAGCTCAAACAGACGAGCTGGCGGCAGCGGGTCGCAGGATGCCGCCTTGGCCCGACACCGTCGACGGGCTCTCCCGGCTCGCCGAGCACTATCCGCTGATCGGGCTCTCCAACGCCAGTCGCACGACCCTGCTCCGGATGAACGCCCACGCGGGCCTCCGCTGGCACCAGGCGCTCTCCGCCGAAGAAGCGCAGTCCTACAAGCCCGACCCCGCCGTTTACGAACTGGCCGTCAAGGTGTCCGGCGCGCCGCCGGAGCGGCTGCTGATGGTCGCGGCCCACGCGTGGGATCTGAGGGGAGCGCAGGGCGTCGGCCTGCGCACCGCCTACGTCGCCAGGCCCGTCGGAGACCCTCCGTCAGCGACGGATCGGTTCGACTTCCACGCCGACGACCTCGCGGATCTGGCCGCTCAGCTCGACCGAACGCGGGTCTGATCGAAAACTGTCGGTGCCTCTCGCTAGGTTCATCCCAGTCCCCACCGAGGCACCCCGCAAGGAGAAGATGCGTTGTCAGACTGGGAAAGAGCGAGCACGGCCAGGGTGTTGCCACCTGCCCGCCCGCGCAAGCTCGCGAAGGTCCCGTTCGTCGAACTGGCCGACGGACGGGTGCAGGGCGTGGTGTCCAGCGGATCGGACATCGGGCGTGTGTACGTCTCGTCGGTCGCGGCGAGCACGTACGAATTCGCCTGCAGTACCAACAACAACCGGCCCTGTGGCGGGGCGCGGGGCATGTTCTGCAACCACATCCTCGCTCTGCTCAACGAATCCACGCTTCAGTACGGCGCCGGACGCGTCGCGCGGTACTTGCGAGTGGAGGTCGAGGAGCCGACCGCGCAGGCCATTTCGCAGACCATGAGCGCGACAAGGCCGTCGCAGGGCGACAACACCGCCGCCGCGTCCGTGTTCAGCCAGTTCTTGCGGCATCTGGCATACCTGGAATTCGCGGCGTCGACGGCGCCGGTGCCGGAACTGCACTGGTTCCCGCCGACCAAGGCGGTGGTGTGATGCGCACCGATCTGCTCACCGACCCCATCGCCGGTCTCGACGAGGCGTTGGCGGCAGCCGACGCCTTCGACGACGTGCTTGTCGCCGGGCTGCTTCGCCCGCAGAAGATCGCCGGGCTGACCGAACTGGCCGACGCGGTGGCGGGGTCGCCGCTGGCGGCACGGGTCGCCGAGGCGGCTGAGAAGACCGCGGCCGGAGCGGCGGGGGAGGAGCACTTCGTTTCCCTTGCCGCGGCGAGGATCGCGGTGTTCGGCTCAGTGCACGACGCCGTCCTCGCGCGCATCGCCGAGGCGACCGGCCGGCCACTGGGTGAGGAAGCCGTCAGGCAGCCTTCCGAGGCGGAGTCGCCGAATCTGCCGGCCGCCGCTCGGTCCTGGCTGTCGGATCTGGCCCGTGCCGGCTGGCAGGGCATCGACCACGACCTGATTTCCGCGTCCGCGCCGGTGATCTCCGCGCTGCTCGCCGAACCGGGAATGCGACGGTTGGCGGTCCTTCTCGACGGGTTCGCGGCCGAACTCGCGGCGTCCTGTCCTGGTGCGGCTATGGAGCGCGTACCCGTCCGGCGCTGGGGTGACCTGTGGTCGCGCGGGATGCTGCTGACCCTGCCCGGTGTGGCCGCGGCTCCCGCGATCGGCACCGTCACCGGTCGCCTGCTGCCGCTCGGTGTCGATCTGCTGGAACACGCGACGGCCGCGCAGGCCCAGGTCCACGCGGTGGTCGAACCCGAAGACGGCACCACGCCGCGTCTGGTGCGGGCGAGCGTGACGGTGCCGAAGCCGGACACGATCATCGGAGCCGGCATCTGGCAGTTGCTCCGCCCGCATCTTTCCCTGCTCACGGCGGTCAGCGAAGGACGCTCGATGAATCTCGCCGACATGCCGGTCACGGCCGAGGGCGATCTCCTCTGGCAGGACGAACATGCCCGCCTCGGCGAGCCCGCTGACGCCTTCGCCACCGCGCGTGTCGCCCTGGCGACGGCCACCGCACCGGCGGTCGCCCCCTTGGACCGGCATCCGGTGCGCGTCGCCGTCCCCGTCTTCCTCGAGGGCTACGGCATCGAAGGCGACGAAGACGCGCTCACCTTCACTTTCGCCGGGAGCCACCTCGCCGTCGAGACCGATCGCATTCCCGCCGCCGGTCCTTTGACCTCGAAGGCGGTCGCGGGTTCCAGCGCGTGCATCGGCCTGCTCCGGTGGGACGGCGGGTTCCGGCTCCAGCCGCTCGCCGTGGAGACCACCGTGCGCAAGAAGACCACGGCCGTGCACGCCGGAGCCTGGGCCGGTGGCACGACGGACAAGGCCGGGGTGAAAGCCGAGAAGGCGGCCACCGACGCCGCGGCCGTGCTGCGCGAACGCGCCGGAAGGCTGTTGCGGAAATGACCGACTCCGAGGACAACCGCCGCCAGGTCCTGTACTGGCGCCTGCTCGCCCGGCTCTTCGACGCCGACGAGCAAGCCTCGCTCGAGTCGGCGAGCGTGGCCGTGGTCGAGGACATCGGCCTGCCGTCCGCGTTGCTGGACCCGAACGTCGCCGTCGACTCGGTCGTCCAGCGGCATCCGGAGCTCGCCGCCGAGTTCGACGGGCTGATGGTTCCCGAAGCCGGGGACAGCCGGGACAAGGCCGCCGAGGTACGGCGTGCGGCGCTGGTGTCGAAGGTGCTGCTCAACGTCTTCGCCCCGGCGCCTCATACGGTGACAGCCGGGCGGCTGTCCTGCTGGCAGGCCGACGCGGGCTGGCTGGAGCGCGCGCTGGGATGCCGTCCGGGCGAACTGCGCGGCGGTCGCCCCGGCGGTGCCCCGACCGGGCAAGGCGGCACCGGAGGGGGCAGGGCTCCCGACCTGAGCACGCTGCTCCCGGCGATCGGACCGGACCTCAACACCATCGAGGCGGACCTGGTCAAGCGGATGCATCTGCGCGAGGTGCTCGCCGATCCCGCGCTCGCGGCGAAGCTGAGCCCGAGTATGTCCCTCATCGAACAGTTGTTGCGGGACAAGGACAACCTGTCGGGAGTGGCGCTGGCCAACGCGAAGTCGCTGATCCGCCGCTACGTCGACGAGATCGCGGAAGTCCTGCGCACCCAGGTCGAGAAGGCCTCGACGGGCAAGGTGGACCGCTCGGTCCCGCCCAAGCGCGTGTTCCGCAACCTCGACCTCGATCGCACCATCTGGAAGAACCTCACCAACTGGAGCCCCGAAGAGGAACGGCTCTACGTCGATCGCCTCTACTACAAGCAGACGGCGAAGAAGACCACGCCACAGCGGCTCATCGCGGTCGTCGACCAGTCCGGTTCCATGGTCGACTCGATGGTCAACTGCGCCGTGCTGGCCTCGATCTTCGCCGGACTGCCCAAAGTGGACGTTCACCTGATCGCCTACGACACCCAGGCGCTCGACCTCACCCCGTGGGTGCACGATCCGTTCGAAACCCTGCTGCGCACCAATCTCGGCGGCGGCAACGACGGCATGGTCGCGATGGGACTGACCCAGCCGAAGATCGCCGAACCCGCCAACACCGTGGTGGTGTGGATCTCCGACTTCTACGAGACCCGCGTGGAGCAGCTCTTCGAGAGCATGGCCGCGATCCACCGGTCCGGGGCGAAGTTCATCCCGGTCGGCTCGGTCACCAGCGCCGGCCGCGGCAGCGTCAACCCGTGGTTCCGCGAGCGCTTCAAGGATCTCGGCACACCGGTGATCTCCGGTCACATCACCAAGCTCGTCCACGAACTCAAGACTTTCCTCACCTCCTGAATCTTCCCCGAAAGGCAAGACATGTCCGACCTGCTGCGCGCCCCCGCCGAGATCAAGTACGCCGAAGAGCTGGACTGGCTGGAGTCGGTCGACGACAGCCCCAAGCCGTTCGCCTGGCGCCTGTCCCCGAAAATGCTGCGCCTGTTCGTGCTCGGTTCCGAACGTGCCGACGGCCTCGACCGCGAGATCTCGCAGAAGTGGTTCGGCGACCGGAGCATCGTCGAGCGGGCGATCGTCACCCTCGCTTCCGACCGCGGGCTGCTGCTGATCGGTGACCCCGGCACCGGCAAGAGCTGGCTCGCCGAACTGCTGGCCGCGGCGATCTCCCGGAACTCCACCCTCGTCGTGCAGGGCACCGCCGGCACCACCGAGGACCACATCAAGTACTCGTGGAACGTCTCCATGGTCATCGCGAAAGGCCAGTCCCGCGAGTCCATGATCCCGTCGCCGATCATGACCGCGATGGAGGCGGGTTCGATCGGCCGGTTCGAGGAGCTGACCCGGTCCACCAGCGATGTCCAGGACGCGCTGATCTCGATCCTGTCGGAGAAGTACATCTCGGTGCCGGAACTGGACAGCGACGGCATCGTCTTCGCGAAGCCCGGCTTCTCCGTGATCGCCACCGCCAACAGCCGCGACCGCGGCGTCAACGATCTGTCCTCCGCGCTCAAACGCCGCTTCAACTTCGTCCGGATCCCGGTGGTGACGAACAAGAAGAGCGAGGCGGAGATCGTCCGCTTCCGCACCGAGGAACTCCTGCGCCGCCATCAGATCGAGCTGGACGTGCCGCCGACCCTGCTCGACGTGCTGCTGCGCAGCTTCGGCGACCTGCGGGCCGCGGCCGCGTCGGCGGGCAGCGACGACGAGAAGCTGGAGTCGGCGCTGTCCACCGCCGAACAGATCGGCGTGCTCGAAGACGCGGTGCTGCACAGCAACTTCTTCGGCGAGCGCGCGTTGACCGCCCGCGCGCTCGCGTCCTCGTTGGTCGGCTCGCTCGCCCGCCGGGAGCCGGAGGACCTGGCGATCCTCAACAAGTACCTGCACGGCGTCGTCGAACCGCGCAGCAAGGACGAGGGCGGGGACTGGCCGGAGTTCCTCGACGGCGGCCGCGACGCGATCGCCACCCTCTCGTGAGCGGCGCCTTCGAGGCGTTACGCGGCCAGTTGCAGGAGGCCGCGGCCGCCTTCGCCGACGGGCCCGGTGCTTTGGAGGGCATCCTGCTCGGACTGGTCGACGACGTCGACCGCGCCGTGCGGGAACCTTTGGAGATCTTCCCGGTCTGCCATCATTCCCCGGCTTCGGCCGTGGCGATGGCCCGGCGGCTGCGGGAGAAACAGCCGAAGGTGGTCTTCCTCGAACTGTGCGAGGACATGGCACCGCTGCTGACCGAGCTGCGCAACTGCCGTCTTCCCGTGGCGGTGCAGGCTTTCGCGACGGACGTGAAGGGATTCCCCGCCGAGTGGGCGCCGCTGTCGGTGGTCGCGCCGATCACCGAGGCTTCGGCGGAGTACCAGGCGATCGCGTACGCCCTCGACACCCCTGGTGTCGAGCTCGTCCTCGTCGACCGGTCGGCGGATCACGTCTTCCAATGGGACGAGCGGGAGCCGTCGCCCGACCCGGACGCGCCGCCCGCCGAGGAGGAGGCCGCGCTGCACGGCGACGCGGTCGGTGTCGAGATCGGTGATCTGCGGCCGCGGTTCGCCGAGCTGGAGGAGCACCTGCTGCGGCACGGACGGGTACGGCACTGGTCGGAGTGGTGGCACCAGTACGTCGAACTGCCGCTCGGCGACAGCGACCACGACACCTATCGCCAGGTCATGTTCCTGATCGGCAGCCTGTTCCGCCGTCTCGCGCCCGGTGACACCCGCCGCGTGCGGGTGGACGAAGACCGCGAGCGCTACATGTGGACCCGGATGCGCGAGCACCTCGCGGCTTCGGGTGCCGATCCCGCGGACTGTCTCTACATCTGCGGTGCGTTCCACGCGGCCAGCCGGGTCGCGGAGTTCGGCGTCGAGGGTACGGACGGGTTCGTGATCAGCCCGCGCAGCGCGAGCACCTGGCAGTACGGGCTGATCCCGTCGAGCCACGCGTCGATCGAGGCGCAGTTCGGCCTCGCCGGGGGATCGGTGTCGATCGCGGCGACCGAGTGGGCGAAGAACCTCAAGCGGACCAAGGTCAAGCAGTTCCAGCTGGACGGGCAGATAGGCGGGCCGAAACGGAAGAAAGCCGCGGCGCTTCCCGCGCCCTCGGCGGATCCGGTGGCAGCGGATCCATCGGATCAGCTTTCCGGCTTCCTGCGACGACCTCCGGTCCTCGACAGGCTGGACGAGGACGAGTTGCTCGGCTGGTCGGTCGAGATCGTGCGGGCGGCGCGCCGCAACGGCTACCTGTCCTCGACGGCCGACGCCATCGCGGTGTTCGAGACTTCGATCCTGCTGGCGGGCCTGCGGGACAGGGCGAAGCCGACGCCGTACGACTTCCAGGACGCGGCGGTCACCTGCATCGAGAAGGACGTCGTGCCCGGAAGGCGCGACATCCGCCGCCTCGTCGAGATCATGATGGGCGGCGACCGGATCGGGCAGGTCGGCTACGACGCGTTGCCGCCGCTGGCGCGAGATGTGCACGACAGGCTCGAACCGCTGAACCTCAAGCTGCAGCAACGAGGTGTGCAGCGGGCGTTGCTCGACATCGCGTCGCGGCCGGAGCTGGAGCCGTGCTCCGACCTGCTGTGGATGCTGCGGTACCTGATGCCGCACGGCGCGGCGCGGCCGATCATGGGGGAGCGACGGCTCGGCGAACGGCCGATCCAGGAGTCATGGGACCTGGCACTGGGCACGCATCAGCGAGCCCTGATCGAGCTGGGTTACGAGGGCGTCAGCATCGAACAGGTGCTGGAGCAGCGGCTACGGCGCGCGGCCTACCACCCGCAGGCCACCGCGGCGAAGGTGCTCGGAACCGTCGAAGACGCGACGCTCTACTTGCGCAGCGCCCGGCTGGCGGGAGAACTGGGCACACGTGCCCTCGAGGTGCTGTCCACCGAACGCACCGTCGACGGCGCTCCGGAAGTGCTGCGGCGAGTACGGAGGCTGCTGGCGCACTACCGGACCACCGAGCCGGTACTGCCGAAGTGGATCGAGGATTTCGTCAGGACGGGGTACGCGCACTACTGCACCCTGCTCCCGGCGGCCTTCGCCGACGAGGAGGCCGGTGTCGAGCAGGTCGCCGCGATGCTGGGCTTCCTGTTCAGCATGGAGGCACTGGCACTGTCACTGGGCTGCGACCGGACCCAGCTGGAGCTGGCGATCGCCGGTTCGCATCCGCAGGAAGCGTCGAAGGTGGCGCTGCTGTGGGCGGCACAGGTCCAGCTCGGTCACCTTTCGCGCGCGGAGCTGCGTGAGCGGTGCGCCGGGCTCCTGGCCAACCCGATGGTGCTGCCCGCGTATCCGCGTTACCTCAGCGGGTTCGTCCACGCGTTGGAACCGGCGCCGGGGCTGGCCGACTTCGTCGTCGAGGCGGTGTCGAACGCCTTCGCCGAGCTCCCGGACAGGTTGCTGCTGCCGTGGTTGCCGACGTTGATCACCACGCTCCGGTCACGGGGCGCGGAGCTGGTGCCACTGCTCGTGCGCGAGGCCGGGCGGATCTTCCCCGGCAGGCTCGCGGCGCTCGACGAATGGGTCCCGCCCTGGAAAGACCAGCCGGAATCCCTCGCGGTGACGAGGAAGACCGGAGGGAGCGGCGGTCTCGCGTTGCTGGCGGCACATCCGGCGACCTGCGATGCCGTGGCCGGGTTGCTGGGCTGTGACGAACCCTGGGGGAGCACCGCGCCCGCCGGTTCGGCACTGCTGGAGCGGTATCCGGCCACCGCCGCCGCACTGGAGGAGGTGCTCACCGGGGTGTGAACCGAGGGGCGGTCGCCGGGCACCCGGCGACCGCCCGGCCACTCAGTCGGCGACCCAGCTGCCGTGGAAGCCCAGCGGCACCGGCCTCGGCAAGTGGATGCGGGCCAACGGTTTCGCGGTGAAGTCCTGCGCCGAGAGGATCACCAGATCCGAAGCGTTGCGGTCAGGGTTGTTCACGTAGGCGAGGGCGTAACCGTCGTCTTCGGACTTGCTGCGTGCCGATGGCACGAAGACTGCTTCGCTCGCGTCGGCGCCGCGGCCGAAGCGGTGCACCTCCGAACGTCCGCTCTGCAGGTCGTGCTTGAGCAACGCGTTGCCGAAGGTGTCGGCAGGCTTGTCCAGATAGACGTCGAACAGTTCACCCGGCGAGGCCGAGTAGCCGTACCGATGCCGTCGTGACACGAGGCTTTCGTTGACCCGCGGGAACTCCTGCGGCCGGTCGTCGAGGACACGGCGCCGCACCCGGCCCTGCGCGAGATCGATCGTCCAGCGCTCCAGCACCGGCGGACCCGAAGCCGACGGGCCGCCGAAGCCCTGCTTGCCCGCCACCTCGAACGGGGCAGGCATCGTGGTCAGGTCGACCACCACCGTCGAACCCTGTTCGTAGGCGTTGAGCGTATGCGAGTAGAACACCTGATCCACCCCGAACCAGCGGACCGGGCCACCGTCGCGTTTCATCACGCCCACCCTGGCCTGGTGCTCCGTGTTCCACTTGTAGGGCACGACCTTGCCTGGCCGCGGGTCGAAGGTGACCGGCACGTCGAAGACGACCACGTAGTTCTTGGTGAGCCCGAAGTCGTGCATCATCGGGCTGTCGGTGACCGGGATCCGGGTGGTCCGCACCACGCGGCCGGTCCGGTCGACCATCAGATGCCGCACGTGGTCCCAGGTCGGGTGATAGGTCACCGCGTGCAGCTCGTCCGCCTGGGCGTCGAACTTGGTGTGCGCGGTGTAGGAACCCTCCAGTGAGCCGCTGAAATCGAACGGCCCCACCGTGTTCAGCTCGCCGTCGAGTTCGTACGGCGGCGCGCCGGACTCCTGCAGGGTGAGGATGCGGCCGTGGTGGCTGATCACGTGCGTGTTCGGCGCGAAGTCCTCGGCGGGCACCGGCCATGGGTACCGCTCGCCCAGTTTCGCCGCGACACCGGACGAACGCACCCAGCGGTTGCGGTACCACTCGGCCTTCCCGTCCCGCAGCCGGACGCCGTGCACCATCCCCTCACCCAGCATCCAGTGGTGAGCGCGCGGATCTTCGAGCCCGAGGACGTTCGGTCCGGTGCGCAGGTACCGCCCGCAGAGGTCCTTCGGGATCCGGCCGGTGACGGGCAGGTCGAACGCGGTCACCTCCTCCTTCACCGGCGCGAAAGCACCCTCGATGAAAGGGAAGTGCTCCTTCGGCGTACCGAGCGAAGGGGACTGGGCGGCGAGGGCGGACCCGGTGCTCCCGTAGGTCGCGGCGACTCCGCTGATGGCCAGCGCGGCCGCCCCGCGGAGCACGTTCCGCCTGTTCGGTTCGGTCATGATCGATCCCCCAACTGGTCGCGTAACTGTGTATGCCATGAACAGTGTATGCCTTTACCTGTTTCGGATGCAACAATGCCCCGATGAACACTGCCCCGATGGACGACGTCGAGATCGAGTTGCTGCCGCCGGGCACCGCGCTGGCCTGGGGGCATGCCCCGGCGCCCCGGCGTGGGCCGAAACCGGGATACAGCCTCGAGCAGATCGTCGACGCGGCCATCGCGCAGGCTGACGCGGAGGGCTACGCCGCGCTGTCCATGCCTGCGATCGCCAAACGTCTCGGCGTCACGGCGAACGCGCTTTACCGTTATCTGAGTTCCAAAGAGGAACTGCTCGTCCTCGTCGCCGAAGCGGCCTGGGGTCCGCCGCCGGCGACGCTGACCGGTGACTGGCGCGCTGCGGTCACCGCCTGGGCTCGCGAGCTCCTCGAACGCTGCCGCCGCCACCCGTGGCTGATCGATCTGCCGGTGCGCAGCGCGCCGACCACGCCGAATCTGCTGGGGTGGCTGGAAAATTTCCTGGAGGGGATGGCGGATTCGGGTCTGGGCACCCAGGACGTGGTGGGCTGCGCCGTGTTGGTCGACGGCTGGGTGCGCAGCACGGCTTCGTTGCTTCGAGACGTGAACGCGAGTCCGCCTGAGCAGGCCCAGGCGCTGGGCGGGTTTCTGGGTCCGCGTCTCCGGGAGCGCGGCTACCCGCGCGTCGCCGCCGTGATCTCCGGCGAGGCGTACAGCGAAGAAGGTATCGAGGACGCCGACGTCGAGTTCGGTCTCGGTCGCATCCTGGACGGCATCGAGATGCTCATCGGCCGCCGGTGAACACTCCGTCGAGCCGGTAGTCGACGATCTCCGCCGCCTGTTCCGCGGTGTAGGCGTCGACCATGATCGCCGTGACGAGGCCTGCCGACATCGTCGCGAGCGAGTCCGCCTCCAGCCGGGGATCGACGCGGGCCGGGATGGCGCCCTTCTCCTGTGCTTTCCGAAGCAGTTCGGAGACCGCGCGGACCAGGTGGGGCAGCAGCGGTTCCTGGTCAGGATCCTGGCGGCCGCGCGTGACGTCGACGGCGAAGTACGCGATCTGGACGGCGGCCAGCATGCGGGCGCGTTCGCCTTCCGGCAGGACCGCGGTGAGATAGGCGCGCACGATGGTGCGCTCGTCTTCGGTCGCCATCGCCTCGCCGACGATCTTCCCGGCGTTCTCCATGGTCAGTTCGACCATCCGCCGCCATGCGAAGCGCAGCATCTCCTCCTTGGTCGGGAAGTAGTACTGGACCAGGTTCATGGAGATGCCCGCCTCCGCGGCGACCGCGCGCAGTGTGACCGCTTGCAGGCCCTGGGCGGCGGCGATCCGGAAGAGCGCCTCCGCGATCTCTCGCCTGCGCTCCTGGTGGTCGACACGTTTCGGCACGCGGTCACTCTGTCATGTCGTCGAGGGTTGGCTTGAGCGGCCGTCCGCTGTTATGGTGCAAGTGCACCATAAAAACTTCGAGGAGGTCCGATGCTGGGGGAGTTCACCGACAAGAAGGCCGCAGTGCGTTTCTCCGCGACCTACGACGCGATCCTGCGGAAATGGCCGGTTCCCGCCGAGGAGCTGGACGTCGAAACGAGATTCGGCCCGACCCGCGTCCGGCGTTGCGGTCCCGAAGACGGTCCGCCCATCGTGTTGCTTTCCGGCGCGATGGGCACGTCGCTGTCCTGGTATCCGCATATCGCCGAACTTGCCGCCCGGTACCGGATCCACGCCGTCGACACGATCGGCGAACCGGGGCGCACGATCCAGACCGCGCCCATCGAGTCCACCGCGGATTGCGCGGTCTGGCTCGCGGAGGTCATCGACGGGGTGCTCGCGGGTACCGGCAACGACAAGGTCTACCTCGCCGGTGTTTCGCGAGGCGGCTGGCTGGCCTTGAATCTCGCATCCCGGACGACCGGCCGGGTTGCGGGTGTCGTCACCTTCGAGGCCGCGGGGTTCGGCGTGATCGGCCGGAGCTTCATCTGGTGGAGCTTCCGGGAGATCTTTCGCTGGTTCCTGCCCCGCCCGCTCCTTCGGCTGGTGGCCTCGGGGGATCCGGACGTGCGGCATACGGTGCGGCCGCTGCTTTTCAGTGCCCTCAAGTACAAGCAGCACTTCCCGGAGATGCACCTGTTCAGCGACGACGAGTTGTCCTCGATCGACGTTCCCACTCGGATCGTCGTCGCCGAACGCAGTGTCATCCACGACAGTCGTGCGGTGGCGGCCCGGCTCGAGTCCCTGAGCCCGCACCTTCGCGTCGAGGTCGTACCCAAGACCACTCACGGACTCTCGCTGGAGAAACCGGAACTGGTCACCGCCCGGATTCTCGAAGCGGTGCCGGTCAAGCCTGGGGTGTGACCTCCGGCCACGACGGGGAGCGGCCGAGCAGGGCGACGATGGTGTCCAAATCGGACGGTCCCGTCGCGTCCACGGCCGGGCCGAAGGCGGCGCCGGGCGTGGTCCGGTTCTGCCCGTCCGGGATCGCTTCGGCGAACTTCAGGCCGACGTCGAGCACTTCCTGATCGAACTTCACCGGCAGGCCGAGGGTCTTGGCCACGTCCCAGGAGTGCACCAGGTAGTCCACGAAGTGGAAGCCGAGGGCCTGCTCCGCGGTGAAGGTGACTTCGGTGGAGAACTCGGGAAGCGAGAACTTCCGGTCGTCGAGGTCGTGGGGGGCGAAGGCGTTCAGCACTCGGTCGACCGACTCACGGTAGGTGGCGATCGGGTCGTCGCCCAGGGGGAGCAGCCGCCAGTGGTCGAGGTGGCCGTCGCCTCCGGCCGCGGCGGCGAAGCCGTGGTGCTGGGTGGTCATGTGGGCCAGCAGGCCGTGCAGGGTCCAGGCGCTGCACGGGGTCGGCTTGGTCAGGTCGGCGGGGGTGATCTTGGTGACCAGGTCCAGGCTGGTCCGGGTCACGAGGGCGTCGAGGATGCGGAGTTCATCGATAGGCATGCGCATATCATCTACATATGCGTACGAGTTCGTCAACGGGTTTCGCGACACCGGTCGGTATGGTCTGCACATGGCGGAGCAGGGGAGGCCGGATCTCGCGGCGATGCTCGGCGGGCTGATGCGCAGGCTGATGAACGCCGAGACGCCGGTGCTGGCGGAGCACGGGTTGACGATGTGGGGCTACGTGGTGCTGAGCGCCCTCGACGACGGGCCTGTCCGGACGCAGGCCGCGCTCGCCAAGGCGATCGGCGCGGACAAGACCCGGATCATCGGCACCCTCGACACGCTCCAGGACGACGGCCTGATCACCCGTGAACCGGATCCGAAGGACCGCCGGGTCCGGCTGCTGGGGATCACCGACGACGGCCGCGCCGCGCGGAGGTCGGCTCGGACTCAGATCCAGGAGCAGGAGGAACGTCTGCTCGGACAGCTTCCCGCCGCAGACCGCAAGGCGTTCCTCCGTGCCGCGCTCGCGCTTTCCGAAGCCCGCTGGCCGTAGCGGTCAGCGGCGCCGGCCCAGCACCTCGGCGACCATGCCCGGTGGGTAGTCCGACGGCGAGCGGCGCCACCACGCGCCGAAAGCCTGAGCCAGCCGCCGGGGTACCTCGACCTGCGCCCCGCCGCCGTGGAAGTCGATCGTCACCAGCACGCCGCCGATTTCCGTGGAGCCCCAAGGAATCCGCCGGACCAGTTTGGCGTAGTCGGCGCTGGCGGACACGAACGTGACCACGTTCGTCGCGCCGATCCGGCGCGCCTCCTCGATGACGGTGTCTTCGAGCACGCCGGGCGGCCAGTCGCCGAGCCTCAGTTTCCGGTCGTAGCAGGAGATCGGCTCGTCGGCCCGCAGGATTCCGTAGCCGCCGCTGAGGAGCAGCAATCGTCCGTGCCCGGCCGCATCGCCGAGCGCATCGCCGACGTTCCGGTAGAAGTTCCCGCTGTAGCGGAGCCACGCGGGCCGCAGCCCGCCACTGTCGACCTTGGACTTCGCCAGGACATCGGCCCGCGCGCGCAGCATCGGTTCGGGCCAGTTCGCGCTGGTCTTCGCGGAGGCGTCGCCGCCTCGGATCTTGGCCTTCGAAGGGCCGAGGATCGTCAGCGCTTCGCGCGGATCGATCGTGTCCAGGACGGTTTTCACCGGACGGACCGTATCAGTGGAACCAGGGTGAGCCGTTGCCGTTCGGCGTCGGGAGCATGCCGTGACTGGGCGGCCACAGCACCGCTGTCGGCACCTGCTTCAGCTGCGCGCGCAGGGAATTCACGGGCAGCGGCCGTTTCCGGGTGAGCATGGTCGTCGTCCGCGGATGCAGATCCACGAACGGGTAGGTGGCGTGGAGGGCGCCGAGCCTGCGTTCGAGGCGCAGGCTGCGTTCGGTCAGTTCCGCCGTTTCCAGCGCGGGCTGGACGAGCAGGAACTCGTCGGTGCCGAGCCGGACGGCCCGGTCCAGCGGGCGGAGATCCTCGCGGATCAGATCCGCGATGTTCTGCTCGGTGTGCATCTTGACCCGGTTGCCGTGCCGCCGTCCGACTTCCTCCAGATCGTCGACGGTGATCAGGATCAGGCCGAGCGGGACGGTGTCGGTCGACGCGCCCAGCCAGCCGGAGATCCCGGCCATGGTCGCCAGGCCGGTGTCGGGATCGGTCGCGAGGGCGGGTTCCGCGAGCTTCGTCGGCGCTTGCCGTTCCAGCCGGCCGGCGAGGTGCCGCAGAGCCGCTTCCGCGCGGTTCTCCACCGGCGCCGCCGCGGGGGTCGTGACGCTTCTCAGTACCTCGTCGATCTTGATCCGCGCGGTGGGCGGCAGACGGTCGCCGAGCGCGTCGCGCAGCCGGACGACCTCGGCGTAGGCCTCGTCGCGGCGGAAACCCCAGCGCCCCTGGAACCGCCGCGCCGCTTCGACGGATGTCGCCGACGGGTCGACGTCGTCGAGGTCCTGCGCGACCACCGAGCCGCCGAAGGTCGGGGTGAGGACCGCGACCGACCATTCACGGGCGAGGTTCTCGTTGGCGCGCAGCAGCACCGGGGTCACGCCGTGCGGCAGGTCCGGGCGGCCGGAGTCGACCATGCCGACGACGGTCACGGCCGCGCGCCGGGCGATCCTCGCGTAAACTTCGCGTTCCCGCTCGAAGTAGGGCAGCCGCTGGAAGAGCGCGAGAACGACCATGTTCTCGTCGGTGCCCTCGGCGAGCGCGGCTCTCTCCACCGCGTGGGAAGCGATCACGAGAGCGCGTTTCGACAGCACGCCGGCGCGTGCTTCTCCGTCGGTCATCAAGGATCGCTTCCGTGTGGGGACTAGCTCATCAGGCTAGAAGAGCGGGGGACCGCCGCCTAGCTACACGATGGTGTGACCCTCGCTGACCGGCCGCTGATCGGCGCCGGGCATGCTGGGAGCGACCGGACCGCGGAAGGGAGATCATGGTGCCACTCGTCGTGCACGGCCTGTGGTCCCGTGGCCGCGGGATCGTGCTGTGGGGTGAACACGGCGACCGCCCGGCGACGACGTCGATGCGGCCGTCGAGCTCGGCCCGGCCGCATCCGTTCGCCGCGTCGGTCGCGGATCTGACCGCCCTGCATCCCGGCAAACCGGCGTCGGCCGTCCTGCTGCTTCCGTCACGGCGCGGCGGTCCGGTCGCTTCGCCTGAACTGGGTTCCCGCGGCCGTCCGCAGCAGGAGCTGACGCTGGAACCCTGGTCGGTTCCGGCGCTCCTGATCGACCCTTCCGAGCTGGGGGACCTGGCGGGCACAGTCAGCTACGGCACCTCCGTCCGGCACCTCCGCGCGGTCGTCCGGCTGGCGGACGACCTGGTGCGCCGCGGCCGGGTGCTCCCCACGCTCGTGCGGAACGAGATCGTGGCGCGGGCGCGCTGGCGGCCGGTGGCCCGTGGCGGCGACGCGGTCGCGCTCCGGGCGCTGATCGCGGCCACCCCGCCGGTCGGCCGGGCCGAGCACCCCGGACCGTCCCCGGCGGCGCTGGTCACCGACGCGCTCCACACCCTGGTCGACGCCGCCGTCCGCGAACGGCTGGCCGCCGCCGGGCACGCCACGGAGAGCGACGGCCGCGAAGGCCCGTTCGGGTCATGGCTCCACGCGCTGAAGAGCGCCGACGACCGGATCGGCCAGGCGCCGGGGCGGATGGGGATCGTCGCCGAGGGCATCGCGGCCTGGGACGCCGTCGGCGACACCGACCTCACCGAGGGCACCGTCTGCCTCCGGCTCGACGAGGTCCCCACGCTGTACGGCCCCGAAGACGACCCGGACGACCAGACCGGCGACGGGACCAAGTGGCAGCTGCGTTTCCTGCTGCGCTCGGCGGCCGATCCCAGCCTCCTGCTCCCGGCCGAGGACGTCTGGTCCGGCAAGGCGGGCGCGAGGTTCACCGACCCCGAAGGCCTGTTCACCGCCGAGCTGGAACGAGCCGCCGGAGTGCTGCCGCTGCTCGGCCCGGCGGTCGAGGCCGCGAAGCCGGGCATCTACGACCTCACCGTCGCCGAGACCGTGGAATTCCTCGACGGCGGCGCGGAACAGCTGGTCGCGGCCGGATTCGACGTCCAGCTCCCGTCGAGCTGGGGCGGCAGGCGGAAGCTCGCGCTCAAGCTGTCTGTCCGCGGCGCGCCCGTCGACCAGGCCGCCGTGCACCGGCTCGGCCGCCACCAGCTGGCGTCCTACCGCTGGGCGCTCGCCGTCGGGGAGGACGCGCTGACCGACGAGGAACTCGCCGGGCTCGCCGCCGCGAAGTCGTCGCTGGTGCGGCTGCGCGGCCGCTGGGTGAGCGTGGATCCCGAGCTGCTGCGCGCCGGTCTCGAGTACCTCCGCCGCGAGCCGGACCGGGAGAAACCGCCGCTGCCCACCCCGGCGGACATGCTGGCCCTGCTCCGCGGAGGCTTCGAAGCGCCGCTGCCGGTCACCGAGGTCACGACCGACGGCTGGATCGACGACTTCCTCGCCGGGCGCGTCCAGCGCACCATCGAGCCGGTCGAGCCGCCGCCGACGTTTCTCGCGACCCTGCGGCCGTACCAGAGCCGTGGTGTCGCGTGGCTTTCGTTCATGGCGTCGATCGGTCTCGGCGCCTGCCTCGCCGACGACATGGGGCTCGGCAAGACCGTCCAGCTTCTCGCCCTCGAAGCGATCGAGCGGGCACAGGGCGACATCGGGCCGACGCTGCTCGTCTGCCCGATGTCGCTGCTCGGGACGTGGCAGCGCGAAGCGGCCAGGTTCGCGCCCGAGCTGCGCGTGCACATCCATCACGGTGCCGAGCGTGAGTACGCGCGCATCCAGGGCGCGGATCTCGTCGTCACCACCTACTCGACCGCCGCGCGCGACGCGGACGAGCTCGCGGGCACCCGGTGGCACCGGCTCGTGCTGGACGAGGCGCAGGCGGTCAAGAACCAGAACACCGCGCCGGCGCAGGCTTTGCGCCGGATCCAGGCCGGGCACCGGGTCGCGCTGACCGGGACACCGGTGGAGAACCGGCTCGCCGACCTGTGGGCGCTCTCGGATCTGCTCAACCCCGGTGTACTCGGTGGCAGGCAGGATTTCCGCGAGCGGTTCGAGGTGCCGATCGAACGCCGGGGCGACCTCGCCGCGGCCACCGAACTGCGCCGGCTGACCCGGCCGTTCCTGTTGCGGCGCCTCAAAACCGACCCCACCGTACTCGCCGACCTGCCCGAGAAGATCGAGATCCTCCAGGAATACCGCCTCACCCGCGAACAGGTGACGCTGTACCGCGCGACCGTCGACGAGATGATGACGAAGATCGCCGACAGCGCCGGGGTCAAACGACGCGGCAACATCCTCGCCGCGATCACCAAGCTCAAGCAGATCTGCAACCATCCCGCGCATCTGCTGCACGACGGCTCGCCGATCGGGACCCGTTCCGGCAAGGTCAACCGGCTCGAAGAACTCCTGGCGGAGATCCTCGACTCGGGTGACCGCGCGCTGTGCTTCACCCAGTTCGCCGAGTTCGGTCACCTGCTCGTTCCGCATCTTTCGAGCAGGCTGAACGTGAAGATCGCCTTCCTGCACGGCGGCTTGTCGCAGCGGCGCCGCGACTCGATAGTCGAGCACTTCCAGTCGGGTGAGGGCCCGTCGATCCTGCTCGCCTCGCTGAAGACCGGGGGAGCGGGGCTGACTCTCACCGCGGCCACCCACGTCCTGCATCTGGACCGGTGGTGGAATCCGGCGGTCGAGGAACAGGCCACCGACCGTGCTTTCCGCATCGGCCAGCGGAACAACGTCCAGGTGCGGAAGTTCGTCTGCCCCGGCACCATCGAGGAACGGATCGACGCCGTCATCACGAAGAAGGAAGCGCTGGCCGACCTCGTCGTCACCGACGGGGAGGACTGGCTCACGGAGCTGTCCACGGCCTCGCTGCGCGAGGTCTTCGCACTGGGACGGGAGGCGGCCGGTGACTGACGGATTCCGCCGGGCACTCGACGAGCTCGGCGTCCACAAAGGACTGGTGCCGCCGTGCCGGGTCGACACCCTCACGGTCGGGCCCGGCGCCGCCGTCGCACGGGTCCGGGTGACGCGGCAGCGGTTCTACGACGTCCGCGTCGGGCTACCGACGTTCGGCAAACAGGTGTGGACGGCGGTGATCGCCGCCGTCGTCGCGGACGAGACCACGACGACGGCCTTGCTCGACGGCCAGGTCCCGGACGACATCGAACGCTTCTTCGCCGCGGAACGGGTGCCGCTGTTCCCCGAAGCGGCGTGGGAACTGTCGCTGGACTGCACGTGTCCCGGCACTCGCGTTCCGTGCGATCACCTCGTCGCGGGGCTGATCGCACTCGAAGAAGACGCGGACCCGTTCTCGATCTTCGCCCTCCGCGGACGCGATCGCGCGACGCTGCTCGAAGAGATCGGGCGGCAGGCCGGTGCCCGCGTGACGGCTCCGTCGGCGGACGACGAGACGCCCGGCCTGGACGAAGTGATGGACGACTTCTTCGGCTGGGGCCCGGCCGGGGACGTCACGAACACGCGACGACCGCCGGCCGGGGATCCGCCGGTACTCCTGGACGAGGTCCCGCCGCTCAAGGCCACGGTGGACGGAACCTCGGTCACCACCCTGCTGCGACCGCTCTACCGGTCGCTCACCGGTCAGGAGTGAAGGAACTCCGGCTCGCGCTTCTCTGTGAACGCGGCCATCCCCTCCTTCTGGTCCTGGGTGGCGAAGGTGCCGTGGAACAGGCGCCGTTCGAACCGGAGACCGTCGGCCAGCCCGGACTCGAAAGCCTGGTTCACGGCCTCCTTGACCATCATCGCGGCGGGACGCGACATACTCGCGATCTTCGCCGCGACGGCGAGGGCGTCGTCGAGCAGGCTTTCCGCGGGGACGACACGGGAGACGAGGCCCGACCGCTCGGCCTCGGCGGCGTCGATCATCCGGCCGGTGAGGCAGAGGTCCATCGCCTTGGCCTTGCCGATCGCGCGGGTCAGCCGTTGCGAGCCGCCCATGCCGGGGATGACGCCGAGGGTGATCTCCGGCTGGCCGAACTTGGCGTTCTCGGCCGCGATCAGGACGTCGCACATCATGGCGAGTTCGCAGCCACCGCCGAGGGCGTACCCGGAGACCGCGGCGATCAGCGGGACGCGGACGCGGGAAAGCGCGTCCCAGCCCGCGAACCAGTCGGCCGCGTAGACGTCGCTGAACGACTGCGGCTGCATCTCCTTGATGTCCGCGCCCGCCGCGAAGGCCTTGGCGGAGCCGGTGAGCACGATGGCGCCGACGCCGGGATCCTGGCCGAGTTCTCCCGCCGCCCCGGTGATCTCCCGCATGGCCCGCAGGTTCAGCGCGTTGAGTGCCTTCGGCCGGTTGAGGGTGATCAGGGCGACGCGGTCACCCGCCCGCTCGACGGTGATGGTCTCGTACTCGCTCATGCGGTGGGTTCCTTGGTGAGAAGGCCGTCGCGGACGGCGGTGATGATGGCGGAGAAGTCCCGGCCGGGACCGTCCCGCTCGACGAACGCCGCGTAGAGTTCCGCGGCCCTCGTGCCGAGCAGGGTGGCGACGTCGTTGTCCCTGGCCGCCGATTCGGCCAGGCGCAGGTCCTTCAGCATCAGGCCGCTGGCGAACCCGCCGGAGTACTCCCGGTTGGCGGGGCTGGCCGGGACGGGGCCGGGCACCGGGCAGTTGGTGGTCAGCGCCCAGCACTGCCCGGACGCGGTCGAGGCGACGTCGAACAGGGCCTGGTGGGTGAGGCCGAGTTCCTCGCCGAGGGCGAACGCCTCCGAGATGGCGATCATCGAGACGCCGAGGATCATGTTGTTGCAGATCTTCGCCGCCTGACCGGCGCCGGAAGCGCCGCAGTGGATCGCCCTGGCGCCCAGGACGGCCAGGAACGGCTCGACGGCGGCGAACGCCTCAGTGGCGCCGCCGACCATGAACGTCAGCGTTCCGGCCTCGGCGCCGACCACACCGCCGGACACCGGCGCGTCGACCGCCCGGTGGCCGGCCGCCGTGACCAGTTCGGCCGCTTGCCGGGCATCGGCGACGTCGATGGTGGAGCAGTCGACGAACAGCGTCCCCGGCCTTGCGGACGGCAGGATCTCCCGGTAGCAGTCGAGGACGTGCTTGCCGCTGGGCAGCATCGTGATCACGACGTCCGCCGCCGCGACCGCCGCGATCGCGCTGTCGAACCTGGCCACGCCCTCGGACCGGGCCGTGGCGGCCGGGTCGTAGCCGTGGACGGTTTCACCGGACTTGACCAGGTTGGCGGCCATCGGCCCGCCCATGTTGCCCAGGCCGAGGAAGGCGATCGTCATCGGGCCACCCACTCGGCGTCGCCGAGACCGGCGAAGTAGGAGCCGACCAGCTTGTCGTCCACTTCGGACAGAGTGGCGGGAGACCACTTCGGGGAGCGGTCCTTGTCGATGATCTGCGCCCGGATGCCCTCGACGAACTCGGCCGAAGAGAGCGCGTGGGCCGAGATCCGGAACTCCTGTGCCAGCACGGCTTCCAGATCGGGCAGCGCCGCGGCCGAGCGCAGTGCCCGCAGGGTCACCTTCAGCGAGGTCGGCGACTTCGCCTCGATCTCCTTGGCGGCGGTCGCGGCCGCGTCACCGCTCGCGTGGAGCCGGGTCAGGATCTCCTCGACCGTGTCGGCCGCGTAGCACCGGTCGATCCAGCCGGCGTCCTCGGCCAGCGCGCTCGGCGGGGCGGGTTCGGCGATCAGCTCCAGCGCGGTGTCCGGGGTCCGCGACGCGAGCGCGTCGAGCAGGTCCGGGACCCGTTCGCTGGGCACGAAGTGATCGGCGAGTCCACAGTGGATCGCGTCGGGGCCCGAGATCGACCCGGCGGTGAGGGCGATATGCGTGCCGAGCTCACCGGGTGTCCTGGACAGCAGGTAGGTGCCGCCGACGTCCGGGACGAAGCCGATGCCGGTCTCGGGCATGCCGACACGGGAGCGTTCGGTGACGATCCGGTGGCTGCCGTGCGCCGAGACGCCGACCCCGCCGCCCATGACGAGCCCGTCCATGAGCGCCAGGTACGGCTTGGGGTAGCGCGAGATCAGCGCGTTGAGCCGGTACTCGTCGGCCCAGAACCCCAGTGACGCGGTGCCGCCGGTGCGGGCGTCGTCGTAGATGGCGCGGATGTCGCCACCCGCGCACAGCCCGCGGTCACCCGCGCCGTCGATCAGGACGGCGCGGACCGCCGGGTCGGAACGCCACGCTTCGAGCTGGTCGAGCATGGCGAGGACCATGCCGTGGTTCAGCGAGTTCAGTGCTCGCGGCCGGTTCAGGGTGATCCGGCCGATTCCACTGTGGACGAGGAATCCGACGTCGTTCACGAAGCCTCCTGCAGCATCCGGCGCGAGATGATCACGCGCATGATTTCGTTGGTCCCTTCGAGGATCTGGTGCACCCGCAGGTCGCGGACGATCTTCTCCAGTCCGTACTCGGCGAGGTAGCCGTAGCCGCCGTGCAGCTGCAGCGCCTGGTTGGCCACCTCGAACCCGGTGTCGGTGCAGAAGCGTTTCGCCATCGCCGAAAGCTGGGTCGCGGTGTCCTCGCCATGGTCGAGCGCGTCCGCGGCCCGCCAGAGCAGGGTGCGGGCGGCTTCGAGATCGGTGCGCATGTCCGCGAGCCGGAACTGCAGCGCCTGCTTCTCCGACAGCTTCTCGCCGAACGCCGAACGCTCCGACAGATGCCGGACGGCCATACCGAGCGCGGCCTCGGCGCCGCCGAGGGAGCAGGCCGAGATGTTGAGCCTGCCCCCGTCCAGCGCGGACATCGCGACGCGGAAACCGTTGCCCTCACCGCCGAGCAGCGCGGACGCCGGGACGCGGGCGCCGTCGAAGATGACCTGCCGGGTGGGCTGGGCGTTCCAGCCCATCTTGATCTCGTTGGGGCCGAAGGAAACGCCGGGGGTGTCCCGGTCGACGATGAACGCCGAGATGCCGCGCGCGCCGGGGCCGCCGGTGCGGGCGAGCACGACGTGGACGTCCGAGATACCCGCGCCGGAGATGAACTGCTTGACTCCGTCGAGGACGTACTCGTCACCCTCGCGGCGGGCGCGGGTGGAGAGCGCCGCCGCGTCGGAACCGGCGTCCGGCTCGGTGAGGCAATAGCTGCCGAAAGTATCCATAGTGGACATCCGCGGCAGGTACCGGTGCCGCTGGGCGTCGTCGCCGAACTTGTCGATCATGGTCGCGACCATGTTGTGGATGGAGATATACGCGGCCAGCGAAGGGCAGCCGGTGGCGAGCGCCTCGAAGACGAGGACGCCGTCGAGCCGTCCGAGCGCGGAGCCGCCGAGGTCTTCGGGCAGGTAGACGCCGCCCATGCCCAGCTGGGCGGCCTTGCGCAGGACGTCGACCGGGAAGTGCTTGGCCTGGTCCCATTCGATCGCGTGCGGGGCGAGGTGCTCCGCGGCGAACTCCGCCGCGGTCTCGCGAAGGGCCCGCTGTTCGTCGGTCAGTCTCATCGCGGCCTCAGCTCATCGTCGGGATGACGAAGCTGGCGCCTTCCTTGGTGCCGGAAGGCCAGCGCGAGGTGACCGTCTTGGTCTTGGTGTAGAAGCGGATCGAGTCCGGCCCGTGCTGGTTCAGATCGCCGAAACCGGAACGCTTCCAGCCGCCGAAGGTGTGGTAGGCGATCGGCACCGGGATGGGCACGTTGACTCCGACCATGCCGGTGTTCACCCGCGAGGTGAAGTCGCGGGCGGTGTCACCGTCGCGGGTGAAGATCGCGACGCCGTTGCCGTACTCGTGCTCGCTGGGCAGCCGGAGTGCTTCCTCGTAGTCGGCCGCGCGGACGATCGACAGCACCGGCCCGAAGATCTCTTCACGGTAGATCCGCATGTCGCTGGTGACGTGGTCGAACAGGCAGCCGCCGAGGAAGAAGCCGTTCTCGTGACCGTCCACAGTGGTCTCGCGACCGTCGACGAGCAGCTTCGCCCCTTCCGCGAGGCCGACGTCGATGTAGTCGCGGACGCGCTGGACGGCCTCGGCGGTCACCAGCGGCCCGAAGTCGGCCGTCTCGTCGAGCGAGGCGCCGACCTTCAGCGTCTTGACACGTTCGGTAAGCCGGGCGGCCAGCGCGTCGGCGGTGGCCTCGCCGACCGGGACGGCGACCGAGATCGCCATGCAGCGTTCGCCCGCGGAGCCGTACCCGGCGCCGATCAGCGCGTCGACGACCTGGTCGAGGTCCGCGTCCGGCATCACGATCATGTGGTTCTTGGCTCCGCCGAAGCACTGCGCGCGCTTTCCGTGCGCGGCCGCGGTGGTGTAGATGTACTCGGCGATCGACGACGAACCGACGAAGCCGACGGCCTCGACGCGGGGATCGGTCAGCAGCGCGTCGACGGCTTCCTTGTCGCCGTTGACCACGTTGAACACACCCGGCGGCAGACCGGCTTCCAGGAAGAGCTCGGCCAGCCGCAGGGGGACCGACGGGTCGCGTTCGGACGGTTTGAGCACGAAGGCGTTCCCGCAGGCGATCGCCGGGGCGGCCTTCCACAGCGGGATCATCGCGGGGAAGTTGAACGGCGTGATCCCGGCGACCACGCCGAGCGGCTGCCGCATCGAGTAGACGTCGATACCGGTGCCCGCGTTGTCGCTGTACTCGCCCTTGAGCAGATGCGGGATGCCGATGGCGAACTCGACCACTTCGAGCCCGCGCTGGATGTCGCCGCGCGCGTCGGGGACGGTCTTGCCGTGTTCGGAGGTGAGCAGCCGGGCGAGGGAGTCCTCCTCGGCGCGGACGAGGTCGACGAACTTCATCAGCACACGGGCCCGCCGCTGCGGGTTCCAGCGGGCCCACTCGAGCTGGGCCTGCGCCGCGTCCGCGACCACGGTGGCGACCTCGTCGGCCGAGGCGAGCGGGACACGGGCCTGGACGGCGCCGGTGCTGGGGTCGAAGACGTCGGCGAACCGGCCGGACGTCCCCGCGACCGGCTTGCCGCCGACGAAATGACTGAGTTCGGTGCTCATGGATGCCCTTTCCGAAAGTACGCAGGACGAAGCCGCCCGAAGACCGCGATCGGCGGCCGGGCAGGGGAGTACGGACGACTTACCGCCGGGGTGGTGGCGGGTCGGCGACTTTCGCGCAGGCAGGAAGAATCCGCATGCGTTCAGCTCCATCCTCGTGGACGAACGTGGACATCTGCGGCCGGTATCCTGGCTCCCGGATCCGCGGCGGCTCCGGCCTTCCCGGCTCGCGCCAGTGGCCTTCTCTGCGGGAGCGCCGCTCCCCGGTCACAGTGGCGGGACCGCACCGGATTTCCACCGGCTTCCCTGCACCGCAGACCTGTGGACACCATAAAGTAGGAAGTCCGACTATGTCGAGGTTGTGGCGTACGCCTCAGCGGCCCCGCTCCATCGAGCGGCGGGGTGGTAGCTGGTGTTGCGAAAGCCACTTTCGCAACGTTGAAGGTTGCGAAAGTGGCTTTCGCAACGCTTCCGGCGGGACCACCTGCCCGGCGGCGGTAGCGGTCGGGAGCGGTAGCGGTCGGCAGTGCCGAGTGTCGCGAAAGCCACTTTCGAGACATCAGACGTCCCGAAAGTGGCTTTCGCGACACCGGGGCCGGCGGCCCCGCTCCGAATCGCGACTCAGGCGAGGGGTGGGTAGGGCAGCAGGCTGGAGGAGTGCTCGTCCACCCGCATTGGCTTCCCGATCGCGGGGAAGGCACGCTGCGGGCAGGCGGGCCGCTCGCAGACCTTGCAGCCCATCCCGATCGGGGTGATCGCCGCGCCGGTGCCGAGTGCCAGGCCGTCGGAGTAGACGAGCCGCCGGGCATGCCGCAGTTCGCAGCCGAGCCCGATCGCGAACGTCTTCCCCGGATCGCCGTGCCCGCCCGCCGCGCGGGAAACGGTGCGCGCGAGCCAGAAGTACTTCTTCCCGTCCGGGAGTTCGGCGATCTGCGTGAGGATCCGGCCCGGCGAACCGAAGGCTTCGTAGACGATCCACAGTGGACACGAGCCGCCGACCCTGGAGAAGTGGAACCCGGTGGCGGACTGGCGTTTCGAGATGTTGCCCGCGCGATCGACGCGGACGAACGAGAACGGCACCCCGCGTGTGCCGGGACGCTGCAAAGTGGACAGCCGGTGGCAGATCGTCTCGAAGCCGACACCGAAATGGTCCGAGAGCCGCATGATGTCGTAGCGGTACCGTTCGGCCGCGCCGAGGAAGACGCGGTACGGCAGCACGACCGCGCCCGCGTAATAGTTGGCCAGGCCGATCCGGGCGAGCCGCCGGGCGGTGTCGCCGCCGAAGTTGCCGCCGTCCACCAGCCGGTCGATCACGTCTCCGGCTTCCAGCAGTGCCAGTTCGGACGCGAGCCGGAAGGCGGCTTGCCCTGGTCTCAGGGCGGGGGAGAGGCGCAGGGTCTTCTCGCGTGCGTCGAAGTGGTGCTGGTCGGCGCCCAGGGGTTCGGCGACGACCTTGACTCCGTGCCGCTCCAGGAGCCCGGCCGCCAGTCCATTGCGGACTTCGCCAGGGTGCAAGCGCAGTGCGGCGGCGAGCTTCTCCGCGGGAGCGTCGAGTTCGGCGACGTGGTTGCGGCGTGCGTAGAACCAGTCACGGATCTCCTCGTGCGGCTGCTGCGCGGTCGAGCGATCGAGTCCCTGTTCGGTCACCAGCGTCGCGATGTTCTCCACCGCGTCCCGGTAACGCCGGTGGAGCGCGACGAGTGTCCGTGCCACCTCGGGCAGGGTGGTGGTCAGGGCGTCGACCTCGCCGGCGGAGATCGCGCCGCTGACGGTGTTGTCGTCGAACACCTCGCGTACGTCCGCGACCAGCCGCGCGGTGTCCTGGGCGGCGAAGAACTCCGTGTCCACGCCGAAGGTCTCGGTGAGCTTCAGCAGGACCGGCAGCGTCAGTGGTCTGCCGTTGTGTTCGAGCTGGTTGACGTAGCTCGGCGAGATCTCCAGCAGCCGCGCCAGCTCGGACTGCGTCATCGACCGGCCTTCACGCAGTTGCCGCAGCCGCGCTCCCGCGTACATCTTCTCCACAAGCCGACTGTAACAACTTTTACAAGCGGTCCGCGAACGTTCACAAACCTTCACAGGGCTCTGGCCTGGTGAACGGTACGCGGTCGGTGTCACGCTCGGTCGAGAGCACCACAAGCTTCACAAGGGATCCGAACCCCGAAGGAACGTAATGACCGACCACACCGTCCGCACCTACCGTTCCGCCGAGCCGCTGCCCCGCGAGGAGCAACTGGCGTGGAAGCTCGCCGCCGTCGCCACCGACGACGTACCGGTGTCACCCGAGGCCGCTGACATGGTGATCAACCGCATGATCGACAACGCCGCCGTGGCCGCCGCGTCACTTACCCGGCGTCCCGTCGCGTCCGCTCGTGACCAGGCGCTGGCGCATCCCGGCACACCGGGTGCGACGGTGTTCGGCGTCGAAGGACGGTACTCCCCGGAATGGGCGGCCTGGGCCAACGGCGTCGCCGTCCGGGAACTGGACTACCACGACACCTTCCTCGCCGCGGACTACTCGCACCCCGGCGACAACATCCCGCCGATCCTCGCCGTCGCCCAGCACACCGGGCGCACCGGCGCGGATCTGCTCCGCGGCATCGTCACCGGATACGAACTCCAGGTGAACCTCGTGCGCGGGATCTGCCTGCACGAGCACAAGATCGACCATATCGCCCACCTCGGCCCGTCCGTCGCGGGTGGCCTGGGGGCGTTGCTGGGCCTGGACACCGAGACCGTGTACCAGGCCATCGGGCAGGCGTTGCACACCACGACGACGACGCGCCAATCCCGCAAGGGCGAGATCTCCTCGTGGAAGGCCTACGCGCCCGCCTTCGCCTGCAAGGCCGCGATCGAGGCCGTCGACAGGGTGATGCGCGGCGAAGGCGCGCCGAGCCCGATCTACGAAGGCGAAGACGGCTTCATCGCCTGGCTGCTCAGTGGCCCGGACGCCGAATACACCGTGCCGCTGCCCGCGCCCGGCGAGGCGAAGCGGTCCATTTTGGACACCTACACCAAAGAACATTCGGCCGAGTACCAGAGTCAGGCACTGATCGACCTCGCGCGACGCCTCGGTCCGAAGGTCGGCGAACTCGGCAAGGTGGAGCGGATCCTCATCCACACCAGCCACCACACGCACTACGTCATCGGTTCCGGCGCGGGCGACCCGCAGAAGTACGATCCCCAAGCCAGCCGCGAGACGCTCGACCACTCGATCCCGTACATCTTCGCGGTGGCCCTCCAAGACGGCGAGTGGCATCACGAGAAGTCCTACGACAGGGCCCGCGCGACCCGGCCGGACACGGTGGAACTCTGGCGGAAGGTCGCCACCGTCGAGGATCCCGAGTGGACTCGCCGGTACCACGCGCCCGAACCGGCGTTCGGCGGCCGCGTCGAGATCACCCTGGCCGACGGCACCGTGCTGGCCGACGAGATCGCCGTGGCCGACGCTCACCCCGCCGGGGCACGGCCGTTCGCCCGCGAGCAGTACGTCGCCAAGTTCCGTACGCTGGCCGACGGGGTGATCGCCCTCGCCGATCAGGACAGGTTCCTCGACACGGTCACCCGGCTCGGGGAACTGGACGCGGCCGAGGTCGCCGGGATCGCGCTCCCGGCCGGGCTCGGCGCCGCGCCGACGAGCAAGGGGATCTTCTGATGCTGCACGCCACTCCGTCCGCCCCGCAGAAGCGCGCCGCTTTCCGTGCGGGGCTGAACTCCGGGACGCTGCAACGCCTTCCCGGCGCGTTCAACCCGTTGAGCGCCAAACTGATCGAGCGTCGCGGCTTCGAAGGCGTCTACATCTCCGGCGCCGTCCTCGCGGCCGACCTCGGCCTTCCCGACATCGGGCTGACCACGCTCACCGAGGTCGCCGGGCGGTCCCAGCAGATCGCCCGTGTCACCGCGCTGCCCGCGCTGGTCGACGCCGACACCGGGTTCGGCGAGCCGATGAACGCAGCCCGCACCGCGCAGGTGCTGGAGGACGCCGGTGTCGCCGGGATGCACCTGGAAGACCAGGTCAACCCCAAGCGCTGCGGGCACCTCGACGGCAAGGACGTCGTCGAACGCGACGTCGCGGTCCGGCGGATCACCGCGGCCGTCGCCGCCCGGCGCGATCCGGGCTTCGTCATCGCCGCCCGCACCGACGCCGCCGGGGTGAACGGCATCGAGGACGCGATCGACCGGGCCAAAGCCTACGCCGACGCCGGGGCCGACCTCATTTTCCCCGAGGCGATGCGGAATCCCGCCGATTTCGAACGGCTGCGCGCCGCCGTCGACGTCCCGATCCTGGCGAACATGACCGAGTTCGGCAAAAGCGAACTGCTCGACGTGCAAACGCTGGAGTCGCTCGGCGTGAACATCGTGATCTATCCGGTCACCTTGCTGCGTCTCGCCATGCACGCCGCCGACGCCGGGCTGACCGCCATCACCGAACAGGGCACCCAGGCGGAGCTGCTCGACCGGATGCAGCACCGTCGCGATCTCTACGACCTGCTCGATTACGAGTCCTACAGCACTTTCGACGAGAACGTCTTCACTTTCCGCCTCTGAGGGGACGACCATGTCTGCACCCAGTATCCACAAAGGACTCACCGGGATCGTCGTCGACACCACCGAGGTCTCGATGGTCAATCCCGAAACCAACTCCCTAACCTACCGCGGTTATCCCGTCCAGGACCTGGCGGAGAAGTGCCGTTTCGAGGAGGTCGCGTACCTGCTCTGGTACGGCGAACTGCCCACGCCGGAACAGCTGGCCGTCCAGAGCGAGGCCGAACGCGCACACCGGGCGCTGCCCGCCGACCTGGTCCTGACCCTGTTGTCCTTGCCCGAGACCGCGCATCCGATGGACACCCTGCGGACCGCCGTGAGCATTCTCGGCGCGCACGATCCACACGAGGACGACAACAGCCTGGAAGCCAACCGTGCCAAGGCACTCCGGCTGTTCGCCGCGCTGCCTGCCGTCGTCGCGCTGACCCAGCGGCGGCGGCACGGCCTGCTCCCGCTGGCGCCGCGCGACGACCTCGGCTACGCGGAGAACTTCCTGTACATGACATTCGGCGAGGTTCCCGAGCCGGTCATCGTCCGCGCCTTCGAGACGTCCTTGGTCCTGTATGCCGAGCACAGCTTCAACGCCTCCACCTTCACCTCGCGTGTCGTCACCTCCACGCTGTCCGATCTCTACAGTGCCGTCACCGCGGCGATCGGCGCGCTCAAAGGACCACTGCACGGTGGTGCCAACGAAGCCGTCATGACGACGTTCGAAGAGATCGGCACCGCGGGCGGCACGGAAGCCTGGCTGGCCGGGGCACTGGCGGAAAAGCGCAAGATCATGGGCTTCGGGCACCGCGTCTACAAGAGGGGCGACTCCCGCGTCCCGACCATGCGCCGGGCGTTGCAGGAGATCGCGGAACTGCGCGACGGCCACCACCTGCTCGACCTCTACGAAGCCCTGGCCCGCGCGATGCACGACGCGAAGGGCCTGCACCCCAACCTCGACTACCCGGCGGGCCCGGCGTACCACTTGATCGGTTTCGACACTCCCGTGTTCACCCCGATCTTCGTGGCCGCCCGCATCACCGGCTGGACCGCGCACATCGCGGAGCAACTGGCGGACAACAGCCTCATCAGGCCGTCGAGTGCCTACACCGGACCCACCGAGCGGATGATCAGCGGTTCAGGACCCCGCTGATCCGGTGGTCTGGCCCAGTGGCGGGTCGGGGAAGAACCGGGTCAGCATGAGCGTCTCACCGGCGATCGTGAGGTAGAGGGTCCCGGCGGCCATCCAGCCGGTGAGTGGCTCGCCGGGCCAGAGGACCACGGCCGACAATGCCGTCAGTGACGCGGCCAGCAGCGCCGGGACCAGCGCCGTGAGCACCACGAACGTGAGGCGCCGCCAGAGTCCGGTCCGGATCCAGACGGCCGTCACGCCCCACAGGGAGACCAGGACGCTCAGGGCGCTGAACCCGCCGACGAAAGCGGCGCGCTGCCAGCGGCCGAGTGCGAACGGCGACTCAACCCCACGAAGGACCAGGCCGAGACCGAGCAGGAAGAGAAACGTCCCGACGGCGAACGCGGCCACTCTCCGGAACGGTGTCGTGCCGTCGTGATCGGGGAGGTAGTGCCAGCAGAAGTATCCGCCTGCGAAACCGACACCGATGGCCAGGAAGAGATGACCCGGCATGCTGAACCAGCTGTCCGTGCCGACCGACACGGCCGCCCACGCGAGCAGCCCGGCGACCGCGCTCCACAGTGGAGCGAGGAATCCGATCAGCAGGGGCGGCACGACCATCGGTTTCGTGACCGCGAACAGGGTCCGGCCGAACCGGGCGCCCTTGCTCTTGCCCGCGGGCTGGACCGCCCGCCAGGCCACCAGGCCGAGACGCAGTCCCGCCCGGCGGAGATGGGCGTGCTTGAACAGTTTCCGCACCGTTTCGGAGCCGACGTCACCCAGCACGTGAGCCTCGTTCACGAGGCGGGTGAACGGGGGATCGGACGCCTTCTTCAGCTGTTCGGAGGTGGGCGGGAGGTCGCCGTTGCTCTTCATCGCCGCGAGACCGGTGAGCAACGGGATCTCCTGTTGCAGGATGTTCCAGTGCAGCCAGGTGGTGAGCAGGATCGGGAGCTTGTGCCGGACGTTGGCGGTCGTCACGTTCAGCGCCTCCCACGGGCCGATGAGCCCGGCGAGTTCGGGGCGCGCTTCGAGGTCGTCCGAGGTCTTGCCGAACACGGCGACGTAGTGCTCGGTGTAAAGGTCCTTGAGCCATCGGACGAGATCGGCGTCGTCCTTGTGCAGGAGACGCTCGCTTCGAGCGACGACGTCCACCAGGGAGCAGGCAGCGTCGAGCCTGCCCCAGGTCCAGTCGTTGAGCCGCCAGCGTGAGGACAGGAAGCTCGCGAAGTTCATCAGCTGGTTGCCGCTGAGCTTGCGTTCGACGCGCTGGACGTCGTCGGCGAGTGGAGCGTCACCCAGCAGGAGCGGTTCCAGTGGGCTCTCGGCGACCGCGGACATCGCGTGCACGCGGATCCGGCTGGGCTCGGACAACGGGTCCGGACGGATCGGGCCGATGATCAGCTCCGCGATGGCGAACACTTCCAGGGTCTTGTCCGGGCGGCTCGTCGTCGCCTCGTAGAGCGCGGTGAATCCAGGGACCTTCGCGAGGCTGGTGAGCCTGGAGACCAGTAGCCTGGACAGCTCCGCCACTCGCTTCCAGATCGGTTCGAGGAACGTCTGCGGGAAGTCCCGTCCGACGGGGAGCAGATCGGCCTGGACCGCGTGCTCCGCGACCTCGGCGACGACACAGCACCAAGCCTTCTCGTCGGTGAGACCACCCGCCGCTTCGAGGAAGCAGGCGAGCCGCTGGCACGCGGCCAAAACCCAGGGGAGTACCTCGAAGTCCGGTGATCCGCCCCGCAGGAGCAGCCGGTCACGGGCGGCGAGCAGCACCTCGCAGACGAAGCGGGTTTCGTACAGCTTGTCGCGGATCTCGCTGATCTCCTTCTTCTGCTCCGGGCTCAGCTCGTGCTCGGCCTCGATCGCCTGAACCCAATCGAGGACGAGAGCCACCGCGCGCGCCGGCGCCAGCAGCGAGCGGAACCAGGAAACGGTCAGTGTTTCCGTGCACGGCATGCAGACCAGGTCGGCGACGGCGGGACCTCGCAGGTGCTCCAGGATCGGTGCGGTCGCCTGGCCGCCGGTGAACGCGCGGCTGTCGGGGATGGGCAGCGGATCCGGGCCGGTCAGGGAGATCGGGTCGTCGACCAGCCTCGCCAGCCGATCGGCCTCGACGGAGGCGACGGCGTCCGCGTACCGGGGCATCAGGCGCCGTCGGGCGTCCACGTCGGGCAGATGCGCGAGGTCCGGGTCGCCGGGGAGGCCACCGGCCGTGCCGTGCAGCCGCTGCGCGGACGTCCAGGCGTCACTCAGCTCGGCGGCGTCGTCCAGCAGGGTCTCGCTGTTCATCTTGGTGCGGATCAGCGCTTTGACCACGCGCGCCATCCGGGCGAGCGAACCTTGCTGTGTACTGGTGGGCGGGAGTTTCGGTGGTGTCGGGGGCACCGGCTGCAGGTAGAGCAGCCACCGGTCGACAGGTGCCTGCGCGGGCGCCCCGGCGACGGCACGGATGGCCCACGACAGCGGTATGTTGTCGAGCACGCCGCCGTCCATCAACTGCGCCTGTTTGCTCCCGACGTCCGGGACACCGGTCTCGCTGCAGGTGCCGACGGCGTTGCGCCACGGTTTGCGGTCGATGTTCTGCGGCCCGGTCACGGTCAGCCTCGCCGGTTCGAACGCGCCGGGGAACGACGACGTCGTCCGCGCGGCATACGCCAGCCGGTCGAGATGGCCCGTCGAACCCGCCGGGAAATCGCTGAAAATCGGATGGGCGACGTCGCATTCGGTCCGGTAATGCCGGAAGGCGAGGTGGGCCTGCGACCAACTGGCGAGCAAGGCCTGCCCGACCGAAGGCCGCAGATATTCGTTGCGCGGGAATAGTCTGGTGGCGGTCAGGATCAGGCGCACCAGACGCGGGGAATTCCCGGTGCCCAACGAGGTTTCACACGACGTGTCGAGCAAGTGGTGCAATTGGGACGTGAGCCGTTGGTAGAAACCGCCGTCACCGTCGAGCAGGGACGGGGGAATCTTGTCCTTGGGATGCCGGGTGAGCGACTCGAGGTCGCCGAGTTTGAGCCAGATGTCGCGGATTCCGTCGTCGAAACGCATTCCGTAGACGAGGTGACTGGCCAGCAAGGCGCCGTTGAGGCCACCCGCGCTGGTCCCGGCGATGACGTCGACCTCGACGTTGTCGTAACCCGCGATCGTCAGGATCTCGTGATAAATGGCGCGCTGGGTCCGGTCGCGCGCCGTCACCGCCGGTGGTTCGTCCACCACACCGCCCGCGGACCGGAGAGCCGTGATTTCCCGGCAGGCGCCGCCCATCCAGACCGCGAGACTCACGCCACCGCGCATGCACAGCGCCAGGCGCAGATCGTGCGGGAGAAGCGGCGGATTCTTGCCCCCGTTTTCGCACACCCGGCTGGTCTGGCATCTCGATTCGTGATTCTCGGTCTTCATGGCTGCCTCCCTGCGAAGAGGTCGGCAATCGGCGTAGCGGGGTTACCCGAATGCGTAAAAGATGAACGGTCGTGATGCACCTGACGCCACTCACGACCCCGAAGCCGTCATCGAATGGCCCGGCCAGGCGCTTTCGTACCCGACGGGCAGGCTGGAGATCCAGCGGCTGCGTGCCCTCGCCGAGGAGCGCCTGGGTGAGGCCTTCGACATCCGCGATTTCCACGACGTCGTGCTGAGACACGGGCAGGTGCCGTTGCCCGTGCTCGGCGACATCGTGGAGGAGTGGATCGAGTCAGAGGCGAAGTAGCTTTTCGACGTTCCCGTGCGCGATCTTCTCGCGATCCGCTTCGTCGATCGGAGCGGTCTTGAGCAGGTTCACCATGGGCTCGTTCGGGGTGTACGGATGATCGACCGAGAAGATGATCCGGTCGGCCCCGAGCACGGCCAGCGCGCACTGCAGCGGCGGGAACGTCGCGTAGCCGCTGGTGGTGATGTGCACGTTGGTCTTGAAGTAGTCCGCGACCGGCTGGCGCAGCTGCTCGTTGATCGGCGTCAGCACGACGTCGATCCGCGACAGCGCGAACGGGATCATCTCGCCCATGTGGCCGATGATGATCTGCAGATCCGGGTACTCGTCGAGGACACCGGAGACGATCAGCCGCAGCAGGTGCAGCGCGGTCTCCGAATGCCAGCCCCAGGCCGCGGTGGCGAGGTTGTCGGCCTGGAGGTCGGAAAGGCCCGAGAAGTAGGCGTCCAGCACGGGTTTCGGCGGAAGCGCCGGATGCAGGTAGAGCGGGACCCGGAGCGACTCGGCGGCGGCGAGCACCGGCTGGAACGCCGCGTCGTCGAGAAAACGGCCGGTGGTGAGGCCGTTGAGCATCGCGCCCTTCAGCCCGAGTTCTTCGACGGCGCGGCGGAGTTCGTCGGCCGCGGCGTCCGGCGCCTGCACCGGCAGGGCAGCGAAACCGGCGAACCGGTCGGGATGGTGGGAGATCGCGTCGGCGAGCGCGTCGTTCGCCTGGCTCGCCCGGTGCGCTTCCTCCGGCTTCAGCGCTTCCGCGCCGGGGACAGCGTGGGACAGGACCTGGACGTCGATGCCGGCCGCGTCCATGTCCGCGATCCGGCCGCGCCCGAGGTCGCGGAGCTTCTTGCGGATCCCCACCATGATCGGGTGATCGCCCAGTTCACCCTCGCCTTCCTCGTTGTACAAGGTCGGATGGGTGAAATGCTCTTCGATGGCGATGACCTTCAACTGGATCCCTCCACGCGGACGATCACGGAATTCGCCGCCCAGTCTTCTCTTTTCGCGCGGAGTCCGGATCTTCCTTCGTGCCGAACACGCGGCGCCGGGAGTCGCCCCGGCGCCGCGTGATCGGGCTCAGTCGCGCTTCGCCAGCGTCGCGACCTCGGCGTCGGACAGCGGCCGGTCGTAGAACCGGACGTCGTCCACGGCGCCCCGCAGGAAGTCGACCTGCTGGCCGCCGTACTGGCCGCGGCCGATCACCGTGTGGCCGGTGCTCGGGGCGGCGGAACAGGCGTTCTGCGACGCGACCTTCTTGCCGTCGACGTACAGCGACAGCGTGCCCGTCTTGGCGTCACGGACACCGGTCAGGTGGTACCAGCGGCCGACTTCCGGCTTCTCCGGCGACAGGGCGCGGAGACCGACGAAACTCATCGCCCACCGCTGGTCCTGCCCGGAGTACTGCAGGAAGAACGCGCTGTCGCGGCCGGTGTCCTGACTGGCGACGGTCTGGAACGCCCCGCCCGCCTCGTCCAGCTTCGCCCACGCCGAGACCGAGTAGCTGCCCGCCGTGTTGACGAGGCTCGCCCCGGTGTCGGCCTGGCCGTTGCCCGCGAAGGCCAGCGCACCGCCCTCGACACCGCCTGCCCACTGCGCGTTCGTCAGCGTCGCGTGCGCGGTGCCGGCCGAGTCCGCGGCGCTCGATCCGGTGCCCTCGTTGAACTTGTAGGCGTGCACTCCGGTGATCCCCGGCGTGCCGGGGCCGGGGTCGGGCGCGCCGGAACCGCTGCCGTCGGCGTTGCGGATGATCGCCTGATTGACCGCGCGCACCTGCGCGAAGTCCATCTTCTTCACCTGCCTGTCGTAGGTGAAGAAGCCGTTGACCTCGTGCTCGACATCGGTGATCTGCGTGTAGATCGAGCCGCTGATGCCGCAGCTCTGCGCGGAGGTGAGCACGTCGCGCTGGTTCTGGACGTAGCGGCTGTTCAGGGTCGCCTGGTCCTTCACCATCTCGTAGGCGTGGCCTTCGCCGAACCACATGTGGTCCTTGACTTCGAGGCCGTAACCGCCGTGTTCGCCGTCGATCGAGATCCGCTTGGCGTCGGGCATCGGCTTGGCGGGACCGGGGTAGGAGTGCCAGTCGAGGACGTCGCCCTTGCCGGAGTCGCCGAGGGAGTCGCAGCAGTTGACCCCGCTGTGCGCGTTGACCAGCCGGGTCGGATCCTGGGCCTTGACGCTCTCGGCGACCTTCCCGGTCTCCTCGCGCGACCACTCGGCCCAGCCCTCGTTGAACGGCACGTAGCCGACGATCGAGGTCCAGTTCTTCTTCTGCTCCACCAGTTCCTTCAGCTCGGTCTTGAACTGCCGCTGGGCGTCGACGGGCGGGCGGCCGCCGGTGCGCATCGACGGCATGTCCTGCCAGACGAGCAGGCCGAGTTTGTCGGCGTGGTGGTACCAGCGATCGGGTTCGGTCTTGATGTGCTTGCGGACCGTGTTGAACCCGAGGACCTTGTGCTGTTCGAGGTCGAAGCGCAGCGCCTGGTCGGTCGGCGCGGTGTAGATGCCGTCCGGCCAGTAGCCCTGGTCCAAAGTGGACTGAAGGAAGAGGATCTTGCCGTTGAGGGTGAACCGGAGCTTGCCGTCGGCGCCCTTCGTGGTGCCGAATTCGCGCATGCCGAAGTAGGACGACACCTTGTCCACGGTGCGGCGGCCGTCCTTCAGTTCGACGTCCAGGTCGTAGAGGAACGGCGAATCCGGCGACCAGAGCTTCGCCTTGGGCACCGGCAGAGAAAAAGTCCCGGAGGCGGCCGCCTTGCTGCGGCTGACCACCTTCTTGCCGTCGCGGACCACGGCCTCGACGGTCAGCCCGGAGCTGCCGCCGGTGTCGACGGTGAGCTTGAGCGTGGAGGACTTGAGATCGGGGACCATGCCGAGCGTGCCGACATGCTTGGCCGCGACGGGTTCCATCCACACCGTCTGCCAGATGCCCGAGGCGCCTTCGTAGAAGATCCCGCGGTCGGGGACCAGCCGCTGCTTGCCGACGGGCTGCCAGGTCGCGTCGGCACGGTCCTCGACGCCGACGATGATCTCCTGCTCTCCCTTGGCTTTCAGAGCGGAGGTGACGTCCGCGGAGAACGCGCCGTAGCCGCCCTGGTGCGCGGCCACCTCCTTGCCGTTGACGTAGACCTTCGCCTTGTAGTCGACGGCGCCGAAGTTGATCCGCAGGGTGTTGCCCTTGCCCACGTCCCAGTGCTTGGGCACGGTGAACGTGCGCCGGTACCACATGTAGTCCTCGTGCCGCTGGATCCCCGAAAGCGCCGATTCGGTGGGGTAGGGGACCAGGATCTTCTCGGCGAGCTTCTCGCCGAACGGCGGGACCTCGCCGGGGGCGGCGCCGGCGAACTCCCAGATCCCGTTGAGGTTCTGCCAGTTCTCGCGCACCAGTTGCGGCCGGGGGTACTCGGGCAGCGCGTTGGCGGGCGACACCTGGTTGGTCCACGGAGTGGTCAGGCGTGGCTTGCCCATCTTCCAGCCGCTGTCCGCGGCCGTGGCGGCTCCCGGCGTCAGCGCCAGGGCGGCTATGGCGACCACCGCGGCGGTCAGGGGCTTCCGGAAGCGTCTCGGCTTCCGGGGGCGGGGTGGTGACAACGTTGGCAGCATCTGTTCGACACCCTTCTCCGGGGGCGGCCGCCTCGGCGGAGGTGCGCCTCCCACTGGACCTGTGCAGGCGTGAAACCACGACCCCGTGGGCGGCGGGAACCGGTGTGAGCCGGGCCACGGCTGGCCGTCAGGACGTTTTTACATCGTTGATACAACGTTGTAAAGCGTCGAAGGCCGCTAATCGGTCCTGGGCGGCGGAGCTGTCCGGTGTGTCAGGCGGGAGTGGATCGGGGCAGTCACCCATTCGTCAGGCTCCAGGCCGAACGGAATGAGCGGGCCATCGACGTCCAGGAAGATCAATGGACGTCGCCCGGAATCCGAAGTCACGGCGGCACACTGATCTCGTTGACACGAGAACTGACCGATAAGTAACTTACTATCGAGTTAGATCGAAGGGAGGCATCGATGCCGACCGAGGAGCGATCCTGGTGGGGCTGGGGCACCACCGACGGCGAACTGTCCAAGGAGGAGTCCGAGGCGCTGGTCGCCCGCACGGCGGGAGTCCTGCCCGGTCACGACTTCACCGACCACGCCCCGCCGGAACTTGCGGAGCTCGACGTCCCGGCCTCGCGGATCCGCCCGCCCACGGCGCTGGCCGCGTTGTGCAGCGACGTTCCCGTCGACAGGTTGTCTCACGCCAGGGGCAAGGCTTTCCGTGACGTCGTCCGCAATCTGCACGGACAGCTCGACCACGTCCCGGACCTGGTCGCCCGCCCACGCTCGGAACAGGACGTCGTCGACCTCCTCGACTGGTGCACGGCCTCCGGTACCCCGCTGATTCCCTACGGCGGCGGCAGTTCCGTCGTCGGCGGGATCGAACCGCGGTTCGACGGTCCGGCGGTCTCGATGGACCTGGCAGGCCTGGACGCCGTGCTCGAAGTGGACACCATCAGCCGCGCGGCCCGGATCCAGGCCGGGATCTTCGGGCCGGCGCTGGAAGACCGGCTTCGCCCGCTGGGACTGACCTTGCGGCATTTTCCGCAGTCGTTCGCCCATTCGACGCTCGGCGGCTGGCTCGCCACCCGCGCGGGCGGGCATTTCGCCACGCTCGCCACGCATATCGACGATCTCACCGAGTCGCTGCGCGTCGTCACCCCGGCCGGGATCAGCGAATCGCGGCGCCTGCCGGGATCGGGCGCCGGACCGTCGCCGGATCGGCTGTTCCTCGGCTCCGAGGGGACACTCGGCGTGATCACCGAAGCCTGGATGCGCCTGCAGGACCGGCCGGTCTGGCAGGTCACCGCGTCGGTCGCCTTCGAACGGCAGGAGGACGCCGTCGCCGCGACCCGCGCGATCGCGCAGTCCGGGCTCCACCCGTCGAACTGCCGTCTTCTCGACCCGGCCGAGGCCTTCATCAACGCGGGCGCGAGCGTGGGCGGCGGACTGCTCCTGGTCGGGTTCGAGTCCGCCGATCATCCGGTCGACACCTGGCTGGAGCGCGCGCTCGAACTGACCGCGGGTCACGGTGGGATCGTGAAAGCCAGGCGAGGCAAGGATTCCCCCGGCCGGGACAGTGCCTCGACGTGGCGTTCGTCGTTCCTGCGGATGCCGTACCAGCGCGACGCACTGGCCCGCCGGTCGCTCATCGTGGAGACCTTCGAGACCGCCTGCACATGGGACGCTTTCGACGAGTTCCACGACGCGATCACCTCGGCGGCACGCGCCGCGATCGACGACGTGTGCGGCGGCGCCGGTGTCGTCACCTGCCGTTTCACCCACGTCTACCCCGACGGTCCCGCGCCCTATTACGGGATCTACGCCGCCGGGCGCTGGGGGAGCACGGTCGCGCAGTGGGACGAGATCAAGGCCGCCGTCTCCGAGGCGATCGTGGGCCACGGTGGCACGATCACCCATCACCACGCCGTCGGCCGCGACCACCGGCCCTGGTACGACCGGCAGCGTCCCGGCCCGTTCGCGGCCGCGCTCACCGCCGCCAAAGCCGCCCTCGATCCGGCAGGGATCCTCAATCCAGGGGTGCTGATCCGCTGACCAGCGCACGGACGAACTCGTACTCGGGGCTCAGTTCGCCGCACTTACGCTCCTCAGCGACACTCGACGAGCGAACCGGGAGACACCGTGGCAATATCCGCAGAACTGGTCTCGAAGGCCCAGGAACACGTCGATTCGGGAGCTTTCTTCGCCGAGCTCGCCGAGCTCGTCCGGTATCCGACCGTGAGTGATCATCCGAGCGGCCGCGTTGCCATCAAGGCATACCTGGACGAGGTCCTGACTCCGGCACTGACCGCACTCGGCTGTTCCGTGTCGACGTATCCCAATCCCGACCCGGCAGGCGGACCGTTCCTGATCGGCACCCGGATCGAGTCCCCCGAGCTGCCGACACTCCTCTGTTACGGCCATGCCGACGTCGTCGATGGGCACCAGGGCCGGTGGAGCGACGGCCGGGACCCGTGGACGCTGACCGCCGACGGCGAACGCTGGTACGGCCGCGGTTCCGCGGACAACAAGGGACAGCATCTGATCAACCTGACCGCGCTCAGGCTGATCCTCGCCGAGACGGGGTCGCTCGGCTTCAATCTGAAGTTTCTGTTCGAGACCGGCGAGGAGATCGGTTCGCCCGGTCTCGACGAGTTCGTCATGGCACACCGGGAGGACCTGAACGCCGACGTCCTCATCGCCTCCGACGGCCCGCGCCTGGACGCGGCGACACCGACGGTGTTCCTCGGCGCGCGGGGCAGTGTCCGGATCGCCCTCGACGTCGACCTCCGTCCCGACGCCTACCACTCGGGGAACTGGGGTGGCGTGCTGCGCAATCCCGCCACCACCCTCACCGGGGCGATCGCCTCTCTCGTCGACGGGCACGGTCGCGTCCTGGTACCGGAACTCCTGCCGCCCGGCCTCCCGGACAGCGTCCGCGCGGCGCTCGCCGACCTCGAAATCGGGACCACACCAGGAGATCCGGCGCTGGACGAGGGCTGGGGCGACACCGGGCTGACCGCGGCGGAGCGACTGTATGGCTGGAACACCCTCGAAGTCCTCTCACTCGGCGCGGCCGACATCGAGCGGCCCGTCAACGCCATCCCCGGACGCGCTCGCGCGATGCTGCAACTGCGGTACGTCGCGGGCACCGACGTCGACCGCGTGGGTGAGGTGATCACCGCACACCTTGCCGCGCAAGGGTTCTCGATGGTCGACGTCACCGCCGAAGCCAGCTTCGTCGCCAGCCGGACCCCTGTCGACGATCCCTGGGTGGGCTGGGCGAAGGACGTCCTCGACGAGGTTTCCGGCCATCCGGTGGCGATCCTGCCCAGTTTCGGCGGCGGCCTGCCGAACCATGTGTTCACCGACGTCCTCGGGCTGCCGACGCTGTGGCTTCCGCATTCCTACCCCGGCTGCCTGCAGCACGCGCCTGACGAACATCTCCTCGCGCCTATCGCCCGCGAAGGCGTCGTGCTCGCCACGGCGCTGTTCCATGCCCTCGGACGGCGTGGCGGGGAGACGCGATGAGCGACCGGACGGCCCATCGGCAAGACGTTCTTTCCCGGCGGGAACGCGGCCGTCCAGCTCGTGCGGGCGTACGCGGTCTTCGGGATCACGTTCCTCGTGCGTCCTCTCGGCGGTCTCGTGCCCGTCGGCGTGATCGTCGCGCGGCTGATCCACGGGTCGCCGCGGGCGGGGAATTCGGGCGGCCACGTCGTTCCTGATCGAGCAGGACAGCGGCCAGGGCTTCGCGACGCTGCCGTCCGCCGGATTCGCCGCCGTGCTGACCGCCTCGCTCACCGCCGACGCGATGATGTCGTGGGGCTGGCGGATCCCGTTCGTCTTCGGGCTGCTCGTCGGCCCGGTCGGCTACTGCATCCGGCGTCACATCGACGAACCCACAGGGGGCGCTGGTCGCCCTGATGATCACCGCCGCCTTCCTGCTCGTGGAACTGCTGAAGGCCACCTACTTCGGCGCGGCTCCCCTCGACGATGGCAGGGGTACTCCCGGCGCACACACGGGTGACAGGGCTTTCGTTCGCCTGCAACGCGACCGTCGGGGTCTTTCGGCGGATTCACGTCGACAATCGTGACCGCCATGATCGCGGCCAGGCGGCGTCGTGGGGTTCGGTGATATTCGGGAAAGTGCAGTCCGGGTTCGGCCCCTTGAGCATGCCGAGGGGCCCGTCGCCGGTGGTGGTGGCGGGCTCCTCAGGGTTCAGCGGTGGTTGCGGCGTGGCTTTTGTAGCGGGTCCAAATATTGGGGCGGGATGAATTCGGGCCGTCCGTCGGTGGCGATGTGGACTGTCCAGCCGGATTGCCCGTGGATGACCATGTGGTGGTAGCGGCAGAGCAGGCACAGATTGCCGAGGTCGGTATCGCCCAGGTGTCCCCACGGAAGAATGTGGTGGGCCTCGCAATGCTTGGGTTTGCGGTGACAGCCGGGGAAGGCACAGCCGTGATCCCGGAGGTTCAGGGCCCGGCGTTGTGCGGGGGTGACGGTACGGGCGGCACGGCCGATGTCGAGCGGTTCACTCTCCGACCCGAGCACCGCAGGAATGATCTTCGCGTCACAGGCCAGCATCCGGGCATGACGGGCGGTGATCTGGGAGACCTCATCCACACACGCGTATCCCAGTCCCGACGTCAGGGTCTCCAGAGGAATGGTGACCACGATCGTGGTCCGGTCCCCGGACAACGTCGGTGCCTTGTCATTGGTCATCGCATAGTGGATCGCATCGAACAACGCGTCGCCGTGGCGTTCGCCGGGGGTGCGGGGATCGCGGTTGCCGTCCTCATCGACAGGTCTTCGCTGTCCCCACGTCTCAAACAACGCGTTCGCTCTTGCACCGAATTCGGGGTCGAGAAGGCCGTTGAGCCGCCACCAGCCATCGTCACGTTTCCGCAGATGCACCTCGCGGGACGGTGGCGTGAGGTCTTCGTCCTTGGGTTCGTTGCCGTCGGGGTCGAGGTGGGCCAGCAGTTCCGCGCCGCCGTTGATGATCTGCTGCGGACCGGCGTTGCGGGCGAGGTTGACCAGGATCTGCTCCGCCCCCGACCGGTCCTCCTCCGACACCTCGGCCGGGATCTTCTTGAGCACCGCCAGCAGCGGGTCCAGCTGCTGGTGGCCGAGGTCGCCCTCGGCCGCAGCCGCACCCGCGAGCGGAGCGAAAGCCGGAGCGGGGGTCCCGTCCAGATTCCGGCCCTCGTTCAAGGCGATCGCCCGCGCCACAGTGGCACCCGCTTCTTTGGGGCTGATCCGGGCGGTTTCGGCGAACCAGCCTGCCGTCGAGCCGTGCCCGAACAGCTCCATCGGGCCACGGGACTCGATCTCTACCAGGAACTGCCCGACTTCAGCCAGCGCCTGGCGTGCCAACGACATGCGCTCGACCACGCCGTGCGCGAGTTCCCGCGCACCGGCACGCCACAGCTCGTGTGGCGGTTCGAGGATTCGTTGGCTGGACACCCCGCAAGAATACCAAGAATCGAACAAGTGTGCGAATGTGAAAAGTGTTCTAGTTGACGTCAAATGGTCAGTGTGCGTGTTGCATGCGATGGAGTGGGGTTTCCCCTTGGAGCCGGACATCCTGGTGTCGCGTTTGTCGAAATATCCGGAGCAGTTCCGTCGGGATGCGGTGGAGCTGTCGGCCACCGAGCACCCCACGAAACCTGAAGCAGCTACAGTCACTAACAAGCCGCGTGAAACCCCGTGTCCGGAATCCGGGGGAAACTCCAGGAGCGTGAGTTGATCGGGTGTTGTCATTCGATCGTGTCGCGTGAGGTGAACAACAAAGGTGGCCGTGACCAGTGCTGGCCGTTGAAGGTGGGGGGTGGTCACACGGTCGGCCGTCAATCGTCTACCACCGATCGGTGCTCAGGAGAGGTCAGGACGACGTTCACCGTGCCGCGTCGCCCGCTCGAACATGTGGGCCGCGCGAAGCAGGCTCAGCTCGCCTCGGTGCGGGCCGATCATCTGCAGCCCCACCGGGCTGCCGTCGGGCGTGAAGCCTGCGGGCACGGAAATCGCCGGGCACCGGGTGGCCGAGATGGCGGAGGACGACCGCATCCAGTCGATGTAGTCGCGCATTTCGTGCCCGGCGACGGTTTCCGGGTACTCCCACCGGATCGGGAACGGTGGCACTTGACTGACGGGAGCCAGCAGCAGGTCGTACTTCGAGAAGAACTCCCGTGTCGAGGCGACAAGCCGGGTCTGGAGGACGCTGGCCTTCTCCACCCGCTGCCCGCTGAGCGTGCCGCCGTACGCGATTTCGGCAGCGAGGGTCTCCTTGATCTGTCCGGGATGGGCTTCGGCCAGCGCGCCGAGGTTCAGGTGGAAGATCCGGGCCCGCAGGGTCCGGAAGACCTCGTCCGCGTCCGTGAGGTCGGGGGTGGCCTCTTCGACCTCGCAGCCGAGATCCCCGAACACCTTCACCGCCGGTTCGAGCACCTGGCTGACGGCGGGGTCGACAGGGAGTCCGCCGAGATCGGGGGACCAGGCCACGCGCAGCCCGGTGAGGTCGGTGTCCAGCGGCTCCGCGAACGGCGCAGCCGGTTCCCGGAGGCTGGACGGGCTGTGAGGGTCGTAGCCGGCGATCACCGACAGCAGGAGCGCGACGTCCTCGACGGTGCGGGCCATCGGGCCGTGCACGGCGAGCCACGACGCGGGGAGGCTGCCGGGTCCGCCAGGGACTCGGCCGGGAGACGGCCGCAGGCCGACCACGTTGCAGAACGACGCGGGATTGCGCAGCGACCCGCCCATGTCGTTGCCGTCGGCGAGCGGGTGCAGTCCGGCGGCCAGCGCCGCGGCCGCTCCGCCGCTGCTGCCACCGGCGGACAACAAGGGGCGGTACGGGTTGCGAGTCGCCCCGAAGACGGGGTTCATCGTGTGCGAACCCGCGCCGAACTCGGGGACGTTCGTCTTCCCCAGGGTGATCACGCCCGCGGCGCGCATCCGTTCCACGATGGGCGAATGCGCGGTCGGCACGTTGTCCGCGAGCAGCGGCGAACCATAGGTGGTGCGCACCCCGGCGACGTCGTGATTGTCCTTGTGGGCCACCGGGATCCCGTGCAGTGGGCCGACTTCCTCGCCGTGGGCCAGCCGTTCGTCGGCCGCGGCGGCGTCGGCGAGGGCCTGGTCCGCGGTCAGCGTGACGATCGCGTTGATCGCGGGATTGACCCGTTCGACACGGTCGAGATGGGCGGTCACCACTTCTCGCGCGCTGACTTCACGGGTGCGCAGGCGCTTCACCAGCTCCACTGCGGGGAGGTGGCAGAGTTCGTCTTCGATCACGTCCTCCATCGACTCGTGAGAATGGTCGAATTCTCGGCTGCGGTGACCAGGTCCGACAAGGTCTCCTCGACAACTGGCGGAATCGGCCACAATATGGGCGAATGGATCCACTCGACCTCCGCATCATCGGCGCGTTGCAGGTGGACGGCAGGGCGTCCTGGCGGCGGATCGCCGAGGTGCTCGGCGCCCCCGAACGTACCGTGGCCAGGCGCGGGGCCCGGCTGCTGGAGAACGGGATCGTCACCGTGATCGCGGTGACGCCGCACGGGGTGCCGATGCTGGTGCGCGCCCAAAGCCGCGCCGGTCTCGCCAGGACAGCCGGGACCGCGCTGGCGCGCCGCCCGGAGACGAGCTTCTGCTACCTGCTGACGGGGCAGGCCGAAGTGGCCGCGGAAGTGAGCTGCTCACGGGAGCGCCTCGCGGTCTACGTGTCGGAGGACCTCGCCGCCACGCCAGGGCTGCACGAGGCCACCGCCGATCCGATCACGAGGTACTACCGGACCGTGCACGAATGGCAGCCAGGGATCCTGACCCCGGAGGAAGCTGCCGCGCTGACCGAACTTCCGCAGCTGACCCCGCAACCCCGGCAGCCGGACGGCGACGTGTTCGCGCCGGACGAGCGCGCGCTGGTGCGGGCGCTGCGCGAAGACGGCAGGCGTACCCACGAGGAACTCGCCAGGCTCGCCGGGGTGTCGGAGTCGACCGTGCGACGCCGGGTGGAGTCACTGCGCCGCGGCGGGAAGATGTACATCCGCGCAGTGGTCGAACCCGCCCTGCTCGGCCTGCCGATCGAGGCCCTGCTGTGGATCCGCAGTCGTCCGTCCGATGTGGACGAACTCGGGCGGAAGCTGCTCACTTCGCCGTATGTCCGCTACGCCGCGGCCACCATGGGGGAACACCAGATGATGGCCGACGTGACGCTCCCCGACGTCGAGGCCCTGCACCGGTTCGTCGCCGACTCGGCCTGGTCGCGGCTCGCGGCGTCCGTGCACACCGGGCTGGTGACGAAGGGGCTGAAGCGCAGCAGCGTGCTGACGTCCGAACTGCGGGACTGGGAGCCGCTCATTCCCCGGTGACGCGTTCCAGCAGGACGACCGGGATTTGCCTGCCCGAGGCCGCCTCGAACTCGGCGAACTTCGGGACGAGCGCCACCTCTTTCGCCCAGAGCCGCTCGCGTTCCGCGCCCTGCGTGAGCCGGGCCACGACCGGCACCGTCTCCGTGCCCACTTCGACGGTGACCCGCGGGTTCGCCAGGAGATTGTGGTACCAGACCGGATGCCGCGGACTGCCGCCGTGGGTTCCGAAGACGGCCCAGTCGTCGCCGACCGGCTGGTAGAACAGCGGGCTGATCCGTTCGCGGCCGGTCTTGGCTCCGAAGTGGTGCACCAGGATCAACGGCATGCCCTGCTCGCCGAAACCGGGGAACCGGGGTGGGACGGGGCGCCCCGCCGCGAAGTCCTCTTCGCTGCTCCAAGGCACGTACCCGGCGTTCGCCCGGAACTCGGCGATGATCCGGTCGTTCCAGCCGGTGTTCGTGGTGATCATGGACGGGTCGGACATGACGTCCCCTTCGCTATCCGGAGCAGTTGCTCCTCAACGTAACACAGAGCGGAGCAACTGCTCCGCAAAGAAGGTAGGGTCGGCGCATGGCAGTGGCTGAACCGGAAAGCACCCGAAGGCGTCGCGCGCCGCGCGCGGACGCGCTCCGCAATCAGGAGGCGATCGTCGAGGCCGCCACCGAAGTGCTGGCCGAGCAGGGCACCGCGGTGGACGTGCGCGAGATCGCCCGCCGCAGCGGGGTGGGCATGGGCACCCTCTACCGGCACTTCCCGAAGAAGGAAGATCTCATCCGGACGGTCCTGCGCCAGGACTTCTCGAGGTGGGCGGAATCCGCGCGCCAGGCGGCGATCGGCGCCGAGGATCCCTGGGCGGCGCTCACCGACTTCTACGAGCAGGCTCTGGCAGGCTACGCACGTCACCGGGTGATCGTCGAGAACTTCGCGCTGACCTGGTCGGACCCCGATCTGGAAGGCATCCGGCAACTTCGGCTCGTCATCGAAGAACTGCGCGCGGGCGCCACGGACCTCCTGCGCGCCGGTGTGACCACCGAAGACCTGTTGCTCCTGCTCGTCTCCTTGGGCCATGCCGTCCAGCTCACCGACCAGTGTCATCCGCTGATGTGGAACCGGCTGCTGCGCATCTCCCTCGACGGACTGCGCGCCGACCACGGCGAACCGCTACCCGTCACTCACGGTTCCCGTAGCCGATAGCGCTGCAGCTTCCCGCTCGCGTTGCGCGGCAACGCCTCGACGAACCGGACACGGCGCGGATACTTGTACGGCGCCGCGGTCGTCTTCACGTGCTCCTGAAGCATCTTCGCGAACTCGGGACCTTGTTCGACGCCGGGGCGCGGTACGACGAAGGCCGTCACGACCGAACCGCGATCCGGGTCCGGGGTGCCGATCACCGCGCACTCCTCGACATCCGGATGCGTGAGCAGGACTTCCTCGACCTCGGGCGCGGCGATGTTGTAACCCGACGAGATGATCATGTCGTCGCTGCGCGCGACGAACCGGAAGTAGCCGTCGGCGTCGCGGACATAGGTGTCGCCGGTGATGTTCCAGCCGCCGCGGACGTAGTCCCGCTGTCGCGGGTCGTCGAGGTACCGGCAGCCCGTGGGGCCTTGTACGGCAAGGAATCCCGGCGTGCCGTCGGGGACGGGCGCGCCGTCGATGTCGAGCACGGCGGCGCGGTAGCCGGGTACGACCTTCCCGGTCGTGCCCGGACGTGCGTCGTCGTCGGCGGCGGAGATGAAGACGTGCAGCATTTCGGTGCTGCCGAGCCCGTCGATGAGCGGCCGTCCGACGACGTCGCGGTAGTGCTCGGCCACGGGAGCGGGCAGCGACTCGCCAGCCGAGACCGCCCGGCGCACTCCGGCCAGGAGCGCTCCGTCGCCGGCGTTCAGGATCGCCCGGTACGCGGTCGGGGCGGTGAAGAGGACCGTGACGCCTTTGCCTGCGACGATGGCGGCGAGTTCCGCCGGAGTCGCGCGTTCGACCAGCAGCGTGGCCGCCCCCGCGCGCAAGGGGAAGATCAGCAGCCCGCCGAGCCCGAAGGTGAAGGCCAGCGGTGGCGTGCCGCAGAAGAGGTCGTCCGGCGTCGGCCGCACGACGTGCCGGGAGAACGTGTCGGCGATCGCGAGCAGATCGCGGTGGAAATGCATCGTCGCCTTCGGGGATCCCGTCGTGCCGGAGGTGAAGGCGAGCAGGGCGACGTCGTCGGCCGCGGTCCGGACGTCGGCGAACGTCGCCGGATGCCGTTCCGCGCGGGCGGCGAGGTCCGTTCCGTAGGACACGACGGGCAGATCCGGCGGGAGTTCGTCCAGCAGGCGTTCGTCGCAGACGGCGATCGCGGGTTTCGCGCGGCCGACGATCTTGTCGAGCTCCGCGCGCCGCAGCATCGGCATGGTCGTGACGGCAACGGCGCCCGCCTTGAGCACGGCCAGCCACACCACCGCGAGCCACGGGGTGTTGGTGCCCCGCAACAGAACCCGGTTGCCGGGGACCACGCCGAAATCGGTGACCAGGACGTGGGCGACCCGGTTGGCGCGGGTCAGGACTTCGCCGTACGCCCACGTTTCGGTGAGGGATCGCAAGCAGGGCCTGTCCGGGCCCGACTTCGCGACGGTGTCGTCGAGCAGCGCGGTCGCGGCGTTCAGCCGGTCGGGATACCGCAGTTCCGGCAGGTCGAACACGAGCTCCGGCCACTGGTCGGCGGGCGGCAGCCGGTCACGGCAGAACGGGTCGGCGTGCGCGCTGGGAGAAAGCCTCATCGTCGCCGCTCCTCGCTCCGGCCTGCCCCCTCTCGCGAAGGTAGCACTTGTTACGACCGTCGAGAAGGCGCGATGTCTTGTCCGTGACGACAGCACTGGACAAGACATGAGCAAGGATTTGCGCTGAAGCTCAGTCCACGACGTCGGTGACCGCACGGCGCAAGGTCGCGCGCACGGTCTCGGCGTCGTCGAGGTTCCCGCCGTGCAGCGCCCCGTCGCGCAGGAGGACGAGGGTGCGGGCAGCGTGCTCGGGATCGGCATGACCCGCCTCGCGCGCCAGGTCGCGAAGGACGCCGAAGAACCAGTCCCGGTGATCGTCGATGACCTGGCGGACCTGGTGCGCGGGATCGGGGTACTCGGCGGCGGCGTTGAGGAACTGGCAACCGCGGAAGTCGTCGTCGATCGTCCGGTCACCGACGATGCCCAGCGCGGCGAGTAGCGCTTCGCGGGCCGATTTCCCGCTGGTCGCAGCGTCGACGCCCGCGCGGATCTGCTCGCTCGTGGTGCTCAGGTAGGCGGCGACGAGGTCGTCCTTGGTGGGGTAGTGGCGATAGAAGGTCGCCCTGGTCACGGCGGCTTCGGAGACCAGCCGCTCCACGCCGACGGCATGGATCCCCTCGGCGTAGAACAGCCGCGACGCGGTCTCGAGCAGGCGGACCTTCGGATGGACGTCCCGGTCGACAGTCGGCATCTCTCAACTCTAGAGAAAGAACGGTCATTCCACCAGGTCGTCTTCGTCACGTTGCGGAAGGCATCCCAGGCGAGCATTGTTCAGGCAGAAAGACCGATCGTTCTACATAGCTCTGAAGGAGCCATCATGAGCAACCAGAAGCCCACCATCGTCCTGGTCCACGGTGCTTTCGCCGACTCGTCCAGCTGGAACGGCGTCGTCCCGAAGCTGCGTGAGCAGGGCTACCGGGTGCTGGCCGCGTCGAACCCGCTGCGCGGGATCGAGTCCGACGCGGACTACGTCGCCGACGTCGTCAACGGAGTGGACGGCCCCGTGGTGCTGGCCGGGCACTCCTACGGCGGTGTGGTGATCAGCCGCGCGGCCACCACCGCGCCGAACGTCAAGGCGCTCGTCTACATCGCCGCCTTCCAGCCGGAAGCGGGGGAGAGCGTCTTCGAGCTGTCCGGCCGGTTCGAGGGAAGCAAGCTCGGCCCGGACACCACGAACGTCCTCGCCGCCCAGGGTGAGCTGTCGATCAAGCCCGAGAACTTCTCGGACGTGTTCGCCGCCGACGTCCCCGCGGAGACCGCCGACGTCATGGCCGTCACCCAGCGCCCGGTCACCGAGCGCGCGCTCGCCACCCCGTTCGACGGCGAGCCGGCGTGGAAGAACGTGCCGTCCTGGGCGCTGATCGCCGAGCAGGACCACGCGATCCCCGCCGCCGCGCAGGCGTTCATGTCCGAGCGCGCCGGTTCGGAGGTCACCAGGATCGAGGCCTCGCACGCGGTCTCGGTCTCGCGGCCGGACGTCGTCGCGGAGGTCATCCTCGCGGCGGCGGCCAAGGTCGCTTGACAGGTGAAACCTTCCCCGGAGAGACTGCAAAAGCGTTTTTGCAGTCTCTCCGGGGAGAACCACGTGAAGATCTTGGTGCTGGATTCGAGCCCGCGTCGTGAGGGCAATTCCTGGGCACTCGCCCAGGCGCTGGCCAAGGGGGCGGAAGAAGCGGGACACACGATCGACTTCGTCCGCCTCTCCGATTTCGTCGAGTCCCCGCTGGGGGACTGCCGCGACTGCCGGTTGAGCGACCGCTCCTGCGGTATCAAGGACGGCTACGAGCGGCTGCTGTTCGACCACGTGCTCCCGGCGGAGGCGATCGTCTACGCGACACCGCTGCACTGGTACGGCATGACCGGACGGCTCAAATCGTTCCTCGACAGGCTTTTCTGCTACACCTCCGGCAGCTCGCCGCATACCGCCGAGGTCGTGCCGGGGCTGATGAACAAACGCGCGGCGGTGCTGATCTCCTGCGAGGAGAGCTACCGCGGCGCGACACTCGGCCTCGAAGCCCAGTTCCAGGAACTCACCCGGTACCTGCGCCAGGACCTCGCCGGGATCGTGGTCGGCGTCGGCAACAGCCGGGGCGAGGTGGAACGCGATCCCGCCCGGCCACTGGAGGCCGCGGCGGACCTCGGACGTAGGCTGGGCGACGCCCACGTCACCGACTATCGGCTGGACACCGACCGGCCGAACCGCGTTTGGGGACCGCCCGTGGAGGCCTGAGTGTCGCCGACCATCCGTGACGTCGCCGCCGCGGCGGGGGTCTCGATCACCACCGTCTCGCACGTGCTCAGCGGACAGGGACGGATCTCCGAGGAGACCCGGCAGCGCGTCGCACGGGCGGCGGCCGACCTCGGCTACCAGGCCAGTGTGCACGCCCAGCAGCTGGTCACCCGGCGCAGCCGCACCCTGGCGATCCAGCTCGCGAACTCGGTCGACGCGAGCAGCGCGTGCGCGCTCGTGCCCAACTCGGACTACTTCCTCGAGGTCCTGAACGGGGCGGCCGAGGCCGCGTCGAAACGGTCCTACGCCCTGTTGCTGACTCCGGCGGACGCCGATCTCGACCGGCTGAACGCCTTCGCCGTCGACGGCGCGATCCTGGTCGATCCGCGTGGTGACGAGCCGTTCTTCGCGACCGGCTGGTGCCGTGACCGGCCGCTGGTGACCGTCGGACGCCCGATGGCGGCGCCGGGTCCGGTGCCGGTCGTCGTCGACAACGACCTGGTCGCGGCCGCTCGCCTGATGCTGGATCACCTGGTGGACAACGGTTACGAACGACCGGCGATGATCACCACCGACACCGGCCGCTCCTACGCGGCGGATCTGGTCGCGGGCTACACCGGCTGGGTGGAAGACCGGGGACTGGAGCCGGTGGTGGCCGAGATCGACGAGCCGCCGACCACCGAAGGCACGGCGGAGGCGCTGGGCGGGCTGCTCGACCGGCCGGTGCGCCCGGACGCCGTCTTCACGACGTCGGAGAACCTCGCTCTCGGCGTTCTCCACGAGGCCCGTCGCCGTCGGCTCGCGGTGCCCGGCGCGCTCGGGATCTGCAGCGCGGTGGACAGCGGTTCGCTCCGGCTCACGTCACCACAGGTGACCGGCATGTTCGTGCATCCCCGTGAGGTGGGCGGCCGCGCGGCCACGGCGTTGATGGACCTCGTCGAGGGGGTCGCCCCGGACGGCGGACCGCGCCGGATCGAAGTACCCGTGCGGCTGAACGCGCGCGAATCCACCAGCCGCTAGGAACTGTGGCACTCCGCGACCGGCACGTCCCCGCCGTCGTCGCCGGTGGTCGCGGTGAAGCCGAAGGTGGTCGACCCGCCGGCGGGCAGCACCGCGTTCCAGTCCAATTCGGACACTCGAACCCGGTCACCGTCCTGTGCCAGGGCACCGTTCCACAGATTGGCGATCCGGGTGCCGGGCGGCAGGGTCCAGCTGACCTCCCAGCCGGTGAGCCGGGTGCTCTGGGAATTCCGTACGGAGACACGGATCTCCGAGCCGCCCGGCCAGCGACTGGCCACCTCGTAGCGCGCTTCGCACACCGGTTTCGCGGCAGGAACGGCCGGAGCCGCCGCCGGAGCCGCCGGAGCGTCGGGTGAGTCCCCGTCGAACAGGAGGATTCCCGCCAGGACGCCACCCGCCACCACCACACCGCCCGCGATGGCGAACGGCAGCCGCGAACGGCGGGTGGGCGCGGGAAGCCGTTTCGTGCCCGCCAGGACCGCCGGGCGGCCGTCGGCGACGGCGCTGAGCATCCGCTCGGCCTCGGCCATGTCCGGCCGCTCCGCGGGATCCTGCCGGAGCAGGCGCAGCAGGACGTCGGTGAGCGGTCCGGTGGTCCGCGGCGCGGTGATCTCGCCGCGGGCGACCCGTTTCAGGAGCGCGATCTGGTTGCCGTCGGTGCCGAACGGCGGTGTGCCCTCCAACGCCGTGTAGAGCGTGGAGCCGAGCGAGAACACGTCCGATGGATAGCCGGGGTCCTCACCGTCCGCGACCTCGGGGGAGAGGAAGGCCGGGGTGCCGACGACGAGGCCGCCGCCGGTCATGGTCCCTTCACCGGCGGCGTGGGACAGGCCGAAGTCCGCGATCTTCGCCTGGCCGTCCCCGGTGATCAGGACGTTGTTGGGCGTGACGTCCCGGTGCAGGATCCCGTCTTCGTGGGCCGCGGCCAGCGCCGACGCGACCTGCGTGCCGAGTTCCGCCACCCTTCCCGCGGGGAGCGGGCCGTCGTCCGCGAGGAGTTCCGTCAGCGGCCGCGACGGCAGGAACTCCATGACCAGGAACGGGGTCCCGTCCTGCTCGGCGACGTCGTACACGGTGACGGCGTGCGGATGCTTGAGCCGCGCGGCGACCCGTGCTTCCCGCATCGCGCGCACGATCGAGCGGAACGGGGCGTCGTCCGGCGAGGTGTCCGGCAGCAGCTGCTTGACCGCGACCGTCCGGTCGAGCCGCTCGTCCCGCGCCCGCCACACCACGCCCATCGCGCCACGGCCGACCTTGCGCTCCAGCCGATAGCGCCCGGCGATGAGCTCACCACTCCGGTACACCGGGCAACTGTATCCGCTAAGACTGCGTGACTTCCCCGGCCGGCGCACCGGCCGCCGCGAGCCAGGCCTCGGCGAGCAGCCGGTGACCGAGCGGGCTGGGGTGGACGCCGTCCGGGGCCAGCGTCGCCGCCCCGTGTTCGGCCGCCGCTCGCGGCATGAACAGATCCGCGCGGATCAGCCGGGCGCCGAACTCGGTCGCCACGTCGATCGCGGCTTCGATCCGGGGTGCCAGATCGTCGGGCCAGGCATCCTGGTCCGGCTCGACCGGCAGCAGGAACGGGGTGATCACGTACAACTCGGCCGGGAGGTGCTGCCGCGCGGCGGCCAGCAGCCGGGTGTAGGCGGCGCGGAACTTCCCGATCGGGCTCGGCAGCCCGCGGTCGAAGGTCCGCCAGGTGTCGTTGATGCCGATCTTGACGGTCAGCACGGTGGGGCGCGCCGCGAGGACGTCGGTGGTCCACCGGGCCTCCAGATCGTAGATCCGGTTGCCGTTGATCCCCCGGTTGAGCACCTCCGGCCCGGCACCCAGGAGATCCGCGATCTGCCGGACGTAACCCTTGCCCAGCGACGCGGGATCGGTGCGGTCACGGCTGGAGTCGGTGATCGAGTCGCCGGCGAACAGCAGCCTGTCGGCTTCGGTGAACCTCACGCGCCCGCCTCGATCAGCTTGCGCAGGGAGTCGGCCTCGCCGGGGATCAGGTCGGGATCGTTGTCCGGGACGAACTCCAGCAGCGCGTCCAGCGGCCGCCCGGCCTTCGCGAGCAGCCCGAACGCACGTGTCCACAGCTCCGTCCTGGCGGTCAGCGGATGCCGTTCGTTGCTGGGCCACCACGAGAACACGTGCACCGCGCGGACCCGGTCGAGGACCAGTTCCAGCCCGGCCAGCGCCTGCTCGTCCGGCAAGTCCTGCGGTGGCTGCCAATAGGTGCCGAGGTTGTCGCGGCCGACCTCGTCGAGCAGCCGGACGGTGGATTCGGCGGTGTCGGTCAGCGTCCCGCCGTGGAATTCCAGCGCGACTTCCAGCCCGTGTTCGTTCGCGACGTCGGCGGCCTCGCGGAGACCGGTGACGACCTGCTCGCGTTCGTAGGAGTCGACGTCCTCGGAGCCGGCCTTGCCCGCCCACACGCGGATCCGCGAGGCGCCGAGCCGGACGGCGGTGGCGGCGATCTCGCCGAACTTCCCGGCTTCCATCGGGGTGGCGCGGAAGTAGGAGCCATAGGAGTCGCAGGTCAGGTCATGCCGTGCCATGGCTTCGAACGCGCGCTCGGCCGCCCAGTCGTCGCCGGGGCGCACGTGGACGTCGGCGCCCCATTCGATCACCTGCAGGCCGGCTTCCTCGGCACGGCTCGCGACCTCGTCGGCGTCCAGCCGCCGCAGCGTCACCGAACACAGTCCTGGGCGGATCAATTTCCCTCCAACGGTTGAGTGCTTTCCCGCAGCACGACCTCGCCGGTGATCGGCTTGACGCGAGGGGTGGCCGCGCGGTCGTCGAGAATGAAGTCGAGGGCCTGTTCACCCATGCGCTCGATCGGAACGCGCACGGTGGACAGTGAAGGCCTTATGTCGCGCAAGGTGATGATGTCGTCGAAGCCCGCGATCGCGACGTGCTCCGGGACGTCGAGGCCGTGGTCGCGGCAGGCGGCCATCGCGCCGACGGCCATCACGTCGTTGACCGCGAAGACACAGCCCCGGAAACCGCCCTGGATCGCTCGCACCATCGCCGCGTAGCCGCCGTCGCGGGTGAACTCCGCATGCAGGACATGGGTCGCGGGCAGGGAGACGCCGTGGTGGGCGAGGCCGTCTCGGAAGCCGAGGACGCGATCGCGTGAGGTCAGCAGTCCGGACGGCCCGGCGAGCACGCGGAAGTCGCGGTGCCCGAGTCCGGTGAGCCGTCCGGCCAGCGCCGCGGCGCCGGGCCCGTTCTCCAGCATGACGGTGTCGAAGGGCAGTTTCCGCTGCCCGATCACCACGACCCGGCCGTCGGCGGCCTCGAACGCCTTGAGCTCCTTGGTCAGATTCCGTTGCAGGGCACTGTCCTCGTTGCGTGACCCGGCCAGGATGACCGCTCGCGCCCGTTGCCCGCGCAAGGTCGTGACGTATTCGAGTTCCTTCTCCGGCCGGTTTTCCGTGCTCGCGATGGTGACCGTGAGGCCGTGCCGGGCGGCCACGCGCATGACCCCGGACGCGATCGAGGAGAAGTACGGGTCGACGATGTCGTGCACCAGCAGCCCGACGACGTTCCCGCGGCCGCGGGCCATCGCCTGCGCGGGCACGTTCGCCGTGTACTGCAGCCGTTCCGCGGCCCGCAGCACCGATTCGCGCAGGTTCCCGCTGACCTGTCTGGTCCCGCCGTTGAGCGCTCTCGACGCCGTCGCGAGCGACACTCCGGCCTCACGGGCGACGTCGGCAAGGGTGGCAGAACCGGCGGCGCGCTGCGGCATGGTTCCTCCTCGGTGGTGCGGTGGGCTCACGCCGGCGTGGGCTGACGCCGGCGTGAGCCCGGCTCTGTTTGTCGACCGCCTGGCTACGGAGCGCCGGGGCCGACGTCCGCGGTGGTGAGCGGCCGGTTGGTGATGGCGGCCGTCGAGTACTCGTCCGCCCCGACGTCACGCTTGCTGCCGCGAGACTGGCCGTCGATGTCCAGCGTGACCGGTGCGGCCGACAGGGTCGCCGCGTCGATCGCCGGGCTGCCCGCGGCGAGCCGCGAGACGCCGTCGGTGCCCTGCACGAGCTTCGGGTCGACCCGGCTGAAGGTGCCTGCCGGGATGTTCCCGTCGGCGCCGGAACCCCACAGGATGTTGCCGGACCAGGTGAAGTTGCCCGTGGTGCTCATCGCGACCAGATCGCCGTTGCTGCCGACGAAGAGGTTGTCCGAGATCGTGCAGTCGCGCGGTTCGATCGTCCGTTTGGTCTCGCCGGAGAGCGTGCTGCTGTTGTTCAGCAGCGTGTTGTGCGCGATGAGCACGCGGTCCGCCGCGTCGTTGCCGCGCCGCGATTCCTTGGATTCACCGGGGAAGTGGTCCCGGACGCTGCCGCTGCCGATGACCAGCGCGTTGCTGGACAGTCCGGCGAGGTAGTTGTTGAGGATCTTGTGGTCGTTGCCGTAGATCCGGATGCCTTCCTTGCCGCCGATGATGAAGTTGGATTCGACGACGGTCTTGTTCCCGTGGCGCAGCACGATGCCGCCCAGGCTGTTCCGGATGGTGTTGTTGCGGATGAAGTTGCCCGACGACTTGACCGAGATCGCTTCCGGGTCGCCGTTGGCGCGTTCGAACAGGTTGAACTCCACCGTGGCGCCGGCGGTGCTCAGCGCGCGCGGGCTGACGCCGAGCCGGATCGGCTCGCCGCCGTTGTCACCGGGGAAGGTGTGGTCGGAGAAGTAGTTCCGCAAGACGTGGACGCCGACCGCCATCTTGTCTTCGTCCGCGCCCTCGATGCAGAGCATGACGCCGAGCGTCGTCTTGTTGTGGAAGTGGTTGCGGTCGATCTTGCTGTAGTCGGCGCGGACCATCACCCAGTGCAGGCCTTCGATGTCGGCCAGCTGGAAGTCGTTGCGGGTCAGGCGGATCCGCGAACAGTTCGGCGGGATCTCCAGCGTGGTGCTCTGCCGGAAATTGAATCCGCTGAGCGTGACACCGGTGGAGTCGTCGAAGACGAAGCTCTGCTCACCGTTGAACGTCACCCCGCCGCCGGTCTGGGCGACGATGGTGATCGGCTGGTCCTTGGTGCCGCGCCTGCCGGTGATGGTGATCGGCTTGCCCGTCGGCACGGTGTAAGTGCCGTTGTTCACGGTGATGACCGCGCCCGCGGCGGCCGAGTTGATGGCGTTCTGGAGCTCGGTCAGCGAGCTGACGTTCAGAGCGCACAGACCGTTCGGCTTGGCCGACGCCGTTCCGGCGGTGACCCAGGGGACGGTGACCAGCGCGGCGCCGAGAGTGGCGCCGGTGAGGAACCTTCTGCGATCCATGATGCCTCCGTGCTCAATCGGTGGGGAGGGTTTCCGCGGCGGCGGGGCTGGTGAGGAACAGCTCGATCACCGGGACCGGGGTGTCCGGTTTCCGGATGGGGAGCTTGAGGGTGAGCGTGCCTTCCGGCGGCGCGCCCATCTGGGTGTTCTGCGCGGTCTGCCTCGGATCCGTGTGCAGCTGCAGGATTTCCGAGGCGTCGTCGAGTAATTGGGCGTAGCGCACGCGCCCGGCGAGGCCCGGCAGGTGGACGTGGTTCATCGGCCAGCTGAAGAGATGCAGGTACAGCCGGTCTCCGCGCTGGGTGTAGCGGCCGTCGGCGGGGGCGGTGAACTCCGAGGGACCGCAGCCGCGGATGGAGCGTTCGTGCCGGTCCATCCAGCGGCCGAGTCCGGCGAGCACCTCGTGCGCCCGCGGGTCGATCTCGCCCCGGCCGTTCGGCCCGACGTTGAGCAGCAGGTTACCGTCCTTGGACACGCCGTCGACGAGCATCCGGATGAGCAGTTCGGGGCTCTTGTAGTCGAGGTTGTCGCGGTCGTACCCCCAGCTGCCGTTGAGGGTCTGGCACGCCTCCCACACCACCGGGACACCGTCACGGGTCATCGGCCCGGACGGCTGGTACTGCTCCGGGGTGATGAAGTCGCCGGGGATGCCGGTGCGGTCGTTGATCAGGACACCGGGCTGGAGTTCGCGGATCATTTCGAGCAGGGCGGGGGAGTCCCAGTCGTCCGGTCCCTTGCCGCCCCACCATTCCCTGCGGCCCTTGTAGGAGAAGTCGAAGAACAGGTAGTCGATCTTGCCGTACCGGGTGAGCAGCTCGCGGACCTGGCCGTGCAGATAGAGCTGGTACTCGGCGATGTCGGCGTACTGGTGCGCCGCGATGTACTCCTGGTCGTCACGGCGGGGATGGGTGCCGTCGACGGGGAACGCGGGGTGGTGCCAGTCGATCAGCGAGTGGTAGAAGCCGACCTTCAGGCCTTCTTCGCGGCACGCGTCGACGAACGGTTCGAGCAGATCCTCGCCGTACGGGGTGTTCGTCACCTTGAAGTCGGTGAGATCGCTGTCCCACAGGCAGAAACCGTCGTGGTGCTTGGTGGTGAGCACGACGTAGGTCATGCCCGCGGCTTTGGCGGCCCGTGCCCACGAACGAGGGTCGTACTTGTCCGGTTCGAAGTGGTCGAAGTAGACGCGGTACTGCTCGTCGGTCAGCTTTTCGCGGTTCTGCACCCATTCGTGCCGGGCGGCCAGGGAATACAGTCCCCAGTGGACGAACATCCCGAACCGGTCGTGGGTGAACCAGGCGGTGGAACTCACTTCAGGATCGCTCCTTGGGAAATGGTGGGTCAGCCCTTCAGCGCGCCCGAGGCGAGGCCGCGGACGAACGAACGCTGGAAGAACAGGAACGCGGCGACCGAGGGCAGCAGCGCCAGCAGCGACGCGGCCATGATCACGCCGGGCGTCACGTCCGCGTCGATGCGCAGAGTGCGCAGGGCCAGCGGCAGGGTGTAGGTCGAGGCGTCGGACGAGACCAGCATCGGGAGCAGGTACTGGTCCCAGATCATCGTGAAGCCGAAGACACCGATCACGCCGAGCGCGGGCTTGCACATCGGCAGGATGATCTGCGCGAAGATCCGCAGGTCGCCCGCGCCGTCGATGCGCGCGGCCTCTTCGAGTTCGCGGGGCACGTCCTTCATGAACTCGGTCATCACCAGGATCGAGAACGCCCACGCGCCCAGCGGCACGATCATCCCGGCCAGGCTGCCGATCAGGTTGATGTGCACCACGGGCAGGTCGGACAGGATCAGCGACAGCGGGATCGCGAGGATCTCCTCCGGCAGCATCAGCGTCGCCAGGATCGCGACCAGCACGAAGGTCATGAAGCGGAACTTCTTGCGTGCCAGCGCGTATCCGGCCAGCACCGAGATGACGACCTGCAGCAGCAGGCCGAAGCCGACCACCAGGAACGAGTTCAGCAGGTAGAGCCCGACGCCGTGGTCGAACGCGATGCCGAAGTTGCCCAGGGTGGGGCTCGACGGGATGACGCTCAGCGCCGTCGGGTCGGACACGTCACTGAACGCGCTGACCAGCAGCGCCAGCAGCGGGCCGGCGAACACCACCAGCACCAGGGCGTACACGGCGTACTTCAGGATCCGTCCGCCCGGCGACTTGACGGCGTCGAGGCCGAGTGCCGAATCGTTGGCCGCGGTCATGCGTCTCGCCTCCGTCGGAGCACCTGGACGAACAGGGTCAGCACGAGCGTCGCGAGGAACAGCAGGACCGCTCCCGCCGCGCCGACACCCAGCCGGTTCTGTTCCAGTCCGAGTTTGTAGATCAAGGTCATCGCCACCTCGGTCGAGCCGTTCGGCCCGCCGTTGGTCAGCAGGAACACCTCGGTGAACACCCGCAGGCCGCGGATCGCCGCGAGGACGAACAGGATCGAGAACACCGACCGCAGCCCCGGCAGCGTCACGTGGAGGATCTTGCGCCAGCGCGAGGCACCGTCCACAGTGGCCGCTTCGTACAGTCCGCGGTCGATGCCCGCCAGACCCGCGAGGAAGATCATCATGTCGTACGGCGCGCCGCGCCAGATACCGGTGACGATGACCGAGATCATCGACGTGTCGGGATCGTTGATGAAGCCCGACGGTCCCAGCCCGACCAGGCCGAGGATGGAGTTCAGCATCCCGTCCCCGGTCGGGTGGTACATGATCCGCCAGAGTTCGGCGACCACCGCGATCGGCACGACCACCGGCAGGAACGCCGCCGACCGCAGGAACTTCAGCCGCTTGCTCTGGCCCTCCATCAGCAGGGCGAGCGCGAGGCCGATGACCATCGACCCCACGGTCTGCCCGATCGCGATCACGACGGTGTGCCAGATCGCGGAGTGGAACGCCTCGTCACCGAGGACGGTGCTGTAGTTCTCCCCGCCGACCCACTGGTTCCCCAGGTACGGCTGGACGTCCTGGAAGGACATCGTCACCGCGGTGATCATCGGGATGAACTTGAAGTACACGAACAGGATCAGGGCGGGGGCCAGGAACAGCCACGGCGTCCACCACTTCCCGTCGCGGTCGCTGCGCCTGCGGGCCTTCGGCGCGGGCGTCCGCTTGACGGCGGGACGGTCCGCGCCGACGGCCGCCGGCTTGGCGTGATCTACGGTCATGACGCGCTGATCCCCTGTTGCTGCAAGGTCGCGGTGAGTTTGGTGTCGAGTTTGGACAGTTCCGCCTTGGTGTCCAGCTTGCAGTCGGCGACGAGCGCGCTGATCGTGTCGGCGGTGTCCTGGCGGACCGGCGTCCAGTTCGGGATGGACGGCGCGTAGTGGCCGGACTTGGCGTAGATCTCGGCGTAGGTCTTCCAGCGCGGGTCCGAGCGGACCTGGCTGATGTCGACGTTCTTGTTCACCGGGAGCTGCACGATGAAGGCCGAATCGCCCTCCATGCCGATCTTCTGGCCGTCGGCCGAGATCGCGAAGTCACCGAAGGCGTCCTGCCCGGCCTGGTTCGGCGAACCGGCCATCATGTAGATCGAGAGTCCCTCGGCCAGGACGTCGGAGTTCTTGGCGCCCGCCGGCATCGGCACGACCTCGTACTTGTCCTTGCCGAGCGACTTGTCGAAACGCGGCAGCAGGTACGGGCCGACGACGTACATCCCGGCCTTGCCCGCTTCGAAGGTCTCGTTGGTCGCGGGGGTCGGCATGGTGACCGAACCGGGCTGGATGACGTTGTCCTTGCAGCCGAGGTCGCGGAAATACTGCACCGCGGCCACGGATTCGGGGGTGTTCATCGACGGCTTGTACTTGCCGCCACCGGCTTCGGTGATGAAGTCGCCGCCGCCCGCCCACAGGAAGTTGGAGAAGTACCAGGAGGCGTAGCCCCGCTTGGTCGACAGCGTCGCGGTCAGGCCCGCGGTGTCGTTCTTCCCGTTGCCGTCGGGGTCACCGGTGGTGAAGGCCTTGGCGAGGTCCGCCAGTTCGGCCCAGTTCTGCGGGACGCCCTTGCCGACTTTCTCGCGCCAGTCCTTGCGGATCAGCAGCGCCGAAGCCTGTGCGCTGTAAGGAAGGCCGTACAGCTTGCCGTCCGGCATCTGGTTCGACTTCAGCGCCTGCTCGGTGAGCTCCGAGGCGTGCTTGATCTTGCCCTGTTCGATCTCGCGCACGAGACCCTGGCTCTTCAGCGTCCCGACCTGGGTGACGTCGTTCATCACGATGTCCGGCAGGTCGCGCTGGGCGGCGCGCTGGGCCAGCTTCGTCTCGAAGTCGTCGAAGATCGCGGTGACCTGCACCTTGAATCCCGTGGCCTTCTCGAAAGCCTCGGCGAGCCGCTTGGTGGCCTGCTCCCCGGCGCCGCCGGGGGTCGTCCGGGTCCACAGCTCCAAGGGCGCCTTGGTGTCCTGCGCGACGTTCGTTCCGGCGGGGCCTGCCGAGCAGCCCGAAAGAACCAGCGCTGAGACGGTCAGTCCCACGCCGATCCACCGCGATTTCCGCATCGCTTCTCCTGTTCACTGTGGACCACGCTGTCTACTCCGGAGGGACGGTAAGCGCTTTCCCGGTGCCCGGTCAATGGTCCGATGATTACGAATTTCAATCAGCCGCGTTTGCCTGTGCGTGGGACTCGCCGTGCGTGGACCGGGGTAAGCATCCGATGTATGGTCGCCGACGGAGGTAGGGATGACCGAGCTGCAACACCGGCCGACAGCGCTTCTCGTGATGGAGGAACGCCGCCGTGACGACGTTTACCCCGAGGCGGTGCTGAAGGAGATCGGATCACTGGTGGACCTGCGTGAGCCGCTCACCCGCGAGCGGCTGGCGGAGGACCCGGCGGCCCTGGACGGTGTCGAGATCCTGCTGTCCGGCTGGGGTGCCCCGGTGCTGGACTCCGTCCTCTTGGGACACGCGCCGGACCTGCGCGCCGTGCTCGTCGCGGCAGGTTCGGTCCGGCCGCTGACCACGCCGGAGTTCTGGGCGCGCGAGCTGCCGATCGTGTCCGCCGCGGCCGCGAACGCCGTCCCGGTCGCCGAGTTCACCCTGGCCCAGGTCCTCTTAGGACTCAAGCAGGTGCACCGGATCTCCCGCGAGATCCGGGAGCGGAAGGCGTACCCGCCCGATCCGCGGGTCGCCGGGGCGTACCGATCCAGGGTCGGCCTGCTCGGACTCGGCGAGATCGGCGCTCTCGTCGCGTCGCATTTGCGTGGTTTCGAGGTGGAAGTCCTGGCGAGTGACCCGGTCGTCGACGCGGCCACCGCTGAGAGCCTGGGTGTGCGGCTGGTGGGTCTCGACGAACTGTTCGCCACTTGTCCCGTGGTCAGCCTGCACGCGCCGCTCCTCCCGGAGACCGAGGGGCTGGTGAACGGGGACCTGGTGGCCAGGATGGGCATCGGCGCGACCCTGATCAACACCGCCCGCGGCGCCGTGGTCGACGAGCCGTCGGTCGTCCCCGTGCTGAGCGAGCGCCCGGACCTCACCGCGATCCTGGACGTCACCTGGCCGGAACCGGCCGCGCCGGACTCGCCGCTCTACACGCTGCCGAACGTGGTGCTCACCCCGCATCTGGCCGGCGCGCTGGGCGCCGAGCGCGCGCGGATGGGCGAGCTGGTGGCGGCGGAGCTGCGGCGGTTCGTGCTCGGGGAGCCGCTCCAGTACGCCGTCGCGCCGGACCGGGCTCACCTGCGGGCCTAACCTGACGGGGTGACGCTCGCCTTTCGAGAGACCGGCCCCCGGACCGGGGTGCCGGTGGTCCTGCTGCACGCCCTGGGCAGCAAATCCGGCACTTGGGACGATTTCGCCGTCCGGCTGGACCGCCGTGTCCTGGCCGTCGACCTGCCGGGACACGGCGACAGCGCCCACTTGGAGAAGTACTCGCTCGACGCGATGGCCGACGAGGTGGCCGACCTTCTCGGGGACCGGGCGGACCTGGTCGGGCACTCGATGGGCGGCCGGGTCGCCGTGCTGCTCGCCCAGCGCCTGCCCGGACGCGTGCGGCGGCTGGTCGTCGAGGACAACCCGCCGCCTCCGGACTCGGCGAAGGAACCCCTGGTCCCGACGGTCGAGCCGTCCGGGCCGCTGCCGTTCGACTGGCGGCTGATCGACCCGATCATGACCGAACTCCGCACGCCGGACCCCGCCTGGTGGGAGCGGCTCGCCGCGATCACCGCGCCGACCCTGCTGATCAGCGGTGGGCCGTCGAGCCACGTCGCGCACGAATCGCTGGAGCGGATGCGCGGGCTGATCCCGGACTGCCGCCTGGTGACCATCGACGGCGCGGGACACCGGGTGCATTCCGCCAGGCCGGCGGAGTTCGCGGCGGTGGCAGGGGAGTTCCTCGGGGCGACCTAGAGAGTGTATAACGCCCTATACTCCGCGCCGGTGTCGGTCGGGTCCGTGAAGGCCTCCTTGCTTACCTTGAGGGTCTGGGTCTCGGCAGAGTCGGGATAGTGCGGCGGTGGGAGCGGGTGATTGTGAGTGGGGTTTCGTGTTCTAAGCCGAATCGTCACTCACGACCACCTGGACGGAGGTGTGAAGGTCGCGTTTCCTCGGCTGAGCCGTGGGAAGGGGGCCTTCACGCGCGGCCGGTGTGGCTGCTGGTGTGTCTGGGGCGAACGTGGCGATCGCGGTGTCCGTGAAGGCCTCCTTCCCTACTCTCAGGGTAGGGAAGGAGGCCTTCACGGAGTCCGATGCGGCCCGCGGTCACTGCTCGACCTTCAGAGGCGGCCGGGATCGGTCGCCAGCTCGCTCAGCGTGTGGTGCGGGTCTTCGGTCAGCCGCCGGGTCCGGTGGTCGAGCAGCCCCCAGGTCGATTCGATCCGCGCGGCGAGGACACCGTCGGAGCGGAGGAAGCGCTGGTGGACGCGCCAGGTCTTCCCGGCGCCGAAGTCGGGTTCGACGGAGACCGTGATCTCGTCGCCGAACCGGACTTCGTTGAGGTAGTTGATCCGCGCTTCGAGCAGGACCGGACCGAAGTCGCCCTGCACGAAGGTGACTCCGGCCCGCCGCAAGTAGGCGACACGGGCCCGGTCCGCCCAGTCGTGATAGGCGATCGCGGTGACATGGCCGTTGAAATCGGTTTCGGCCCGGCGTGGGGTCAGGGCGAAGGTGAAGGCCGTCATCTCAGTGGTGTCCACTTTGGACGGGGACGACGAAGTTCACGTTCTTCTCGTCGAGGATCTTGTGCGTCGGGTCGGCCAGGCCGACCCACACCTTGTGCGGACCCGCCGGGAGTGACTGGATGATGAGCGGCTCGCCGCTGCCGTCCGCCCAGTGCCACGCCGCGTCGTCGACGGTCACGTGGATGTGGCCGATCCGGGGTGAGACGTCGAGGGCGGCGGGGCCGTACACCGGCACGATCCGGAGGTTCTCCGCCCGGTAGCGCAGCACGACCAGGCCCATCGCGAGCTGCTCGGGCAGCGGCGCGTCCACGACCAGCGAGGGTGACGGCTGCGAGGGCAGCGGCACCACGGGAGCGGGCGACCAATCGGAGGCCGCGACGGCGGCGGGGGCGGCGGCCGCCGGTGGCGCGGGCGGGGGAGCGCTGCACGCGGCGGCCGCCAGGACGGCGGTGAACAGGGCGGAGGCGAGGGTGAACTTCCCAAGAGCGGGCATGAACTCGACGCTAGGACTGGTCTCGGGACCGCGGCGCCCGTCGGACGACGTCATCGCTGTACGTCGCCGTGACACTTTCCGGTGATCACCAGGTGAACCAGCGTGATCCGGGGAATATCAGGAACATCGAGCAGGGGGCGGAAGCAAGGGAGAGCACGATGAAGTCTCGTTTCGCCGCCCTGGCGGCCACCTTCACGCTCTTGGTCTTCGCGGGCGCCATCGCCGCATCGCCGGCTTCGGCTGATCCGGTGCCCGGCAGCCCGAACAAGTTCTACGCCTCGTGCGCCGTCGACCTTTCGGGAGTCCCGGTGGGCTGCCTGGAGACCGACGAGGTGCACGCGACGCACATCTGCCAGTACGTGATGACCGGGTTCGGGCTCGGTCTCGACTGCATCCAGCGGTGAACGGACGGGAACCGGGTGGGCGTCCCTGCGACGCACCCACCCGGCTCCCCTTCCCGGTGCGGTTCACCGGTCACCGCACCGGGAAGATCAGCCCCCGATGGTCGAGGAGATCCACTGACGGTGCGCGGTGACGTCGGTGTAGATGGTGTCGCCGGTACCGCACGTCGAACTCTGGTGGCCCGCACGGCTGGTCGCACCGGCCAGCGTGCCCTGGACGACCAGCGGTCCGCCGGAGTCGCCGTAGCAGGCTGTCTGGTTGGTCGTGCTGTACACACACAGTTCGGTGGCACCCTGAATCGTCTGGCAGCGGCTGTCCGGATCGATCCGGGTGTTGAGCTGCTTCAGGTTCGCCGGAGGCTGCTGCTCACAACCACGCTGCGGACAGGTCTGGCCCCAGCCGTAGAGCGTGACATTGGTCCCGGACGCGGGCGAGGTGCTCGCGATCTGGATCGGGGTGTTCTGCACGGGCTGGGAAAGCCGGATCAGCGCGATGTCGTTCGGTCCGGCCTGTCCGCTGTAGCGGGGGTGCTTGATCATGCGCGAGGCCGAGGCCAGGACTCCTCCGTATTGCCAGGTCTTCGAGCCGATGCGCAGCTGCAGGCCCTGTTGCTGGGGGATGCAGTGCGCCGCGGTCACCACCCACTGCGAAGCGATCAGGGATCCGCCGCAGCCGTGGCGGCCATTGGCCTGGAGCGAAGCGATCCACGGGAAGTCGCCGGACGCCTGTCCGCCGCCGACGATGGCCGGGCCGACCTGTCCCGGTTCCTGTGCCGCCACCGGCGATGACACCGACAGTGCCGCAGCGCCCGCGACCAGCGGGATCAGGGCGGCGCGCAGCAGGGTACGCAGTCTCATGGGGAGTCCTCCTCGACGTTGAAGGGGATATGTCTGATTCACCTTCGCCGCGCCGGGCCTTCCGGAGAACTCCCGGCTTTGTATAGCGTTCGTCTATGGAACTGGGGTTCCGGCAGTTGCGGGTGGTCCGCGCCATCGCCGAGACGGGGACGCTGTCCGCCGCCGCGGCCGCGCTCGGCCTGACCCAGCCCACCGTCACCGACTGCCTGCGCCGGGCCGAACGCGTCGCGGGCGGGCCGCTGTTCCATCGGGACCGGCGTGGCGCGCGGATCACCCCGCTCGGCGATCTGGTGGTGGCCCATGCCCGTGCCGTGCTGGGCGAGCTGGCGCGGCTCGAGTCCGCTTTGGACCGGAACCGGTACGGCACGCTTCCCGATCCCGTCCGGATCTGCGGGATCCCCGGCCAGCTGGTGGGGAATCTCGCGGTGGCCGTGCCGAGGGTGCTGTCCACCGGGGTCGAGGTCCGGGGCGCGCTCAGTGTCCCGGCGGCACTGGACCTGCTCGCCGACCTCCGGCTCGAAATGCTCGTCGTGGTCGATTTCCCCGGCTACGTCCATGATCCGCCGCCGGAGGTGGGCCGGGCGACGGTCGCGGTGGAACCGATGTTCGTGGCCGTCGCCGAGCATCACCGGCTCGCGGGCCGCGCCGAGATCGGGCTGGCGGAGCTCGCCGGTGAACGCTGGCTGAGCGTGGCCGACACCGCGGATCTCGACGACACGGTGTTCACCGGCTATCTCGGCGACGTGTGCCGGTCGGCCGGGTTCACCCCCGAGATCCGTACCCTGCCGCCGAGTGCCTGCGCGCAGTTGTGCGAACTCGGCGAGGCCGTCCTGCCGATGGTGCCCGCCGCCCGCCGCCGCAGCGGGATCGAGGTCATCCCGTTACGCGACAACCCGTTACGCATGACCACCCGGCTGTACTGGCACGAGCGCGGGCCGTTGGCCGGAGACGCCGTCCGCGCGCTGTGGGAAGAACTCGTGCGGGCGCAGCACGCGGTCATGGAGAGCCCGGACCGGTATCGCGCCTGGCTCGCCGGCAATCCACAGTGGACAACCACGGTGGACTCCTTCGAGGAAGCGAGATCAGGTGCCGAGCCAGCCGGGGTTGGCCGCGGCCCACTCGGGAAGCCGATGCCGGACAGCGGCCAGCTCGGTGATCGCGCGCACCAGCCCGCTCCGGACGGCGGGGACGTCGACCGGTGATCCGTCCCGCCACAGCAGGAGATGCCGTGTCCTGAGCGGCACTCCCCGCAGGGCCACCACCGAACCGGGCATGCCTGCCCCGGAATCGAGGGTCTGGGCCAGCGCCACCGCGCGCGGATCGCGCCGGACGGTCTGCCGCAGCACCATCGGTTCCAGCTCCTGCACGGTGATCGTGCCGAGGCCCGCCCGCGCGCACTGGTCGGTCAGGTGCTCGTGGAACTCGTCGTCCCCGCCCGACACCGCCAGCCAGGTCGAACCGGCGAGCTCGGCCAGCGACACCTCACCGCGCCCGGCGACGGGGTGTTCCGGGGACACGATCACGAAGACCGGTTCCGTCCCCACGGGAAGCACGTGGACGCCGTCCGGCGGGACGATCTCCTGATCGGGGTGATCGACGTACATCGCCAGCTCCACCGTGCCGTCGAGCAGCGCGGAGAACAACGCCGTCCGGCTGGTCACCGCGAGCAGTTCGACCGGCCGTCCTGGGGTGGCCGCGGCGACCACGCCGCTCAGCGTCTCGGCGAAGACCGTGGGGAGCGCGCCGATGCGGAGCAGACCGTCGGCGGGCGCGCGGTGGAACCGGCGGATCGCCTGGTCGAGGTCGTCCGCCGCGGCCAGGACACGCCGCGCGTGGTTCAGCAGCACCTCGCCCAGCGCGGTGGGCCGCACGCCGTGGCGGTCCCGTTCGAACACTGTCCGCTCCAGCGCCCGCTCGACCCGGTGGAGCTGCGCGCTCAGCGCGGGCTGGGAGAGCCCGAGCGCGGTCGCGGCCTTCGCGATGCTGCCCGCCGACGCGATCGCGTCGAGGAGGCGCAGATGCCGGACGTCGATTTCCACCGGCCAAGTATGGCCGTCCCCAGGGCCGATGAGGGGGCTGATCACAGGTCGTCCTCGCTGATGATCGTGCGGAGTTTGTGCAAGGCGCGATGCTGGGCGACCCGGACCATGCCGGGGCTCACCCGCAGGACCGCACCTGTTTCGGGCGCCGTCATGCCGACGGTGATCCGCAACCGGAGGATCTCCCGCTGGATGTCGGGCAGGCCGCTCATCAACCGGGTCAGCCGGTCGTGGCCGTCGGCGGCGAGGGCGTGCCACTCGGGTTCGTCGGGCTCGGGCGCCGCGCGGTCGGGCGGGTCGGGCGTGGGTTCGGATCTGTCCCGTGCCCGCCACCGGAAGGCAGCGGCGACCTTCCGGGCGGCGATCCCGAGGACGGCGGTGAGGAAGGAACCGCCGGTGGCACGGGTGGTGGGGAGGGTGGCGAGGACCGCGAGGCAGGTCTCCTGCGCGACGTCCTCCGCCGCGACCACGCGATCCGTCCCGCCCATCCGGCTTCGGCAGTAGTCCGCGACGACCGGCTGGACGATGGTCATCAACTCGTTCGTGGCCGCGGGGTCGCCGCGGCTGGCGCGGGGGACGAGGGATTCGAGATCCGCCGCCCACGCGTCGTCGTCAGGGGGAGGAACCGCCCCCGGCGAGGTGAGTTCGCCGGGGGCGGTCCAGGTCAGGCGAGTTCCCAAAGCGCGGGCACGTTCGGCGGTTCCCAGCCGGGCATGGAGGTGTGCGGCTGGATCACGCGGTAGTTGCTGCCGCCGTAGCTGGCGGTCGCGCCGGAGCCGTAGTAGGTGTACGGCGCCCAGGTGCCGCCCGGCGGGTTCGACGTCGTCGGACCGGTCGGGGTGGTGGTCGGCGGGGTGGTGGTGCTGGTCGGCGGGGCACCGCTGACCGTCAACCGCAGGCTGTAGACGCTCAGGATCTCCGAGATCGGCTGGAAGTAGGTCGTGCCACCGGAGGTGCAGTTGCCCGAACCACCGGAGGTGACGCCCTGCGCCTGGTCGCCGCTGATCCACGAACCGCCGGAGTCGCCGGGTTCGGCGCAGGCGTTGGTCCGGGTCAGGCCGGTGATGGTGCCTTCGGGGTAGGTGACCGAGGCGTTCTTCTGCAGGATGGTGCCGCAGTGCCAGCCCGTGGTGGAACCGGAACGGCAGACCGAGGCGTTGAGGGCGGCTTCGGTCGAACCGGCCACCGGCACGGTGCCGGGGTAGCGGTTGACCAGCGCGCGCGGGGTGTTGCCCGCGTCGGCGCGGACCCAGGCGTAGTCGTTGCCGGGGAAGCTCGAACCGGCGACGCTCCCGCTCGGGTTCGAGGTACGGGTCCCGGTGGTGCCGCAGTGGCCGGCGGTCACGAAACCGCCCTCGACGGCGAAGCCGATGGAGCAGCGGCCCGAGCCGAAGGTGTAGGCGTTGCCGCCGATGATGTCGATCAGCGCGCGCGGCTTCTCGGTGCTGGCCTCGATCCGGACCAGATCCGCCTGCACACCGGATTCGGCCGCCCAGGACTTCGCGGCGGCCTCGCCACCGGCGTTGGCCAGGACGACGACGGAGTTGGTGAGGACGTCGGTGTACCAGCCGGGCACGGTCTTCGGCGCCTTGGTGGACTTGGCGTCCAGCCGCAGCTTCGCCGCGTCGAGGTCGGCGGCGCTGCGGGCGACGGTCTTCGGGGTCGCGCCAGCGGCGCGCACCAGGTCGGCCTGCGCGGCGTCGGTGACCGCCACGGTGAGCGTGGTCCCGGTGGTGTCCAGCCACGATCCGCCATAGGACGTGCCGAGCTGCCGCTTCAGCGTGTCGTCGGCGATCGCGGCGCGCTGCTCGCTCGCGAGCCGGAGCTTGGCCTGCTCGGGGCTGATCTTGAGGTCGCGGGACAGGGCGGCCAGGACTTCGGCCTGTGTCTGGTCTCCCGAGGTGGCTTGCTGACCGGCACTCGCACTGGGGGTGAGTGCGATGGCGGTGATCAAGCCTGCCCCGGTGATGGCCGCGGCTGTCGCGGCGAGGATCTTTCTGTTCATGTCGACGCTTTCCTCGGGAACGGGCGGGGGAGAGGAGATGCGTTCCCGACCGTACGAGGCGTATCACTCGTCTGGTACATACCATTTGGGTCATATCGCCCGGCTCGAACGCGGGGTGATATGACGGTCTGGCGTGGTGATTCCGTTGCGGTGCAAAGAGTTTCGGTCACCGGGAACGGCGTCGTATCCAGTGTCCGAATTGCTCCGCCGCGCTGTCCCCCGTTGTGAATACCGTACTTTTGACGGGTAGGGCAAAGGTAACGACGGAAGTTCTCACAGAGTGAGGAAGTGCCCGTCGCACCGGAGGGGGCGGCCGGTACGACGGGCACGGGTGTGGTGGACCTCGGTGGGCCGGGCGGCGGTGGCTCGACGCCGTCTTGCCGTGCTCGACCCCTGGTGCATGGGACCGAAGCTAGGCCGGTCGTGTTGACACGCTGTCTACATCCTGTGGACGCCGCCGGGGAGTCCTGACCGGACAGTGTGGGTATCGTCGGACTAGGCCATCCGGCCGAGGGGAGGGACACCGCACCATGCCGCTTTTCGGACGGGAATCCGAGCTGAAGGACCTGAACGAGCTCGTCGACGGCCCTGCCTCGGGCTGCGCCGGGGTCCTCGTCCAGGGCGAACCCGGTATCGGCAAGTCCGCCGTCGTGGCGGAGGCCGTGGCCTCGGCGACCGTCGGGGGCCTGCGGGTGCTGCGCGCGACCGGTGTCGAGGCGGAACGGAACTTCGCCTACGCGGCCCTGCATCAGCTGCTCCATCCGCTGCGAGCCGGTGCGGACACCCTGCCCGCGCCGCAGCGGTCCGCGCTCTGGGCGGCGCTGGGGCTCGCCGATGGGGCCGAACCCGGCGCGTACCTGGTCGGCCTCGCCGCGCTGACCCTGCTTTCGGAGGAGGCGGCGGTCAAACCGCTGCTGATCGTCGCCGAGGACGTCCACTGGATGGACCGCGAGAGCGCCGACGTCCTCGCGTTCGTGGCCAGGCGGATCGACACGGAGCCGATCGTCCTGATCGCGACCCTCCGGGACGGGGAACCGTCGCCGCTGCGCGACGCGGGACTGTCCTCAATGGACCTCGAACCCCTGCCCGGCGAGGTGGCGGCCGAGCTGCTCGACTCCGTCGCCCCCTGGCTCACGTCCTCGGTCCGGTCCCGGCTGCTCGCCGAGGCGGCCGGGAATCCACTGGCCCTGACCGAACTGCCGTCGGCCGCGACCGAGGCGCCCGATCCCGTGCTGCCGCTCACCGAACGGCTCGAGCGCGCGTTCGGCGACCGGTTCACCGCCCTGCCGGAACCGGCGCGCACGACCCTGCTCGTGGCCGCGCTGAACGAGACCGGTTCGCTCACCGAAACTCTCGCGACGGCGAGCGCGCTGCTGGGCGACGAGGTCGAACTGTCGGCTCTGACGCCCGCCGTCGAGGCGCGGTTGATCGACCTCGAACCCCGGACGGTCGCCTTCCGGCACCCGCTGATGCGTTCGGCCATCCCCGCGTCGGTGCGGCTCGAGGAACGGCGGCGCGCGCATCTGAGCCTCGCCGAGACCTTCCGTGACCAGCCGGACCGTCGAGCCTGGCATCAGGCCGCGGCGGCGACCGGTGCCGACGAAGACGTGGCCGCCGAACTGGAGAACGCCGCCGACCGTGCCCGGCACCGCGGCGGAGCGGCAGCCGCCGTCGCCGCGCTGGAGCGGGCCGCCGCGCTGAGCTCCGATCCGGACCGGCGGGCGGACCGGTTGCTGCGCGCGGCCGAGCTGGCCGTCGAATCCGGTGGCCGGGAGACGGCGGAACGACTCGTCCGGGACGCCCGCGCGGGAGACCTCACCCCGCGGCAGCGATCGACGGCGAGCTGGTTGCTCAGCGGGTTCGAAGACGGCGTCCGCGAAGACCTCTCCCGGATCGCGGAGCTGGCGCGGCTGGCCCGGTCGGTCGCGGAAGACGGGCAGCCGGATCCGGCGATGCGTGTCCTGTGGGGTGCCGCCATGCGCTGCTTCTGGGCCGAACCCGGCGCGGACGCGCGGCGAACGCTGCTGGCCGTCGCGGACGGACTCCCGGTCGAGAACTCGGATCCGCGGCTGGTCGCCGTCGCCGCGTACGTGGCGCCGTTCGAACGGGCGGAGTCCGTGCTCGGCGAGCTGCGCGGACTCGCCGCCACCACCGGAGCCGATCCCGAGGTCGACCGCTTTCTGGGCAGTGCGTCGCTGCAGGTCGGCGCGGTCGACCTGGCCGCCCGGTTCTCCGCGGCCGCGGCGCCGGGACTGCGGGCGCAAGGACGACTCGGGTTGCTGCCGCGGGCCTTGGCGGTCCAGGCGTGGAGCCGGGTCCGGCTCGGCGACCTGGCCGCGGCCGTGCCGGTCGCGGCGGAGGCGGCCAAATTCGCCAAGGAGACCGGCCAGCCGTTCATGTACGGCTTCGCCACCGCGGTCCAGGCCGAGATCGCCGCGCTGCGGGGCGAGCACAAACAGGCCAAGGCGCTGGCCGACGAAGCGGAACGGATCGGGCTCGCGGCCGGCGCCCGGCCGGTACTGGCGACAGTGCAGCTCGCCAGGGGTATCGCGGCGTCGAGCGAGGGCCGTTTCGACGACGCTTTCGCCGATCTGCGGCGTCTGTTCGACCCCGCCGATCCCGCCTTCCAGCTGGCGCTGCGCGTCTACTTCGTCGCGGAGATCACCGAGGTCGCGATCCGGGCGGGCCAGGTCGAGGCACTGCGCGAGATCGTCGCGGAGATGGAGCGGCTGGCGCTGTCGACTCCGGCGCCCGCGTTGCACATCGGCTTGCGCTACGCCCGAGCGGTGCTCGACCCGAGTGACGAACTGTTCGAGGCCGCCTTGGGCGCGGACCTGGACGGCTGGCCCGCCGAACGCGGGCGGCTGCAGCTGGCCTACGGCGAGTGGCTGCGACGGCAGCGGCGAGCGGTGGACTCGCGGGGTCGTCTGCGCACCGCGCGGGAGACGTTCGACGCGCTCGGCATGACCGCCTGGGCCGAACGAGCGCGCCGTGAACTGCGCAGCGCGGGGGAGTCCAGTCCGAACCGCGGCCCGGACGCGAGCGAGAAACTGACCCCGCACGAGCTGAGCATCGTGGAACTGGCCGCGGAAGGACTGACGAACCGGGAGATCGGGCAGCGGCTGTACCTGTCCCACCGGACGGTCGGCACGCATCTGCACCGGATCTTCCCGAAGCTCGGGGTGAGTTCCAGGTCCGAGCTCAAGGGGGCATTGGGTCTCGTGAGTGGTTAGGACGGTTCTAACTGTCCTAACCACTCGACCACCGAGAGACCGCGCAGCCCGGACACAGGCCGCGTGTCGCGAAAGCCACTTTCGCGACGTCTGATGTCCCGAAAGTGGCTTTCGCGACACGATCGCCGGGACGGACGGCGCCGACGAAGCAGGACGCCCAGCCCCTGGGTGGGCGACGTACGCCGACGACGTCGTCCGACAGGCGCGGAGGCCGCCGGTACCCGCCTACCTTTTCGCTCATGTCCCACCTGCCGCAGGAAGTCCGGTACCGCTTCACCGTGCTCGGCCCGCCCGGTTTCACCAGCGGCGGCACCCGGCTGGACCTGGGCTCGCCGCAGCAGCAGGCCGTTCTGACGCTGTTGCTGGCCAACGCGGGCAATTTCGTCCGGACCGGCGAGCTGATCGACGGGCTCTGGGGCGAACGGGCACCCGCGACCGGTGAAGCCGTCATCCGCACCTACATCTCCCGTCTCCGGCGGCTTCTCTCCTTGCAGGGACTGGGGTCGGCGATCATCTCGCGGTCCGGCGGCTATCGGCTGGACCTGGATTCCTGCGAGGTGGACGCGGCCGAGTTCGCCGGGCTGATCGAGAGCGCGCGTCAGGCACACACCGTCCAGGAGGCGGCGCAGCTGCTGGAGCGGGCACTCGGTCTCTGGACCGGGACGGCGCTGGCCGGTGTCCCCGGCGAAGCGGCCGAACACGAGCGCTCACGGCTGGAGCGGCTGAAGCTGACCGCCACCCAGGAGTTACTCCGGCTGCGTCTGGAACTCGGGGAGCACGACGAGGTGATGGCCGAGATGCCCGTGCTGATCGAGCGGAACCGCCTCGAAGAGCCGCTGTACGAGATCTATCTGCTCGCCCTCCATCGCGGCGGGCGCCGGGCCGAGGCGCTCGAACTCTACCGGGCGGTCCACGACCTGTTCGACGAAGAACTCGGAGTCCGGCCAGGGGCGAAACTGCGGGCGCTGCACGAGAAGGTGCTTCGCGCGGACGACGAACGGGCACCGGTCCGCCGTGCGCCGGACTCGCTGTTCGTCGGCCGCGAGCGCGAACGCGCCGAATTCCGGCGGCTGCTCGCGAGAGATCCGGCCAAGGGCGCCGAGGTGCTGTTCTTCACCGGTGCCCCCGGTGTCGGGAAGTCGGCCTGCTGCGGAAGCTCGCCGACGACGCGGCCGCCATGGGCAAGCCGGTGCGGCTGGTCGACGCGTTCGAGGACCTCGACGAGCCCGCCGACGTCTTCCGCCGCCTGCCCGAAGGCGCCACCGTCGTGGTCGCCGGCCGCACCGGCCCGGACGCCACGATGCTGGTCGATCCGGCATGGTCGGGGAGGATCAGGCTCCGGAAACTCGAAGCCTTGAGCGAAAACGAGTCCGCGGCACTGCTCGAAGCGCGTGATGTCGACCCGCTCCTGCGGAAGTCCATTGTGGACTTCGCGGCGGGCAATCCGTTCGCGCTCTCCCTGGCCGCCGAGATCAGCAGGTCACCGCGGGCGGACGCGGAACGCTACGTCGTCGACACCGTTTACACGCATCTGGCCGGAAATCCGCCGTCGGAGGCACACCGGTGGGCCTTGTACGTGTGCGCGGAAGCGGACCACACCACCGAAGACCTCCTCCGATCCGTGCTGCCGGGAGGACGGTCTTCGGAGCTGTTCGACTGGCTCCGCGACCATCCCTGTGTCGAGACCGCCACCGAAGGCCTTGTGCTCGGAGGTGTGCTCCGCGAGGTGCTCGACAGGCACCTCCGGTGGCGTGACCCGGCGGGCCGCGCACGGATGCGCGGCCGGATCAGCCGGGTCACGACCGGCCGCTGACTTCGCAAGCAGCCGGCTAAGCGCGGGCGGTCGCGGCGGCCCGAAAGTCACGCGAAGAGGGAACGAGTGCCGCGGCGGCCGGCGCGGCGAAACAGACGACGGCGCACACCGCCAAGACCGGCGTCGCCCCGAAGCCGTCGATCGCGGGCGCGATGAACGCCAGCCCGGCGGGCGCCAGGCCGTAGGAGAACAGGAAGTCCAAAGAGGACACCCGCGCGAGCTTCCCCGGTTCGACCTCCCGCTGGGTCGCGGTGAACCACGGGACGTTGAACAGTTCGATGCCCAGCCCCGCGACGGCGTAGGCGGCGATGACGACGGCCGGGTGCACGGGGAACAGCAGGCTCAGTGGCGCGAAGCCGTAACAGCCGAGTCCGGTCAGCGCCGCCCAGCCCTGCCGCTTCGGCCGCCAGCGGGCGATGACGACGGCGCCCGCGAGCGCGCCGAGCGTGTACGCGGTGAGCCCGCCTGCCAAGACGGCTTCGGTGTCATAGCGGTCGCGGCTGACCAGCGGCAACACGACACCGGTGGCGGAGTAGCCGGTCGCGATCACGGCGGTCAGCGCGCCGAGCCCGGCGAGGAACCACGGGTGACGGCGGGCTTCGCGGAGACCGTCGGCGAACTCGCCGAAGAAGCGGGTCCTGGCGGCGGCCGGAGCCGGGGCGAAAGTGCCCCGCGGCGGGATCAGCGCGGTGCCCAGCCACAGCACCCCGGTGCCGAGCACCAGGGCCGTCGTCGAGGCGACCTGCGAGAGCAGGGCGGTGAGACCGGGCGCGACGAGCGTCGTGACCCGGACGGCCAGTGTCATCGCGGCATTGGCCTGCTGGCGCCGGTCTTCGGCGATCACCTCGGCGGTCAGCGCCTGGAACGCCGGGCGGCACGCGCCCTGCCCGATCCCGACGACGGCGGCAGCGGCGGCCGTCAGCAGGACGGACCGGCCCATGCCCGCCGCGATCAAGGGCGTGGCGAGACCCGCGATCATGCCCGCCCACAGCACGACCTGCCGGCGGGAGTGCCGGTCGGCGAGCACCCCCGCCACCGGGACGGCCACCAGGAATCCCACGGTGCGGGCGGCCAGCACGATGCCGAGGTCAACGGCCGAAAGCGAGCGTTCGAGCACGGCAAGGCCGAGGACGAACGGGAGGGCCCAGGTCGCCAGCCCGGAGGCGGTGTTCCCGGTCCAGAGCCGGAGGAACGACAGGCTGCGGAACACCGGGGGACGATATCAAGGAGAGACAGAAGGCCCGGTCGCGCTCTACTCTGCCTCCCGTGCGCACGCCGACCACGAGCCGAGGCCCGGCCAGGCGCCTCCGCGGCGGGGTCGTGGGGGTCCTGACCGGTACCTTGGCGACCGGTGCGCACGTCAGCACCAGCGGACGTGTTCCCGACCTCGGCGTGGTCGTCCTGCTCGTCGCCCTCCTGAGCTGGGTGGCCTACGCGTTCGCGGGACGACGGCGCGGTCCGCTCGCCATTCTCTGCCTGGTCGCCGGCGGGCAAGCGGCGATGCACGCCTCCCTCGGCTTCCTGACCTGGGAGTCGCATTCCCATCAGGCGGGACCGCCGGGCAGCGGCCCGCTCATGATGGCCGGGCACGGTGTCGCGACCCTCGTGGTGGTCACGGTGCTCGCCGGTGCCGAGCGCGTCCTGTTCGCCCTCACGACGTTGATCGCTTCGGTCCTCCCGCGCCGCTTGTCTCCCCGGCCCGCGACGGCGCCCCTGCGCATCCATGTCCCGCTCGCGGTGAAGTACCCCGCGACCGAGGCGCTCCTGCGAGACGTGCTTTCGCGGCGCGGTCCGCCGGTGACGTCCGCCTGATCCCCGAAACCCTGCCGGGACCCGTGTCCTGGCAGGGCTCAGCACGCGCGCCGTGACCACTCCGGCGCGCGGCGCAGGCGCACGCCTCCCCACCCACGCCTCAGGAGTTCCCCCATGGCAACGCGAATCGAATCGACCACGAGCCCGCCGCGCGCGACCGGCTGGCGCGGGCTGTTCCTCCGTCTTCACTTCTACGCCGGCGTTCTCGTCGGCCCGTTCGTCCTCATCGCCGCGCTCACCGGTGTCCTGTACGCGGCGACGCCGCAGATGGAGTCCTGGCTCTACGCCGACCAGCTGCGGGCACCCGTCGGGCTGAACCAGGTCTCGCTCGCCGATCAGGTCAAGGCGGCGCAAGTCAGTAACCCCGGTGGCGAGCTGGTCGCCGTCCGCCCCGCCCCCGAGCCGGGCGACACGACCCGCGTCCTGTTCGCCGAAAAGGGACTCGGCGAGTCCGAACGGCGCGCGGTCTTCGTCGACCCGGCCACCGCGCAGGTGCGCGGCGACCTCGTCGCGTACGGCTCTAGCGGCGCCTTGCCGCTCCGGACCACCCTCGACCAGCTGCACCGCAGCCTGCTGCTCGGCGAACCGGGCCGCCTCTACAGCGAACTCGCCGCGTCCTGGCTGTGGGTGGTCGCGCTGGGCGGTCTCGTGCTGTGGGTGAGCCGCCGCCGGGCCCGCCGGACCGAGAAGGCCGAGTCCGACCGCGGGAAGTCGGTGCGCCGTCACGGGTCCGTCGGGCTGTGGGTCCTGCTCGGCGCCTTGTTCCTGTCCGCGACAGGGCTGACGTGGTCGGCGTACGCGGGCGAGAACGTCTCCGCGCTGCGAGAGTCCCTCGGGTGGGCCACCCCGGCGCTGAAGGTGACGGGCGCCGACGAACACGCCGGGCACGCGGGTCACGGGGAGGCGCCCGCCCCCGCTCCCGCGAGCCCCGAGAGCGTGGACGCGATGCTGGCCTCGGCCCGCGCCGCCGGGATCGACGCGGCCTCGGTGGAGATCGGGCTGCCCGCGAAACCCGGCGCTCCTTGGCAGGTGGCGGAAGTCGAGCGGGGCTGGCCGACGCAGGTCGACGCCGTCGCGGTCGACGGGACCACCGGGCAGATCCTGGGTGAGGTGCGGTTCGCCGACTACCCGCTGATGGCGAAGCTCGCCCGCTGGGGGATCGACGCGCATATGGGCGTGCTCTTCGGCTGGCCCAACCAGATCCTGCTGCTCCTGCTCGGCGCCGGGCTGGTCACGCTGGTCGTGCTCGGCTACCGGATGTGGTGGCGGCGCAGGCCGACCAAGGCCACCGGGCTGACGTTCGGGCGGCCGATCCCGCGCGGTCAATGGCGGAAGGCGCCGCCCGCCCTGGTGGCGGGCCTTCTCGTCCTCGCCGCCGCGATCGGCTGGTTCGTGCCGCTGTTCGGCATCAGCCTGCTGGCGTTCCTGGTGATCGACCTGCTGCTGGGCCTGCGGTCCGGCCGTGGGGCGAAAACGGAATCCGGCGACGTCACCGTGTGACCGCGACGCCGGTGAGGCCGACGCTCGCCGCCCACAGCCGGGCGGCGAGCCCGGCGTCGGCCAGCTTGCCGCGAACGGGTTCTCGCCGGGGTTCACCGCGCAGGCCGAATACCCGCGGACCGTACATCTCACCGCCGCGCACGGCCGGGTCGAGCACGGCGCGGACGGCGGGCCAGGCCCCGGCTTCCTTGCCCTGCAACAAAAGCCCGGCCGGGAACTTCCGGCCCTCGGCCGCCGGGTGCACCGGCCGCGGCGGGGTCAGGGAGTCGAGCGCGCCACCGGGATGGTCGACGACGCTCAGCACCGTGCTCCCGGCGGCGCGCAGCCGCCTGTCGAGTTCGAAGGCGAACAGCATCTGAGCCAGCTTCGAGCGCGCGTAAGTGCGCTTGGGCTGGTGGTCCCGCTTGTTCTGGAGGTCGTCCAGATCGAGTTCGGCGGACTTGCCCACGAAGCTGCCCGTGGCGACCACGCGGCCTGCCTCCGCCGCTTCGAGCAACGGCATCAGGTGGTGCACCAGGACGAAATGCCCGAGATGGTTGGTGGCGAACGTCAGCTCGTGGCCATCCGGAGTCTCGCGCCTCGGCTGGTTCTCCAGGAGCACGCCCGCGTTGCAGACGACGGCGTCGAGCCTCTCGATCCCCAGACTGTCCACAGAGGACTTGATGGACGAGAGATCGGAGAGGTCGAGCCGCAGGTGCCCGAGTTTCGCGCCAGGGACCTGGCTTCGGATCGACGCCATCGCGGCGTCGGCCTTGGCAGCGTCCCGGCTGCCGAGGACCACGGTGGCGCCGGTCCCGGCGAGCTGCTCGGCGGCGAAGTAGCCGATTCCCGCGTTGCCGCCGGTGACCAGGAAGGCCTTGCCGTCGGCGCGCGGCAGGTGGTGGACATCCCAGTGCGTCATGATGGTCCTCTCAAAGTCGAAGTCACTTCGAATATACACTCATGTCGAATTCGGAGTGACTTCGATGTAAGGTGGTCGCATGGGACAGACCGAGCCGGGCAGACGCGAACGCAAGAAGGCGGCCACCCGTCAGGCCCTGTCGGGGGCGGCGCGAGACCTCTTCCTGGCGCGGGGCTTCGACAACGTCACCGTCGCGGAGATCGCGGACGCCGCGGACACGGCGGTGTCCACGCTGTTCGCGCACTTCCCCGGAGGCAAGGAGGCGCTGGTCCTCGGCCACGGGCGCGAACGCGAGGCGGCACTCGCCGCCGCGGTACGCACCCGCGCCGAGGGTGTCTCGATCCTGCGGGCGTTGCAGGACTTCCTCGCGACCCGCGGTCCGTTCGACCCGGATCCCGATCCGCTGGCCCGCCGCGTGGCGGATCTGGTGGTCGCCACCCCGGCACTGCGCGCCTACGCCAGGACACTGTGGACGGGGTGCGAGGACGCGCTCACGAAGGTCGTCGCCGAACAGAGCGGGCGGGACGATTTCTCCGTGCGGCTGCTGGCCCGCTACGTCCTCGAGGTCCCGGACCTGGCCGGTGTCGAACCGGATCCGGCCGCCGCGCTGGACGCCGCGTTCGTCTTCCTGCGGCGGGGCTGGCCGGGGTTCTAGTTGACGGACTCGTCGTCGAGTTCGGCGAGCTGCTGTGCGACGCGGTCGGCGTCGGCCGCGCGTTCCTGGGTCCGGTTGAGACGCAGGGCCTGCTGCCAGACCAGCCGGGCCTCGGCCCGGCGCTGGAGCGCGGCCAGTGACTGGCCGAGATGTTCGAGGGTGTCGGCCTCGTAGTAGGTCGCACCCAGGTCCCGGCACAGTTCCAGTGATTCGTGGAACTGGTCCAGTGCCTGGTCGTATTCGCCGCAATGGTGGGCGATGTAGCCCAGGGTGTCCAGGGTGACCGCCTGGCCTTGGCGGTTGCGGGCGTCCCGGAACAAGGCCAGTGCCTGCTCGCACGACGAGCGGGCGTCGTCGTACTGGCCCAGCCGTGCCTGGTGCCAGCCCATCCTGTCGAGCGCTTCGGCTTTCCAGACCAGGTTGTCCAGCGGCTCGAACAACCGGAACGCTTCCTTCGCGTGGTTGAGCGCGAGCCGGTCGTTGTTCTGCTGCCGCCAGACCATGATCAGGTCGTAGTAGGACCGGGCCTCGCCGTGCGTGTCGCCGGTCTGCTTGGCCAGTTCGCGGCCCCGGTACAGATGCTCCAGCGCTTCGGTGAGCCGCTGCGACCGGGCGTAGGCCTGACCCAGCAGCCGATGCGCCAGGCCTTCGATCGTGGCGTCGTCCAGGTCGCGCGCGGCGGCCAGCCCGGCTTCCCAGGTGGTCCGCTGTTCGTGCAGGTGGCCGCGTCGCCACAGGTAGCCGTGCAGGGTCCACGCCAGCTGCCAGACCTGCGTCTCCCAGCCGAGTCGTTCGGCGGTCGTCTGCGCGGCGATGAGGCACGGATGTTCCTGGTCGAACCAGGCCAGGATGGAACTGTCGTCGGTGAAGGAAGGCAGTTCGAACTCCATCGGCGCGTCGCCGATCTCGACCTTCTTCCGGTCGGGGTACAGCATCCGTTCGCCCGCGTAACCGGCGTGGATGTAGTACGAAATCAGCCCGTGCAGCTTGCCGAGTGCCTGATCGTCCTGTCTCGCCCATTCGGCCGCGTAGAGGCGGACCAGGTCGTGCATGCGATACCTGGTCGGCAAGTAGCGTTGCAGAAGATGTGCTTCCTCCAAGCGCCGCAACAGGGTGCGCGCCTGGTCGGGCTTCAGGTTCGTCAGCACCGCCGCGGCGGCCTCGCCGATGTCCGGACCAGGGGCCAGGCCCAGCACCCGGAACACCTCGGCCGTCTGCGCGTCGAGAGCTTGGTAGGACAAGGACAGGACGGTGCGCAGGTTCGCGGAGAGCCCGCCGCCGTCCAGCGCGTCCAGCCGGGCCGAGGCGTCACCCAGGTCCGCGGCCAGCGCCGCGAGCGGGAAGTCGTGGTGGGCGGCCGCGTGGGCGGCGACGATGCTCAGCGCCAGCGGCAACCCGGCGCAGTAGCTCACCAGATCGTTCACCGCGTCGGGCTCGGCGTCGACGCGGTGCGGCCCCAGGCGTTTCGCCAGCAGTTCACGGGCTTCGGTGTCGTTCAGGGTGCCCAGGCTCAGCGGACGGGCGCCGTGGGCGACGATCAGTTCGGTGGGCTGGTGCCGGGTCGTGATCAGCACGGTGCAGCTGGAACTCTGGGGGAGCAGCGGGACCACCTGCGCGCCGCCGCGGGCGTTGTCCAGCAGGATCAGCATGCGCCGGTCGGCGACCTTGCGCCGGTACAGCGCGGCCTGCGCGTCGGTGCCGACCGGGATGTCCCGTTGCGAGGGGCACAACGCCTCCAGGAAACTGCGGATCGCGACCTCGGCCGCCACCGGCGCACCGGACGGGTCGTAACCGCGCAGGTTCACGTAGAGCTGCCCGTCCGGGAAACGGTCGATGTTTTCGTGTGCCCATTCCAGCGCCAGCCAGGTTTTCCCGATTCCGCCCATGCCGCTGACCACCATGATGGGCGTGGTGCCTTTGAACTCGGCGTCGACAATCGACGACGCGGTCAGTTCGGCGAGTTCGCGGATGCGCCCGGTGAACAGTCCCGATCTGGCTGGCAACTGCCTCGGCGCCGAAATCTCCGTCAATTGTTCGGTTTCTCGCTGGTAGGGATGGTCGGGAAGACAGATCCAGGCGCGGGTTGTCGTCTCCTTCACCTTCACCGTTGTCGGCTGATAGCGGCTGGGATCGTCAATGGAGCTGTTCTGGACGACTTCTTCGAAGAACCAGTCGGAAACGATGAAGGCCAGTACGCCTGGCGACTGGGCCAGCGACGTTTTCAGCGCGGGCGCTTCGATCAGCCGGAACGCGCGAATGATCGACGGGCCGGTGACGCCTTGGGTGTCGTGTTTGATTTCGCCCGCGTGCAGCGCCATGCGCAACCTGATGCGTTCCTCGGGCCGCGGGGCGCTTTCGTTGTATTGCAACAGGGCCTTGATCAGCATCTGCGGCAACGATTCGATGAACGGCGCCTTGGGTACCTGGGGTGCTATCAAAACGAGCACGCCGTCGCCGCGATCTTCGTGGTAACAGTCGTCCCAGGAAATGTTCGCCGCATTGAGCGCCCAGCGCAAAACCTGATATAATCCGTCGCGAACCGCTTCTTGAATGGGATTGCGCTGACGTTCGGCGGCGCCGAATCCTTCCACGTCGAGGACCAGTAGCATGCGGTGGCCGGGCTGTGTGGAGTAGGCCATGCGATCAACCCCTCGTCGCGGTGTCGAGCCCATGCTACCGGACGATCAAGATATCGATTGGTGTTCCGGTCCGGTCCCGCTTAGCCGAGTGCCGGGCAGGGTGATAAACCCCGGTGGCGGGAAAGTGCCGCGGCGACTTCTGCCGATAAACCTCCGGGCACCGGGAGACTTTCACTGTCGCCGAAAAACGGCGACAGTGACCATCTCGGATCAGAACCCGATGGGCAGGCCCGCGTAGTTCTCCGCCAGTCCCGCGCGGCCCGCCTCGCTCCGCGCCAGCCAGCGTAACTGCGAAAGCTGCAGTTGGCGGTCGAATGGATCGCCCGATTGGTGCAGCATCGTCGTCATCCACCACGAAAAATGCGTACAGCGCCAAACCCGGCGCAGCGCGGTGTCGGAGTAGGCGTCGGCGAGCGCGGAGTCCTTGTCCCGCAGCAAAGCGGCCAGGGCGGGGGCGAGCAGCGCGACGTCGGCGACGGCGAGGTTGAGGCCTTTGGCGCCGGTGGGCGGCACGATATGGGCGGCGTCCCCGGCGAGGAACAGGCGTCCGTGCCGCATGGGCTGCTGTACAAAGCTGCGCATGGGCAGCACGCTCTTGTCGGTGATCGGTCCGGGCGTGAGCGTCCAGCCGTCCTGGCCGTGGCCGAGCCGGGCCGCGAGCGCCGCCCAGATCCGTTCGTCGGACCACGTGCCGATGTCGGTGCCGTTGGGCACCTGCAGGTACAGCCTGCTGACGGTGGCCGAACGCATCGAATGCATGGCGAAACCGTCGGGATGCCAGGCGTAGATGAGCTCGTCGGTCGACGGGGCGACGTCGGCGAGGACACCGAGCCAGGAGTACGGATAGGTACGTTCCCAGGTCTGTTTCGTGGCGTCCGGAATCGCGGTGCGGCAAGGCCCGAAGGAGCCGTCGCAGCCGACGACGACGTCGGCGTCGAGCCGCTGCGACGTGCCGTCCGCGTCGGTGAAGGTGACGTAGGGCCGGTCGGTCTCGATGTCGTGCACGGCGGTGTCGGTGACTTCGTAGCGGATCTCTTGCCCGGCCGCCGCGCGCGCCTTGCCGAGGTCCTTGGTCACCTCGGTCTGACCGTAGACGGTGACGCTTCGCCCGACCAGGTCCACGAAGTCGAGATGGTGCCTTTCCTCCGGCCACTGCAGATAGATGCCGCGATGCTCGTCGCCCTCGCGGTCGAGCCGGTCGCCGAGACCCGTCTCGCGCAGGAGGTCCACTGTGGACTGTTCGAGAATGCCCGCCCGGATCCGCGCCTCGACGTACTCGCGCGAGCGGGTTTCCACGATCACCGAGTCGATCCCGGCCAGATCGAGCAGATGCGACAGGAGCAGTCCGGCCGGGCCGGCGCCGACGATGGCGACTGGGGTTCGCATGACCGGAGTCTGGCCGCGTGGCGGTCGAACTCCTAGCGTTCGCTTCCACTCAGTGAAACTCGCAGGCTTCGGCCGATTCCGGCGGCCGCCACCTGGAGCGCGGAGACCAGCCGCGCCCGCCCGCGGCTCAGATCGGGAACGACCAGGCCGAGCGCCGCGACGACCTCACCACCGGCGGACGCCCGGATCGGGACGGCGACCGAGCAGGCGCCTCGGCTCATCTCTTCGACGGTCTGCGCGTAGCCCTCCCGCCGGACTCGCCTCAACTGCTCGCGAAGCCGTCCGGGCTGGGTGACGGTGTACGGCGTGACGCGGGTCAGCGAGGCGAGCACCTGCCGCTGGACGTCCTCCGGCGCCCAGGCCAGCAGGACCTTCCCGACGCCGGTGGCGTGCAGCGGCAACCGCCCGCCGATCCGGCTGACCACCGGCACGGACGCGTTCCCGGAGAGCCGGTCGAGGTAGAGCACCTGGTCACCGTCCCGTTCACCGAGATGCACGGTGGCACCTGTCGCGCCGTAGAGATCCTGGAGGAAGGGCGCGGCGACCTGGCGCAGTTCGAACTGGACTGGGGCGAGCAGCCCGAGATCCCACAGCCGCCTGCCGATGGCGTAGCGGTCATCGCGCCGCTCCAGCGCACCCAGCTCCACGAGTTCGCGCGCGATCCGGTGCGCGGTCGGCAGCGGCAGCCCGGCGCGGGCGGCGAGTTCGGTCAGTGACAGCTCGCGGTGATCGACGTCGAAGGCGCCGAGCAGCGCGAACGCCCGCGAGACGACACCGGCGCCGGGGGTGGACAGGTTGCCGGGCATGCGCCCAGCTTCTCACTGAGCGGAAGTGAGGGCGAGCCCGAGCCACAGCCCGGCGACGGCGAGCACGATGGACGCCGGAACGGTGAGCAACCCGAGCCGCGTGAACTCGCCGAGCTCGGGCCGGGTGTCGTGCCGGTGCAGGATCCGCCGCCACAACAGCGTGGCCAGCGAGCCGACGTAGGTGAGGTTCGGCCCGAGGTTGACCCCGATCAGCACGGCCAGCACCACCGGGGTCCCGCCCGCGGCGGCGAGCGGCAGCAGGACGAGCACCGCGGGCAGGTTGTTGATCAGGTTGGCGAGCACGGCCGCCACCGCGGCGGCGCCGAGCAGGGCGGGGAACGAGCTGGAGGTCGGCACCAGATGGCTGAGCGCCTCGTCCAGTCCGTTGTCGACGACGGCGCGGACCACGATCGCCAGCGCGAGCACGAAGGCGAGGAAGGGGATGCTCGCGGACCGGACGATCGCGGCGGGGGAGGTCCGCCGCTGCGCGAGGGCGCGGCACGCCAGGACGGCGGCGCCGGCGAACGCGGCCCACGCGGGACTGACGTCCAGCAGGGAGGTGACCACGAACCCGGCCAGCGTCAGGCCGAGGACGACCAGCACGAACGCCGGGACCTTCCCGGCCGGGACCGCTTTCCCGCCGCGGGGCCGGGCCGCCAGGTCGGCGGCGAAGAACCGGCGGAACACCAGGTACTCGGTGAGCACCGCCGCGAGCCAGGGCAGGGTCATCAGCGCGGTGAACCGGAGGAACGAGATACCGGTCGCGGCGACGGCGAGCAGATTGGTCAGATTGGACACCGGCAGCAGCAACGACGCCGAGTTCGCCAGATGCGTGCAGGCGTAGGCGTGCGGTTTGGCCCGCGCGCCCATCCGCGCGGCGGTGGCGAACACGACCGGCGTCAGGAGCACGACGGTGGCATCCAGGCTGAGCACCACGGTGACCGCCGCGGCGACGGCGAACACCGCGGGCAGCAGCCGTCGCGGCTTTCCCCGGCTGAACCGGGCCATGAGCGTCCCGGCCGCCTGGAACAGTCCTTCGTCGTCGCACAGCTTGGCCAGCACGAGCACCGCGGCGAGGAAACCGACGACCGGGGCGAGCCTGGCCACCTCGTCGAGGGCGTCGGGGAACGAGATCGCCCCGGCCGCCAGCACGATCGCGGCGGCGGGGACGGCGGCGACCGCCTCCGGCAGGCCGCGTGGCCGGATCACCGCGAAGGCCAGGACGACCAGCAAGAGCGCGATGGAGACCATCTCGCCGGGAATGCCCGTCAGGGGAATCCTCCTCCGTGTGAAGCCGACTCGGGCAATCTAAGCTGGGACTGGTGCGCGAGACGAACTGGGCGGGAAATCAGACCTTCACCGCCGAACGGATCCTGCGTCCGCGCACGGTCGAACAGGTCCAGGACGCGGTCGCCGGGGCGAGCGCGGTCAAGGCACTCGGCAGCGGGCATTGCTTCAACGACATCGCGGACTGTCCCGGCGGTGTCCAGCTCGATCTGTCCGCGCTCGACGTCGAGACCGAACTAGACGCTGAGTCCGCGACGGTCACGGTGCCGGCGGCGGCGCGATACGGCGACATCGCCGTCCAGGTGCACGCGGCCGGATTCGCGCTGGCCAACCTCGCTTCACTGCCTCATTGCACGGTCGCGGGCACCGTCGCGACGGCGACCCACGGTTCCGGACGGCGCAACCGGAGCCTCGCGTCGGCGGTGTCCGGGGTGGAGCTGGTCACCGCGGACGGTGAACTGAGGACCTACGAGAGGCACGACGGCGTGGTCGTCGGCCTCGGCGCGCTGGGCGTGGTGACCCGGCTGACCCTCGACCTGGTGCCGTCCTTCGACCTACGCCAGGACGTCTTCGACGGCTTGCCCTGGCAGTCGGCGTACGAGCACTTCGACGAGATCCAGGACGCGGGTTACAGCGTCAGCATGTTCACGAACTGGGCGCGCGACTCGATCGACCAGGTCTGGATCAAAGGGTCAGGACAGCCGGGCCCGGAGTTCTTCGGGGCGAGGGCGGCGGACGGGCCGCGGCATCCGGCCCACGCGGCGGGCGTCCGGGCGGACAACTGCACGCGGCAGCTCGGGGTCACGGGGCCGTGGCACGAGCGGATCCCGCATTTCCGCCTGGACTTCACCCCCAGTGTCGGGAACGAACTGCAGACCGAGTACTTCGTGCCCGTGCGGCACGCCGTTGCCGCGATAGAGGCCCTGCGCGGCATCGGGCACCGGCTGGCGCCCGTGCTGCTCACCTCGGAGATCCGCACCGTCGCGGGGGACGAGCTGTGGCTGAGCCCGTTCCACGGCGGTGACCGGATCGCGCTGCACTTCACCTGGCGCCCTGAGGAGGACGCGGTCCGCACGCTGCTTCCCCTGATCGAGGAACGCTTGGCGCCCTTCGGGGTCCGGCCGCACTGGGGGAAGCTCTTCCACCGTGCCGCGGACTACCCGAAGCTCGCCGATTTCCGCGCGCTGGCCGTCGAACTGGACCCGGACGGCAAGTTCCGGAGCCCGTTCGTGCGGCGGCACGTCTTCGGGGGCAGCTAGTCCGATTGCGACCACGCGGCGACGGGCAGTGAGAGATACACGCCGACGTCGTCGATCCCGGTCGCGGATTCGATGCTCGTCCGCAGCAGATCCACCCGCTCCTGGCGGTTGTCCGCCCGGCTCGGGAACCACTTCGACCGGACCTCGACCAGCAGGTCCAGCCCGAAGCGGTCGAACGGCCCCGGCCGACGGAAGCGCAGCTCGACGTCGCCCGGCTGAAGGTCGCCGTCGTAGGGCTCCTCGGGGCATTCCACCGCGACGGACACGAGATGCGGCAGCACCGAACCCAGTTCACGGAGCTTGGCTTCGGAAAGTTCGGGGGAGTAGGTGATTTCCACGAGCGGCACGTCCGCCAGCCTAGCTGCTATCGTGGCGGTAGTTGCTTGCTCGCACGGGAAGATCCCCGGCTGCTGCACCATCGGAGCCGCACGTTTCTCCCCGAGGAGCTTCCATGTCTCTTCCCCTGGCCCGTCGCATGGACGGCGTCACCAGTTCTCCCGTGCGCGACCTGCTCGCGCTCACCGCACGCCCTGGCGTGATCTCCTTCGCCGGTGGCATGCCCGCGCCGGAACTGTTCGATGTGGACGGCCTCCGCGCCGCCTTCGGCCGGGCACTCGCCGACGAGTTCGCCCCGCGCACCTTGCAGTACTCGCCCACCGAAGGGAATCCGCGGCTGCGCGAGCAGCTCGCGCAGCGGCTGTCCGGTCGCGGGCTCCCGACCACTGTGGACGATCTGCTGGTCACCACGGGTTCCCAGCAGGGCCTGCAGTTGCTGAGTTCCGCGTTGCTCGACCCCGGCGCCACCGTGCTGGTGGAGGAACCGGTGTACCTGTCCGCGCTGCAGTGTTTCCGGCTCGCGCAGGCGCGGATCGTGCCCGTTCCCGGTGACCCGGAGGGGATCGACCCGGCCGCGCTGGACGAGATCGCCGCCAGGGAACGGCCTTCGCTGCTCTACCTGGTGCCGACGTTCTCGAATCCGTCCGGCCGCACCACCGGCCCCGCGCGACGCCGTGCGCTCGCGGAAGTGATCGCGCGCCACGGGTTCTGGCTCGTCGAGGACGACCCGTACCACGAACTGCGGTATCGCGGTGAACGCGAAGAACCGATGTCGGCCCGTCCGGAACTCGCCGGCCGCGCGATCTACCTCGGCAGCTTCTCGAAGGTGATCGCCCCTGGCATGCGGCTGGGCTGGCTCCGCGCACCGAGCGAACTCCTGCGCCGCGTCGCGATCCTCAAGCAGGCGAACGATCTACACACCTCGACCATCGACCAGGCGGCCGCGGCCGAGTACCTGGCGACCGCGGATCTCGACGCGCAGGTGCGGAAACTGTGCGCGACCTACCGTGTGCGCCGGGACGCGATGCTGGCCGAACTGCCCGCGATCACCCCGCCGGGGACGACATGGACCGACCCGGACGGCGGGATGTTCGTCTGGGTCACCCTTCCCGCCGGGACGGACACGGACCGGCTGCTTCCCGAGGCGCTGCGGCATGACGTCGCCTTCGTGCCCGGCTCGGCGTTCCAGGTGGGGGAGCCGGACCGGTCGGCGTTGCGGCTCTCGTTCGCCACGCACGCGCCGGACACGATCGCGGAAGGGCTGCGGCGGCTCGGAAAGGCCCTTTGAGCGGCCTGTGGACGGCGGCTGTCGCGGGCTTGGTCACGTCGAGGATTCCTTGGCCGCGCGGAAGGTGCGGCGGTAAGTGTCCGGCGGCACCCCGACGGTCCGGTTGAAATGCCGCCGCAACGTGGCGGCGGTGCCCATCCCGGTGGCCTCCGCGATGGCCTCGACGCTGTCGTCGGTGCGCTCCAGGAGTTCCTGCGCGCGGCGGATGCGCTGGATCAGCAGCCAGCGCAGCGGGGTCGTCCCGGTCGCCGTCCGGAAATGCCTCGCCAGGTTGCGTGAGCTCATGTTGGCGTGCCTGGCGAGGTCCTCGACGGTCAGCGGCCGGTCCAGCCGCCCGGTGATCCAGGGGAGCAGGCCGCCGAGCGGATGGTCGTCCTGTTCGGGCACCGGTGCGGTGACGAACTGGGCCTGCCCGCCCGCGCGGTGCGGCGGGACGACCAGGCGGCGGGCGACGGTGTTCGCGACCGCCGAGCCGTGATCCGAGCGCACCAGATGCAGGCACAGATCCATCGCGGCGGCCTTGCCAGCCGAGGTGAGCACGCTGCCGTTGTCGACGTAGAGGACGTCCGGATCGACCTCGACCAGGGGATGGCGGGCGGCGAGTACGTCGGTGTGCGCCCAGTGCGTCGTCGCGCGGCGGCCGTCGAGGAGGCCGGCGGCCGCCAGCACGAACGCGCCCGTGCAGAGGGACGCGACCCGTGCGCCCGCTTCGTGGGCGGCGCGGACGGCGTCGACGAGGTCGGCGGGCGGAGGGACGTCGATGTCGGCCCAGCCGGGGACGATGACGGTGCCGGCGCACGCGAGGTGATCGAGTCCGTGGTCCGGTTCGAGCAGGAACCTGCCGACCTTCACCGGTGCCGGACCGCAGACACTGAGTTCGTATCGCAGGGGTGAGTCGAAGACCTCCTGGGCGATGGCCAGTTCGAACTGGAGCATCCCGTCCGTGGCGGCGAGGGCGACCGTGCTCATGTCCGAAAGTGTACGCATGATGGCGTTCCGGACACTGTCGGCAAGCGGTCCCCGGCGCCACGATAGTCCACAGTGGATCAGCCGAGGGCAGGAGAACCGATGGGTACGTACGACATCGCGGTGTTCGGGGCTTACGGGCACACCGGGCGGTTCGTGGTGGAGGAGTTGCGCGAGCGCGGGTTCGGCGTGCTGGCTGTGGGGCGGGACGAGGCCAGACTGCGCGACCTGCCGTGGCCTGATCTCGAAGTCCGGCAGGCGTCGGTCGGTGACCCGGCTTCGCTCGACCGCGCCTTCGCGGGCGCGGACGCGGTGATCAACGCCGCCGGGCCGTTCGCCGACACGGCCGCCCCGGTGATCGAGGCGGCGCTGCGGGCCGGTGTCCCGTACCTGGACGTGGCGGCGGAGCTCGAAGCGAACATCGACACCTTCGCGCAGTTCGGCGACCGTGCCGGGGGAGCGATCGTGATCCCGGCGATGGCGTTCTTCGGCGGCCTCGGCGACCTGATGGTCACCGCCGCCATGGGCGAGTGGACGTCCGCCGACGAAGCGCACATCGCCTACGGGCTGAGCAGCTGGCATCCGACGGAAGGCACCCGCGCGGCGGGCAGGGTCTCACGGGAGCGGCGCCAGGGGCAGCGGATCCGGTTCTCCGGCGGCCGGATCGAATATCGTGACGACGCGCTGCCCGCCTCGGACTGGGACTTCCCCGCGCCGCTCGGGACCCGCGCCGTGCTCGGCGAGTTCTCGATGGCCGACGTCGTCACCGTCCCGAGGCATCTCGCCATTCCCGAAGTGACCACGTACATGACCACGAACGCGGCCCGCGAAGTGGTGACCCCCGAGACGCCGTCGCCACCCGCCGGTGGCCCGTCCTCGCAGACGTTCGTGGTCGACGTCGTCGTGCGGTCCGGCGGCGCGGAACGGCGGATCACCGCACAGGGGCGGGACATCTACGCAATCACCGCTCCGCTGGTGGTGGAGGCCGTCCAGCGGGTGCTCGACGGGCGGACCAAGGCGACCGGGGTCGTCTCGGCGGGCGAGGTCTTCGACGCGGCGGACTTCCTGGCCGCGCTGGCGCCGCGGGTGACCGTCACCGGGTGACCCCCGCCTGCCAGCCGGGGTGAGGCAGCCGCGCGGGCGGTGCCTCACCGGGCCGGTACTCGAAATGCCACCATTCGTTGTCATAGATCCGGTAGAGCGCGAAGCGGGCACCGTTGTCCTCCAGCCACTGCGCGCCTTCGCGCGGCCGGACGTCCAGCGCGGTACCCCGGACGTGCGCCGAATCCTTCGGCGGCAGGACGCGCTTTCCGTTCCGTCCCGTCTCGTCGAGGAACAGGCGGTGCTGCTCGGCGGCGTCGCGGTGCCCGGAGGTGACGCCGAGCAGTGTGCGGTGCCGCCAGAACGCCTCGGTCCTGGCGTCGGTGAACGCGGCCAGGGTCCCGCCGGTCAGCCCGGCGAGGTTCTCGGCCGGGAACCGCAGCGACAGCGCCCAGCCACAGGCGAGCCGTCGGGCCCGGCCGGGGGAGCGCAGCCACGCCGGGATCAGCAGGAGCACCGCGAGGACGCGGGTGATCGCCGCGAGAACGATTTCCTTCATGCCGTTCACAGTCGCCGCCGCTTGTGAAGGCCCGATCGCGACCGAGTACGCGGACGCCGATGAAAATGTCACCGTTCCGCACGGATCACGTCGTGACAGAACGAAGACATTCCGCGGACGGTCCGCGGAAGCAACTTCGGCACCATGGCGTGTCATGGACGAGCGGATTCCGTCCGGCGCTGCGATAGTCGTCGGCATGCCCAGGGTGCTGCTCATCGAGGACGACCAAGCCGTGCGTGACGGGCTGAGCATGGCGCTGGGCGGGCGCGGCCACGCGGTCGACGCGGTGGCCACGGGCGAGGAAGGCCTTGCCCGGCTCGCGTCACGGCCGCCGGACATCGTCGTGCTGGACCTGATGCTGCCGGGGCTGGACGGCTTCGAGGTCTGCCGCCGCATCCGGGCCGCGGGCGACCTGCCGATCATCATGCTCACCGCGCGCAACGAGGACATCGACGTGGTGGCCGGGCTCGCCGCCGGCGCTGACGACTACGTGGTGAAGCCCGCGAGGGCCCAGGTGCTGGAGGCGCGGATCCGCGCGGTGCTGCGGCGGACCGGGCAGGCCTCGCCCCCGGCGCCCGCACGGTGCGAGATCGAGCGGCACGGCGACCTCGGCGTCGACCGCGCCGCGCTGACGGTGACCAAGGGCGGCGAACCCGTCGCCCTCGCCCCGACCGAACTACGGCTGCTGCTGGAGCTCACCCAGGTACCCGGCCGGGTCCTCAGCCGCCAGTACCTGCTGGAAAGCGTGTGGGAGCACGGGTACTTCGGCGACTCCCGTGTCGTCGACGCCTGTGTCCAACGGCTGCGCGCGAAGATCGAAGACGATTCGTCCGCGCCGGTGTACGTCCAGACGGTCCGCGGTTTCGGCTACCGCTTCGGGCCGCTGTGAAGCTCGGAGGACTGCGCACCCGGCTGTTGCTGGCCTTCAGCCTGCTGGTCGTGATCACCGCGGCGACGGTCGCCGGCGGCGCCTATGTCCAGTCCCGCACCGTGATCCTCCAGCAGGCGCAGGACGCCACCGCCCGCGTGCTGGTCGACAAGGCCACCAAGCTGTTCCCGCTCGGCCCGCTGCCGCCCGGCGACGGGACACTGAGCCGGATCAGCGGCGAACTGTCCGATCGTGACCTGAGTTCCCTGGTCCTCTACGCGGACAAGGCGAGCGGGAACGAGCAGCTCCGATCGCTGATCTCACCTGAGCTTCGCGAGCGGGTGAAGTCGGGAATCGTCGCGTGGCAACGTGTCGACGCCGCGGGGACACCGATGCTGGTGGTGGGCACCAGGTTCACCGTCGTGCTTCCCAGCGGGCAGCGGCAGGCGTCGGGGATCGAGGCCTACGTCGCCCGCAGCATGGAGGCGGAAGCGCGGAGCATCGACGAACTCGCCACCCGTGCCTGGCTGATCGGCGGGGCGGCGCTCGTTTTCGCCGTCGGGCTGGCCCTGCTGGCCGCACGCGGCGTCCTGCGGCCGGTGCGGGAACTGGGCGACGCGGCGCACCGGCTCGGCTCGGGTGACCTGCGGGCCCGGATCGACGTCCGCGGCTCGGACGAACTGGCCGGAGTGGCGCGCACGTTCAACGAGACGGCCGAAGCGCTGGAACGTCACGTCGGCGAGCTGGAGCGGATGGAAGCCGACGCGCGGCGGTTCGTCGCCGACGTCTCGCACGAACTGCGGACCCCGCTGGCCGCGATGACCGCGGTCGCGGACGTGCTCGAACAGGAGGCGCCGCGCCTGCACGGCGACGCCGGGCGGGCGGCGCGGATGACCATCGACGAGACACACAACCTGACCCGGCTGGTGAACGACCTCATCGAGGTGTCCCGGTTCGACGCGGGAGCCGCCGCTCTCGCGCCGGAAGAGGTCGACGTCGCCGAGGTGGTGACGGCGAGCCTGCGCATCCGCGGCTGGACGGGCGAGGTGGAGGGAGACCTGCCCGCCGGGGTCTTCGCCGGGCTGGATCCGCGGCGGCTGGACGTCATCGTGGCGAATCTGGTCGGGAACGCCTTGCGGCACGGGGAAAAGCCGGTCTCGCTCCGGCTTTCCGAAGCGGAGGAGTGGATCACGCTGGAGGTCGCGGACCGCGGTCCAGGGCTGGCGCCCGAGGTGCTGCCACACGTGTTCGACCGGTTCTTCAAGGCGGATTCGGCCAGGGCGCGGTCCGGCGGCAGCGGGCTCGGCCTGGCGATCGCCTGGGAGAACGCCCGTCTGCACGGCGGAACCCTGGTCGCGGCCAACGGTGTGGACGGGGGCGCGGTGTTCACGCTGCGCCTGCCGCGTGAAGAGGTGACGGCATGAGGAAGACCTGGTTCGCGCTGCTCCTGATCGTCGCGACGGTCGCGGCCTGCGGTATCCGGCCCAGCGGCGTGATCCCCGGTGCCTTCGCGCCTGCCGGGCCGACCAACGCGGCGGTGCTGTACTTCCTGTCCGACGGGCAGGCGATCCGGGTGCTGCGGCCGCTCGCCGGCGAACTGGCCCCGGCCAGCCCCGTCGACCTGCTCGCCGCCGGGCCGGACGAGACCGAGCAGGAACGGGGCTACCGCAGCGAAGTCCCGCCCGGCACCGCGGTACTCGACCAGGAACCCTCGCCGAACGGGGTCACGGTGACCCTCACGACCGCTGTCGCCGGGCTTTCGGCCAGGGCCGTCGACCAGATCGTGTGCACCGTCCGGGACTTTCACGGCGGGACCCCGCAGATCACCTTGCGGGGCGGGGGAACCGTTCGCGGACCGCTGTCGTGCCCCCTGCCCGGTTAGGGGGTGGCTCGTGAGTGGTAAGTGTCGTTAGCGCGGACCCGTATTTGCCTACCCACGCCTGACCTGCGCGAGGGTGGCGATTCCGGGCCTGTCGGCTCGACGGTGAAGGAATCAGGACGTTGAACGTCCTGATTCCTTCACCGTCACGGGGTCGCCCGGTCTCGGATCTTGATCAAGGTCATGCCGAACACACCCTGGGGCAGACGACGTGACGGGGGAAGATTCCGGACGTTCAACGGCCGGAATCTTCCCCGCTCGACCGCACCGCCATCCAACACAAGCTTCACCCAGCACCGAGACCGAGCGTGGAGGATTCAGGACGTTCAACGTCCCAAATCCTCCACACCCGACCACCAGTCACACCAGTGGGCAGGCAAATACGGGTCCGTGAGAACGACACTTACCACTCACGACCTGGGCGTGGGTGGCGGTTCGAGCGGGTCGCCCGGTCCCGGATCTTGATCAACGGAAGATCCGGGACGCTCACCGTCCCCGATCCTCCGTCGATCAAGGTCGCACCGGTCACGACCGGTGGCAGATACGCGACGGGGGAAGCATCCGGACGTTCAACGTCCCAGATCCTCCACACTCGACCGCCAGTCACACCAGCAGGTAGGCAAATACCGGTCCGTCAGGGAACGCGCCTTACCACTCACGAGACCTGGCCCCCTGTCCGGCGGGAGTGGTCTGAATCACCGGTGTCGGTCCCTCGCTTTGTCCGGATTCGCCCGCTAGCTTAGGCAAGGCTAAGCAAATGGGACGTGGGGTGGTTTGGCGTGGAAGGGATCGAGGGCAAGGTCGCGCTCGTCACCGGGGGTGCGCGCGGGATCGGGGCGGCCGTCGTGGACGGGCTGGCCAAGGCGGGCGCGATCGTGGCGGCGGTGGATCTCACTGAGGGGCCTTCGCGGGACGGGGTGACCTCGTTCGTCGCGGACGTCGGGGATCCCGCCGCCGTGGCGCGGGTGGTGGACGAGGTCGAACGCGGGCTCGGGCCGATCGGGATCGGGGTGTCCGTCGCGGGCGTGCTGAAACCGGGGTCGGTCTGCGAGACGAGCGACGAGGACTGGGCGGCGACCTTCGCGGTCAACTCCACGGGTGTCTTCACCGTGCTCCGCGAGATCTCCCGCCGGATGCTGCCCCGCCGGAGCGGCGTGCTGGTGACTGTCGGGTCGAACGCCGCAGGTGTCCCGCGCACCGGGATGGCCGCGTATGCCGCTTCGAAGGCCGCGGCGACGATGCTGACCCGCTGCCTCGGCCTCGAACTCGCCGGCTCCGGAATCCGCTGCAACATCGTCTCGCCTGGTTCGACCGACACTGACATGCAACGTCTACTGTGGACGGACGAGAACGGCGCGGACCGTGTCATCGCGGGAAATCAGGAGCAATACCGCGTCGGCATACCACTGGGCCGGATGGCGGAACCGGCCGACATCGCCGACGCGGTCCTGTTTCTCGCCTCCGAGCGCGCGCGGCACATCACGATGCAGAACCTCTACGTCGACGGCGGCGCCACGCTTCGCGCGTGATCTCGATGACGCAACGAAAACTTTTCGGGTCCGTATGATTAGGTTAGGCTAACCGAAAACTCGCGTCCGGCACTCTTCGTATCGCGACACCACAAGAGTGCCTACCTGGTCAGCAGTATTTGCGAAAGGGAATCCTGTCGTGTCCTCACCCGCACCGGCCCGACCAAGGCCGGTCCACCAGGCGGCCGATCTGCTGGCGGCGTACCTGCCCGGATCGTTCTACTACTCGTCCGCTCGAGGATCGCTGCTCGCCGACGGGGTGTACTCCCCGGTCCACGCGGCTCCTGGCCGTCGTGCCCGTGCCGCCGCCGAGGTCCTCGACGCCGCTCTCGTGGCGGGAGTGACCGAACCCGTCGTGGCCGGGGCGATCGGGTTCCGGCCCGACGCCCCGAGCAGCCTGGTGGTACCCGCCGTGGTGCGCCGGGCGGGCCCGCCGGGGGCAGGTGGGCCGGTGGCGCCGCTCGGCGGCGGGAACTGGGCGGTCTCGCCGCGGCCCGCGCCGGAGGTCTACACCACTGCGGTCGCCAAGGCACTGGACGAGATCCGCGACGGCGACCTGCGCAAGATCGTGCTGGCCCGCTGCCTCGACGTCACCGGTGGCGACCCCATCGCGGTGCCGCGGCTGCTGGCCCGCCTCGTCCACGCCGACCCGGCGGCCCACGCCTTCGCCGTCGACGTCAGCGCGCCGGGGGATCCCGCGCCGCGCACGTTGATCGGCGCGAGCCCGGAACTGCTGGTCTCCCGCCGTGGTCGCGTCGTCACGGCCAATCCGCTGGCCGGATCGCGGCCGCGCGTGGCCGACGACGCGGAGAACGTCCGCTGGATCGACGATCTGCTGGCGTCCGAAAAGGACCGTGACGAACACGCCCACGTCGCCGCGCAGGTGGCCGAGGTGCTGGGCCGGTTCTGCGTCGACCTCGACGTTCCCGCCGAACCCGAGGTGATCGGCACGCCCACGATGTGGCACCTCTCGACCAGGATCAGCGGGCGGCTCGCCGACGCGGGCGATGCCGGTTCGTCCGCGCTCGGGCTGGCCGAAGCGCTGCATCCGACGCCCGCCGTCTGCGGTGTCCCGACAGGGCTCGCCCGCGACACCATCGCCGCGCTCGAACCCGAGGATCGCGGCTATTACGCGGGTCTCGTCGGCTGGACCGATCAGGACGGTGACGGCGAATGGGTCGTCACCATCCGCTGCGCCGAGGTCCTTGACCGGACCGTGCGGCTGTTCGCCGGCGCCGGTGTGGTGGCGGGTTCCGATCCGGCCGCCGAGCTCACCGAGACCGGCGCGAAGTTCGGCACCATGCTGCGGGCCCTCGGCCTGGAGGGAGCGGCGTGAACCCGGATCACACGCCCTGGCCGCCCGGAACCGCCGCGCGCTACCGGGCTTCGGGATACTGGCGCGGCCAGACCTTCGGCAAGTTGCTGACCAGTCTCGCCGAGGCCTACGCCGAACGCCCCGCCGTGATCGGCGAGAACGCCCGCTGGACCTTCGCCGAACTCGACGAGCGCGCGCACCGGCTCGCCGCCGGATTCGCCGGAGCCGGGATCCAGGCGGGTGACCGGGTCGTCGTGCAGCTGCCGAACGTGCCCGAGTTCGCGTCCGTCGTCTTCGGACTGTGGCGCGCCGGGGCGCTGCCGGTGTTCGCGCTGCCCGCGCACCGGGCCAGCGAACTGCGGCACTTCGCCGAGCAGAGCGAGGCCGCGGCGATCCTGACCGTCGGCGAGCACGAACGCTTCGACCACGCGGCCATGGCCCGCTCGGTCGCGGCCGAAATCCCTTCGGTGCGTGAGGTCTTCGTCGTCGGCACGGAGGAATTCGCCGTACTCGAAGCGGCGACCCCGCGTGCCCTGCCGGATCCGGATCCCGCCGGTGTCGCGTTCCTGCAGCTGTCCGGTGGCAGCACCGGCTTGCCCAAGCTGATCCCGCGCACCCACGACGACTATCTCTACAGCGTCCGGGAAAGCGCCCGGATCTGCGGCCTGCGCCCGGAAAGCGTGTACCTGGCGGCACTGCCCGCCGCGCACAACTTCCCGCTCAGCTCGCCCGGTCTCCTCGGTGCCCTGCACGCGGGCGCGGCCACGGTGTTTGCGCCGCGTCCGGACGCGGACACCGCGTTCCGGCTGATCGAGGCCGAAGGCGTGACGATCACCGGGCTCGTACCGCCGCTGGCCGCCGCGTGGGCGCAGGCGGCCGCGAGGACCACTCGCGATCTGTCCACTTTGGACGTCCTGTTGGTCGGTGGCGCCAAATGCGCCCGCGAACTCGCCGAGAAGATCGGGCCCGCGCTGGGCTGCCGTCTGCAGCAGGTGTTCGGCATGGCCGAGGGCCTGGTCTGCTACACCCGGCTCGACGACCCGGACGAGTACGTCCTCGCCACGCAGGGACGGCCGATCTCGCCGGACGACGAGATCCGCGTCGTGAACCCGGACGACCCACTGTCCACTTCGGACGACGTCGTCGCGCCGGGCGAGATCGGCGCGCTGCTGACCCGCGGGCCGTACACGATCCGCGGCTACTACCGCGCCGCCGAGCACAACAAGACCGCGTTCACCGAGGACGGCTTCTACCGCACGGGAGACCTCGTGCGGCAGCATCCGTCGGGACATCTGGAAGTGGTCGGCCGGGCCAAGGAACAGATCAACCGCGGCGGCGAAAAGGTGGCCGCGGAAGAGGTCGAGAACCATCTGATGGCCCACCCCGGCGTCCTCGACGCCGCCGTCGTCGCGGTGCCGGACCCGTACCTGGGCGAGCGCACCTGCGCCTACGTCGTCCCCGCGGCCGGTGCCGAGCCCGCCCCGGCGGAGCTGCGCCGGTTCGTCCGCGAGCGCGGCGTGGCGGCGTTCAAGGTGCCCGATCTGGTCCAGGTGGTGCCGGAGTTCCCGGTGACCGGCGTCGGCAAGACCAGCAAACGCGAGCTGAGGGCGGCGCTGGCCGCCCTGGCGAAGGAGAAGTGAACGTGTCACTGCCCAAGATCCAGCCGTACGCCCTGCCGACGGAGGCCGAGCTGCCCGCCGGGCGGGTCGGCTGGAAGCCCGATCCCGCCCGCGCCGCGCTGCTGGTGCACGACACGCAGCGGTACTTCCTCGCGCCGTACGAGGGATCCCCGATCCCGGAGATGGTCGCGAACATCGCCGCGCTGGCCGACGCCGCCCGCGCGGCGGGGGTCCCGGTCTTCTACACCGCGCAGCCCGGTCACCAGGCCGCCGAGGATCGCGGCCTGCTCACCGAGTTCTGGGGCGACGGCATCGGCGCGGTCATCGAAGACGACCCCGCGGCCGCGGACGTCGTCAGTGAACTCGCCCCGAAACCGGGGGACGTCGTGCTGACGAAGTGGCGCTACAGCGCGTTCCAGCGCAGCACCTTCACCGAGCAGCTCGCCGAAGCGGGCCGGGACCAGCTGCTGATCACCGGCGTCTACGCGCATATCGGCTGCCAGGCCACCGCCGTCGAGGCGTTCATGCGCGACGTCCAGCCCTTCCTGGTCGGTGACGCGGTCGCGGACTTCTCCCGCGAACGCCACGACCAGGCCTGCGAGTACGTCGCCCAGCGTTGCGGCGCCCTGACCACCACGGCCGCCGCGCTCGCCGCGCTGGCCCCGATCCCCGCCGGAGCACCCCGATGAGCCTCACGACCGAAAAGATCCACGCCGACGTCGCGGAACTGCTCGGCTGCGACCCGGCCGAGCTGAAGCCGGACACCGACCTCAACGACCTCGGCCTCGACTCGATGCGGATCATGGGCCTGGTCGAGCAGTGGCGCACCGAAGGCGCGGAGAACCTGGAGTTCGCCGACCTCGCCGAGCAGCCGACCCTCGGTCACTGGACGCGGGTCCTCACCGGGAGCGCCGCGTGAGCCGCGCCGACCATCGCCACCGGCACCTCGAACGCATCGCCGAGGTTCGCGTCGGCGAGCACGCGGAGAAGGTGCCGTACCCGATCCGCGTCCGGCAGGCCGAAGTCGTGCGCACCGAGATGATCGGGTCCGGACTGCTCCGCGTCACCCTCGGCGGGCCGGGGACGGCGGGGTTCGAGGCGCATTCGCCGGACGAGCACGTCAAGATCCTGTTCCCCGAACTGGACGCCGAGCCGAGGTTGCCGGTGCAGGACGGCGACATGCTGCGCTGGCCGAAGCCGTCGCCGACGTCACGTGAGTACACGGTCCGCCGGTACGACCCGGAATCCGGCGAACTCGACCTCGACGTCGCGCTGCACCAAGGCGGACTTGGCTCGGACTGGGCCGAGAAGGTCACCGCCGGCACGCCGGTGCACGTCGCGGGCCCGCCCGGCGGGCTGATCGTGCCGCATACCTACGACCGCTACCTGCTCGCCGGTGACCTCACCGCGTTGCCCGCGATAGCGCGGTGGCTCGAAGAGCTGCCGCGCACCGCTGCGGGCTGGGCGTTCATCGAGGTCACCGACGCGAGCGAAGAGATCGAGCTGTCGGCGCCCGAAGACGTCGAAGTGCACTGGCTGCACCGGGGCGACGTCGCGCCGGGAGTCTCCGACGTGCTCGCCCGCGCGGTCCAGACGATCGAAGTCCCCGCCGGAGAACGGCTCTACGCCTGGGTCGCGGGGGAGGCGGGACAGATCAAACCGCTGCGCCGCTGGCTCAAGAACGACCTCGGGCTCGGCAAGGACGACCACGACGTGACCGGGTACTGGAAACGCGGGGTCTCGGACTTCGACGACGAGCACGACCACTGATCCCCACCCCACCGAAAAAACGAGGAAAACCCATGCGCACCACAAGAACTCGCCGACTCGCCGGAGCGGTCGCGCTCGCGCTGACCGTCGCGACCGCGGCCACCGCCTGTGGCTCCGGTGAAGACGGCAAGGCGGCCGAAGGCGGCCAGACCAGGGTGTTCGCGGCCGACAACGGCCAGATCACCATCCCGGTCTCGCCGAAGCGGGTCATCGCCACCGGCTACGCCGTGCCCGCGCTACTCGAAGCGGGCGCGCCGCTGGTCGGGGTGTCCAGCTGGAAGCGCGGTATCCCGCTGTTCAACGAGCAGGAGCGCAAGAAGTACGACGAGCTGGCGAAGGTCGCGGGCGAGGCGGCTTCGGAGACGAACTACGAGGCGATCGCGCAGGCGGATCCGGACCTCATCGTCATCGGCGTGCCGAAGCCGGTGCTCGCCGACATCGACATCAAGCGGCTCGAAGCGATCGCCCCGGTCGTGGCGATCGGCCCGTCGGTGCCGTCGATGTGGCGTGACCTTTCCCGCAAGCAGGCCGACGCCGCCGGTGCGGCCACCGGGTTCGACGCGATCAAGACCGCGTACGACACCAAGGCCAAGGGGCTGGCCGAGAAGTACAAGGCCGTGCTGCCGCAGCTGAAGCTGGGCCACGTCGGTGCCTACGGCGAGGTCGCCAAGGGCAATTTCCAGCGCGAGTTCAACGGTTCCTGGGGCACCAACATCGCACAGGACCTCGGCGCCACCTACTACGGCCAGGTCAAGGTCAAGGGCGGCGGCTCCAAGGACGTCAGCGAGTACCCGTCGATCGAAGAGCTGTCGACGGCGTTCGCGCAGGCCGACGCGATCACCTACTCGGTCAGCGCCGACGGTTCCGTGCCCGCGCCGGTCAAGTACGTCCTCGACTCGCCGCTGTGGAAGGAACTCCCCGCGGTGAAGGCGGGCAAGGTCTACCCGTTCCGCTACACCGAGGCAGCCACCTACCGGGCCGCGACGTCCACTTTGGACGCCGTCGACCAGGCGTTCGCGCCGCTGCTCAAGAAGTGACCACCACCGGGCGGTCCGCGCTGCTCGGCGCCGCACTGCTCGGGCTCGTCGTGGTCGCCGTGCTGAGCGTCGGCATCGGCGCGCACGCCATCGCCCCCGGCGAGGTCGTGCGCGCCCTGCTGGGCGACGGGAATCCGAGTGACCGGGCGGTGGTCCTGGACATCCGGATGCCGAGGGCGGTGCTCGCGATCGGGGTCGGCGCGGCGCTGGCCGTCGGCGGCGTGCTCGTGCAGGCCCTGTCGCGCAACGCCCTGGCCGAACCCGGAGTGCTCGGCGTGACCGCCGGGGCCGGGTTCGCCATCGCGGTGGGCTCGGCGTTCGGCTTGGCCGCGTCGGCGCCCGCCGAACTGGGCCTGGCGGTGGTGGGTGCGCTCGGCGCTTCGGCGCTGGTGTACGCGGTCGGCAGCCGGTCGCCGTTGCGGCTGGTCCTCGCCGGGACCGCGCTGAGCGCCGTGCTGCTGGGCCTCACCCTCGGCCTGCGGCTGCTGTTCCCGGACACCTTCGACGTCTACCGGTTCTGGTCGGTGGGTTCGCTCGCGGGCCGTGAACAGGCGCCGACGACGGTCCCGCTGATCATCATCGGCCTGTCCCTGCTGGGCGCGTTCGCGGTGAGCCGTCAGCTGAACGCGATCGCGCTCGGCGAGACGGTCGCGCACACGCTCGGCGCGAACGTCGCCCGCGTCCGGACGATCACCCTGCTGCTGATCACGCTGATGGCGGGCGCGGCCACCGCGCTGGCCGGGCCGATCCTGTTCGTCGGGCTGATCGTGCCGCATCTGGCACGGCGGGTCGCGGGTGCGTCGATCCCGTGGCTGATCGCGTTCGCCGCGCTGCTGGGCCCGGTGCTGATGCTGGCCGCGGACGTCGGCTCCCGTGTCCTGCTGCCGACCGGTGAGGTCCCGGTCGCGATCGTGACCGCGTTCCTCGGCGGCCCGGTGCTGATCTGGGCCGTCCGCAAATACGGGGCGGCGCCGCTGTGAGCACTGTGATCCTGCGGCGCGGGCGGTTCTCCGCCCGGCTCGAACGCCGCACCCTCTGGTTCCTCCTGGCGATGCTCGTTGTCATCGCCGGGCTGACCCTGCTCGGGCTCTGTTACGGCGCGGCGTGGGCGAGTCCCGCCCGCGTGTTCGCCGCGCTCACCGGTTCCGGTGGCGGCCCCGGTGTGGTCATCCGCGAATGGCGCCTGCCAAGGGTTCTCGCCGGGCTCGTGTTCGGCGCCGCGCTCGGGCTGGCCGGCGCGATCTTCCAGAACATCACCCGCAATCCGCTCGGCAGCCCGGACGTGATCGGCCTCGACGCCGGTGCCTACACCGGCGCGCTGTTCGCGATCACCGTGCTTTCGGGGACGTCGACGCAGCTGACGATCGGTTCGGTGCTGGGCGGGGTGATCACGGCGGCCGTCGTGTACGCGCTGTCGCTCGGCGGCGGACTGTCCGGGCTGCGGCTGATCGTCATCGGGATCGCGATCAACGCGATGCTGACCGCGTTCAACTCGTGGATCGTGCTGCGCGCCGAACTCGAGATCGCGATCGCGGCCGTCGGCTGGAACGCCGGTTCCCTCAACGGGGTCGGCTGGGACGACGTCGCCATCCCGTTCGGGGTGCTCGCGGTGCTGTTCATCGTGCTGTTCACCAGGGCACCGGCGCTGCACCAGGCCGCGCTCGGCGGCGAACTGGCGGTCACCACCGGTGTCCGCTGGGACCGGCTGCGGCTGGTGCTGGTGCTGATCGGGGTCGGCTGCACGGCCACGGTCACCGCCGTCGCCGGTCCGATCGCGTTCATCGCGCTGGCGGCCCCGCAGATCGGGCGGCGGCTGGCCCGCACGCCCGGTATCGCGCTGCTGCCCGCCGCCCTCACCGGCGCCGTCCTGCTGACCGGTGCCGACCTGGCCGCCCAGATGCTGCTCGCGCCGGAAGCGCTGCCGGTCGGTGTGGTCAGCACCGTGATCGGCGGCGGCTACCTGATCTGGCTGCTCACCAAGGAGGTGCGGCGCACATGAGTGCCCGCTTGACCGCTCGGGAACTGACCCTGCGCTACGGCGACCGGATCGTGTCGACCCGGCTGAGCCTCGACGTGCCCGACCGCGCGTTCACCGCCGTCGTCGGACCGAACGCCTGTGGCAAGTCCACCTTGCTGCGCGCGTTCGTCCGGCTGCTGCGGCCGTCCGGTGGCGAGGTGCTGCTCGACGGCAAGGACGTCGGTTCCTTCCACGGCAAGGGTCTGGCGCGGGAACTCGGTTTCCTGCCGCAGGATCCGGTCGCGCCGGAGGACGTCCGCGTGCGGCAGCTGATCGCGCGCGGCCGGTTCCCGCATCAGTCGCTGTTCGCGTCGTGGTCCGAAGAGGACGAACGCGCGGTGATCGAGGCGATGACCGCCGCCGGGGTGGCGGGGCTGGCCGACCGGCCGGTCCAGGAACTCTCCGGCGGACAGCGTCAGCGCGTGTGGGTGGCGCTGGTGCTGGCGCAGAAGACGCCGTACCTGCTGCTCGACGAACCGACGTCGTTCCTCGACATCGCGCACCAGTACCAGCTGCTGAACCTGCTGGCGCGGCTGCGCGACGAGGGCCGCACGGTGATCGCCGTCCTGCACGACATCAACCAGGCCTGTCGGTACGCCGACCACCTCGTCGCGCTGCGGGACGGCCGGATCGTCGCCGAAGGCGCGCCCGCCGACATCGTCGACGCGGAGCTGATGAAGGAGGTCTTCGATCTCCCCAGCGTCGTCGTGCCCGACCCGGTGACCGGAACCCCGATGGTGGTGCCTTCATGCTGAATCTCACCGGAGCCCAGCTGGGCATCTGGACCGCGCAGCGGCTCGAACCCGACTCGCCGTACTACGTCGTCGGTGACGTCGTCGAGATCGACGGAGACCGGCCGGTCGACCTCGCCGCGCTGGCCGAGGCGATCCGGGCGACCGCGGAGGAGGCCGACAGCCTGCGGCTGCGGGTCTTCGAGACCCCGGACGGCCCTCGTCAGCTGGTGTCCGAGGAACCGGTGCCCGCGCCGGACGTCGTGGATCTCCGTGGCGAGACCGATCCGGAGAGCGCGGCGCACGCGCGGGTGGCGGCCGAACGGCGCCGGGTCGCCGAGGCGTGCCGCGGCATGCTGGACCGGCCGTTGTTCGCCCATCTCGTGCTGCGGCTCTCGGAATCGCGGGTGTGGTTCACCCAGCTCGGGCACCATCTGGTGTTCGACGGCTACACCGCGGCGATGCTCGCGCGCCGGACCGCGGCCCGCTACACCGCCTCGGTCCATGGCAAGGATGTGCCGCCCTCGACGTTCGCCCGGTTCACCGATCTGGTCGAGGCCGACCGCGAATACCGTGAGAGCGACCGGTTCCGGCAGGACCGCGAGTACTGGCGGGAGCGGTTCACGCCGCTGCCGGACCTCGACGACGGCGGCAGCGCGTCAGGCCCGCCCGAGAGCACGGTGACCGCGCGCTCGGTCCTGCCCGCTTCGGACGTGGCACGCCTGCGTGAGCTGGGCAAACGCGCCGGGACGACCTGGGGCGACGCGCTGATCGCCTGCTACGCCGCGTTCCTGCACCGCGTGCTCGGCTGGACCGACGTCGTGTTCGCGATGCCGCTGATGTGCCGCGAAGGCGCGGCGCTGCGGACCCCGGCGATGGCGGTCAACGTGCTGCCGCTGCGGGTCACGGTGCTCCCGGAGGACTCGGGCGCCGGGCTGACCGCGCGGGTCGCGGGTGCGCTCAAGGAGATGCGCTCGCATCAGCGTTATCGCGGTGAGGATCTGCCGCAGGATCTCGCGGTGCCCGGCGCCGGGGCGCTGCTGCACGGCCGCGGCATCAACCTCAAGGCGTTCGACCTGAAGCTCGACTTCGCGGGCTCGCCCGGCGTCATGCGCAACGTCGCGGGCGGGCCGCCCGAGGACATGGGCCTGTCCGTGCTCCCGACCTCCGACGGCGGACTGCTGCTCGGCTTCGAGGTCGACGCACGGACCCACGACCAGGCCGCCGTCGACGCCAAGCTGACCGCGCTGCGCTGCCTGATCACCGCGCTGACCGAACCGGACGGTCCGGTCGTCGGCGGTGCGGATCTGGTCCCGGCGGGGGAGCGGGACACGCTCTTGGCGGCGTGGTCCACTCCGGCTCCGGACGGGGAACTCCTTGACGTGCCTGAACTTCTCGCTCGGCTCGATCCCGGACAGACCGCTCTGGTGTCCGGTGAGGACCGGCTGACCGGCGGTGAACTCGTCACGCGCGTGCACCGGCTCGCGCGGGCGCTGCGGGACCGCGGAATCGGGCCCGATGACGTCGTCGCGCTGGCTTTGCCGCGGTCGGCGGATCTCGTCGTCGCCCTGCTGGCGGTGCTCGACGCCGGGGCCGCGTTCTTGCCGCTGGATCTCGCCCATCCCGTCGAACGGCTGCGGGAACTCGCCGCCGAAGCCGGTGCCGTGCTCACCGTGGCCCATGACCCGGAGATCGTGCCGGGCCCGCAGTTGCTGCTCGGCGAAACCGACCTGTCCACACTGGACTCTTCGCCGCTGGAGATCTCCCGTCGTCCGGACCATCTCGCGTACGTCATCTTCACCTCCGGTTCGACAGGCCGTCCCAAGGGCGTCCTCGGCCGGGTCGGCGGGCTGGCCACGCTGCTGCGTCATCACCGCGCGACGACGGTCGCCGAGACCGAACGCGCGGCAGGCAGGCGGCTGCGGGTCGCGCACACGTACTCGTTCGCCTTCGATTCCGCGCTCGATCAGCTGATGTGGCTGCTGTTCGGGCACGAACTCCACGTCTACGGCACCGACGTCGCGCGTGACGCCGACGAACTGCTGGCCGCGTTCGCCCGCGACCGGATCGACGTCGTCGACACCACGCCTTCGATGGCCGCGCCGCTGGTTGACGCCGGACTGCTCGAAGGGCCGGATCGGCCCGCGTTGCTCGTCCTCGGCGGCGAAGCGACGCCGCCCGCGTTGTGGCGCCGCGTCGCCGGGTCCGGTGTCCGTGCCCGCAACATGTACGGCCCCACCGAGGCCACTGTGGACGGTGCCGGATCCTGGCTGGACGACGGGGAACCGACCATCGGGACCGCGGTACCCGGCACGGCGGTGCGGGTCCTCGACGCCGCTCTGCGGCCGGCGCCCGCAGGATCACCGGGTGAGCTGTACCTCGCCGGACCACATCTGGCGCGCGGCTACCTCGGCCGCCCCGCCGCGACCGCCGAGCGGTTCGTCGCCGACCCGTTCGGCGCGCCCGGCGACCGGATGTACCGCACCGGGGACCTCGTCCGCTGGGTGCCCGGCCGCGGGCTGGAGTATCTGGGCCGCCGCGACGGCCAGGTGAAGGTGCGCGGCCACCGCGTCGAACTCGGCGAGGTCGAGGCCGCGCTGGCCACTGTCCCCGGCGTGCGCGCGGCGGCCGCCGCCGTGCGCGGACCGAGGCTCGTCGGCTATGTCGTCGGGGAGGTCGTCCCGGAGGACGTCCGCGCGGAGCTCGCCGGGCGGGTGCCGGAGCATCTCGTGCCCGCCGCCGTGGTCGTGCTCGACGCGCTTCCCTTGACCTCCAACGGGAAGATCGACCGGGCCGCGCTGCCCGCCCCGCGCGCGGCGGCAGGCCGGACCGCGGCCACCGACCGCGAGCGACTGCTGTGCGCGACCATCGCCGAGGTGATCGGCGTCGACGAGGTCGCCGTCGACGACGACTTCTTCGCGCTCGGCGGCGACAGCATCACCGCGATCAGCGTCAGCAGCAGGCTGCGCGCCCACGGCCTCGACCTGCGGCCCCGTGATCTGCTGGCCCGCCGCAGTTTCGAGGCGCTGGCCGCGTCCAGCGCCGAGATCGGCGGTCCGGCGGCTCCGCCGGACGAGCCCGTCGGCGTGGTTCCGGCCCCGCCGATCGTCCGCGCCCTGCTCGACCCGCATCCGGACGTCGCGACGGTCGACGGCTACACGCAGTGGACCGCGATCCGCCTCGACGAGGATCTTCCGCCCCACCTGCTGATCGAGGGCGTCCAAACGCTGCTGGACCACCACGACGTCCTGCGCCTGCATTCAGAGGGCGAATTGCGTGTCCGTGAGCGCGGGGCCGTGAAGGCGTCCGACGTGGTCATCGAAACCACCGGGGACCCGGCCGGGGTCGCGGCGGAACTCGCGGCTTCGCTGGACCTCCGGGCCGGAGTGCTCAAGGTCGCGCTGCTCCCCGACCACCTCGTCCTCGTGATCCACCACCTGGCGATCGACGGCGTCTCCTGGCGGGTCCTCCTGCCGGACCTGCGCGCCGCCTGCGCGGGCGAACCGCTCGAACCGGTCGGGACGTCGTGGCGGCGGCACGCGCTTCTCCTTGCCGAGCAAGGGACTTCCGGCGCCCGTCGCGGCGAACTCGACCACTGGCGTGGCGCGCTCGCCGGTCCGCGTCTCGGCCACCGGCCGCTCGACCGGGCCATCGACACGGTCGCGACCGCGCGGCGTTCGACGACGATCGCCTCGCCGGAACAGACCGAAGCGGTGCTCACCGGCCTGCCCGCGGCTTACCGTGCCGGGCCGGACGACGTCCTGCTCGCCGCGCTCGTGCTCGCGCTGCGCTCGTGGCGGGACGCTCCGGTCGAGGCCGAAACCGTGTCGCTGGAAGGGCACGGCCGGGATCAGGACGGCCTGGACCTGTCCCGTACCGTCGGCTGGTTCACCGTCGAGCATCCGCTGCGCGTACCCGCCACGGCGGTCGCCGCGACCACGGACTTCGACAGCGCGCTCGCGGGCGGCGACGCGGCCGGGAAGCTGCTGCGGGCCGCCAAAGAGGCCAAACGTGCCGTGCCGGACGGTGTCGGCTTCGGAGTTCTGCGCTACCTCGATCCGTTGACCAGGGACGAACTCGGCGCGGTCCCGCCGCCGGACGTGGTCCTGAACTATCTCGGCCGGTTCGCGGCGCTGCCCGGCACCGGCTGGCGGCTCCCGGACGAGGACCCGTTCGCGGTCACCGAACCGGACGCCAAGTCCCTGGAGCAGGTGCTGGCGCTGAACTGCTTCGTCCGCGAGGACGGTCGTCCCCGGCTCGCCGTCGAGTGGACGGCGGCCAGTGCGGTTCTGCCCTCGGAAAGCGTCGAGGCGCTTCAGGAAGCGTGGTCCCGCGCGCTGGAGGCCCTGGCCGCGCACGCCGCCCGGATCGGACCGGACGGTGGCGGCCTCACGCCGTCGGATCTCCCGCTGGTCGGCCTCGGCCAGGCCGACATCGACGCGCTCGAACGCCAGGGCAGGGTCGAGGGCGTCCTGCCCGCGACCCCGCTGCAGACCGGGCTTTCCTTCCACACCCTGGCGCGCGGCACCGAAGACACCGACGTCTACGTGGTGCAGGCGGTCACCCTGCTCAGCGGCGCGCTCGACGCGGACCGCATGCGGGAGGCCGCGGCGGAAGTGCTGCGGCGGCATCCCGCGTTGCGCGTCCACCTGCACACCACGGACGCGGGCGAAGTCGTGCAGGTCGTGCCCGCCGACGTCACGCTGGACTGGCGATTCGCGCGCGTGTCACCGGAAGAAGTCGTTGCCGAGTGCCGCGCCGAACTGGCCAGTCCCTTCGACCCGGCGACCCCGCCGCTGATCCGGTTCCTGCTGCTGACCCTCGGTCCGGACGAGCACCGCCTGGTGCTCACCAACCATCACGCGCTGCTGGACGGCTGGTCGATGCCGCTGGTCGGCCGCACCCTGCTGGCCACTTACGCCGAACTCGGCGGCGGCCCGGCGGCCCCGGTCGCTCCACCGCTCTCGGAGTACCACCGGGTGCTCGGCGAACGTGACCCGGACGCGGCGCTGGAGGCGTGGCGCGAGGCCCTGTCCGGACTCGACGAGGGCACGCGGCTCGCCCCGGCGAGCCTGGAGTCCACTGTGGAGCGCCCGGAGCGCGTCACCGTGGCGCTGGGCGGGGAGTTCAGCGACCGGCTGCGCGCCTTCGCCCGAGAACGGGGGATCACCCCGACGACGGTGTTCCAGACCGCCTGGGGCGTCCTGCTCGCCAGGCTGACCGGCCGTCGCGATGTCGTCTTCGGCTGCCCGGTGTCCGGCCGCCCGGCCGACGTCACCGGCGTCGAGCGCATGATCGGGCAGCTCGGCAGCACGATCCCGGTGCGGGTGCGGTTCGACGCCGCCGACACCGCGGTCACCGTGCTGGAACGCGTGCACACCGAAAGCGTCCGGCTCACCGATCACCATCACGCCGGACTGCCGGACATCCAGCGCGCGGCAGGCGTCGGCGACCTGTTCGACACCATGCTGGTGATGGAGAACTTCCCGCTCTCCAGCCGCGCCCGCACCACCCTGGCGCCCGGCCTCGACCTCGTCGGGGTCGACATCACCGACGCCACGCACTACCCGCTCACGGTGATCGTGCTGCCCGGCGGCGAGTTCACCGTCGGCCTCGGTTACCAGCCGCAGGCCTTCACCCGCGACGAGGCCGAGTCCTACGGGCGGTGGCTGCGCGCCGTGCTGCACGAGATCGTCACCGACCCGGCGCGGCCGGTCTCCCGGCTGCGTGCGCTCGACGCAGAGGAAGAACGCGCCATGCTGCGCCTCGGCGAAGGACCGGAACCCCGTCGCGAACGCGGCGGCATGCTGGAGGAGTTCGGCCGCTGGGTCCGCGAGACCCCGGACGCCGAAGCCGTCGTGTGCCGTGACCGGAGCCTGACCTACGCGGAACTGGACCGCCGGGCCAACCGGCTCGCGAACACCCTGATCGACGCCGGGGTGAAGCCGCAGGACCCGGTCGCGGTCCTGTTGCGCCGCGACGTCGACCTCGTGGTCGCGCTGTTCGGCGTCATCAAGGCCGGTGCGGTCCATGTGCCGATGGACCCGGATTATCCGGCGGACCGGCTCGCCTACATGCTCGGTGACATCAAGCCCGCCGCCGTCGTGTCCACTTCGGACGTCGACGACCTGCCGGTGGTGGACCCGGACGATCTGTCTATTGAGGACACTGATCCGTCCGTCCGGCTCGGCGAGGACGCGCTCGCCTACGTCATCTACACCTCCGGCACCACCGGCAAGCCCAAGGGCGTGGCGGTGCCGCACCGCGGCGTCCCCAGCCTGATCGCGCTGCAGGAGGACATCGTCGGGATCGGGACCGCCGAGCGGTACCTGCATTTCGCCTCGACGAGTTTCGACGTCGCCTTCTGGCAGTTCATGCTGCCACTGCTGTCCGGCGGCACTTCGGTCATCGCGCCGGAGGAGGTGCGGGTCTCCGGCGACGACCTGCTGGCCTACGCCGCCGAACACCGCGTCACCGGGCTGAACCTGCTGCCGTCGTTCCTCTCCGCGATGCCCGACGACGCGACCGTCGACCCGGACGTGTTCTTCGTCGTCGGCGCCGAACGGCTCGACCCGGAACTGGCGCGGCGCTGGGGCAACCGGCGGGCGCTGTTCAACGCCTACGGCCCGACCGAGGTCACCATCAACTCGGTCACCTGGCACTACGACCCGGCCGACCCCGGACCGCTGCCGATCGGCCGCCCGGATCCGGAGGTCCGCGCGTATGTCCTCGACGGCGGCCTGCTCCCGGTCGGGACGAACGTCACCGGCGAGCTGTACCTGGCCGGCCCGAAGCTCGCCCAGGGCTACGTCGGCCGCGCCGCGCTGACCGCCGAACGGTTCGTCGCCGACCCGTTCGGGCCGCCGGGGGAGCGCATGTACCGTACCGGCGACCTGGTCCGCTGGCGGCCGGACGGGCAGATCGTCTTCCTCGGCCGCGCCGACCACCAGGTCAAACTGCGCGGGTTCCGGATCGAACTCGGCGAGATCGAGACCGCGCTGACCGCGCACGACGACGTCCGCGCCTCCGCGGTGATCGTCCGTGAAGACCGGCTGGTCGCCTACGTCGTCCCTGTGGACGGCGCCGAACCCGACCCGGTCACGCTGCGCGAGTACCTCGCCGCGGAGCTGCCCGCGTACATGGTGCCGACCGCGTTCGTGCCGCTGGACCGGCTGCCGCTCGGCCCGAGCGGCAAACTGGACCGGGCCGCGCTGCCCGTGCCGGAAGCCCGCTCCGACGGCGGGCGTGAGCCGGCCACCCCGGCCGAAACAGTCCTGCTGCGGGTGGTCCGCGAGCTGCTCGGTCCCGACGTCGGCCTGGACGACGGTTTCCTGGACGCGGGAGGCGACAGCATCGCGTCCCTGCGGGTCGTGTCCCGCGCCCGGCGCGAAGGGCTGCATCTGACCGCGCGCGACGTCTTCGAAGGCGGCACGGTCGCCGGGATCGCCGCGCGCTGCGGGGAACCCGAACGGTCCGAGGAGGTCCACGCCGTCGGGGACGCCCCGCTCACGCCGATCATGCGCGATCTGCTGGCGCGCGCGGGAAAGGCGGCCGACGGGTTCTGCCAGTGGGTCGAGATCTGCGTGCCTTCGGCCGACGACGTACCGCGCTGGCGTTCGGTGCTCGACGCGGTCCTCGCCCGCCATGACGTCCTGCGCGCCCATCTGGTCGAGGACGCGCTGCGCGTCCCGGACGTCGGCGCCGTGACCAGCGCCGACGTGCTCACGACCGTCCGGGTGTCGGACAACCCGCGTGCGGTGCTGGACGCGCAGGCCGAGCAGATCGTGGCCCGGATGGATCCGCGCACCGGGCCGTTGCTGCGGGCGGTGCTGGTGGAGGTGGGCGACGAGCGTCCCGGTCGGTTGCTGCTGGTGGCGCACCATCTGGTCGCCGACGCGGTGACCTGGCGCGTTCTGCTCGACGACGTCGAACAGGCCTTCCACGGCAACACCCTGCCCCGGCGCGGACAGTCCTTCCTCGGCTGGGCACGGTCGCTGCGCGCGGCCGCGTCGCATCGAGAGGACGAAATGCCGTACTGGCGGGGAGTCGCGGCCGCGCCGGTGACCACCCTCGGCCGTACCCGGCTCGATCCGGCACGGGACACCGTCGCGACCGCGCGGCACCACCGGATCGACCTCGGGGCGGACACCACCCACGCCGTGCTCACCGCGCTGCCCACGGCCTACCGGACCGGTCCGGACACCGTCCTGCTGACCGCGCTGTCCCGCGCGGTCGCCGCCTGGCGCGGGACCGGGGCCGACCTGCTCGTCGCCGTCGAGAGCCACGGGCGTCCTGGGCACACCCCGGACTTCGCGGGCACTGTCGACCTGGCGCAGACCGCGGGCTGGTTCACCGCCGTGCATCCGGCGCGGATCGTCCCGCCCGCCGGACCGCTGCCGGACGCGCTGCGAGCCGTGCGCGATCACCTGCGCGCGGCAGGCGACGGCCTCGGTCACGGAATCCTCGGCGCTCCGGGGCCGCGGCCCGAGATCGCCTGGAACTACCTCGGCCGGTTCCCGGCGGCACCGGTCACGGAAACCCCGTGGCAGCGGCCACCGGACGCCGATCCGCTCGGTTCCGGCGGCGGCGGGGGAATGCCGCTGCCCCACGCACTGACGGTGAACGCGATGGTCCCCGACGGCGGCACGCTCGGCGTCCGGTTCACCTGGCCGTCCGCGCTGTTCACCGAAGACGAGATCGCCGTGCTGGGCGAGCACTTCCGCCGTGAGTTGGACGAACTCGCCGCCGACGTGCCGGGACCCGGCGAGGTCCTGCCGCTGACCCCGTTGCAGGAGGTGATCCTGCGCGAGTCCCGTGCGGCGGAAGAAGATCCGTACCCGGTGCAGGCCGCGTTCACCCTGTCCGGCGACCTCGACATCGAGGCGCTGCGGGCGGCGGCGACCGCACTGGTGCGGCGGCAGCCGAACCTGGGCGCCGTGTTCCCGCCGTCGCACGAGGTCCAGGTCATCCCCGCGGAACCGCAGGCGGGATTCCGGGTCCGCGATGTGTCCGAAGTGGACAGCGCGCTCGACGAGGAGCTGGCGGAACCGTTCGACCTGGCCGGCGGACCGCTCTGGCGCGTCACCGTGCTGCGGCAAGGGCCCAGCCGCCAGACCCTGGTGCTGACCAGTCATCACCTGCTGTCCGACGGCTGGTCCGCGCCGCGCATCCTCGGCGAGTTGTTCGCGCTGTACGCGGGGAAGCCGTTGCCGGAGCCGGTCCCGCCGTCCCGGTACACCCGCCTGCTCGCCGCGGCCGACCACGCCGCCGACATCAGGGCCTGGCGGTCGGAACTCGATGGCCTGCCCGAAGGCGATCACCTGCCGCGCGCCGACGGCGGTACCGAACCCGCACTGTTCACCGTGGACGGTCCGCTGGTCGCCGAACTGACCAGGCTCGGCGTGGCGCGCGGGCTCACCGTCAACACCTTGCTGCAGGGTGCCTGGGCTGCCGTGCTCGCCGCTCACGCCGGACGCACGGACGTCAGTTTCGGGGTGATGACCTCGAACCGGACGTCCGATGTGGACGGTGTCGAAGAGATCATCGGGCTGCTCGCGAACAGCGTCCCGGTCCGGGCCAGGTTCACCGGAACTGTCGCCGGGATGCTCGCCGATCTCCAGTCCCGGCAGCGGGCGATGGCCGGGCATCACCGGATCGGCCTGCCGGAACTCGCGTCGCTCGCCGGCCGCGAGCGGCTCTTCGACAGCCTGCTCGTGTTCGAGACCTACCCGGTGGACCCGGCGAAGCTGCGCGAACCCGCGCCCGGCCTGACGGTCACCGGCACCCGGTTCCGGGAGCGGACACACCATCCGGTGAGCGTCACCGTCGTCCCCGGCGAAGACGGCTGGGAAGGGGTCCTGTACGCGGGGGACGCTCGGCCGCTGGCCGACGATCTGGTCCGGTTCCTCCGGGACCTGCCGTCCTGGCTGGACGGCGACGCGGCCGGATTCGTGGGGGAGCGGTGACCGCGCGCCCGATCGACGCCGCGCTGTGGCGCACGGCGGCCGTGCTGGTGCTCGGCACCTTCATGGCGACCTTGGACAGCACGATCGTCTCGGTCGGCGTCGACACGCTCGCCGAGGAGTTCGGCGCGCCCGTCACCGGCGTCCAGTGGGTGACCACGGCGTACCTGCTGGCCGTGGTCACCGCGGTGCCGGCGTCCGGCTGGCTCGCCGACCGGTTCGGCGGCCGCCGCGTCTGGCTCACCGCCGTCACCGTGTTCCTGCTGGCTTCCCTGCTGTGCGCGCTGGCGCCGACGTTGCCCGCGCTCATCGCTTTCCGTGTCCTGCAAGGGCTCGCGGGCGGTCTGCTGCCACCGACCGGGCAGGCGCTGCTGGCCCGCGCCGCCGGACCGGACCGGATCGGCCGCGTGATCAGCGTCGTCGGCCTGGTGCCGCTGCTGTCGCCGGTGCTCGGACCGTTGGCGAGCGGCACGATCCTCGCCGTCGCAGACTGGCCGTGGCTGTTCTACGTCAACCTCCCGGTCGGGGTGGTGGCGGTGATCCTGGCGCGGCGCTGGGTCCCGGCCGGTGAACCCGGTGGCCGGGGCGACAGGTTCGACTTCCGGGGCGCGCTGCTGCTTTCGCCGGGACTCGCGGTGCTGGTGTTCGGGCTGACCTGGTTCGAACAGGGGAACCCGGTGGTCGCCGGGATCGCGGTCGCGGCGGGGGCCGTGATGCTCGCGGCGTTCGTCCGGCACGGCCTGCGGGCCGAAGCGCCGCTGCTCGACCCGCGGCTGTTCACCAAACCGCCGTTCGGGGTCGCCGCACTCGCACTGGTGCTGCTCGGCGCGTCCGTGTTCGGCACGATGTTCCTGCTCCCGCTCTACCTTCAGCGTGGCGCCGGACTGTCCACTTGGGATACCGGCCTGCTGCTGGTGCCCCAGGGCCTCGGCGCGGCGGCCGGGTCGGTACTGGTGAACCGGCTCGTCGACCGGATCTCGCCGCGCACCCTGGTGCTGAGCGGGATCGGGCTGGTCGCCATCGGCACCGCGCCCTTCACCCAGCTCGGCCCCGGCCTTCCGGACTGGGTGATCGTGGTTTCCCTGCTGCTACGCGGTTTCGGCGCGGCACTGATCGGCGCGCCGGTGATGACGATCGTCTACCGCCGGGTCGAACCCGCCCGGTTGCCCCGCGCGGCCGGGGCGCTGAACCTGCTCAACACGCTCGGCGGCTCGATCGGCACCGCGGTGCTGGCCGTGGTGCTGCAGGCCCGGCTGGCCGCGCGCGGCCCGGACGTCGCCGCGGCCTTCGCCGACGCTTTCTGGTGTGTTCTCGGCCTCGCCGTCGTGGCGGTCGCCGGTGCGACGCGGCTGCCTCGTGCCGGGGTGGCCGCCCCCGACAAGAAGAAAGGTCACGCGGATGCCTGACCAGGACACCCTGCCCAGCCCGGCCGAGGTGGCCACGAGCGACGTCATGCCGGCCGAGATCGCCCGGCACCGCGAAACCGTCGCGGACGTCCTGGCGCGACGCGACTCGCGGCTGCTCGTCGTCGTGGGCCCGTGTTCGGTGCACGACACCGACGGCGCGCTCGAGTACGCGCAGCGGCTCGCCGAGGTGTCCGGGCGCTTCGCCGACGACCTCGTCGTCGTCCTGCGTGCTTACCTGGAGAAACCGCGGACGATCGCGGGCTGGACCGGCCTGGTGCCCGACCCCACCCTGGACGGCAAGGGCGATCTCGCGTCCGGTGTCCGCATCGGACGGCGGTTCCTTGCCGACGCCGCCGCGACCGGGCTGCCGCTGGCGTACGAGTTCGTCGACCCGTTCCTGGCGCCCTACTTCGCCGACACCATCAGCTGGGGCGCGATCGGCGCGCGGACGGTGGCCAGCCAGCCGCACCGGCACCTGGCGTCGTGGCTGCCGATGCCGGTGGGCATGAAAAACTGCGTCTCCGGGCGGCTGGACACGGCCGTCGCCGCGGTCCGGGCGGCCGCGCTGCCGCACGTGTTCCCCGGCGCCGCGGCCGACGGGCGGCCGCGGATCCAGCGCAGCACCGGTAACCCGGACGCCCACCTCGTCCTGCGTGGTGGCCCGAAACCGAACCACCACGCCCACGCCGTCGCGGACGCCCTCGACGCGCTGACCGCCGCCGCCCTGCCGCACCGGCTCGTCGTCGACGCCTCGCACGGCAACAGCGGCAAGGACCACAACCGGCAGCCCGTCGTCGTCGCGGACCTGGCCGATCAGATCTCGGCGGGCAACGACGCGCTGGCCGGGGTGATGATCGAGTCGTACCTCTCCGACGGCAGGCAGGACGTCGGAGCCACGCGGCCGCGGCCTGACCTGAGCATCACCGACGCCTGCCTCGGCTGGGACCGGACCTTGCCGCTGCTGGAGTCCCTCGCTTGCGCGAACGCTGTCCGACGCCTGAGCGCTCCGCGACGCGCCGGAGCCGCACGCAATTAGTCACCTGCTTGCGTTCGTGCCCATCGCTCGCGCCCGGCAGAATCGGGTGTCGCGAAAGCCACTTTCGCGACACTGGCCGCTGTCCGGCACGGGCCGGGTTGGGCGTGCGAGGCCCGCCGAGCGCTGAGCCGACCACCGCTGGGCCGGCCACTCAGCCTGCCGACTCGCTCCGGATGTCATGAACGACCCTTGCGTGACCTAAAGCGCTTCGAGAGCCTTCGTCATCTCCGGCACCAGCTCATCGCCCATTTTCTCGAACTGCCGCTTCAGGAAGGGGTCCGCGAGTTTCGCCAGCCCGTGGAACTCGATGGTGGCGTGGTAGCTGATGGTCGTCGTGCCGTCTTCTTCGGTCACCGTCAGATCGTCGGTGGAGGTGGCGGTCTTGTTGTCGCCGACGAACACGATCCGATCCGGCTCCAGCCGGTCGAGCCGATAGGTGAGCTCGGTCTTCTTGCCGCGGAACTCGGACACGTTGTGCCACCGGGCCCCGACGATGATCGGGCCGGTGTCGGCGCGGGTGCAGGACACGGTGCCGGGGTCCCACGCCTCCGCGTGCGCGAAGTCCTTCAGATAGTCGACGACGGTCTGGGCGGGGGTTCGGACGGTGATCGTCCGGTGCACGTGGACCACCCGGTCAACGGTACGCACGGGCCCCCGGCCCCGCAGCGCGACCGGCGCAGGCGGGGAAGGGGGCCTTCACAGGAACCTACTTCTTCCAGATGACCGGCTTGTCCTTGTACGCGTCACTGTCGGTGTAGGTCGCGCCGCCGACCTCGTCGCCGTCCTTGATGGCCTGGAGACCGCAGGTCTCGAAAGTCGCGCCGACGGTCTTGAAGTCCTTCTTCGCCGTCTCGGACTGGCACTTCGGGGTTTCGCCGGTGATGATCACGCCGGTGCTCTTGCCGTCCGCGCCGACCGCGCGCAGCCGCACCGAGCTGTAGGTGAGGTCGGTGCCGCCGACGTTCTCCACCGACATCCGGATGTACACCGGCGTCATGCCCTTGGCCTTGTCACCGTAGGCGGCGAGGTCTTCCTTCGCGCCCAGTTCGATCGACTTGACGGTGATCGCGATGGTGCCGGCCTTGTCGTTGCCGTACTTGAACGGCACGACGGCGCGGTCGCCGACCTTCAGTTCGCTGCCCGGAGCGGTGGCGTCGGCGTTCGAGACCGGGACGGTGCCGCTGGTCGCGGGCGAGGACGCGGGAGCCGACGACGTCGGAGCGGGCGCGGGCGCGGGAGCCGGGCTGCCCGCCTCCTCCTTGCCGCCGCACGCGGAAAGCAGCAGCACGGCGGCGCAACCGGTGGCGGACAGGGCGATGCGGTGGGACTTCATGGATCTCCTCGGACTTCTCGCCGAATCGGCTCCGGCGTGCTCGCCACGCACCGTAGTCGACACGGGAGTACGGCGGTGTGGGCCGTTCGCACCACAACCGATCACGAATCGATTGCGCTGATCAGCCCAGTCGTGGTCACTTCTTCCAGATGACCGGCTTGTCCTTGTACCCGTCACCGTCGCTGAACGTCACGCCGCCGACCTCGCCGCCGTCCTTGACGCCCTGGGTGTCGCAGGTCTCGAAGGTCGCGCCCGCGGTGGCGAAGTTCTCCGGCGCCTCGCCTTTGCAGGCCGGAGTGCCGCTTGCCATGATCACCTTGGTGCCCTTGCCGTTCGCGTCCACCGCGCGCAGGGACACGTCGGCACCGGAAAGGTCCGTGCCGCCGACGTTCTCGATCACCATCCGGACGTACACCGGGAGCGTGCCTTCGCCCTTGTCCTTGAACTTGGCGAGGTCTTCCTTCGGCCCGATGTCGATCGACTTGACGGTGATCGCGATGGTGCCGGACTCGAATGGGACGACCGCGCGTTCGCCGACCTTGAGTTCGCTGCCGGGCGCCATGGTGCCGTCGGCCTTGACGGTCTTCCCGCCCTCCTCACCGCACGCGGAAAGCAGCAGCGCGGCGGCACAGCCGGTGACGAACAGGGCGGTACGGGCGGACTTCATGGATCTCCTCGGACTTCTCGCCGGATCAGCTCCGGCGTGCTCGCCACGCAGGGTAATCACCGATGCGGTCCGGCGGTGTGGCCCGTTCGCACCACAGCCGATCACAAATCGCTCACGCCGATCAGCCCGTCCTGGATCGCCCGCGCGACGAGCGCGGCCTTGGTCGGGGCCTCCCGGCCGATCTGGGCGTATTTCACCCGGATCCGCTCGAGATGCGAGTTGACCGTGTTCGGCGAGATCCCCAGCCGGTGCGCGACGAAATCCTTCGACTCGGACTGGAACCACTCGATGAGCACCTCGGTCTCCCGCGCGGACAGGGCGGGACGCCGCTCCGAGCGGTCCCCGGCCAGCGCGCCCGCCAGCGACGGCGGCGTGTACGACCGGTCGGCCGCCGCCGCGCGCACGGCTTCGAGGAGGTGCTCCGCGCCCTCGGCCTTGGTGAGATAGCTGAGCGCGCCGAGTTCGAGGCACTGCAGGACGGTCTCGTCGTCGGCCCGCATCGAGTAGACGACGACGCGGCGGCCCGCCTCGGTGAGACGGCGCAGATCGCCCATCGCCGGGGTGGTGCTGTTGAGGTGCAGATCGAGGATGACGACGTCGGCCCGCGCGCCCTCGCCGATCCAGGCGGCCCGGACGTCCTCACCCTCGGCCACGACGGTGACCGGCGGGGTACCCGACGACAGCCAGTGCACGACCCCGGCCCGTACGGCCGGATGATCGTCGACGACCACCGCGGTCAGTTCGGTCGCGAACGCCATTTCGCCTCCATCCACGATCGTTCTCCGAGTGCGTGCCATTCGACGTCGACGCCACCCGATCCGTTCGCCTGCGCGCCGGGTTCACCGTCGGTGATCGCCGCGACCCGGATCTCGTCGCCGGTCCGCAGGACGCTGACCCTGGCCTGGGACCGGGCGGCGGCCAGCGCGGTCATCAGCGGGCCGGTCAGTTCGCGGCGGACCGCGGTCGGCACGGGCGCCGGTTCGCCGCTGACCGCCAGCGTCACCGTCAGGCCCCGCCGCTCGGCGAGGTCGACACACGCCGAAACCTCGTGCACCAGCGGGTCGCCGACGTCGTCGTTCTCCGCGAACAGCCGCCGCAGCTGCGTCGCGGCGAGCGTGCAGCGCTGCCGGACCGTCTCGTCACGCGGGTCCAGGGTGCGGTCGGCCAGTCCGGCGAGCAGCGGCAGGGTGGCGCCGAGCTGACCGGCGAACCGGCTCCGCTGGTCGGCCTCCCGCTGTTCGGCGAGCGCCTTGCGGTGGGCCTGCCGGTCCCGTTCGGCCGAGGCCTCCGCGGCTTCGCCCGCCCGCCGGTTGACGACCCTGATCAGCGTCAGTGTCGCGGCCTGGAAGGCGAGCACGCTGAGCCCGACGATCACCGCGCTGCCGATCTCGCCGCGATCGGCGGGCGCCGCGCCCTGCCGGACGAAGGTGAGTGTCATCTGGAGGACGAGCGCGGCCATCGCGAGCGCGGGGCGGTCCAGCAGCAGCACCAGCAGATGCCAGCCCGCGAGGCCGGACGCCCAGTCCCCGTCACCGAACAGCTGATCCGGGGGCAGCGCCCAGATCGCGGTCGCCGACGCGGCGAGGACGACCACCGCTCCGGGGAGCGCGACCGGCCAGGGGACCGGCTTCCAGCGCAGCACCCACCAGGCCGCCACGACGAGCACCGCGGCGAGCGCGGTGAACGCGATCCGGCTCGCGGGGCCGTCCAGCCGGATCAGGCTGAGCCCGACCTGGATCACCGCCGTCGCGAGCAGGACCGCGATCCGGCAGCCGCCGAGAACCCGGTCCGCGGTCTCATTCATGGGGCCACACCAGATCCACCGTGGTCCCCGCACCGGGCGCGGAGGTCACCTCGGCCCGGCCACCCGCCGCGGCCATGCGCTCGAGGAGCGAGCCCCGGACCCCTCGCCGCTGCGCCGGGGTCGCCGCCGGGTCGAAACCGCGGCCTTCGTCCCGGACGGTCACCCGGACCCCGTCCGTCACGGTCAGCCGGGCCTCGCCGACACCGGCGTGCCTGTCGACGTTCACCAGCGCCTCACGCACGGCCCGGACCAGCGCGAGCGCCGCCGACGCCGGGATCGGCGGGACCGGCGACCAGATCGTCTCGACCTTCACCGGGCTCTGCGCGAGGACGCCGCGCAACGAGGTCTCGAGGTCGACCACGCTGCCGGGACCGGATTCGCCGGTGAGGATCGCGAGATCCCGGCGGGCGTACTCGGCGACCGCCGCCGGGTCCGCGGTTTCGCCGCGCTGGGCCACCGTGAGGAAGGTGGCCGCCGCCGTGTCGTGCAGGACGGCCAGATACTCCCGTTCCTGACGTCGTCGTTCCACCGCAAGGGATTCCTCGCGTGCCAGGCGGGCCCGGCGTTCGCGGAGATGGTCGATCCGGCGCGTCGTGCGTGCCAGCAGGAGGAAGGCGCCCCTGGCGAGCGAGGCTTCGAGCAGCACCCGCAGCACCACCGAGAAGCCGTCCTCGAAACCGAGCGGCACCACCTCGATCGCCAGCAGGCAGGCGACGGCGGGCACGGTGATCTTCGGCGGCCACTCCCACTGGAGGGTGATCGCGGTGATCGTGAGGACATTCAGCGCCCACTGGTTAAGCTCGCCCGCTTCGGGCGCGGTGAGGAACTGCGTGCCGCAGATCGCCGCCGCGCGCACCAGCGTCAGCGCGAGCGCCACCGGCTTGCCGCGGCCGGTCTTCCCCGCCAGGTGCTCGGCCACCGCGGTGCCCAGTGCCAGCGCGAGCAGCCCGAAGGAGAGAGGGAGCGCGCCGGACGGCGTCGCGAGGACGCCGAAGACGCTGATCACCACCAGCCCGGCGCCCCGCGCCGGACCGGCGAACCGGCCGACGACCGTCAAGAACTCCGCTTCGACGGAGGTTTCACGATCTGACGGCACGGCAGCAGTCAAGCAGGCAAAGGGTCACCGCACCACCGCGGGGGAGGAGGCGGCCGGGCGGAGCAGGACGGGTGCGCCGGTCCCGTCGGCGGGCACCTGGTAGATCGCTTTGTCCCGTCCATAGGAGACGGTCCGGTCGTCGAGCCATTGTGGCTGGTCGTCCAGATGCGCCGGGTCGGCGAGCGGGACGTCGCGATCGTCCACGAGGGACAGGACGTGCAGCCGCCAGCGGTCGCCGTCGCGGAACTTGTAGGCGACGCGGGTGCCGTCCGGCGAGAGCGACGGGCATTCGACGTTGCGCCGCAGCGCGGTCAGCGTCCGGCCGCGGAGATCGCCCCGCACCAGCCAGGTACCGTCCGCCGACCTGGCGGTGGCGTAGAACGTCCGATCGTCCCTGGCGAAGGTCACTCCCCAGTAGTTCAGGTCCTGTCCCGTGTACGGCTTTCCGTCCACGATGAACGTGAAGTCCTCCAGTGAGCCGTAGTGGCTTCCGGTGCCGAGATCGAAGATCCCGGCGGTGGTGGAGAACGTGCCGACCCCGCCCAGATAGGAGTCGCCGGCGCGGAAGACCGTCCAGCTCACGAGCCGCCCGGAAGGGGAGACCCGGACTCGCGACGGCGTGCCCCATTCGGAGATCCGCCGCGGTTCCGCTCCCGGTTTCGTGACGATCAGCTCGGCCTGGTCGGGCACCGCCGTCGCACGCAGGCACGCCAGGGTTCCCGCCGCGACGTCCACGCGCCGGCAGGACGGCCCGACGCGGTCTTCCTGCCGGACCCGGCCCGCCTCGTCTACGTACAGCATTCCGCCATGGGCCAGGTCCAGCTGCTGTTCCGCGACCGCGTCGCCGGAACGCAGCCCGACGAAGGCAGCCCCGGCCGCCACCGCCACCACGATCGCCGCGATTCCCACCCTTGTCCGTTTCATTTCACCCTCGTTCCGGCCAGCACCGATACCAGCAGCACCACGGCGAAGATCGCGAACGCGGGCCGCACCGCCGTCTCCGCCGCCAGCGCGCCGAACACCACCGCTCCGGCGGCCCTGGCCAGGGTCTGTCCTGTTTGGACGAGGGCGAGGCCGGTGGCCCGCAGGGACTCCGGCACCAGCGGCGACGCGTGCGCCATCAGCACCCCGTCCGTGCACGCGTAGAACACGCCGTGCGCGGTCAGGACGACCGCCGCGACCGGCCACCCGCTCGCCGAAGCGGCCAGGACGACGTACGCGGCGAGCAGGACGACGTGGCCGCCGAGGAACACCTTCCACCGCCCGACCCGGTCGGCGAGACGTCCGATCGGCGACGCCAGTGCCATGAACGCGAGCGCCGTCGCCAGCGGTAGCAGGGGAAGCGCCGCCGACGGCAGCCCGGCGGACTGCTGCACACCCACGAACAGGAACATGTCGCCGACGGTGCAGACCCCGAGCAGCGCGGCGGCCAGGCACGTGCCGCGGAGACCGGGCTGACGCAGCAGCGCGAAACCCGCCCGCAACCGCACCCGTGACCGCTCCACCGTCCCGGCGGGAGCGCGGACGAACACGGCCAGCACGATCACCGCGATCACGGCGAGGCAGAAGCTCACCCCGAACACCGCCGGATAGTCGCCGACGAGGACGGTCAGGAGCCCGAAGGCGACGATCGGCCCGAGCAGCGCGCCGGCGGTGTCCATCGCGCGATGGACACCGAACGCGCGGCCCAGGCCGCCGTCGGGGGTGGCGAGGGTGATCATCGCGTCCCGCGGCGCGGTGCGGATGCCCTTGCCCGCGCGGTCGGCGCCGATCACCAGGCCGATCGCGCCGAGCGAGGACCCGGCGGCGGGGAAGGCGAGTTTGGTCGCCGCCGAAAGGCCGTAGCCCACCAGGGCGACGGCCTTCGGACGGCCGAGGCGGTCGGCGAACCAGCCGCCCGCCAGCCTCAGCAGCGCCGTCGCGCCCGTGTAGAGCCCGTCGATCGCGCCCAGCTGCAGATAGCCGACGCCGAGCCCGTAGACGAGGTACATCGGGAGGACGGCGGTGACCATCTCGGCGGACATGTCCGTGATCAGGCTGACCACGCCCAGGCCGAGCACGGTGGCGGGTACGGCGTGCTTCGCGCGTCCGGCGGGCCGGGCGGTGTCAGCGGAGCGAACGGTGGAGAGGTACATGTCCGGCCTTCCCGCGCTACGCGGTGACGCGGACGTCGTCGACCGCGGACTCCCACAGCGACGGCGTGCTCGCGTCGGCTGCCTCGACCACCAGCCGCACACTCCGCCCGGCGTACGACGACAGGTCCGCCGTGCCGCTCTGCCAGGCACCCGCGACCTCGGCCGCGGAGCCGAGCTTCTCGAACACCGTCGTCGGCGTGGTGCCGTCGAGCACGCGGAGCCGCAGATAGTCGTCGGCGGTCGCGTTGTCGCCGTGGGCGAAGGTGTAGGAGAAGGTCAGCTTCCCGCCCGCGGGCACGGTGAACGCCGGCGAGGTCATCGACGAGACCCCGCTGTCGAGGTCGTTGGCGCCGTATTCCGACCCGGCCGCCCGCCCGGTGACCAGGCAGTTCACGCCGCTGGTCGGGTCGCCACGCTGTTTGACCTGCTTGCTGTAGGTCGACGTCGTCTGCTCGGGAACCCCGCGCTCCCATTTGCCCGAGGTGGCGGTGTCCGTCCCGGCCGTGTCGACCTGCCAGCCCTGGTCGGTCTCGAAGTCGTCGGCGAACGCCTCGCCGCCGCCCGAGCCTACGCTGACCGCCACGTTCGCGGTCCGGCTGACCGAACCGGAGGACCCGGTGACCGTGGCGGTCGCCGATCCGCTCGCGGACGCCGACGCGCTCAAGGTCAGCGTCGCCGTCGCGGTGCCGTTGGCGGGCGGGGTGACCGACGAGGGCGAGATCGTGCCGGTCACCCCCGAGGGCAGACCGGACACCGACAGGGTGGTGGCCGAGGTGAAGCCGCCGGTGCTGCCGACGTTCACCGAAACCGACGCCGTCCCGCCCGGCTTCACCGATACCGACGACGGGCTGGTGCCGAGGGAGAACGCGGGGGAGGAGACGCCCTTCTTGCATTTGCCGGTCGCCGTGTCGGTGAAGGTCCGGCCGGACACCGGCACGAAGTCGCTGCGGTAGTCGCTCGCGGTCAGTGTCAGCTTGCTCAGGCCGAAGGTGTTGGTGCTGCCCGCTTCCTGTTCGGCGGCCGACGATTTGTCGAACTTGTAGTAGCCCCGGCCGCCGGTGCCGATCAGCAGCTGGCGGACACCGTTGACGTCGTCGCGTTTCCCGTCGGGCCGTGACGGCGCGAACCGCTGGTAGTTGTGGTCGTGACCGACGACGATCAGGTCCGCCTTCGCGTCGTAGAGCGTCTGGAAGAACGGGTTCACCGAGGTGTCGTCGCCGTGGGTGCCGCGGCTGAACCGCGGATGGTGGAAGAACGCGGCCGTGCACGGTTTGGTGCTCGCGGCGAGGTCGTTCTTCAGCCAGGTCACCTGGGTCGAACCGGTGCTGTGGGTGATGTTGGAGTTGAGCGCGACGAAATGCCAGTCACCGACGTCGAAGCTGTAATAGCCCTTGCCGCGTTCACCGGCCCGCGCGCCGAAGTAGTCGAAGTAGCCCGACGCGCCGGAGGTCTTGTACTCGTGGTTGCCCGGCGTCGGGTAGCTGATGGATTTGAACTGGCCGTAGTGCGGGTCGTAGTTGTTCTTGTAGTCCGACGCCGTGCCCGACTCGTAGGCGTTGTCCCCGGCGAGGATCAGCGCCTGCGGGTTCATGTTCTTGATCAGCGGGGCGGTCTGGTTGCACGAAGACCCGCAGACGTCGCCGACCGCGGCGACGGTCGTGGTCGCCTCGGCGAGCGGCCGGTCACCCGCCTGATAGGAGTCGATGGCGAACCGGCTGGCGGGGTCGGACAGCGCCGCCGTGACCCGCACGCAGTCACCCTCGAAGGCACGGGTGTGGAACGCCTTGCCAGGCCAGTGCCGTGCGGTGAGCGTGAACGAACCGGCGCGGCTGCCGGTGAGTGTCACGGAGTCGTTGCCGCGCAACGCGAGTTCGGTGAACCGGACGCGTAACCACTGCGCGCCGGTGGCACAGACGGACCGGGCCGAGGCGGCCTGGGCGGACACCGACGCGGGGCCGCCGGTGACACCCGCTTCGACCAGTTGCGGAACCTGATCGGCCACAGCGGGCACCGCCGGTGGCGCGGCTTCGCCCGGCTGTGCTTGCGCGGCGACCAGGAAGGCCCCGGCCGCGAGAGCGGAGGTCGCGATGGCGAGCGTCCGGCGCGGCCATCGTCGCTGTCTTGTCACTGAGCGCATGGGAATCCTCTTCCGGCTATGAAGGGAGGACGATCAATTCGGGAATCCGCAACGAATTCCGGGATTCCTCCGACCATAATCACGGCCGGTGCGGCGTCAACGAAAAGCCGTTCAGGACGCTGGACAACTCTGAACGGCCCAGGGTTCACCCGACGAAAGTCGGGCGTTTCGGGCGGTACGCTGCGCCTTCATGACGAGCACCCTTCCGGCGGAATTCGGGTCCGCTCTGCGCGCCGCGATCGAGCGAAGCGGCCTGAGTCTCAACGAGATCAGCCGCCGTCTGCGTGCGAGGGAGACGCCGGTGAGCATCAGTGCGCTCAGTTACTGGCAGAACGGGGAGAACCGGCCCGAACGGGCCAGTTCACTCGCCGCCGTCACCGCGCTGGAGGCGATTCTCGGCCAGCGGCCCGAAACGTTCACCGGGCTGCTGGGCCCGCGGCGGCCACGCGGCAAGGTGAACCATCGCGCGGTGGCCTACGACCAGGTGTGGGGCCGTCCCGAGACGATCGCGCGCGCACTGGCCAAAGTGGACGCGACCCCGGAGGAACTCGACACTCCGCATCGGCTTTCGCAGTACGTGTCGTTCCGTGTCGACGGAGATGGTCACGAAGAGTCGATGCGGGTCCGTCGGCTGGTCCGCGCCGATCACGACGGCACTTCCCGGTTCCTGTTCGTGATCCGCTGTTCCAGTCTCAGCAGGGAACCGGTGGTGCTGTTCACCGAGGGCTGCCGCCCGGCCCGGTTCCGCGCGGACGTCCCGTCGTCCACCTGCGCCTTCGAATTCGAGCTGGATCGGACGCTGTCGGCGGGAGAGCTGGCTTTCGTGGCGTTCGGCGTCCGGTTCCCGCCGGGACAGACCGGGGAGCACGCGCAGATGGCCATCTTCCGGCCAGCCAGGGATCTGGCGTTGAGCATCACGTTCGATCCGGACTGTCTGCCCCGGCGTTGCGTCGCGTTCTTTCAGCCGCGCAGCGCCGCGCCGCCGGAAGAACGCGGAGAAATGGCCTTCGACCAGGGGAGCCGCACTTTTCAGTTCATCACCCTCGACCCGCTTCCAGGGCAATACGGAATTCGGTGGAGCTGGACCTGAAACCACCCGGACGGGGGTATTTGGCCTTTCCGATTATGTTCATCCGGTCGATGGGCACAAGAATCGCCCCCATGCGTGCAAGGCGATTCGCCTCTGTTTCTGCCGGTGCCGCCGCCGCGGTGTGCGTGGCGGCTCTCGTGGTCACCGACGGCGCGGTCGCCGCCCCCTTGCCGGGCGGACTGGGACCGTGCGTCGGATCGTCCTGTCCTGGCAAATACCCGCCGGTGAACAATCAGGACTACCCCGGCCGCGACAACGGCATCAACGTCTTCGTCGGCGGGGAATTCCAGGTACGCGAAGCGGCGGCGGAAGCCGAAGGGCGAGTCGTCGTCCTCGGCAATTTCGACATGCAGAAACGATCAGGCGCCTCCGCCATCTACAACGTCGGCGTCGCCGGTGTCGGATCACGGGTCCCGCCGCCGGACGGCGCCGACTTCCTGACAACCGGGGGCAACGTCAGCGTCGCGGCGGAACAGCGGCTGCTCGCGGAAGACGGGGTCGTCCGGCACGCGGGAACCGTCACCGGGACGGTGACCGGCACGCTCGTGAAAGACCCCGACGCGGCGAAACCCTACGTGGGCCTGCGCGAGGATCTTCAGGTGGCGAGCAAGTGCTACGCGAGGGAAGGCACCACGCCGCGCCCGGCCACGGGCACGGCACGCAACGAGGGATACCGCACCCTGTTCACCGGGGACGGGAAATCCGCGTTGCAGGTGTTCACCGTCGACTTCGACCTGACCGGCGCCACCGGCGGCATGCAGGGGATCGAGTTCGAAGGCATCCCGGCCGGGGCGACGATCCTGGTCAACATGGTGGGTGCCGCCCGGACGATCAACACCTTCACCGGTGACCTGAACGACCAGGACCCGCTGAACAAGCTGCGGGAAAAGCTCCTGTGGAACTTCCCGGACGCCACCAGGGTGAAGATCGCCGGCGGCGCCCAGTTCCAGGGCAGCGTGCTGGTCGGCGAGCCGGGAAGCACCGCGACCGTCACCGCGGCGGGGATGAACGGCCGCTTCTTCACCACGGGCTCGCTGGTGCACAGCTCCGAGGCCACCGGTGGTGGCGGGCAGGAGTTCCACGCCTACCCGTTCACCGGTGACCTGCCCGAATGCGGCAGCACGCCGACGACCACGCCGAGCAGCTCCAGCTCCACGTCCACCTCGTCTTCGTCCAGCTCCACCAGCCCGACCACGACCAGCAGCTCGCCGACGAGCAGCAGCTCGACCACGACCAGCAGCAGCTCGACCACCACGAGCAGCAGCACGTCGACCAGCAGCTCGCCCACGTCGACCTCGACCTCCACCTCGCCGACCTCGACGACGTCCACCTCGACCGCGCCGACGTCGACCACGTCGTCGAGCCAGCCGAGCAGCACCACTTCCAGCAGCACGTCGTCCAGCGCGACGTCGTCGAGCCCGACCTCTTCTTCGAGTTCGAGCAGCAGCGCCACCACGTCGTCGAGCCCGACCAGCTCGAGCAGCGCGCCGTCGTCCAGCAGTACCTCGCCGACCACCAGCAGTTCCTCGAGCACGACGCCGGGGCCAGGGGTGACCACGTACACGACACCAGGTCAGCCCGGAGCGACCACGCCGGGCGGCGGACCGACCGACAGCGGCCCGCTGGCCTCGACCGGTAGCGACATCCGCGGTCTGCTGGTCTCCGGCGGATTCCTGCTGCTCCTCGGTGGCGCGCTGGTGGCGCTGACGATCCGGTCGAGGCGCCGCGAGTCCTAGGCGAGCGCGGTGTCGATGACGTCGCGGCGGTCCGCCAGCAGGGCCTCCGCGGCGGTGCGGCCCGTCGCGGCCAGGTAGGCGTCGACGAGCCGGTTGCCGACCGCGTACCCGGCGCCGGTCGGCAGGCCGACGGGAGTGCCGCCGTAGCGGGCGGCGGTCTCGTCGCCGTGCACCCAGGCGGTGAAGTTCCGCATCCCGGTGATCTCCAAACCGGAGACGACCTTCGCGAACACCGCGTCGTCGTGCAGATGCGGCACGCCGATGCGGGTGTAGCCGAGTTCGTCGCCGTACAACTGGCGGGCGAACGCGTCGGCCAGCCCTTCGGACACGATCTGCTCGCCGACGGTGACCGTCGCCGGAGCCCAGATCACCCCGCCGGGGCTGTAGCGGAGGTTGTGGTTCAGCTCGTGGACCGCCGTGGCCTCCAGCCGCGCCAGGTTCTCCGGATACGGCCAGAAGTTGAGGTGGAGGTAGCCGGAGACGCTCCCGTTCGCCGTCATCCCCAGGTTCGGGCCCATGAAGTGCCCGTCGCCCGGATCACCTAGCACGGTGAGGACGGTGATGTCCGGGACCGTGATCCCCGGCGTCGCCGCGAGCTGCGCGGTGACAGCGTCGTCGAGCGCCCGCTGGATCCGGGTCCAGGCGTCGGCTTCGTGCAGGGCTTCCAGCGCTTCGAGGCAGCGTTCTTCGTCGCGGTCGAGCGGGAAACCTGAGCTCATCGCGTGCATCGCCACGAGGTCGACGTCGCCGGGGAAGTAGCGGTACATGCCGGCGGCGGGCTCGGCCATCGCCTTGAACAGTGCGGCACGGTCGGCCCGCGGCGCGCGGAGGATCTCGCGGATCGCGGGATAGGTGTCGAGGACCTTGATCGTCATGGAAGTGACGGTAAAGCCTCCAGCGGGTGGAGACTCAAGTCCTCGAGACCGGCTCCCATCCGGGAGCACCGCCGGTCCGGCCGGGCGGATCCGGACCGGCGGGTATTCGGCCCGCTACCGCAGCGCGAGACCGTCCGTGACGGCCTTGACCCCGCTCAGACCGGGAATCTCGACCGGCACCGTCGTGTAGTACGGATAGCTCATGACGGCACCACCCAGGCCGAAACTGTCGTTACTGCCCCAGCCCAGGACCGTCCCGTCGGCGCGGACGGCATAACCGCCCCGGCCGATCGCCTTGGCATCGGTCACGTCACGCACCTGGACCGGGGTCGGCGACGCGCAGTTCGAGCTGCAGTCCGAGCCGTTGCCCAGTCCGCCGCTGCGGTTGTCGCCCCAGCCGAAGACGGTCCCGTCGGATTTCAGCGCGAAGGCGCGCGCCCAGGTACCGGTCACCGAGGTGACCCCGGTCAGCCCGGAAACCTGGACCGGGACACGGGAGAAGCAACCCGACGGGGCCGTGCACGTGACTCCGTTGCCCAGCTGGCCCTCGGCGTTGTCGCCCCAAGCAGTGACCGTGCCGTCCGTTTTCACGGCGTATCCGTTGCTGCCGGAGGTGGCGCCGAGCGTCTTGATCCCGCTGAGCCCGGAGACACGCACCGGGGTGGAGGAGCTCGCGGCGGTGGAGCCGTTCCCCAGCTCACCGCGGGTGTTGCCGCCCCACGACCACACCGTGCCGTCGGACTTCAGCGCGTACCCGGTTTCCCTGGCCGCCGCGATGGCGGTGATCCCGGTCAGCCCGGCGACCTGGACCGGCACGACGACGTTCTGGCCCCACTGCCACACGGTGCCGTCGGACTTCAGGGCGTAGCCCTTGGCGTCGCCGCTCGCGATGGCTTTGACGGAAGTGAGCCCCACGACGGGGACCGGCGATTGCGAGGTGGTGGCGCCACCCGCCCACCAGCCGTTGCCGAGCCGCCCGCTCCCGGTGTCGCCCCATGCCTTGACGGTGCCGTCGGCACGCAACGCGAATCCGCTGTCGGCCCCTCCGGCGAGCGCGACGACGTCACTCAAACCGCTGAACGGCTTCATCGTCACCGGGGACGCGTCGCCCTGCTCCCAGGAGTAGGAACCCCAGGTCGTCACGCAGCCGGCCAGGCAGTCGGCGGGCGGCAGGGTGAAGTAGCCGGACAGGTCGGCCGTCACGTCGATCGAGCCGGCGCGGTTGTGGATGTAGGTCGTGCGCATGACATCGCCCACGGTGCCGGGCGACCCGAAGATCGCACCGACGAGCGGGGCCACCGCCACCGAGATGGTCTGTCCCGGAACCACGTGCACGCTGGGCGGCGGCTCGCTGCTCGACCGGTTCTCCCAGGCGGTGATGGCGGTGTTCGTGGTCGCCGAGTACCCGGTCAGGTTGAGCGCCAGCGCGAGCGCGTTGGACGGAATCGACGGCTGGAGCCGGTAGGAGAGGTCGCTCTTCGGGCCGATCTTCTTGGGCTGCCCGTCGAACACGCCCAGACCGCTGCGGCTGTCGAGGACCCGTTCGGGCGCCACCGGGGTGAAGAGCGCGCCGTAGTCACTGGCGTAGAAACCGACCATGTCGGCTTCCACCTGCACCGTGCCCGCCAAGTTGTACAGGTCGATCGAGCGGTTGGCGCCGATCTTGACCGTGATCAGGTTCGAGCCCTGACCGCCTGGGTACGCGGAGACGCTCGACATGGTCGGTCGTGGCGTGGCGGCGGGAGAAGCGGTGACATACGTGGCCACGGTGGGCTGGCTCAGCGTCAAGCTGAAGGTGACCGCGGTGGCCGTGGCCGGGACCTTGTCGGTCAGGCTCACCCGTGTCGTGGCGTTGGGGCCGATCGAGGAGATCGGCAGCGGCATGGCGCTCACCGGCGTGTACCGCGAACCGGGCGCGGTCGTGTAGTAGCCCATGATGCTCGCGACCAGATGGGTCGACCCGGACTCGTTGTAGAAGTCCAGCGTCCGGTCGGCGCCGACCTGCACGGTGACCTGATTGGACCGTCGCTTGCCGTTCTGCACCAGCAGGTTCGGCAGACCCGGCCGCGCGGTGCCGTGCGGGAAGACTGTCACCGCGGTGTCCGCGGTCGGGCCTTCCGCCCAGAGGTTCAGCACGATCGCGGTGGTGCCTTCGGGCGCGAGGCCCGCGGCGCTGCCGGTGACTGTGGTGCGCGCGCCGACCGGTCCGACCGGGACCCCGACGCCGCGGACGGTGTCCAGGAACCGGGTCGGCTGGACGGCGGTGAAGCTCGACGCCGGTGAGCTGAGGGCCGTCGCGGGCGCGGCCTCGGCCGCGAAGCCCGTCACAGCCGAAGAAAGCGTGAGGATCCCTGCGGCCAAAGCCGCCACTCGGGATCTGAAAGTCGACAGTGGACGCGAAGTCTCCAGTGCAGGACTCATGTACCCCCCAGTAAAGCCCGGATCGGGCCTCAAGAATTTACCTTCGCGCCGGTATGTCCCGGTATCGGCCGTTCGGACCAGCGCGGCGACCCTGAGACCGGACCAGGGGAAAGCCCGGATGTCCTTGGCACCGCCCGGCCCTAACGTCGTGATCATGATCCGACGGATACTGCTGACGCTGCTCGCCGGCGCGGCGGTCTTGCTCGTGCCCTGGACCGTCTACCTCGCGCACACGCTGCCCGACCGGTACGACACCGGCCAGTGGCGCACGGCCTGGGTCGGATTCGACGTCGCCCTCCTTCTCTGCTTCGCCACCGGAGCGTGGCTCGGGCTGCGACGCCGCCGGGCGGCCGTGCCGCTGCTGTCCGCCACGGCCGCGATGCTGTGCTGCGACGCGTGGTTCGACGTCATGCTCGGCTGGACGTCGGCCGAACGGTGGACCAGCATCGCCCTCGCCGTCTTCGTGGAGATCCCGGTCGCCGTCCTGCTCGCCCTCGCCGCGCGGCGGCTGCTGAGCAGCGCGATGCCGCGGCGAACGGTGACCCTGCGCGACATCGAACTGCGGGAGGACCCGCGATATCAGCTGGTGACGCGGGAACTTCCCGCCGTCACCGAGGAGATCGCGCGCCGGACGGGCCTCGAACGAGCCGAAGTCGCCGACTGCCTGAAAACCCTGCGGGACAACGGTTTCGTGCGCAGGGAACGGAAAGGGAGCTGGGCCTCGATCCAGCAGGACCTGCGCGAGCCGAGGCCGGACGACTACGACGGCGCCGACCGGGAGCGGGTCACCGCCTTCCTCGACGCGAAATACGCGAACGAGGTCGCGCTGCTGTCCTGGGCCGCGGCGCACCGCGACGAGTTCGGCCCGTGGTCGACGGCCCAGCGGACCTCGACGCGGCTGACCGAGGAGGAGTTCCGTGAACTCGAGGCGGAGTACCACGAGCTGATCGCGCGGTACAGCCAGCGCAGACGGCGTCCGACGGCGGAAGAGAAGGAACTGTCGTTGCGCTTCTACGCCTTTCCGCCGCCGGAGGCCGCGACGGTTTAGGGATGCCGCCAGGCCCGGAACGTCTCCAAAGTGGTCAACCGGTGTTCGCGCACGGCCAGTTCGATCTCCCCGGCAGGCGCGTTCCTGTCGAACAGGTCGAGGATGTTCTGGTGCTCTTGCACGGATTCGTGCGCGCGGCCGGGCACGAAACTGAACGTCGAGGTGCGCAGCCCGGCCAGCCGGTTCCAGCCGCGGTTGACCAGTTCGAGCACCTGCGGGTTGGGGCAGGTGCCGAACAGGACACGGTGGAAGTCGCGGTTCAGCGCGGTGAACCGCGAGGGCTCGAAGTTGTCCAGGCAGGCCGTCAGCTCCGCGTTGAGCCCTTTGGCCTCGTCGAGCACCTCGCCGGGCAAGGACGGCGCCGCCAGCGCGGCGGCGTAGCCCTCGACCAGCGCGAGAGTCTGCATGGTGTGCTGGTAGTCGCTCTCGTCGACCATCGCGACCTGCGCCCCGATGTTGTGCTCGTAGGTCACCAGCCCTTCGGCCTCCAGCCGCCGGACCGCCTCGCGGACGGGCACGGTGCTGACCCCGAGTTCCTGCGCGATCTGCCCGAACACCAGCCGGTAGCCGGGGGAGAAGGTGCCGTCGTCGATCCGCGCCTTGATCCAGTGATAGGCGATCTGCGACTTGCTCTTCGGGGTCGAGTTCACCGCGTCGCCAGTGGTCACGAGTAGTGCAGCCAGACTGATTTGATCTCGGTGTACGCGTCGATCGCCCACGGCCCCATCTCACGGCCCCAGCCCGACGCCTTGTACCCGCCCCACGGCGCGGCCATGTCGGGGATCGGCGGCATGTTGACGAACACAGCGCCCGCCCGGATACCGTTCGCGAACCGCTGGGCGACCCCGAGATCGCGGGTCCACACGGTGGCCGCGAGCCCGTATTCGGTGTCGTTCGCGCGGGCCAGCAGCTCGTCCTGGTCGTCGTAGGCGGTGACGGCGAGGACCGGCCCGAAGATCTCTTCGCGCATGATCGTCATGTCGTCGGCGACCCCGGCGAACAGCGTCGGCTTGTAGAAGTAGCCGTCGCGGTCCAGGGGCTGGCCGCCGGTGACGAGGTCCGCGCCCTGTTCGCGACCGGTGGAGACGAGGAAGTCCACGTGCTCACGGTGCTTCGCGGACACCAGCGGCCCGAGCTGGGTGGACTCGTCCAAGCCCGGTCCGAGCTTGAGCCCCTCCAGCCCGGCGGCCAGTTTCGAGACGAACTCCTGTTCGCGCTTGCGGTCCACGAAGAACCGGGTGTACGCGGCGCAGACCTGCCCGCTGTTCAGCGTCGCGCCCGCGAGGTTGCCCGCGACGGCGGCGTCGATGTCGGCGTCACCGGCGATGATGCTGGGCGCCTTGCCGCCGAGTTCGAGGGTGAGCCGTTTGAGGTTCGACTCCGCGCTGGCCGCCGTGATCAGCTTCCCGACCGCGGTCGACCCGGTGTAGGACAGGTGGTCGACGTCGCCGTGCCCGCTCAGGAGCGCGCCCACCGCGCCGTCACCGGTGACCAGGTTGACCACCCCAGGCGGGAACCCGGCCTCGGCCACGAGTTCCACAAGCCGGATGCTGGTCAGCGGCGTGACCTCGCTGGGCTTGATCACCACGGTGTTGCCGGTGGCCAGAGCGGGCGCGAGCTTCCACACCAGGATCATCAGCGGGAAGTTCCACGGCGTGATCAGCGCGTTCACCCCGACCGGCTCGCGGCGGGTGTAGTGCAGCGTGTCCGGGAAGGACACCGGGTTGGTGGTGCCCTGGATCTTGGTCACCCAGCCCGCGAAGTACCGCAGGTGCTCGGCCGCGCCGGTGACGCTGACCTGGCGCGAGATGCCGATCGGCTGGCCCTGGTCGCGCGTTTCGAGCGCGGCGAGCTCCTCGTGGTGCTCGTCGACCAGGCTCGCGAGCTTGAACAGCAGCGCGGCCCGCTGGACCGGCAGCAGTCCCGCCCAGGCGGGGTCGTTCAGTGCCTTGCGGGCGGCTCCGACGGCGGCGTCCACGTCGGCGGCCGACGCGGTGCCGACGTCCTCGATCACCTGGCCGGTGGCCGGATCGTACGTCGGCAGCGATCCGCCTCCGGCGGCGGTCCACTGTCCGTCGATGAACAGGCGTGTGGCCATGGCTAGCTCCTCCTCGACCGGTGTGTGATCGAGTATCGGGCGCCGGGCGGCCCGCGGTCTTGCCCGCCAGGGCACGCCGATTGTCGGCCAGCGAACCGAATCCGCCGGAGGTCCCCGCGCCTTGCGAGGGTGGGGGCATGGACGTCATCGTGGTGGGAGCGGGTTCGGCCGGTTCGGTGGTCGCCAGGAGACTGGCCGACTCCGGAGCGTGGGTCACCCTGCTCGAAGCGGGCGGGCCGGACACCAACCCGGCAATCCACGACCCCTCGCGGGCCGGGGAGCTGTGGCACGGCCCGGAGGACTGGGACTACTACACCGTGCCGCAGCCGCATGCGGCGAACCGGCGGCTGCACCTGCCGCGCGGCAAGGTACTCGGCGGCTCGCATTCGCTCAACGCGATGATCTGGGTGCGCGGCGCCCCCGCCGACTACGACGGCTGGGACCTGCCCGGCTGGCGGTGGGACGACGTGCGCCCGGTGTTCGAACGGATCGAGAAGGATCTGCTCGACGTCGTGCCGAACGAGCCGCTGCACCCGATCCAACAGTCCATTGTGGACGCTGCCGTGCAGATCGGCCTGCCGTTCAACCCGGACTACAACGGCGACGAGCTCGACGGTGTCTCGGTGCAGCGCGTCACCACCCGCGACGGCAAACGGCTCAACACCTGGCTCGCCTACGGGCAGCCCGCGGCCGGGCGGATGACCGTCCACACGGGAGCGCTCGTGCATCAGTTGCTCTTCGAGGGCGACCGGGTGACCGGCGTGCTGGCCGAGGTCGACGGCGAGCTGCGCAAGGTCTTCGCCGACGAGGTCGTGCTCGCCGCCGGTGCGCTGGCCTCACCGGCGATCCTGCTGCGCAGCGGGGTCGGCCCGGTCGACGAACTGGAGGTGCACGGCATCGACGTCGTCGCCGAACTGCCGGGCGTCGGGATGAACCTGCACGACCATCTGCTCTCGCCGGTCATCTTCGCGACCGACCGGCGTCAGGTCGACCCGCCCGCGCCCGGCCGCTCGGTCACGCAGACGCATCTGTTCTGGCGCAGCCGTCCGGGGCTGGCGGTGCCCGACACCCAGCCGATCCACTTTAGCGTGCCGATGTACGAGTCGTGGATGACCGGCCCGGAGACCGGGTTCTCGCTGATGGCGGGGCTGGTCACGCCGCGCAGCCGGGGCACTCTCCGGCTATCGGGACCGAGTCCGCTCGACGAGCCGCTGATCGATCTCGCCGCGCTGGAGGATCCGGCCGACTTCGAGAGCCTGGTCGCGTCGGTGGAGCAGTGCCGGGAGATCGGCCGGGCGGCCGCGCTGGCCGACGGCTGGGGCGCCCGCGAGCTGTATCCGGGGCCGGGCACCGACGTCCGCGAATACGTCCGGCGGACCGCCATCACCTACCACCACCAGGTCGGGACCTGCCGGATGGGCACCGACGCCGAATCCGTTGTCGACCCGGAACTCGCCGTGCACGGCATCAGCGGGCTCCGGATCGCCGACGCGTCGGTGCTGCCGCGGGTGACCACGGGCAACACCAACGCGCCGGCGGTGCTGGTCGGCGAGCAGGCCGCTCGGTTCATGCTCGGCCGATAGTGCGGCGCAGCCAGGAGGCCCGTGCGGCGCGTGCGGCGCGGGCCACCTCGCTGTCCGGGGCGAACCGGTCGAAACCGTGGTACGCGCCCGCCCAGACATGCAGTTCGGTGGGCACGCCCGCCTGCCAGAGGCGCCGCGCGTAGTCGACGTCCTCGTCACGGAAGATCTCGGCCGCGCCGACCTCGATGAAAGCGGGCGGGAGCCCGGTGAGATCCTCCGCGGTCGCCGGGACCGCGTACGGCGAGGTCTGTCCATTCAGGAGGGATCGCCAGCCGAACTCGTTGGCCTCCCGGCCCCACACGCCGCGTTCGGCGAACTCCCTTGTGGACGCGGAGTCGTTGTCGCTGTCGATCATCGGGCACAGCAGCAGCTGACCCGCCAGCGCTGGTCCGCCGCGATCCCTGGCCAGCAATGCGATTCCCGCGCTGAGCCCGCCGCCCGCGCTGCCGCCACCGATGATCAGCCGGGCCGGGTCGAAGCCGAGCTCCGCGGCGTGCTCGACCATCCAGGTCAAGCCCGCGTAGCAGTCCTCCAGCGGTGCCGGATGCGGATGCTCGGGGGCGAGCCGGTAGTCCACGGTGACCGCGACGAAGCCGAATTCCTCGACCAGCGCGACCATCCGCGGCAGGTCGGCGAACCGGTTGTCCAGCACCATGCCGCCACCGTGGATGTTGTAGAACCCCGGCGCGCCCTGGGCACCCCGTGGCTTGACGACGGTGACGACGACGTCGGTGCCGGGGACCTCCCGGTCCTCCCAGACGAGATCCCGGTCGCCGATCGCCTCGGCGCAGCTCAAGTTCATCTCGGCCATGGCCTGCCGCATTCCCGGCAGTGACTCCGCGCTCAACGGCGGCCCGGAGGGCAGGCCTTTGAGGGCTTCGGCGAGTTCGGGATCGAAGGCCGTCACGGTCCCTCCGGATCGACGATGTCCTTGTCCGCCCAGTGCGGCTCGACGAGCTCGCGGAGTTCTGCCGCGCCGACGCGCTCGACGAGGTCGACAGCACCCAGGTTGTCCTTGAGCTGCTCGGTGCTCGTCGCGCCGAACAGCGTGGTCGTGTTGGCCGGGTGGGTGAGGGTGAACGCCAGGCACAGCTGGGCCGGTGTCGCACCCAGTTCGGTCGCGATCTTCGCCAGCTCCGGAGCGGAGGCGGCGATGCGCTCGCGGATGTCGCCGGGGTCGCGGCCGACCTGGCGGGCGCCGCTGTTCTTGCCCAGCAGGACCCCGCCTTCGAAGATGTCCGAAGACTGGAGCGTCACGCCGAGTTCACCGAACACCTTCTTGTAGGGTTCACCGTCCGGAATGGACCGCCGGGCGACGCTGTACTTCAGCTGGGCGATCGCGGGGCCGGGCACGTTCTCCGCCGCGGCGAAATCGTGCAGTGCCTGAATCGTGGTGGCGGACCAGTTGTTCACGCCCCACTGCCCGATGAGCCCGGCTTCGCGGAGTTCGTTCAGGTCCAGCACGAGCTGGTGCAGATCGGTGTCGTCGCGCCGGAGATCACCCAGCACCACCAGATCGGCGTGCTCGACGCCCGCGCGGAACAGCGCGTTGTCGAGCTGCTCACGGAGGCCGTACTCCGGGTAGCCCTCCAGCCACAGCTTGGCCGAAAGGAGGTAGTCCTCCCGGCGGATCCCGGCCGCGCGGACCATGGCGGAGAAGAGCACGTCGGTGTAGACCGCGGTGGCGCCGGGGAAACCGTAGACGCCGACGTCGAAAAGCGTGATCCCGGAATCGACCGCGGTGCGGACCAGGTTCACCGCCTCGCGGAAGTCCATCCGGTCGTAGGTGTGCCAGGAGCCGAGCGAGAGCACGCCGGTGAGCGGGCCGTCACGGCCGATGCGGCGCTGGGGGATGACGGACATTCAGGTCTCCTAGGGAAGACGGGGATCGATGACGGCTTTGAGCTCGCCGAGCCGCGACATCGACTCGACGCTCTTGGACGCTTCGGAAAGGCCGACGGGCGCGCTGAACAGGTCGTCCCACGGCATCCGGGTGGCGAACGTGCGGAAGAAGTCCACCGAGCGGTGGTAGTCGGCGATGTCGCCGTTGAGCGACCCGACGACCGTGAGTTCCTTGCCCATCACCGTGCCGAGAGCGACGGGGGAGGGCATGGGGCCAGTGGAACCGACGATGGCGATCGTGCCGCGCTGCGCCGCGAAGGCCACGGCCTCTTCACCGATGGTCGGGCCGCCCGCGAAATCGAAGACGTGATCGGCGCCCCGGCCACCGGTGAGTTCCTTTACCCGTTCGACGCGGTCTTCGGCGGTGCCGTCGACCGGGATCGTCGCTGTCGCCCCGAAACGCTCGGCGGTTTCCAGCCGGTCGGCGGGCCCGCCGATGGTGATCACGTCGCCCGCGCCGGAGATCCGCGCGACCGCGGTGGCGAATACGCCCAGCGCGCCGGCGCCCTGCACCACGACCGTCGCACCGGGACGGATCCCGCCCGAGCGGGAGACGGCCCGCAGCACGGTTTTGCCCGCGCAGCCGGACATCGAGGCCCAGGTGTCCTTCACGTCGTCCGGCAAGAGAAGCTTGGCCGCGCCGGGGGTCACATAGCAGTACCGGACGAGACCGCCGGTGGCGTACGGGAAGACGTCGGAACGCTGGAGGAAGCCGTAACCACGCTTCTCACAGGCGACCGGTTCGCGCAAGATCGTGCAGCCGTAACACTTTCCGCAGGTCGACTCGGACCAGCCGATGCGGTCGCCCTCGGCGATCTCCCGGCCGAGGGTGTCGGTGGTGCCCGGTCCGACGGCCACCACCTCGCCGACCATTTCGTGCCCCAGCACCATCGGGAGCATGCCGGGGAAGGTCATCTGGCCGGACCAGATGTGCACGTCGGTGCCGCACAGGGTGGTGCAGGTGATCCGGACCAGCGCGGCGCCCGGTTCCGGCTCCTCCGGCAGCGGTAGTTCCCGCAAGGTGAGCGCGGAGCCGTGTTCGGTGAGCACCGCCGCTTCGGTTCTGTTGACCATCTTTTTAGTCTACAGTCGTAGGAGAAAAAGTCCAGATCCTGGAGGAAACCATGCCGTCGCAACGTATTCGCCCCGCTTCACTCGTGGTTCGCGGCGGTCCCGTGCTCACTCTCGACCCGGCGGGCACCGTCGTGCGGGCGCTGGCCGTCCGCGACGACCGGATCGTCGCCGTCGGTGACGTCGCCCTGGACCACATCGGCCCGGAGACCGAGGTGATCGACCTGGCGGGGAGAACCGTCCTGCCCGGCGTCAACGACGCGCACCTGCACGCGACCTGGCTCGGGGCCCGGTGGCCGGACACGCTCATCGGTGGCGCCGGATTCACCGGCGGGGAAGAGAAAACGGTGCGGACAGCGGCCGAACGGCGGGCCGCGATCCTCCGTGCGGGCGACCTGTGCGCGTCGCTCGGCATCACGAGCTACACCGAGCCCGGCCTGGGCCCTGGGGAGACCGGGTGCTTCGGCGCCGAGGTGCTGGAGGAGTACGCGGCACTGGCCTCGGAGGGGCTCCTGCGCGCCAGGGTGACCGCGCTGCGGCTGTTCGGCCTCCTCGACGGCGCCAGTTCGCTGGCGGACTTCCAGCGTGGGCTGGCGACACCGTCACCGGCGGCGGATCCGTTGTGGCTCACCGTGCCAGGGGTGAAGATCTTCGCCGACGGCATCCCGCCGATGCGGTCCGCCTGGACGCATCACTGCTACGCCGACGGTTCGCACGGCGCGCTGCTGGTCGACGGCGACGACGACCCGGCTCGCGCGGGCAACCTCGCCGCGATGATCCGCCTCGCCCACGACGCGGGAATGGTGGTCGCCGTGCACGCCACGGGCGACCGCAGCATCGAGGCCGCGCTGGGTTCGCTTCGCAAGGGCGATCACCTGGTGCACGGGGATCTGGTGACGACCGACCAGCTGGCGCGGATGGCTTCGGCGGGGGTCGGGCTGACCACGCAGCCCGCGATCGCGGTGGCGATGCGGGGAATGCTGTCGGCCGCGCTCGGTGCCGAAGTCGGCGCCCGCGCCTGGCCGCTGGCGGAGATGCTAAGCTCCGGAGTCCCGCTGACCTTGAGCAGTGATGCGCCGGTGGTCACCCCGGACTGGCGGGTGCACATCGCCGCGGCCGCCAGGATGCTGGAAGTGTCCGGTGTGGACGCCGGGCTGATGGACCGGCTGCTGCGGTGTTACACGGTCGCGGCCGCCGAACAGGACGGCGCGGCGGAGTGGAAGGGCTCGCTGACCGTGGGCCGCGTCGCCGACTTCTGTGTGCTGGCGGCGAATCCGCTCGAGGTCGCGTTCGCGGACCTGCCGGACGCCGGTGTCGAACTCACCGTGTCCGGCGGCCGCGTCGTGTACTCAGGTGAGCAGTTGCCCGCCGTCGACCTGAAGGCTCACCCCGGTGAGATGGCCGGCGTCGGCGGAGGCGAGGAACAGGACTGACGGCACCACGTCGGCGACGGAAGCGATGGTTCCCAAGGGAATCCTCGCTTCCCACGCCGCGCGGGCCGCGGTGTCCGAGGCGAAACCGGCGGTCATCGGGGTCAGCACCGGGCCGGGGGCGACGGCGTTGACCCGGATGCCGTGCGGGGCCAATTCGAGCGCGGCCGAGCGGGTGAGCGCCTCGACCGCGGCCTTGGTGGCCTCGTAATGCCCGAGTCCGGGGGTCGGCTGCCGGGCGCCGATGGAGGTGATGTTGACGATGGCGCCACGGGTGCCCGCCTCGACCATATGTGCGCCGACCGCGCGCGTCATCAGGAACGTGCCGCGGAAATTCACCCGCATGCACAGGTCGAAGACGCCGATGTCCAGTCCCACCAGCGGGCCGCCGCCCCCGGCGAGGCCCGCGTTGTTGACCAGGACCTCGACCGGGCCGAACCGGTCGGTGATCAGCGCGAGGGCCGCGTCGACCGATCCCGGATCGGAGATGTCGAGTTCCACGTGCTCGGCGCCGAGTCCGGCGGCCAGCTCGTGGGCCGCGCGCGCGTCGACGTCGGCGATGACCACGCGGTCGCCCGCGGACTGGAAGGCTTCGGCGACACCACGGCCGATGCCACTGGCACCGCCGGTCACCACTACGAGTCTCTTGTTCATTCTACGATCGTAGACTAAAACTTGTTTCTGTTGCCAGAGAAAGGAAAACTCGTGCACGAGAAGCAGAACGGACTGGGCTTCGCCACTTCGGCGCTGAGCCTGGGATCCTGGAACACCTGGGACCGCATGGAGTTCGACGACGCGGCGCGCCTGATCCGGCACGCGATCGACGCCGGGGTCACGCTGTTCGACGTGGCCCACTACAACATGGGACCGCATGCCGAGCAGTCGCGAACAGATCTGATCTTCGGCGAGGCCGTCCGCGCGGCCGGGGTCGGCCGAGGCGAATACCAGCTGTGCGGGAAACTCTGGCTCTGGGACTACCCGAACACCGGTTTCGCCGAGCAGCTCGCGACTTCTTTCGACCGCGTCGGTGTCGACCGGGCGGAAGCCGTTGTCGTCGGCGATTATTTCGAGCGGCCGGACATCCCGCGGATCGTCACCGAGGTCGCCGAACAGATCCGACTCGGCCGCTTCGACGTCTGGGGCGTCAACAACTGGCAGGCGCCGGATCTCGACCGCGCGCTGGAGTTCGCTGCCGCCGAAGGACTTCCGGCGCCGGCCTTCGCCCAGCTGAAGTACAGCGTCGCCCGGCGTTCCATGGCGGAAGGTTCCTTCTACGGAAAGCATTTCGAGTCCGGACGGCTGACTTTGCAGGCCTCGGACGTGTTCGAGGGTGGCGTGCTGCTCGGCAAGACGCCGGAACGGAAGATCGGCGCGGACATGGGCGGGATCCGGGACGCGATCCGGGACGGAGCCTCGCGGGTCGCCGCCGTGGCCGGGGACTTCGGGGTGAGTCCTTCGCAGCTGTCTCTTGCGTTTTGTCTCGCTTACGAACCGGTGGCGAACGTCTTGTTCGGGGTGAGCCGGATGGCTCAGCTGGAGGACAACCTGGGCGCCGTCGCGCTGGCCGCTTCCCGCGGCGCGGACGTCCGGGCGGCGCTGGAGGATCTCTGGCTGGACCGTTCGGTCGCCGCCGATGGGACCTTCTGAACCTCGCAAGTCCGTGAAGGCCTCCTTCCCTACCTTGAGAGTAGGGAAGGAGGCCTTCACGGACCGCTCGGGTGGGTGGTCGGCGCGACCAGGTGACAACGTTGCGAAAGCCACTTTCGCAACCTTCAACGTTGCGAAAGTGGCTTTCGCACCATCGGCGGAAGCGGAGCGCGCGCCGGGAGGCAGAGCAAGGAGCCGTGTCGCGAAAGCCACTTTCGCGACACCAGACGTCCCGAAAGTGGCTTTCGCGACCCCGCCGCACAACCCCGCCGAACCCCACCGGATCGGGACTGGACCGCGTCAGGCGAGGAACTCCAGCACGGCGGCCTTGAACTCCGGGCTCCGCAGCGCCCCACCGTGATCCCCTGGCACCAGCACGAGATCCGCCCCCGGCACCAGTTCGACCAGCGTCTCGATGCCCTGGCTCACCGGATCGTCGCTACCCGCCACGAAGCGGGCCGGAACGGAGACAGCACCGGCGACCGGAGCGAAAGGCTCCCCGCGCAGGTCTTCGATGCACCGGGCGAGCGCGGCCGGGTTCCGCCCCGGCGCGGTGATCATGTGCGCGATCATGCCCGTCAGCGGATCCGAGGGGGCCTTGCCGCCGTCCGCGAACGCCAGCGCGGCCGCGACGTCGACGGCGCCGAACGGTTCGAACGGGCTCACCCCCGCGAGCACGAGCCGCCGGACCGGGGCCTGCGCGGGCAGTTCCCAGGACAGCCGGGCACCCAGCGAGTACCCGACGACGTCCACTTCGGACAGACCCGAGACGAGCCCGGTCAGCTCCGCGGTGATCGCGGCGGCGCCCAGCGAGCCGGGGAGCGCGGGGCTGGAACCGTGCGCCGGCAGATCGGGCACGAGGACCTCACGGCCCGCGGCGGTGAGCGCGGCGGGCCACCCCGTGGTGATCCAGTCGGTGTGCCCGTCGGAGGCGAATCCGTGCACCAGCAGCACAGGCGGTCCCGAGACGGTTTCGGGAGCGAAGCGGCGCACGGCCAAGGAAGTAGTGGCAGACAACGGAATCCTTTCTCAGCTGGCGGAGGGGCGGCGGGTGCGCAGGCGCTGCATCTCGCTCAGCGTCCGGGCGCGGGCATCGACGGCGATCCGCAGCGACGATCCGATGAGGTTCAGCAGGAACACGCACACCATGATCGTCACGCCGGGCGCGATCACCAGCCAGGGCGCCTGCACCAGATACGAGCGGCCTTCGGCAATCATGTTGCCCCAGGTCGGCGTCGGGGGAGCGATGCCGAGACCGAGGAAGCTCATCGCACCGTCCACCAGCATCGCCGCCGCGGACAGGATCACCACCTGCACCAGCGCCAGTGGCAGCACGTTCGGGAACACGTGCACGACGAGGATCTTCCACTTGCTCATCCCCGAGACCCGCGCCGCGCCGATGTAGGCCCGCCCGGCGATGCCGAGCACCCGGCTGCGGATGACGCGTGCGGTGAACGGGGTGAAGATCACCGTCAGCGCGATCAGTTCGGTCCAGATGCTCGCGCCGAGCGAGATCGCCAGCGCCATCGCGAGGATGATCGCCGGGAACGACATCCAGGCGTCCATCACCCGCATCAGCACCGCGTCGGCCGCCCGGAAGAAGCCGCTGATCAGCCCGATCACGAGGCCGGTGAAGGCCGCGCACAGGGTGATCAGGGCCGACAAGCCGAGCGACGCCCGCCCGCCGGAGACCAGCCGGGCGAGCACGTCACGGCCGAACGAGTCCGTGCCGAGCAGATGCGCGCCCGAAGGCGGCAGCAGCCGGTTCACCGGATCCGTCGCGCTGACACTCGGCAGGAAGAACGGCAGGACGATCACGACCAGCACGAGCACCGCCAGCAGCGCCGTGGTGATCACCAGCATCCGGTTACGCCGGAACACCTTGGCCGCGCGACCGGCCGGGGGCTTCTCGCGCACCGACGACGGTTTGTCCACCAGGGCCACGCTCACGACACACGCACCTTCGGGTCGAGCAGCGCGTACGACAGGTCCACCAGCAGGTTGACCAGGACGAACAGCACCGCGACGAACAGCGTCACACCCTGGATCAGCGGGAAGTCGCGAGTGGACACCGCGCCCATCAGCAGATGGCCCAGACCGGGTACGACGAAGATGGACTCGATGATCACGATCCCGCCGACCAGCATGGCGAAGTTGCTGCCCAGCTGGGTGATCAGCGGCATGAGCGCGTTCGGCAGGACATGTTTGGTCATGACCTGCCGCTCGGACAGCCCCTTGACCCGCGCGGTGCGCAGATACGCCAGCGGCAGCTCACCGAGCAGGCTTTCGCGCAGGGTGAGCACGAACAACGCGGTCTGCCCGATGACCAGCACGGTCAGCGGCAGCACCAGCGCGGGCACCGCCGTCGCCGGATCGGTGAACAGGTTTTCGTAGCCGCTGGAAGGGAACCAGCGCAGCGTCACCGAGAACACCAGCACGAGCATCAATGAGATCCAGAAGTCCGGCATCGCCATACCGAGCGCGGAAAGCCGGTCCAGCGCGCGGGCCACCGGATTGCGCGGCGACACCGCCTGCCAGGAGGTGATCGCGACCGAGAGGAAGAAGCTGATCACCGTGGACAGCACGGCCAGGGTCAGCGTCGGCAGGATGTGGTCGGCGACCACGCCGAGCACCGGCGCGTGATAGGTGATCGACGTGCCGAAATCGCCGTGCAGCACGTTCCCGGCCCAGCTGAGGTACTGCTCCCACAACGGCCCGTTGAGCCCCATGCTCTCCCGCAGTGCGTCCACATCGGACGGTCGCGCGGTCGGGCCGAGGATGGCCTGCGCCGGGTCGCCGGGGATCAGCCGGATGACGAAGAACATCATCGTCCCGACGATCACCAGGATGATCACCAGATCGCGCAGCCTGCGCAGCAGCAGACCGGTCATGACGCCAGCCAGGTGTTCCAGAAGACGCGGTAGAAGTCGCCGTAGCCCTTGAGCTTGGGGGAGTAGGCCGCGTACAGCTTGGACTGGCTCAGGGTGATCACCGAAAGCTGCTTCCAGGTGAACGCCTGCAGCTTGTCCACCACCGCTTTCGCCTGCTCCGGGGTCGTCGAGGCGTTGAACTCCGCCATGAGCCCGTCCAGCTCGGGGGAGGTCGAACCGTTCAGCGTGCCCAGGGTGAGCGCGGGCATCTGCGCGGGCGACGTCAGCGCCGAGTCGAAGAACAGCGTGGTGATGTCCCAGCCGCCCGGTTCCTTGGTCAGCGTGCCGAGCATGGTGGCGAAGTCGAAGGTGTCGATCTTGGTGTTGATACCGATCTTCGACAGGCTGTCCTGGATCAGCACGGCCCACTTGCCGAACTCCGGGTACGAGTTCGTGGTGACGATGCGGATCGTCGCGCCGGCGGTGATCCCGGCCTCGGCCAGCAGCTGCTTCGCCTTCTCCGGATCGTGCTTCTTGTAGACCTCTTCACCGGCTGTCGAATAGAACTGCTTGTTGTCCGGCGACGCGAAGGCGCCGGTCTCGATGGTGAGGTCCTTGCTGCCGCCGGTGGCCGCGTTGATCGCGGGCTTGTCGAGCAGCAGGTTGAGCGCCTCGCGGGCACGGGGATCGGCGAATTTCGAACCCTTGTTGAAGTTCGGGATCACGACGTTGTCGTTGCCACCGGGCAGGTTGTGCACGACCACGGCCGGGTTGTTGCGCAGCGTCTCGTACTGGTCGTTCGTGGGCATGATGTGATCCCACTGGCCGGTCTGCAGGCCGTTGATCAGCGCGTCCTGGTCGGAGACCACCTTGTAGGTCACGGTGTCCAGGTACGCGTGCTTGGCGCCCGCCTGGCCGCCCCAGTCCTCTTCGGACCGGGACTTGTAGCCGGTGTAGCGCTCCAGCACCAGTTCACGGCCGATGTCCCAGCTCTTCAGCTTGTACGGCCCGGTCCCGATCGCCTTGTCCTGGGCGAACCCGGTCGGCGCGACGCCGGTGAGGTTCTTCGCCTCGTAGATCTCCGTGCCCGCGCCGGCGAGCTCGTTGATCAGCGGGTACCGCGGCTGCTTGAGCTTGATGGTCACCGTCGCCGGGTCGGTCGGCGTGATCGCCTCGATGTCCGGGGTGACCAGCTGGCCGGTGCGGTGCACCTGCTGCCACCGCTTGAGGCTCGCCACGACGTCCTCGGACGTCAGCGGGTTGCCGTCGTGGAAGGTGACGCCCTGGCGCAGCTTGAAGGTGTAGGTGAGCCTGTCCGGGCTCGTGGTGTAGTCGTCGACCAGCATGGGCCGGGACGTGAAGCTCCGGTCCACCTCGAACAGCTTCTCGTACATCATGTTGCCGATGTGCGCGGTCACCTGGCCGGGGTTCGCGACCATGTCGAGCGACTGCGGGTCGGTGGGCACGGCGACGTTGAGGTTGCCGCCGGGCTTCGGCGGCCCGTCCGCGGCTCCACCGCCGGCCTGCCCTCCCATACACGAGCTGAGCAGCAGGACGGTCGCCATACCGAGGGCGGCCGAGGTCAGGGTTCGTCTCATGGGTTCCGCACTCCAGTGTGAGGGTGGGCGGGCAGTTCGGGGTTCGCCGCGAGCAGGCGGCGGGTGTAGTCGTGCCGGGCGTGGAGCCGGATCTCGTCCGGGTCGCCGATTTCGATCAGTTCGCCCCGGTACATCACGCCGACGCGGTCGGCGACCGAGAGCACCAGGCTGAGGTTGTGCGTGATGAACAGGAAACTGAGCGCGCGGGTGCGCCGCAATTCGAGCAGCAGGTTCATCACCTGGCCCTGCACCGAGACGTCGAGCGCCGAGGTGGGCTCGTCGGCGACGATGAGGTCGGGTTCCGCGGCGATCGCGCGGGCGATCGACACCCGCTGCCGTTGCCCGCCGGACAGCTGCGAGGGCAGCTTCTTCGCGGTGTCCGAGGGGAGACCGACCTCGTCGATCAGTTCGGTGACCCGGCGGTCCAGTTCGGCACCGCGCAGGCCGGTGAGCTCCCGCAGCGGTTCGGCGATGATCCGGGCGGCGGTGTGCCGGGGATCGAGCGAACTCTGCGGGTCCTGGAAGATGAGCTGCGCGCGGCGGCGGAACGCGCGTTCGTCGCCGTCGAGCCCGGTCGGCGTGCAGCGGTGCTCCCCGAAGGCGATGGTGCCCGAGGTGGGCGGCTCCAGCGCGCTCACCAGGCGGCCGAGGGTGGTCTTGCCCGAACCGGATTCCCCGACCAGGCCGAAGAACTCGCCGGGTGCGATCTCCAGCGAGACGTCCTTGACCGCGTGCACCTCGGGTTCGCGGTTCAGTGAGAACCGGCCGCGGCGTCCGTACACTTTGGACACCGAGTCGATGACGAGCGCGGTGCCTTCGCCCGCGTTCTCCGCTTTGGCGCGGTTGAGGGTCCTCGTCTCGGTCGCGATCGCCGAGTCGCCGTTCATCGCGGCTTCGAGCAGTGCCTCGGAGATGGTGGGGAACCCGTCGCGCCTGCTCACCCCGAGTTTCGGGACGCAGTCGAGCAACGCCTTGGTGTAGGGGTGCTTCGGCTTGTGCAGAATGTCCTCTTTGGAGCCGAGTTCGACCAGTTCGCCGCGGTACATCACCGCGATCCGGTCCGCCACCTGCGCGGCCACGCCCATGTCGTGCGTGATGAAGACGCACGCGGTGCCGTGGTCGCGGCGGACGCGGTCGAACAGGGTGAGGATCTCCGCCTGCGTGGTCACGTCCAGGGCCGTGGTCGGCTCGTCCGCGATCAGCAGGCTCGGGTCGGCCATCAGGGCCAGCGCGATCATCACGCGCTGCTGCATCCCGCCCGACATCTGGTGCGGGTACAGGGAAAGCACGCGGTCTGTGTCGGTGAGCCCGACTTCCTTCAGCAGCCCGCGTGCCTTCGCTTCGGCTTCGCGGTGCAACGGCGTGCCCTTGCGCGCGGCCTGCCGGGGCAGGGAACCGGGCTTCCGGTACGCCTCGATCAGCTGCTTGCCGACCCGTTGACTCGGGTTGAGTGAATCCAGCGCCTCCTGAAAGATCATCCCGATCCGCGGGCCGCGATAGGAGCGCATCTCGTCGGCGGAAAGCCGCGTCAGGTCCACGCCGTCGACGGTGATCTCACCGCGGGTGAACACCGGCGCGACGAATTCCAGCAACCGGATGATCGACAAGGCCGTCACCGTTTTACCGCTGCCGGATTCGCCGACCACGCAGAGTGTCCGGCCTTGGTCGAGGTCGAACGAAAGTTCGCGGACCAGTTCGCGTTCGGTTTCGTCGGCGATCACGCCGACGGTCAGTTCTCGTAATTCGAGCAGGGTCATGAATCCCCTTTCCCGTGCCCGCCCGAAGCGGACCGCACTGCCGGGGAACGGGCCTCCGGCGGGGGTAGTTCTACGCATGTTGACACTGGGCGAGTGCGCTGTCAATGGGTATATTCTACGAATGTAGGAAGTTGATATCCGGCAGGTTTTTCCTGGTGGTGGACGGAAACTTGCACTGGATTCTTTTGTCTACGTCTGTAGACTATCAGCCGAAACGAGCTAAGGAGGGCACCCGTGAGCGGGTCGACCAAGACTGCCGGTCCCGAGCGGATCGTGGACATCGCCGTGGGCTACATGGCGGCAAAGCAACTCTTCGCGGCGAGCCGGATCGGCCTGTTCACCGCGCTCGCCGACGGGCCGCTGTCGGCCGCGGAACTGGCGGGCAAGACCGGCAAACCGGAGAAGATCACCCGCATTCTCGGTGACGCCATGTCATCACTCGGTCTGCTGTCCCGTGTGGACGGACGGTACGGACTGGCCGACGACGCGGCGGAGTACCTGGGCGGCGGAGATCTCGATCTGGCCCCGTTCCTGACGTTCCTGGACTCGATCAGCTACCCGCATTGGTTGCAGTTCGGTCACACGGCCGACAGCGGCGAGCCCGGCAAGCTGGAAATGGACGACGCGCGCTGGGGCACCTTCATGTCCGGCGTGATGACGTACAACGCCTTGCACGCCAAGATGCTGGCCGGCGCGTTCGACTTCGGCCCGCACCGGAAGCTGCTTGACCTCGGCGGGCTGTCGAGCGCGTTCGCGGTCGAGGCGATGAAGACCAACGACGAACTGCACACCACGTTCGTCTTCGACCCCGGCTTCACCGAGTCGGTCACCACCGCGGCGGCCGAGGCGGGTCTCGCCGACCGGGCGACCGTCGTCGGGGCGGAGACGCCCACCGCGCGGCCCGAAGGTGAATTCGACCTGGTGATGGTCAACCACGTCGTCCACCGTTTCGACGCGAAGCAGAACGCGGAGATCCTGCGCAACGCCCGCGCGGCCGCGGCGCCGGGGGCCACCCTGCTGTTGCTCGACTTCTTCCTCGACGACGACGCGAACCAGCGGCCGATCGACGCCCTGCACGCGGGGGAGTACCTGGTGATCGACGGGACGGTCGTCTACCCGGAGGCCGAGGTCCGGGAATGGCTGACCGGGGCGGGCTGGCGGGTCACCGACCGCCTCGCGCTGCCGGGCAGCCCGCGGGTGCTGGTCGCGGAAGCGGTGTGACCGTGACCCTCGATCCCGCGGTCAAGGAGCTGCTGGCCCGCAGCGCTCCGTCAGAGGCTCCGACGGGACCCCTGACGGCTCCCGAACTGCGTGCCGCCTTCGCCGCTTCGTGGCAACCTCCCGCCTCGGTCGAAGAGGTCGCCTCGGTCGCCGACCACGTGCTGCCCTCCGGTGTCCGGGTGCGGGTCTACCTGCCCGACGTCGCGACGCCGGTGCCGGTGTTCGTCTGGATCCACGGTGGTGGCTGGACGCTCGGCTCGATCGACGAGAACGAGGTCGCTTCGCGGGCGGTGTGCAACGCGGCGAAGGTCGCGGTCGTCGCGGTCGACTACCGGCTCGCGCCCGAGCATCCGTACCCGGCTGCCCCGGACGACTGCTACGCCGTCGTCGAATGGCTCGCCTCGGGCGGTGCCGGGGAGGCTGTCGACGCCGGGCGGATCGCGATCGGCGGGGAGAGCGCGGGCGGCAACCTGTCCACGGTCATCTCGATGATGTCCCGCGACCGGAACGGCCCGCCGCTGGCCGCGCAGGTGCTGATCTGCCCGGTCTACGGTCATCCGGACGACGGCTTCCGGTCCTACGTGGACTACGCCGACGGATACGGCATGACGGCCGGGGCGATGCGGTTCTTCTTCGAGCAGTACGTGTCGGATCCGGCGCAGCTGAACGATCCGTACCTGCTGCCGCTGCGGGCCACGGATCTGACGGGGCTCCCGCCGGCGCTGGTGCTGACGGCCGAGTACGACGTCCTGCGGGACGAGGGGGAGGAGTTCGCACGCCGGCTGGCCGACGCGGGGACGCAGGTGGAGATGACGCGGTACTCGGGTCAGATCCACGGGTTCTACGGTCTGTTCACCGACCTGCCCGCTTCGCCGCGCTCGCACAAGCACGTCGCGAGCTTCCTGACGCGGGTGTTCGACCGCCGCGTCTAGTCCTCTGGACGCGCTCACCGTTGGCCGGCGTCGTCACGTTGTGAAAGCCACTTTCGCAACCCTCAAGGTTGCGAAAGTGTCTTTCACAACGCCCGCCTGCCGGGTGCGTGGTGACGGGTTGCGGCGCTGTCCGTGAAGGCCTCCTTGCCTACCCTCAAGGTAGTGAAGGAGGCCTTCACGACTTCCGCGGCACCACGGCGGCGCACGCACGCCGATCTCGCGTGATTGAACTCCGCACTCGCGTGATCAGAGGCGGATCTCGCGTGATTGGAGCCGCACACGCGAGATCCGCCTCTGAACACGCGAGTGCGGTTTGTGATCACGCTAGTCACGCCTTGAGCCCCCGGTGTCAGGGGCGGGTGAGGCGGGCGAAGAACGTCTCCAGATGCTGCCGCTGCAGGGCGATCGTCGAGAACTCCCCGGCGACCAGGCTCATCACGTTCGCCCCGGCGTTGAACAGCACGACCTCGTCGACCAGCTGCTCGTCGGGGGTCTCGGTGAGGATGTCGCCGTCCTCCCGGCCCTCGGTGAGGTACCGGTGCAGCAGGCCCCGCCACGAGCGGATGTGCTCGAGGTACTTGTCCTGCAGTTTCGGATTGGTCAGCGAAAGCTGCCAGAAGGTGAGCAGGACGCGCCCCGCGGCGATGCGGTCGTCGTCGATCGGCATCGACGAGACGCACAGCTCGCGGAGCGCGGTCAGGCCACGCAGCTCTTCCAGTTCCACGTACTCGCGCATCATGCCGAGCGCGCGTTCGTAGGTGGCCTGGATGATGTCTTCCTTGCTCGGGAAGTACAGCTTGAGCGCACCGTTGGCGAAGCCCGCGGCCGCCGCGATCTCGCGCATGGTGGCGGCCTCGATCCCGCCCTGGGTGATCAAATCCCAGGTGACGTCGACGATGTGACTGCGCCGTTCGTCGTGGTCGATGATCTTCGGCATCGGCAGACCTCCCGCACTGGTTCTTCTACCAGTGTAGGAGATCAGTCGTGCAGATACACGCGGTGCCCGGCGAACCACGTTTGCGTCACCTTTGTCTTGACGAGCGCGGACGGATCGGTTTTGAACGGATCGCGGTCAAGGACCACGAAATCGGCCGACTTCCCCGGCACCAGTGAGCCGGTGACGTCGCCGAGTCCCATCGCGCGGGCGGCGGCGAGGGTGAAGACCTCGACCGCCTCGGCCAGGGTGATCGCCTGTTCCGGCCACAGTGCACCGGGGAACGTCCCGGTCGGATCCTGACGGGTGACGAGGCCGTGGATGCCCTCCCATGCGTTCGGGGACTCGCTGACCGGCCAGTCCGAACCGCCCGCGACCAGCGCGCCCTCGTCCAGCAGCGACCGGTTCGGCTGCATCCGCCCGGCCCGTTCACCGGGCAGCACCTCGGCGATGGCCGCCGGGATGACCCCCGGGACCCACAGGAACGGCGAGATGTCCGCCGCTACGCCCAGCGAGGCGAACCGCGGCAGGTCGTCGGGGTGGACGAACTGGCCGTGCGCGACCTGGAACCGCGCGTCGGCGAACCCCTCGCCGCGGATCTTTTCGACGGCGTCCAGCGTCGCGCGCACCGACGCGTCCCCGGTGCAGTGCACCTTGGCCGAGAGCCCGGCCTCGGCCGCGGTCCGCAGCCAGCCCGTGAGCTCGTCACCGGGCATGGTCGTGGCGCCGTGGTGACAGGCACCGTGCGCGGCGTCCGGCAGGTACGGCTCCAGGAAGGCGGCGGTGCGCGTCGGCGGGACACCGTCGAGGAAGATCTTCACGAAGTCGGGCCGGTGGTGCTCGCTCCGGTACTGCCCGGCGACCTCCAGCAGCGGCGCGCCGATCGGGTCGAAGCCGAAGATCGGGTCGTTGATCAGCAACGACGACACGACCCACGCGTGCAGCTCACCCGCGTCGTCGAGCGACTTCAGCGCGCCGAGGATGTCCGCGGAGACGCCGGCGTCCTGGAACGCGGTGACCCCGTACGAGTGCAGCGTGCCGATACCGTGCCGCGACGCCGCCACGTGCTGCTCGGCGGTGAGTGTCCGGGTCTCGCTGAGCGCCCGCTCGACGGCGACGCCCGCCGCCTCCAGCAGGACCCCGACGGGTTCCCCGGTGGACGGGTCGCGGACGATCTCGCCGCCCGCCGGGTCGGGCGTCGAGGCGGTGACGCCTGCCAGTTCCAGCGCCCGGCTGCTCACCCAGCGGTTGTGCCTGCTGTCGTCGGAGAGCATGACCGGCCGCCCGCCCGCGGCCTCGTCGAGCGCGTGCCGCGCCGAGGTCTGCGAAAGGGTGCTGACCAAAGTGGACGCCCAAGCGCCACCGACCACCCATTCGTCCGGTCCGAGTGCCGCTGCCCGCGAGCGGACCGCGGCGAGGATGTCGTCCAGGCCCGCGTCGAGGCCGAAGGTCAGCTCGAACAGGGCGGCGCGCCCGGCGAGGGCGTGGTGATTGTGCACGTCGACGAGGCCGGGCATCACGAACGCGCCGTCGAGGTCGACGACCTCGGTGTTCGGCCCGCGTTCGATGTCCTCCAGGGACAGCACCCGGCCGTCCTTGATCGCCAGTGACGACGCCCAGGGCCGGGCGCCGTCCACCGTGTACACCGTGGCGTTGGTGAGGATGAGGTCGGCGGTCAAGGCTCAGCTCCCGGCGGGGTCGTAAGCCTCGGGGTGCACGGTGGTGCTCAGCAGCTTGCCGTGCGCGCCGAAGGTGAAGTGGGTCGGAGTGCTCCCGGAGGCGTCCAGTCCGAAAAGGACACCGTGGGAGCGCAGCCGCTTGGCGTCGCGGTGATCGGCGACGGTCACGGAGGCGCACGGGATCACCTTCTCCCGCCAGGCGAAGACGTAGATGCCCGGCCGCAGCTCGTAGACCGAGTTCTCGTCGGTGTCGGCGAGCCCCCGCTCCGGTCCGGCCAGGCACTGCCACGTGTACCAGTGCGGGCTGAGGTACACGTGCTCGTAGGCGTGCTCGGTGCTGTACACCCACAGCACCCGGCGCCCGACCAGGGACGTCGTCGGGGCGAGCGACTCCCCGCTGGGCTCGGTGCCGCCGATCGTGGCGGCCAGGAAGGTCTGCGTGACCCGCGGCGAGGTGTCGCCGATCTTGCTCAGCACGAGCAGCGCGCGGCCGCGGCGCAGGTCGAGCAGGAGGGTGAACGCCTCTTCCTGCCGTGCCTCCGGGTGGAACTGGACGTAGTACAGGTCGTCGTCGACCAGGAACGTCTCGCAGCGGTCGGTGCCGGTGCCGTGGTAGGTCCATTCGATCCGGGTGCCGGAGAAACCCGCGGTGAACTTCGTGCCGTCTTCGCAGGCGAGTTCGAAGGTGCGGCCGTGCAGGTCGCCGACCGTGGGGGCCTTGTTCGCGTCGAAACCGGGGGCGAGGCCGTCCAGCGGCAGCCAGGTGGACGTGTCGGACAGGGTCAGTTCGGGCATCGGGGCAGTCCTAGTGTCTGGGTGGTGAACCCGCGTCCGCGATCGACGTCGGCAGGGCGCGGGTCTGGCGTTCATCTCAAGTCGACGGGGTCAGGCGCCCTGCCACCGCGATAGCGGGGCCTTCGGCCGGGGCGGGTTCACGCGTTGGTCACTTTTCGGGTTACAACTTCAGCTCCGCCAACTGGCTCCTAGTGATCGTGGGCGGAACAGTGATCGTCGGCAGCGCCGGAAGGCAGGTCGAGGGCCGGGTTTCGGTCCAGGAAGCCATAGGGGCGCAGGGAGAAACCGGAGTAGTCGACCGGCATGACCGGCCAGTCCTCCGGGCGCGGGATGTGGGTCGGGCCGAACACGTGCCACAGCACGAGGTCGGTGTCGGTCAGGTCCCGGTCGGCGGCGGTCCAGGAGGGGAGACCGCCGCCGCCGGGATGGGCGTTCGGCCGCTCGCCCGCCGGGTAGCGTTCGCCGGAGCGGTACGGCGTGGCCCACAGGTGACGGGTGGCGAACGTCGCCCGCTGGTGAACGGTCGATTCCGGCTGCGCCATCAGGGTCGCGGACGGCCGGGGGACGAGCTGGTACGCCGTCGGGGTGCCGAGCCGGTTGGTCCGCTCCGCGCTGCGGATCTCCCAGACGCGCGCCTTGGCCGGATCCGCGAACCGCTGCGCCTCCTGTTCGGTCCGCAGCGGGGTTTCCTTCCAGGTGAAAGCGTTCCCGTACGGGTTCTGCTCACCCATCGGCACGCGTTCGACGTCGACCTCGACGAGCGAGTTGCGTTCGCCGTCGATCGCCACGTCCAAGCGCGCGCAGAACAGGTGCTGGTGCACCGGCGCGAACAGGCCGGGCGCGATCTCGTTGGCGTGCGGGTGTTTCGTGCCCGAGTGCGCGGCGCCGGCGAACACGATGCCGGTGGCCTTCGCCTCCAGCTCCACCGTGCCGTCGAGGTAGAGGTACCAGAAGAACCCGTAGTCGTAGTTGCCGATGGTGGAGATCGACGAGATCACCAGCCGCCGCGACCGGCGGACCTCGGCGCGGCCGTCGAGATCCGTGTGCTTCCACAGGATCCCGTAGTCCTCCTCGTGCATGCAGATCGCGCGCGGGATCTCGACCGGATGGCCGTGGTCGTCGGCGACATACGCGGGGAAGTAGTGGATGACGCCGAGGCAGTCGCAGCCCAGCCGCAGGTCGTTGGCATTCTTGCCGAGCAGGTACTCACCCGCGTCGAAGTAGCTGATCCAGAACCGGCCGGGCGCGGTGTCCCCGTACGGCACCACCATCTCCGGTACCGACGCACGGTGCAGCACCGACCGGTCCTGGAAGCTGATCTGGTGCAGCGTCAGTCCTTCGCGGGCGTTGAAGCCGACGCGGAGTTTCCAGCCTTCCCAGGTGACCTCGTTGCCGTCGATGGTGAAACTCGGCCCCTCGGGCTGGGTGATCTCGATCGGCTTGAGCGTGGTGCGGGCCGGGACGTCCCCGTAGCGGCCGTGCTCCGGAGGTACGGGGACGTCGCCTTCGTCCTGGACCCGGATGACCCGCTGCTCGGTCAGGTTGATGTGCACGATCAGGCCCTCGACCGGATGCGCCCACGGGCTGTCGGACTCGTCGTCGCGCAGGAACGTCAGCGAGCGGATGACCCGGCCGGTCTCGTCGGGCCTGCCGAAGAAACCGGGCGCCAGGGGAGCGCAGAAGGCGTGCTCGATCCGGTCGGCCAGCCCGCGCCGCTCCATCGCGGCCCGCCATTCCGGCGACGCCTTGGTGATCGACGCGGCGAGGTCGTACTCCTCGAACAGGTACGCGGGCTGGCCGTCACCGCAGTCCTCGGAGGAGACCACTTCGCGTTTCGCCAGCGAAACGACCACGTCGCGGGCCTGCCCGGTCGCGGTGTCCAGCAGCGTGTACTGGATACGGCGGTCGGGGGCGGCGTCGCCCTTGTCCGGTTCCACCGGCAGTACCGCCGGGAACCTCGTGGTCGTGGTCAGCTGGCCCTCATCGGCCAGGATCGCGCGGCCCGCGGTGAGTTCGTCGGCGGTCAGCGGATCGAGAGGATGCGGCCTGGTCATACTTCGCAGTCTTGCCGGTCCGCCCTTTCCTGAAAAGACCGCGAGGCCGTCATGCGGCTGTCGACAAGAAGGATGCGCGGATGGCCAACCGCCGCGAAAGGTCCAGACCGCAGGATGACGCCATGGGACTGGATCTCGCGGGCAAGGCCGTGCTGGTGACCGGCGCGGCGTCCGGTATCGGCCTTGCCTGCGTCCAGGCGTTCCTTGCGGAGGGCGCGCGGGTCGGCGCCCTCGACCGGGCACCCGTGCCCACCCTCGCGGACGGTCTCCTGGCGGTCCACGCCGACGTGACCGACGAGCCTTCGATGGTCGCCGCGATCGACGCCGTGGCGAGCCGGTTCGGCGGGCTCGACGTCGTGGTCGGCTGTGCCGGGATTTCCGGCCCGGTGGGGACACCGGTCACCGAAACCTCGGCGGAGGATTTCGCCGCGCTGATGGCGGTCAATGTCACCGGCCAGTTCCTGCTGGTCAAACACGCCGCGCCGTGGCTCGCCGCGGCGAACGGCTCGGTTGTCCTGCTGGCCAGCGACTCGGCCTTCACCAGCGCGCCCGGCATGGTGCCGTACTGCGCCTCGAAGGGCGCGGTGGTCGCGATGACCAGGGCGCTCGCGGTCGATCTCCCCGGTATCCGGGTGAACTGCGTCTGCCCGTCGGTGGTCGACACCCCGATGGCGCGCGGCGATCTCGGCGAGGTGCTCGACGATCCCGCGTTCCCGGTGCAGGCTCCGGAAGAAGTCGCCTGGCAGGTGCTCCATCTCGCGTCCGCTCGTTCGCGGGCGGTCAACGGCCAGGCCGTGCTCGCCGACTTCGGCGTCTCGGCCCGCTCCGGTTTTCCCGCTTAGAAAGGACTCCGCAAGTGAAGAAGGTAGTCGCGATCACGGGTGGCGGTACCGGTATCGGTGCCGCGGTCGCCCGCCGGTACGCCGACGAGGGCGCCCAGGTGGTGGTGCTCGGACGCCGGCTCGAACCGCTGGAGAAGGTGGCCGCCGAAACCGGCGCGCACGTCATCGCGTGCGACGCCAGCGATCGCGAAGCCGCCGAGAACGCGGCTGCGGAGATCGTCGGCAAGTTCGGCCGGATCGACGTCGTGGTGGCCAACGCCGGCGGGCACGGCCTGTCTTCGGTGGTCGACACCGGCGACGAGGAATGGGAACTGGCCCTGCGCTCGAACCTGTCAAGCGCCTTCGTGTTCTGCCGGGCCACCCTGCCCTCGCTGGTCGAATCCGGTGGCCAGGTGGTCATCGTGTCGTCGCTGGCCGGGCTGTTCGCCGGGCCGAACGTCGCCGGGTACACCGTCGCCAAGCACGCGCTGATCGGGCTGACCCGCTCGATCGCCCGCGACTACGGGCCGAAGGGCGTCCGCGCGAACGCGGTCTGCCCCGGCTGGGTGCGGACCCCGATGGCGGACGGCGAGATGGACCAGTTCGCCGAGGCCGCGGGCTTCGACGGCGGTCACGCCGAGGGGTATCGCCGCGTCACCGCCGAGGTCCCGCTGCGCCGTCCCGCCGAGCCGGAGGAGATCGCCTCGATCGTGCGGTTCCTGGGTTCTTCGGAGTCGTCGTACATCACCGGTGCGGTGATCGTGGCCGATGGTGGCGCGCACGCCGTCGACCTGCCGACCCTGGCCTTCGAACGCGCGGGCATGGGTTCTTAGCGCGGCCGGAGTCCGTGAAGGCCTCCTTCCCTACCCTGAGGGTAAGGAAGGAGGCCTTCACTACGTCGCCGACGTGATCCTCGCCGGTCCGTGAGGCCGAGTGCGTCGCGAAAGCCACTTTCGCGACGTCTGATGTCCCCAAGGTGGCTTTCGCGACGTGTTCGGGCGGTGGGGTGAAGTTGTCGCGCTTCAGGATTCCCCGAGGTAGGCGGTGTGCAGGGTGCCGGGGGAGTCCAGCAGGTCCTGAGCGGAACCCGCGTAGGTGACGCGCCCTGACGAGACCACCAGAGCGTCACTGGCCACCCCGAGCGCGAGGTGCGTGAACTGCTCGACCAGCAGGATCGCCGCCCCTTCCTCGGCGAACCGGGTCACCATCGGCAGCAGCCGGGTGAACACCACCGGCGCGAGTCCCAGCGACATCTCGTCGATCAGCAGGAACGACGGCCGCGCGGCGAAGGCGCGGGCCAGCACCACCATCTGCTGCTCGCCCCCGCTGAGCAGCGCCGCCGGGGAATCGCGGCGCTTCTCGAGTTCGGGGAACAGTTCGAACAGTTCGTCGGCCCGCGCGCGGGTGCGCGCGGTGAGCATCAGGTTCTCCAGCACCGTCAGCCCGCCGAACACCGCGCGCCCCTGCTCGATATGCGCCAGGCCCCGCCGGGCGCGGGAGACCCGCGACTGCTTCGTGATCTCGTCCGGTCCGATGTGGACGGTTCCGGCCGCGACGGGCACGACACCGGAAACGGCTTCGAGCAGACTGGTCTTCCCGGCGCCGTTGGGCCCGACGAGCGCGGTGATCCGGCCCGGTTCCAGCGTCAGGTCGACGCCGGAGATCACCGGCCCGGCACCGCGGGTGACCGTCAGCCCCGCTATCCGCAACGCGTTCACAGCATCTCCGTTTCACCCATGTACGCCTTGAGCACGGCCGGATCCGCGAGCACCTCGGCCTGCGGACCGGAGGCCAGCACGCGGCCGAAGTCGAGGACGGTGATCGTGTCGCAGACCGAGCGCACCAGGTCGAGGTCGTGCTCGATGAGCAGCACCGACACCCCGAACCGCGCCGGGACCTGCCGCAGCCGTTCCCCGAACGCGACGTGCTCCTCGTGCGGAAGCCCGGCGGCCGGCTCGTCGAGGAGCAGGACGCGCGGCTTGGCCAGCAGATGCCCGACGACCTCGACCAGCCTGCGCGCACCGACGTCCACTTGCGACAGCGGGGTGCGGGCGGCGGGGCAGCCGAAGAAGTCCAGTGCCTCGCCGATCTCGTCGGCGGTGAGCCGTCGCCGGGCGAGGAACTTCAGATACGCCCCGACCGTCAGCCCCGGCGGGACACGGTCCTGCTGGAACGTCCGGCGCAGCCCGGCGCGGGCCCGGTTCGACGGCGATCCGGCCAGCGGCTTGCCGCCGAGTTCCACCGAACCCTCGGCATTGGGCAGGAATCCGCTGATCGCGTCGACCAGCGTCGATTTGCCCGCGCCGTTCGGCCCGATGACGCCGAGCACCCCGTGTTCCGGCACCGCGATGTCCACTGAGGACAGTGCGGCCACGTGCCCGAAGCTCACGCTCAGCCCGCGCACGGTGAGCACCGGCGGACCGGGCGCCTTGGGCTCGATGGCCGCGGTCCCGGCGGCCAGGTCGAGTTTCGCGGGCTCCTTCTTGGACCGCCGGTACCACACCTGCCGCACCGTGGTGCCCAGGTTCCCGCCGCTCGCCAGCGCCTGGACCCCGAGCACGCCGAACACCACGAATCCCCAGTCCTGCGGGATTCCCCAGCGCTTCAGCAGTTCCGGCACGCCGACCCACAGCACCGCGCCGAAGACGGCCATGTCGATCAGATGCGCGCCCGACATGATCGCCAGCACGTACAGCGCCAGCGACTGGATCGCGGTGAAACTGGCCGGGAAGGCGAGCCCGACCTGCCCGGTGAGCAGTCCGCCGCTGATCCCGCCGAGGGTGGCGCTCACCGCGAACGCGGTCAGCTTCGACGTCCGCACGCTCGTGCCCGCGGCCGCCGTGCCGCGTTCGGAGAACGCCACCGCCTGCCACGCGCTGCCCCAGCGCCCGCGGCGCAGGAAGTACACGGCCAGGCAGCACAGCACCAGCACCACGACGGCGAGCTGGAAGTAGCTCCGGTCGTCGGAGAAGGCGTCCGGCCGTTCGACCGAGATCCCGCCGGAGACACCGGGGAACTGGAGCTGGACCAGCGCGAGGTCCGCCGCGGCGGCGAGCCCCAGCGTGACCACGGCGAGGTTGATCCCGCGCAGCCGCAACGCCGGAAGCCCGACGAGCACCCCGACCACGCCTGCGGCGAGACCGCCGAGGACCAGCCACGTCAGGAACCCGCCGGGCGCCTGCGCCTCGTTCAGCGCCGACACCACCCAGGCGCCGACGGCGCCGAAGGTCAGCTGGCACAGCGAGATCATCCCCGCGCTGCCGGTGACCACGCCCAGGCCGAGCAGCGAGATCCCGGCGACGACGGCGCTCATGCCGAGGTAGACGAAGTACCCGTCCAGCCCGACGCTCAGGCCGAAGCCCGCCGCGATCGCGACCAGGGCGATCACGAACGGCATCCCGCGTTCAGCGAGCCGCATCCCACACCTCCTTGCGCTGCGACCAGAGCAGCAGCGCCACGATCACCACGAACGGCAGGAAGTACCGCACCACCGAAAGCCCGTCGACCTGCGCGGCCGCGCCCTGGATCAGGCCGAGGCCCAGCCCGCCCGCGACCGCGAGGTCGAGACGGCGGAACCCGCCCAGCAGGGCCGCCGCGGCCGCGGGGACCACCAGCATCGCCAGCGAGGTCGCGTCGTTGGACTGCGACGGCGCGACGATCGAGATGACCAGCGTGCCGACCACCCCGGTGACCGCCCAGACCGCAACGCTGAGCCGTTTCGCCGGGATGCCCAGCAGCTCCGCCGTCGTCGGGCGTTCGGACAGGGCCCTGAGCTGGACCCCCGCCGGGGTCCGGCTCAGCACCAGCCTGCTGGCCACCGCCACCAGCACCGCCAGCGCGACGGTGACCACGGTGACCTGGCTGATCACCACGCCGCCGACGGTGACCGCCGGACCGTCGAGGATCGGGTGGAACGGCTGCGGTTTGTTGCCGAACAGGATGAACGACAACGAGATCAGCAGGAGCAGCACCGCGACGGTGACCGCCGAGCGGGTGCCGGTGTCCGCCTCGGCGAGCCAGGTGGACACGATCCAGCCGAGCAGCGCGCTGAGCAGCCCGCCGAGCAGGATCCCGACGACGGTGGCGAGCCACGTCGGCAGGCCCAGGTCGACGGACAGGAACACCGCCACGTAACAGCCGAACATTCCGGTGGCCGACTGGGCGAAGTTCACCACCCGCACCAACCGCGACATCAGCGTCAGGCACACCGCCAATACCGCGTACAGTCCGCCGGCGGCCAGGCCTGCCAGCGCTCCCTGCAGCATCGAATCCTCCTGTTACTTCTTGGGAATCCGCAGCCAGTCGTCGGCGACGAGCTCCCATTTGTTGGTGCCGGAGGCGAGCTTGATCGGCCAGCCCGCGGTGTTGTCGTGGTGGATCTGGCCGGGTCCGAAGACGTACGGCGTGCCGACCATCGGATCGGTGATCGGCTTCATCTCACGCAGCGCCTTGGTGACCGACTCGCGGGTGACGTCACCCTTGATCCCCTTGGCGACGTCGAGGAAGTACTTCGCCGCCAGATAGCCGCCCTGGCTGAACGAGGTCAGCGGGATGTTGTTCTTCGTCATCAGCTCGCGCCAGTCCTTGTTCTGCGGGCTGGTCGAGTCGGTGAACGGGTAGAACTCGGCGGGCACGTACACCCCGGCGCCGGCGTTGGTGATGGCCTTGGCGTAGTTCTCGCTGTAGACGCTGGTGAGCAGCAGCCACGTGACGTCGTTCCAGCCCTGCGCCGCGGCCGCCTTGAGCTGGCCGATGGAGTCCGGCTCGACCGGGTTCACCGTGATCGCCTTGCACCCGGCGTTGCGGGCCTTGACGATGTAGGAGGTGTAGTCGGAACCGCCGTAGGGCACGGTCGCGTCGAGGTACTTGAGCTTCTTGCCGGTGATGGCCGACCACTCGTCGATGGCCGCCTGATACGACGGCAGCGTGTTGCCCGCGATCTCCAGCAGCGCGCAGATGTCGTTCAGCTTCAGCGTTTCCGACCCGTAGAGCAGGGTCAGCGTCATGTCGTGGTACGGGCCGACGTTGGCCGGGGCGATGTTGGGGCTGGTGAAGCACGCCGGGTCGACGCCGATGCCCTGGATGGACAGGATCTTCTGCTGCTCGTAGTACTTGTTGTTGATCTCGCACTCGATGAGGCTGGACGAGCCGACCAGCGCCACCGCTTCGTCACGGCCGACGACCTCGCGGGCCGCTGCCGCCGCGGCCGCCGGGTCGCCCTTGTCGTCGAGGGCCTTGTACTGGATCTGTCTTCCGTTGACGCCACCGCTCGCGTTGGCCGCGTCGAAGACCGCCTTGGCCGCCTGTGACGCTTCGGGGAAGGTGGCCGCGCCGCTCAGCGCGTTGACCGAACCGACCACGATCGGCCCGCTCGAACCGCTGTCCGCCCCGGCGCAGCCCGCGGTGGCCAGCAGGACGGCGGCGGAGAGGGCGACCAGGCGCCGCGCGGGTTTCACCGGTTCTCCATGGCTTCGGCGACGGGCACGGAGTCGACGATCTGCTCGAACGAAGTGACCTTGCCGCCGTCGAATTTCCACACGTGCGCGACTCGGGCGGTGAACGAGCGACCGGTCTCGCGGTGCTTGCCCTGGTAGGTGCCGATGCCGATCACCGTGTCACCCGCGTCGGCGAGCTCGCCCAGGACGAAACCGTAGCCGTCCCAGTCGTTCGCGATCGCGCCGAAGACCTTTTCCTTGACCTCTTCCGGACCGGTGTAGGTGCCGGCGTAAGGGAAACCGGCCGCCTCCGTCCAGGTGGTCGCGGGACCGAGCGGGGCAAGCATGCCCGCCAGGTCGCCCCGGTCGCTCGCGGCGTAGTGCGCGGCGATGATGTCTAAATTGGACACTGAGACTCCTTAAACCGGTTGCGCGTCGGGATAGGCGACCGCGCCGAGTGGGTAGATGTGCCCGCCCGCGCGGGAATGTTCCGAGCGGCCGTCGCCGGTCAGACCGAGGAAGACGCCGGTGGTCTTCAGCGCGTAGCCGAGGTCGTGCAGCCACACGCTGGCCACGGCGATGCGGAACTCGCGGAAGCAGAACAGGTAGAGCCCGTCCTGGAACTTCCACACCGTCGACAGGTCCATGTCTCCGTGGCCGCGCTGCACGCCTTCGAGGCATTGCCAGGCATAGCGCTGCGAAGACACGTACACGTGCTCGTAGAGGTGTTCCGGGCTGTAGCGGTAGACGTTGCGCTTGCCGATCAGGTCGCGCGACGGCCCCGGTTCCTCGCCGGTCGGCGTGCCCGCGTCGGTGGTGCCGGACCAGAACGTCTGGGAGACACGGGGAACGCCTTCGACGTCCTCGGCGCCGATCACCGAGCGCACGGCGAGCGCGCGATGCGTCGTCGTGGAGAAGACGACGGTGAGCGCTTCACCTTCCACACTGGTAAGGGGGAGATTGACGAAGAAGACGTCTTCCCGGACGGCGACCGCGTCGTACGGATCCTTGATGCCGTTGCAGGTGACGGTTTCCGCGTCCTCGAACCGCAGCGCGAGCGTCGCACCGTCGTCGAGGGTGACGGTGAGCTCGCGTCCCGACAGGTCCGCGTTCGGCAGGCGGTAGGTGGCTATTCCGGCGGCGAACTCGTCATAGGTGCGCCACTGTTCCTCGGGTGCTTCGGACATGCGGTCATCGTTCAGGCGACCGCCCGTGAAGGGCCAGCTGTCACGCGCTGGGCGGCAACAACCGATCGCTCACGGTCAAGCCGCGGCGCAGTTCACTCGGCGAGCAGCCGAATTCCGTCTTGAACACGCGGCTGAAATGCGGCGCGTCGACGAATCCCCACTTCGCCGCGATGGCGGCGACTGGCCGCGAAGCGTGCACTGGGTCCAGTAATTCACGGCGGCAGTGTTCCAGGCGGCGAGTGCGGATCCAGCCCGAGACGGTCGTGCCCTGTTCGTGGAAGAGGCCGTGCAGATGCCGGGTGGAGATGTAGTGCTCGGCGGCGATCTGCGCCGGGCCGAGGTCGGTGGAGGACAGGTTCGTGTCGATGTAGGCGAGGACCCGGCGCATCAGCTCGTGATGCGGCCCGGCCGTCGCGCGGGCGAGGTCGAGCTCGCTGGCGAACAGGGTGGCGAGCAGATCGACCGCCGTATGCGCGAGCCGGACGCCCGCCGGTCCGCCGAGCTGGTCGAGGTTGCTGCCGAGCTGGGCGAGGAACGGCACGACCACGTTGCCCATGCCCCGCTTGCCCGACATCGGGACCGCGGTCAGCTGGCCGACCAGATCACGGGGGAGATCGATGAGCCGCTGCGGGAACATCACCACGAGCGTGCGGAAATCCTCTTCGAACGCCAGGGAATACGGGCGGTGCGTGTCGTACAACGCCACGTCACCGGGGCGCAGCATGGCCTCGCGGTTGTCCTGGATCAGCAGCCCGGTCCCGGACAGGATCAGGCTCAGCTTGTAGTAGTGCCTGTCCGCCCTGGCGATGAGCTCGGGCGTCCGCTCGACCACGTGCGCGGACGCGGTCACCTCGGTCAATTGGACGTCGTCGGCGCCGCATGAGCGGATGCGGCCGCGGAAGTGGTCACGGTGCTCGCTCGTCACGTGCAGCGGCACGAAGGATTGCGACACCACCGTGCGGAAATCCGTGAAATCTCGCGCGACCATGGTGGTGGTCGGGTCGGCGGTGGCGGTGGTCACGAGGTCACCTCGCAGCATCGGGGGGTGAATTTCATATACGATAAGCGATACGATGCTGCCGGGCAATGATCGCGGCAGGGTCAGTCGGCGAGGCGGAAGAGGAGGGTCCGCGGGTCCACGTCGACGGGTACCACCGTGCCCGTTTCGTAGCGGCCGACGTCCTCGGTGAGCACGCGCGCACTGAACGTGGTCACTCCTGGACCGGTGACGACGAGGTCGACGTCGTCCGTGGGAGTGCTCACCTCGTCGACCCAGATCCGCTTGCTGGAAACGACTTCCGCGGTCGCTCGGACACCCTTCCGGTCGAGCGCGCGGTGTGTCTCGCGGGCCCTGGCGTTCTGCCGGAGGTGTGAGCCGACGGTGCCCAGCCCGCCGATCGTGAACACCGCGCCCATCGCGACGATGACCAGGCCGTCGTCGTCGCCGGGCTCGAACCGGGTGCTGATCCAGAGCAGGGCCGGGCCGATCAGGACCAGCACGGTCATGAAGAAGCCCATCAGGCATCCGGTGACGGTGAGGGCGGGCAGCTCCGGAGCTTCCTTGCCTCGGCGCTCCGGAGTGGTCACGAGGGCGAGGTTACTGACCGGTTTCCGTAGCCGGTCCGGTAAAAATCCCCGCGAGTCGGTACTTTCGCGTGACTGAACAGACGGCACGTGTGATCAGACGGACGACACCCGTGCTTGGACGGACGACACGCGAGCTGCCCACCCAGTCAGATGAGGGTGGCGGGAAGCGTTTCGAAGCCGCGCAGGATCCGGGTCTGGCGCCGGCGCGCACCGCCCAGCAGCCGCAGGTCGGGGAATCGCTCGAAGATCGACCGCAGCCCGACCTCCCCCTCCATCCTCGCCAGCGAAGCGCCGAGGCAGTAATGCCGCCCGGCGCCGAACGACACGTGATCTCGCGCGTTCGCTCGCGCGACGTCGAAAACCGAAGGGGCGTCGAAGATCTCCGGGTCCCGGTTGGCGCCGGCGAGCACCGTGCTGACTATCGAACCCCGCTGGATCGGCACCCCGCCGATCTCGGTGTCACGCGCGCACAGCCTGCCGGTGAGCAGGACGGGCGGGTCGTAGCGGAGGATCTCGTCGACGGCGTTGCTCCACAGGTCCGGATTCCCCCGCAGTTTCCCGAGTTCGCCCGGATTCCGGGTGAGCAGGGCGATGCCGTTGCCGAGGAGGTTGACGGTCGTTTCGAACCCGGCCGCCAGCACCAGTCCCGCGGTGGCCTTGAGTTCCCGCTCGGTCAGGCCGACGCCGTCCTCGCGGGCGGCGATCAGCTTGCTGAGCAGGTTGTCGCCGGGATTCGCCCGCAGCTTCTCCAGGTGCACGGTGAGCCACGAGTCGAATTCGGCCAGCGTGGCTTCGACGGTCCGGAAGGTCCGCCACGGCAGGCCGAGGTCGAGGCTCGGGGCCGCGGCGCCGCCCAGCGCGAGCACCTTGTCGCGTTCCTCGGGCGGGACACCGAGGATCTGGCTGATCACGGTGACCGGCAGGAGTCCGCAGTACTGCTCGATGAGGTCGACGGGATTCGTCGGGTCGAGGCTTTCGAGCAGTTCGTCGGCGATCGCCTGGGTTCGCTGCCGCAGCTGCTCGACGGCGCGGGCGGTGAAGACGCGCGTGACCAGCTTCCGGTAGCGCGTGTGGTCGGGCGGCTCGCTCGCCAGCAGCGACGGCGGCTGGATCGGGTGGATCAGCCCGGACTCGGACCAGGCGACGAGCCGGTTGAGCACCGGGTTGTCCGGGACGAACCGCACGGTCTTGAACGCGTCGTCGGTGAGGATGTCCTTGCACGCCGAATGCCGTGTGGTCACGTGCCCGACCCTGGTGGTGGCGACGGCGCCGTGCGCGCGGATCTCGTCGAACAACCCGGTCAGGTCCGCGCCGCCGCCTGCCTCGATGGAGAGCCTGCCCTGGAGGTCGCCCCGGCGCGCCGCGGCCCGCAGGGCGACACGGGGGATGGCGTGGCCGATGCTCCAGCGGGTGACCGGTTTGGCGATCTCCTCCGCGCGGCGCAGGAAGGTCCGTGCGGGAGTGGTCTTGAGGGCGAACATCAGGACTCCGTCCGTGCGGGTTCCTTCGAAGGTATCGGAACTACCCGTCAGTAGCCAGCGCTCGCGACATCTGCGGACCCGCTTCGCCCTCGGTAATGTTCTGCACTTCGGGCGGGCCGGGGAGTGCTTGTGGGCGGCTACGGGTTCGACATCGCGCTGGTCGCGGTGCTGGTGGTGGTCAACGCGGTGTTCGCGGGCAGCGAGATGGCGCTGATCTCGTTGCGTGAGGGACAGCTGCGGGCGCTGGAACGGGACGGCCGCGCGGCGGCCCGGACGCTGGTGCGGCTGGCGCGCGACCCGAACCGCTTCCTGGCGACGATCCAGATCGGGATCACGCTCGCCGGGTTCCTCGCTTCGGCGACGGCGGCGGTCTCCCTCGCGCAGCCCCTGGTGCCGCTGCTGGACTTCCTCGGCGACGCCGCCGGAGCGGTGGCCGTCGCGCTGGTGACCATGGTCCTCACGTTCCTCACCCTGGTGCTCGGGGAACTGGCGCCGAAACGGCTGGCCATGCAGAACGCGCTGCGGTGGGCGTTGCTGGTGGCGCGACCGCTGAACCTGTTGTCGGCGATCTCCAGGCCGGTGGTGTGGGCGCTGAGCGCGTCGACGAACTTCGTCGTGCGCGCGCTGGGCGGCCGGGCGGAAGCCGATCCGGACCAGATGTCGCCCGAGGAGCTCCGGGAACTGGTCTCGGCGCAACGCGGCCTGAATGCCGAGCAGCGCATGATCATCAACGGCGCCTTGGAGATCCACGAACGACGGCTGCGGGAGGTGCTCGTCCCGCGCCGGGCCGTGCTGACGCTCGCGGCCGAGCAGGACCTCGGGTCGGCGCGCCGCCAGCTGGCCGAGTCGGGCTTCTCCCGTGCGCCGGTCGCCCGCGGCGGCCATCTGGACGACGTCGTCGGCGTCGTGCACCTGCGCGATCTGCTCGGCGACCACGAAGACCTCGCCGAGGTCGTCAGGCCGGCCGTGGTGTACCCCGATTCGCTGCGGGTCTCGGACGCGCTGCGGAGTTTCAAGGCAGAGCGGGAGCAGATGGCGCTGGTGGTCGACGAACACGGCGCCGTCGCGGGCATGGTCACCCTGGAGGATCTGCTGGAGGAGATCGTCGGCGAGATCTACGACGAGACCGACCGCGACGTACTGGCCGTCCGCGACGGCAAGGACGGCTCCCTGGTGCTGCCCGGCACCTTCCCGGTGCACGACCTCGTCGACGTCGGGGTCGAGCTGCGGGACGCGCCGCCGGGGGAGTACGCGACCATCGCCGGGCTGATCCTGGTGCTCCTCGGCCGGATCCCGGAGAAACCGGGTGACCGGGTGACGGTCTCCGGCTGGACCGCCGAAGTGCTCGGCGTCGAGCATCACGCGATCACGCGGGTGGCGCTGCACCGCGGCTTCAAACCGGAGCGATGAAGTTGCGCCGGGCGCGCCGGGTTGACAGCGTGCCCGGTGTCCCACCACGAAGGAAGGTGTCCCGATGCCGCAGGACCAGCCGGATTTGAAGCCTCGTTCACGCGACGTGACCGACGGACTGGAGCGCGCGGCGGCCCGCGGGATGCTCCGCGCGGTCGGGATGGGCGACGACGACTTCGCCAAACCGCAGATCGGGGTCGCCTCGTCGTGGAACGAGATCACCCCGTGCAACCTGTCGCTCGACCGGCTGGCCAAGGCGGTCAAGAATGGGGTGCACGCGGGCGGGGGCTACCCGCTCGAGTTCGGCACGATCTCGGTGTCCGACGGTATTTCCATGGGGCACGAGGGCATGCACTTCTCGCTCGTCTCGCGGGAGGTGATCGCCGATTCGGTCGAAACGGTGATGATGGCCGAGCGGCTGGACGGCTCCGTGCTGCTGGCGGGCTGCGACAAGTCGCTGCCGGGCATGCTGATGGCCGCGGCCCGGCTCGACCTCGCCTCCGTCTTCCTTTACGCGGGTTCGATCATGCCCGGTCAGGTCGACGGGCAGGACGTCACGATCATCGACGCCTTCGAGGCCGTCGGAGCCTGCCTGGCGGGCAAGATCACCCGTGCCGAAGTGGACCGGATCGAACGCGCGATCTGCCCCGGCGAAGGTGCCTGCGGCGGGATGTACACCGCCAACACGATGGCGTCGGTGGCCGAGGCGCTCGGCATGTCGCTGCCCGGCTCGGCCGCCCCGCCCGCCGTCGACCGGCGCCGTGACGGGTTCGCCCACCGCTCGGGGGAAGCCGTCGTCGGCATGCTCCGCCAGGGCATCACCGCGCGGCAGATCATGACCATGGAGGCGTTCGAGAACGCGATCGCGGTCGTGATGGCGCTGGGCGGTTCGACCAACGCCGTCCTCCACCTGCTCGCGATCGCGCGCGAGGCGGAGGTCGATCTGCGCATCGACGACTTCAACCGCATCGGCGACAAGGTCCCGCACCTCGGTGACCTCAAGCCGTTCGGGAAGTACGTGATGAACGACGTCGACAAGGTCGGCGGCATCCCCGTGGTGATGAAGGCGCTGCTCGACGCCGGGCTCATGCACGGAGACGTGCTCACCGTGACCGGCAAGACCATGGCCGAGAACCTCGAAGGCATCGCGCCCGCCGGGGTCGACGGCGAGATCATCCGCCCGCTCGACCGCCCGATCCACAAGACCGGCGGGCTGACCATCCTCAAGGGATCGCTGGCCCCGGAAGGCGCGGTCGTGAAGTCGGCGGGCTTCGACGAATCGACGTTCACCGGCACCGCGCGCGTGTTCGACGGCGAGCGAGCCGCCCTCGACGCGCTGGCCGAGGGCCGGATCGTCGCCGGGGACGTCGTCGTCATCCGCTACGAAGGCCCGAAGGGCGGGCCGGGAATGCGCGAGATGCTCGCCATCACCGGCGCGATCAAGGGCGCCGGGCTCGGGAAGGACGTCCTGCTCATCACCGACGGCCGGTTCAGCGGCGGCACGACCGGCCTCTGCGTCGGCCATATCGCGCCGGAAGCCGTCGATGCCGGGCCGATCGCGTTCGTGCGCGACGGGGACCCGATCACGCTCGACGTCGCGAACCGGACGCTCGAAGTCGACATCGACGACATCGAGGCACGCCGCGAGGGCTGGGCACCCAAGCCTCCGGCGTACACGCGCGGTGTCCTCGGCAAGTACGCCAAGGTCGTCCGGAGCGCCGCGCACGGGGCCGTCTGCGAGTGAGCCGACCAAGGAGGGTTCCGTGTTGAATCAAGTCGTGAATAAATAACCACATGCGACGGTTCAGCACGGTCCTCCTCGGCACGCTCGCCGCTCTGCTCTTCGTGACAGGAACAGCCTCGGCGGTCCCGCCGCAGGCATTGGACTGGTCGGCGCCCTGGCCCGACCGGACCTACGAACCCGCCTTCGACTACGACGGAGACGGTTGTTATCCCACCCCGGCCATCGGCCGTGACGGCACCCTCGCGCCAGGACTCGCACTGGGCGGCGACGTCAACGGCCAGTGCCGCGACCTGTCCGATCTGGACAACACCAACGCGTACTCGCGGGTGAAGTGCAACAACGGCTGGTGCGCCTACCTGTACGCGCTCTACTTCGAGAAGGACCAGGCCGCGCTGGGCCCAGGGAGCGCCGGTCACCGGCACGACTGGGAGCACGTCGTCGTCTGGGTCCAAGGCGAGTGGGGCAGGTACGTCTCGACTTCGGCGCACGGCAAGTACACGACCAAACAGCGCGACGAGGTCCCGTGGGACGAGACCGGCAAGCACCCCAAGGTGATCTACCATAAGGACGGGATCAGCACGCACTGCTTCCGGCACGCGGGCTTCGGCGAGGAGCCGGAGAACCACAAGAAGCAGTGGCAGTACCCGCCGCTGGTCGGCTGGGACGGCTACCCGCCGGGGCTGCGCGACAAGCTGACGGGGCACGACTTCGGCAGCGCGCAGCTGGGGATCCGGGATTCGTCGTTCAACGGCGAACTCGCCAAGGCGAAGCCGTCCGGGATCCCGTTCGACCCGGCTGCGTGATTCGGGTGGGCTGAGCGCGTCCCGAGCGCCACGTTCGAGACGGTGAGCGTCCCGAGCGTGGCGCTCGGGACACGTTCACCCACCTAGGTGGGATGGGCCCGAGTACGTAATTCACCCGATGTGCCCCGCTACCGAGGAGTAGCAGACTCGGCGCCCCGACGATTCCCGCTGCCCCGGAGGTCGACGATGACCGCGTCCCACGCTCCAGTCCGCCCCGCCCCGGCCCGCTCCGCCGCCCTCGTGATCGCCCGCGTGGTCGTCGAGGGCATCCGGCACGCGCTGCCCGAGCACGCGCCGTTGTTCGACGGGCGGGCCACCGAGTTCGTCGCCCTGGTGCTGGAGCACGACGGGATGGACTCCGCACCGGGGATCGCCGCCGGCGCGGACGCCTTCCGGCAGGTTGGTGCCGCCGAGTACGCCGCCGGAAAGGAACTGGCCCGGCTCTCCCGTACCTATCACTCGGCGGGCCGCGGCGCCCTGCCCGTGCTCGCCTCACTGTCGCGGCAGGCCGGGGCCGGATCGGCCTTGATGGACACCGGGGTGGAGGCGCTGCTCCGCTGCGCCGACGTCCTGATCCGGTTGTCCACCGCCGCCTACCGCGCCGCGCACACGCCTTCGCTGGCCGAAGTGCGCCGGAATCTGCTGAGGGAGATCTTGAGCGGCCGCCCGCCCGCGAAGTGGGCGGGACTCGCGGCCCAAGCGGGCTGGGTGCCGCCCGCGCGGGTGGTCGCCATCGCCGCGGAACCCGGCGCGGTCCGGGCCTCCTTCGGCCCGGAGGTGCTGGCCGACCTCACCGGTGAGTATCCGCACCTCCTCGTGCCCGACGACGTCGAGATCAGCGGCGTCCTGGCGGGTGCACGGGCGGCGGTCGGGCCCGCGGTGGCGCCTGCCGAAGCCGCGGCGTCACTGCGGTGGGCCCGCCGGACGCTGGAACTGGTCCGGCGCGAGGTGATCGAGGACGGGCCGCTCGTGCGCTGGTCGGATCACCTGACCACGCACTGGCTGTTCGCCGACGAGGTGCTCACCACCGCGCTCGTCACGCGCAGCCTGGCGCCGATCGCCGATCTGCCGCCGAACGAGCGCGCCAAACTCGCCGAAACTCTCGACGCGATGCTCTCCGCCCGCGGCGGGGCGCCCGAGATCGCGAACAACCTCGGCGTCCACCCGCAGACGGTCCGCAACCGCCTGCGCCGCCTCCGGGTCCTGTTCGGTGCCCGGCTCGACGATCCGAAGGAGCGGCTGGACCTGCGGATCGCCCTGCGCGCCGAACTGCTCGTCCCCGAGCAGACCGGGCAGGCCACCCCGATCAGGGCGGCGTGAGCGTCAGGCGGGATCGGCGGACCTGGTGACCCAGGTGGCGACCTGGACCCGGTTCGAGTAGCCGAGTTTGGTGAGGATGTGGTCGATGTGGGTGTCCACCGTGCGGCGGGCGATGCCGAGCCGGTCGGCGATCTCCTGGTTCGTCAGTCCCTCGGCGACCACGTGCGCGATCTCGGTCTCGCGTTTGGTGAGCACCTGCGCGGCTTGTTTCCGCGGCGCGGGGGACCGTTCCTCGAGGGCGTACGCGATGGCGTCGCCGGTGGGCATCGCGGCGCCGTCGGTGAACTCCTTGATCGCGACCTCCCAGCCCAGCGCGGCGGTCACCGTGTCGGTGTCGGTCTGGAGCGGTTCGGTGAACGCCTCGTACCGCGTCGGCCACGCGCCCACCGTGCGCCAGACGTTCATCGCGGCGCCCTGCAGGATCGCGGCCCGGTTGGGCCGTCCGGTGCGGGCCGCGCAACCCGCCAGGACGGTGAGCGTGAACCCGACGACGACGCGGTCGTCGACCCGCTCGTGCAGGCGCAGGACCTGCTCGCAGCACCGGCTCGCCACGGCGAGGTCGCCTTGCAGGTACTCGGCGGCGGCGCGCGACCACAGCGCCCAGCCCCGCCAGAAGACCTCGCCCCGCCGCTCGCAGCGCTCGACGGCTTCGGCGAGCACCGCCCGGCCACGGTCCATGTCGCCGTCCAGCCAGACGGCCAGTCCGTGGTTGTAGCTCGCCCAGAGGTCCGCGCCCTCGTCCCCGTGGGCGCGGAACAGGTCGATGGCCGTGCCGAACAGGCGCGACGCCTCGGGCATGTCGTCGCCGATCAGCGCGGCGTAGGCGCGGACGTGGAGCACGTACGCGGCGGCGAGTTCGTCGCCGCTCGTCTCGGCTTCGGCGGCCGCCCTGTCCAGCATGCACCGATAGGCGGGCATGTCTCCCTGCACCAGCGCCAGGAAACCGGACAGCCACAGCCCGTGTGCCCGCTCCGGGACTCCCGGCGCCGCGGCCTCGTCGAGCCGCCGGACCCACATCCGGCCTTCGGTGTTCAGCCCGCGGACGATCCAGAACTCCTTGACGTCGCGCAGCATCCGCAAGCCGACGATCGCGTCCTCGGGATCGCCGGTGCAGTGGTCGAGTGCGACGCGCAGGTTCGCGTGCTCACGCCGCAACCGGCCGATCCAGGCGAGCTGGTCGGTCTCCAGCCACTCGGTCGCGTACCGGCAGGCGAGTTCGGCGAACCAGTCCCGGTGCCGTTTCCGCAGGTCCGCGGTCCCGCCCGTCTCGCGGAGCCGGTCGACGCCGTACTCGCGCACCGACTCCAGCATGCGGTACCGCACGCCGCCCGGATACTCCTCGCGCAGCAGGATGGACTTGTCGAGCAGCCCGTCGACGACTTCGAGGACCCGTTCGCGGGGAAGTTCGCCGCCGGAACAGACCTGTTCGGCGGCGTCGAGGTCGAAGCTGCCGGAGAACACCGACGCGCGGGCCCACAGCAGCCGTTCGGGCCCGGTGCACAGGTCGTGGCTCCAGTCGATCAGGGCCCGCATGGTCTCGTGCCGCTCCGGCCGTCCGCGCCGGTCCTTCGTGAGAACGGAGAACTGCTTGTCGAGCCGGTCGGCGAGCTGGCGCAGGGACAGCGCCCGCGCGCGGACGGCGGCCAGCTCGATCGCCAGCGGCAGCCCGTCCAGCCTGCGGCACAGCCGGATCAGCGGTTCGGTGTCCTCTTCGGTGAGCCGGAACGACGGCGCGACTGCGGTCGCGCGGTCCACGAACAGCCGCACCGATTCGTCGTTCACCGCGCGTTCGAAGGAGTCGCCCTGCTCCGGTATCGCCAGCGGCGGCACGGGCAGGACCCGTTCGCCCGCCACGCCGAGGGACTGCCTGCTCGTGGCCAGCACTGTCACCTGGGGGCAGGCCCTGACCACGGTGTCGGCGAACCAGGCGCAGCTGTCGACCAGATGCTCACAGTTGTCCAGCACCAGCAGCAACCGGCTTGCCTGCAGCGCTTCGACGACGACCTCGATGGCCGGTTTCGCCGAGCGGTCGCCGAAACCGAGGGCGTTCGCCACGGTCGGCACCAGCAGCGCGGGTTCCCGCAGTTCGGCCAGCGACACGAACACGACCTCGTCGGCGGTCGCCTCCCGGTGGGCCGCCGCGAGCCGCCACGCCAGTCTCGTCTTGCCGACGCCGCCAGGTCCGGTCAGCGTGACCAGTGACGACATCTCCAACAGGCGCCGTGCCTCGTCGGTCTCGGCGTCGCGGCCCACGTAGCTGGTCACCTCGGTGGGGTCGGCCGACCACCCCGAAAGTGAGCCGACTCCGTCCGCCATGCACTCTCCCGCGATCGCCAGGACCCGCGACACTCCGTCCGATGTAGACGGGAATCGCCCGGCTGCGGATCCTAGCGGACCGGCGTTCTCCTAGCTGGCAGCTTGCTTGCCGCGGTCGTGGGCCCAGCCCGCCAGCACGAGTCCCGCCGCCGCGAGCAGCAGGAACACGAGCAGCCTGCCGCCCCACTCACCGGGTACCCAGTCGAACGCGCCCCATAACTGGGTCGCGGAATGGTCGAAAAGGCTGCGGATGGAGGCCTGCGCGAAGACGGCGACGATCACCATCCCGACGATCTGCAGCCCCTGCCAGCCACCCTTGCTCATGCTCTCTCTACCCCCTGTTTCCCGGTGATACGTCCAGCATCTCCCGGTCGCGCCGCGACCACATCGGCATCGCGTCTCGCGCCGCGTTCGACCAAAGTCGACCCCTGCCGCGACCGAGGTCGGGGCCGGAATCGTCCCGAGTCCGGCTGCGCCGTCCCCGGCGGGTCGACCATGATGGGCCCGTGCTCACCGACGTCGGCGCCCAGCCACCCCTCCGTCCGTGGGGGCAGGCCTGGCGCCTGCTCGCCGCGGCCGCGCTGGGCGTGTTGCTCTGGGTCATGACGGCGTCGCAACTGCCGGTGGGAGCGTCGGGGCCGAGGATCGACTGGATGATCACGGGTGATCCGGCGCTGGCGCTCCTCTGTTTGATCGCTCTGCTGTGGCGCCGTCGTTTCCCGGTCGCGATCACGCTCGGGGTCATCCTCGTCTCGACGGCTTCGGTCCTGTCCGGCGGCGCGTCGTTGCTGGCGCTCTGTTCGCTGGCCGCCCGGCGGCGACCGGCCGAAACGGCGGTCGCGGCGGTGTTGTCCCTGGTCACGGCGGTGCTGGGCAACGACCTCTACCCGCATCGCGAGCCGGCGGGACCGCTGTGGCTGGTGATCAGTCTTCCGCTTTTGATGGTGGGCATCGTGGTGGCCGTCGGCGCCGCGATCGGCGCGCGCCGGGAGGAGGTGCGCTCCCTGCGGGAACAGGTCGAAAGCGCGAAGCGGGAGCAGGCCGCGCGTGCGGCCGAGGCGCGGATCGTGGAGCGGCACCGGATCGCCCGCGAGATGCACGACGTCCTCGCGCACCGGGTCTCGCTGGTCGCCATGCAGGCAGGGGTGCTGGGGCATCGCCCGGACCTGCCCGCCGACCAGGTCGCGGAGCTGGCTCGCGGGATCGCCGACGGTTCGCATCAGGCGCTGGAGGAGTTGCGGGACGTCCTCGGCGTGCTGCGGGCGAGCCCGGACGAGCTGGAGCCGCCGCAACCCTCGCTCACCGATCTGCCAGCGCTCGTCGCGGACGCGCGGGCGCTGGGACTGGACGTCACCCTGGCGAACACGACGGAAGGCGAGCCACCGGACGCGATCGCGAGGACCGTCTACCGGGTCGTCCAGGAAGGGCTCACCAACGCGGGCAAACACGCGCCGGGAGCCAGCGTTGCGGTCGCCGTCGAGGGAGAGGCGGGCGACGGTCTGCGGGCGACGATCCGGGACTCCGGTGCGGCGCGGAAGACGGCGGGCCCGCCCGCTTCGGGGTACGGGCTGCTCGGCCTCTCCGAGCGAGTCGGACTGGCGGGCGGCGAACTGGACCATCGCGCGGAACCTGGCGGCGGGTTCGTCCTTGCCGCGCGGCTACCCTGGCCGGTCCGCGAAGGGAGCGAGTGAATGGGAAACGAGCGGGTCCGCGTCGTGCTCGTCGACGACGAGCATCTGGTGCGGATGGCGTTGCGGCTCATCGTCGACGGCGAACCCGACCTCGTCGTGGTCGGCGAGGCCGCGGACGGCGAGGCCGCGATCACCGTGGTGGGGGAGCAGCGGCCCGACGTCGTCTTGATGGACGTCCGGATGCCCGGCCGCGACGGGCTGAGCGCGACCGAGGAGATCCTCCGGTCCCCGGAACCGCCGCGGGTACTGGTGCTCACCACGTTCGACTCGGACGAGATGGTGCTGGGCGCGCTCCGGGTGGGCGCGCTCGGGTTCCTGCTCAAGGACACCCCGCCGCCGCGGATACTGGCGGCGATCCGGACGGTGGCGACCGGGGAACCCGCGCTGTCTCCCGCCGCCACGGCACGGCTGATCACCGCCGCCACCGGCCCGCGGTCCTCCGACGCGCGCCGGGCGTCCCGCGAGACGGCGGCCGGTCTGCTGGCCACCCTGACCGACCGCGAGCGCGAGACCGCGAACGCCATCGCGGAAGGGCTGTCCAACACCGACGTCGCGCGGAGGCTGGACATCACCGTCGCGACGGTCAAGGCCCACACCAGCAGCTTGCTCTCGAAACTCGGTGCGGAGAACCGGGTCCAGATCGCCCTGCTGGTCCGCGACGCGGAGGCCTGAAACTTTTTTCCGGCACGATGTCGAATCCGCCGGTCCCCGGTCGACGCAGTGTCGAAAGCAGTTCGGAACCATCAAGGAGAAACCAGATGCGCACCCTGATCGCCACCGCGTTCGTCTCGCTCGACGGCGTCGTCGAAGGGCCCGGCGGGGAGCCCGGCTACCGCAACTCCGGCTGGACCTTCAACGGCATCGAGTTCGACGAAGCGGCGTACGAGCTCAAGGGCCGCGAGCAGGGCGAGGCCACGGCGATGATGATGGGCCGGGCCAGCTACCAGGCGTTCTCGCCGGTGTGGCCGGACATGACCGTCGAATTCGCAGGCTACAACGCGATGCCGAAGTACGTCGTTTCGACCACGCTGCGGGACGAGGACCTCGTCGGCAACTGGGGCGAGACCACGATCCTGCGTTCGCTGGACGACGTCGCGAAGCTCAAGGAGACCGAGGGCGGCCCGATCATCGTCCACGGCAGCGCGGAGCTGAACCGGAACCTCGCCGACGCCGGTCTGATCGACCGCTACCACCTGCTGCTGTTCCCGGTCCTGCTCGGCGCGGGCAAGAAGCTGTTCAGCGACACCGACAAGGACAAGCAGAGCCTCAAGCTCGTCGAGAGCGAGGCCTACGGCAATGGGGTCCAGAAGCTGGTCTACGACGTCATCCGATGATCGGACCCCGGCCGGGACCCGGCCGCGTGCCCTGCGATCATGAACCGTGTGAACAAGCCCGTCTTCGTCCAGCCGAATCTCGACGGACCCGCGGTGGAGCTCGCCGGGGTCGAGGTGCACGTCGGCCGCGTGCCGCTGGTGTCGGAGGTGGACTGGCGGGTGGACTACGGCCAGCGCTGGGTCGTCCTCGGCCGCAACGGCGCCGGGAAGTCGACGATCCTCTCGGTGGCCTCGACCCAGCGGTTCCCCAGCGCGGGCACGGCCGTCGTGCTCGGCCACCGCATGGGCGCGGTCGACCTGCGTGACGTGCGGACGCACATCGGCTTCGTCGGGGCCAACCAGCGGCTGCCCGACGCGGAGAACCACGACGCGCACACCGTGGTGCTCACCGGGTTCAGCGGAAGTGTCCTCCCGCTGTGGGACCGCTACGACGACGCGATCCGGGACCGGGCGTCGAAACTGCTCGAACTGGTCGGCTGCACCGAACTGCGTGACCGGCCGGTGCGCGTGTGCTCGCAGGGCGAACGGGCCAGGGTCCGGCTCGCCAGGGCGCTGATGGCCGATCCGCTGCTGCTCCTGCTGGACGAGCCGTTCGCCGGTCTCGACCTGCCCGGCCGCGAGGACCTCCTGATGGCGCTGGAGAACCTGACGCTGGCTCAGCCCGAACTGGCCACGGTCACCGTGACGCACCACCTGGAGGAGATCCCGGCAACGGCCACGCACGCCCTGATGGTGCGGCGCGGCAAGGTCACCGGCGCGGGGCCGATCGACGAGGTCCTCACCGACGAGGGCCTTTCCGCCTGCTACGAACGGGACGTCGAGGTCCACCGCATCAACGGCCGCTGGGCCGCGCACGCGGTCAGGCGTTCTTAAAGACGCCTGTCACTCCTCCGGGTTGCTTTCGGGGGATCAACATCATCTTCACGCATCTTCGGGGCGCGTGTGGGCATCTTTCTCAGTGAGTTCGATCAACGTGAATCGATCACCGAGCAGAAGGAGATGTCATGAACGTCCCGATGAAGCGAGCGGCCGTGGCGATGACCGTCGGGGGACTGGTCACGGGCGGGGTGCTGGCCGCGGGCGGGGTCGCCGGGGCGATGCCGAGCGACAAACTCTGCGGCGCGTCCGACGTCGAGGTGACCGTGACACCGGATCCGTCGCACTCGGCGGGCCACGAGGCGTACGTCCTCACCTACACCGCCGCGTCGCCGACCACGAACTGCAAGCTCCAGGGCGCGCCCACCGCGCTGTCGTTCGTCGACGACGGTCAGCTCATCGACGACGTCACGGCCGTGCCGGACGCCACCGCGGCGAACGCGGCGCCGGTGAACCTTCGCGAGGGACATCCGGCCGTGTCGCGCATCGTGCAGGCCTCCGCCGAGGCGCCGAACCCGCACACGCCGACGACGATCACCTTCGACCTGCCGACCGGGCCGGGCGGGGTTCCCGTCGTCGCGGACTGGCCCGAGGGCGAGCCGCTGAAGGGCGCCGCCGTCCAGGTCACCGCCGTCACCGCCTGAATCCCGCCGAGCGAAGGAGGAAAACCATGTCCGGCAAGCGGATCAACCGTGTTTCCCTGGGTGTCGCGGTGCTGACCGGAACGCTCGCGATGACGGCCGTCCCGGCCGAAGCCGCCACTTCGCGGTGCGAGACGGCCGATCTCGCGGTCTCTCTGGGGGAGCCGAAGCAGCTCGAAGAGTCGACCGGCCAGTACGACGTTCCGCTGACTTTCAAGAACATCTCGTCGGAGGCCTGCGGCCTGCACGGGGTGCCCGGAGTCGATCTGGTCGGCCCGGATGACCCGAACGGATCCGTCTACCACCTGCCGCGGGTGGACAACGGCGTCCGCGTCAACGAGGTCCCGGCGGGTTCGACGGCGACCGCGACCGTCACCGTGCTGTCCTCGGCGCCGGGCTCGACCGGCAGTGGCGGCTCCACCTCCTGGACGCCGTCGAAGCTGGTGACCATCCCGCCGGGGCAGACCGAGGCGCTGAGCGCGGACTGGCCGTCCGGCCTGCCGGTGCTCCGCCAGGACGCCGCCACGCGTCCGGGCAGCTGGGTCAACGGGATCCTCGCCGACCCACTGGCGGGCTGAGCGCGAATCAGGCCGGGGGACAGGGCCAGGCGAGCCGGACGATGGTCCCGGTGGTCGTGCTCGTGACCGAAGCCTCCGGCGCGAAGGCGCGGATGATGGGCAAGCCACGGCCGCCGTCCGGGCGGCGGCCGTCGCGCCAGCGGCCCTCGTCGGCGACGGTGATCTTGATGTGACCGTTCTCGTGGGCGGCGGTGACCGTCATCCTGTTGTCGTCGGTGCCGTCCGGGTACGCGTGCTTCACGACGTTCGTCATCGCTTCGTATGCGGTGAGTTTGAGGTCCTCGGCCAGTTCGCGGGGAAGGCCCCGCTCGAGTGCCCAGTTCGCCAGGACGTCCCGCAACGCGGCCGCTTGGCCGGGGACGGCGGCGACATCGAGGGCCAGCTGGTCGGTGCCCTTGCGCACCGGCTCGTCGATCGGCATCACGGAGCTCTCCTCCTTGTCCGCCGCGGTCGACGACCGCCGGTTCCTCGGAACAGGCTAAGGCACCGCCGCGATCGGGACGCGAGTGCCGCGCAATCGAACGCCGTCATCCGATATGTTCGGGACTCTCGGACTGCCGATCGTGAGGGGTGGATGACGGTGACGAGCGGAGACGGCGACAACCGGGAAGTTCCGTTCTCGGTGACCGTCGCCAGGCCTGACGGCGCCCAGGTGGTCATCGCTGTGGCGGGCGAAATCGACCTGACGACGTCAGAAGATCTCAAGGAGACGTTCGAGGAGGCGCTGGAGCCCGTGCCCGGCAAGCTCGTCGTCGACCTCGAAGACGTGGACTTCTGTGATTCCACCGGGCTGGCGACGCTGGTCCGGATCAACGACCGGTGCGCCACCCACGGCGTCGACCTGAGTTTCCTGCCGTCGCCGACGATCCGGCGGCTGGCGCTGAAGACGGGCTTGTCCACGCTGCTGCCACTCGCCGGATCCTGAGCGTCACCGCGCCTCAGGGATTCGGCGCGGGCAAGGCTTTCGGCACTTCGCGGATAGCGTTGTCGAGGTACCGGTACACGGGGATGTGGGCCTCGACGCCGAACAGGTGCAGCAGCCGCAGTACCGGCCGGGTGTCGGCGACGACCCCGGTCGTGCGGCGTTCGGTGCGGGCGCGGGCGGCGGCGGATTCGATGACCCGCAGCCCGGCGACACCGAGGAAGCTGACCTCGGTGAGATCGAGCACCGTGGCGGAGGGAAGCTCGCCCCACAGTGCGCCTTCGAGACGTCCGGCCGTGGCGAGATCGATCTCGCCCGCCGCGGAGACGATGAGCAGATCTTCACTCCATCGGGTCCGCTGGACGCGCAGCAGGTGTTCGCCCGGCGGACGCGGCCTCGGAGCGGCGGGGTGGATGACGGTGCGGAGGGCGGGGCCGTCGCGGCTGCCTCGCGTGAACGGAATTCGGTCGGTCATGACGCTGGTCTCCCGGATAGCCGGGGACGAGACGGACAACGGGTAAGCCTGCACAACGGCTGCGCAAGTCAACTCGCCGCCGCGTCGCCCTGTGAAAGTTCGGGCCGCGGACATGCGGGTCGTTCGCGCGGGCTGGTGGACTCAACCTCACGTGCTTCTCACCGTACGCTGCTCGGCACACCTGGCAATACCGCCGGGGATGATTCACGGCCGCGCATGGTCACTCACTGCAAGGCCTTTTCCCCGGCGATACCCCGGTTTTCCAGCGGGTGCGTCGCGTCGGGAAGCAGTTCGGACACGGGGAATCGCCCGCGCCGGACCGGGAAATCGCCCTCGCACGGGTGACCGCACGATGCGGATGCCGCTGCGAACGGGGTGTCCGCGCGGCGGTTTTCGCACCGTCTGCCGGACTGACGGCGGAACAGGCCGAGGCGACCGTGCCCGCCGTCGGCGGACTCCGCGACACGTAAACGTGTATCCCGGCCGCTAGGGCTGACGCGTGTCTGCTTTCCTTGTATCGTCCCGTTCTCTTCTCGAGTCCTTCCAAGCGGCGAGAACGCACAGGAGTGCCGCCAGGAAGCCGATCGCGGTGAGGGTGCCTGCCCAGACGGCACCGGTGCTGGCGAGAAGGTAGAGCTGGACCATGGCGGTGCACGTGTAGACGACCGCCAGTCCCAGCCACAGCCGTTGCGTCATCATCTCCCCGTCTCCGTTCGCCGGTACGGGAGGTCAATCGCGGCGAGGCGGGATCGGGTTACAGGCTGTTCGAAAGCGATGGTTTCCCGGTGGTGAGAGGCGTTCGGTACAGGGCGACGGTCGCGCGGGCGCCGGAGTCACAGGGCCATCCGGAAGAAGTCCACCAGGCCGTCCCCGGACCCCGAACTCCGCCGTCGTTCCCACCACGTCCGGAACGGCGTCGACGCCATCGCGTGCCGCGTGTACGACGTCATCATCGCGCGGTACACGTTCTCCGCCTGGTCCCACGTCAGCCGTTCCTTGCGCCACGCCAGCACCAGCCGCATCCGCATGGGGTCGTCCTTCAGCGGCCGGACGACCATCCCCGGCAGTTCGGGAGCGGTGGGTTCCACGAGCTGCACCGCCTGCCCGGCGGCGATCAGGTTCCGGCCGCCGCCGTTGGGGCATTCGAAGCGGATCCGCGGGGTGAAGCCGGCCCGATGCGTCGCGGCGCGCAGCGACGTCAGCGAGCCGTCCTCGGGACCCGGCGGCCCGATCCACGCTTCGTCCGCGAGGTCGGCGAGGTCGACCTCGAAGCTGTCGGCGAGCCGGTGCCGGGCGGGAAGGCCGACGAAGACCGGGAGCCACGAGAACAGCACACGATGACCCAAATGCTTCGCCAGCGGTACTTCCTGGTCGTCGGACATGGCGATGACGGCGATGTCGAGGGTCGCGCGGGCCAGTGCCTGCGCCAGTACCGCGCTCGACGGTTCCACGTGGACGGTCACGTCCAGCCCCGGCAGCGCGTCGTCCAGCCGCTCGACGAAGGTGGGCAGACAGTCCATTTGAGACGATCCGAGCCGGACCGGGCCGTCGCCCACCGCGCCGAGGAGATCGCTTTCGAACCGGTCGAACTCCACCAGCAGGGTGAGCGCGCGGCGCAGCGTCTGCTCACCGACCGGGGTCGGGGTCACGCCGACGTGGCTGCGGACGAACAGCGGCGCGCCGATCTGCCGTTCGAGCCGCTGGAGCAGGGAGGTCAGCGACGGCTGTGACATGCCCAGCGCGGCGGCCGCCTGCGAGAGGCTGCCCGCTTCGGCGATGGCGCAGATCGCCCGCAGGTGCCGGATCTCCAGGGCCATAGGCGGAGTCTATCGCCGCCGGTCATTACGGCCCGGCCGTTCACGGTGTGAGGGTGCGACCAGTACTGCGACTACCTGAAGGGGGAGCCGATGACCGGCGACCGAACCCGGCCGGATCTGCGCGCGCTGCTGGCCGCCAAGGGGTTCCGGAACTGGATCAGCGACGGCTGGGAGCCCGCGGACACCAGTGTCGACGTGACGGCGGGGAGCGCCGAGGCCGCCGCCGCCCACCGCGGCAGGCTGTCGGCGGAACTGCCCGGTCAGCGGATCGCGCTCGCGGCGGGCCGCGCCGTGGTGCGGTCCAATGACACCTTCCACGGCTTCCGCGCCGACAGCGACTTCGTCTGGCTCACCGGCTGTCAGCGCGAGGGGGCGATCCTGGTGCTGACCCCGGCGGGGGACAGCCACCACGCCACGCTGTACGTCCCGCGCCCGGCCGAGCCGGACGAGCCCGACTTCGTCGGCGACGCCGACACCAGCCCGCTGTGGGTGGGCTCCGCCGCGGGCCCGGCCGCGTACGGTGACGCGCTCGGCATCGAATGCCGCCCGCTGGAAGACCTCCCGCACGGCTTGCGCGGGCGGAACCCGAGCTTCCTGGTCGGGGCCGGGGTCGATCCCGCGCTCGACGCGTACGGCTTCGGCCACAGCGAACGGCTCCGGACGGTCCTCGCGGATCTCCGCCGGATCAAGGACGACTGGGAGATCGGCCAGCTGCGCGACGCCGTCGAGGCCACCGCGCTCGGGTTCGCCGACGTGCTGTCCGCGTTGCCCGAGGCGGTCCGCGGCGGCGGGGAACGCTGGCTGCAGGGCACCTTCGACCGACGTGCCCGCACCGAAGGCACGGGGCCCGGCTACACCTCCATCGTCGCGGCCGGGCCGCACGCGCCGATCCTGCACTGGACGCGCTGCGACGGGCAGGTGACCGAGGACAGCCTCCTGCTGCTCGACGCCGGGGTCGAGCTGGATTCCTTGTACACGGCCGACATCACCCGCACCTTCCCGGTCGGCGGGGAGTTCACCACGGCCCAGCGCGACGTCTACGACCTGGTGCACAAGGCGCACCTCGCGGCGCTGGCGGAAGTACGCCCAGGGCAGGACTTCGCCGCCTTCCAGAAGACAGCGCTGGGCGTGCTCGCGTCGGGGTTGCACGATTGGGGTCTTCTCCCGGTTTCGGTGGACGAAGCGCTGTCGCCGGACGGGCAGCAGCATCGGCGGTACATCGTCTGCGGGACCGGCCATTTCCTCGGGCTGGACGTCCACGACTGCGCCTCCGCGAGTCCCGGTGCCTACCGCGAGGGCACCCTCGCCGAGGGCATGGCGCTGGCGGTGGAGCCCGGTCTGTACTTCCACGCCGGTGACCGCACGGTCCCGCCGGAACTGCGCGGCCTCGGCATCCGGATCGAGGACAACGTGGTGGTCACCGGATCGGGCCACGACCTGTTGTCCGGCGGTTTCCCCTCGACCGCCGACGAGATCACCGCCTGGGTCCGGGCGGCCAGGGGGTGAAGCGCCGGAGGGCCGGGACTGCTCCGGCCCTCCGGTGTCCCCGGTCGCCGTCGCCGTCGCCGTGTCATGATGTCCGCGAACTCGATCGGCAAAGCGAACGATTCGCTCCCCGGTCGTACGGTTTGACGAACGACAGGGGAGAAGCGGTGGAGGACGAGACGCCCTCGATCCGGGACATGCTGGCGGTCAACCTGCGCGCGGCGAGGGCGGCGCGGGGACTCTCGCTGTCGGAGCTCTCGCGGCGGTCGGGCATCGGCAAGGCGACGCTGTCGCAGCTGGAGTCCGGCGGCGGGAATCCGACCATCGAGACCGTGTTCAGCCTGTCCAGGGTCCTGGAGGTGGCGATCTCCGATCTGCTCGACCAGCGGGCGGGCGGCGCGCTCACCGTGGTGCGCGGCGCCGACGTCGAGGTGCTCAGCGGCGAGGGCGTCGATCTCCGGCCGCTGCGGCGGATCGACACCGGCGAGGGCGTCTTCGAGGTGTACGACCAGGTGGTGCGCGGCGACGCGCCGCAGCGTTCGCAGGGGCACGCCGGGATCGAGCACACGGTCGTGCAGTCGGGCTCGCTGCGGGTCGAGGTGGCGGGCCGGACCGTCGAGGTCGGCCCTGGGGACTACGTCGCTTTCGACGCCCGCGAACCGCATTGCTACACCGCCTCGGACGGGCCGGTGCACTCGGTCCTGCTGCTGCAGTACCGCGCCGACGAACGCCTCGACGGCAGGCCGCATCCGGTCCTGAAGGGCTGACCGCGCACGGGTATTGACACTCGTCCCGGAGGGAACTTACGCTCCGATCGTTCGCTTTACCGAACAGCGGAGGGTCGATGAACCGAACGCGCGTGGCCGTCCTCGGCGCGGGCATCGTCGGCGCCGCGTGCGCTCGCGAGCTGAGCCTGGCGGGCTTCGACGTCGTGGTCGTGGATCGCGGCCGTCCCGCCGGAGGCACCACGTCGCACGGCGAGGGCAACATTCTCGTCTCCGACAAGGGACCCGGCGCCGAACTCGAACTCGCGAAGCTTTCGGTCGCGCTGTGGCCGCGAGTGGTCGCCGAGATCGCCGACGAGGACGCGCGTGCCGCCGCGGCGATCGAGTACGACCCCAAGGGCGGCATCGTCGTCGCCACCACGGACGACGGCGCCCGCGCTCTCACCGCGTTCGCCGGGTCGCAATCCGGCGTTCGCGCGGAACAGTTGTCTCCCGAGGGACTCGCCGAAGCGGAGCCCGCGCTGACCCGCGAGGTGACCGCCGCGTTCCGCTATCCGGAGGACGCTCAGGTCCAGCCCGCGGGCGCGGCGCTGGCCCTCCTGGGTTCCGCGTTGCGGCACGGTGCCCGGCTGCGGTCCGGCGCCGAGGTCGTCGGCGCGTCCATCCACAAGGGACGAATAGTCGGAGTCCGTGTGCCCGGCGAGGTCATCGAGGCCGACGTCGTCGTGAACGCGGCAGGCCCTTGGGCCGGTGAGGTGTCGGCGCGCCTCGGCGCCCCGATCGCGATCCGCCCCCGCCGGGGCGAGGTACTGGTGACCACGCCGATGCCCGGCGTCATCCGGCACAAGGTGTACGACGCCGATTACGTCGGCGCGGTCGGTGCCGATTCGGGCGGACTGCAGACATCCGCCGTGGTCGAGTCGACCTGGGGCGGCACCGTGCTGATCGGCTCTTCGCGCCGCCGGGTGGATTTCGACGACGCCATCCGCCCGGACGTGCTGAGCGCCATCGCGGTCAAGGCACTGCGGCTGTTCCCGGCGCTCGCCGACGTCGCGGTGATGCGGGCGTACGGCGGATTCCGGCCCTACGTCGACGATCATCTCCCGGTGCTCGGTGCGGACCCGAGGCTGGGAAACCTCTGGCACGCCACCGGGCACGAAGGCGCCGGCATCGGGCTGAGCGTCGGTACCGCGCGCCTCCTGCGCGAGCTGCTCACCGGAACGGAGCCCGCGATGCCGGTCGAAGAGTTCACGCCCGCCCGTCCGGCGGTGCTGGCCACATGAGCGCCCGGCCGATCCGGATCACCGTCGACGGCGAGCCCCTGACCGGGATCGACGGCCAGAGCGTGGCGGGAGTGCTGCTCGCCGCGGGCCGGATCTCCTGGCGCACCACGCGGTCCGGTGCGCCGCGCGGCGTGTTCTGCGGGATCGGCGCGTGCTTCGACTGCCTGCTCACGGTCAACGGCGTGCCCGACGTCCGCGCCTGCCGCCGTCCGGCCGCCGACGGCGACGAGATCCGCACCCAGTCACGGGAGGAGAGCGCGTGAGCAGGCATGTGGTGATCGTCGGCGCCGGGCCCGCCGGGCTCGCGGCCGTCGAACACGCCTTGCTGGCCGGTGCCCGCGTCACGGTGCTGGACCAGGCGGAATCGCCCGGCGGCCAGTACCACCGCAGGCCGCTGGAGGGCCACCCGGCACGGCGCGGCGGATCGGAGTTCGACCGGCGCCGCCGCCTGCTCGCGCATCCGCGGTGCCGGTGGCTGCCCGGATCCACCGTCTGGGCGTTCGACCGGGTGGAGAATCGCCTGCAGGTGCTGCGAGGACAGGCCGACGGCAGCGGACGGCAGCGGCTGACGCTCGTCCCGGACGCGCTGATCCTGGCGACCGGCGCGCACGACCGCACCCTGCCGTTCCCCGGCTGGGAACTGCCCGGCGTATACACGGCGGGCGCGGCGCAAGCGCTGGCGAAAGGGGAACGGGTCGCGATCGGCGGGCGGGTCCTCGTCGCCGGGGCCGGGCCGTTCCTGCTGCCGGTCGCGGAATCGCTGCTGGATGCCGGGGCGGAGGTGGTCGCGGTCCTCGAGGCGAACCCGCTCGCGACCGTCCGGAAAGGATGGTCGGCCCGGCCGTGGCGCCTGGCCGCCCACGCGGGCAAGGCGGGCGAACTGGCGCGGTACGCCGCGGCGCTGGCCCGCCGTCGTGTTCCGTACCGGCTGGGCCGCGCCGTGATCGAAGCACGCGGCGCCGACCGCGTCCGCGAGGTCGTGACCGCGAAGGTCCGTGCGGACTGGTCGATCGTCCCCGGCACCGAGCGGACCTACGCGGTGGACGCGGTCTGCGTCGGGCACGGCTTCGTCCCGCAGCCGGAACTGGCCGTCGCCGCGGGCTGCGTCCTGGACGCCGGTTTCGTGCGGGTGGACGGTGCGCAACAGACCACCGTGGACGGTGTCTTCGCCGCGGGCGAGATCACCGGTATCGGCGGCGCGGTCACCGCTGCGGCCGAGGGTGCGGTGGCGGGATGCGCCGCCGCCGGGGGCAAGCCCGCTTCGGCGTTGATCCGGGCGCGCGACCGAGCCCTCACCTTCGCCGGCCGCCTCGCCACGGCTCACCCGATCGGCCCGGCCTGGCTCGGCTGGCTGCGCGAAGACACGATCGTCTGCCGCTGCGAGGAAACCACGTACGGCGAAGTGACGCGTGCGGCCGGGGACGCGGCCTGCCCCGGCTCGCACGCGCTGAAACTCGGCACCCGTGCGGGCCTCGGCCCGTGCCAGGGCCGGATGTGCGGCCCGGCCGTGGCCGAACTCTGCGGCGGCACCGAACGGCACCACCGCCCCATCGCCCAGCCGATCCGGCTCGGCGAGCTCGCCGCCCGAACCGAAGGAGAACCTGAATGAGCACCCCCGACCTCGGTGGCGTCGTCGTCGCGACAGCCCTCCCGTACCGGGCGGACGAAGCGGCGCCCGCCGGGCTGGCCGTGGACTACGACGCCTACGCCGCGCACTGCCGGTGGCTGATCGACAACGGCTGCCGGGGTGTCGGCCCGAACGGCTCCCTCGGCGAGTACTCGTCGCTGACCGACGAGGAACGCCGACGCGTCGCCCGCACCGCGATCGAAACCGTCGGCGAGGACGGGATCGTCGTCGTCGGCGTGCACGGCCCCGGTTCGCACCAGGCCAGGCACTGGGCCGAGGTCGCGGCCGAGGACGGCGCCGGTGGCCTGCTGTGCCTGCCGCCCACGATGTACCGGGCGAACCGCGGCGAGGTGCTCGCGCATTTCGAGGCCGTGGCGTCGGTCGGCCTGCCGGTGATGGTCTACAACAACCCGATCGACACCAAGGTCGACCTCACGCCCGCCTTGCTCGCCGAAATCGCGCAGATCGACAACGTGGTCGCGGTCAAGGAGTTCTCCGGTGACGTCCGGCGGGTGCTGGAGATCCGCGAGCAGGCGCCGGGCCTCGACGTGATCAGCGGCGCCGACGACGTCGTGCTGGAAAGCCTGCTGATGGGCGCGACGGGCTGGTTCGCGGGCTTCCCCAACGTGTTCCCGGCCGAGTCGGTGCGCCTGTTCGACCTGGCGAGGGCAGGCAAGCTCGACGAGGCAAGGGCGCTCTACGAACCGCTGGTGGCCGCGTTCCGCTGGGACTCACGCACCGAGTTCGTCCAGGCGATCAAACTCGGGATGGACCTCGTCGGCCGCTACGGCGGACCGTGCCGCCCGCCCCGTGGCCCGCTGACCGGCGACCACCACGAGCAGGTCACCGCCGACATGGGCCGCGCGCTCGCCTCGCTGGGGGTGGCGTAGGTGCGGTCGATCCGGTCGATCACCGCCGTCGACTCGCATACCGAGGGCATGCCGACCAGGGTGGTGACCGGCGGGGTCGGCGTCATCCCCGGCGACACCATGGCCGAACGCCGCCGGTACTTCATGGCGCACCTGGACCACCTGCGGCGGTTCCTGGTGAACGAGCCGCGCGGGCATTCCGCGATGAGCGGCGCGATCCTGCAGCCGCCGACGCGGCCGGACGCCGACTGGGGCGTGGTGTACATCGAGGTGTCCGGCTGCCTGCCGATGTGCGGGCACGGCACCATCGGCGTGGCGACCGTGCTGGTGGAGACCGGCATGGTCGAGGTGACCGAACCGAAGACCGTGGTACGGCTGGACACCCCGGCCGGGCTCGTGCTCGCCGAGGTCGACGTCCGGGACGGCCGCGCGGAACGCGTCAAGCTCCGCAACGTCGCGTCGTTTCTCGCCGAGCGTGACGCCGTCGTCGAGGTGCCCGGTCTCGGTGAGGTGCGCTACGACCTGGCCTACGGCGGCAACTTCTACGCCATCCTCGAACTGTCCCAAGTGGACATTCCGTTCGACAGGGCGGAGAAGGACCGGATCCTCGCCGCGGGGCTGGACATCATGGCCGCGATCAACGACCAGCGTCCGCCGAAGCATCCGGTCGACCCGCTGATCGGCGGCTGCAAGCACGTCCAGTTCCTCGCGCCGGGCGCGGACGCCCGCGTGTCGCGGCACGCGATGGCGATCCATCCCGGCTGGTTCGACCGGTCGCCGTGCGGCACCGGCACCTCGGCACGGATGGCCCAGCTGCACGCGCGCGGTGAGCTGCCGCTGCACACGCCGTTCGAGAACAGCTCGTTCATCGGCACCACGTTCACCGGCGAACTGGTCGCCGAGACCACCGTCGGTGGTGTTCCCGCCGTGGTCCCGGAGTTCTCCGGGCGGGCGTGGATCACCGGCAACGCCACCTACCTGCTCGATCCGGACGATCCGTTCCCCGAGGGTTTCGTCCTCTGACCCGCGTTTCGTCCTCTGGGTGCGACACGACCGCCGCAACCAGAGGACGAAACGGGTCAGGGGGAGACCACCGTCCCGGCCTGGACGACGTGCCGGAAGGACTTGGGCTCGGCCAGGACACCGATGTCCTCCAGCGGATCCCGGTCCACCACGAGCAGGTCCGCGTGGGCGCCGACGGCCAGGGTGCCGATCTCGCCGGTCAGGTTCAGCAGATCCGCCGCCGTCGACGTCGCGGAGCGGATCACCTCCAGCGGGGACTGGACTTCCGCGCGCAACCGGAACTCGTGGTTCTGGTGCCGGTGCATCCCGCCGAGCAGATCGGTGCCGTAGACCAGCTTCACCCCGCCCTTGGCGGCCCGTTCGAGCGCGGCCATGCCCGCTCCGAGGACGTCGTCGACCTTGCGCCAGCTGGATTCCGGCAGGCCGTGCTCGCGCCCTTCCTCCTTCAGCGCCCAGTACGTGACCAAGGTGGGCACGAGATACGCGTCGTGCCGGAGGAACAGTTCGACACTCAGGTCGTCGATCAGGTTGCCGTGCTCGATCGACCGCACGCCCAGTTCCAGCGCCCGGTTCACCGCGCGGGCGGTGTAGGCGTGCGCGGCGACGTAGCGGTTGGCGGACTCCGCCTCCTCGACGATCGCGCGCAGTTCCTCGGCGGAGTACTGCGTCGAGTCGATCCGGTCGGTGGGGGAGGCGACGCCGCCCGAAGCCATCACCTTGATGTGGTGCGCGCCCTTGCGCAGTTCGTCGCGCGCCGCCGCGCGGACCGCGTCGACGCCGTCGGCGACGCGGCCGAGACCCGCGCAGCACGGGTGGTCTTCGCTGACGTTGGCGCCGCGGGTCCGGCTGTCGCCGTGCCCGCCGGTCTGGCTCAGCGCGCGTCCGCAGAACAGCAGGCGCGGGCCCCGGAACAGGCCCTCGGCCTGCGCGTCGGCGAGACCGTAGTCGGCGCCGGAGGCATCCCGGACCGTCGTGAAGCCCCGGTCCAGCATCCGGCTCATGGTGCGGGCGCTGTGCGCGGCCACGTAGGACGGCGACGACGCGGGGAGCGACCCGAGATCCGCGGTCGACGCGGTCACGTGCACGTGGGCGTCGACGAGACCGGGCAGCACGAACGCGCCGCGCAGGTCTTCGGTCCTCGCTTCACCCGCGCCGAGACCCGTGCCGATCTCGACGATCCGGCCGTCGGCGCACCGGAGGTCTCCCTCGGTGTACTCGCCCGTGACCGGGTCGAGCAGTCGGGCGTTGCGCAGCAGCAGCGATCCGGTCATCGGGTTTCCTCCAGGAGTTCGCGCAGGGCCGGGACCGCCAACGGTGCCAGAGAACGGGCCGCCGCGACGGAATCGTCGTCGTAACTGCCTTCGGCGTCGAGGATGTTGAGGACGCCGAGCGTGCGTCCGTCGTCCACCACCGGCACGTTGATCACCGCGCCGCAGCCGAGCCTGTCGATGAGCTCGTGGTCGGCGAAGATCTCCCGCACGGCAGCGCTGTCCGGGCCGAAATACGGTTCCTGCCCGGTGATGCATCGCTCCAGCCAGCCCGCCGCCACTTCGACGGTCTTCTCACCGCCGACCGGGTAGTCGTGCGGGTGGCTGCTGTGCACGCGCCGCAGCGCCCGTCGTTCGGGCACCCACGCCAGCACGGTGAACAGCCGTACGCCGATGGTCGCGCGGGTCTTGTCCTCCACAGTGGACAGCGACACGGTCACTTCGTCATCTCCTTCGCGGTCTCCACGGGCTTGCCGTGTTCGGTCAGTTCTTCCAGGGAGCGGCCGGCGGTGGACAGGCCGAACACGACCACGCACACCACCCCGGCCGCCAGGACGGCGGTGGTCAGGCCGAAGACGCCCGCGAAACCGAGACTCGCCGCGGACAGCCCGATGATCGTCGGGGCCAGGATGCTGCCGACGCGGCCGAACGCGCTGGACAGCCCGGTCCCGCTGGCGCGGATCCAGGTCGGGAACACCTCGGGGGTGTAGGAGTACACGCCGGCGTAGGTGCCGTTGAGGAAGAACGACAGCACCGCCCCGGCGAGGGTGATCGACCACGGCGCGTCCATCTGGCTCAGCCAGAACGCGCTCACCGCCGAACCCGCGAGGTACAGCGCGATGGTGTGCTTGCGGTCGAGCCGCTCCGACAGCCATGCCGCGGAGAAGTATCCGGGGATCTGCGCCAGGTAGATGATGATGGAGAACTCGAAGCTCTTCGTCACCGTGATCCCGCGTTCGACGAGCAGCGTCGGGATCCAGGAGAAGAAGCCGTAGTAGGAGAACGTGATCACGAACCACACGGTCCAGATCACCGCGGTGCGGCGCGCCATCGCCGGGCTCCACAGGAACTTCAGCGCGCTGAAGAGGTTGACCTTGGGGGTTTCCGTCGCGGGCTGGGCGTCGGCTTGAGCGACGGCCGGAAGTTCTTGTCCGGTCGCCCTTTCGACGTCCCGCTCCAGTTTCGCGACGATCTTCTCCGCCTCGGCGTGCCGTCCGTTCGCGACCAGGAACCTCGGTGACTCCGGCAGCGAACGGCGCCACCACAGCAGCATGACGATCGGTAGCGCGGTGATCAGCTGCGCGACCCGCCAGCCTTCCGGCACCGTCGGGACGATGAACCGGCCGATCAGCGCGGCCATGACGAACCCGAACGAGAAGAATCCGGCGAGCGCGCCGACGAACCAGCCGCGTCGTTTGGCGGGGACGAACTCGGAAAGGAACGGCGCGATGATCGCGCTTTCGGCGCCCGCGCCCGCTCCGGCCAGCACGCGGGCGCCCAGGAAGATCTCGTAGTTGGGGGAGAAGGCGGCGAGCACCGAGAAGACCGCGTAGAAGGCCAGCGCGTACATCATGACCTTCTTGCGACCGATGCGGTCGCCCAGCAGGCCGGCGGCGATCGCGCCGAAGAGGAAGCCGAACGGCGTCGCCGAACCGATCAGCCCCAGATGCCCGTTGTCGAGGCCCCAGGCCGCTTTCGCGCTCGGCAGGAGGAAGGCGACCACGGCGGAGTCCATGCCGTCGAAGGTGTAACCGAGCCCGCCGATGAACAGGAGTTTGTAATGGGGACGGCTCAGCGGGAGCCGGTCCAGTCGTGCCAGAAGCGTCATGGGGAACGCCTTCCGTGGTTCGGGCGACGAGGAGTGCGGACAACGTATACTGCGTTTCGTCGAAACTGCAATGGTTGTTGCAAGTGGTCCGACGGGCACGATGCGTTACCGTGGCGCGGTCGAGGGAGGGCGTGCGTGACAGAGACGGGAATCGACGACGGTTTCGAGGCGTGGCTTCGGGATCGGACGCCGGAACGCGGCCTGCGGCCGAAGTCGGCCGCGGTACTCGAAGTGCTGGTCTCGCAACCGCGCCGGGCGTCGTTCGGCTCGACGGCCGAACTCGCCCAGCTCGCCGGGGTCAACGTCGCCACGGTCACCCGGACCGCGCAGGCGCTGGGTTTCGCCGGCTGGCCCGCGCTGCAACAGGAGTTGCGGGCGCGGTACATGTCGTCGCTGAGCGCGCCGCAGGTGGCCGAGGAGCACCGGGACGTCGGCTCGCCGGGATCGGCGTCACTGCGCCGCGACCTCGACAGCCTCGCTCTGCTCAACCGGCGGCTCGCCGAGGAGGAGATCCGCAACGTCGCCGAGGCCGTCGCCGCCGCGCGCCGCACGCTCGTCATCGCCGACGGCAGTTACGCGGCCGTCGGGATCGCCTTCGCGCACAACGCCCGGCTCGCCGGTTACGACGTCCACGCGATCACCGCCGGGGATGCCGAACTCGCCAACGCCACGGCGAAACTCACCGCCGAAGACGTGCTGATCGCGATCAGCTTCTGGCGCCTGTACGAGAGCACCGTGCTCGCGGCGAACGAGGCCAAAGCCAGGGGAGCGCGCGCGTTCGCGATCACCGACGCCGCGAGTCCCGCGCTGGCGGGCGCCGTCGAGCAGGTGCTGATGGTGCCTGCCGAGGGCGTCACCTTCTTCCCGTCGCTGACCGCGGGCATGAGCCTGGTGCAGGCCATCGTCGCGCAGCTCGCGACCGTCGACCCGGTCCGCACCGGGGAGTCCATCGAAGCGGCCGAGGCCATGTGGTCGCGGTTCGATCTGCTGCACCGCCGCCCTGGGTCGGCCGAACGGTCAGTGCCGAAAAGGCCGACCGGTCGAGGCGTCTCCGCCGGATGACCGATCCGCCTGCCCCGGTCGGCGGGCGATCCTGGTTCCAGGCCGCCGGAACAGGCGGTACGGGGATCGAGGAGGCAGACATGACGATCATCGCGACTTTGGGTGCTTACGCCGGGCTCGCACTGCTGGCGCTGATGGCGGCGACCCCGCTGCTGGTCGAACTCGACCAGCGCTTCCCGGTCACCCGGCGGGCCAAGGCGGCCGAACGGGAACACCGGGTGCCCGCCGGACTCGCTTCGGCGTGACGCAGAGCACAGGCGATTTTGCGGGACTACCTCACGTGAGTGATTCCAAACCCGTCAAGTCGTAACTTTGTGTCGCGTTATGGAACGCTGAGTGACGTGACCGTGGATTTCTGTATCAACGCCCAACCCGCCGACGCCTTCGCGGAGTTCCGGAGGAATGTCGACGACCTGACCCAGGCGTACATCGACGCCTGCCGTCAGGGCCGCACTCCGGGCGACGCCGCACTCGACCTTCTGCAGCGGGTCCACCGCGAGGACCGCAACTGGGTCGTCGTCCACTTGACCTTCGCCATCGCCGCGCTCGCGCATCAGCGGGCCCTCGCCCCGGCCGAAGTCACCCGGCCAGGTGGCGTGACAGGTGCTCCGGAGCGAGCGTTGTTAGCTTCCGCGAGTGACTGATCCGACCATCTCCGCGGTCATCGCGGTGTTCGCGGGTTTCGTGCTCGCGTGTCTCCTGGCCGTCCCGTACATCGCGGCGAGCTACCGGCGACGCGGAGAGCTCGGGTTCTGGCGGGTCCTGCTGGTGTTCGGTTTCCTGGTCTACGCCATGTCCTTGTGGACGTACACCTTGCTCCCCATCCCGGAGACGACGGCGGCGTGGTGCGCCGAGCACGCGAGCAGCCATCTGCAGCTCCGCCCGTTCCAGTTCGTCGCCGACATCCGCCGCGAGCAGACCGGCGCCGGCCTGCGGGCGGTCCTGCGCAACCCCGCCGTCCAGCAGGCGGTGTTCAACGTCGCCCTGTTCGTTCCGCTGGGCATGTTCGTGCGGCATCTCTTCCGGCGAGGCTTCCTGACCACCGTCGCCCTCGGGTTCGTGGTCTCCCTGTTCATCGAGTGCACTCAGCTCACCGGGGTCTGGTTCCTGTTCGAGTGCCCGTACCGGCTCGCCGACGTCGACGACCTGCTGACCAACACGCTCGGCGCCGCCGTCGGCTTCGGGCTCGCCCCGCTGCTGCCGCTGCTGCCGGGGAACGAGCCCTCCGCGCCGCCGGGAACACCGAGGCCGGTCACCGCGCGCCGCCGTCTTCTCGGGATGGCCATCGACGTCGTCTCGGTCATCTTGCTCGGCACCACCGTCGGGATCGTGACGACCCTGCTGGCGGGTGAGCCGAACACCGTGGTCAACGCGCTGATCGCCACCCTGCTGCCCGCGCTGCTCCTGCTGTTCGTCATCCCGGTCGCGGGCAACGGCGCCACCTTCGGGCAACGGATCGTCCTGCTGCGCCCGGCCGGGCCGGACGGCGGGAAACCCGCCGCCTGGCGGATGATCGTGCGCTTCCTCGCCGGTTCCGGCGGCTACTTCACCCTGCTCACCCTGGCGTCCGCGGTCAACGGCGGATTCGAGCCGCTCGCGAACCTGCTGTTCTTCGTCAGCGGCATCCTCGCGATCCGGCCGCAAGGCCACCAAGGACTGTCCGGTCTCGTCGCCGGCCTGCGGGTGGTCGACGCGCGCGCGATCGACGGCCCGGACGAGCCGCCCGCCACCGTCGACGCGCAGGGTGGCATCGGTCAGGCCCGAGGTGAGTGAAGGCGTGACTCGCGTGATCAGGAACGGAACTCGCGTGATCGCCTGTCCAGGTTCCGGGTAGTCCTGGTAACAGGATCCGCACGACCTGGTTGGGCCGGGGGACGGGCAGCAGGCTCGTTGACGACAAGCGAAAGGGAGGAATCGCAATGCGCTTACGTCAACGTCTGGTCCTGCCCGTCCTGCTGGCCGCCGTCGTCGCCGGGATCGGGACGGCGCCCGCGGAGGCCAGGGGAGCGGCGGTGGAGGTCACCGCGCCGTCCCTCTATCCGGAAGGGGTCGCCTGGGATCCGGGCAGACAGACCACTCTGGTGGGCTCCGTCCGCTTCGGCACTGTCGCGGTGGTCCAGCGCGACCGGACCGTCCGGACCCTGGTGAGCGATCCCGGCATGGTGTCGGTGTTCGGTATCGCCGTCGACGCGGCGCGAGGCCGGATCCTGGTCACCTACGGCGATCTCGGGCTCGGCGAGCGGTCGACGCCGTCGACGGTGAACCACCAGTCCGGGCTCGGGATCTTCGATCTGCGCACGGGGAAGCGGATCGCGCTGGTCGACCTGGCCGTCGGTGCGGGCGAACACGCCGCCAACGACGTCGCGATCGACCCGCGCGGCAACGCCTATGTCACCGACACCGTCGGCGACGCGCTGTACCGCGTCGATCCGCGAGGCCGGATCACCGCGCGCGTCACCAGTCCGGAGTTCACCGGCGAGGGGTTCGGGCTCAATGGCGTCGTCTGGCATCCGGACGGTTTCGTGCTCACCGTCCTGTACAGCTCGGGACGGCTGTTCAAGGTGGACATGGACTCGGGGAAGGCCGTCGCCGTCGCGCTGGAGCGTCCGCTGATCGGCGGGGACGGGCTCGTCCTGCGCCGTGACGGCTCGCTCGTCTCGGTCACCAACGACCTCGGCACGCCGGGGCTGACCGGGGTCCGGGTGCTGACCTCCGCCGATCACTGGCGTGCGGCGCGCGAGCGGCGGATCGTCACCCCGTGGCCGGACGGGAAACCGACCACCGCGGCGGAGACCCCGGCCGGTGTCGTGGTGCTGACCGGCCACCTCGACACGCTGCTCGCGGGTGACCCGTCCGCGCGGACGTTCGCGCTGCGCCGCTTCTGACACCGGCCACCCGATCGGGTCGATCCTGGCGCTCGGGCGAGTCATTACGCCTGGCAGCGGGCGCGGGCGGGAACACTCCGCGCGGTGGACGTGGAGTCGATGGACGACGTGGCCGACTGTCTGCTCTCGGTGGCCTGGAACATTTTCCCGTTGATGGGGAAACCGCCCGCGAGCCCGAGGAGCAGGCCGGAGGAGATCAGGGCCCTCCTCGTCGACGCGTGCCACGACGCCGGGATGCGGGCCCGTGAATGGGCGGCGGCGCATGGCGCGGGAACCGAGGAGGACCGTGTCCACTTCCTGCGGCTCGCGGAGGTCGGGACGGACGCGAACCTCTTCCTGGGCATGGTCTCCGGCACGCTGGTCACCGATCACGAGCGGGTCCGCCGCCGGTGGGCCGAGATCGAGGCGCTGGTCGAGGAGGCTGGCGAACTCGCCGGGCGGATCAGGGGGCGGCCGAGGGATCGGCCGCCCCTCCCGGCAGGGTGATCAGTCCTTCTCGAGGGTCAGGTCGTAGCGGTTGAGCACCTCCTTGACGGGCTGGAAGTAGGTGGTGCCACCCGAGTGGCAGTCACCGGAACCGCCTGAGGTCATGCCCTGCGCCTGCACCAGCTTCGTCCCGGAACCCGACGAAGGACGGCTGACGAACGAGCCGCCGGAGTCGCCCGGCTCGGCGCAGGCGTCGGTCTGGGTGAGCCCCCGCACGACGTTCCCGTTGCCGTAGTTGACCGTCTGATCGAGCGCTTCGACCCGGCCGCACTGCCAGTGGGTGGTGATCCCGGACCGGCAGATCCGCCCGCCGACGCCGACGACGTCCGAGCCCTCGATCCGCACGTCCGTACCGTCCTCGTACCGGTCGACCCGCGGCGGGTTCGAGACGTCGGAGTGGGTCACCTTGACGGTCCCGTAGTCGTTGCCGGGGAAGGACGACTTCGCGACCTTGCCGATCGTGCCGCCGACGCCGGTCACGGTGCCGCCGAGTTCGGTGCAATGGCCCGCTGTGATCACGTAGTCGTCGTCATCGTCGTGGGCGTTGAACCCGACCGAGCAGGCACCGCCGTTGAAGTAGAGACCTTGCCCGCCGACCACGCTCCAGAACGGTCGCGGCGCGTGCGCGACCTGGTCCACCCGGACCGGGACGCCTGCCGATTCCGCCCACGCCCGGCCCGCGGCGTCACCGCCCACCACGCTGACGACGACCTCGTTCGAGGGCGCGTCGACGTACCAGCCCGCGACCGAGCCGGGAAGGGCCGCGGTTCTCTCGTCCAATGTGGACTGAATCCGCTTCAGCTCGGCCGAACTGTGCCGCACCACCTTCGGGACGGCACCCGCCGCGCGGATCCTGGCCGACTGGCTCGCGTCGGTGGTGCCGACGACCAGTCCGCCGGTCGTCGTGTCCAGCCAGGACCCGGCGAACGCGGCACCGAGCGACGTGCCGAGCTTCTGCTGCGCGGCGGCCAACGTCGCCGGACCCGCCGCTTCGTTCAGCGCCGGCGCCGCCGAAGCGGGGGCCGCGAAAGCGGTGACGGCCGCGGTGGCGCCGATCAGGACGGTGAGTGTGCGCAGAGGACGTCGTATCACGAAAACCTCCAGATATCGTGGAAATTCGTTGCGGGGTGTGGATCGGGAATCGACGTTACGACAATGCGGTCCCGCGCGAATGCCGCCATTTGAGTAGCGCCGGTAATTCCCCTTTCCGGCGCAAGGCGAGGCGGTGACATCGGCTGCTGATCACTCTTGTGAGTGGAGCGTGCCCGATTTACCGTCCCCGATGTGTTGGCGGATCCACGACAATCCGCGACGGGAGTGTGGCATTCGGGAAAAGGCCTGTTCCGCGTTCATCACCTGATTGTGTGCGGCAGAACCCGTTTGCCCGATTTGATGACGAAAGGCTCACCAGCAGGAAACGAGTCCGCTCGCGAAAAGCAGTCCGACGGTGAAAGCGGACGGCGCCAGCAGCGCGACGGTCCCGCCCGCGACGGCCTTCGCCCACGCGGGGAAACGGGACGGCCCGGCGGTGTGCGAGGCCAGCACGCGCAGCCGGATCTCGGTGTCGCCTCCGGCCATGCCGAGCGCGCGGCGTGGCCCGTCCGCCGAGTGGATGGACAGCAGGGCCGAGCGCACGGTCTCGGGTCCGTGCCGGGTGGCGGCGGCCCGGTCCGCGGCAAGTTCGACCAGCAGCCGGATCGCGCCGGGAAGCTCGCGCATGAGCGGGACGAACCGCAGCGTGCGGCCCAGGACGTCGGCCGAGGCGGTCAAGAGGTGATGCCTGCCGCGCAGATGCGCCTGTTCGTGGGCGAGCACGGCGTTCAGTTCGTGGCGCGAGAGACGCGCGGCCAGTCCCTCGCTGGCGACGATCAGGCCGTCCCGTCCGCCGAGGCTGTAGGCGATCGGACGGTCGTCGGGCAGCCACAGCGTCGGCCCCGACCGGGCGCCGGACAGCCGGAGCACGTCGAGATGACGCCGGTGCAGCCGGGTGCTGCGCTTGCGGCGCCGCGCCGACGCCACGGCCAGCCGGGCCGCAGCGATCACGAGGGCGGCGCCCGCGAACGTGCCGGCGACCGGGTCGAGGGCGGGAACGTCACTGTGGCCGACCGCGGCCCAGCAGTCGTGGAGGACCCCCGTGATGGCCGTGGCGGGACCGTGGTCCGGCAGCACGAGGAGCAGGACGGTGCCCAAGGTGCCGCCGAGGACGCCGAGCGCGGTCAGCAGCCACCACGCCAGCGCCGTGCCGGGGGTGATCCCGCCCGCGGTGAGCCTGCCGAGCACGCGGGGTGAGAACCAGCCGATCAGCACGACGCCGAACAGGAGCACCGCCGCCAGGATCATCGCTTGCCGGGCTTCCGTCGCAGCGCCTTCCGCAGGATGTCCGACTCCTCTTCGGTGACCGAGCGCGCGAAATGCAGCAGCACCGATTCCCGGTCGTCGGAGGCGTCGAGCAGTTCGCGCAGGCTTTGCGCGGTGGCCTCTTCGCGGGTCGTCGCGGCACGATAGTGGTACGCGCGATTCTCCATCTCGCGGACGACCCATTCCTTGCGGTGCAGATTGTCCAGCACCGTCATCACCGTGGTGTAGGCGAGAGCGCGGTGCTGGTTGATCGCCTCGAGAACCTGGCGCACCCGCAGGGGTTCCGCCGAATTCCAGAGCACGTCCATCACCGACGCTTCGAGCTCGCCCAGCCGTTGCATGACACCTCCGCCCGGAAGGATACTGCTCAGCCGACGATGCGCCGGGCGCCCATCAGATGTCCGTCGCCCTTGACCGACCGGACGTCGACCAGCTGGCCCTCCGTCGGCGCGTCGACCATCTTGCCCGGCCCGACGTACATGCCGACGTGGTGGATCGCGCCGGGGTTTCCGGTGCCGTCGTCGTAGAACACGAGGTCGCCGGGGACGAGCCGGTCGAGCGGGACGGGCTTGCCGACGGTGTACTGCTGGCGGCTGGTCCGGGGAAGCGAGATGCCCGCCTGTTTGTACGCCCACGAGGTCAGTCCGGAGCAGTCGAATTCGCTCGGCCCGGTGGCGCCCCATTGGTATTGCGAGCCCCGTTTGGACAGCGCCGCCTGAAGCGCGTCGTTCGCGGCACCGGGCGGGCCGAGGTAGGAGCCCTTGTCCTGGACCTTGCCGAGTTTCGCCTTGTCAGCCGAGGGAAGGTCGCCGAGTGCCTCGCGGACCTTGGCGATCTGGGTGTCGAGGTCTTTCTTGCGCGTGCGGACCTGGTCCAGCGCCAAAGTGGCGTCGTTGGCGGCGAGCTGGGCCGTTTCCCGCGCGTTCGCGGCGGTGGCACGGGCGGTCTGCGCCTTCCCGAGCGCTTCACGCAGGCCGTTCAGTGCCTTCGCCTTCTCTCCGGCCAGTACCTCTAACGCCGAGGAACGGTCGAGGAACTCCTGCCTGCTTCCGCTGTCGAGCAGCAGGACGGCGTTGCCGAGCCGCTCGCCGCTCATCGCGGACCGTGCGATCGCCTCGACCTGCGGCCGGAAGCGATCGATCGCCGACCGCGCCTGCGTGAGGTCGCCGTCGGCGCGGCCGAGGGCGGCCGTGGCCTGGTCGCGTTCGGTCTCGCGGGTCTTCAGCCGGTCTTGTGATTCCTGCAGATCCTCGTCGGCCTTCGCCGCCTGAGCGCCGAGTTCCTGGTAGCGCCGCATCGGATCCTGGCCGTCCGGTGGGGCCGGTTGCGCGCTCGCGGGGAGCGTGCCGAGGCCGAGGACCATGAGGGCGGCGGTGGCGGCGAGGGGGTGCCGCAGCGAGCGCCGGTGTGGGGTCACGGGTGCCGAATCTCCTGTCGCACAGGTTCAACTATCGCGCTTAGTAGTACGGGGACGGTTGTGAGCGCGCGGTGAAGTCCTACTAAGTCAGTTAGTACTAGCGGCCATGGGAGATCGAGTCGATCTTTGCTACGGTGGGAACCGTGAGTGTCTCTCCGGCTACTCTTCGTCGCCTCCTGCTGGCTTTGCTGCTGGTGGTCGTGGCGGGAACGCAGGCCTACGACTGCCTCGACGGTCGCGACAGGTCAGCCGTCGTCGCGGCGGCTTCCCCTGACTCGTCGTGCCCGCCGAACGAAGGACATCTGCACTCCCGTCCGCTCTCCGCGGTCGTGGTGCGGAGCGACCACTCGCCGTCCACGCCGGACTCCTTGCCGCCGCTCATGCCAGGCCGGGTCTTTTCGGCTGTCACCGAGGAAAGCCCGCGTTCGCTCGCCTTCGCGCGAAGCGGTCCGCGGATACTCGCCGAGCTGTGCGTCTCGCGGACGTGACCGATCCCGCGTCGTCCCGGTCATGTCCGCACCGCACAGAAAGACGAATCCCCGATGAACGCTGTCCTGCCTCATTTCGCGCCGTCCCGTCTCTTGAGTACCGCCGCGCGCTGCGTGAACCCGGCGCTGGCCGTCGGCAACACGCCCGTGCTGTGGATCGACGAGCGCCTCACCGGTTCCGGCAAGGGTTTCTGGGCCAAACTGGAGGGCTTCAACCCCGGCGGCATGAAGGACCGTCCCGCGTTGCACATGGTGGGCGAGGCCAAGGCGCGCGGCGATCTCGCCGACGGCGCGACGATCGTCGAGTCGACCAGCGGGACCCTCGGGCTCGGGCTGGCACTGGCCGGGATCGTGCACGGCCATCCGGTCACCCTGGTCACCGATCCGGGCATGGAACCGATCGTGCGGCGGATGCTCACCGCGCACGGCACCAGGGTCGACCTCGTCACCGAGCCGCATCCGGACGGCGGCTGGCAGCAGGCGCGCCGAGACCGGGTCCGGCGGGTACTCGAAGAGAAACCCGGCGCGTGGTGCCCCGACCAGTACCACAACCCGGACAACGTGGCGGCGTATGCGGGCCTGGCCGACGAACTGGCCGCGCAACTGGGCCGGATCGACGTCCTGGTGTGCTCGGTCGGCACCGGCGGGCATTCGGCCGGGACCTTCCGCGCGCTGCGGCGGTACTTCCCGCATCTGCGCCTGATCGGGGTGGACACCGTCGGGTCGACGATCTTCGGGCAACCCGCCACCTCGCGGCTGATGCGCGGGCTCGGTTCGAGCATCCATCCCCGCAACGTCGACTACGACGCCTTCGAGGAGGTCCACTGGGTCGCCCCGGCCGAGGCCGTGTGGACCTGCCGCCGTCTCGCCGCCGCCCAGTACGCGACCGGCGGCTGGAGTGTCGGCGCGGTCGCCCTCGTCGCGGCCTGGCTGGCCCGGACGCACGATCCGGACGTGCGGATCGCGGCGATCTTCCCGGACGGCCCGCAGCGCTACTTCGACACCGTCTACAACGACGAATACTGCGCGGGACACGGTCTGCTCGACGTCGTCCCGCCACGGGAACCGGACGTCATCGGGCATCCCGGCGAACGCGTGGTGGAACGCTGGACCCGCTGCCGCACCGTCGTGGACCCCGCGCTGTGACGGGGTTCTTCGAGCGGTTCCGGTCCTTCGACCGGCCGAGCAAAGTGCTGATGGTCAACCAGTTCACCATCAACGTCGGCTTCTACATGCTGATGCCGTACCTCGCCGGTTACCTTTCCGGCCCGCTGGGGCTGGCGGGCTGGGCCGTCGGCCTGGTGCTGGGCATCCGCAACTTCTCGCAGCAGGGCATGTTCCTGGTCGGCGGCACGCTCGCCGACCGGTTCGGCTACAAGCCGCTCATCGTCGCCGGATGCGTGCTGCGGACGGCGGGCTTCGCGTTGTTGAGCGTGACGTCCTCGCTGCCGTCACTGATCGTCGCCTCCGCGGCCACCGGATTCGCCGGGGCCCTGTTCAACCCGGCTGTCCGCGCCTATCTGGCGGCGGACGCGGGGGAGCGGCGGTTGGAGGCGTTCTCCGTGTTCAACGTGTTCTACCAGGGCGGGATCCTCGTCGGTCCGGTGGTCGGGCTGGCGCTGACGGCCGTCGACTTCCGGCTGACCTGCCTGGTGGCGGCTGCGGTCTTCGGTGTCCTGACCGTGGTCCAGGTGCGTGCGCTGCCCGCGCACGAAAACGGAAAGGAACGTTCGTCGATCCGGGCGGACTGGCGGGTCGTGACGGCGAATCGTCCCTTCCTGCTCTTCGCGCTGGTCATGATCGGCTCGTACGTGCTGTCCTTCCAGACCTACCTCGCCCTGCCGATGGAGGCCCGCCGGATCACCGGCTCGGAGACGTCGGCCACCGTGCTCATCGCCGGGCTGTTCGTGATCTCGGGCGGCCTCGCGATCGCCGGGCAGCTCAAGATCACCGCCTGGGCCAAGGACCGGTGGTCGCCCGGCACCTGTCTGGCGGTGGGGATGGTGTTCATGGCGGTGGCGTTCGTCGCGCCGCTGACGGTCGCCCGTGCCGGACCGGTCGTGGCAGGCGCCGGGCTGCTCGTCTCGGCCGTGTTGCTGGCCGTCGGCACGGTGATCGTCTTCCCGTTCGAAATGGACACCGTCGTCCGGCTGTCCGGTGACCGCCTGGTCGCCACGCACTACGGCTTCTACAACACGATCGTCGGGGTGGGCATCCTCCTCGGGAATCTCTTCACCGGCACCGTGTTCGACCTCGCGCGCCGGGCGGGCCTGCCGGAAATCCCTTGGCTCGCCCTGACGGTGATCGGTGTCGTGTGCGCGGCCGGGTTACGTGCCCTCGACCGGAGCCGCCTTCAGACGAGCGTCTTCCAGTAGCTCCAGAAGGCCTGCAGGACCGCGGCGGCGATGACGGCGTACCAGACCACGAGCACCACGCTGTGGTAGCGGAGCACCGTCCGTCCTTTGTGGAGGTTGTGCAGGGTCGTGTACCAGAAGACGGCGATGGTGACCGCCCAGACGACCATGCAGTACGGGCAGAGCGCGCCGATGACGTACAGGCTCTGGAGCATCAGCCAATGCACGAAGACCACGCCGAGCGCCGAGCCCGCTTGCAGGCCCAGCCAGTACCAGCGGGGGAGCCGCGCGCCACTCAGCACCGCGACCCCGGTCGTCAGGACGACGGTGAACCCAGCGATCCCCAGCAGCGGATTAGGGAAGCCGAACAGCTCCGCCTGCGGCGTCTTCATGATCGACCCGCAGCTGAGGACCGGATTGACACTGCACGTGGGAATGTAGGAGAAGTCCTTGAGCAGCTTGATCTTCTCGACGGTGAGCACCAGCGCGGCCACCAGGCCGATCGCGCCGCCGATCAGCAGCACCCACGGCGTCACGCGGATCGCGAACGGCGCGCGCTCCTCCGTCATTTCGCCAGCTCCCGGTCGATGGTGGCCTTGAGCGCCTGATAGGACGGTGATCCCGAGAACTTGACGCCGTTGACGAAGAACGTCGGCGTCCCCTCGACGCCGACGTTCGCTCCGTCGGTGCGGTCGGCCAGGACGCGGCCCAGCGTGACCGGGTCGTCCAGTGCGATCTCGAAGGCGGCCGTGTCGAGCCCGAGCCGGCGGGCGAAGCCGACGAAGGTGTCGCGGTGGGAGACCTGCTGGTCACCCCATTCCGGCTGCTTCTCGAACATCAGGCGGTACATCGGTTCGAGCTTGCCCTGCTTGCCGGCGGCCTCCACGGCCCGCGCGGCGAGTTCGGCGTTCTGATGGCTGGGGATGGGGAAGTAGCGCATCACGAAGGTGACGCGGTCCCCGTACTCCGCGCGCAGGCGCTCGACGCCGGGAAACGCGGCGCCGCACGCTTCGCACTCCAGGTCGAGGAACTCCACGACGGTCACCTTGGCGCCGGCCGGATCGGACAGCCGATGACTGTCCGGCCGGACCAGGACCGACGCGGGCACCACCGGGGGCGCGTCCGCCTGGGCGGCCGGGGTGTCCTCACCCGGCTTGGTGAAGACGAGCAACGCGGCCACCACCGCGACGACGACGGCGACGACCGTCAGGGAAACCTTGCTGTTCTTGGTCATTCTGCTGAGTCCTTGGCTCGGGATCGGGCAACTGAAGACGGCATGGCCTGCCGGTCCGCCGCGGGGCGGACCGGTCACGACCGGGAGTGCCGATCAGGTGCGGGAAACGCAGAGCTGGACGAGCGGCGGTGTGGTCGCCAATCGCCTGGACAGCGAGGACAACGGCAGGCCGGATGGCAGGCCTGCGGTGTCGGGACGACGGCGGCGGACGAGCAGGAAGAGCGCGGCCAGCGCCACGCCGATCCCGATGGCGTCGTCGAGGTGGTTGTGCGGAGGCTCGGCCGGGACGAGCCAGGCGGCATGCCCGCCGGCGGGGCTTGCCTGCGGCGTCGCCGGTTCGCATTCGACGGCCGCGTCACGGGTGGTTTCCGTGGCGAACAGGGGAGCGCAAGGCGATCCGGCCGCCGCGGCGCCGTCACTGCACAGCGCGCCCTGGACCAGGGCGACGATGGTGAGCGCGGCCAGCACGGCGAACAGCCGCGCGGCCGTCGTCGCAGTCCTTTCGCCGGGCACGGACCGAAGAGTAAAGGCGTCTTTGTAAAGCCACGGCGAGGTGCCGTCCGGGCCAGGTGGTCGTGAGTGGCGATCTCGCGTGATCGGAGGCGGAACTCGCGTGATCAGACGACGTTCACGTCAGCGGCAGGGGGTCGCGGTGATCGCGGTCACCGCGCCGTCAGCAACCTAGCGTTTGCTTGGTAAGCTCGCCTCGTCGTCGAGAGGAGAGCGAAATGCCTGTCAGTTTCGACATGACCGGCCGGGTCGTCCTGGTCACCGGGGGAGCGCGCGGTGTCGGGGACGGCATCGTGGCGACCTTCCTCGAGGCGGGCGCGGAGGTCGAGATCTGCGGCCGCACGGTGCCCGACGGGCTTCGTGAGGCCGACGGCCGCCGTCCCCGGTTCGAGCGGGTGGACGTCCGCGAGGCCGAAGAGGTCCAGCGGTGGCTCGGGGTGGTCGGCGAACGGCACGGACGCGTCGACGTCGTGGTCAACAACGCCGGAGGCGCGCCTTTCGCGCAGTTCGCCGACGCGTCCCCGCGGTTCCACCAGAAGATCAGCGACCTCAACTTCATGGCGGCGGCTCACGTGCTCCACGCGGCACACCCGCTTCTGCGGGCGACGGCGGGCTCATCCGTCGTCAACATCACCTCGATCTCGGCGCGGCGGCCGAGTCCGGGGACCGCCGTGTACGGCGCGGCGAAGGCGGCGTTGGAGAGCCTGACCGGCAGCCTGGGAGTTGAGTGGGCTCCCGAGGTCCGGGTGAACGCGGTCAGCTGCGGGCTGGTGGAGACACCCGGTTCCACCGATCACTACGGCGACCCCGCGCAGCGCGAGTCGGTCGCGCGGACCATCCCGAGAGGACGGTTCGCGACTCCGGCCGAAATCGGCCAGGTCTGCCTCTTCCTCGCCTCACCCTTGGCGAGCCATGTGACCGGCGCGGTGCTGAACGTCGACGGCGGCGGGGAATGGCCTGCCTTCCTGCAGCACACCCCGAACGGCTAATCCCCGGCCCGGCGGAGAAGCGCCGGGGATTCCGGGCGTCCGTCGAGGACGCGGTTGGTGCGGACCGTGACCGCCCAGCCGCTTTCCTCGCGACGCAGGCGCCAGTGGTTGGCGGTGGCCCGGCGCACGACGAATCGCCCGTCCTCGTGCACGATCATCAGCGAATGGCAGACGGCGACGGCGTCGTCCCCCTTCAGCGTCACGTGGGGCGGGCCCACGAAATGCGCGCAGCCGCCCTGGATCCACCGTTGATGACCGGCCGAGCGCACCATGGCGGAGATCGCCGCCTGGCCGTCCAGGAAGATCTCGTCGACGTCGTAACACCCGTCCGATGTCCAGAGCGCGGCCACTTCGTCGGCGGCGCCGCTGTCCACGAGTGGCCCGTAGGAGGCGATCAGACGGCGGATTTCGGCTTCGTCCTCAAGCCTGCGCAGCCGCGTTTCGAGCGCTGCCAGTCGTTCCTCGGTCATCGGTCCGCCAATCCGGCCAGCTGCTCACGGTAGTGCTCGGCGTCGCGGGCCGCGACGCTCGTGCTGACGATCGTCGCGCCCGCCGCGGCGGCCCGATCGAGCCGCCGCGCGGTGCCGCCGGGATCGCCGAGCGGGTCGACCGGGCGGCCGGTGCCGAGCACGACGTCGAACCCCGGCGGACGTTCGACGGTGGCGAGGAACCGCGCCGCCTCGTCGAGACTCAGCCCGAACGGGACCCAGCCGTCGCCGAAGGTGATGGCCCGGCGCAGCGAACGAAGAGTCCGGCCGCCGACCCACAGCGGCACCCGTGGCTGCACCGCGTGCGGCTCCACCACGAAACCGGCGTAGTCGTAGTGCGTGCCGTGATGTTCGGGCAGGCGTTCGGACAAGCCGGCGCGAAGGGCGGCGATCGCGTCGTCGGCCCGTTCGCCGCGGGCGGCGAACGGTGCGCCCAGAAGGCCGAACTCCTCTTCGAGGCTGCCGACGCCGAGTCCGAGCACGAGACGGCCGCCGCTCACGACGTCGAGCGTGCCGTAGCGCTTGGCGATCGCGAGCGGGTGGTGGTAGCCGAGGACGAGGACCTGGGTCGCGAACCGGATCCGGCGGGTGCGCGCGGCGAGGTACCCGAAGGTGGCCAGCGGATCCCAGTAGGTCGCGCCGCGCACCGCCGCGACGTCGGCCGGGACGGCCACGTGTTCGCTGCAGGTGAGGTGGTGGAAGCCGAGTTCGTCGGCGGCCTCGGCGATCCGCGCCAGGTCCTCGATGCCCGCGTCCCGTTCCCACGCGGAGGCGGCTCCCGGAACTGCGGTGACCACCGGGCTGACGATGCCGATCTTCATGGGAGCGCAGTGAACCGCGCGGGACCGGGGCGCGGGGAGACGGTCTCGCTCAGCGGAAGAATGAATTTCAGTTCCGGTCTTCCGTTCGAGGTCGGGCGACTGCTAATCTCCATCTAGAATTCATTTCAGTTTTAGGAGGTTCGCGATGAGCGTCACCACCGTCGAAGCGCCCGGATCGGACCACCGCGACCCGCTCCCGCCGTCGATGGTCGAGCGGATGACGCTCATCCTCGACGCCTTCCCCGGCCGCTTCGCGCGGCTCACGCTGGAGGACGTCGCCCGTGCGACGCGGCTGCCGAGGTCGACCGCGCACCGGATCCTCGACCAGCTGGTCAACCTGAACTGGCTCGACCATTCCAGCCTCGGCTACTCGCTCGGCCGCCGGGCACTGCACCTCGGCGGGGACGAGTACGCGCACGGTGAGCTGCGGGCCTCGGCCGCGCCGCTGGTGCACGGGCTGATGGTGCGGACCGGGATGACCGTGCACCTCGCCGTCCTGGACGAAGGCCGGGTGCAGTACCTGGACAAGCTCGGCGGACGGCGGGCGACGACCGTGCCGTCACGGGTCGGCGGCCACGCCCCGGCGTCCTCGACGGCGCTGGGCAAGGCGATGCTCGCCGCGCTTCCCGCGGAGGACGTGGACGATCTCGTCGGCGCCCGGCCCGCCACCCGGACCCCGTGCAGCATCGCGGATCTCGGTGCGCTGCACCAGGAACTGAACCGGATCCGGGACCGGGGCGGGGTCGCCTACGAGCGGGGCGAATGCTTTCCCGACATCGCCTGTGTCGCCGCCGCCGTGCACGGTCCGGAAGGGCCGGTCGGCGCGATCTCCCTGGTGGGCGATCTGAAGGCGCCGTTGGAGCGGCTCGCCCCACTGGTCGCGCACGCCACGCACAGGGTCTCGGCGCTGCTGTTCCCCGGCCGGTCCTGACGTCGTGGCGGTGCCGTCCGGACCGCGTGCTGAGGCGGCTCAGCCCCAATGGTCGCCCCAGCCCCACCGGGCCGGGGCGACCCGTTCGTGTGCGCTGTGCACCCCGAAGCCGCCGCGGAAGAAGAGCATCGGCCGGTCGCCGTCGAGCGTCTCCAGTTCCAGCACCCGGCCGATCACGACGTCGTGGTCACCCGCCTCGTGCACGGCGTCGACCTCCGCGTGCACCCGGAGCAGCGCTCCGTACAGGGCCGGCGTGTCCCACTGCGAGACCGTCCACTCCAGACCGTCGTACTTCCGCCCGTTCCGGGAACCGAAGCGAGCGCACAGTTCGCTCTGGTCCTCGGCGAGCACGTGCACGGTGAACCGGCCCGAGTCGCGGATCTTCGGCCAGGCCCGGCCGCGATGGTCGGCGCAGAACAGGACCAGCGGCGGTTCGAGCGAAACCGACGCGAAGGACTGGCACGCGAACCCGACAGGCTCGGCTTCGTGCAGGCCGGTCACGACCGTGACACCGGTCGCGAAACCACCCATCGCGCGGCGCATCTCGGCCGGGGTGGGCTCACTCGTGCGGATTGTGCGGCTCATGCGCCGAAGGTAGGGCGGCTCGCCGCGTCCGTGCCGCCGTCGTCCCGCTCAGTGGCTCGCTCCCGGTCATCGGGATCGCGGCACCGTTGCCGCGCAAGGATTCCTACGGTGACCCGGTGAGTGAGCCGAGCTACGAGAGCACGCTGCGGGAGCTTTCGACCGAACAGGGGGTGCTGAGATACCACGAAGCCGGGGACGGTCCGCCGCTGCTGTTGCTGCACGGGTCCGGCCCAGGGGTGACCGGCTGGCGCAACTTCCGCGGCAACCTGCCGGCCCTGGCGGCGCGCTTTCGTTGCCTGGTACTGGAATTCCCCGGATTCGGGGTCAGTGACCCGACCGGGGAGCCGCCGATGTCCGCCGCGTCCGGCGCTGTCGGGCGTTTCCTGGACGGCCTCGACCTGTCCGAGGTCGACGTCATCGGCAACTCGATGGGCGGCATCGTGGCGACCCGGACGGCGATCGCGGAGCCGGACCGGGTGCGCCGGCTGGTGACCATCGGCGGGATGGGACGCGCGCTGTTCAGCCCCGGCCCCGCCGAAGGGATCAACCTGCTCGTCGAGTTCACCGAGAACCCGACGCGGGAACGGCTGGTGCAGTGGCTGCGGTCCATGGTGTACGACCAGTCGCTGATCACCGACGAACTCGTCGAGGAGCGCTGGGCACACGCCACCGAGCCGGGCACGCTCGCCGCCGCGAAGAAGATGTACGGGCGGGGAGTGCTGGAGGCGATGGCGGCGGCCGCCGACCGGTCCGATCAGCCGCCGTACTGGGCGATGCTGCACAAGATCCGGGCCAGGACGCTGATCACGTGGGGTCGGGACGACCGGGTGAGCCCGCTCGACATGGCGCTGGTCCCGATGCGCACCATCCCCGGCGCCGAACTCCATGTCTTCCCCGACTGCGGTCACTGGGCGATGATCGAGCAGAAGTCCGCCTGGGAGAGCACCGTTCTCGCGTTTCTGACCAGGAAGGACTGACCGGATGAGCCGGGTTTGGGAGCACACCTACGACTTCGTCATCGTCGGATCCGGAGGCGGCGGGATGACCGCCGCCCTGACCGCGCACGACGCCGGGCTCAGCTCCGTCGTCGTGGAAAAGGCCTCGCGGTACGGCGGCAGCACCGGCATCTCCGGGGGCGGCATCTGGATCCCGAACAATCCGACCCTGCGCGAGCGTGGGCACGACGACTCACGGCAGTCGATCCGCCGGTATCTCGACGTGCTCACCGAAGGGAAGGTGCCCGCGGCGCGGCTCGACGCCTATGTCGACCACGGCCCCGCGGCGATGGAACTGCTCGGCCGGAGCAAATGGTGGAAGCTCGTCTGGACCAAAGGTTATGCCGACTACCACCCCGAGTACGAAGGCGGCAGGCCGCTCGGACGGTCTGTCGAACCGAAGCCGTTCGACACCCGCAAACTCAAGGCCGACGAGGCTTTTCAACGTCCGAACAGCATGAAGGGCCCGCTCGGGCTCTGGATCACCGCCAAGGACTATCACGACCTGGCGATGGTCAAGCGGACCTGGCAGGGGCGTCGCGCGTCGCTGGTCGCGGCCTGGCGGGTGACCTCCAACCTGGTGCGGCGCAGGCATATGGCCACCGGCGGGCGGGCCTTGGTCGCCCGGCTGCGGATGGCGCTCAAGGACGCCGGAGTCCCGCTTTGGCTCAAGGCCCCGATGACCGAGCTCGTCGTCGAGGAAGGCCGTGTCGACGGCATCGCGATCACTCGCGAAGGGCGCACGGAGTACATCCGTGCCAGGCGTGGTGTCCTGCTCGCCTGCGGCGGGTTCGATCACAACCCGGTGATGCGCGAGCAGTACCTGCCCGACGGCGCCTCCGCCGATCACAGCCTCGGCGCCAAGGAGAACACCGGGGACGGCATCAAGGCAGGCGCGGCTCTCGGCGCGTCCCTCGGTTTCATGGACGACGCCTGGTGGATGCCGTCGGTCGAACATCCGAGTGGCGCGACCATCCCGCTGGTGTCCGAACGCGCGATCCCCGGCCAGATCATCGTGTCCCAGGACGGCAGGCGCTTCACGAACGAAGCCTCGCCGTACGTCAACTTCGTGCACGACCAGATCGAGGGCAAGCACTTCGAGACCTGGTGCGTCATGGACGCCAAGGCGCGCGCACGGTACCCGTTCGCGCAGATCCTGCCCGGAATGCCGTTCCCCGAAGCGTTCTACAAGTCGGGCCTGGTGCACCGGGCGGAGACGGTGGCGGCGCTGGCCCGCGAGATCGGGATCGCCGAGGACCGTCTCGTCGCCACTGTCGACCGCTTCAACGGTTTCGCCCGCGCGGGTGCCGACGAAGACTTCCACCGCGGCGAAAGCGCGCACGACCGGTACTACGGGGATCCGACGTTGAAGAACCCCAACCTCGACGTGATCGACAAGGCGCCGTTCTACGCCGTGCGCATCCAGCTCGGTGACCTGGGCACCAAGGGCGGGCTGGTCTGCGACGAGCACAGCCGCGTGCTCCGCGAAGACGGGACCGCGATCGCCGGGCTCTACGCGACCGGCAACGCGACCGCCTCGGTGATGGCGAACGAGTACGCCGGTCCGGGGGCGACGATCGGGCCGTCGATCGTCTTCGGGTACGTGGCGGCGCGGCACGCCGCGGCGGGCTGAGCCATGCCGCGGGTTCGGGTGCTGGAGGTGGTGCGCGAGACCGCCGACGCGTGTTCGCTCGTTCTCCGGCCCCTCGATTGCGAGGCGATGGACTACCGGCCGGGGCAGTTCCTCACCATCAAGCTGCCGGGCGGGGCGGCTCGGTGCTACTCGCTCAGCTCGTCGCCGGTGCGGGACGACGAGCTCAAGGTGACCGTCAAACGGACCCGTGGCGGCCACGCGTCGAACTGGATCTGCGACAACGCCGTCGAGGGTGCGGAGTTCGAGGTGCTGCGGCCGGCGGGCACGTTCGTCCCGGCGGGGCTGGACCGCGATCTCCTGCTGCTCGCCGGCGGCAGCGGGATCACGCCGGTGCTGTCGATCCTCAAGACCGTTTTGCACGCCGGCACCGGGAACGTGACGCTGGTGTACGCGAACCGGGACGAACAGTCGGTCATCTTCCGCGACGAGCTCGTCGCGCTCGCCGCCGAGTTCCCGGACCGCTTCACCGTGGTGCACTGGCTCGAATCTGTCCAGGGACTCCCGACGCGCGGCGGTCTTCTTGCCCTCGTCGAGAGGTACACCGCACGCGACGCGTTCGTCTGCGGTCCCGCCGCGCTGATGGACCTCGCCGTCGAAACCCTTCGGTCAGCGGGGTTCCCGGACGAGCGGATCAACCTGGAGCGGTTCACGTCGCTCACTCGTGACCCGTTCGCCGTCTTCGAAGCAGGAACCGGCGACAGGACCGAACTCGAGGTCCTGCTCGACGGCGTGACCACGACGGTCGAGTGGCCTTCCGGGGCGACCCTGCTCGAAGCGGCCATCGCGGGCGGGCTCGACGTGCCGTACTCCTGCCGGGAGGGTTCCTGCGGCGCCTGCGCGTGTTTCGTCCGGGGAGGGACCGTTTCCTTCGCGCACAACGAAGTGCTCGACGATGCCGACCTCGCCGACGGGATGGTGCTGTCCTGCCAGGCACGCCCGACCTCACCCACCGTCCAGGTCACTTTCGACGGCTGACGGTGATCCCGGTGAACGGGAGAGGGCCGGACCCGATCCCGGACCCGGTGACACCGTGACGCCATGCAGTCAGGAGGCAAGTCATGACGAACCCGGCACTGGCCGCCATCGAGGCGCGCGCCGAGGAGATCGCTTCGCTGGGCGAGTCCAACGAAAAGCTCGGCAGGCTGGACGACGCCGCGGCCGCGATCCTGCGCGACACCGGGGTGATCCGGATGTTGCAGCCGTCGAAGTACGGCGGCGCCGAGGCACATCCGCGGGAGTTCGCCGAGACGGTCATGCGGATCGCGTCCCTCGACGGTGCCACCGGCTGGGTGGCGGGCATCGTCGGGGTCCACCCGTGGGAGATGGCGATGTGCGATTCCCGCGTACAGCAAGAGATCTGGGGCGAGGACCAGGAGACCTGGATCGCCTCGCCGTACGCGCCGATGGGTGTTCTCCGCCCGGTCGACGGTGGCTACCTCTTCTCCGGGCGGTGGCAGTTCTCCTCCGGGACCGATCACTGTGACTGGATCTTCCTCGGCGGCTTCCTCGGCGACGCGGACGGCGCCCCGCTGACTCCCCGGCGGAGTTACCACGTGATCCTGCCGCGAGCGGACTACACGATCGTCGAGGACTCCTGGGACGTCGTCGGGCTGCGGGGAACCGGGTCGAAGGACATCGTCGTCGAGAACGCGTTCGTGCCGGACTACCGGGTGGTGCCGTTCTCTTCGATGCTCGACGGCTCGGCGCCCCGGAACGCCGGGCTGGTCAATCCCACCTACCACGTCCCGTTCACCACGATGTTCCCGCTCGGCATCACCAGCGCGGTGATCGGCATCGCGGAGGGCGCGCTCGCCGCCCACCTGGCCTATCAGAAGACCCGTGTCCAGATCACCGGCACGCAGGTGAAGGACGATCCGTATGTGCTGTACGCGATCAGCGCGGCGGCCGAGGAGATCAAGGCCTCGCGGACGGCGCTGCTGGACAACGCGAGCCGGTTCTACGACAAAGCCGCCGCTGCCGGGGAAGTGACGTTCGAGGAACGCGCCGCCTCCCGGCGCACCCAGGTCGCCGCCGCGTGGCGCGCGGTGCAGGCGATGGACGAGATCGTCGCGCGTTCGGGCGGCAACGGCCTGCGGATGGACAACCCGATCCAGCGTTTCTGGCGCGACGGTCACATGGGCCTCGCGCACGCGATCCACGTGCCAGGCGCGGTGTTCCACGTGGCCGCGCTGACCGGCATCGGCATCACCCCGCCGCCCGGTCCGATGCTCTCGATGATCTAGGAGGAAACTCGATGACGAACGACATCCGCGGACTCGGCTATCTCCGGGTGCAGGCCCGCGACGTCGCACGCTGGCGGGAACTCACCGTCGGCGCCCTCGGCTTCGGGGAGACCACCGGCCCGGTCGAGGACGGGCTCTACCTGCGCATGGACGAACGCGAAGCCCGCCTGATCGTGCTTCCCGGTGACAGCGACCGGGTGCTGGCCGTCGGCTGGGAAGTCCGTGACCAGTTCGCGCTCGCCCGCGTCGCCGAAGCCGTCGCCGCCGCCGGTGTCGCGGTGAAGGAGCTTTCCCAGGCACAGTGCGACGAACGCCGCGTCGAGTCGGCGATCCTGTTCGACGACCCGGCAGGCACGCCCGTCGAGGTCTTCTTCGGCCCGGTGCTCGACCACGACGTGGTGCACACCGGCTGGGGGCAGACCTTCGTGACGGGGGAGCAGGGCATGGGACATGTCGTGCTGCCGACCACGGCGATGGACGAGACGGTCACTTTCTACACCGAAGTGCTCGGCTTCCTGCCCCGCGGCGCTGTCCGCATCGGGGACAAGAAACCCAACGGGCAGCGACCGCGCCGCGTGCGGTTCCTCGGCGTGAACCGGCGCCACCACAGCCTGGCCGTCTGCCCGGCGCCGCACGGCGAACCGCCGGGCCTGGTGCACCTGATGGTGGAGGTCGACACCCTCGACGCGGTCGGGCGGGCGCTGGACGAGGTGAACAAACGCGGCTTCTCGGTGTCCTCGACGCTGGGCAGGCACACGAACGACAAGATGGTGTCTTTCTATGTGCGGGCCCCCGGTGGCTGGGATCTGGAGTACGGCACCGAAGGCATGCTCGTGGACGAGACCCATTACACGGCTGAGGAAATCACGGCCGATTCGTACTGGGGACATGACTGGTCGGGGTCCGAACCGTTGGCCGCGTTCGCTTCGCCTTCGTGACCGGGTCGGGCGCCGGGCCTTTGGCGCCGACGCTCACCTGGCCACTGAAGCTCACGATCACAGCGTTCAAAGGAACGCGGTGCGAGGGTGGCGGTGTCGTGTGTTCAGCGGGACGACACGCGTGACGGGATGGACGACACGTGTGTCTGGTGGGACGACTCGCGTGTCGTCCGTTCAATCACGTGAGGCGGCCGGCTTCACAGTGGAGTCGTGAGTGGTAGAGCGCGTTCTGTTGAGGCGAGGGCAGAGGTGTCGTGTTCGGGTGGGATGGGCGGTCGTGCGTAATCAAGGACGGATCACGCGAGTCACGCCTTAGACGCCTGCCCTGTGCCCTGGGCGCTACCCGGTGATCGTGTCGCGAAAGCCACTTTCGGGACATCAGACGTCGCGAAAGTGGCTTTCGCGACACGCGGCCTGTGTCCGGGCTGACCAGCCCTGCCGACGGTCACCAAGCACGCGCCCTGCTGATCGCGTTGCGAAAGCCACTTTCGCAACCTTCAACGTTGCGAAAGTGGCTTTCGCAACGCGACCTCCCCGCCAGACCGCAAGAACCAGCTTTACCACTCACGAGACTCAAGCCTTCGGTAGCAGCCGCATCATCGCCTCGTGCGCGCCCAAGGCCAGCCCGGCGCGGTCCGTGCCACTGCGATGCCGCACGGCGCCGGCGTTACCCCCGGCGATCCACACCGGACCGTCGGCCAGGTGCTGAAGCCCTTCGCGAGCCACCTCGGCGGGCTCGGCGACCTGCAGGCCGGGGAGGTCGAAGTTCAGTCCGGCTCGCTCCATCGACGGCGTGCGGGTCACGCCCAGGACGAGTTCGAGAACGTCGACGCCGTGGTCGCGCAGTTCCAGCCACAGCCCTTCGGCGAAGATCCGGCCGAACGCCTTCACCCCGCCGTACACGCTCTGCCGGGTCGCGCCCAGGTAGCCTGCCATCGAGCCGACCAGAAGGATGCCGCCGCGCCGTCGTTCCTTCATCCGCGCGCCGAAGTGGTGGGCCAGCGCCAGCGGCACCGTGATGTTGAGGTCGATGACGCCCTGAAATCCGGCCAGGTCGCCGTCGAGGAACTCATGTCCGTGGCTGTTCGCGCCGGCGTTGTGGACGAGCAAGCCGACGTCCACATCGGACACCGCAGCGATGATCTCCGCGGCGGCCCCGGACGCCAGCAGGTCCAGTGCGAGTGTGCGTACCTCGACGCCGAGGGCCCGCGCCTTGACCGCGGTTTCTTCGAGCGGACCGGGTTTCCTGGCGACCAGCATCAGGTTGACGCCGGCTTCGGCGAGTTGGAAGGCGAACTCGGCGCCCACTCCTTCCGAGCCGCCGGTGATGACCGCCCACGGTCCGTATTTGTCGAGCATCAGAGCGGACCTCCAGGGGAGTCGGAAGAATCGTGAACGGGCAATTCCCCGCACACGGCGGCGTCCGCGATCGCGGCGCGAAGGGCCTCGCAGCCGCGGAAGAAGGCGCCGTTAGGGCCGGGGCCCGGTGACGCCGCCTGTCGTTCGCGGCAGGCCTCCTGTGCCGAGGTCGTCCATTGGATGCTGGTTTGTTCCCAGCTCGACTTGCGCACTCGCACCTGAGCGCCGCAGTTTCCGCAGCCGATCTCCCGCAACGGGGTGTCGGCGAGCCGTTCGTCGGAGCGCGTCTTCATCGCGCGGCACGTGCGGCCAGGTTGGCCGCGACCTCGGCCCGCCACGCCTCGTTGGGGCGGGCCGTGTCGATCTCGAACTCGAACCGGTCGGTCATGTCGGGCGTCACGTCGGCGGCGTCGACGTAGAACTGCTCGTACCACCGGCGCAGCTGGTAGACCGGACCGTCCTCTTCGCACAGCAGCGGGTTGTCGATCCGGGTCTTGTTCTTCCAGATGGCGACGTCCTGTTCGAACCCGATCTTGATGAAGTCGCCCATTTTCGAGGCCATCGCGGCCGGGTCGGCCAGATGTGCGGCCTTCTCGACGATGATCCCGTACTGCAGCACGAACGAGTCGGCGCTGATCGGATAGTGACAGTTGATCAGCACGCTGCGCACGTCGCCGTCGGAATAGTGGTAGGTCAGATCGTCGATCATGAACGAAGGACCGTGATAGGCCGCGACGCTGGTGTTTCCCAGCAGCTGAGTGACACCGCTCTTGCTCGCTTGAGGCCGCGCGTCCTCCCGGCCGATCCCTTGCTGGAACTGCCATCCGACGTGGCCGTCGAAGACGTTCTTGAACTGCGTGGGAAAGGAGAAGTGGACGTAGAAGAAGTGGGCCATGTCCACCAGGTTGTCCACGATCTCGCGGCAGTTGGCGCCCTCGATGACGGTGGTGTACCAGTGCCAGTCGGTCCAGTCGTCCCGCTCGGCGCCTTCGATACGCGGGATCGTGACCCCCTCGGGAGCCGGTTTGCCCTCAGGATCGTTCCAGACGAACAGAAGACCGTCCTGGACGAGGGTGGGCCACGCCGCGGTCCTGGCCCTCAGCGGCACCCGCCGGGCGTAGGGGATCTTCTTGCATCGGCCGTCGCCGCCCCAGCGCCAGTCGTGGAACGGGCAAGCGATCTCGTCGCCTTTCACCGTGCCCATCGACAGATCGCCGCCCATGTGACGGCAGTAGCCGTCGAGCACGTTGACCCGGCCGTCCGTGCCCGCGAAGACGACGAGCTTCTGGCCGAAGGCGAGTACCTGATGCGGTTTACCGTCCGTGAAGTCCTTCGCGAGGCCCAGGCAATGCCAGCCGCGGGCGAAGCGGGTCGGGGTGGCGTCGGCTTCGATGCGGCGGATTTCGTCCGGTGCGGTCATGGCCCCGAGTGTCGGACTTCGCCGGGATCCGGGAGCCCGAAGTCCCGCTCATCGGAAGTGGACCAGCGCGACCGGCCGACGGGCGGAGCATCCTCGGCCGATGAACGTTCAGGTGCTCGAACTGCTGCCCGAGATCACGGCTCGTGCCGGGCGAACCGACGAACAGCGCGAAGTACCGGCCGAGACGATCGCGGAGCTGACCGAAGCCGGTGTCTTCCGCATGCTTCAGCCGAAACGCTACGGCGGCCATGAATGCGCACCCCGCCGGTTCTACGAGGTGATCCGGGAGATCGCGGGCGCCTGCGGCTCGACCGGCTGGGTCGCCTCGGTCCTCGGGGTGCATCCGTGGCAGCTCGCGTTGTTCCCCGAACCGGCGCAGGACGACGTGTGGGGAGCGGATCCCGACACCCTGCTGTGCTCCTCCTACAGCCCCATCGGGCGCCTGACCCCGGCCGACGGCGGCTGGTCGCTGTCGGGACGCTGGAGTTTCTCCTCCGGCTGCGCGCACGCCGGCTGGGCGCTGCTCGGCGCGACCGCCGAGGAAGGTGACTTCCTCACCGTGCTCGTACCGGCGGCGGACTTCACCGTGGCCGACACGTGGGACACCGTGGGACTGCGCGGGACCGGCAGCAACGACCTCGTGGTCGAGGACGCTTTCGTGCCAGGGCACCGGGTTCTGCGTAACCGAGAGCACGCGCTGCTGCGCGGTCCGGGACAGGAGGTGAACGACGGTCCGCTGTACCGGCTGCCGTTCGGTGCCGTCTTCACCTCGGCGATCACCGCGCCCGTGATCGGCGCGGTAAGCGGCTGTTTCGCCGCCTACACCGAGGAAATGCGGCACCGGGTGCGGGCCAGCCTGGGCGGCGGGCGCTTCGCGGAGGACCACTACGCGCAGGTCTCCGTCGCACGGGTGGCGTCCGAAGTGGACGCCGCGATCCTGCAGATGGACCGCAATCTCGACGAGCTGTACGCGACGGCGTCCGCAGGCCTTGAACTGCCGAAGGAACTGCGCCTGCGGGCCCGGCGGGACCAGGTGCTCGGAACCGAACGCGCGCTGACGGCGATCGACATCCTGTTCCGGACGGCGGGCGGGAATTCCCTGCGCCGGGGCAATCCGATCGAACGGGCCTGGCGCGACGCGCATGCCGGCTCGGTGCACGTCGCCAACGACGTCGAACGCGCGCTTGCCATGTACGGCAAGGGGATCTTCGGAATACCCGTCGAGGACAACCTCGTCTGACCAGGCCCGGTGAGTGGGACGGGTCACATCGGCGCCGGAAGTGCCGACTTACGCTCCCCGGCCACTGGTCCCTCCCAGCCCGAAGGAGCAAGGATGGCGCTGAACACCACCTCCGAGGAGGTTCCGGTCTCGAAGCTGAGGCTGTTCCTCCTGATCGTGCCGATCATCCTGCTCACGGAGGTCGCCACGTTCGAGATCCTGATGGTCTTCCCCGCCCTGCCCAAGATGGCCGCCCATTTCCAGACGCTGAACGTCGCGTGGGTGGCTTCGATCGTCACGCTCACCGGAGCGGTCGTCCTGCCACTGGCGGGGAAGGCGGGGGACCGCTTCGGCAAGAAGCGCGTGCTGACCGTGCTCGCGGTGGTCTTCCTGGCGGGCAGCGTGCTGTGCGCGGTGACGGATTCGTTCGCGCTGATGCTGCTCGGCCGGGCGTTGCAGGGGCCGCTGGTCGGCATCGTTTCGCTGTCCTACAGCCTGGTGCGCGACATCCTCCCGCGCAGCCAGGTCCCGGTGGCGCTGGGCACGGTGGTGACCGGGGTCGGGATGGGCGCGGTCGCCGGGCCGTTCGTGGCGGGCTGGCTCGTCGATTCGTTCGGCTACCGGGGCGTGTTCTGGTTCCTGATCGCCTACATCGCCCTGGTGCTGCCGGTGTTCCTGGTGACGGTGCCCGAAAGCCCGGTGCGGGTCCGGTCCCGGATGGACTACCTGGGCGCCTTGCTGCTCGGTGTCGGCCTGACCGCGTTGATGGTGGGCCTCGGCGGTGGCGCCAAACAGGGCTGGACCTCGCCCGCGACCCTCGGCCTGGTCGGCGTGGGTCTCGTGGTCATGGCCGTCTTCGTGCTCGTCGAGATGCGCTCAAAGGAGCCGCTGATCGATCTGCGCCTGCTCGTCGGCAGGAAGTTCGGGGCGACGGTGGTCGCCGTCGGGCTGATCTCGTACATGATGAACGCGCACGCGGTCAGCAGCCCGACCATCTTCCAGACCCCGCCCTTCCCCGGTAACGGCTACGGCGTCGGATTGTCGGCGGTCGAGCTCGCGGTGTGGACGTTCCCGCTCGGCGCGGTCGCGATGGTCGCCGGACCGCTCGGTGGTCACCTGTCGAGGCGGATCGGCGCCCGGAACGTGCTCCTGACCGCCGGTCTCCTGTTCCTGGTCGTGCAGTTCCTCGGCTCGCGGCTGTTCACCGTGCAGTGGCAGGTCGCCATCACCAGTGTGATCGCCGGTTTCGCGGTCGGTTTCCTGCACTCGTCCAACGCGAACCTGCTGCAGGACGCGTTGCCGAAGAGGGAAAGCGGCGTCGGCAACGGGATCGCCGGGGTGATCGCGCTGGTCGCCGCCGCGGCGGGCACGGCGGTCACGGGATCGGTGATGGCGCAGCACGTCCGGGCCGTGCTGCCCGGTTCGCATACGGTGATCTACGCGGATTCCGCGTTCACCAGCTCGTACCTGGTGTCCGGGGTCATCGGGGTCGTCGGCGTCCTGGTGGTGCTGGTGATGCGCCACGGCCGTCAGCCGGCGCAGGGTGGCCTGGACACCGAGGACGGCGCGGTGCGGGGCGAAGTGGTCAAGACCGCCTGATCAGGGTGGCGGGGCGGCCGTCGCTTCGTGGCGACGGCCGTCCCGGTCACCGGTAGCATGCGAGCGGGTTCGGCCCGCCGCGCGGACACTGGACGACGAACCGACCAAGGGGGACAGGTGCCACGTATCGCGGAGGTCAGGGCGCCCGCCCGGCCGAGCTCTGCGGAGCAGAAGGAGCGCTACCGCCGGATCTTGCAGGCCGCCGGGCGGCTCGGTGCCGAGCACGGGCTCGAACGCATGCAGATGCACGACGTGGCCAAGGAGTCCGGCGTCGCGATCGCGACGCTCTACCGGTACTTCCCGTCCAAGACCCATCTGTTCCTGGGCGTGATGCGAGCCCAGGTGGAGCGGCTGGCCGAGACGGCCAAACCTCCCGAGAACGGGACTCCCGCCGAGGCCGTCGCCGCGCTCCTGCTCGAGGCCGGGCGGCGGCTGTGCGAACGGCCCCGCCTGGCGCTGGCGATGATGCAGTCCAACAACGCGGCGCACGCCGACACGGTGACCGGCTCGACCCGGATCGACGACGTGTTCCAGGAGTTGTTGCTGCGCACCGCCGGGATCACCGACCCGACCGACGACCATCTGCGGATCATGCGGCTGGTCGAGCAGGGCTGGTACGGCGTGCTCATCGGCACGCTCAACGGCCACTGGTCGCTCGCGGAGGCGGAGGCCGACGTGCGCCGCCTGTGCGAGCTGCTGCTGGCGCCCTTGCCCCACAAGGCCCACTGAGCGGGATCATCGCGGTTCCGGATTCCCGGCGGCCCCTACCGTCGCTCGCACATTCTGAATCCGGAGGTCTCATGTCCCGCACCATCGTTGTCACCGGAGCCGGCTCGGGCATCGGCCAGGCCACCGCCCGGCTGTCGCGAGACCAGGGCGACCGTGTCCTCGGCGTCGATCTGCGCGGCACCGAAATCGAAGCCGATCTGTCCACCGCGGCTGGCCGCACCGAAGCGGCCGAACGGATCGCCGAGCAGAGCGGGGGAACGCTCGACGCACTGGTCGCCTGCGCCGGGGTCGCCACGCCCGGCGAAACCATGGTGCGGGTCAACTTCTTCGGGACCACCGAACTGGTGACCGCTCTCCAGCCGTTGCTCGCGAAGTCGGCCGCCGGGCGGATCGCGGTGACCGGATCGATCTCCGGCACCCAGCCGGTCGACGCGGACCTCGTCGCGGCGCTCCTGGCCGGTGACGAAGAGGCGGCGGTCGCACGCTGCACTCCGTTGCTCGAAACCGGCAACGGGCACCGGATCTACCCGTCGACGAAATCGGCTTTGGCACAGTGGGCCCGGCGGCTGGCGATCGCGCCCGGTTACGCCGACGCCGGGATCCCGCTGAACGTGGTGGCACCCGGAGTCGTGCTGACACCGATGAGCGCGCCGCTGTTCGAGGACGCGAGGATGCGCGAGGCGATGGCCACGGCGGTACCGATGCCGCTGAACGGCCACGCGACGCCCGAGGACGTCGCGGAGGTGTTGGGCTTCCTGATCTCGACGGCCAACACGCACGTCACCGGCCAGGTCGTCTACGTGGACGGCGGGGCAGAGGTGACGGTGCGCGGGCCGGCGGTCTTCTGATCAGGTGGCCAGGTTGGACACCCCCGTGGTGTCCAGCTCGGCCACCGAGTAGGCGGCGTAACCCTGCCACGGCTTGCGGTCTGCGAAGTGCGGGGTCACTTCGCTTGCCAGCTCTTCGGTGCTGAAGGTGCCGGAGGCGGCGGTGAATTTCCGCTCGACCGTGGGAGCGGCCATGAGCGCGACCATGTCGCCGTACACCACGAACACCTGCCCGTTGACCTCCTGCGAGGCGGGGGAGGCGAGCCAGGACACGAAGGTGCCGACCCGTTCGGGCGCGAGGATGTCCAGTTCCCTGGCCCCGTCGGGATCGGCGGAGAACACGTGCGCCGTCATGTCCGTGCGGGCGCGGGGGCAGAGGACGTTGGCGGTCACGCCGTACCGGCTCAGGCCCTGCGCGGCCGACAGCGTGAGCGCCGTGATGCCCGCCTTGGCGGCGGAGTAGTTGGGCTGGCCCGCGGCGCCGAAGAGGAACGCCTCGGACGAGGTGTTGATCAACCGGCCGTAGACGGGTTCACCAGAGGACTTGGCCGCCGCGCGCCAGTGCACGGCGGCGGCGCGCGACACCGACGCGTGGCCTTTCAGGTGCACGCGGATCACGTCGTCCCACGCCTGCTCGGTGAGATTGAAGAGCATCATGTCGCGCAGCACACCGGCGTTGTTGACCACGATGTCGAGAGAGCCGAAGGTGTCGACGGCGGCGGACACCAGGGTGTCGCCCAGCGCCCAGTCACCGACGTCGCCCCGCACGGCGACGGCGTCGCGGCCCAGCGCGCGGATCTCGGCGGCGACCGTCTCGGCGGCCTCGCCCATGTCGTTGACCACGACGTTCGCGCCGGCGGTGGCCAGCGCGAGCGCTTCGGCGCGGCCCAATCCTCCGCCTGCTCCGGTGACGATCGCGGTGCGGCCGGACAGGTCAGTACTGCTCATGCTGTGCACTCCTTCGGATACGGGTGGCCGCACGCTAAGGCGCGAGGCGGCGGAAGCGTCCGGCTCGTCCCGGTCAGCGGGCGTCGACCGGTGAGTGGGATCGCTCCGACGCCGCGAACCGGTGATCGGTCAAGGTCGGGCCCATGACCACTCGCACCACCGAAGCGGTGATTGTCGACGCCGCCCGAACCCCCGTGGGCAAGCGCAACGGCGCCCTCGCCGCGCTGCATCCGGCGGAACTGCTCGGCACTCTCCAACGCGGGCTCCTGTCCAGGTCCGGCCTCGATCCGGCCCGGATCGGCCAGGTCGTCGGCGGCTGTGTGACCCAAGCGGGCGAGCAGTCGAACAACGTGACGCGCAACGCCTGGCTGCACGCCGGTCTCCCGTACGCGACCGCGTGCACCACGATCGACTGTGCCTGCGGATCGTCGCAGCAGGCGGTGCACGTGGTCGCGGGCCTGATCGCCGCCGGGAGCATCGACGCCGGTATCGCCTGCGGGGTGGAGGCGATGAGCCGGGTGCCGCTCGGCGCGGCACTGGCAGGCGGCGGGTCGCCGGTGCCGGACGGCTGGACGATCGACCTGCCGGACCAGTTCGCGGCGGCCGAGCGGATCGCGGCGCGCCGGGGGATCACCCGTGCGGACGCGGACGCGTTCGGGCTGCGGTCGCAGCAGCGTGCCGCGCGTGCGTGGGCCGAAGGAAGGTTCGACGCGCAGATCGTCCCCGTCGAGGTACCAGGCGGGCCCCTGGTGCGGCAGGACGGTGGCTTGCGGGAGACGTCGGAGGAGAAACTGGCCGCGCTGCGCCCGGTGCTGACCGACGGCGTGCACACCGCCGGGAACTCGTCGCAGATCAGTGACGGAGCGGCCGGGGTGCTGCTGATGAGCCGCGCCGCCGCCGAGGCCGCGGGACTGCGCCCGCGCGCCCGCATCCTCGCCTCCGCCATGGTCGGCGCGGAGCCCTACTACCACCTCGACGGCCCGATCGACGCGACCCGCCACGTGCTCGACCGCACCGGGATGAAGCTCGGCGACCTCGATCTGGTCGAGGTCAACGAGGCGTTCGCGTCGATCGTGCTGAGCTGGGCACGGGTGCACGAGGCCGATCCGGACAAGGTCAACGTCAACGGCGGCGCGATCGCGCTCGGGCACGCGGTCGGCTCGACCGGCGCGCGGCTGCTCACCCAGGCGCTGCACGAGCTCGAACGCACGGGCCGCGGCACGGCGCTCGTCACCATGTGCGCCGGTGGCGCGCAGGCGACCGCGACGATCATCGAGCGGATCTGAGATGAGCCTCGGACTCGACCAGGAACACCTCGACCTGCGGGACACGGTGCGCGGGCTCGTTTCCCGCCACTGCGGCGAACCCGCCATCCGGCAAGCGATCGACGCCGGGAAGGACCAGCTTCCCGGCTGCTGGCCGGAATTCGCCGAACTCGGTCTTCTCGGGCTGCATCTGACGGAGGAGCACGGCGGCTCCGGCTACGGCATGCTCGAACTCGCCGTCGTGGTGGAAGAACTGGCCCGTGGACTGGTGCCGGGACCGTGGCTGCCCACCACCCTCGCGTCGGCGGTGCTGGAACGCGCGGGCCACACCGCGCATCTGGCCGGTCTGGCGGACGGCTCGGCTCTCGGCGCGGTGGCCCTCGACGAGGAGCTGACGTCCGACGGGTCGGTGGTGACCGGTGAGACGACGGTGCTGGGCGGTGTCCTGGCCGACGTCCTCGTGCTCCCGGTGACCTGTCAGGGCGTGAGCCGCTGGGCCGTCGTGGCCGGGGCTCACGCACAGGTCACCGAGCCGCCCAGTCATGACCTGACCCGCCGCCTCGCCAGCGTCACCCTGGACCACGTGCCGGCCGAGCTGCTCGACTGTGACGCGCGGTTGCCGCTCGATCTGGCGGCGACCCTGTTCGCCGCGGAGGCGGCGGGAATCGCCGACTACGCCACCTGGACCGCGGCGGACTACGCGCGGACCAGGATCCAGTTCGGCAGGCCGATCGGCCGGTTCCAAGCCGTGAAACACCGCGTCGCGCGGATGCTGGCGCGGGCCGAGCACGCGCGGGCTTGCGCCTGGGACGCGGCACGCGCGTGGGACGAGCCGACGGATCCGGACGAACGCTCGCTCGCCGCCGCGATCGCCGCGGCCACCTCGGTCGACGCCGGGTTCGGCACGGTCAAGGACCTGATCAACACGCTCGGCGGGATCGGCTTCACCTGGGAGCACCTCGCCGGGTTCTACCTGCGCCGCGCGCAGACGAACCGGATCGTGCTGGGATCCGCGCAACGCTGGCATCGCCGGGTGGGGGAGCTCTCGCGCGCCGGGGTGCGCCGACGGCTCGGGATCAGCCTGCCCGACTCCGCCACCGAAACCCGTGACCGGATCCGGGCAGAACTCGCCCCGGCGAAGGAGCTGGCGGGTCAGGAGCGGACCACCTACCTCGCCGACCGCGGCTACACCGCGGCGCATCTGCCCGGACCCTGGGGCAAGGGAGCCGACGCGATCACCCAGCTGGTGATCGCCGACGAGCTCGAAGCGGCGGAGCTGGAACCGCACGACATGGTGATCGGCGACTGGGTGGTGCCGACCCTGGTCGCGCACGGCAGCCCGGAACAGCAGCGGTCGTGGATCCCGCCTTCGCTGCGCGGAGACGTCGTGTGGTGCCAGCTCTTCAGCGAACCCGGCGCCGGTTCCGATCTCGCCGGGCTGAGCACCCGCGCGGAGAAGGTCGACGGCGGCTGGCGGATCACCGGGCAGAAGGTCTGGACTTCCGGTGCGCACGAGGCCGGGCTGGGCATCTTGCTCGCCCGGACCGATCCGGCCGCGCCCCGGCACCGCGGCCTGTCTTACTTCGTCCTCGACATGACCAGCCCCGGCATCGAGATCCGGCCGCTGCGGGAACTGACCGGGGAGGCGTTGTTCAACGAGGTCTTCCTCGACCAGGTCTTCATCCCCGACAGTGCTCTGGTCGGGCAGCCGGGCGACGGCTGGAAGCTCGCCAGGACGACGCTGGCCAACGAACGTGTCGCCATGACCAAGGGTTCCGCGTTCGGCGATCCGGGGGAGGAGCTGATCGCGCTCGCCGGTACCTCACCGGATCCGGCCAGGGAGGCGGCCCTCGGCAAGCTGCTGGGTGACGCGCAATGCGTGGCGCTGCTCGGTTTGCGGACGACGCTGCGCTCGCTCTCCGGTGCCCAGCCCGGCGCCGAGTCCAGTATCGCCAAACTGCTCGCGACCGAGCAGATCCAGACGCTGTGGGAGACCGCGATGGAGTGGCAGGGGGTCGCGTCGCTCACCACCGAGCCGCGGGTCCGGGACGCCACCTGGTGGTTCCTCAACAGCCGCTGCCTGTCGATCGCCGGCGGCACGACCGACATCCAGCTGAACATCATCGGAGAGCGGATCCTCGGGCTCCCTCGCGACGAGCACGGGAAGGCGTGACCATGCCGATCGACGTCGAGAAGGCGCTGGCGGCCGAGCCGTCCGTCCGCACGATCACCTGGACCCGGCGCGATGTGCTGCTGTACCACCTTTCGGTCGGCGTCCGCCCGGACGACCTGACCTACACCTACGAGCGCGACCTCCAGGTGCTGCCGACCTTCGCGATGGTGGCGGGCCAAGGGATTTCCGCCGGAACGCGGCAGGCCGCGTCGCTCGATCTGCCGGGGGTCGACGTGGACCTGCGCCGTGTCCTGCACGCCGGTCAGGCGCTGACCGTGCACGCGCCGCTGCCGCCGAGCGGGTCCGCGCGGCTCGTCAGCCGGATCGCGGACGTCTTCGACAAGGGCAAGGCGGCGGTCGTCGAGTACGAATCCGCCGCGGCCACCCCGGACGGGAGTCCTTTGTGGACATCGCGGATGCGCATCTGGTTGCGGGGCGAGGGTGGCTTCGGCGGCCCGGCTGGTCCCGCCGCGCCTTCCGGGCCGCCGTCCCGTGAGCCCGATCTGGTCGTCGACACGCCCACCGATCCGGGGCAGGCGCTGCTCTACCGACTCAACGGGGATCTGAACCCGATCCACGCGGACCCGGCCTTCGCCAAGGCGGCAGGTTTGGAAAGGCCGATTCTGCACGGGCTGGCCTCGTACGGGATCCTGGCGGGAACAGTGGTCGACAGGCTGCTCGACGGCGACTCCACCCGGTTGCGCGGGCTCGCGGTCCGCTTCGCCGGGGTACTGCACCCTGGGGAGACGATGCGGATCGCGGTGTGGCGTGACGGTTCCCGGCTGTCGCTGTCGGCGACCTGTCCCGAACGTGACGACGTCTCGGTGCTCGACCACGCGACCGCGGAGGTGACCTGGTGACCGCCACCCAGCCCGAACTGACCGCCTCGCCCGGAAACGGCGGTGTCGACGCGGCCGTCGCCGCCGCCCGCCGGGTGATCGCCGCCCTGCTGCACGCGGGGGACGGCACCCCGGCCGAGATGACCGAGATCGCCGGACGGCTGAACGCGGTCGCCGATCACCTCGAAGAGCACGCCCCCGCGGTGGCCGACAGGCTGGTCGACATGTGGGCGGGCGAAGGGGTGACCCGGCACGACCCGGTGACCGGGCCGGAGAACGCCATCGCGCCGCCGCTGCACCTGGTCGGCCTCGCCGACGGCGGAATCGAGGGCAAGGTGACGCTCGGGATGCCGTATCAGGGGCCGCCGGGCTGTGTCCACGGCGGGATTTCGGCCTTGCTGCTCGACCACACCCTCGGCGTCGCCAACCACTGGGCGGGGGAATCGGGTATGACCGGGACGCTCACCCTGCGGTATCACCGGACGACCCCGCTGTTCGAGGAGCTGACCGTGACCGCGCGCCAGGACTCGGTCGAGGGTCGGAAGATCTTCACGAGCGGCACCATCAGCGCGGGCGGGCAGGTCTGTGTCTCGGCTGAAGGCATCTTCGTGAACAAGCACCTCGCGCGACCTCGCTGAGCGGGCTGGACGCGTACCCGCGGTAGCGGCCGTGAAGGCCTCCTTCCCTACCCTGAGAGTAGGGAAGGAGGCCTTCACGGCCGGTCCGCTCAGAACTCGACCTTGGCCCGCATCACCTTCCCGGTCGCGTTGCGGGGCAACGGGTCCGGGGTGATCCGCCAGTGGGCGGGGACCTTGAAGTACGCGAGCCGTTCGGCGACGAACGCCCGCAGTTCGTCCTCCGAAGGTGCCGCCTCGTCGCGGGTCACCACGACGGCCGCGACCTCCTGGCCCAGATCCGGATGCGGGAGCCCGGTCACCAGCACCTCGGCGACTCCCGGATGTTCGGCGAGCACGGTCTCGATCTCGGCCGGATAGACGTTCTCGCCGCCCCGGATGATGAGATCCGACCGTCGCGCGGACAGCCGCAGCCTGCCGTGCTCGAAGACGCCGATGTCGCCGGTGTGCAGCCAGCGGTCCTCCCGGATCGCGGCTGCGGTCGCTTCTTCGTCGCCCCAGTAGCCGAGCATGGTGTACATGCTGCGCACGCAGACCTCGCCCTCGACGCCGTCCGGCACGGGCTTGCCGTGCGCGTCGCGGATCTCCAGCCGTACCCCGACGATCGGCCTGCCCAGCGTGCCGGGTTCCGCCTCCAGATCGAGCGGGCTCGCCGCCGAGATGGCCGTGCACGACTCCGTCAGGCCGTAGCTGTCCACCAGCGCGGAGGCGAACGGGAGCTTGTCCCGCAGCCGCGCCTTGAACTGGGGCGACGACGGCGCGGACGCGAGCGAAAAGCTGGTGAGCGACGAGGTGTCGTAGGACGTGAGGTCCTCGTGGTCGAGGAGCCGCCGCGCCATGGTCGGGACAGCGCCCCAGTGCGTCACGCGTTCCCGCTCGACCAGGCTCAGCAGCCTGTCGACGTCGAAAGCGCCCTGGTGCAGGACCACCTTGCTGCCGGTGGCGAGCCGGGGGACCGCCAGGTTGTGCAGGCTGGCGATGTGGAACAGCGGCAGCGTCAGGAGATACGCCCGGTCGCAGGGGTCCGCGGGGTCGCCGTGAGCGGCCATGAGCGCGTCGTTGAACCGGTGGTACTGCACCACGGCCAGCAGGTTGCGGTGGGAGTGGGTCGCGCCTTTGGGCCTGCCCGAGGTGCCCGAGGTGTACAGGATGACGGCCGGGGCGTCCTCCTCCACCGCGGCGGTGGGCAAGGGACTGTCCGGATGGGACGTGGCGAGCCGGGGGATGTCGGTCTCGATCGAGAGGACCGGGGTCGCCGACGGCAGCAGCGCCGCGCGTTTGGCGTCGGCGACCACCAGGACGGGGGTCGCGTGCGCCAGGCCGTATTCGAGTTCGCGGGCGGACCACCAGGCGTTGAAGCCCACCGACACCGCTCCGATCGCGACCGTTGCCCAGAAGGTGACGATCCATTCCGGACTGTTCGAGGCGGCGATGGCGACCCGGTCCCCGGCCCGCACCCCGTACTGCTCCCGCAGGGCCTTGGCGAGTGAGGCGACCTGCCTCGCGTGCTCGGCGTAGGTCATCCGGCGGTCCGCCGTGACGAGGTAGTCCCGTCCGGCGTGGGCGAGGCTGCCCGCGAGCAGTTCGTGCAGTGCGCGAGCGCGGGTGCCGAAGACGGGCAGGGGCCTGCCCAGCACCGTCTCCTCCACGAGCTCGAAGGGACCTCCGGGGCCTGTGAGGGTTTCCACCGCGGCGCGGGGGTCGAGCTCCTTGTGCATCCGCTCCTCCTCGACGACGTTGCCGACGGCGAACAGTGTCATTCTGCGCCGTCGGCCTGTGCGCCGATTCCGGTCAGCGGGATCGGCCCGGCCCGATCCGCGCGGGGCGCGCGAAAGTCGTCGCCATGCCCGAAACCGACGAGTACAGCGCGACCCGGCCGCTGTCCGGCAAGATCGCGATCATCACCGGGGCCGGCCAGGGGGTCGGGCTCGGGATCGCCCTCGCGCTCGCCGCGGACGGGGCCGCCGTCGCCGCGCTGGGACGGACCCCGGACCGGCTCGCGGACACCTGCGCGGCGATCCGTGCCCGCGGTGGCACCGCGAGCCCGTTCACCTGCGACGTCGCGGACACGGCCGCGATCCCCGGTGTCGTCGAGGACGTCGTCGCCGAGTTCGGCGGGGTCGACATCCTGGTCAACAACGCCTACACCGGCGCGTACGGCCCGTTGCTGTCCTTGTCCGAAGAGGACTTCCGGCTGGGTTTCCAGACGGCGCCGTTCGCCGCTTTCGCCTTCATGAAGGCGGTACATCCGCACTTCAAGGCGCGGGGCGGCGGGGACATCGTCAATCTCGTCACGTCGGCGATGGTCCGCTGGGACCCGACCACCTACGGCGGGTACGCGGCGGCGAAACAGGCGTTGCGCTCCCTCACCCGGACCGCGGCGGTCGAATGGGCGCCCGACGGGATCCGCGCGAACTCGATCGCCCCGCACGCGCTCTCCCCAGGACTCGAGCGATGGACGAAACGGAACCCGGAAGAGGCCGAAGCGTTCGTCGCGACCATCCCGATGCGGCGGATCGGCGACCCGGAACGGGACATCGGCCGCGCGGTGGCGGCGCTGGTCGGGCCGGATCTGCGGTATCTGACCGGCGCGACGCTCCCGCTCGACGGCGGACAGGCGTTCTTCGGGTGACCCGGAACGCGAAACAGGAACAGAAAGGCCGGACATGACACCGCCCGAGGTATTCGCCCCCGCCCAGCTCGGTCCCGTACGGCTGCGCAACCGCGTGCTCAAGGCCGCGACCTACGAGGGCCTGAGCCACCGCGGCCTGGTGACCCGCGATCTTGTCGATTTCCACGTCCGGGTGGCCGCGGGCGGCGCGGCCATGACGACGATCGGGGCGAGCATCGTGTCCGACGGCGGCTGCACGTCGCCGCATCAGATCGTGTGGCGGCCGAAAGCCGTGCCAGGGCTGAGCAAGCTGGCCGAAGAGGTGCACGCGGAGGGCGCCGCGATCGCGGCCCAGCTCGTGCACGGCGGACCGGTGGCGAGCCCGAAGCTCAACAAGCGGCCCGCGCTGGCACCGAGCCGTCATTTCCACGCGACGTCGCTCAGCTGGGCCCGCGAGGCCACGGTCGAGGAGCTCGCCGCGGTGGTCCGTGACTTCGGCGAGGCGGCCAAGCTCGTGGTCGAGGCCGGTTTCGACGCGATCGAGGTGCACCTCGGGCACAACTACCTGGCGAGTTCGTTCCTCAGCCCCAAGGTGAACCACCGCACCGACGCCTACGGCGGCAGCCTGGAGAACCGGGCGCGGCTGGCCAGGGAGATCTGCCGGTCGGTGCGCGACGCCGTCGGGAACCAGGTCGCGATCATCGCCAAGCTCAACATGGACGACGGCGTTCCCGGTGGCTTCTGGATCGACGAAGCGATCCCGGTCGCGCAGTGGCTCGAAGCCGACGGCGGTATCGACGCCCTCGAAATGACCGCCGGGAGCTCCTTGCTGAACCCGATGTACCTGTTCAAGGGTGACGTGCCGATGCAGGAGTTCGCGGCCGTGATGCCGCAGCCGGTCAAACTCGGCGTCCAGCTGTTCGGGAAGACGAAACTGAAGACCTACCCGTACCGCGACGGCTACCTGCTGGAGGACGCGCGGCAGATCCGGGCGGCGGTCGACCTGCCGATGGTGCTGCTGGGCGGGATCACCGACCGGCCGATGATGGATCGCGCGATGGCGGAGGGTTTCGAGTTCGTCGCGATGGCCCGAGCGCTCCTGCGTGAGCCGGATCTGCCGAACCGGATCATGAAGGATCCGGCCACCCCGTCGTTGTGCATCCACTGCAACAAATGCATGCCGACGAACTTCGTCGGGACCCGGTGCGTGCTGGTCGAACGGTCGGCGCCCCGCAGTGTCGAGTGGGGTACACCGGCGGGGTATGCCTCGTGACGTCCGGGCAGACGATCGCCGATCTCCTGCTGGCCCGCGCCGGAGACCCCCGCCCCGGATTGCGCACGCGTGATCGCGAGTGGACCTGGGACGAGGTGGTGCGGGAGAGCGCGGCCCGCGCCGCTCTCGCCCGGCGGCTGCGCCGGGACGGCCCGTTCCACATCGCCGTCCTGCTGGAGAACGTTCCGGAGTTCGTGTGGTGGCTCGGCGCCGCGGCGCTGGCCGGCGCGACCGTCGTGGGGGTCAATCCGACCCGGCGGGGCGCCTATCTCGAACAGGAGGTGCGGCATACCGAACCGCAGCTCGTGGTCACCGACCAGGCGGGACTCGCGCAGCTCGAAGGCTTGGATCTCGGGGTGCCACAGGACCGGTACCTGCTGGTCGACGACGCGGATTTCGCCGACCAGGAACCCTTCCGAGACCCGGAGATCGACCCCGGCACACCTCTGCTGTTGCTGTTCACCTCCGGTACCACCGGGATCTCCAAGGCCGCTCGATGCAGCCAGGGGAGACTCGCCGGGCTGGGCTATCAGAACGCGGCGAAATACCGCGTCACCCAGGACGACGTCTGCTACTGCTGCATGCCGCTCTTCCACGGCAACGCGGTGATGGGGCTGTGGGCGCCGGCGCTCGTCGCGGGGGCTTGTGTCGCGCTGACGCCGAAGTTCTCCGCGTCCGGGTTCCTGCCCGACGTCCGCGCCCTCGGCGCGACCTACTTCACGTATGTCGGCAAGGCGGTCAGCTACGTGCTCGCCACACCGGAACACCCTGACGACCGGGAGAACCCGCTCACCCACGGCTTCGGTACCGAGGCCTCGCCCGAGGACCGCGAGTTGTTCGCAGCCCGGTTCGGCGCGGAACTCCTCGAGGCCTATGGATCGAGCGAAGGGGCGGGCATGGTCACCCTCGCCCCGTCCGGCCCGCCGACCGCGCTCGGCCGCCCCGCGCACGACGGCGTCCGGGTGGTCGACCCGGAGACCCGGAAGACCTGCCCGCCCGCGGAACTCGACGAACACGGCCGGGTGCGCAATGCCGAGGAAGCGATCGGCGAACTGGTGAACACCCTCGGCGCGGCGAAGTTCGAGGGCTACTGGAACAACCCCGCCGCCGACGCGGAACGGGTCCGGCACGGCTGGTACTGGACGGGCGACCTCGGCTACCTCGATCGCGAGGGATACCTCTATTTCGCCGGGAGATCCGGCGACTGGATCCGGGTGGACGGCGAGAACACCTCGGCGGTGCACGTCGAGCGTGTCCTCCGCAGGCATCGGTCCGTCCTCGCGGCCGCGGTCTTCGGGGTGCCGGACCCGCGCTCCGGGGACCAGGTGATGGCCGCCCTCGAAGTCCCCGAAGGTGTCACTTTCGACGATCTGGAGCTGCCCGCGTTCTTGGCCGCCCAGACGGACCTCGGCACGAAGGGGGCGCCACGGTTCGTGCGGGTCTCTCACGGACTGCCGACCACCGGCTCGGGGAAGCTCCAGCGCAAGGCGTTGCAGCTGGAGGGCTGGCGCTGTCCCGAACCGGTGTACAGCCGGATCGGCCGCGACGACGGCTACACCCTGTTGGACCCGGCGGCGCGTGAGGCGCTCCGACGGGAATTCGAGTCCGCCGGGCGGCTGCGTTTCCTCGGGCCGCCGGAGCGAACGCATGTGAGGAGCAGGTAGTGGATCTGCGGGAAACGCCCGCCCAACAGCGGTTACGCCAGGAGTTGCGCGGTTATTTCGCGGGACTGCTGCCCGAGGACAAGCGCCGGGCGGCGAGCGAGGCGGGCGCCGGCGGGGACCTGTTCCGCGAGGTGGTGCGGATGCTGGGCAAGGACGGCTGGCTCGGGATCGGCTGGCCGGTGGAGTACGGCGGGCAGGGACGGCCGATCGAGGACCAGTACGTGTTCTTCGACGAGGTGCAGCGGGCCGGGCTGCCGTTCCCGTTCGTCACGGTGAACACGGTCGGCCCGACCCTCATGGAGTACGGGACCGAGGAGCAGAAGAGCGCCTATCTGCCGGGAATCCTGTCCGGCGACATCGTGTTCGCCATCGGCTACACCGAACCCGAAGCCGGAACCGACCTCGCTTCGCTGCGGACGCGCGCGGCGCGCGACGGCGACGAGTACGTGATCGACGGGAGCAAGATCTTCACCACCGGCGGGAACACCGCCGACTTCGTCTGGCTCGCCGCCCGCACGGATCCCGAAGCGCCGAAACACCGGGGGATCTCGATCCTGATCGTGCCGTGTGACGACCCCGGCTTCGGCTGGAGTCCGATCAGGACGGTCGGCGGCATGACCGTGACCGCCACCTACTACAGCGGCATCCGGGTCCCGGCCGCCAACGTGGTCGGTGAGGTCGACCGGGGCTGGAAACTCATCACGGCCCAGCTGAATCACGAGCGCGTCGGGCTGGCCGCGCTGGGCGGCAGGATGATCCAGCTCTGGGACGAAACCCTCGCCTGGGCAAAGGAAACCGGGGTGCTGGCGGAACCCTGGGTCCGGCACGAGCTGGCTCGCAGCCACGCCAAGCTCGAAGCGATGCGCCTGCTGAACTGGAAGATGACCGCGGCCGTCGCCGACGGCACGCTCACCGGAGCCATCGCGGGCGCGGCCAAGACGTACGGCACGGAAACCCATATCGAGGTGCAGCGCGGCCTCAGCCAGGTGATCGGCGCGGCGGGCCGGATCCGGCCCGGTTCGCCCGGCGCGGTCCTCGGCGGCCAGATCGAACAGCTTTCCCGGCACGGCATCGTGAACACCTTCGGCGGCGGGGTGAACGACATCCTGCGTGATCTCGTCGCCACCCAGGGACTCGGCCTGCCGAGGTCGCGCCGATGACGTCCTATGAGGACCGTCTGGCCGCTTTCGTCGGGAAGGTGCTGGTACCGGGGCGGGTCGCGCCGGATCCGGTCAACCGGCCGATGATCCGGCACTGGGCGGAGGCGATGGGCGACGGCAACCCCGTCTACGTGTCCGACGAAGCGGCTCGGGCCACCGGACGCGAGGGTGTCGTCGCGCCCGCCACGATGATGCAGGCCTGGACGATGCGAGGTTATGCCGCCCCGGTGGCCGACGGCCCGTTCGACGAGCTGGTCGCGCTGCTCGCGGAAGGCGGTTACACGTCCGTCGTGGCGACCGACTCCGACCTGAGGCTGGTCCGGGAGCTGGTGCCGGGGGACCGGGTGAGCGTCGAGGAGGTGGTCGAGTCCATCTCGCCGGAGAAGTCCACCGCGCTCGGCACCGGCCGGTTCGTGACCACGGTCAAGACCTACCGCGACGCCGACGGCGAAGTGGTGGCCACCCAGCAGTGGCGCACCTTGCGTTTCCGGCCGGCACCGCGGCAGGAACCGCGGCCGCGACCGGCGCTCAACCCTGACAACTCCTTCTGGTTCGAGGCGGCCCGTGACCGTCGGCTCGTCGTGCAGCGCTGTGCCGGCTGCGGGACCTTGCGTCATCCACCGGGCCCGTGCTGCCCGGAATGCCGGTCGTTCGACTGGGACACCGTCGAGGCCGCGGGGCGGGGAACGCTCTACTCGTACGTCGTGGCGCATCACCCGCGGCATCCCGCGTTCGAGTACCCGTTGCTGATCGCTCTCGTGGAACTCGGCGAAGAGACCCGGCTCATCACGAACCTGGTCGGTGTGACCGCCGACGAGGTGACCATCGGCATGGCGCTGGAGCTCGACTGGCACGAGGCAGGCGACGGCCTTGTCCTTCCCGTGTTCCGCCCAGTACCCGCGAAGGAACGGTAATGGATTTCACCCTGGACGAAGACCTGCTCGCGGTGCGGGAGCTCTCACGCACGATCTTCACCGACCAGGCCACGACAGCGCGGGTGCGTGCCGTCGAGGAGACACCCACCCGGATCGACGAAGATCTGTGGCAGGCCCTGGCGCAGGCCGACCTTCTCGGGCTCGCGCTGTCCGAAAAGGACGGTGGATCCGGGCTCGGGCTGGCCGGATTGGCCGTCCTGCTGGAGGAACAGGGCAGGCATGTCGCCCCCGTGCCTCTCTGGTCGCACAGTGTCGCAACCTGGGCGGTCGCCCGCTACGGGTCGCTGGTCCGGGAAACGGCCGAAGGGAAGGCGCGGCTCACCGTGGCCCTCGAAGAATACGGCCGCTCACCACAGGATCCTGGCTGCGTGGCCACCTGCTCCGCCGGCTCCTGGCGGTTGACCGGGACCAAGGCCGCCGTCCCGTCACCGGCAGGGGCGGCGCACGTCGTCGTCTCCGCGGCCGGCCTCGACGGTCCCGCGATCTTCCTCGTGCCGGGTGAGGGCGAGGGCGTCTCGTGGCACGAGTGTGAGACCACCGCCCACGAGCGAGCCGCCGAACTGTCCTTGACCGAGGCACCTGCCCAGCCGATGAGCTCCGCCGCGTTCGGCGGTGTGCTGCGGGCCGCGGCCGTCGCGATCGCCGCGGTCCAGCTCGGCGTCGCCGACGGCGCGCTGCACCTGGCCGCCTCCTATACCTCGGCGCGGGAGCAGTTCGGCCGCCCGTTGGCGACTTTCCAGTCCCTGCAGCATCAGCTGGCCGACTGCTTGATCGACCTCGACGCGATGCGCGTGACGTTGTGGCAGGCGATCCAGGCGATGGACACCGGCGACGCGGACGCGGAACGGGCGGTCCAAGTTGCCTCCTGGTGGCGGGCGCAAGGCGGGCTCGACGTCGTCTACCGGGTGCAGCACGTCCACGGAGGCATCGGGGTCGACGTCGACTATCCGGTGCACCGGCATTTCCTCTGGGGACGTCAGCTCGCAGGCACCTTGGGCGGGCCCACGGCGGTGCTGTCCCACCTCGGCGATCTTCTGGCGGCGAACGCATGACGGCCGCCGGCGACCGGCTGCCGCCGCTGGAGATCCCGGTGACCCGCACGATGATCGTGGCGGCCGCGATCGCCTCGCGCGACTACCAGGACGTGCACCACGATCCGGACCTCGCGATCGAACGCGGTTCACCGGACGTGTTCATGAACATCCTGACCACCAACGGACTCGTCGATCGCTTCGTGACCGCGTGGGCCGGGCCGTCGGCGAGGGTCAAGAGGGTCAAGATCCGCCTCGGCGCCCCCAATCACCCTGGGGACACGATGGTGCTCACGGGAACGGTGAGCGCCGTCGACGGGAGCCGGGTCGAGGTGGAGGTCCGCGGCGAGAACGGCCTGGGCACCCACGTCAGCGGCACGGTGGAAATCGAGGCCGGGCGATGAGGCGGACCGCGATCGCGGGTATCGGCGCGACGGAGTTCTCGAAGGCGTCCGGGCGGAGCGAGCTGCGGCTGGCGTGTGAGGCGGTATCGGCCGCGATCGAGGACGCCGGGCTCCAACCGTCCGATGTGGACGGTATGGTCACCTTCACCGCCGAGTCCAGCGCGGAGATCCACGTCACGCGCAACGTCGGCATCGGGGACCTGTCCTTCTTCTCACGGGTGCCGCACGGTGGCGGCGCGGCGTGTGGCACGGTCGCGCACGCGGTCGCGGCGATCACCGCCGGTCTCGCCGAGGTCGTGGTGTGCTGGCGCGCCTTCAACGAACGCTCCGGGGAACGCTACGGGCTCGGGCAGGCAGACCGGCCGATGGACGTGAGCGCGGACCGTGCCGCCTATTCCTGGATGACCCCGTTCGGCTTGTCCACCCCGGCACAGTGGGTGGCCATGTTCGCCCGGCGGTACATGCACGAATACGGGGCCACGTCGGAGGATTTCGGCCGCGTCGCGGTGATCGACCGGGCGCACGCCGCCACCAACCCGAAGGCCTGGTTCCACGGCAGGCCGATCACCCTCGCCGAGCACCAGGCGTCGCGGTGGATCGCCGAGCCGCTGCACCTGCTCGACTGCTGCCAGGAGACCGACGGCGGTCAGGCGCTCGTGGTCGTGTCCGCCGAACGCGCACGGGACCTTCCGCACGCACCGGCGTACATCCTCGGCGCGGCACAGGGCGCGGGCCGGGACCAGCACATGATGACGTCGTACTACCGCCCTTCGATCTCCGGTATCCCCGAACTCGGCCTGGTGGCGGAGCGGCTGTGGGCGCAGAGCGGGCTCGGGCCCACCGACATGGAGGCGCTCGTGCTCTATGACCACTTCACCCCGTTCGTGTTGCCCCAGCTGGAGGAATTCGGCTTCTGCGGGCGCGGAGAGGCCCGGCACTTCCTGGCGGACGGACATCTCGACCCCGGTGGCCGGATGCCGCTCAACACCCACGGCGGGCAACTGGGCGAGGCGTATCTGCACGGGATGAACGGCATCGCCGAAGCGGTCCGGCTGGTGCGCGGCACCTCGGTCAATCAACCGGCTTCGGCGGCGCACGTCCTCGTCACCGCCGGCACCGGCGTGCCGACCAGCGGCCTCGTCCTCGGCGGCGCCGCGTGAACGCGGGCGAGTGGGCGGGGCGCTCCCTGGGTGAGCGGACCGTCGACTACGCCGAGCGGGACGCGATCCTGTACGCCCTCGCGGTAGGAGCGAAGGCGGCTCAGCTGGACCTGGTGTTCGAAGAGCGTCTACGGGTCCTGCCCACCTTCGCGCTCACTCTCGCCCAGTGGGCGCCGGACGCGCTCGGGTCGGCAGGCGCGTTCGACACCCGCACGGCGGTGCACGGGGCGCAACGGCTGGAAGTGCTGCGGCCACTGCCGCGGTCGGGAGAACTCGCGATGAAGGCGCGGGTGCGTGACGTCTGGGACAAGGGGTCCGCGGCGATCTTCGACGTCGAGGTCGAAAGCGACTGTTTCGTGGCGGCGTGGTCGATCTATGCCCCTGGAGCCGGGGGATTCGGGGGCGATCGCGGTCCGTCCGCGCCGCGGCGCGCCTCGGAGCCCGCCCGCGTCACCGTGAACGTCCCGACCGGGGAGAACCAAGCCGCGCTCTACCGCCTGCTCGGCGATCGTCACCACATGCACGTCGACCCGGTCGCCGCGCGGGCGGCCGGTCAGCCCCGGCCGTTCCTGCACGGCCTCTGCACCTTGGCCGCCGTGCTGTTCCCGATCGCGGCCGGGGCGGGCGCCCATCCCGCGGATCTGCGGAGGCTCACCGGCCGGTTCGCCGGGCCGGTGTTCCCCGGCGACGTCGTGGCGGTCGCGATCCACCCCGGCGAGGCGGCGACGGGATTCGAGGCGTCGATCGGTGACCGGCCGGTCCTGACCGGAGGAGAGGTGAGTTTCCAGTGAGCGAACTCGACGCGATCGGTACCGCCGAGGCGATCCAAAAGGGCGACGTCAGCGCGCGGGAGGTCGTCGAGGCCGCGATCGACCGGATCGAGAAGCTCGATCCGGTGGTGAACGCGGTCGTGAGCTCACGGTTCGACCAGGCGCTCGCCGAGGTCGACGGCGGCTTGCCCGCCGGGCCGCTGCACGGTGTGCCCGTCCTGATCAAGGATCTGGGGGCGACGGTCGCCGGGCTGCCGTCGACCGGGGGGAGCCGGTTGTTCGCCGAGCGGATCGGCGGTCGCGACAGCGAACTGGTCGCCCGCTATCGCCGCGCCGGGATGGTCGTCCTCGGCATGACGAACACCGCGGAGCTGGGCAAGAACGCGAGTACCGAACCGGCCCTCTTCGGTCCCACCCGCAACCCGTGGCGCACCACGCATTCGGCGGGAGGATCGAGCGGCGGATCGGCGGCCGCCGTGGCCGCCGGACTGGTCCCGGCCGCGCACGGCAGCGACGGCGGCGGGTCCATCCGGATCCCGGCCGCGATGTGCGGGCTCTTCGGCCTCAAACCCAGCCGCGGCCGCGTATCGCCCGCACCGTCTCCCGCGTCGTTCGCCAACCTGGTCTCGGTCCACCACGCGCTGACCACCACGGTGCGCGACAGTGCCCTGCTCCTCGACATCGCCGCGGGCCCGCTTCCCGGCGACGCGTTTTCCGCCCCCGCGCTCGACGAGGCGGACTCCCGGCGCCCGCTCAGGATCGGGCTCGTCACCGCGCTCCCCGGAGTCACCCCGGATCCGTCGTGCGTCGCCGCGACCGAACGCGCCGCCGCGTTGTGCGAGTCGCTCGGCCACACCGTGGTTCCCCTCGATGCGGGCTACGACCCTGCCGAAGTCGCCCGCGTGTCGGGCGACGTGATGGGCGCCGACCTCGTCGTCACCGTCGAAGACCGCCTGGCGGAGCTGGAACGGGACCTGCGCGATGGCGATCTGGAGCCGCTCACCAGGGTGCTCTACGAGCACTATCGCACCCTTTCCGCCGCCGACCTGAATCGCACGCTGCGGCGCGCGCAGGGGATCGGCTGGGAGGTCGGACGGGCGTTCGGCGAGGTCGACCTGATGCTGACCCCGACTCTGGCCCGGCCGACGCCCCGGCTCGGCGAACTGGACACTTCCCGGCCCGAAACGATCTACCGGCACGCGGCGGTCTACGCGGCGTACACCTCGGTCTTCAACCTCACCGGGATGCCCGCGATGTCCGTGCCGTTCGGGTCCACTTCGGACGGACTGCCGCTGGGGGTGCAGTTCGCCGGTGACCTCGGCGCGGAGCCGCTGTTGCTCGGGCTGGCCGCGCGGCTCGAGGAAGCCGCGCCGTGGCAGAGGACGGTCCTGCCAAGGAGCGGAGGGGACGCCGTCAGCGTGGAGTGAGCACTACGACCGGGATCTCCCTTTCGGTCCACGCCTGGTACTTCGCGAAATCGGCATACAGGCCGACCAGAAGCGGCCAGAGATCGCGGCGCTCCTCCGCCGAGGCGACCCGCGCCGTGACGGGAAGGCCGCGGTGGCCTTTGAGGTGGACGCGGGTCTCGGGATGCGCGATCAGGTTGAAGTACCACTGCGGGTGCCGGGGCAGGCCGCCCTGGGAGGCCACGATGACGAGATCTTCGTGGTGACGCAGGTACAACAGGGGAGTGGTGAACCGGCGGCCGGACTTGCGTCCCCGGTGTTCCAGCAGCAACGTCGGGACCGGTTTGCGAAAGCCCGCCCCGACACGCCATGTGGCGCCGACGCGGCCGTTGGTCAGTTCGAAGATCTTCACCTGCGCCTTGGCCATGTACTTCATGGCGGCGGCGGTCACGGGCGAGTCCAGGCCTTGGGGGTGTTCTCGGGAAGACTGAAACGTCCCATCGTGAACTCCTGAAGCTGGGCGGGATCTAGCGCTCGCCGGATGGTCCGGCGAGTACGGACGTCACGACATCGACGAGATCGGCGACGACCTCGTCGAGCGGCCAGGTCCGGGGCGTGGTGTCCGGGCCGAGGAGCCGTCGGACGCGCTCGACGTCGCCCAGGACGTTCAGTGTCACGTGCATGGCCTGGGTCATCCGGAAGTCGAGCGTCCTTCGCGGGACGCCGGGGAACTTGCGTCGCAGCAGTTCGACGAACCTCGCGTTGCGCTGGAAGAACGAACCGGAAAGAGTGGTCAGCCCTTTCTCGTCGGTGGCGAGCAGATGGCCGACCAGGCGAATCCAATGCTCGCCGCCGGAGTCGAGCACCGAGACCACGGGTCGCAGGAACGCGACGGCCAGTTCGCGCGAGGTGACCTCGTCCCCGGTCAGTTCCGCCAGCGCCGCGTCCCGTTCGCCGGTCACCTGGTCGAGGCGGCTGCGCAGGACCGCGTCGAGCAATCCTTCCTTGGATCCAAAGTGATAGTGGATCGCCGCCACATTCGTTTCCGCCGCCTGCATCACGGTGCGCAGGGAAACCGCTCCGAGGCCCTGTTCGGCGAAAAGGCGTTCGGCGGCGGCGATGAGCCGCTGCTCGGTGCTGGTCACGGCAGCAGGCTATCACTCGTTTCAATCAGGTGATAGAGCGTTCGTCGTACGCTTCGCGTGCGGCATCGATCCGCGGCAGGTGCGTGATGCTCCATTCGAGCAGCGGCGCGGTGGCGTCGCGCCATGCAGGTGTAACCAAGCTTGCAACTCTCGCCGAGGACAGGTGCCGATGATGATCTTGCCGGGTCAGAACCTGATCCCACCCCGGCGGAGGCGCTCGCGGGCCTCATCCTCGGACAGTGAGGTGACGGGCCGCCCGACCGTGTGCTGATACTTGGCGTCGTAGGCCCTGGTCCACACTCCGGCCGCCCACGACCGCTCGAGTTCGTCGGCGCTGAACTCGCGGCCACGAGCGCGGCAGTACGCGTCGAGGAAACGCTCCGTGTCCTCGACGGTGGCCAACTCGTCCACGCTGACGGTCGAATAAAGCGCGGCCGCGAAGCCGACGAGGACGGCTTCGCTGTCAACGATCATGCTGTCCCAATCATGCACCACCAGCAGGGTGTCTCCGCTCCAGCACAAGTTGCCGGCAAGCCAGTCGCAGTGACCGAGCACGGCTTCGGACTCGCCCGCTCGCAGCCGATCACGGGCACGGCGCCCTGCGTCGTCGATCCACTCTGGGCCTGCCACCTCGTTGAGGTCGGTGTCAGGGTCCTCGGGACACGGCCAGAGGCCGTCCTCGGCGTGGTTCCAGGCCGCCCACGACGGTGCCGGGTCGAGCGTGGGCACCTCGGCCGGCCCCGGTGCGAGCCGGATCAGCCGCGCGAAGGCTTCGGCAAAGGCCCATGCGGCGTCGGCCGAGCTCGGGAGCATGGCGCCACCGGGGACGTAGGCCTCCGCGGTGGCGATTTCCTCGCCGAAGGGAGCGGCGCCGCTGAGTGGCCGGGGTCACGGATAACCGGCCTGGAACATGCGCCGCTGGACCTCGACGCAGGCTGCCGTCCGCGGCGTGTCCGGGCGCACCTTGATCACGACCTCACGGTCGTCGGCCAGCCGGAGACCTATGACGGCGGAGAGATGCCCGGATCTGAAGATCTCCTCCACCGGCGAACTACCGAGATGCTCCAAGCACCACTCGGCAAGGCGCGCCGGATCGTCGGCATGCGGGTGAGGTGACATCTGAGAATCCTTGCACGGGCAAGGCGCCGAAAACTGCCAGGCAACAAATGAGCCGAAAACGAACCGCACGCATGATCAAGACGAGGGTTCGTCGCCTGCCAGACCGTGCTCGTAGGCGTAGATCACCGCGTGGACACGGGTACGCAGCCCCAGTTTGCCGAGCACCCTGGCGACGTGGGTCTTCACCGTGCCGGGTTCGATCACCAGGGTGTCGGCGATTTCGGCGTTGCTCATCCCTCGTGCGATGCGCCGCAGCACTTCGTGCTCGCGTGGGGTGAGCAGCTCCAGTTCGCGTGTCGGTGCCCGTGGCGAGAGCGCGGCGAACCGGTCGATCAGCCGTCCGGTGACCTGGGGGTCGATCAACCCTTGACCGGTGTGCAGTGCGCGCACCCCGTCCAGCAGCAGCTCGGGTTCGCTGTCCTTCAGCAGGAAACCGGCGGCTCCCGCCTGCAACGCACCGAACAGGTAGTCGTCCAGGTCGAAGGTCGTCAGCGCGAGCACGCGTGGCGCCGGCTCGGTCTCGGTGAGCCGTCGGATGGCGGTGATCCCGTCGAGATGCGGCATGCGCAGATCCATGACCACGACGTCCGGCTGCCGCCACAGCGCTTTTCGCACGGCCTCGGCGCCGTTGGCCGCCTCGTCGACCACCTCGATGTCCGGCTCGCCGTCGAGCACCAGCCGTAACGCCTCACGCACGGGCGCCTGGTCGTCGGCGATCAGTACACGGATCATGCCGGGATCGTCGCCCGCACCGACCACCCGTGCCGGGGCCGGGGGCCGACCGACAGCGTGCCGCCGAGCACGTGCACCCGCTCACGCATGCCGCGGATGCCGTGTCCCTCGACGACTTGAGCGACGCCGGTGCCGTTGTCGGTGACCGTGACCTCGATGGCGTGCCGGTCGTGTCGCAGGCACACGTCGATCTCGGTGGCGTCGGTGTGCCGCACCGCGTTGGTCAGAGCTTCCTGCACGACACGGTAAGCAGCGTGGTCGACGACCGGTGACAAGGGGGCCGCCGTACCGCGCACCGTAATCCGGCGGTCTACAGTGGATAGTCGGCGGACCAGGCCGCCTACCTCCGCCAGCCCCGTGTCTCCGCGCGACGTGGTCAGCAGAGCACGCACCTCGCTCAGCGCGGACGAGGAGAGGTCATCGATGGTGCCGAGCACACGGTCGGCGAGCTCGGGTGTGCCGCCCAGTGCCCGGCGGGCGGCCATGGCCTGCAACCGGATCGCGGTCAGGTGGTGACCGACGCTGTCGTGCACCTCTCTGGCCAGGCGCGCGCGGTCCTCGGCCGCCACGCGGTCCGCCTCGGCGAGACGTAGCCGGACCGTCTGCCCGGCCCGGTCACGTTGCAGCCTCAGCGCGTATCCGACCACCGGGAGTGCGACGCCGAGAACGATCAGGTCGGCGGCCGGGCCCATCTTGCTGGACAGGATCCCGTAGCCGATGACCCACACCAGGGACACCGCCACGACCGATGACAGGCGCAGCGGCCGGTAGTAGGCGGCGCAGCACAACGCCGCCATGGCCACCAGCCGGCCCGGCCAGCCGGGGATCACGCTGCCGAGCAACGAGATCCCCGACGCCAGTATCGCCGCGGTCAGCGGCAATCTCTTACGCAGTGCCAGTGGCAGGCAGACGGCGAGGCTGATCGCGGCGAGCATCGGCAGGTCGGTCTCCGGGTTCTCCCAGCGCGTGAAACCGACCAGCAGGGCCGCGGTCCCCACCACGAGCAGCACGATCTTCATGACAGCGACACTAGGCACAGACCGTGTTCTCCGGCGGCAGCTGTCCAGTGGTCAGGTAGCGGTGCGCGCGGGCACGCGCACAGACGTTGCCGTCCACGTAGACCGCGTGGTCGCCGGCGGCCGCGAGGTACCGGGCGCCGGGAAGCTGGGCGGCGAGGTGCCGCCCCCACTCGGGCGGGGTGTTGTCGTCGTCCACGCCACCCACGACCAGGACCGGCGGGACTCCGGCGAAGTCGCGACGGTGCGGCGGGAACGTGCCGTTGCCCGGCAGCCGCGCACACGGCATGGCCCAGATCCACGCCTGACGCCAGCCCAGCCGCGGCGCCACCGTGCGCAGCGACGCTTCCACCTCCCGGACCGACCGGTAGTCGCCGGGGTAAGGGAAGTCGGCGCAGGTCGGGATCCGCATCACGTCAGGACCGGGTGGGAACACCGGCTTGGTGGCGAGTTTCGTCGCGTCACCCGCGTGCGCCTCGGCGAGGGCGGTGGCGAACGCCGGCCAGCGCCGTTCGGAACGGATGTCGGCGCGGGCGACGATCTGCTCCGCGCTGACCGTGGTGCCCCCGCCGGGGATCGGCTGCCGTTCGGCCCGTGCGATGAGCTCGTCCCAGACGGTCAGGACGTCGCGACCGTGCAGTGCGCAGCTGGGTTCAGCCGCACACCAGCCGGCGAACCGGTGCAGGGTGCGCTCGTTCGCGCGAGCTCGCTGGCCGAGCCAGTTCCGCAGCGAAGGGTTGGTGTGGTCCATGACGCTGTCCAGATACATCCGGCCGACACCGCCGGGGAAAAGATCGGCGTACGCCTGTGCGTACACGGTGCAGTAGGAGTTGCCGAAATAGTTGAGCTTCCGCTCACCGAGCGCTTTCCGTATCGCCTCCAGATCGTGCGCGACCTGCCAGGAGTCGAGCTTGCCTGCCAGCGGCGTAGCGGCGCACCCCCGGCCGAAGCGGGCGTTTCGTTCTGCGTGCGCGTCGAAGGCGGCCTGGTCCGGGAACACGTAGTCCGCCTCGGCCGGTGCCGGAAGCGGGCAGGAGACGCCGCTGCTCGCCTCGAACCCCCGAGGATCGAAGATGACGATGTCGAACCACTGCCGCAGCTCCGCGAACCGTTCCTGGAAGGCCGGTTGACGGAACGCGGAGATCTGCGCCTGCGGGCCGCCGAGGTTCATCAGCAGGACGCCATGGTCACCGGCCGCGTTCGTGGCAGGCAGTTTCGCCAGGCCGAGTGTGATCGGCGCCTGGTCCAGCCGTGCCCAGTCCGACGGCACGGCCAGCGAGCCACAGTGCAGGCCGTCCCCGCAGTCCTGCCAGGACAGAACGGGTTTCGGCGTGGCCGCGGCGGATGTCCCCGTCACTCCACTGAGCATGGCGAGCAGGCAGAGCCCACCGGCCGCGAACTCGCGTATCTTCTTCATGCTCACCAGGCTGCTCGACGACCGGCTCGCCGCGCGTCTGTCTTTCGGGAGATCTTCGCGCGTACGCCTTCGCTGTCGACGGAAACGAGGGAAAACCAGTGCTGAATCGCCGGTGGAGGTCGCGACACTCGGTCAAAGCAGTGGTCCACGATTTCGCAGTGCCGGGCTCTGCTCTCGTGCCGCTCTGGTCGACGAGGATGAAGTCGGCCTTTCCGTCACCGATCGCGTCCGCCGCCAGGTTCCCGTAATCGCGGCGATGCGGTTCTCCAGCCAGTGCGCGGGCTTTTGAAGCGTTTCACCTTCGCGACGAAGATGCCTTGCGGTGTCGTGGATGTGGGCAACGGACGGCGATGGCGTCGGCGCGGCCGTCGTTGTCCACGTCGCCGACGAAGTCGGCCTTCCCGGTGAAGCCGGTGTTCGAGAAGTCGCCCCGCCCCAGTTCCGCTGCGGCAGGAAGGCGGAACCGTTCGAGCGCATCGGTCGACCACTGTTCCGGTACGCCGGAGGCCGCAGCCGGTGGAGCGAGGGGCAGGGTGAGTGGTCCGGCAACGCCGGCAATCGTCAAAGCGCGCATCACGTCCCCTTAGTGTCGGCCTGCACTCATGTCATGGCGAGCCGGGAACGTTACGCGTGCGCGTGTTGACCTCTAGTAAACTTGAGATTTTAGAGTTTTTTCATGACAGTGCAACTGAATCACACGATCATCAACGCCACCGACCGGACCGCCACGGCGGATTTCCTGGTTTCGATCCTCGGGCTGCCCGAACCCGCGGAATTCGGCCCGTTCCTGGTGGTCCAGACCGGCAACGGGGTCTCGCTCGACGTCATGCACAGCACCGAGGAGTTCTCCAGGCAGCATTACGCGTTCCTGGTCGAGGAGGACGAGTTCGACACGATCTTCGGCCGGATCCGCGAGGGAGGCGTGCCGTACTGGGCGGGACCGAGGCACTACCGGCCCGGCGAGATCAACACCAAGGACGGTGGCCGGGGCGTCTACTTCGACGATCCCGACGGTCACATCCTGGAGGTCCTCACCCGCCCGTACGGATCGGGATCCTGATCGCCCGATTTCCTTCGCCGACGAGAACCACTTGAGAAATAAGGCAAAAGTATCCCGTCCGGTGCCAAGTCCGTGAAGGCCTCCTTGAGGGACTCAGAGTCCCTCAAGGAGGCCTTCACGGACTCGTGCAGTGCGGCGCCACTCGCGGGTCGTTCAGCAGCTGAGGTACGGATACACCCAGTCGCCCCAGTCCTCGGTGGCCTCCAGTTCGACGCCGTCGCCGAGTACTCGGAATCCGAGGGCGGCGCCACGTGCGGGTCTGCTACTGCCGGGTCATGACGCTGGGGTAACCCCCGCCTCCGGGTAGGCCCACTCGCTGGCCATGACTGTGCCGCAGAAGTAGGCGGGGCCGCCTGAAGATCAACGTGGTCCCCAAGCAAGCGCTTCGGTGTATCCGAAGAATAATTCTCGCCACAACGAAAAAACCGCCTGACCTGAACTTTCGTTCACATCAAGCGGTCTTTCTGTCCGTCGGGCTGACAGGATTCGAACCTGCGACCCCTTGACCCCCAGTATTAGGAGTCTGAACGCTGTGCTCATCAGCGTCGTTCCAGTTCGCAGCTGAGCATAGCATCATCAGTTTTCGGGTCGGTAGCAAGTGGCAATGTGAGCTAGATGGACCCCAATTAGTCAAGGGGGTTTCCCTGCAAAAGGGGTGTTCGCGGTTCTTGTAATTCTTGCTGGGAAGCTGATTGTCGTCGGGCGTGTTCGTACGAGGTGTGACCTGCGCGGCATGCATCGCAACGGCACGAGTGTTTGACGTACCTTGAGTTGTTGCCATGCGGGGGAAGTATGCGCAGGTGCTCATCCCCAGCCAGGCGATCGCGTTCGTCGGGAGACTGTCCTCCCCATATTCCCCATGGATCGCGCAGTGAAATTGCGGTATCGCCGCATGGTGCCCGTACTGTGCAGTTGCGGCAGATGGCCAGGCACCTTTGCCTGATGACGGGTTCGTCGGAGTGCCAGTCGAGGTTGGGTTTGTCGCGGCAGGCTGCGTGTCGATGCCAGTTGCGATCGTGTGGAGCGTTCGGATGCTTCATCCGAGATTACGGCTTCCTCGACGGCGCGCACGAGAGCTTAGGAGGGCGAGCCGTTGGAAGTGTGCCCTTCTGGCGTAGGCTGCTTTTTCGCGCCTGGTCTTGTCATCGAGTATGCCATCAGGATCGACTTGACGTTCGAAGCGCGTCAGGGCAGCTTTCCGCGCAGGAGCGGTCCGCTGTTGTCGGTCCGTAGTTTGCGCCCACGAAGTAAGTGCTGCCAAACGAGCTTGCATGGATCGTTGCGCTGGCGTGCGTCCCTCGTGGCGATCGGCTTGCTGATCCATATCGTTCCCTCCGCGCGCAGGACAGGGCGGGTCTGGAGGAGGGCTGATGCTCACAAGCATTTGATCAAGCTTGTTGCACTCCAGCATGTTGAACATCAATGGATGTGTCAAACGGCCGAGGGCGCTACCGTCCTGTGTTACGTCTGGCGCAGGGCGGGCTGATGCAATGAGCGAACGCCGCGTCGACAGTGATGCCATGACGGTAGGTGCATCGAGCTGCGCCCGGCCGCGACTTGGCCACGCCGAGCGAGAATTCGAACCTTTGACGCCCGCTTTAGGAGGGTGGTCGACAGGCGCTGCTAGGGCCTCTACCAGCGACTATAGCATCACTCGGAACCGCAGAGGCCTCAGAAATCCCACCAGGTCACTCGGGTTCGTGTCACGAACCATGTCATGAAATCTTGCCCAAAGTAGGAGTGCGAGAATCACCCTAATGGGGCAGTGAGAGGACATGCCCTGCGGGCTGCTGGTTCAGTCTTCCCGCGTCTGTTGTCGTGCATGTGCGACGTGAGGTTCGGCTACTCAATCGGCGGCGGATTCAGGCAGCCTGTCGTCTCCGGCCTGGCGCCAGGCGGCGTGCAGGGCAGTGATGAGTGCTTCGTCGTCGGCGTAGGTCGGCCTTTGCCCTACCGGCAGCCAGGTATCGGAGACGACGCGTCCGGACTGGCAGCGTGTGATGCGGATACCGGGATAGGTCATGGGCGCGGAGCCGCGGCCGTCAACGGTGACGGTGCGGATGTCCCAGTAGAGCTGGACGGCGCGGTGAGGGCCATGCGTTCCGGGCTTTCGCAACTATGGTGCGCAGGTCAAAGACTATGTCGCACGCAGGGGCGGCGGCGTTAGCTCTGACCTGCGCTCCGAGCGCAGCGGCAGGCCCGGAGTCGTGATCATCACGGTGACCTGCTGTCCGATGCTGACCAGGCGCTGCGCGGGTAAGCGGGCACGGTCCGCTCGCTAGGGCTATGGGCGCCCGGCTTCGAACTGGTCGATGAGAGGGAAGCGCGCGATACCGCCGAACTTCTGCGTGTGACCTCGCCGCGTCCGATACCTGCTGGCAGTAGCACCCAGCGCCGACATGACGTGTCCGCGGCGGCTGAAGCTGAGCGGGCGCGATCCGCGAGCCGCACAGCATGTCATAGCGAAGCGGGACCTGTCGCACAGGAACCCTGCCGCGACGTGTGTCGGTGACTCTGCCGCCGAAAGACTGTGCGTGGAGCCTGGTCCGGCGGGATTGCGGGGTGCTCACGCACGCCGTTGTATGCTTTGAAGGACAGTCTAGGCGCCTGTCTCTGGTGTTAGGACGTCGGCAGGGGCGGGCATTGTTGAAGTAAATTCGGCGGCATCGACGACTTCATTGCGATATAGAGCTGCCTTCTCCATTTTGTCAATTGCGCCTGCTGGCACGGTCAGGCGTCCTCTTACTCGGATGGCGGGAAAAGATCCGCTGTTTATTGCGCGATAGAGTGTCATGGGGGACATTCGAAGTATTCTCGCGGCCTCGTTGACGCTGAAGAAGCGCGGCTTCTCGGCTTTGTCGCCTAGGTTCCTCATCGTTTCCCCTGGATGCAATTGGTGTATGGAAGTAAACTTTGACTCAAAAATTAGTTTCAAAGTTTGTGCTATGGGCCGCGGATCTGGATCGAATAGCTATCATGGGTTCCGAAATAGCTTCGTGTCCGCCGAGGGTGGATCTTGTGGCATCTGCTTTTAGGTATGCCTTCGGGTAGGTGTCTCGTGCATATCATCTGCTCGCTACAATTCAGCTTGATGGCATTGGTGAAAATCTTATTGCTGTGTGCAAAGTTAGACTGCTGCAGGTTCTTCCAAAGTGATCTCCATGATTCTCGTTCCTGTACGTGGGTGCGTCGAAGGCGTTGGTAGTTCGCCGTGCCAACGCTGAGAATGTGGGGGGTGTACAGATTAGTGGGGGATTGGTTCAAGAGGGTGGATAGTCGTTCGGCCAGGTGTTTAGTGAGCTGCCAGCTGTCGCAGTCATTGGGGCCGCCTCGGTAGCTGTGTGTTCGATGAATAAGTCCGAACTGCTCGGCCGCGTCTCGTGCTCGCCGTACTGACTTGGGGTCAAGAAGTGACTTCTCGGCCCAGGATCGGACTGACAGTGATCCGGATCGCGTGACGATGGCTGTGGCGATGGCGTCGAGCACGGCGTACAGGGTCGAGGGTCTGACGGTGGCCCGTGTTGGTGTGGATCGACGCAGATGCATTGATGCAGTAATCCGCAGAAGCCGCTGCGTCATTGCGATCTGGTTGAGTTGATGGTGTTTGTCGTGTTCAGGAGGTGACGGCTGCGGCGGACCAAATTGCCGGCGGCGGGGACGTTCGGTGCGGGCTTCGTCGACTGCGGGGAGCCAGCGTTCCGCGCGCCAGCGTGTGCTGCCTAAGTAGCGCGCTTGCGCGGGGGAGGCTTGAGCGAAGTGTCGCCAGGCGGTGTCTTCTGAGAGGCCCCTCTCGGCGTCAACGATCGTTTGTGCGGCAGCCCAGAACCAGCGTTGCCAGGCGCGTTTGCCGATATCGGCGGCCTTGGTCCCAGGACGGCTTGCCGCTCGCCACGCTTGTTCGGTGGACCAGCCAGCGCGGGCCCAGGCGAGAGCGTCGCCGTATTCGCTCTCGGAGCGGCTTGTGGTGCGCGGGGCGCGTGGAGGGGGACAGTGGCGAGATCGGGTGCTGGATAGGGGCCGGTGTTGGCTGAATGCGGGGATGTGCTCAGCTTCCAGAGTGCCGTCGATGGCTGAACTGGGATAGCCAAGACGGTGTGGCGCTCTGGTGAGGCGGAGTGTGGCGCGGACCGTCGCCGAAATCGCGTGGTGTCGCGCGAGGTGAGCGCAGAGAGCGCGCAGTTCATGTCGAAGTTGCTGTGGTACGAGGGCGATGAGGTGGAGGTGACCCGGCCTGCCGGAGGAGCGTCGCAACCAGGGCAGGCCAAGGCGCTCGCACCACGAGACGAGAGCATCGCCGAAGGCGTGCCCGGCTTCGGCGGGAGCTTCGGTGTCGCCAGGGTCGACGTCGATACCGCACGCGGTTGGGTGCAAGGTGCCGACGGTGGTGACAGCGCGAGGAGGACGGAGGCTCGTGCGGGCGGGGCGCTGGTGAGCCACGGCGACAGCCGTGTTGTCGGCGGCGATGTGGATGTAAGGAGGCCCGAACAGTGCGTCGTCGAGGTCGGTAGCCGGCGTGTCCTGTGCAGTATCTGCTGGAAGTCTGTGGCTGGGCGAGTGCGGGAGGTTGTTCATGTGGTCACCAGTGCTGTGGTTGGGAGGCTTGGGCGCCAGCGAGTTCAGGTCGTGTTGAGCTCGCGCGAATCGGGCCGTTCGGTGCTAGCGCTGGTGACCGTGGTCGGCGTGATTCTCGGCAAGTCGCTGTGTTCCGGGCGTCCAGGGGTAGAGAGTCGGTAGCTGGTAGTTCCGCAGCCCGCTAGGGGCGGTGGCGACGCGGATGATGCTGGCGGTCCAGGTCATGCCGATGCCGATGCCGATGAGCGCGACGTGGTCGCCGGGTTGTACGGCCCGGCGGGTGAGCAGGTGGGTGAGGCCGATGAGTTGGTCGTTGGGGCCGACGTGGCCCCATTGGTCGCCGGCGTGGATCAGGCTGCGCTCTGGGGGGAGCCCGAGTGGCTGGAGGCACTGGCTGTGCAGGAGACGATGTCCGTAGTGCGGGAGAAGGACCCAACTCAGGTCGGCGGTGTCGAGTTGTGCGTGACTGAGCGCTTCGTCGACGACGTAGGTGAGTCCGGTCGCGTTGCGTTGATGGATGGATGCGGTGCCGACGGTGTCGGTGTAGTGGGCTTTGCGTTCGCGGATGGTTTCGATCCCGACTTCGGTGGTGCCGGGTGGCTGGAGCCGTGTCGCGCCGCGGTGGAGCTGTTCCAGGGTGGGGTCGCTCCACGAGCTGGTCGCGAGGACTTCGGCGAGGCCGGGCTCGCGGCCGATGATGAGGGCGGAGCCGCCGTCGCCGTAGGCGATGTCGCGGTCGGCTGTGAGGTGGTCGAAGGCGGGTGGCCCGAAGGTTTCGCCGCCGGTAAGCATTACAGTGCTGGCGTCCATGCTGCCAGCGAGGATGCGTGCGGAGAGGTCGAGGCCACCGACCAGTGAGTTGCTCATGGCGTTGATCTCGGTGGCGATGCCGGGGCCCGCGGGGAGGCCGAGGCGGGAGCGGACGTAGGCGGCGCGGGACCAGAAGTCGAGTCCGCGGGAGCCTCGCCAGATGGCGGCGTGGAAGTGCAGGTCAGGTACGGCGAGGGGGCCGTCGGTGGTCATGGCGAGGCTGGCGAGCGCGTTGCGTCCGGCTTGGACCGCGAGGTCCATGCCGGTTCGTCCGTGGGCGAGGGAGATGGATCGCTGCCCCGTGGGGGAGTCCGTGCGGCGCGCGGAGGTGCCGGTGAGTTCGTGGACCGGGACGAGGTCGCCGAGCGCGGCTCCGACGCCGCGGATGTGGATGTCAGTCCAGCGCATGTGTGCTCCTGGTGCTCGTGGAGTCGTGGCGGAGGTCGCGGACGATCGCGTCGGGAGAGGTGTAGTAGGCGCGCAGGTGGTGCCGGGACAGGCCGGAACAGGCTGCGACCTCGTCCAGGGACAGATCCGTCTCGTCTCTGTCTGAGGCGTGGTGGGTCAGCAGGTCCTGGGCTGTGGCGAGGATGATGGCTTGCATCGGAGTCTCCGGGCGGCGTCGTGGGGCTGCTAGCGGGTGCGGCGGACGTGGCCGGTCCGGCGGCTCATGAGCCGGTGCATGTGGTCGCTGCGGAGCTTGTCCACTTGCCGGAGCACCTGTGGTCCCAGATCGGGAAGGTGCTCGATGTCGGCGCTGAATCCTGGGTCGCCGCGGAAGCTGAGGATGAGCACTGAGGCGTTGAGGCTCAGATTCACGACGCAGTACGGGGTCGCCGGCGGGATGTAGATCATGTCGCCAGGGCGTGGGAGGGCGGTCTCGAGGTGGTGGCCGGACAGGATCGCGGAGTATCCGCTGATGATGGTGAGGATCGCCTCGGTGGTCCGGTGACGTTGTGGAGTGGTCGTCTTGCCACCAGGGATGTGCATGCGCCCGGCGGAGACGGCCCGGACGGGCACGGCCGGGGTGTAGATGACGGCGGTGTCGGCGCTGCCATCGTCGTGAATATGGGTGTCGGCTCCTGTGGGTGGCCGGTGGACGGCTGTGCTGGTGCTGCTCATGGCTTGCTCCTGAAAGTCGTGGATTTAGTGGAGGATGGGCGTGCGGGCGAGCCTTTGTGCGAGCCGTGCGTTGGCGGCGGCGGCCTCGGGTGAGCGTCGGCCGAGTCCGCACGCGGCGGCTAGCGCCCTGATTGGACGGTCGAGTTCGTCTTCGGCGAGCTGGAGGGCGATGCGAGACGCCGCGGCATGGTTCTCGTCGATGAGTCCGGCGATGATGTCGATGTTGCCGCGGAGGTGCCCGAGCGCGCGGTAGAAGGATCGGTCGGTCGGTGGTGCGCTGGTCCCGGTGCAAAAGGGAATGTGTGCGGTTGGCGTCGGGTAGCCGACTTTGGTCAGGCGGCGTTCGAGCGCGTTGAGGAAGAAGACGGCTGCGACCAGATCCGTGGGTTCGAACAGGGGCTGATGGGCCAGGTCGCCGTAGCAGAGGTGGACGATCCAGTTGATCTCCGGTGGCGCGGCGGTGATCAGTTCGGCGGCCTGTTTCGCGAGACCGAGGGCGAGCATCTTCCATAGCGGCCGCGGCGTGCGTTCGAACAGGGTGAGCACGGCGGGCGTCTCGAGCTGAAAGGTGACTTCGGTGTCCCAGCGATTGTGGATTTCGAGGACGTCGTCGATCAGCGCGTCCCGGAAGATCGGCAGGGCCGCGAGGGCGGGCCGGGGTGAGCCGAAACAGAAGTAGCTGAGGTCCAGGGCATTGGGGATCGACACCTGGTGCGGTGGCAGTTCTCCCGTGGCGTGCAGACGTGGACGTGCGGCCATGGCGACGGTGACGTCGCGGACCCGGCGCAGGGAAACATCTTCGGGAGCGAGGGACCGGCCCGGCGCCAGGCGGTAGGTCGGCATGTCGTCGTATCCGGTCGAGCGGCCGGTTCGGCGTGGTTGCAGCGTGGGGACGTTCGTGAGGTTGTCGAGCCAGTCGATGATCCAGCGCGGGTCGCGGTCGCTGGGAAGTGTGAGGAGGTTCGTGTCACCGGCGTGGTCGAGGAACCACTGCATGGTTTGCAGGTCGGTGCGAGATATCGCGGGCGGAAGTGATCCGACGAAGTGGACGGATCGTTCGGGGATCTCGCCCGTGTAGGGGCGGGTGTGCGGGGTGGTTTCGGAATGGATTGTCGTTGACATGGTTTCTCCCCGTGGTGGGTAGGAACTTCGGTGAGTGTGGGGCGTGAGTGCGGCGCGGGGAGGTTCGCCGGGGTGTCACGTTCGGTGGGCGGTCTGCCGGTGCTCGTGACCCGTCCTCGTGTGGAGGCGAGGACGGGTCACGGCGTCGCCAGGTGGCTGGGGTCAGCCGGTGACCGGAAGGGAACCGGGTTTCGGCTGAGGTGCAGGCGCGTGCCGGGTATCGCGGTCGTCGTGGTGGGTAGTGCGCTCACCAGGGCGTCCCGGTTGTGTCGCCTTGGGCGGCTCTCCGGGCTTGGTGGGCGCGGGGGTACCTGGCGGGGTGGTGCCAGGAGGTGTGCCAGCACTACAGGAAACCGTCGCGACGGTAATGGTGAGCGTCGTGTTCTTGCGTGGTTCGCTCGTGGGTGTGGTCGTGGCGCTGCCGGATCCGGCGGCGGAGACGGTGATGACGGCGGCGGTCGCCCTGCCCTGGCCGGATGTTCCGGGTCGGACGGTGAGGTTTCCCTTGCTGCCGCCGGAGCCGCTGACCGTGGTCTTGCCGTCGCGGCACCTGGCGGAGAACGGTCCTACTGTGGTTCCGCCGACGCGGACGCTGGCGACGGTCGCTTCGGCGATTCCGGCGCCGGCCTTGACGCTGATTCCGCTCGCGACGACGGCGCCGGATTTGGTGGAGACCGATCCGCCGCCGGTCTTGACCGCGCCGCCGCTGGACACAGTGGGTTGCGTAGCGAGGGATTCGGCGCCGCTGACGGAAATGCCGCTTGCGGCAGAGATGGTTTCGGCCTGCGCTGGCGTGAGGCACGAGGTCGTTCCGGCCGCCAGGAACGCGCCGATGCTCAGGCCGGTGAGCATGATGCGTGCGTTGACGCGCTGGAAGGTGGTTGTGGTCATGGTCGGCTCTTTCTGTAGGTAATGGTGGGACGTCAATCGATGAGGACGGGAGTGCCGAGGGGAACTTCGGTGCTCAGCAGCCGGAGGGCGTCCGCAGGCACGCGGATGCACCCGTCACTGGAGGGCTTGCCGAACACGTCTGAGCTGGGCCACCCATGGATTCCGGTAGTGCCAGGGCCACCGCCGTAGGTCTCCAGACTGGTGGAGTGCGTGCCTAGTGGAAGGATCACCGGACTGAACCGCTGGTGCGGATCCACGAGGGATGCGAGAACGAAGGTTCTGCCGCGAGGTGTCTCCGCGGACGGTTTCCCCACCCCGACCGTCCAGCGACCGAGGTGCTGGCCGTCGCGGTAGAGCGACAGCTGAAACGCTGCGCGGTCCACGGTCACCAGATACGGGCTCGTCGCGTGTTCAAGTGCGGCGTCCTGAGTGGAAAGCCAGCCAGTGGATCCATTGGGGCGAACGGGAAGCAGAACCTGCAGCCATCCTGGCTCGTCGACAATCACGGGCACCCACGTCTCGGAGCTGATCTGCATGGAAGGCAAAACGGCGAAGGCATCCGCTCCGGGGGCCGAATAGACAGGCACTGTCCTGGTGGGATGGACGACGTGCCCGCCCGGCGCCAGCTCGCGGTTGAGGTCAGGAGGCGCGCCGACGACAACGCCGAACGTCGTCGCGCTCGGCAGCCGTGCCAGATCGGAAACCGGCCGCGCTGCCACGGGGAGCGCCGACACCATCATCGTCGAGGTGTCGTCTGCGGGAGCGATCGCCGGGTCATCGGCCGGCACCAGGAGCGACGCCAGAAAGAGAAGACCGGCGCCGACAACCGACCAGACCAGAATGAACCTCGCAAGGCGCGACGTCCTGCGCATACGAGTCGGCGGGTGGTCGTCGCCGAACCGAGCTGCGGCGGTGCGGCTGGGAGATGGTCCTGTCACGAGGAGGCCTCCGACGTGAGTTGTGGATCCGTGGTTGGCCGTGCCCGCCCCCGACGAACGGGCACGGCGAACGTGGATCAGCGGGCAAGCGCGCGGACGAAGTCACGGGCCGGGGTGCCGACGCCGGTCACGGGGTCCCAGCCGCGGCCGCTGGCGAGGTTCTGCGGCCGGGCATCGAAGTCGACCAGGTAGCTGCCTTCCGCACCTGGGACCTTGGCACCAGGCAGTGCGTGCATGACCGGGGTCCACACGCCCGCCTTCTGCGGCACGACGTCGACGAGCGCGGAGGTGTCGCTCCGTAGGGCATAGAGCGCCGGAGTCAGCAGACCACCTCGCTGCGCACCACCGCGAGCCTGCTGCGCGTCGGCGGCAAGACCTGCCATCAGCGGCGCGGCCAGCGAAGTACCGCCCGAGGAGCTGAGGCCGTAGCGGCCCGACGCATCGGTGAAACCGATCAACAAGCCAGTATAGGAATCCGCGAGCGCCGACACGTCCGGGATCGCCCGCCGCCCACCGGCGATACTGGCGGGAACGACACCCTGCTGCCATTCCGGGGCATCGTAGAGGGCGGACGGCCCACCTCCGGCTCCGCCGGAGAACGGACCGTCCGCATCGGACTGCGGAACCCAGTGCTGCCCGGACAACGTGTTACCGCTGTTCTCCCACCCGGTGAGGACCTTGGGCTTGTTGTCCTGCCCGAGTCCCACCGTGGTGCCGCCGACCGCGGTGACGTACGGGCTCGTGGCGGGGAAACTCGCGGTTGGCGTACCAACAGCGCCGCTGTTGTTTCCAGCGTCGCCGCTGGACACCATGATCGACTGGCCCTGGATCGAGGCCTGCAACGCCATCTGGTTGAACAGGTCCCGTGTGGCGGGCGGCATACGCCGCTCACCATCGGCGTTGCCCCACGACGCGCTGATCACATCGACGACGTTGTCCTCGACCGCTTTGTTGAACGCCTCATACAAGCCGCCGATGCAGGACTTCCCGGCGTAGTAGCGCAGCTGCGCGGCCGGGGCGATGGTGTGCGCGGCCTGCACATCGAGCGTCTGCTCGAACTTCCAGCCGCCGGCGTCGCATTCCTTCTCGTCGGCGAAACCACCCTCGGGAAGAACCTTGCTGTATTGCCCTGCGGCCAGACCGGGTGTCTTGGTGTCCACCGCTGCCCGGTTCACATCCGCCGCCAGCGTCGTGGAGTCGTAGGCGCCGACGATGCCGATCGTGGTGCCCGTGCCGGACTGGCCTGCGTTCAGACCGTACATCGCACGTACCGACGGGCCCGTGTAGCCGCACAAGGAGTTCGACTGCGCTCCGGCCGGATACTTCTGTGGTACGTCGCGATTGTTCTGCTCGCCCCACCACCGTGCGCAGGTCTGCGCCTGGGTGGTCGCGTGCGGAATGGTGTGCTGTGGCCGGAGTGACTTCTCGCTGTCATCGAGGCCAAGCACCGCGGTGATCGACGCCTTGAGCCGTGCCGGGACGCTGATCGGCGCCACCGGCGCGACGAGAGTGGAGACCCGGCCGGCGACCTTGTCCCGGTAGGTGGCCAACTGTGTACCGAAGGTCTTCTCCAGGACCGAGGTCGGCGCGTGAGCCTTGACCATGAAGCGGTTGCCGCTGACTCCTTCGACCGAGACTCCCTGCCCGGTTAACCAATCGCGCACGGAGGCGACGGTGCTCTCGGCAGGAGCGAACCGGTCGACGAACTGTCGCGAAGTGAGAAAGCTGCCGCGCTCGGCGTTGTTTGGCGACGCCAGACCCGTGGCGAGAGCATGCGCGGAAGCGGGGTCGCGTAAGGACAAGGCGACCTGGATCTGCCGTACGGACTGATCTGGTGCGTCACCTGTACGGGATTGGGGCGTGGCCCACGACGGCACTGTCCCCGCGACGGTGGTGCGATCGTCGAGAGCGATCGGCTGGGCGGAGGCCGGTGCGACGGCGGTGAGCGTCGTGGCGGCCAAGCCCGCCACGACGGCGCCTAGCCAGGCGTTTTTCGGCATGGAAGTCCCCTCATGCGTGATCGCGGAATGCGAAATGAATAGATGCGGGCGTGAATTGACCCGAAACAAGATCCCCAGAACTCGGCCGCCCACGATTCGGACGGACGTGTCGTGCTGGCGTGGGCGGGCGAGGTGGTCGTGCGCGCCCTCACCGCTCAGGACGCCACGTTCACGGCGGTCCCCGGACGTGGCATCCGCCTTCAGCGGCTCCCGGACTCTCCATCGAAGCCTTCAATCTCAGACACTAGAAGTATGAAAAAGTGGACGATCTGAGATCAAGGTAGGCCAAAGTGGCTAAAGCGTCAACTTTTCGAGACGATTAGTGCAATGCGTGAACGCTGACGTGTAGGTCTGCGCGTGATGGCCCCGCGGGTGGATCTTGCGAGTGGCTCTACCTGTCCGAAGGTGAGTAGATCCACTCAGCTGATACGCCGACCGGGCGGATACACCTGAATGGACTATCTCCCGTGTCGGGAACACAGTGGACAACACGTCACCGTGTGGCACGATCCAATGTCGGGGAGTGAGGGGATCGATCGAATGACCGAAATGCGAGAGGTGGCGAGTCCGGGAAGCGCCGCACGGCCGTATTTGACGCTGGCTGAGAGGTTCCGCGCCGAGGTGATGTCGCTGTGTGACGGGCGCGACTGGGCGTTGCGAGAGTTGTCCCGGCGCGCCTTTCTCGACGTCGGGTTCCTGAGCAAGCTGGTTCGCGGTCAGGTTCCCGTCTCGGTCGACGTCGCGAGGGCTCTTGATGCTGCTTTCGGTACCGGAACCAGTTTGCAGAGCCTGGCCACCAGGATTCGGTCCGACCTCCATCCGCAGCTACCTGTCGGCGGGGCGTTCGTGGGAAGAGAGGCTCAGTGTGCCCGGCTCGACGGCCTGGCGGCCCAGATGACGGTGGACTCGCCTGCTGCGGTGGCAGTCCTCGCGGGCGCGGCGGGTGCGGGTAAGACGTCTCTCGCTGTCCACTGGGCGAACTCGCAGAAGTCGGCGTTCGATGTGATTCTGTGGGCCGATCTCTACGGATTCACCGCTGACAAGACCCAACAGGCTGAGCCTGGGGACATCCTTCGGGAACTGCTGAAAGGGCTCAGCGTCCCCGCCGCTCGTATTCCGGTTACCGACGACGAACGGCTGCAAGCCCTCCGTGGGAATCTACGATCTCGCGCTGCGCGGGTGTTGATCGTGCTCGACAATGCCGTGGACCTGGCCCAGGTGAAGCCGGTATTGCCAGGAACGCCTGGGACTTTGATTCTCATCACCAGCCGCACGCGGATCCGGGGATTGGCTCAGGTGGTGCGCACGGTCCATGTCCCTGTCCCGGCGATGACCGAGACCGACAGCGTCGACCTCATCAGTTCGATGATCGGGGCTGACCGAGCCGCGAGGGAATTCGGGGCCGTAGCACGGGTCGTCGACCTGTGTGCGTCCCTGCCGCTCGCGCTGTCCATCGCGGGGAACCTGATCGCAGCCGACCCGGCGACCAGCGTGCTCCAGCACGCCGAAGCGCTCGCGGATCGAGGGCGGCTGCACATGCTCGACGGTGACGACGCGGGAATCGGTGTGCGCGCGGCGATCAGCTGGAGTATCGCGTCCGCCCAGGCGGACGCAGCTCGGCTGTTCCGTCTCCTGGGCGTCCACCCCGGCCCGAGATTCACCGCGGGTGCCGCAGCCGCGCTGGCGGGGCTGACCGAACACGAGACGCTGCCCTTGTTGGACCAGCTCGTGGATGCGCACCTCGTCCAGCGGCACCAGGAACATCAAGGCGGTTACCGGCTTCACGATCTCCTCCGCGACTACGCCGCGGAAGAGATTCAGGACCCGCGTTGGGAAAATGAACGTCGCGACGCTACGGAACGGTTAATTCGGTGGTACGTCCACAGTTGCCACGCCGCGGACCGGGCTCTGACGCCGCTGCGTGACCACCACGAACCACTCGACGCACCTACACCCGGCATCCGGCCCGCGACGTTCGACCAGGCGAGCGTCGCTTTCGCCTGGTGTACTGCAGAGCTCCAGAATATCGCGCCGGTTGCGCAGCTGGCCCTGGATCAGCGGATGTTGTGGGACGCGTGGCGATTGCCGACCGTGCTCATCGATTACTATATCTTCGCCCGGCCATTTCACGTTTGGACCAGCAGCATGCAGATAGCGCTGGTCGCCGCCGAGACCGCCAGAAATGACCTCTGGGTGGCCGAGGTGGCCGACAAGCTCGCCGCGGCCTACCTGCGGATGCGGGACTACGACGCGGCGGACAATCTCAGCCGCCGGGCCATCTCGCTCATCGGAGACCGCGTTCCCGTCTTTCCGCGGCTGGGCTGGTCCTACACCAATCTCGGCGTCAGCGCTCACGTCCGCGGCGACATTGTGACAGCGGTCGACCTGATCGGACGGGGCGTGGACGCGTTCGTCGCCGGTGGATCGCGCATCGGCGAACTTGCCGCACGCATCGATTGGGGTGCCGCGCTACGTGACGCCGGCGATCGCGACCAGGCGCTGCATCAAGGCCGGTTGACACAGGCGGAGTTCCGGGCTGATGGGGATTCGCACGGGCTCGCGTCTGCACTGGCCTCCCTCGCACGAACCTGCCGCGCTTTCGGAGAACTTGACGAAGCGCTGGCGTGTAGCGAGGAAGCCGCCGAGAGGTTCCACGCGGTGGGCGACGCGTGGGGTAAGGCTGATGCACTTGAGATCAAGGGCCTGGTGCTCGCGGAACTCGGTCGGTGTGACGATGCCGTCGACGTCCTGTCAGCCGCGCTGAAGCTGGTGGACGCTATGGACGAGGTCAAAGCTGAGCAGCTGCGTCAGACGATCGAGGCGTATGACACCGCCGGCGGCAGGACATGACGCGGCGCCACCGGAATTCGCTTACCGACCACGATGTACCCGACGCCGCTATGCCAACGTCCTACCCGTCTGCGGCTGAGCAGTACGGTCAGAGACTCTTCGAGTTGAGAAACGGCCGGGGGCTCAACGTGCGGGACCTCGAAGAGCGGACTCGTGACATCGTTGATTCCCGAATCGGCGAACTGCGTGCGCGGCCCGAAAACGCCAGCCTGACACCAGCCGAACTCGACGATCTCGCGGGGAAGCCGGTCAGCAAATCCGCGATCTCCCGCATCGAGAAAGGAAAGCCCCCGAGTGTCGACGCGGGTAGACTTCTCGACGAAGCCCTCGGCGCCCACGGCACGCTGGAGGTCCTCGCAGGCGCTGCGCGTGCGGAACCCTCCGGCCACCTGCCGATCAGCCCGCCGTATTTCGTCGGCAGGGAATCCGAACTCGGTCAGTTGAGCAGGCTCAGTTCTCAACCGCCCGATCCTGAGACGCCGACGGTGATCGTCGTCGGCGGGCTGCCGGGCGTCGGTAAAAGCGCGCTCGCGCTGTACTGGGCACATGGCATGTACGCTCGTTTCGATCTCGTGCTCTACGCCGCGCTGGGCGGGTACGCCTCCGGCAATCCGGCGACCCACGCGGAAATCCTCGCTGATTTGATCCGTGGCCTGGGTATCCAGCGTGACCAGGTCCCGGCGTCCGAGCGCCAGTTGGAAGCCGTCCTTCGTGAGCAACTTCGCCGCCGCGAGCAGCGAGTGCTGGTGCTGTTGGACAACGCCCGCGACTCCCAGCAGGTCGCACCTCTGCTGGCAAGTCTTGCGGGCACGACTGTTCTGGTCACCAGCCGTACGGAACTGTCCGGGCTGGTGATCAACTACGCCGCCCGTACCGTCCGTCTCGACACTCTCACCGATCACGAGGCCTGCGCGCTCGCGGCGGACGTCATCGCCGACGAACGCGTTGAGGCCGAACCCGACGCCGTTGCGCAACTGGTGGACATGTGCGGGTCGTTGCCGCTCGCAATCCTCGTTGCCGCAGAACGAATAGCCACTGATCCCGAGACAAGCATCGGCGAGCATGTCGCTGCGCTGACCGACGTCGAACGGCGCCTGCAGCTGCTCGACATCGACGACACCGCCGGTGTACGCGCTGCGTTCGAATGGTCCTACCGGACATTACGTCCCGACACGGCAAACATGTTCCGACTGCTTAGCCTGTATCCGCGGCCCTGGTTCACTGCCCAGGCGGCATCAGCGCTCGCGGGCGTCACTGTCGACAAGGGGCTCCGCCTGCTGGACGACCTGGCGCAAGCTCACCTGCTGCACCAGGTCACCACCGACAGCTTCCACTTCCACGACCTCCTCCGCGTCTACGCTGCCGAGCAAGCCGCTCGGCAGCCGGAGGAGGTACGGCGCAACGCGATCGTGCGACTGGTGACCTGGTTCCACCACACTGCGAACGCGGCGTCCTGGGCGCTGACGCCGATGCGTGACCACCACGTCCACCTTCCTCCGACTCCGCACCGCGTGACACCGCTGACCTTCGATGACTTCGCTGCCGCCTTCGGCTGGTGCTCGGCAGAACTGTCCAGTCTGCCTGCCGTCGCACGCCTGGGCGTCGATCACGGTCTGTACTTCGAGACGTGGCGGCTGGCGATCGATCTGTTCGAGTACCTGGTCCACAGCCGGCCGACCGAACTGTGGATCACTCTACTGGAGATCGCTGTCGAGGCCGCGGAGAAGGACGGCCACACAGCCCGGCTGGCGGAAGCCCAGGAGAAGTTGGCTGAAGGCTACCGTCGGGCTGGCCGCCTTGACGACGCCTACGAGTTCGACCAGCGTGCCGTGCGCGCATCCAGCCCGTACGGCCCGAGTCGTACGCTCGGATTCGCCCTGCTGGGCTTGGGTAGTACAGCGCGCACGGCAGGTGATCTGACGGAAGCGTTTGCGCTCATGCGACGCGCGCAGGACGTCTTCGTTGAGGCGAGATCGAGGATCGGTGAGGCAATGGGGCACATCGCGCTCGGCGGCGTGTATCGCGACCTCGGGACTCGCGACCTGGCCATCAGCCACGGTGAGACGGCAGTCGCCATGTTCACAGCTGTGGATGATCAGCACGGTGTGGCTGTCGCACTGCTGCCCCTAGCCCGGACCTATGTAGCTTTCGGACAGTTCGGGCGAGCGTTGCGTGCATGTATCGATGCTCAGGCAGCCTACTCCGCGACCGCGGACAGATGGGGGCGTGCGGACGCACTCGGAATCAAGGCACAGGTACTCGACCAGTTCGGCGATGGTGAATCGGCGGCGCAATGCCTGGGTGAGGCCCTCCCGCTCCTACGTGGGCACGACGACGATATGGCTGCCCGTTTCGACACCTATCTCGCCGAGATCGAGAACCGCTAGACCGATCGTCCTGGTGCGCGGTGTCTACGTGCGGGGTGCTCGCCGGGTAGGTGTGGGCCGTCACCGAAGAACTTCTCGCGGAGAGTTCCGGGTAGGTATTCACGTTGCATGAGTCCGCGCTTCTGAAGAAGTGGGACGACGTGCTCGATGAACTCACCAAAGCTTCCTGGTGAGGTGACGTATTCGAGGTTGATGCCGTCGACGCCCGCCTCATGCCAGCGTTCGATGGTGTCGGCGATCTGCTCGGGAGTGCCCACGATTCTCCTGTTTCCCCAACGGAGAAGGAGTTCCCCGAGCGTCCAGTCGTCGCGGGTGGACCAGTCGAGCAGTTTCCGAACGGGGGCCGATACGTCGCGGTGCCGGAGATCGGCGACTTTCGCGGTGAGGTCCTCGGTGCCCCAATCGTGAAACAGGAACACACTCATCCTCGCGGCGTTCCCCTCGATGGTTTGTCGTTCGAGGAGCTCCTTGTCGCGGCGGTGTGCTTCCTGTTCGGTGGCGGCAAGCAGGAAACTCTGCGGGACAAAGATCTTCACGTTGTGCGGATCGCGCCCGGCGTTGACAGCCGCTTGCCGGACGTCGGCGACGACGGGTGCAGCGGCGTCGGGGTCGAGGGAGTTGATGAACAGTGCTTCGGCATGGCGGCCCGCGAAGGCCCGGCCAGTGGGGCTCATGCCGGCTTGAAAGAGCAGGGGCGTGCGCTGTGGCGACGGTTCACACAGATGGGGGCCGTCGAGGTCGTAGAACTCGCCGCGGTGTCTGACGGCGTGGACCTTCGCGGGATCGGCGAAGATCCTGGTGGCGGTGTCGCGGATCGCTGCGCCGTCCTCCCAGCTGTGCTCCCAGAGTTTGTACACCGCTGCGGTGTATTCCTCGGCTCGGGCATAGCGTTCAGGGTGCTCGGGCAGCCCGCCGAATCCCAGATTCCGTCCTGCGCCGGGAAGGAACGATGTGACGATGTTCCAGCCGACCCGGCCACTGGTGAGATGGTCCAGTGTGGACACGCGACGCGCGAACTCGTACGGGTGGGCCTGGAGAATGTTCGACGTGAAAACAAAGGCGAGGTTCTGAGTATGGTAGGCCAGCAAGGGGATCAGGACGGAGGGATCGCCGGTGGGGAACTGCATTCCCTCGGCGACGGTCGCGTGGCGGTTGCCGCGGAAAACCTCGTATGGCGCCAGGACGTCGGCGAAGAAGATGGTGTCGAAGAGTCCTCTTTCGAGCAGGATGGCCAGGTCGATCCAGGGCTGCGGCAGGTGGTAATCCAGCTGCCGGCTGCCGGGTTCGAACGCTAACCCAGGCCCGTGGTGCGACGGGGTGATCATCGTGAACGCGTTGAACTTCATGTACGGGCGGTGTTCAGCCATGGGGACCGTCCTACGGGGTGGTGGGGGAGAGAACGCTGGCGCCGATGGTGTCCTGGCAGATTTCGCCGGAGTACGCCATGAGCCATCCGGCCGGAGCATCCCGGAATGCGCGTTCGATGTCGCCGCGGGTGTACCCCGAGCCGCCGCCGATGCGGACACCGAGGTCCGCGGCGTCGCGGGCGATCGTGTTGGCCTGGAGCTTGGCGTGCATGGTCGCGGGAAGGAAGCCGGTGTCGTTCTGATCAGCGAGCCAGGTCATGTGCTGCGCGTACATCGCGGCGGCCTCCAGCCGCGAGGCGATGTCTCCAACGGCGAAACGCACCCACTGCATGCTCGCCAGTGGCTCACCGGTGGTGGGGATGGCGCGGTCGCGCGCGTGAGCGGTCAGGGCGGCGAGTGCCGCGTCCGCGATCCCGAGCGAGAGGAAGGCGAGACCGGCGCCGATGTGGTTGGGCCGCGGCCCGGTCGACGGCGGGCACCGTCGATCCTCGGGGAGCAGGGTGCCAGCGAACTCGATGAGCTGTGACCGGCTCGCGCGCAGGCCCATGGTGTCCCAGATCGGCACGAAGGTCATGGTCGTGGGGTCGAGGTCGAGACCGAAGAACGCGGGTTGGCCGTCGACGAGCGCGTTGATCAGGAAGTGGTCGGCGACCTCGCATCCCGAGGAGAAGCGTTTCGCGCCGGACAGCCGATGCCCGCCTTCGGCAGGCTCGGCGTGCTGGAGGGGCTGGAGGAACAGGTTCCCGCTGGCCGGCTCGGACAATGCGTTGGCGAACCGTGCTCCGTCGACGAGTTCGTCGGCCCAGAATCTGGCGGTGTCCGGAGTGGACATCTCGACGAGGCCGACCGCCGCGCCGATGTGCATGACCCAGATGCACGCGGTCGACGGGCATGCGGCGCTCAGAGTGCGGACGATGGCGCCGTAACTGCGGTAGCTCAGCCCCTCTCCTCCGAGTGCGACGGGAACGAAGGCGGCGTCGATCCCGCTGTCGTGCAGAGCACGCAGGTTCTCGATCGGCAATTCCGCCGTTCGGTCGCGTTCGGCCGCGCTCTTGGCGAATTCACGCGCCAGCTCTGAGGCGGCGGTGACCCAGTGCTGCTCGTGTGCTGGTGGCGCGAACGGGTGTCCGGTGGTCATATCGGCTCCTTCTGTGGTGGGAGATGGTGCACACGTCGAATTCGGCGGTGTCCGTCGATGTAGAGCATCAGGAAGGCTCCGATCCACGGCAGCACTTGATATGCCTCGACCGGTAGCCTGAGAGTCCGTGTTTGCGCGAGAAGGGCAAGGCTGTCGAAGACGCCGATCAGTAACGCCGCCGCCGCGACGCCGACCGGGTGGCGCCGCGCGAGGATCACGATGGTGAGCGCGATGAACCCTCGGCCCGTGGTCATCATCGGGGCGAAGGTGCCGATCGAACCCAGCGACAACGCGGCCCCGGCGATGCCCCCGAACCCGCCGGCGATCAGAGCTGCCGCCGTGCGATGACCAGGGACGGAGATCCCAAGAACGGTGGCAGATTCGGGATCGTCGCCGACGGTGCGCAGCCGGAGCCCGAACCTGGTGAAACGGAACATCCACCACATGAGCGCGGTCGCGACGATTGCGAGGTAGACCGCGACGCTCGTGCCGGTGAACAGTGGTGCCACCACGGGGACCCGGTCCAGCCACGGCAGGGAGATGGTCGGTAGCGTCGGGGCGCTCAGCGCGGTCTGGTCGGCAGGGTCGGTGGCCTGCGCGATATAGGTGCTCAGACCCGTGCCGAGCAAGGTCAGCGTGATTCCGACCAGCACGCCGTCCGCTCCGCACCCCAGCCCAGCCGCGTACAAGCCCCCGAAGGCCAGACCGGCTAAAACCCCAGAGCCGAGCCCCGCCCAGGGACCGCCGACCGCGGAACCGAGCACGCCGGCCAGCGCCCCGCACACCATCGTTCCCTCCAGCCCGAGACCGATCCCTGCGCCGGAACGCTCCAGCACCGTCTCGCCGAGTCCAGCCAGGATGAGAGGCGTCGCCGCGCTGACGGCACCGATAAGGACCAGAACGACGAACTCAGCCATCGTGGTCACCCTGAGGACCAGCTTCGTCACCTGCGGCCCGGCGGGCTGCTCGGCGCCGGACGATGGCGATCGCGAGCACCGCCGCGCCGAGCATTACCGCTTGTGCGACGGTGCCAATGGACGAAGGGACCCCCGTGCGCACCTGGACACCGCCCGCGCCGGTGGCGATGGCTGCGAAGACAACGCCGGCCACCAGGATCGGTACGGGCCTGTACCTGCCCAGGACAGCTACGATCAGGCCGCCGAAGCCGATACCTCCGGTGATCGCGGGTGTGAGCCGCTCGTCGACGGCTGCGAGCTGGATCCAGCCCGCCAGCCCGGCGGTTGCTCCGGATACGGCGGTCGTCGCGAGGATCGCGCCTGTCGGTGTGACCCCTGATCGTTCGGCAAGCCAGCGGCGCTCGCCGTAGATCTCAAGCAGGGTGGCTCCGCGGCTGCGATGCCACCACATCGCCACCGCGAGCAGAATGAGAACTCCGAAGATTGCCGTGCTGACCCTGCCAGGCCCCGGAAGCCAGGGAATGAGCGCGGAGCCCGGAAGGCTTGCGCTGCGCGCTGTGGCAGCTCCGGCGGGGTCTCGCAAGTAGGTTCGGAGCAGATACGCCAGAACCTGTACGGCGATGAACGTCGCCAGCAGCGCGGACAGAATCTCCGACGCCCGCCACCGCAGTAGTGCGACACCGGGAAGCAGCGACCATACGGCTCCGCCGCCCGCGCCGGCCACCGCGCCGAGCGGTAAGGACACCACGGGTGGCACCGAATTCCCGACAGACAGGAGCACAGCAGCGGCGGTGATCGCGCCGACGATCATTTGCCCCTCTGCGCCGACGACGATCACACCGGTTCGTAGCGGTACCGCCGCCCCGAGCGCGACGACGACGAGCGGAACAGCGGAAGTCAGGGTTTGTGACAAGTTGTAGGGCAGCCCGAACGCGCCGTCGGCCCAGCCGATTGCCGTGTCGAGGGGGTCGCCGCCGACCGAGACGACGAGAAGGACGACCAGGCCGAAACCCGCGCCGACGATCGCTGCCCCCATCAGGTAATCGCGGTGCCTCGGAGGTATCACTTGGCATTGCCCGCAGCAGTGCGGCCGGGTGCGACTTCGGCGGAGGGCAGCCCGGACGTCAGTCGCCAGAGCACTGTGTCGTCGAGTTCCCCGGCGGGGACGTCCGCGATGATCCGGCCCTTCGACAGTACGACGAGGCGATCGGCGAGCTGGCGGGCCTCGTCGAGGTCCGCAGAGATCACCAGGAGCGCGGTACCTGCATCGGCTGCTCGCCGGATCTCGTCAAGGATCGCGCGGGTTGCCACCAGGTCCAGGCCCTGTGTCGGCCCATGGAGGATCGCGACGTCTGGTCTGTTGTCGAGTTCGCGGCCAACAAGGAGCTTCTGCTGGTTTCCGCCTGACAGTGCCGTCACCGCGACGTCCGGGTTTCGGGGGCGCACGTCGTGCCGGTCGAACAACGCGCTGGCGGCCCCGACGAGAGCCACGGCATCGAGGCCGCCCCGGCGGGAAAACGCGGGTTCGCGCAGACGCGTCACCATCGCCGACCACCACGCCGCCCGCTCTGGAAGCAGCGCGTCGACCCGATGCTCGGGTACGTAGGCCACCCGCTGCCCACTGGACACTGTGCCGGTCACGGGAGCGATGCGGCATGCGGCGACTTCGGCCAAGGCGCGCTGGCCGTTGCCAGCGACGCCGACAACGGCCACGACTTCGCCCGCACGTACCCGAAGGCTGACATCGCGGACGGGAACGGGATCGCCGCATGTCGCGCTGACCCCTGAGAGCACAAGGACGTCCTCACCGGGTTCGCGGCCGGTACGTGGAGGCGGTGTCCTCACCTCGTCACCGACGATGGTGCGGGCCAGGGTCCGGTCGTCGATGTCGGCGACCGGACCGGTGTGGATGACCCGGCCGTGCGCGAGCACTGTCGCGGTGTCCGCGACCTGGCGAACATCACCCAGGTGATGGGAAATGAGGAGAACCGCCACGCCCGAATCGGCCACCGTGCGCAGATGATCGAACAAGGTCTCGACCTCGCGTGGACCAAGCGCTGAGGTGGGCTCGTCGAGCAGCAGGACACGAGCCCCCTGTGCCAGCGCGATTACCAGCTCGCCGAGTTGGCGTTCGCCTCGGCTGAGATGCCGCGCTGGGGTGTCCAAGGCGACTGGAACGCCTGCCTGCGAGGCCGTGGTTCGCAGCCTGGCGGTGAGTTTTCTGCGGCGCACGACCCGGTGAGTTTGGCTTAACGCCAGGGTTTCCACGAGCGTGAGGTCGTCGACGAGGCTGTCGGCCTGTGGAATGTATCCCACCCCGTGCGCGATCGCGTCAGCACGACCGCCAAACAGGACCGGGGAACCGGCGACCTCGACGTGGCCTTCGTCAGGCGTGTCCAGCCCAGCGGCGATCTGCGCGGCTGTGGACTTCCCGGCTCCGTTCTGACCAAGGAGCGCATGAATCTGTCCGCCGTTCACGGCCACAGTGACGGTGTCGAGCGCCTGGACGGCGGGAAACTTCTTGGAGACCGACCGCAGCGCCAGCAGAGGCGCCGTGGTCATCTGCCCGGCTGCCAGGGTGTGATGGTGACCGTGCCCGCTCGCAGGCGCTCCGCAAGATCGGCGATGCGTTTGTCCAGGTCCGATGGCATTCCCGGCGCGGCGGCCACACTAGTGAGGTCAGCGGGTACGAGAGAGCGATTCGCGATGGTCGACGTCGTGCCTCGGCTCCCGAACGTGCCGTTCTTGAGCCTCGTAATCCATTCGGTCAGGATCGGCGTCAGGTCGGTTTTCACCTGACCTACGTTGACCGACGCTGCGGCTGCGCTGGTCAACGTCGCCAGGCCGACTGTCGCGATACCACCGGCTTGGGCAGCGCTGGCCACTCCTGGGCTGTACCCCTCCGCGTTGGTCGCGACGAGCCTGGCGCCGGCCGCGATCTGCGCGGCGGTGGCCTGACTTGCCCGCGCGGCGTCTTCCCAGGAACCGGTGTAGACCGGTGGAAGTTGCCGCGCCGCCGGGTTCGTGGCGGCGAGTCCCTGGCTGAAACCGAACCATTGGGCTTGGACGAACGGGGCCTGTTCGCCGTCGACGATGCCGACCGGCGACAGCTGCGTCGATCCGGCGATGATCCCCATCAGGTACCCGAGTTGCTCCGCGGCGTAGGTCCAGGTCTCGACGGAAGGTGTGGCCTTGTTCAGGATGTCCACCCCGCCTGTAGCGACAAACCGCGCGGTGGGGATCTGCGTAGCGACTTTGAAGACCGTGTCCGAGAACCCCAGTCCCCAGCCGACGACCAGGTCGTAGCCCGAGGTCGCGTACTGTCTCATCTTGGACTCGGCCTCGGCATTCGTGACGTTCTCCGAGACTTGAAAGCTGATCGCGCCGCGTTTCTGAAGTTCACTCGCGGCATCCGCGGCGACCTGGTTGAACCCGCGGTCGGTCGCGCTTCCGCCCAGAACGAGCGCCACCTTTGGCGTCGCGCCGACCGGATGCGGCTGGCCGCCACCTGCACTACAGGCCGTCAGTTGCACAGCTACCACCGCCGCCAACACAGCGACGACCCCACGCAGTTTGGTGCCTTTCACCCGTGCGTTCCTCCCAAGATCTCTTGGGCAGACCCTGCCAGAGTCCGTCCTGTCCCACAGAAAGAGGCAACACCCCCTGACAGCGGAGTGGGTGACTTTGTGCAGGTCAGCGTTGTCCCTGCATGATCGGCAACGACACGCCCTATCCAGTGCTGTTGGTTTTCAACAGACTGACAAACAACTTGGTAGGCGGCTTGAGTCGCGATGGCTGCGCCGGAGTCGGCATGGGAATGAGGCTCAGCTTTGTCCGGCACCGAACAGATGTGCGGGCTGCGAGACGTAGCGAGGGAGAGGGAACATCATGGCTTTCGGGGCCAGCAGGAGAGAACTCAGGCGGCGTTGCGACGAGCTGATCGAGACGCTGCCGATCCGGCCAGGGTTCGAAGTGACAGCGTTCCTGGAGGAGTTGGGCGCGCAGCGGAAGACCCCGCTCGCGTTATGGCGGATGAACGCCACCGGAGCGACACCCAGCGGCATGCTGGTGACCACCGAGGCGATGGACTACCTGTTCGTGGTGCGCGGGACCCCGTGGGCGCACGTCCTGCATATCGTCGCGCACGAACTCGGCCACCTGCTTCTCGGTCACAAGTGCTCGCGTAGCGTGCACGCCTCCGGTGACCGGCGGCAGCCGTGGGGGGAGGTCGAGGCGGAGGAGTTCGCGTACCGCTTCGCGGCCCGAGTGCGGCTGGTGGAACGGCGCCATCGGATGCGCGGGTCCTGTCATGAGGTGCTCGCGGCGTTCGGGTCCCGGAACCATGGGTATCAGTACGGTGTTTGACCTCCACAGTGCAGTGGCATATTTCGCCGCGCTGGTCGCTCTCGGTGAGTGCGTGCGCAAGCTGATCTCCGACCGGCATGTACCTTCCGCACTCAGCCGCGACTACCTCGCGGGCGGGCTGCTGTTCAGTGGAGTCTCGCTTGTGGCCGGCGCCCCGGCCACGATGCGCTGGGGCGACCAGTGCACGGGATTGCCGCACTTCACGTACCTGATTCACTGCCTCGTCACCATGGCCGCCATGGTCTGCATGGCGGGCTTCCTGCGCGCGGTGACCATGACGACGGTCCGGATGCGGACAACTGGTGCTCTGTTCGCTGGATGCGCTGGTGCTCTCGCCGCGTTGTACGTGTCGTCCGGGCCGGCTGATCCGCTGTTCGGGATCTCCGCTCGGCAGCCGGCGTCGCTGGCGTTCACGCTGATCTACCTGGTGTTCATGATCACGTGGATTGTGGCGTTCATCCGGGGAGCTTGGCGAATCTCCCGCGGCACAGACATGGTCGTGCGGTTCGGGATCTTTCTTGCGGTTCTGGGCATGGGGGTCGGGCTGATCGGTCTGGTGTGGAAGGCGATCACGCTGCTGGACACACTCGTTCGCTCTGAGCAGGTGATCCGGAATCCGGGCTTCACACTTCTTGCCGAAGCGTGCGGGGCTGTCCTGTTCGCGGCGGGTTCAGGGTTCGCGTCGGCAGTACGCCGGATCGACGAGTCCAGGGCGAGGAGGCGCACGGAGTCGATCAAGTGCCTCTGGGAACGCCTTCGTCCGGTCTGGTCGCAGTCAGGGCTGTATAACGGCCTAGACGAGTCCGATTTCCGCAGACAGATTGTCCAGGTCTTCGACGCGTGGCTTCTGCTGCGAAGCTATGTCCACCCGGCGCTGCAACACATGATCGCCATCGTGATCGCGGAGCGGCGACTGGGCGCCAGAAGAGGGGCGCGAGTGACCGCCGCGGCGGAACTGCGGGGTGCCTTGGCCGCGTTCGAGAACGGACTGGACGCGGCGGCGCCCGCGCAGAGCGTCGATCCTGCGCCACAACCCACCATGCTGATGGCGGACGAACGACGGGAACTCGACTGGATAGCCGAGGTGGCGCAGGCGTGGACCGACGACGCGGTCACGGAGATCATGGAGCGCGTGCGCCGACGCGGCTACCGGGAGATGCCGCCGATGACCTGTGCCAGTCGGCCACCGCTCCGCCGCGGTGGCTCCGTTCACGAAGACGGCGGCTGATCAGAGGATCGGCTACGGTCGATGGCTTGCAGGATCTCCAGGAAAGCCCTGCGGTGCACGACGTCGTCCTGTCCGAGCGTCTCGACCTCGCGGGGACGGACTCCGGTGAACCCGATCTTGTTCATCAGCTCGTAGGTCCGCCGATTCAGATCGTCGAGCTCGTTGGGATCGTCCAGCAGGTCCTCGAGTTGGCTTGCAGGAACGGAGGGGTCCAGGAGGCGGGCGTCGATGCGCCAGAAGGCGGCCAGCGCGAGCGCTACAGGAGCGCGCAGGTTCCGGGCCTTTCCGGCGGCGTAGTTATAGATCATCGTTCTGCTGAAGCTCGACGTCCCGGTGCGCTGTTCGACCCATGACGCGATCTTCGGGGGATAGATCCGCTTCTGCTTCAAGCCGCGCGGCTTCTCGGCAATCACTTCCGGGTCGAACACAAGCTCGCCGCGCCGCAGGTAGCAGAACGACTCGTTGTCGATCAGGTGCGACAGGCGCTCCGCCAGCGTGTCCAGCGACAGCAGCGTGCTCGTCAGCTCAATTTGCGCTGCCCGTGTACGCAGCGGCAGTGGCGACTCGGCGGGTTCGTCGTTGAGCTCCTCGGCCCGTGTCGCGTTCGCGTCGTCGGCCATCGACATTCCCCCTTTCATTTAGGTGCACACCGTACTCAGGCGATCGTCCCTCGTGCCGACCGGTCGTCTCAGATGCTCACTTTAGTTGACAATTTCGACTGATCGCCTACTGTTGAGGCAGAATAGTCAACAAAGTGAGACGATCTAGTTCTGGTTGATGTGCGCTCGTCCTGGCGTCGACCGGGACTTTCTGTCGCTGGTTCCCGTACCGGCGGCGTGCGTCGTCTCGCGAAAAGTTACCCCGCCTGGGCGATCGCCCAGGCGGGTCCGGTCACTCTCCACCGGATCTCGTCGCCGACAACCCGTCCGGGCCGTCGGCAGGTCCCAGCTGGAGAGGAGGCGGAACTGTGAACCGACAGCGACCGCCGGACGGGCCACCCGCGCGCCGCCCTGCTGAAGGCGTCCAAAGTCAGCCCGACCTCCAAGCGGCCGTCGACGCGGAGATCCTGGTCCGAGGCCGGGCGGCAGGCCAGAACGGCCCGCAGGAGTCGCAGACGGCTCATGGAGCAGACCGTGGTTCCCTGGTCGCCGAGGCGACGGCGCGCGCGGTAGCCGCGACTGTCTGGCAAGGCGCGTTATCGCAGGCCCTGGCCGTCGACTGGACGGAGTTCGGGCGCGTGGTCCCCGTGCTCGCCGCGTCGCCCGGCGCCGGAGCCAGTGTTACGGCCGCGACCGTCGCCGATGCGTTGCAGCTGGCGGGCCAGTCCGTGCTGATGATCGACACCGCCGACCCGAATCGATCCGGCTTGGCGCGAGCCTCGGCCGTTGATGGCCCGCAGGTGCCGGGCCCCCACCCGGCAATCCGAATCCGGTTCTCCTGGCGCGCCCAAGCCCTGCTGGCGCGGACGGAGACAACTCTTCCGGTCCTGGCACCGGGAATGCTTCCCGCTCCGCGGTTCTGGCGCCCAGGACCGCGCAGGATCGATGTCACGGTTGTCGACATCGGCCACGACCCCTGGCGCGTAGGCGCGCATCCTCTCGCGGGTGCCGGGGCGTGGCTGCACGCAGGAAACCCTGCCCCTGTTCCGATTCTCGCTGTCCGTCCGAGCGCCCCGTCACTGGCCCACGCTGAACAAGTCCTCGCCCGCTTCGAGACCTGGACTCGGCTCGGCACCATCGCACCCCCGGCACAGTTGGTGGTGGTGGGGGCTCGCCGATGGCCCGCCACCGTTACGGCTACTGCGGGAATACGGGTACAGAAGCTTCTCGACAACGCCATCTTCCTTCGGCCCGATCCCGAGCTGGCCGCTCACGGTGTGACCGCCGACGTCACACCTTCCCGCGTTCGCGCCGCCGCGCTCCCGATGCTGCGGCGGCTCGAACTGCTACCCACCGACAAGCCCTCCCGGCTCCGTACGCCCGGTCCGAAAGACCAGGCCCGTGACAAGGGAGGGCGCGCACATGAACGCCCACACCATCGTGGAATGGCTGAACCAGCAACCGACACCACCACCTAGTCCGTCTCCTCTTCCCAACCCTGTTCCTGAGGAACCACCGGGCGCCAAGGCGATCCTCGGCCTCCTCAACAACGTCAAGTGGGCTGCAGGAGTCGCTTTGATGGCGGCGTTCTTCATCGGCCTCACCGTCTGGGCCGGCGGCCGCTGGGTCGACCACCACCGCGCGGGGAAGGTGGGCCTGGTCATGATGCTCTGTGCCATCGGCGGAGCCATCCTGTATGGGATCGGCTACTCGCTGATCGACGGATTCTCCAAGGGGTGAGCGACATGTTCACCCATGACGCCGATCGGCGCCCCCGCCGCGCTCGCATGATGATTCTCGCCCTCCTCCTGGGTTTGCTGTCCGCGGTGGGGCTAGCCGCCGGGCTGGTCATCGCGAACTCCAGGTCGACCTCACCAACACCAGCGGATCCCAGGCGCCCTTCTGCGCCTGGCAAAGTCACGACACTGGAGCCCGAGCCCAGCCCGGAACCCGGCTGGGACGTTGTGGCGCAGAAGAAACTGGCGCTGCGCCCGATGCTGCGCCTGCCCGGAGAGGCGGCACAACCTCATCCGCTCAGCCCGCAGGCCGGGCCGGAACTCCGGATCCCGGAACCGACCTACACGACCGGAGCGTGGATCCCCGGTGGATTCCCGGGAACAGCTGAGGGAGCCCTCGCCCAGCTGAAAGCAGCGGACGAGATCGGCCTCCGAGGAGGAGACCCGGCGGTCTACGACCGGGCGTACGCCGATATCGCGCTATCCGGGGCTCCCGTCGTCGACCGAACGGGGCTGCACACCCTGCTGAAGACCTTCCGCATGCGCGCCGGAATCGCGCCCGGTGAGTCGAAACCCGGCTTGACGGTCACCTACGACGTGACCCACGGGCAAATCAAGGGAACGACAGACCAAGGTCGATACGCCGTCGTCTGTGTGCTCGGAATCCTTACCTTCGACTACAAAGGACAGTCCAGGTCCATGGGAGTCGGTGACTGCCAAGCGATGCGCTGGACCGGCGACACCTGGCGGATCAGCACCGGCAACCAAGCCGCGATGGCATCAAACGCCTGGCCAGGGAGCACCGAGTCCGTACAGGCTGGCTATCGCAGCCTTGGCGGTGCTCCGCGATGACTCCGGAAGACATCTTCGTCTGGCTGGGACAGGCAGCCGGCGATCTGGTCGGCGGTCTCGCGTCCACGGTCTTCGAAGGAGCCATGCAGGGAATCTGGATCGCGGCACTGTGGTTGCTGCGCGAAGCGTTCACGCTGGTCGACTGGCTCTCGACGTTCACGGTGTCGACCACCGACGGTCCTGTCGGGATGTTGTGGCCGATGATGCTGTGGTTCGGGGGCGTCATCGCGCTTGGCCTGTTCTTCTGGCAGATCACCGTGTCGGTCTTGCGCGGAGGCCGCGGTTTCACCCGCGTGATGTCCGGACCCTTCCAGTACGGTGCTGCTTTGGCGGTGACCGTCGGCGCCATCGCCGGATTTCTCGCTGCGGCGGACGGAGCCACGACCGGAATCTTGAATGTCCTGCACGTGGGGAACTTCAGTGACGCGCTGAAGGTGCTGGGTCTGGTCGACGCTGGAACCGACACGGTGAAAGCTGTCGTGCTCGGGCTGACCGCGATCTTCGGCCTCGTGCCCGCGGTGCTGGGCTTCGCGATGGAGATGGTCTTCCGCGAAGCCGCCATCTATCTGCTGACGGCGACCGTGCCGATCATCGCGGCCGGGCTCATCGCGAACACGACCGCCGTGTGGTTCTGGCGCGGCACGCGCTGGGTACTGGCGATCGTCTTCATCAAGCCAGGCATCGCTGTGGTCCTGGTGATCGGCGTCGGAGCGACCGGTGAGGCGAAGGGGCTGTCGGGTCTGCTCGCCGGGATCGCGATCCTGTGGATGTCCGTGTGGGTTCCGCTCGTGCTGTTCAAGCTGTTCGCCTTTATCGACCCCAACACCGAAGCCGGCGCGGCGGTGCGCGGAGCGTTCTCCGATGCCGGGATGGACTCCTACGGGCCCGACAGCCCAGGGGCCAAAGCGAACTCAGCTGCCATCAACGCGGCCAAGAAGAAACTGTTCGGCGGTTCTGACGACGCCGATGAAACCGGCACCACCGACGACTCGGAGTCGGCGAACACCGACCGCTTCGACTCCGCCACGGACGACGCCGATCCGGACGAGTCGGACGATCCCGGTAGCCCGGCGGCGGAAGAGAGCGACAGCGAGTCCGACCGAAGTGGACCTGACGAAGGCTCGATCAGCACCGGGGACAATGATTCCCCATCGACGCCCGATCCGGACATCGACGCCGGCGAGACCATCGAGCCAGGGGGCGGAACCAGGGACGAACCCTCGGAAGCCGAGGCGGCGGACGCGGCTGCCGGGGTGCTGCCTGAGGCGGCTGCCGCGTCCGCCGTCGAGATCGCGGTCGAGGACGGGAGCGACGACGAGGGCGGCGACCCGAACGCGGGGAAGGTCCTCGAATGACCAGCCGCGTGTACCGGGGGCTGTCACGACGCGAACACGACGGCTGGATACTCGGCCTCACCCCGGCGCAGGCTCTCACGTGCGTCCTGCTCGCCGTGCCGGTGGTGATCACCCTGTCCGCAGGCGAGATCACCAAGTCACTGGTCATCGCCTGCGTCAGCTGCCCGCTCGCGGCGCTGGTCGTTGTGCCTGTACGCGGACGGACAGCCGCGCGCTGGCTCGCTCATCTGCTGCTGTTCCAGGTCGGTGCCGCCTTCGGCTGGACGCGCTGGCAAACGCGCGCCACCACCGGTCAGGTCGATCCCGACGAGCCGGACCTGCCCGGCACGCTGGCCCGGGTGCGATTCCCGGACGGGCCACCGCTGCGCGACCAAGGACGTGTCTGCCTGATCCACGACACCGGCGAAGGACGGTGGGGCGCGACAGCGCGCCTGTCCCACTCCGGAGTGGGGATGCTGTCGGACCACGAATGCGAGCTGCTGGCGGCGCGGCTGGGCAACCTGCTCGAAGCCCTCGGACAGCGTGAAGTCATCGACCGCATGTCGCTGCTCGTGCGGACCGTCCCCGACGACGGCGCCGACTACCGCGCTTGGCGGGCACGCAACGAAATCACACCAGCGCCACGACTCGCGGCCGAGACGACCAGGGAACTGGACCGCACCATCGGCCTGCCCTCGGTGCGCCACGAGATCTTCGTGACGATCAGCGGGCGCGAAGACACCCTCCGGCGGCCCGCCATCGCCGCAGGCGGCGGAGCCAACGGCCGTGCCCTCGTGCTCTATCGCGTCCTGGACAGCCTCGACGAACGGTTCCGCGCCCTCGGCGCCCACAGCGTTCGCTGGCTGTCCGGTGGTCACTTGGCCGAAGCGATCCGCACTGGGTTCAACCCGGCGACAGCGGCGATCCTGAACGCGAGCCACAACCAGGGCGACGCTAGGGCCGCGCTACCGTGGGCGGCCGCCGGGCCGGCCCACGCACCCGTGCCGTCCGCGCGGGCCTATCACCACGATGGCTTCTCCACCGTGTCTTACGCGGTACTGATGCCACACCGCGGCACGACATTCGGCTCGCTCAGCTCCCTGCTCGCAGTGAAGACACCAGGCGAACGCCGCAGTCTCGCTGTGCACTACGAGATCATGCCCGCAGGCCGCGCGCATCGCGCCGTGCGCGGCACCCGATTCCGCACGCGCGTCATGCGGGACTGGAAGGCATCCAAAGGATTCGCCGCCAGCGCCGAGGACCGCCATGAAGCCCGGCGCGCGAGCCTCCAGGAGGACGCGATCGCGTCCGGCCACGGCATGGTCCGGTTCGCGGTCACGACCGCGGTCACAGTGCCCGCGACCTGGCCGGTCGAAGACCACGCAGCCCGGCTGGAAAGTGCTATCGCGGGACGATTTCGGCTGCTGCGCATGGAACTCGCACAGGATGCCGGGTTCGTCGCTGCAGTTCTTCCGCTCGGCATCGGGCTGCCCAGGCTGCGCGGAGGTGGGTGGTGACCCGCGATCACGCAGCCTCCGAACGGTCGGTGCGAGACCTGCTCTCCACCTTCGGCACGCCCCCCGTAGTGAAAAGGCCCGACCAGCAGCACACACGGCGCCGTGAGGCGGTCAATCGAGCGATCGCGCCCCGGCGCGGCCGCCGCCGTCCAGGGCACGGATGGTCACCTGTACCGCCGCCTCTCGCCGTGTACCAGGCCAGCACACACGAAGTCGGAGGCGTGTTTCCGCTCCTGGTGTCCAGCCCAATGCCCGCTGTCGGAGCGCGGATCGGCTACGACGTCACCGCCGGCGGAGCCTTCTACTTTCACCCCGTCGACGCCGTCCTCAACGGAACGTGCACGAACCCGAACGTCGTCGTCTTCGGCGAGCCTGGCACCGGGAAGAGCTCCACCGTCGTCGCCGCCATGCTGCGCATGATGCCCTTCGGCGTCAAGACCTTGATCAGCGGCGACGTGAAGGGCGAGTACACGCCAGTCCTGAAAGCACTGGGAGCCACGCCGATCGTGCTCGGCCCCGGCAGCCCGGCTCGCGTGAACGCTCTTGACCTAGGCCCGCTCACGGCGCGCTGGGACACCTGGACCGCAAGGCGACAGCGCAGCGAGCTCACCTGGATCCTCGGCCGCTGGGTACAACTGCTCACCGCGCTCGCCGAAGCCCAAGGGTACGCCGCTACCGTGACCGACGAAGCCGTCCTGGCCGCCGTGTTGCGCCGCGCCGTCGGCGCCGCGGACGCCAACACCCGGCTCCGCCCGATCACCATCCCCGACGTACACCGCGCCCTGGCCGACCCTCCCGACGAACTCTGGCGCGAGAGCAGGTTCGCCGACCGGCGACAGTTCCTCGACCACTTGCGCCCCATCACCGACGCACTGAACAACCTGGTCTCCGGACCGCTCGCCGGAATGTTCGACGCCGCGACCAACGTGGAACTCGACTGGGACGCCCCCGCGCAATCGATGGACCTGTCCCGGCTGGACAGCCGCGGAGACAAAGCAGTCGCCGTCGCCCTGACCTGCCTCGGATCATGGTCGGCCATCGCCACCGACCTCCAGGACGACGGCGAGATCCGCATCGTCGTCCGCGACGAGGTATGGCGCCAGATGCGCCTAGGAGTCCGCGCACTGATGTCCTTCGACAGCGAACTGCGCCTCTCCCGCAAACACAAGATCATCCAGATCGCGCTCGTGCACAAACCCGCAGACTTCCTCACCGTCGGCGACGCCGGCTCCCAGGCGGCGTCGATCGCCCGCGACATGCTCAGCCTGTTCAGCACACGAGTCCTCTTCGGGCAGACAACGCGTGTCGCTACCGAACTTGGCGACGCGCTATCACTGGCGGAGAAGGAACGATTAGCAATTTCCGGATGGGCCAACCACCGCCGCGGGCGCGCACTGTGGAAGACGGAAAACCAGACCGGACGCAAAGTGCAGACCGTGCTCAGTGCCGTCGAACGGCGTCACTTCGACACCAATATCCAACTGCGAAGCACTTACCGAAATAGTCGCCGCGAGACCTCCCGGAATTCTGGCGCCGCCGACGTAGCGTCCGGGAGTATAGGCGCCCGCGACAATCAATCTGTTGAGACGTAGAGGGTGGGCCAATGGGCAACGCAAGGATTCGACTTCAGCCTCTTTCGAACCTGCATGAAGCCAGAGAGGTTCACGTGGGATGGGATCACGCGCTTCAGACCTACTATGCGCACGTGTACAACGGCATCGACGCCGCTGGGCACGAGAACTTCGCCTTGAAACTCGGAACCAGGTTCGAGGAGATCACTAGTCCTCACGTGGTAGTCGAAGCAGTCGGTCCCTACGCCGACGTGCCCACTGAACTTGATCACATCCTCGACGTCGGGCGAAGGCTTCCTAGCTCAACCTTTACAGACCTGCGTGAAGACTCCCGGATATACCAGAACGAACAGCGATACAACGACAAGATGAGTGAACTGTATCGACCCGGAGGTTTCGCCACGCAACTGTCGCACGAACAAGTGAACCCCATTCTGGCCGAGCACGGCTGGACCAGAAGCGAAGTCGGCCTGATCAACGACGGGCATGTGGAGACCTATGTCAGAAACGGGCACGAACTTACGATCCCGTGGGGATGGCCAGATTCGCGCCACGACACCGAGCAATTACTGAGCCCGATCACAATCGACGGCCAAAGATATGGCGTATCAACGCCAGAAGCGCTAGCCAAGACCCTTGCGCATGTCCGAAACAACCCGGTCCCCGTACGGCGTGATGCCGCGGCAGAGCGCGATACTGTCGACGAAAACGATCTGATGGAACTCGACACCGTGCTACGCGAAGAGCCGCCCGACGACGACCTCAGCACTGGTACCGGATTGAGCTACTGATGGCCCAAGGAGGACGCTACGCCAGCGGAGAACGCAAAGGCTTTGGTGCCTGCATTCTCCTTGCCATCGTGATGCAGATTATGGCACCGATCGCGACACTCAGCCTCGCGATCATCGTCGGCGGCGCCGCCGCACCGGTCTGCGAGCCGCCGGAAACCGGTATCGGCCGGATCGTCAAAGACCCCACCCCCACGCCGTCAGCCGAACAACTGGACATCGCCCGCACGATCGTTACAGTCGTCCGGCAGCGTGGCCTGCCTCGCAGAGCAGCCGTTCTGGCCATCTCGACCGGTCTCGTGGAATCCAAACTGGCCAACCTGACCCACGGAGACCGTGACTCCCTCGGCGTCTTCCAACAGCGCCCCTCCCAGGGCTGGGGCACACCGGCACAGATCCTCAACCCGGTCTACGCCACAAACGCGTTCCTCAACCGGCTGGTCGCCATCCCCGGCTGGGACACCCTGCCGCCAGGGCAAGCACAGCAACGCGTCCAACGTTCCGGATTCCCGGATCGGTACGCGCCGCGCGAATCCGAGGCAGCGCGCATCACCGACGCGGTGTGGAAGGGCACCGTGCCGCCGGGTGTCCCTGCTCGGCAGCCGACCGAGATCGCGGACCTGCCTGCAGGCTGCGCCGATGACGGTGGATCGGACATCCCGATCAGCCCGAACGAGGCAGACCGGACCAAACTGCCCACAGGCTTCCAATACCCGGCCGATCCCCGCCAGCGCGCCGCAGTCACCTATGCCATCGCGCAGCTGGGAAAACCCTACGTGTGGGGCGGAAAAGGCCCCAGCGGATTCGATTGCTCCGGGCTCATGCTCGCCGCGTGGGCGTCCGCCGGTGTCGCGATCCCGGCCGGAACGGTCAGCCAAGTCCACGCCGGACACGCTGTCCCCGGCCTGAACCAGGTCCAACCCGGCGACCTGCTGTTCATTCCCGGATCCCTTGGCACACCAGCCAATCCGCGCCATGTCGGCATGTACGCCGGTCACGGCCTGATCGTGAACGCCTACGACTCCAGCACCGGCGTGATCCTCGAACCGCTGTCCGCGTGGAGCGGAAAGATCGTGATGATCCGCCGCGTCACGGACCCCAGCACGCCCTCCCCGAACTCGGGAGGGAGACCGCCAGATGGGCAACAACCCGGCCCGCGTCAGCGGCATGGACCGCGACGCAGTCCTCATGGGCCTGATCATCGCCGCGCTCACGCTGATTGTGACCATTGCGGCCGCGATCAACACCGCCGCAGCCATGACATGCGGCATTGCCGGTAGCGGCTGGTCCTGGCCACCGTTTCTGTCATGGGTGCCGAACGCGAGCCGCATCATCGCAGCGCCCGCCAGCCCCGGAACGCACCTGCGAGAACCGTGGGCCTCGGCCCTCGACGATCACGTTGTCGTGTTCTGGTCAGTCACCGCACTGCTGGTAGGACTGATCGCGGCAGCCGGCGTGACACTCGCGGTGGTCGGGCGACGACGCTGGCGGCCGGTGAAACCCGGTCACGCCACCCGCCGGGACATGCGCAAGACCCTGTCACCACGCCGCGCCCGCGCCACCGCCGTCTGGACCCGCGGCGACCTCACCACGCAACAGCGTAAGGCCGCCGACCTCACGGAGGTCGCCGTTCCACTGCACCGCGGACCGAACCACCAGCTGCTCGTGACCTCCCTGGAGAACCCGACCGGGGTGATCGCGCCAACCCGCTCCGGGAAAAGCCGCACCGACCTCATCCACAAGGTGCTCGCCGCACCCGGTGCCCTGTACGCCTCCACCACGAAACCCGATCTCGCCGAATGGGCGATGCTCGCACGCACACGACGGCCCAACGCCGGGCCGGTACTGCTGTGCGACGCGACCGGCACCGTCAACTGGCCCGCTCGCGTGCGCTGGTCACCGATCACCGGCTGCCACGACCCATCCGTAGCGCTGCGCCGCGCCGAAACGCTCATCGAAGCGTCATCGCTCGACCTGCGAGAGACCGGCGGCAACGACAAGGTCTTCCGCGGCCGCGCCTCGATCGTCCTTCAGGCTTACCTGCTCGCCGCCGCACTACACCAGCGGACCGTCACCGATCTCGTCAGCTGGGCGATCACCAAACCCGCCGACCAAGAGCCCGTCGAACTGCTCAGCACCCGCTACCCGGACTTCGCCTACAACCTCCGCTCGGAGATAGGCATGGTTGCCGAGACCTCCGACGCGGTCTGGATGTCGGTCCGCCGTGCGCTCGAACCCTTCATGAACCCCGCGATCCGCGCGTTCGCCACACCACCTCCAGGCGAAGAACTCGACATCCGGGACTTCCTGCTGCGCAAAGGATCCATGTTCGTCATCGCAGGCGAACACCAAGCACCGCAAGCCCGGCCCGTGCTGACCGCGCTCGGGGAACAGCTAATCACCACAGGGCAGGACCTCGCACTCGAGCAAGACCGCCGGCGGCTGGAACCCGCCGCCAGCATGATCTTTGACGAACTCTTCGACGGAACACCGGTACCGCGACTTCCCGGACTGCTCGCCGACACCTCCGGACGCGGCGTGCTCATCCACTGGTCCGCGCAGTCCCGCTCCCAGCTCGACGAACTCTACGGCGAGCACGGCCGACGACAGCTGATCGACAACACCCTGACCCTGACGGCCTTCGACAGCATCAAGGACGACAAGACACTCGAATGGCTGTCCACCCTCGCGGGCCACCACCGACGCAAGACCTACCAGCAGCACAGCGACGGCTGGCTCGGCGCCGGCCGCACCGCCACCGGCGCGGAAGACGCCTTGACCTACCGGCCAGGCGCCATCCGAACGCTCGACAAAGGCCGCGTCCTGATCATCCACGCCAATCTGCGCCCCATCCTCGGCCGCACTGTCGACGTATCCCAACGACCGGACTGGGACCAGCTCAGCGCCGACGTCGACACCATCCGTTCAGGCACCGCCCAGATCACCACCGACGGCTACACCTACCAGCGGGCCCAGCAACTGCGTACCGCCGCCGCGATCGGCGGATTGTGATGAGCGACGACGACATCCCACAGCCCGCGCCGCGACACCCGTACGACAGCAACGGTGATGAAGCCAATCGCCGCGATCTTGCTGAAGAGGACACATTAGAGCAACAGATCACGGCACTCCAGGCCGCAGTCGGCTACCTCAAACGACAGGTCGCACAGCAGCACGACCTCGCCAAGGATCTTGCGATACAACTGCAGAAACTCGTCGCCGAGGACGAGGTGGACCCGGACCAGAGAAAGAACCGGCCAGCTCCATGGGTCCCTTTCGATCCACCTGGGACCGTCCACCCCGCGGGAGCCCGCGACCCTCTGGTCGGTATCGCACTGTTCGTCGACTTCTACAACTCGACCTACGTCGGCCTGCCCGGCTCCCGGGCGATCGCCATCCCCGACTGCTGGCTGAGCCATCCGGGCCTCGTGGCCGAGATCGCCACGCTCGCCTACTTCTGGCGCGCGGCAAACACCGGCCCCAGAGCAAACGTCAAAGAAGCCCAGTACTGGCACCACACCTTCCGGCCCGGATTCGCGGCACGCCTGGCCGGCGAATGGACCCACGCGCACTGCCGTGCCAACAGCCACAAAGACGCAGGCGCGCCAGCACGACCTGACCGCTACACCACGCCCGGAAACAGCAACGTCGACAACGCCGCGGTGGACGGCCAAGGCCCCCAGGCCGAGAGCGCCTCTTAGCGCGCGCGAGCGAGCGGCACCAGCGATTGGCAGGTGCGGAAGGAGGAACAAACGATGGCGTACCAGGGCAACCGTGTCTCCCTCACGCCACGGGACACGGCAGCGAACCCAGACATGGAAGTCGTCGTGGGTTGGGACCGTGGAATGCAAACCTACTTCGCCCAAGTCTTCAACGGCGTCAACGAATACGGCGAAGACGTCATGCCCGTCGACATGGGCAATCGGACCGGTGAGATCACCTACCCCGGCGCCGTCATCGACGCCGTCCGACCGTTCGCGGAGGTGCCTGACGACCTCGGGCGAGTGCTCGCCGCTCAACGAGAAGCCGACACCTCAACCTACGGCCAGCTTCGACAGGAAGCCGGACACGTGGCACGAACCGCTGATCTCGCGGGGATAGACATCAGCGTCGCGTTGCACATGACCCCGCGAGCGGAGACACGCACACAGGCGTTCGAGCCTGAGGACGACGATCTCGACGGAGGTGAGGACGTTGGACACCGCATGGGCTACTGACCCCAGATTAGGCCAGCTCGGACGCAGGACCGCGGAGATCACAAGAGAGACGAGTGCTGGCCAGAACACCACGGGGACATGGCAAGCCTGCGCCTCGAGAGGCTGTATCGGAGTCGCCGTTACGCCACGTTCTGCGTTGGCTCCCCAGAAGCGGGACAGCCGGCCATGACGGAAAGCATGCGGGACAAAGAGAATGAGTTCGTTCGACACGAGGCAGGCAACGCCATCGGCGAGTACGAAGCACTGACCGCCGCCGGTGTGGCCGACCCGATCGCTCGTCAGCAAGCGACGATCGGCAGCCCCTTGACCTATGACGGCAGGACGGTCGCTGAACACGCGATCAGCCGGTACACCCACCTGCTTGACCAGCCCATCGGACGCGACGACGCCAGGGAACATGCCGCCGCAGCGACCAGCGGCGCACTGACAGACTTCCACGACCATGACGTCACTGCGGGCGCGTACATCGACGAGGAGCTGCTCTCCGACCTCGAAGACCCCTTGATTCCTGGGGCCGACGAGGAGCTTGGTGGCGGGCTCAGCTGCTCCTAATCCCTTTGGCTGTGGCGAACGGCCCGTGGTTGGTGTGGTCGGCGTACAAGAACCGTTGGCGGTACAGGCGCGGGCCCGGCGCGCTGAGGGGGAGGGAGTGCGCCGGGCCCGCGACCTTGAGGCTACCGCCCGTCAGAAGCCCAGGCCGTTTCGCAGATCGGCGGCTTCGGTGTCGCTCGCATCCATGTCTTCGTCGTGGTGCTGGTACCGCTCGTCGTCGGTTTGGTCTCGCTCAGCTGCGGCGTTGTCGCTGAGGGCCGCCGTCTCGACGCCGTCGCGTGTGTCTCTCGCGGTTTCGACACTGAGCAACGCGTCAGACCGCTGGTCTTCCGGATCGTGCGGTATGGCCATGATGTCCCTCCATGTGTGGGTGATGGTGTTCCAGGCCTGGGCCTTGGTTCCCAGGTGGCCGGGTTCCGGGCCCAGGGGCGCGTGCGGGCTATTGCCTGTGACGTGGAAGTGTTCGCGGTAGGCGGCAGCGAGTCCGATAGCCTCATCCCAACGCTGGGCAGCGGAAGGATCTGCCGGCCGTGGACCGATGTGGGAGGCCCACGCGGGGCGTTGACTCAGCACCTGTTCGCGCAGTTGGTGGATACGTTCGGCGATCTCCCCGTTGAGCGCGTCGAGGCGCTCGATCCGGCTTGAGGGACCGCTGGTGTGGCCGTGGTCCGCCACGGCTTGCCATGGAAGCGGGAGATGATATCCGCTGCCGGAGTCGAACTGCGTCGCCAGCGCGGCCACCAGTGCTTCTCCCACCTGACGTGGTGTGACTGCGCCAGTGTGCTGGGCGGTCTCAGCGACCTGTGCTGCTGCGTCTGCCAGCGCCGAGTCGGCGGTGAGTCCACGGTTTTCGCCGCCTGCCGCGTGGCGCCACACGATCCCCCATCGCTCGTCGTCGACGTCTGCCTCGGGCAGGTGCTCGACGACGAGGGATCGCCACCGCGAGACCTGGTTGTCGTCCGGCACTCCGACTACTGCGGGCGGAGCGTGGGTGGCGACGTGAGCGGAGATGCGCTTCGCGATGACGGCGGCCGGATCGTTCGCCCAGCCGAATCCGGTCCGATCGGCGACGGCGCGGACCAGGCGCTCGGCCTGCCAGCCGAGATCCTGGGCGCGGGCCAGAGCGGCGAGTGCAGCCGGTTCTGCGCCAGCGTTGATTGCGCCTGGGACGTAGCGGGCGAGGGCATCGAGGTATCGATCCTCGTCGCCGTCGCGAGCGTGCAGGTCGTACTTGCGCACGAGGACGTCAAGCGTCTCGGTCACGTACCTGTTCTCGACAGGCTCGAACTCGATGAGGGTGTCTTCCTGCGCGGCAGATTCGACCACAGCGGGAGCATCCTGGTCGGGAGCCGTGGTAGTTGTTCCCTGGACCAGGGCGTCCCATTGGGAGGTCAGTGTGTGCCACGCGTGAGCGCGAGCACCGTGGCTGCCGGGGGCAGGACCGAGCGGCTCGCCGGGGTCGGCGCCCGAGATACGGAAGGTTTCGCGGTAGCCCGCAGCGAGCCCCACCAGGTCATCCCACTGTTCTGCCGCGATCGGGCTGTCCGGGCGCGGTCCGAGCTGGGCCGCCCAGGCAGGTGCTGCGCGGATGGCGGCGGCACGAAGCTCGTCAACGCGGGACGCGATCGCGGCGTTCGTCTCGGTGAGGTACTGGGCGTGGCCGGGAACGTGGCGGACGAAGCCGAAGTCAGGCCGCGCCAGCCAGGGGACCGCGGGTCGATGGGCTTCGCCGAACTCGGCTCGGCGCTCGAGCTCGGTGATCAAGACCGCGTCGGCGTACTGGTCGTCGGACATCGGATCTGGGCAGGAAGGGCGGCCTGCGAGCCGGTGCGCGACCATCGTGAGCGCCGCGTCTGTGTCGAACCCGGCTGCCAGCGCACCGGCGGCGCGCCGCCAGACCCGGTTCCACTGGGGGTCTTCGACAGCTACGTGCGGAGCGATCGCGTCGATGAGGCCGCGCCATCGCACAATGTCCTCGTGCGAGGCAGGAGCTGTCGGCTGTGGTGGAGGCTGCTGCTTGACGTGCGTGGCGATGCGCAGGGAAAGCACCGCGCCAGGGTCATTGACCTTGTGCAGCGGGCCGCCACGCAGTGCTTCGCGGACCAGCGGGTCGGGTTGCCAGCCGAGGTCGTGAGCGTTGCGCAGGGTCTGGATCAGGGCGGGTTCGCTGTCCAGATCGACGGTCATGGGGGCGTGCCGGGTCAGCACCGCACGGTAGCGCTCTTCGTCGCGGTAGGTCGCGGTGTAGTTGTAGCGCAGCACGAGGGTGCCCAGGGAGACTTCGACGTCCTGCGCCTCACGCAGCGTTTCGGTGGCCGAGACTTCGGCGCCGGAGTGGTGCAGGACGCCGGTGAGCACCGCTTCCGGGGTTTGCGCCTCAGGGGTCTCCTGGTGCTGATCGATCACGTGATGGACCGTGATCACGTACATGAAGTTCTGCCACATGGCGCGGGTGATGCCGGGATAGAACTGCTCGCGAGTCATCGTCGGAGGTACCAGCAGATGAGCGTTCCCGGTACTGGTCATGCCCTGAACGCGGTTCACGGTCGCCGCGTACGCAAGCTCGACATGCGCCTTGACGTAGTCCGCGGGCAGGGTGATGGTTCCCTTGTGGGACCGGTGAGTGACCGTGATGCGGCCGTCCCTGCGCACTGACTTCACGGTCCAGACGTCACCGTTCTTCACGAAGTCCTGGCCGCCGTACAAGCTCAGCAGGCGCTGGTTGTGCCGGGTAACGACCCAGTCGCCGACGCTGGCGGTCGTGGTGTCGTGCAGATCGACTTCGCGGCCGCGGACGAGGTCGCCGCGCTGGAGCCGAACATTACGTGCTTCGGTGTTGAGCACGACGGTGTCCGCGTTCGTCGGGACGATCAACAGCGACTGCACGCCGCGGTCAAGGTCAGCCCGCCAGTTCGTGTGCGCGGCGTCGCGCATGGTCTCCAGGGAACCGTCGAGCACCCGGCCGGTGTCGAAGTAGTACTTGAGTCCCTTCGGGTTGGCGTTACGGATCTGGAGCGACGCGGCCGCTTGATCGAGGCGGTCCTCGCCCTGGAATCGCACGATCTCCCGGAACCGCACCGCGCCGACGTCGTGCGCGATCAGCCGGATCGCGCCCCCTGCCTCGACCGCGGCGAGCTGCGCGTCGTCACCGATCAAGCGGACATCTGCGCCGCGTCGCAGCGCGTACTTGACCACTGAGTGCAGCGTGTGGGTGCCCGCCATAGCCGCCTCGTCGATGATGACCAGGTCCCCGGCCGCGATCGGGAACGCGCGCTCAACGAACCCCAAGCGCTGTGCCGTGGTCAGCTGGTGCAGAGTGTGCGGCCGTGCGCCGATCGAGGCTCCGAGTTCTTGCGCGGCACGCGCGGACGGGCCGAAGGCGTACACGCGATGCCCGGTCCGGCGCCAGGCCGTGGCGAGCACCTTCATGGCGGTAGTCTTCCCCGCGCCGGCCGGAGCCAGCGCGAGTTGCAGGCGACGGCCGGAACGGGCGAACTCGGCCACCATCCGCCGCTGTCCGGAGTTGAGTTTCTGGCCCGCCATCGCCTTGTCGACGGTGCCGGGGAGCAGACGGTGACCGCCGCCGCGGCGAGCCCAGGCGACCAAGTCGCCCTCGGCGGCGAGCGTGGCGGTGGTGGTGTAACGCGGCGAGCGATGCTCGACGAAGACCGAACCGCCGTCCCGGCGACAGAGCGACACTGGTTCCGCGACCGCCACGGGTCCGGTCAGCGCGAGCGTGTCCGGACGGGCCAGGACTGTGGCGACGACGTCGTCCACAAGCTTTTCCCGTGCCGCGGCGGGCAGTGTGAGATGCGCGGACTGGCGGTGGGCCTCGGCGGCGAGGTTCCACCACGAGAAGTGGCTGTAGTGGTCGGAGACGACCTGGCGGGTGACGCGGGCCAGCTTCGCGACGTCGACGTCCGGCGCGTCGTTCGTTCCGGTGAGGAACACGCGTCGCCCGAGGACGTCCAGGATGCTCGCGGGGACGATGGTGATCGCGTGTTCCCGCCACACGCGCAGGTGTTCCGCCAGAGTTCGGGGAGGCTGTTTCCCTGGCCGGTTGTCGTACTGCGCGGCCCGGTTGATCGCGAAGATCTCTTTCGGCTTCGGTTCGCGGCCGTGAGCCTTGGTGAACTCCACGATTCGCTTCGCACGTGCCGCCTCGAACTGAGTGTGCCGCTGCGAGAACGCCTTCACCAGCGACACCAGTATCCCGGCCAGCTGCCATACCGGTCGCGTCATGTCGACGCCGTGCGCGGCCCGCTGCGTCCACGACGCACCCTGTTCCCGGAAAAGGTCACGCACGCGGCTGTCGAAGTACTCGCTCGCGGTGACCGTGGCGGCCAGAATGGTGCGCCCGTCCAGCGCAGTCCACTCCCCGTCGTCGCTGCGCTGGACCTTCGAGGAGATCAACGCGTGAATGTGCAGATGCGGGTCCGAGGCACGGGAATCCCAGTGCTCGAACAGCGCGGCAGTGATGCCGTTGACGTCCACCTGGGCCTCGCCCAGGTTACCGCGGCGTGTGAACACGGCGTTTCGTTCCACATAGGACAGCGTGTCACGGGCTGCCTGGCGCACGATGCCGGCGATCAGGTCGCGCTCGATCGGCTTCGCATTGGCCCACGCGAGGGACACCGACTTGTCCGGAGCGAACACCATCTCGAACCCGGACACCGCGTTCTTCAAGCTTCGCTTCTGTTCAGCTAGCCACTTCTGAAGTTCCTTCTCGCCTTCAGGTCCGACACCATCATGCGCCTTCGTGAAAGCGGCGACCTGGAAGGCGTGACGTAGCTTGGCGCGCTTCGCCGCGGGAATCGGTGCCCCTACGGGACGACCGTTCTCGCGGTTGTAGTCCTTGTAGGCCTGCGAAACCTGGCCTCGCATATGGTCGAGGGAGGAGTAGTGCGGGAACCGGCGTCCCAGCCGCGTCGCTCGCAGTGCCTCTTCGGCCGTGGCGCCGTCGGCGATCATCTCGTTCTCGATGGCGTCGGCGTGCGGATGCCGGCCCTCACCGAACAGGGCGTCCAGTTGCGCAGCGCTGACTTCGCCGGACAGTCCTAATCGGTCTGCTCCGGCGCCGAACCATTCGCCTGCCGGGTAACCACGGGAGAGGTAGTAATCACTCAACAGCTCGCCGGGTTCGAGCTCCCGGTCGCGATCAGCGCATGCGACCGAGTTCGTGAGGTACTCGTGACCACCAGGGCTCAGTTTGCGTAAGCCCATCATCATCTTCCACCGTACGCGCGAAATCCGGCGATGCCCACCCGGTTACTGGTAGGGACGCGTATTCGATCGGCGCGTGTTCGTCTGCGGAAGTCGCGCCTGGCGCGGGATCTGCTGTGTAGGTAGACGGCGGAGACGGGTAGGATCGCGGCGAGTGTGGCGACGAAAACGATCTCGGAAGGAGCGCCCACAGGCCCCACTGAGGAGCATTCGTAACGACGGAGGCGTAGCGCTCCAGCGCGCGGAGTCGGACGCCATCAAACCGGCGCCCGCGAAACCCTGGTCCGGTGGATCGCTGGATTGCCCGACATTGGTTCACGGAGTTGAACGCCTGCACATGGGTAGAAGCGGACGTTCGACGAACGTACTCGCCCGGTGACATGCGCAGACGTTCGCAAGTGATCAGACCTTGCCGGTCTCGGATACGTCGTTGGTGATCCGATCGACGAGTGCGGCAAGCTGTCCTTGTGCCGACAGCAATGATCACCGCAAGCGCGAGCGTACTGGTCGCGGTTCTCGTGTTTGTTCTCAACCAGCGTGCTCAGATCCGGCAAGAGCGGCGTCAGGCTCGGCTGGCAAGGGTGAACAGCCAACTCCGCGAGTTATGTGGGCCTCTCAACGCGCTTGTGGAGGTCAACGAGCGCGTCTGGAAGGCCCTGCGCGATTCGGGGCTGCCCGGTAAGGCGAAACGGAGCCCTTCGGGTGCCGACAGGGACTGGCGGCGGTGGAGAAGCCAGGCGTTACAGCCGGTCAACCTGCAGATGCGTGACCTGATCGTCGAACATGCCGACCTCCTGATCGAGCCCGAGCTTCCGCAGGCTCTGCGCGACTTCTGCGCCCACGCGACCGCAGTGGAGATCGTATTAGCGGCAGAGGCCGACGGCGCGCACGAGCGGGCCCTCATCGCCCATCCCGGCGCTCCGTTCGCTACGTACGTGCGCGAGGCTTTTCTCCGTCTCAAGCACGAGCAGCAGCATCTGCTGGCTGCGGTGAACCGGCCTTGTGAAGTCCGGGCCGAGTAGCGCACGATCCCCGGCTTCCCGGCGCCCTGTGGTAGCGTCCAGTAATCAGACTTTATTACGACGAATCCCGACAATTGTACTGCGGGAGGCGAGCATGAGCACCAACAACGCCGAGATGCTCCTTGGGGCGGGGCCATCGGGCAAACCGCTGGTCCGGGTGTTCCTCAGCTTCGCAGGGCGGGACGAGGCACTGGTTCTGCGTTTATGGGACCTGCTGGCCGAGGCGTTGATCATCGATCGCGTCTACGAGTTCCAACTCTGGCGATCCGATGATGCAATCCTTGTTGGCGAGAACTGGGACGACCGGATTCACGGCGCGTTGTCGGCGGCTGAGATCGGCGTTGTCGCGTTGAGCAACGCCTTCCTCGGCAGCGAGTACATAACTGGAGTGGAACTGCCCGCTCTCGTCGACGTCCCTGGCAAGCGTGTGGTTCCGTTGCTGCTCCGGAAGGTCAGCAAGCAGGCGGACTGGCACGGGTTGAAGAGCAAGCAAATCTACGGCTACGAACGACCGTTCAGCGACGCGCGCGGTATGTCGGCGCGGGACGCGTGGGTGAACGGCCTTGTCGCGGAGGTGCATCGAGTACTTGCGCGCTACGCGATACGCGCCGACAGAGAGTAGCAGTCGCACCATGCAACGGATATCTCCCGCCACGGCTAGAGCCCGGCTGCTCAGGGTCCCCTTGAGCGCTGTCGACCGCACTGCGATGAGTGTACTGCTGGACGCGATGGGCACGGCGGACGAGTTGACTGTGGAGCAGGTGCAGCATCTCCTGTTCGCCGAGCGGACTCCGGCGGCCGGGACAAAAGCGTTGGAGCGCTTGGTCAAACAGGTGAACACCGACGCGGTAGACAAGGGGGCGGATCTCCAAATACAGGTCCACGGGGCGAAGAAATTGGGTGCGCGGGGCCGGACGCTGAGCTTCTGGGCTGAGCGTGACGACGTGGTTGGCGCACCTCTGCGTGAGCACGAGGCGGTTCGTGATGTGCTCATCGAGGACCGGAAGGCGACTGTGCTCGGGCCGAGACGGCTTGTGTTGTGCAACGCCCCGGCGGACGACGCAACAGCCGGACCTCTGTGGGACCTGTTGTTCGAGGCTTTGGTCGGTGAGCAGCACGGAATCGCTGTGTGGCGGTCCGATAAGGACGTGCTGGCCGGTGACGACCGGGAAAGGCAATTCCGCATGGAGGTGGCGGGCAGCGAACTGGTGGTGGTCGCGGTAAGTAACGCTTGGTATGCGCAACCTGCGCTCGGCGAGCCCCTGCGCACCTATAGCGGTTCCTTTGGCCCGACGGTGATGCCGGTACTGTTACGGCCGACGAGCTCACGTGCGGGTGGCTTTGAGACCAAGACTATCTATCCCAGTGGGTCTCAGGCTGTCCCGTTCATTGGGCTGAGGAACCCGGCCCGGGACAAGTGGGTGAATGGCCTCGTCGAGCACATCCACCGCCAGCTAGACCGCGCGAGCGCGAAGCCGCTGGACATGGGCACGAAAGACCGGCGCATACTCAAGGAGACATGCGGGGACCAGTTCTTCGACCTGCACGGCCGTCCCGGAGGCATGGATCCGAACACGGTTGACGGTGCGCATGACCAAGAGCGGCGGGTCGAGGACGTCGTGGCATACCTCATGGAGTGGGCACGTGACCCGGACAGCGCTCCGCTTGCCGCGCTGCTGGGAGAGTACGGAACCGGCAAGACCATCACCTGCCAGGAGTTGACCGAACGGCTGCAGGCCCAGCCAGCACCATTACGCCCCGAGCCGCTGTACTTCGACCTCCGACGTCTCGGAAACCTGAGCAACATTGTGCCGCCCCTGCCCGCCATTCTGACCGAGTGCATCAATCACGGTTGGGCGGCCAACAACATGCGGCTCCCTTCAGGGGAGGAGGTCATCGCACGGGCCCAGAACGTACCCACCCTGTTCATCATCGATGGTTTGGACGAGGTCCTTGTCCGGCTCGACGCCGCTCAAGGTGCAGACTTTACCCACGAGTTACTAAAGCTCCGCCCGATCCGAGTGAAGAGCAAGGGCACGGTCTACGCCCCCTTCGCCGGGGTGGACACGAAGGTGCTGCTGTCCTGCCGGACTCACTATTTTAGATCGCTCCGGGAACAGTCCAGGCACTTCCTTGAGTATGACCGTGATCTCGCAACCGCCGAGGACTACGTCGCGCTGCTGTTGTTGCCGCTCACCGACATGCAGATCCGCGGGTACCTGAACAAGGCGCTGCCGGACCAGGACGTCGCACAAGTGATGGACATGCTGGGAGCGGTTCACGACCTGTCCGACCTGGCAACGCGCCCGTACACGTTGACCAAGGTCGCCGCGCAGATCCCGTTCATCGAAGACCGCCTCTCACAGCAACGGCCGGTGCACGCGGCCACGATCTACCGGCAGGTTCTACGCGATTGGCTCGAACGAGACCGCGGCAAGCACCGCCTGCGTTCCGATCACAAACTCACCTTGATGGCTCGACTGGCCGCGTGGTCGTGGAGGCGTGGTGCCCGGCGGGTCGACAGCGCCGACCTGGACGACTGGCTCGACGAGCAGCTCGCCACGGATCCCGCGCTTGGCAGGCGCTACGGGAACATCTCCCGCGATCAACTCGAGGAGGACCTGCGCACCGCCACGTTCGTGGTTCGCAACGACCACAGCGGGCCTGACCGCCCCGACTTTCAGTTCGCACACAGCTCCATCCACGAGTACTTCCTCGCCCAATACTTATGTGACGCGATACACAACGATCGCCGGGAGGACTGGTGCCTTCCCCACCCGTCGGTGGAGACATTAGACTTCCTGGGCCAGCTGATCGCCGACGACGACGATCAAGAGGCACTCCGGGCAACTCTGAACCGATGGCGTACGTCGTACTTGGAAGGAGCCAGTGAGCTGTGGCTCCGGTACGCGCTACACGCCAGAGCGCACGAGCGACCACACCCCACCCTGGCTGGCTGCGATCTCAGCGGCGCGCGGCTTCGGGGTTGGGAATTCATCGGTACAAGAGCCGCCCCGCTTATATTCACCGCCGCCAACCTGGCCGGAGCAGATCTGCGCGAAACCCGCTGGGGCCACGTCGATCTCACCCGAACGCGCCTTGAGGCCGCCCGCCTCGAACGATCCGTGCTGCACGAGACCGCAATCGTCAACGGAACCCTACGCAATGCCGACCTCACCGGTGCGTTCCTCCACCGCTGCCGCCTGGATAACACCGACTTGACCGGCGTGAACACCAACCAACTCCGTCACGTCCATAGCGGTGACTACCTACCGACCCCGCAGCCGCCCGTCCGGACCCAACTCCGGTCAGTCACCAGACACAGTGGCTCGGTCCGGGGTGTCGTGTTTAGTCCTGATGGGGCCCGGCTTGCCGCCGCCAGCAGCGACGGCACTGTGCTGATCTGGGATGTCAGCACCGGTGAGAACTTGCATACTCTCACCGCTGGCGACGGCTTGCTCCGGGGTGTCGTGTTTAGTCCTGATGGGGCCCGGCTTGCCGCCGCCGGCACCGACGGCACTGTGCTGATCTGGGATGTCAGCACCGGTGAGAACTTGCATACTCTCACTGCACACGCTGGCCCGGTCCATGATGTCGTGTTCAGTCCTGATGGGAGGCGGCTTGCCGCCGCTGGCCGTCATGCTGCGCGGATCTGGGATGTCAGCACCGGTGAAACCCTGCACACCTTCACCGCACACGCCGGCCCGGTCCGGGGTGTCGTGTTCAGTCCTGATGGGACCCGGCTTGCCGCCGCTGGCGACGGCACTGTGCTGATCTGGGATGTCAGCACCGGTGAAACCCTGCACACCTTCACCGCACACGCCGGCCCGGTCGAGGGTGTCGTGTTCAGTCCTGATGGGACCCGGCTTGCCGCCGCTGGCGACGGCACTGTGCTGATCTGGGATGTCAGCACCGGTGAAACCCTGCACACCCCTACGGCACAGGACGGCCGGGTCGAGGGTGTCGTGTTCAGTCCTGATGGGAGGCGGCTTGCCGTCGCTGGCCGCCGTGTTGTGCTGATCTGGGATGTCAGCACCGGTGAAACCCTGCACACCTTCACCGCACACGCAGGCCCGGTCCGGGGTGTCGCGTTCAGTCCTGACGGGACCCGGCTCGCCACCGCCAGCAGCGGAACTGCGCGGATCTGGGACCTCAGCACCGGTGAAACCCTGCACACCTTCACCGCACACATTGCCATGGGCCAGGATGTGGCGTTCAGTCCTGACGGGACCCGGCTCGCCACCGCCAGCAGCGGAACTGCGCGGATCTGGGACCTCAGCACCGGCGAGAACTTGCACACTCTCACTGCACATACCGACTGGGTTTGGGGTGTCGCGTTCAGTCCTGATGGGAGGCGGCTTGCCGCCGCTGGCCGCCGTGTTGTGGTGATCTGGGATGTCAGCACCGGTGAAACCCTGCACACCTTCACCGCACACGCAGGCCCGGTCCGGGGTGTCGTGTTCAGTCCTGACGGGACCCGGCTTGCCGCCGCTGGCCGCCATGCTGTGGTGATCTGGGATGTCAGCACCGGTGAAACCCTGCACACCTTCACCGCACACGCCGGCCTGGTCCATGATGTCGCGTTCAGTCCTGACGGGACCCGGCTCGCCACCGCCAGCGGCGACGGCACTGTGCTGATCTGGGATGTCAGCACCGGTGAAACCCTGCACACCTTCACCGCACACGCAGGCCCGGTCCGGGGTGTCGTGTTCAGTCCTGACGGGAGGCGGCTCGGCACCGTCGGCCGCCGTACTGCGCGGATCTGGGATGTCAGCACCGGTGAAACCCTGCACACCTTCACCGCACACGCAGGCCCGGTCCGGGGTGTCGTGTTCAGTCCTGACGGGACCCGGCTTGCCGCCGCTGGCGGCCGTACTGTGGTGATCTGGGATGTCAGCACCGGTGAAACCCTGCACACCTTCACCGCACACGCCGGCCTGGTCTATGATGTCGCGTTCAGTCCTGACGGGACCCGGCTCGCCACCGCCAGCGACGACAACACCACGCGGATCTGGGATACGAGCACAGGACAGCTAGATCTGCTGTTGGCTTCGTTCAGCAGAACCTCGACGGCGTCATGGTCACCAGGCAGGGACACGTTGCTGTCCACGACTGGCGATGCCTGGCTGTTTCTGCGAGCAGCATGCTTCGACAGCCAGAACCGCTTGGTGGGCCTTCAGCCGTACGAGCTCTACTACAACGAGTCAGGTTCGACCGCTGCCTCCTAATGAAGAGTGCAGATCCGACTCGGGCGTGGAGCGCCGACGGGCTGGCGGCATCGGAACCTCTAGCACGCACCGCGCCTGTACGAAGTTAACCAAGCACGCTGACATCGGCATTTCCGAAGGTTCGATTGCCTTTGCCGTGATCGCTGCATCACCTGCTGTCCCGCCCCCGCGACAGGCTCGGAAGACCCAGCTATTCGTTAGGCGCGCTTCGTACCGCGGTACCTGCTGCGGGTCTGCGTTGAGCTCATGCGCCCACAATGAGCAGGTTCGACCTGCGCCGGGCCTCCGGTGCTGGGTGCGCCTTCGGCGGTCAGCGCGCCCCTGGCCGTTGCGGTCGCTGGTGATCACCCGCTGCGTAGCGAGTCCAGGTGGAGCCGGCTTGGATGGCGAGGGTTTCGGCGGTGCCGGCGTGGTAGTCGAGCATTCCGGCGATGACCGCAGCTGGTGCTTCGAGCAGGAGTTGGCGGATCGTGGCGGTGCGGGCGTCGAGGCTGGGCAACCCGAGGTTGCGCAGCCTCAGGCGTAGTGAGGTGGTGTGCATCGGTTGCCCGGCCCGGCGTCCGGGGAACAGGTGGCGGCTGGTGGGGTTGCTGGCGGAGAGCATGTTGGGGCGGTTGTCGATGTAGTCAATGAGCACCTCGGCGAAGGGGAGTGGCACCGGGATTGGCGGGTCGCCGAGCCGGAGCAAGACTTGGTCGTCCTCTTGCAGGACGTCGTCGATGGTCAGCTGCGCGATCTTTACGAGTGGTTGCGCATAGAGAAGGATCAGCAGCGCGAGGACCCGGTCGGCGGCGGGAATGGTGTGGTCGGTTAGAACGCGGCGGATGTAGGCCAGCCGTTGTCGCTGGCTGAGCCGGGCTCCAGCGTTTTTGGCGACGGCAGGGAGCCGCAAGTGCCGTAGTTCATGGTGGGTGATGCACCAGCGCAGGAACGCGCGGGAGTGACCGCGTCGGCCGAGATCAGTGGCGAACCAGCGGTCGATATCAGCCTGGCGGCAGGTTTCGAGGGTCCGGCCGTGCCCGGTGAGGTGGTTCAGGAACTGTTCGGAGATCCGCATTAGGTGCCGGGCGCTGTTCGCGCGGCCGGAGTTGTTGGGCTCCTTTTCCGCGGTCTTGCGCAGTTGCCGGAGGACGTGCCAGGTCGCGAAGCGTTCGAGTACAGCGCGGTGTTGAGGGTTCTCGACCGTGGCCAGCCAGCCGGGAAGCCACTGTTCGAGAAGGAACAGGAACCGGTCCACCGGTGGCAGAACGTCGGCGTCGACGAGCAGGTCCCGCAGGTGGATCACGGCCCGCCACGGCTGGAGCGTGGCCAGTCCTTCGTGGGTGAGCGGCACCTGACCGCAGGCCAGCGCGCGCAGGAGCGGCGGAATGTGCGGTTTGGACAGCCACAGCAGCCCGGCTCGGGGGCGAGGCATCGTACGGAAGGACTTGTAGAACGGAGAAAGCTCGGGCCGGATCCGGCCGGTCCCGTCGTCCAGCAGAGCCGCGAGCCGTTCGGAGAGTACGCAGCGCGCGCACGCGCCGACCTGGTAGCGCGGACCCTCCTGGCCGCAGCGGCTGCAGGTAAAATCGCCAAGCCCGCCCGCGCAGTCGGTGCACAATCGCGTGCCTGCCGCGCTGATCCCGGGCAGCAGCCGCTCGACGCCGCAGCCGCCGCAACGCCCCCGTGTGTGCACGGCATCGTCGTAGCACTTCACGCACACCGGGCCTTCGGGCCAGCGAATCCGGGTCCTCAGCCGCGGATCCCGCAGCCTGGTTTTCTCCACGTCAGTGCACACTTCCCGGCCGCAGCGGCCGCAGACCTCGCTGAGAAGGGTCATTCGGTGGTGGTGATCCGGGCGCGTGCGGGCCGCAGCTCGGCGGCACCGGCCGACCGGGGACGGTCGGCGGTGCCGGTCTTTCGGATCCCGACGTTCTCCGCGCCGGTGACGATCAAGTCCGCTGGAGTGGTTCCGAAGATGTCGCACAAGGCGGCCAGTACCTGAAGCGATAACCGTTCCGGTGTGCCGGTCGCCAGCCGGTGTACCTGCGAGACCGACAGGTAGATGCCGCGCTCGTGCAGCGGGTCCACCAGCTCGGTGGTCTGGTACATGCCGTGTTCGGCCATGATCTCCCGCAGTCGCCAGCTGTAGCTGATCGACCGCTTCTTGTCCGTCATGGAATCTCCTCAGTCCCAGCCCAGGGCCTTGTTTATCGTTCCGTCCAGCACGCGGCGCAGCGTGCGCGTGCGGAAGTCCGAGGACACGCACGTGTAGATCGAGGTCGTGCTCGCGTGGTCATGACCGACCTGTTCCTGCACAAACCGTGGATCCCAGCCGTCCTCGATCAGGTGCGTGACGTATGAGCGGCGCAGCGAGTGGAAGTCCAGTGCGAGATCAAACCCGAGCGCGTCTCGGTAGGTCGCCAGCTGCCGGTTGAGCGGGCTGGTGCCGATCCGCAGGCCCCGCTCCGACGGCCACAGGGCCGGATTGTCGTCCACGCCGAGCAGTGGGCGCACCTCGGTCGACCATTGCTCGACGACCTCGGGCACCCAGTCCCAGACACACAGCACGCCGCGCCGCTTCGGCGGTGACCCCTTCCGAGCCTTGCCATGCCGGACTTGCAGCACACCGAACTCGCCGAACTCCGGCCCATGAGGGTTCCGGCCGAAGTCGGTGACGTCGAGCATCCGCGCCTCGTTGCGGCGCAGCCCGAAGCCATAGGCGATTTTGAGACACGTCGCGTCCCGGAACGCCGGCAGCCAGCCCTTGCGCCCCGACGCCCGCTTCCGGGCCACCTCCTCGTCGGCGTAGTCGAACAGCTCCTGCAGCTCCACGCGGGTAAAGGCGCGCTTACTCGCCTCCGCTTCAGAGTCCTCGACATGTGCCGCGGCGTTGATCTCGGTGATTACCTGTATCGGATGCGTGCCGAACCGGCGCTCGCACTCGGCCGCCCATTCGTACGCCGGATCGGTGAGGAACGCGCAGAACCTGCGCAGTGCTCCCTGGTAATTGCGTACAGTGGACCGCGCCAGGTGCCGGACTGCACGCAGGTCGGCGAACCATTCGTCAGCCAGCTGCGGCGTCCACAACCACGGATAGGTCCCGCAGTGCTCGGCGAAAGCTCGCACCACCCGACGGTCGCTGTCCGCTGTTGAACGCGCCAGGTTCCTGGCCAGAAGCTGGTTCTGCCAGCCGTCCAGCATTGCGGCGAACAGCTGCTCCTCCGGATGCAGAAGCGGCACCCCGGCGACCAGGTACAGCCCAGCAGCGCCCGCCGGCAGGTCATCCAGTCCCAAGAAGCCCACCTCCACCAGGTCGCATTCAGTGCGACAATATCGCATTAGATGCGATCGCGCCTGGTGGCGACCTTCGGCGGGCTCACCGCAAGGCGCTGCTTAGACCGCCGCTGTGTGCATTATTCTCGGACTCGCAAAGCCGCGTTGACGCCCACTCAAAGGGTTCCACGACCGCCCGTTACCGGCCGCGTTAAGCGTGGTGCGTGTTTGCATCAGATGCGATTCGCCCCGGATTCAGATGATCTGCAAGACGTGCTGTGTGCGGTGGTGGGCTGGGCGGCTGGTGAGGTGGCGGCGGTGGGGGTGTGGTCGGCGGTGGAGTGGTGGTGTCGGGCGGGTGTGGCGTGCGGGAGGTGAGTGGGCGGGTAGGTGAGCGGGGGTCGGTAGGTGAGCGTGTCACGTGGCGTGCTGGCCGCCGGGCGGGTTGGCCTCGGCGCCGCCTGCCGGAGTGAAGCGTAGGCCGGTGGCGCCGAGGCCAACCCTGGTGACCAACACAAGAAAGCGGCCCGTCAGCCTGTGGCTGACGGGCCGCTTCACTTCGGTGATGGTGGGTCTACCGGTTCGCGAGTTCCGTTCGTAGCTGCGTCAGGTAGCGGCCGAGGAAGTTCCTGCCGGGGCGTGCGCACCTAGCCTGACCACAGCGGCAGTCTCCCCAGAAGTCGTCATGCCAGCGGTTTCCCTCCACCAGGCGGGCGGCACCGGTCGCGAGAAGCTGACGGGACAGGTTGGGATCGGCGAACTTGGCACGCAGTACGGCGCGCATCACGATGTGACGGCCGCTGTCGTCCCAGTCGGGACGCAAGGTGATGAGTCGCCCGCGTCGCTTCGCCTCCTCGGGCCTCGGAGCTGCGGCGATGAGGCACCGCTCTAGCAGGTTTGTTGTCTTAGCTGCTTGGAACGCTGCTTCGTTCGTGGTGTAGGGGATTCCGCCCGCGCCGACAATGGTGTGCCGGTAGAAGTTGCTCAGGAACTCGTACCGTCCCCGAAAATTCTCGATGCTGTCCATCGGGTTCTCCTCGTGGTCGGGCTAGTGCTGGGTGAGGTGGGCGATTTCGTGTCGTATGGTGTCGGCGGTGACCACTTCGGACACGGTTCCCTGCGTGGTGGCCCATTGGGTGTGTCGGGTGATTAGTTCGCGGAGGTAGGCGGCGACTGATGCGGGCGCGTTGGTCGGGATGTGGTCGGCGTCGGTGAGCTGCTGGTCTATCTCGCTGAGAATGTCGTGAAAGGAACGCACGGTTTCGGCTCCCGCCGGGTAGGGCCTGGCACCTGCATGCAGGTGCCAGGCCGTTCGGGTGTCAGGCTGCGGCGAGTGCTGGCGCGGTGCGCGGGCGTGCTTGCAGGCTGCGCAGAACGTCTACGGCGTCGAGTCCGTACAGGGTGTCGATGATCGCGTTACCAGGGTTCGGGCGCTGGGCGGCGATCGCCACTTCCTGCCGGATGACGTGAAGCGGCACCCGGTCCCGCTCATAGCATTCAAGGCATCGGCCGTCGCTGCTGTCGGCGGTATGCGTTTCCAGGACAGGGCGTTCGAGGTTGCACGCGGAACACTCCGCGCTCGTCGCGATCGGGACTAGCGCCATGACGTCGTAGTCGTTGTCGGTCACGCGGCGGCCGGTGAGATCGTCGACACCGTCCCGGCTGTCGTCACGGTCGCGCGTGCGCTGCCGTTCGTCCTCGTACCGGTCGACGGTGCCTTCGTTCTTGCGGACCACTCCGGCGCTGGGGATCGCGCGGACAACGGCGCGGAAGTGCTCGTCGTATTGCTGTTCGAGTTCGCCGACAACGGTTTTCGCTTGCGCGCGTTTCTCGGCGGTCTGCCGCTTCCGCTTGGTTGCTTTGGCTTCCGGTCGTTCTGGCGCGGGCGTGGTGTGCTGCTCGGGTGTGGGGCGTTCGACGGCTTCGGCGTTGCGTCGGCAATTCTCGGAACAGTAGTTCATGTCTTCGGGGAGTACGCCGTCACAGTTGCCGCACCGGTGCGGCTCGTCGGGTGTTTCGGTTTCGATCCGTGCCTGTCGCTTGGCGGTGCGGGCGCGCGCGACGTCGGCGCGTGCTTTGCTGGCGTACACGCATGCCATGAACAGTGTCCGGTTCTGTTCGTCGAGCTTCGGCCATACCCGGTAGCCGGTCTGGATGGCGTCGACAACGGCGAGGTGGTCCGCGCTGGGGTTGGACAGCAGGACTGAGCACGCCATGTACGCCTCACGGTGCGCGCCTTGGGTGACGGCGTTGAGCCACTGCAACGCGGTAGCGGCGTCCTTGACGCGCGGCGGGGTCGCGCGCAGCATGACGGTAATGTCGTTCGGCTCTGTCGCCGTGATCGCGTTGCGGGACTGTGTGGAGTAGACACACGCGCTGTAGAGTTTGCGCTCTAGTTCGCCGTAGCTGTCCCATTCGGCGTGTGCGGTGCGCACTCCGGCCAGAATGTCGGCGGTGATCTGGTGGTCGGTCTTGAGCGCTGCGGCGCACGCGGTGAGGATCGCGGGCGGCTGCTCGGAGCTGCTGACAAAGATGCGCTGTAGTTCCGTCAGTGCCGAACGGACGCGCGGCGGCTGGGACTGCAACGCGGTCACGATCTTTTCCACGCTCGACCGGTGCGTTTCATGAATGGTTGAAATCATGATAAGTGATCCTTAATTGCGTTTCTTGTTGCGCTCGGGTTTGGCGTCCCGATTGCCTTGCATGATCAATGCTACTGGGTGTTTCCGCTGGTCACAAGCAAAGGTAGGCCTATCCGAGTACTCCTTTTCGGTGAATTCATAAATCGTGATCTCTAATTTTCACGGGGTTGACGAGACGGCTTTTCTATCGTGTGAAACTGGGTGTCGCTCGTGTATGTCTGCGGGTGGAGTGGTCGCGTTGCGGTAGAGGTGACCGGGTGCTGAGTGGGTGGTGGGTGGCCCCGGCGCACCTGGGAGCAGGCCTCCGGCCTGCCCCTTAATGCCTGTCCAAGGGAGCAAGGGGACCCGAATGCAAGGGTGGGGCCTCAAGATGTTTTTTGGCCACGCTTTTCGGTCAAAAAACATCTTGGGGTGCCCTTGCATTTGGGGCAGCGACCGGCACAATGCCGGGGCCACCCACCACCCGCGGACGGGACATTCACGATGAACCGTGCCATCGTCAGGATGCCGACAAGGCGGCCGTATGCCAGCTGGATCGGAACGCTGGCCGGCTCCGTCGCCCCGGCCGGCGACGGCTACCCTGGAGCGAGCGCTCCGTAGGCCTGATTGCGCCTCTTGGCGGAGCGTCAGCGGGACCGCCGCGGCTTTGGCGAGCCGCCGCTTGCGGTGGTAGTCCTCCGGGGCTGTCGCGGCGGACCCGCGCCTGACCTGACCGGGGGAGTGTCCGAACAGAACTCGGCGCCACTGTGCCCGCTCCGCGCCGACGGCGTCACGGCAGCGGCGGCGGTAGCCTCGGAGGTATGACCGCAGCCCTCCCCAGCGGGAGGTTCGGCATGGCGAAGAACACGGCGAGGCGGCGACGGTCCACGGCGGCGCTGGAGCGCTTGGAGTCCGCGCGGCTGCGCCGCGCGGCGCAGCTGGAACGCGAGCGGGAGAACGAGCGCCGGATCGATGAAGCTCTTGGGCCGTTCGCGGAGGCAGCGGCAGCGGTCGAGGCCATCGAACGCAAGCGCGACGGCCGGATCTCCGCACTGGAGGACCAGCTGGACCGCAAACTAGTGGAACTGGACCGGCAGAAGGACGTCAAGGCCGGCGAGCACCATCGCCGGTGTGACGAAGTCCGCGCGGACGCGGAGATGGAAATCGCCGAATGGCGTCAGACGATGAGCGCGTCGGTGCGGCAGATCCGTGCGGCCGAGGTGACGCTCAGCGCGACGGCGGCGATGCTGGGCCTGTCTGTCAAAGCCGTGACGGCCCTTCTGCGCGATAGCGCCCACGACGAGGCGGAGGCAACCTCCCAGGGGGACGCTGCCTCGGCGCCGGCGTCGAGCTTGGCCAGCTCGTCTGCAGTGGACTCCCGGACGCTTCGGACTGACGGGAGCCCCACAGACGAAGGACAAGGTGGGGAGCCGCCGTACCCGGACGACGGCGTCGACGGCGTCGACGACGGCACATGGAGCCGCGAGGAGTCGGACTAGGCGGCGAGCCGATAGTCGTGGCGACGGTGGAGACCTATGAGGGGGGGTGGTCAGCACCTTTGTCCGGTGCTGACCACCACCCGGTGTTCGTTCAGGGAGCCGTGACGTGGTGACGCGCGCGGTACTCGGCGCCGCGGCGGGCGTGCTGTTCGAGCGTGCGCTGCTTGCGCCAGCGGTAGTGGACGACGACCCCGGCGAGGCCGCAGCAGAGGATGAACCCGATCGCCCATCGGCTGGGGGCGGGGCTGGCGGTGAGATCCTCGAGCCCGCCGATGAAGAAGAACCCAGGCATCATGATCAGCCCGGCGATGACGAAACGCCGGGACCGCTGGTTCAGTCTGGGGCGGATCGTCTTGCGGGTGCCGTGGGCGACCACGAGCCCGGCGAGCGCGCCGAGGACGAGCGCACCGGGCAACACGGCCAGCTGTGCCGGGTTGGTGAAGACGGTCGCGAGCATGGCGGCGTACCCGACGGGGACGGTGCCGCAGAACACTCCGGCGCCGGCGGCGAGGGTCAGGCCCGAGACGGTGATCCCGTAGCGTGTGCTCATCATTCGAGCGTAAAGCACCCGGAGCACGCTTGAGGGTGATCTTCCAGCCGGTGGCCGCCGGGACGATCGCGTCGGTCTGCCCGGTTGGTCAGCCACAGTTGAGCCTCATCGCGCGTACTCCCGCTGGTCGGGCGGCAGTCGTTCTGCCGGATGTTTGCCAGGGCGTAGCCACAGTTCGGCCCAGCCGTCGACGGGGCCGCGTCCGGCGTGGCGCAACAGGTACGTGGCGAGACAGCCGAGTGCCCGCCGCGCGGCGGGGGTGGTGGCGTCGGGATCGGGTTCGAGCTGGCTCCACAGCCGCACCGGGTTGTCGGGGATCGAGCCGGTGGACACGAAGGTGTAGGACTCGTTGTCGGCCCCGGAGTAGAAGTGTGCGGCGATTGTGCGCGCGAAGGCATGGCTGGCTTGGCCTTTAAGGCCGGTCTGTGATGCGTTGTGTGTAAAGGGCGGCTTCGATGAGGTTGGCGGTATTCACGTAGTTCTCCAGGGCGGTGGGAGCGGGGTGATATGAGGCGAGGCTGGTGGCCAGCCGGTCTGGCTGGCCACCAGCCTCGGGGTGAGCTTGGGTCCGGGCGTTGGTGTAGTCCTGGCGGGGGGCGCGAATCGGCTCTGTCGCTGCGGCAGACTCACACGAATTGAAGATGAAGCCAAACCAGGCGCTCGTTGCGGAACGTTTGAGGTGGAGGGCGCCCTGCTAGGCCAGCGGTTGCTGTCGGTGCCGCGTCGCTCAGGATGCGCGCGAGTTCACGAGCGAGTACGACGTCGCACCTTCTCGCGTTCTGCGTCGACGATGTTGACGACGCGAGCTGCGAAGGCAGCGATGGCGTCGAGGCTGCCTTCGATGACGTAAGCCGATGATTCCGGCTCGCCGATGACGAGACCATGATTTCCATCGTCGAGGGTTTCCATCCCCAACTCACTACCCGGCTGGGCGAGCTTGACGTCAACGCTCGGTGGGTTGAGCTCGTACCTGTCAGTCATCAGAGAATCTCCCGAGGGAACGAACGACAGTTGCGTCGGTGCCGGTGGGCCAGCTGGTACGGCTGGCCCACCGGCACCTGGGTGGGTTAGTTGTCCGGCCGGTGGGGAAGTCCCGGCCGGACAACTAACCCGGCCTAGAACGGGAGGTCGCTACCGCCACCGGCACCGGCACCGGCACCGACGAGTTCCTGCTCCGGGGCAGGACCCCACACGTCGTCGACGGGAGCGGCCGCAGCCGCGGGTGCGGCGGAGGTGGTGGGCTGGGCGCTCTGCGTCCTGGTCACCTTGTTCACCGTCGCGGTCGCGTAGCGCAGGGACGGGCCGATCTCGTCGACGTCGAGCTCCACCACGGTCCGCTTCTCACCTTCGCGGGTTTCGAACGAGCGCTGCTTCAACCGGCCCTGGACGATGACGCGCGCGCCTCGAGTCAGGGACTCGGCCACGTTCTCACCCGGCTGCTGCCAGATGGTGCAGCGCAGGAAAAGTGCCTCTCCGTCCTCCCATTCGCCGGTGACGTTGTTGCGCTTGCGCGGGGTGGACGCGACGGTGAAGTTCGCGACCGCCTTCCCAGAGGGGGTGAAACGCAGCTCCGGGTCGGCGGTGAGGTTGCCGATGACGGTGATGACGGGTTCGCCAGCCATGGTGTTCTCCCTGGTTGCTGGGTGAGTGGAACGCGGCGCAGCCCTAGCGCGGCCGGGGCGGGGGTCGTTCCCGGACCGGCTCGTCCGTCCGGTGTGGACCGGCCTGTACGGAGCGGGCACGGGCGGACGATGGGTGAGCGGCTGGTTCACCTGGGCGGATCGGGCCGGAACTCCGGGAACGTTGCCCCCGCCCTGGGTGTGCTGGACTTTGTGCGGTCCACACATCCAGGACCAGGGAAACATCAGACAGATGATGTGGGTGTGGCGGTTGGGGGCTGGGGAAACGCCCATCGGGCGTTTCCCCAGCCCCCAAACGAGTAGGCAGTGTCCCGGCCTTCTCGTCATCTGCCGTCAGTGGAGAGCCGGTGTCCGAGAGCACAGATCTCATCGGATGAGGGCCAGTTCAGGGACCACGCGCTGTCCCCGCGGCCTTCTCGGTGCAAGCGTCACGTTGTCGCCTCAACAGTGGGAGGCTGGCTCGCTGCACGAGGCGGAGCGAGCGCCGGCCGAGTAGCGCCGTGGGCATCAGAGAGGAACCAGGTAGACCTAAGCGGTCGACGGAGCCGTGTCGGCGGGTTCTGCTGGATCGTTGTGCGGGAACGCGGTGGCGTCGAGGACGTCGTCCGCGGAGGTCACCAGGATGGCCTCGCTTTCGCGGATCAGCGCGTGGCAGCCGGCGGACATCCCTGACGACACCGGTCCCGGCATCGCCATCACCACCTTGCCTAGCTCTCCGGCGGTAGAGGCGGTGTTCCGTGCGCCGCTGCGCCGTCCCGCCTCGACGACGACCGTCGCTGCGGTGAGGGCCGCGAGGAGCCTGTTCCGGACGAGAAACCGGTGCCTCGATGGTGCGGTGCCGGGCGGATACTCACTCACGAGTGCTCCGGTGGCTGCGATGCGGTCCAGCAGGGTTCCGTGCCCCAGCGGATACTTGACGTCGATGCCACAGGGCAGCACAGCGACCGTCGTGCCGTCCGCGCTCAGCGCGCCCCGGTGCGCCGCGCCGTCAATGCCGTACGCCGCCCCCGAGAACACAGGGATCCCCCGGCTCGCCAGGTGATATCCCAGCTCGGCCGCGTTGTGCTCGCCGTACGCGGTCGCCGCGCGGGCGCCGACGATCGCGATCGCCTGGTCGACCGCCTCACCGAGCCTTGCCTGACCGCGTACCCACAGCGCCAGCGGTGCTGCAAGTCCGGAACCGCTTCTGCTGCCGGCGGCCGCTAGCGAAAGCAGTTGCCGCGCCGGCCATTCGTCGTCTTCCGGGATGACCAGCCTGGTCTCGTCTGCGGCGGCTCGCTCCAGATCACGCCCGGCGCGGTCGTGGTCACGGCGCCCCGTGGTCTCCTCCCGGACTGCCCGTGGGCATTCGGCGCGTTTGACCCGGTCCGCGGCCTCAACGGGCCCATGCTCGTTGACAAAAGCAAGCAACGCGGGCGCAGGCGGCTCCGCCGCCCGTATCAGGTACGCGCGTGCGATCCTCTCGTCCTCGAAAGTCATCTCGGTTTCCTTTCGGGCTGTCAGAGGGGAAGTTCCGCTATGGGCGAATCAGTTACGGCTGAGGCGATCGATGGGCTCGCAGGGGCCTGCCGCGGCTTCGTTCGGTTCAGCTCCCTGGGGCCCTTCTGCTGGTCCGAAAGCGTCGAGTTCTGCGCGGGCTTCACTGCCCGCCAGAATGGCCACTACCTTCAGTTCGCGCGGCGACAGTTGGCGGTCGAGAACTTCACGGAGAAGACTCAGCAGCGGCAGCCGAGCAGTGCCAGCGTCAGCGGCGATCCGGGCAATGGTGCTTCCGCCCAGCATGTAGGCGTGCAGACCCGCAATCGCAGCGAGGTTGCTCGCGCACGGCTCGGGGGCGACCCGCCACAGATAGGTAGTCAGCGCCTTAACTCCGTGCAGGGCCTTGGTCGACCTGTCATTGAACATTGCGCTGCGAAACGGTTCGACGCTGAAGGTGGCGATCAGGTCAGCGATCTCGTGGTCCTCTGCTGGCAGGGTGCCAGTCGTTGCGGCGGTGATCGCGCCCTCGGCGCGAGCGAGTCGTTCGCGTGCAACGTCAGGCTGCGTTCGGTCGGCGCGAGTCTGCTCAAGAGCAGAGAAGATCAGCGGTGCCACGCGAGCCCGAAGAGCGGGACCGGCCGGGGTGAAGACGGCCGCGAGGTCGTCACGAGAGCGTGCTGTGACAAGCCCTTCGGCGACGACGGTGGCGGCGACTGGCGTGGCGAACGGGTCAGGGAGCCGTCCTGTTCGATCCTCGGCCAGGTAGGACTGCCAGGTGGCGCCTTCGGTGAAGTCGGGAACATGCCCGACTTCGTCGATGCGGAGACCGTGCTGCCGGATCTCGTGGGTGAGGGTGAGCAGTTCTGTCCGATAGGGCAGAGCGGAGCCTGGCTCGGGCGATGACGGACACACGGCGAGGCCAATGACAGCGGCTATCGGATGGTCCATCGCGCTTCGGGTCAGGTGACGTGCGAGTGCGGCGGGATCCTGTCCGACATCGTCGAGTGAGACCCTCGCGATCATTTCACTGCGGTTGGGGCGGAGAGGGTCATTGCCGATAAAAATGAGTACAAAGGACTTGTGGGGGACGAACCCGAGTAGGTGCGGGATCGCCGCGAACACGTCGCTCGTAGTTTTTACTTTAACGGTGCGAGGCGCGATAGTAGTCCTTTCGGGACAGAAAATAGTGATGGGCGATGGGATCACCGGCCGCGGTGGATAATTCGCGGTGTGCTGGGTGGTAGTCCGCGCGACGGCGCCTGACAAGGCCAGATGGTCCATAGGTGGCCCGGACAATGATCTCGCTTCCGGAATGTGCGCGATGTGAGTGGAAGGCGCTGGCGCTGGTTATCTGTGTGGGTGTCAGGTTGTGACGTATCCGTCGGGGAGAGGGCAGGGGCAATACCGGATGTCTGAACCGCATTCACCGCATGGAAGGGTCAGGAGTCTGCGGTAGCAGCCCTGGGCGCAGTCTCTTTCGTCGGCGCCGCATACGGGGCATGATCCGCAGGCGAGGCAGAGGCCCGCTTCGGGGTCAATACTGTCGGCGATGCCGCAGCACGCGCAGCCTTCGTCGAGTCCCCGCCACGCTGCGTGCCCCGGCGATGAATAGGAACTGTGGTGTTCGAAGTCGTAGTTGGAGTACCAGGTATCGCCGTCCCAGACACCCGCGCGTTCGTTGAAGATGTAGCCGCTCCTGCGATAGCGGGGATCGACGGTGAGAATGACGACCTTGTTGACTCGGCCGAGCCACCGTTCGATGAGCTTGCGAGTCTTCGGATCGTCGAAGGAGGAGAACTGTGGGCTGGGGAAGATGTCGTCCGCGGCGATGCGGGTGTCCGACCGGTCGTCGCCCTTGGCTGGCTGTGCTGCCGCGGGAAGAACCCCGTTGTGAGCCAGGACTGTCCGCTCGTCCGCGCCCACAGGGAACGGGTGATTGTTGGACTCATTGACCGATCCGTGCGTGGCGAACCGGCTGTGGAACAGCGCGGGGCCTTCGGGATGGAGACGGCGAAAGGCGGCGAATTCGTCGATGACGGCTGAGGCGTGCATGCCGCGGCCCGAGATGATGTGCGCGTTCGCCACGATGGCGTAGCCGTGACCGTGGTCGTTGAGGATCGCTCCGTTGCTGAGAGCGTCGATGTCGGGCTGGATTCCCTCAGGAAGGTAGGTCAGCATGCACATGCGAGGCTCTCCAGTTCGCGGGTCAGAGGCGAGTACTTCGGATGTGTGAGGAGCCATCGTGTGAAGCTGTCCCAGTTCCAGCCTCCACGCTGAGCGAGGTCGGAGATGGTCAGGTCACGTGTGTAGCTGACGGAGGCATCCGCAAAGGCGAGAGCGGCCTGGACCTGGCCGATGTCGAGACTGGAGGCGAAGACGCGCAGTTCGAGTGTGTCTTCCGGTTGCGTGTTGATGGCAAGGGATCGCGGGGGGTTCCGCTCGCCTTTGCAGGTCTCTTTGACCATAACTCGCTCATAGTCGTTGAACGCGGCATAGCTGGAGTGCCGCCTGGCAAGCAGTTGGACATCGGAAGCGTTGCGGTAGACGAACTTCATCCATCGATAGACGTGGAATGAGTCGGCGAAGGCGGCGCGGCTGATGTGGACGTGCATACCGATGCCGTCTCCGGTGCAGCCTTTGGCTTGCAGGTCGTCGAGGAGATGCCAGGGGAATGAGTCGAGTGCCCACAGGTAGGACATCGGATGTGTGACGAGTTCGAAGCCGCGGGCGATGGATCCGTCCTCTTTGAGGTATCCGAGCTCGCCGAGTGCGTTGGTCGCGTCGTCGACGCAGTCAGTGAGTTGGCCGCGGGGGACGTTGATCTCCAGTTCCATGCCGAGGTAGCGAGGGCCGATTCCGTGGAAGATCGGTTCGGGTTTGAAATAGTAGTCGTGAATTGCGTAGTAGCCTGCCCGGTCGATGTGGTTAATGCAGTAGTCGCCGTGGTAGATGAGCCGTTCGCAGGTCAGGCACTCGTAATAGCCGTGTTCGAGAGCGCAGGAGTAGCAGAATGCATGCGTAGAGTCGCTGTTCTCGACAGCCGTGTTGTACTCGTCGAACAGATTGCAGTCATCGCACAGGTGATAGCGATCCACGCAACGGATGCACAGTTCGCGTTCGTCTGTCGCGCGTGATGCCGTCTCGCCGGTTCGGCGAATGCGACAGTTGCTGCAAATGAATGAGCGCGGCCGCAGTGCGGAATGAACACTGCACGTGTCACCATGGTTGATGAGGGTCGGGCACTCGTCGCAGGGGTAGAGGCCGATGGAGTTGGCGCACGTGACACAGACGTCGCCGTGGTCGTCCGTTGGTGACGCAGATGTGGTGGGCAGGTCGCAGTGGTCGCAGGACGGCATGGCTTTGACGCAGGTGCTACATACTTTTTTCCCGGAGGCAGTGCGGCGCCGCTGCCAGGTGGTGCTGGAACAGTGATCGCATCGCAGGGCGAGCTGATCAGCGAAGAGTGTCAACGTTATTTCCCTTCGGGTATAGGAAAAATGCCCTCGCGGACCGAGTCCGCGAGGGCAAATGGGAATGACGTGATCGAAGTTTGTGCGCAACCGTGGTTGCTGCGTTGAATACGCGGCGAATACCACTTCCCGCTGTTGATGGGCGACTAGATGTGGTCGCGCGCCGTATTCACGAAAGGCGCGAGTTCTCGGACCTTCGGCCAGGCCTACACGGCCTCCCATACCCATTCTCGCCAGCCGATGGCGTACCGGCCGTCGGGCCTGGGTTCGACGTGGTCGGGGTGATACCCCGGCATGGAGGCGGCGTTGCTTTCGACGACGATGAGGGTGTCGCCTTCCCAGTAGGTGCGGGCGTAGGTGTCGTCGAGTGTCAGGTGGGCGTAGTTCAGCCAGGCGCCAAGGATCTTTGCGACCTCCGGACGGAAGTACGGTACTGCCGCGCCAATCCAGCTTTCGTTATCGACGATCGCGGGGAACGAGACCTGGGCGTCCGCCAGGTTGACGAGTGCCTCTCCTGGTTCTGGTCGTAGGTTCGCTGGCTTGACGAGTTCACGGTGGAGCGACCTGATGGTGTCGGCAGTCGTTGTCGGCACCGAGATCTGAAGGAACCAGGTCGTGTCACCGCTGAGCTCGTAGAGGCCGTCGTCGGGCCAGACGATGAGAGTGCGTTGCCAGAGTGCGCCGGTCGTGTCGATCTTGAGGGGCAGGTCGTTCGAGCGGTGCTTGTCGGCAGGTAGCAGTTGTAGCCCCATGCCGAGTTGTGGGTTCTTGGTGATCCATTGCTGTACCGAGGGGAGGACTTCGGCGCGCAGACGTGCGTGTGCTCCGAAGCGTGAGGTCGTCAGCGGGATGTCGACGACGCGAGCGGGGAAGCTGGGATGGTCGTTGGGATTGAGTCCGTCGGCGACGAATTCGACGTAGTGTTCATCGGGAATTGCGTGCAGCATGGTGTGCTCCAGGGGTTCGCGGTCGCGTGACTGGATGACCCGAATGAGAGATCGAGTGATGCGGGGCAGGTGCAGCCGTTGCCTCGTCAGGTATCGAGCCCAACTTTGAGGGCTTCGCGCGCGAGGCGGGCGATCGTCCGCGGCGGAGGGCGTGTGAGGTCCATGCGCGAGATGGGAATCAACCCGTTGACAGCGAGGGACCATCGCCCGCCAGAGGTGCCGGTGTGGGGGGATTCGCTGCGGTAGATGACGATCGTGTCGTTCCCGTACGGCGGACGCGCACGTGCTGTGATTCTCAAGCCGATGAAGTCTCGGTTCCGTTGACCGGTGAGTTCTTGATAGAGCACCGAGATCGGCGACGCGTGGAGTTCACGACACAGTTCGCGCAGGATTCCTCGTGCTATCGACCATGCCGCTGGGTCGGCGTGGTTCCATGTGCGCGGGATGTTGCTGTCGACGGTGACCGGCAGGTTGTACGGCGGCAACGCATCGAGGTGTGCCCGGTCGCCGGAGTCGTGTTCATCCATGGTCAGGCCGCCTTCGCGTCGAGGACCGCGGCGATGGCGTTGGTCAGCAGGGAACGCGCCTCGTCGCGAAGCATCGCTTGTGTCGCGGGCCGGTAGTGGTGGAGGCCGCCGTAGAGCGGTCCGCAGGCGGCGAGCACGGCGGCGTCGGTGCAGTGTCCGTGCGCGGTGAGGTCGGGGTACGCGGCGTCGACGACACGGAAGGCCTCGGTGAGTCCGTGAACGTGCGCGGACCGATGTACCTGCGTGATGAGTGCGGCTTTGAATGCGTTGGTGAGCTGCGGGTTTTTCTGTGTGTCTGTGGGGAGGTCGGTGAGCGGGATGGCGTTGAGTTCGACCATGAACAGGCGGCAGGCGTGATCGAACGCGTCGTCGTCCGGCGCTCCGGCGAGTGTTGCCGTAGTCACGATGGCTCCTCCGGGGTCGTGCGGGTGAACGCGGCCCGGCAGCGCGCCTGGGGCCGGGCGCCCGCCGGCGCTCAGGTGAGGTGTCTGCGGGATGCCGGGCGCTCGGGCCCAGGGGTGCTTTGATGCGGCGATGTCTCCGGCACGGCGTCGGAGGACCAGCTGAATCCGTGGATTTGGGATTCTCAATCCTGCTGTGGTGCGTCAGCGTTGCTAGTGTTGCTCGCCGCTGCAGCGGCTCGGCGTGGGCAGCGGGAGGCCGCACACGTAGCAGGCCTCGCCGGGCGCACCGCTGTGGGAGGCGATTCCCCGGTCGAAAGGCTCGGCCGGGCATCCGCGTTCGAGTGCCTCGGTGAGCGCGGTGGTTCGGTCGGTGGGGAGACAGGTTGTGCAGTGGCCGTAGGTGTCGGTGATCTCGCCGCGGATCCGGAAGGAGCATTCCCGGCAGGCCAGACCGGCCTGTTTGAGAGCGAGTTCGAAGTCGATTCCGACTCCGTCTGCCTGGCGCTGTTCAACGTGTCGGGGAAACTCTTGGATCTCCGGAGTGTTGGTGAAGCGGCGCCATTCTGCCTCGGTGAGTTCGCCGACGCTGAGATGCTTGGCGAGCCACCAGTGCTCTTCGGTCCACATGAACAGGGGGATCCCGTAGCGGTTCGCGATGGTTCTGATTGCTTTCGCGGCGTCGAGGTGGGTGAGTGTCTCGTCGGCGTTGAGGCGCAGGCCGGTGAGCGTGGCCGGCAGGTCGGGGTTGGCGATGTCGAGGGCGGCGATCAGTGTCTGCTGCCGGACGGAAACGTCCTCTTGGTCGAGAGCTTCTTTCAGTTCTCGGAGGACCGGGTAGTAGCTGTTCTGGGCGTCGTCTTCGATCTTCCTGTTCGTCCAGTCTCGGAGGTTGTCTACGGTCGTCGTTCCGCTGCGATTGGCGAGGACGGCGTGTGTGGCGACGGCATGGGCGTCGTCCAGGACGGCGGCCAGGGTGAGGAGTGCGCGGCCCCAGCGCGTGGCCAGGGCCGGCGTCAGTTCCCAGGTGTAGTTCTCGGTGTCGAGAGTGGCGTCGAAGGGCGCGTCGTAGTGCAGGGCCAGTCCGGTCCCGAGTGACCATGTGGAGGTGGTGGCGTTGTGGTTGGTGGGATCGAGTAGGTCGACGGGCAGGCTGGGCGGGAGGGATTGCTGGGTGTAGAACTGCCAGGCGTAGCCGAGTAGTTGTGCGGCTGTGTCGCGGGCGGTGTGGCTGTCGTAGGTGACCGGCAGGCTGAATTCTTTGGCGCGGACCAGTTCGATGCTCGGGTGCTGGTCCGTGGGCGACAGTTGTTCGCGCCTGAGTAGAAGCCCATTGGGCGCGAGAGAATAGCGGGCTGTGGTCAACGGTCGCGGCTGTATCTCAGTGGCGCGGGTGTCTATCGTGGACACGGTGATCCTTTGCGGATTGAGGTCGGCGGCGTGTGCCGGAACTGAGGTCTGAGTTTGGGGCGGCACGGTGGCGGAGGTGGTGCCCTATGGCGGTGGTGCAGGTGTGGGCTGCGGAGGTCGAGAAGGATGGGGGTCAGCGACGCGAGATGCAGGGACGTTCGCGGAGGACGCGGCGGGTACGACGGCCTTTGGCGATGCCGTCGCGGATGGTGGTGGTGAGTTCGTTCCAGCTGAAGTCGGCGACGCCGAGGTGGCGGCGGGCTGCCTCGGTGAGGTGGTGGGTGATCGCGGGCTCGGTGATCCAGTCGTTGGCGAGCAGTTCACCGAGCGCGGCCGCTGCGGCGTAGAGGGTGATGTGGCGCTGTCCCTGCTCGGCGGAGGCGACGTTGCGTGACTCGGCGGAGACGGCGGCATTGACGTAGGCGACCACCCGTCGGCTGGTTTCCGGGAGCACCGGAGCGTGCAGTGGACGCGGTGGTGGCGGTGGTGGTGTGAGGGCCGTGACGAGCCAGCCGGGGAGTTCGGCGATGGGGAGGTCGCGGACGATGGTGTAGGGGATCCCGTTGCGGCCGATGGAGCCTGGAGCGGTGACCGCGGCGCCGGGGCCTCGGGTGTCGGCGCGCCAGCCGAGGCCGCGTCCGCGGTTACCGATCGTGCTTCGAAGCGTGGTTCCCGGTGGGCGGCGGAAGTACCGGTGCTGGCCGTCGCGCGACGTGGCGACGATGAGGGTATCGACGGGATCGGGTTCGCGGGCGCGTGCGGCGAGCAGGGCGATGACGTCGCGGCCGTGTGCGACGCCGAGGTTCGCCCAGGGAGTGGGGACGGGTCCGTGCGCCGCGTCGAGGTCGAGCACCAGCAGGCCGGATGGGCCGCACGCGATCCCGACATTGCTGTCGGGGAAGCGGTTCCACCAGCGGTTGACCGTGTCGGGGTCCAGGGTCGCGCGCTGTTCCCATCGCGTGATGGCTGGTCGTTTGCTTCTCGGCGCCTGCGGGAAGACCCGCCAGCCGCGTTGGATGGCGTCGAGCGCGGAGTCGTGAAGTGTCAGGGCGCTGGGAAGGAGCAGAGAGCTGACCTCGGGCGTGGTTGTCACGGTCACGGGTAGATGTCCTCGGGGGCGGGGTCGATGACCATGGCGGTGGCGTTGTCGGTGCCGCCGAAGTACCTGGCGGCGACGGTGAGCTTGTGTGCGCAGGTACGGGAGTCGGTGAAGGTCCGGGCCGCGCGGGTGATGGAGCGCAGCGGGACCGGTTTGTGGATGCCGTCGCTGGTGAGGATGAGCCGCTGCCGGGGCCAGCGGGTGGTGGTGTGACCGACTGCGGTGAGCGCGGCGATGCCGACCGAGCTGGTGACGATGTGATCGGATCGCCGTGCGTAGGCCTCGAGTTCGTCAGGCCGGTCTGGGTACGAGCCGGCCAGGGCGGTGCGCAGTTCCTGTCCGCGGGTGTGGTCGACGGTCAGCTGTACGCACTGGTCGGTGTCGGCGCGGTACTCGTAGGCGCGGCAGTCGCCGACCCAGGCGATGTCCCAGCCGACGCCGTCCGCGGTCGACAGGGGTGAGTCCACGACCATGACAGTGTCCTCGTCGGGCAGACCGGGGAGAACGTCCGTGGCGGCGAGCAGACCGGCGACAGCTCCGTCACGGGCTGCGACGCGGGCGGCGGTCGCGGCCGCCCTGGCCGCGGCGTCGGCGGGCAGCGGGTGATCGCCGATGCCGTCGGCTAGCGCCCACGCGTGGTCTTCGCTGTTGAGGGAGACGTGCACAGCGGTCGCATCCGCTTGGTAGCGGCGGTTGCCGATGCGGGATGCCCAGCCCGGATAGAAGACGTCGGTGTAGGCGGTGCGGCGGTGCCGACGGGCCAGGACCCGTGCGTCGTGCAGCGATTCGGCGCAGTCGGTCCAGCCGCAGCGGCAGACCGCGTGCGCCCACTGCGGGCCTGCCGGTAGTTCGGTGTGTGGCCAGAGCGGATGGTGCTGGGCGGAGAACGTCGATGTCGGATGGGCCTGTGTCGGTGAGGTTGTTCGAGGGAAGTGCATGACGGGCTCCGTTCGGCGGTCCACAGCGCGTTGCGCTGAGGGGCAGAGGTGGGTCAGGCCGAAGCGGGGTGTGGACGTGACAGACGTCCACACCCCGCAGGGAACGCGGCGACGAGGAGGCCGCTACGCGGTGGCCTCGCCGTCGGCGGACTCCGAGTCCTCCGTGGACGGGGCCGGGGGCGAATCAGCGACGTCGGCGGACAGCTCGATCGCGGACGGGTCGACGACCTCGTCGTCGGAATCGCTGTCCCCGTCGTCATCGCCGCCGCCGGCGGCGGCGGTACGGGTGGTCTCGGAGTCCTCGCCATCCCGGCCGTTGGAGACGTCTTCGTCCTCTGCCTCGGGATCGGGACCGAGCTTCTCCGTGATGACGTCTTCCACACGCTCGGGCTTCAGAACCCTCAGCTCGATCGAGGAGGCTTCGTAGCCCCAGCCCTTCAGCGCGGTCAGGTACTCCTGGTTCTCCGGGTACGGGGTGCGCCACGCGTCGCGGTGCAGGTCTTCCTCCATCGCGCAGAGCGTGAGGAACACGTCGTAGCGGGTCGCCTTCGCGGCCTTCGCCGTGCTGATCAGCTCGGCGAGCGGCCTCCGGCCGGAGTCGCCGGTCTTCAGCAGCGTGTTCGCCAGCTTGTGGTTGCGCTCCATGGAACGGCGCAGAGCACGCCCGCCCTTGAGCTTCTGCGTCGCGAGGAACACCTGGGCGCCCTTGAGGGCTGCGGACTTCGCGGCGAACCCCGCCAGCCACTTGTGGCGCTTCTCGCTGGAGCCGTCCCACTTTTCGTTGCTGTCGCGGACCCAGTTGTACCTGATGGAGTTGGCGCGACGCTGCCACTCGGCGGCGGCGTGAGCGGCTCGGGCCACATCGAAAGCCGCGACGTCGGCTTCGTCCTCGTCGTCGGTGGCGTACGGAGTGAAGTCGGAACGTCCGGCGGGCGCTTCGGACAGGGCGTGGTCGTGTTCAAGGAAGTCCGCGCAGCCGTACCGCGCGGCGATGACGGTGCGCCCTTCCTGGTAGTCCTCGTACAGCCAGGCGGCGTGTCCGGGGCAGCTGCTGTGCTGTTCGATGGTGATCTCGCTGCCGGGCTCGCTGTCGGGGGTGAGGCGGAGACGGTCGAGCGACCGCGCCGGTCCGGTGTCCGCGTCGATCGTGTCGTCGAGGATCGTGACCTTCGCGTCGACCAGCTCACGGGTGAGCTGCTCGGTCAGGGCTCGGACACGCTCCGCTTCGGCGTGCTTGCGGCGCTGGACGTCGGCGAAGACCTGGAAGTTGTTCGGCTCGGCGACGGCGAGCCGGATCAGTTCCTTCGCGTTGACGAGGTCGCCGCGGGCCTCGAACTCCGCGACGACGGCTGCCTGGTCGAGCGTCAGGTCGTAGCGTTCGGTCGCGGCGCGGGCCAGGTCGCTGGCACCGGCCTGGAGGACGTTCTCCACGTACGCCTTGCCGCCTTTGCCGCGGCCGAGTTTCCGGGCGATGCCGGCGGGCTTGAGGTCGAAGGCGACCAGCTGCTGGAAGGCGCTGTACCGGTCACCGAGTGTCAGTCCCACCCTGAGATCGTTCTCGTTGACCTGGCCGATGATGCGGTCGATGGTGGCCTTGCGCTCGTCATCGGACGGGGGCGCCTGAATCCAGACCGGAACTTCGCACTGCGCTTCACGGGCGTTGAGCACCCGGCGCTGGCCCATTGTGATGACCACTGTGCCGTCGTCGTCGCGGTAGCCCTTGACGGCCATGTCGACGCCCCGCTGCGTCATGTCCTGAACGGTGGTGGGATCGGTGTCGGCGTTCTCGGTCCGCACGTTGACGCCGATGACCACGTCGGCCGGATCGCAATAGACGATGGTGTCGTACTCGGCCTCCCGCTCCGCGCGCCGGACGCGCAACTCCTCCTCCGTCAGCGCCTCGGTGCAGGAGGACTCGTCGAAGTCGACGGTCTCGGGACCGACGACGTCACTGGACATGGTCATGGCCTCGTCGGCCTGGCCGTTGTCCTCGTCGCGCTGGGCCGGGATTTCCACAGTGCTAGTCACTGAGGCTCCTTCACGGAATCCGGCCGGAGACCGCACGCAGCGGCCACCGGCCCTTTCTCCCGCGTGTCTCTGACCTGATCCGTACTGGGGAGGATCGGGACGCGGGTGTCCCGGTCGGGACGCACTCGAACCAGCGGCGCCGCCTGCCGCGGGAGGAAGCCCGCCTTCCTGCGAATGACGCTGCTTCCTCGGCGTGTGCGGGCTTCCACCCGTGCCAGGCGCCGCTAGAGTGCGGCGTTCCGACCCGGGATCACCGGCGTGCCGGACTCATCGGCCCCTCCGCTTGCTCATCTCGTAGTTCGTCGGAACCGCGGTTGGTTCCTGCCTCGACATAGCCGCATGGCCCTCGTGGGCGCCGGTGCGTCGCGGCGCTCACCGGGAAAGCAAGCAGGCCGGACCGCTCGCTCACGGGCGATCCAGCAGAGGTCGGGCAGGCTCACCAGTGGTTTCTCGTCGAGAGCGTGGACGGCCCGGCTGCGGAGTGCTTTCGGCGGGATTGACCGCTGTCTGGATCTTCTGGTACCAATCCAGCGCGAAGTGCAGGCAGTTGGACTCCGTGCGATGGCTCGGACCACAACCGGGGACGTACCGGCCGCGTCTGCTCCACGCCATCGAGTCGGAGCTGGTGAGCGCGGTGGCGTAGCGGGTAAGCCCGGTGATCTTGATGCCGAAGCCGTGAAGATTAAGTTGGCGTGCGGCGAAGGTGCGCACGATGTGTTCGACATCGGCGCTGCTCTGGCGTCGACACACTGAGCCGATTCCCACTAGCGGCTCGGCGGCCAGTGCGATCCCGGCTTGCTCGTAGAGGTCGACGCATCGCTGGTAGTCCGACGGAGTCCAGCCTTGCAGTGTGGGAAGCCACGGGAGTTCGGGAGCGAGTTCGCGGAGACGGATGAAGTTGTCCACCGTGCGACGCTGATGCCCGTGGACTGTCAGGCCGGTCCGCTGGAGGATGTGTTGTTCACACATCCAGTCCTGGGCTGCGGCCAAGCTGAGCATGCCGATCTCGTCCGCGTAGCGGCGGACGGCCCGGACGTAGTCCTTGGCGTTGATCTGCCAGCGCCCGTGGAGTTGCAGTTCGGTGAATCCACCGGAGTCGAGCGCCCATTCGGTGACGGCGCGCGGCAACGTGCGGCGGTGGCCGAGGCGGCGGTGCGACACCAGCAGCGGGACGTCCGGTACGCGAGTGAGCCAGATGGGCTGATGCGCGCCGAGATAGAACTTCACGAAGGCGCCGGTCTCCGGCGCGCGAGGGAGAGCAGGAGCACCGCGAGGACGGTGGTGCCGCCTTTCCCGGCGAGTTGTCCGGAGAGCTGCTCCAGCGAGCCGAAGGCCAGCGGAAGGAACAGCACGGTGTCGACAAGCAGACCGGTTGCGTTCGACAGGCCCACGGCGGCGAGCTGGTTCCGTCGCCGAATCGGGGTGTAGACGGCGAGGTCGGCGAACTCGGAGACGGCGAAGGCCACGGCGCTGGCTAATGCGATACGAGGTTCCGCAGTCACGCTAGATAGCGCCGCGCCCAGAGCGACAGCGAGAAGTGTCGACCGGGTACCGACGGCATCCTGCAGTAGGTCACGCGTGGTGAAGACGAGACCGGCCATGAGTGCGCCTACAGGAATCCGCAGGCCGACGATCACGAGGGCGGGCCAGAGTGAGGTGGCCCCGTTCGCGGCGGCGATCATCGTCGCGTACGCGACGAACAGAACTATCCCGGCGAGGGGCGGCCTGCCGGTTCTCACGCCGAGCTCGCTGAGAACTCGGTTGGCGTCGTAGTCACATGCGGAGAGACGTTGTGGCCCGCACTCGCACGGCCGACACGGGCATCGCATAGCTGGATCGACGTTGGCGTACTGTGCGCGACTGGGACCAATGAGGACGGGGAGACGGTGGCCCGTGCGCTATTCGATGACAGCTGCCGCGCTGTAGTCACTGGCGGTCTTCGCGGCCTGTGCGGCGAGCAGATCGGCGAGGGCTAGCGCGATGTCGGGACGGGTGTCGATACTCCACCGGACGACGTGCTCGTCTTTGCGCCACAACGGCTGGATGACTTGAGCTGTGGCGAACAGCGGCTGCCCGAACTTGCCGATGCCGGTGGACGTCCCGTTCGGCTTGACGTCTGTTCCGAGCTTGGCCGCCACCGACTCAAGGACGCTGTGGAGATCGGTGGCATCGCGGCGGCGCCGGTCGGCGAGGTCGCGCGCGTCGCCGAAGAAGCGGATCACCCTAGGCACCAGCCGCCGCAGTAGATCCTTTCCCACGTCCTGCGGCGGCCGTGCCGGGGACACGGTGACGAGAGGACGGACTGTTCCTTCGGGCTGGTGCGCACGCAGGTCGCTGGAAAGCCACGTCTCGAAAACGAGCCGGTTCCCGCGCTGTTCGAGGTAGATGGCCACTGACCCGCCGTCAGGACCTGATAGCGTGGCGACCTCGTCGGTGAGCTGTGGAGGCGAGATGTGCCAGGGTGGCCCGAGAACACCGGCGACGCTGCGCAGATACTCGTTGAGCGCCAAGGCGCTACTACCGTTTCGGTTGCTCATGTCTCGTCCTTCGATGGCTGTAGTGGCGATAGCGACTGCTATCGGGAGGCCGGTAAATGATGCGCGGCGACGCCGAGGACCAGGTCCCGCCTACACGGCTCGTTGTCAGGTATTCGGTCCTGACTCGATTCGAGGTGGTGTTGCGCCTCATCAGGATCGCCGTGGGCGAGCGAACGCCGACTTGCCAAGTCCGCGGAAGACGGCTAGCCAGGCTCAGCTGTCGACTTTTCGGGTACCTGAGGGATATCGCCACTTCGGGAGAGCGCGTAGATCGTCTCAGCGAGGCTGAAGGCCAGTTCCTTGGTGGTGTAAACCGTCCACTCCACCTGGGAGTTGGATAGGACGCGTAGCCGGCCGCCGATCGGCAGTGAATTGCGCCCTCCTCCGAAGTCCATCGAGTCTTGGTCGTGTGTGGAGTGATCGGTCTTCGGCAGGATGCCTAGCAAGGTCGTGATCGTGTGCGACTTCTCGGCCTCGCGGAGTTCGTGGTGCACCTTCGCCTCAGCGGCGAAGACCATGCCCTCGCGGTACGCGGGAAGCAGGCGTCGGGTGATGTCGCCCGCGATCCGCGTGGCGGTCTTGTCGGGGCTGACGGTGATGAGGTGCCGAGGTTCGTTATGGCGCGTGAACTGGTAGGGGAGAGGACCGTAGATCTCGATTCGATGCCGTGTCGTTGTCGTGGTTCCCGGCCGGATCTGTAGCTTCTCTCCGTCAGGGCCGTGCAGGTAAGCGTCGGTTCCGTTGTCGTGCACGCCTCTTCCTGCTTTCCAGTCTCCTTCCAGGTGCTGGGCGATTTCGCGGGTCAGGATGATCATGTCTGTCATCGTTTCCTCTTGTCGTGTCGGGATCTCGCGTCAGGATGTGAGGAAGGTGACGACGAGGTCCGCCACTCCGTCCGCGTCACGCCTTACGTTCAGCAGGGACGTCGCGCCCTGGCGGAGTGTGCAGAGGTAGTGGTCGTCGTCCGGGACGATGTCGAGGTCGAAAAGGCCTCCGGCGGTGAGGTTCTGTCGGGTCCAGGTGTCGTTCTTGCGGGTGAATCCGTTGGCGCGCAGGAGAAGGTCGAGCATGGTAGCTCCAGACGAGCGGAAGGGTGGCCGCCGCAGCTGGCGGGGCCTACCTGGGTTGGGTGCTGGTAGTGCCCGGACTCGTGGTGTCGCGGGCACGCGCGCGGCGCTGGGCGCGCGCAGCGTCAACGCTGGCCTGCCAGTCGCTCCAGCGGCGACCGGCCTGCCTGGCTTTGAAGTGCGTGATGTTGTTGGCCGGGATCCCGACCGGTGCGGGACCGATGACGGCACGTAGGTCCGATTCGGATTGCGAGTGCCAGCCGGCTTCGTCGATGGCGGCCTCGTCGGCGAAAACGTCAGCGACCCGGTCGACGTCGGGATCCAGGCTGTGATCCTGGGTGCCACCATAGGAATAGACCCACCAGAAGTTGCGTGGCGGGCTGGGTTCGACGAGCTTCCGGAACATCGCTACTTCCTTGGTGTAGGCGTAGAAGCGAGTTCGGGGGCGCTCGTGCATGACCTCAAGCCAGGCGGTGAGGTAGGAGCGGGAGAAGAAGTCTCCGCTGTCGTGGATCCTGACCCACGCGTCGTCGAACTTGTTGCGGGACAACTCTTCCAGCATTGCGCTCTTCCAGCCGGGGAGGTCGTCGAGGACCAGTGTGAGGTTCTTCTGGTGGCGTGCTTTGACTTGCGGGAAGAGGTAGGTGCCGTTACGCGCGTAACATGCCTGTGCGCACACGCCGGCCGATGGACACGTGTTGTAGTTGCGGCCGTCAGGGAGTTTTCCCGCGAAGGCGGGTAGTGACCAGTTCCAGATTCCGAGCTTCTTCAGCTCACGATTCTGCCGCAGCAACGTCATTTCGGCCTCCGTCCTCATGCGACTCGATGCATGGGGAGGCCACACCAAGATTTTCACTTCCCACCGTACACCCCATCGGGCGGGAGGCCGGGGTGCTGAACGTCGGATGGGCCCTATGGCTGCTCTGCGGCGGACGCGACGTGCACGATACTGGCGACCTGATCGCCTGCGAGGTCGAAAACGGCAACGCTGGAGTGCTCGCCCAGTTCGTGAACCATGTCGGCCAGGTAAGGGCGAACACGAGCAACGGGCCGAGGATGGTCGGTGCGGAGGTGAATGACCACGGTCGGAGCGTCGGCGCGAGGAGCGTTGAGCGAGCGGGTGAGCCAGGCTGGCACCCGTAGCGCGCTGGCCGCGGATGCTTCGTCGGCGTCCTCGTGGATGCCGAACTCGTTGAGCCACGCGGTGAAGGTGTTGACGAGGTCGCCGCCGTTCCAGCCGTCTCCACTGTCGATCTTTGCGATCCGTCCGAAAAGGTCAAGGACGATGGCGGAGACGACGCGTTTGCTCATGTCGGCTGTCAGGGGTTCCGCGGCGCGCGCGGGCGCGAGGTTGTCCTCTGTGGAGCTGGCGTTGACGCCGGCGAGTTCGTCGTAGATCGGAGTGCCGAGATCTTCGTGCGGAGTGGTCGGGTCACCGTCGTGGTAGGTCACGTGTTGTCTCCAATCAGTGTGACGCAGCGTTTGGGCGCTGGGACTGTTCCTGCGTTGGCATTCTGGCTCCAGGCCGCGGGAAGGTCGGGGCATCGCGGTGTCGGGGCTGCCAGCGGCAGGACGCGGGGAAGCTGTCCGTGCTGCTCCTCGTAGCACGTGAGGCGCTCGAACACTGCTTCCCAGCTGTTGGTGCGATCTGACCGGCGCACCTCGGTAAACACGTAGGACGGGTCGTCACGCAGCTCTGGGCACACAGCCCGCGCCAGGTGCATGCACTTCTCGTGCATCGCTCCACCGGTGGCCACCTCCCCCTGCGAGACAGCGATCCATGCCGTCGGGGCCGGGTCGAGGTCGCGGCCGCAGACCTGGCATAGCCAGCCCTGCTCGACTTCGTGGAGCCTGGCGGCATTGAGAGCGGTCCACGCGACACGGTCGCCGATGACCGGCGCGAGCCACGGAACAGGAAGACCGTCGACGATCTGACGCGGCCACCCACGGCTGGGCTGGCCGAGGTCGCCCACGATCTCCCCGGCGGGGACACCGTCGTTCGGGCAGTCGAGAGTGCTGCAATAGACATACTTCGTGTCGTAGTGGCCCGTGTCGTACTGGAGTGTCAGAGGACCTTGGCAGTCGGGACAGGAAGGAAACGGAGCCCCGCCGGTCACGGTTCCGGCATCGTTTCATCCGGAGTCTGACCAGTGTTTGGTGTGAGCACTGGGACGCATTCGAGGACGTGTTCCGCGTCGGAGATCAGCGTGGCGCGCCCGGCGCGGATCAGGTCGTGAGCCTGCCGGAACATCAAGGTGCTGACGGGGCCGGGGAACGCCAAGATCGGGACACCGTAGGTTTCGGCGTGCGTGACTACCGGCATCGCGCCGTGGCTGGTGCCGGGCTCGATGACGATGCACGCACGAGTCAGCGCGGCCAGGAGCCGGTTGTGGGCGCTGGCGTTCGGTGCCGGTGGCATCGTCAGCGGGTTGTACTCGCTGACAACAAGGGTGTTCGGGGAGCGCCCGAGGAGGATCTCGTGATCGGCGGGGTAGTCATTCCGGATGCCGGTGCCGAGGACGGCAACGGATGCCCCTTGGGCGTTATAGGCTCCGCGGTGAGCCTGGCTAGCGACGCCGGCGGTGCCGCCGCTCCAGATCGTGATCCCGTGCCTGGCCAGCCCGGCGGCGATGTCCATCGAGTAGATCTGCGCGTAGGTCGTGGGATGGCGGGTGCCGACGATCGCGACGGAGCGGCGCGCGAGATCGTTGAGGTGTCCGTCTCCGTGGGCCCAGAGGGCGAGGGGCGGGCAGAACCCGGATGTGTGAGCGAGCTGCCCGGCGGGCCACTCGTTGTCGAGCGGGGTGATGAGACGATGCTGGTGTAGCGCCGCGGCCGCAAGCGCGTCTCGCGCTGCGTCGTGGTGATCGCCTGGCCGTTGTTCGGTCAGCACCGCGAGAGGTGCGCGGTCGGTGGAGATCTGCCGGACTGCCTCGATGGCGCCGACGTCCTGAACGAACATGACGGTGGCGGGCGCGGGCGGCGCCGCGGACGAGAGCAGATAGGCGTAGGCGCTGGGGATGGTCGTGGGACGCATAGTGCACTCCTGACAAGGAAAGGAGGCGTGAAGGAATCCGGCGGGTGCGCTTGGTTCGCGCGGACGACGCGGGGTCTGGCCCCGCGACGATTGCGTCCGCGGCCTAGCGCCAGAAGGTGATGAAGGCGTATTCGAGCCGTGCCGGCCGGGGAGGTGGCGACGTCGTGGCGCCTGACCTGACCGAACGAGTGAACGCGGGCAGCGGGTGGATGGTGCAAGCGAGGGTCACGCCGCGTCGAAGAGGGTCTCTCCGGTGAAGGCCGCCCAGTGTTTGGCGAAGTTCCGACGTTCTTTGTCGGCGGTCCCGGCGAGTGATGCTCCGATGAAGTGTTCGGTGCGAGGGTATGGCCCGTCCGTTGCCTGCCTGCGGATCCATACCCGGCCGGTGTCGTCGGGGGATCCGATGTTGTCTCGGATCCAGGCAAGCGCTTGATCTCGGGTGCCGGTGAACCTCACGCGCGTCGAGCGCCAGCCAGGCCCTTTCCTGGTGGGGTCTGCCGCTTGCGGGAAGAACAGGCGGCGGACTTCGTAGACGCTCCAAGGTGATCGTTCGAGTTCCTGCTCGAATTGCGACAGCGCGACGAGGTTGCCGTCCTCAGCGAGACGGTCGTAGAGACTGTGCCTGCCGAACATGCGGCTGCGGGGATTGAAGAACAACGCGCGAAACTCGGTGACGAGCGCTTCGACCGCCTTGTCCGGGAAGAGACGCATCCGCTGCTTCAGCTCGGGCAGGGAGGCTTGTGAGCCGGCGAATGGACAGAACGAGCAAGCCGACTTCTTCCAGGTGATGCGAAACGCCTTACGCAGGCGGGCCAGGCAGCGGGCACGGGACCAATCCCACTCGATGAGCGGATGAAACGGCTCGCGGGTTTGGGTTGCGTACACGTCGTCCTTCTCCGCGCGGCCTCGTTCGTCGCGGTTGTAGCCGATCGCGTGTCGGTACTCGCGGCCGGGAAACTCCGTGAGAATGAAGCGATCGAGAACGAATCCCTTGAATTGCAGAGAACAGCGGCGGTCAGAGAGCTGGGGAGTGATGCCGTTAGTCTTGTTATGTTGTGCGAGGGACCATGGTCCCTTGCTGTGCATGACTGTGGGCGCGTGTGTGTCATCGAGGATCTCGATACCATCAGCCTCAACTGGGCCTCGGCGCGACAACTGGACCAGACGGACACCTCGGTCGCGGAGTAGCGGCAGGATGAAGCGCTCGGAGTCGCGGAGTGTGTCGTTGAACTCCGAACCGACGACGGCGTGCAGCACGACCATTTTCGAGGGGTCGATCCCGCGTTCTTCAGGTTCCTCCAGAACTTCGGTCAGATAGGCGGAGCTTTCCACACCGGCTCCCCACGACACGATGTCCAGAGGCGGCCCGGAGGTCGGCAGCGGGAATAGCGCCGCTGCGGTCATGACCGATGCTGGACTTGCGGACGGGTTCGCCGGGCCGTGTCCGAGGTGGAAGAACGGGCGCCAGCGGAGGGATCGGTCGGAGGCGGCGTCTCGGAGGCGGGGTGCCCAGGCGGAATCCGCACGGTGAGGTCCGGCTCAGACGGCGCCAGTGGGGACGTCGCTGGGGCCTCGGTGTGGGATAGGCCTTGGAAGATGCCTACGTGGTAGGCGATCGCCACGGCGTGTGTGCGGTTTCGCGCCTTGAACTTGTAGAGAATGCTCTTCACATGAGTGCGGATCGTCTCGGTGGACCGGAAGGTCTTGCCCGCGATCTCACGGTTCTCAAACCCCTGAGCGATGTACCGGAGGACCTCCAGTTCGGTCGGTGAGAGTGGCAGTCGCTTGCTCATCGTCAGGCCTTTCGCTGGAGGGGGCTGGCTGGTCGTCGCGGCGCGGTGCGACGACCAGCCAGCCGAGCCGGGGCGCGGCACGTTGGGGGTGACGTGCGCGGCTTGGGATCCCGACTCATTCGGGTGGTTTGTGGCAGATAGGTTCGAGGTGTGCCAAGCCGGAGTGGCAAAGCCACGAGGTCTGCGGCCACTTGAGGAACACATTGTGCGCAAGTGGTTGCGATAGGTTCACGAGAGCGACGCGCTGCTGTCGGAGCACGATCCAGCGCCTCAGTGAAGCGGCCGTTCGATCAAGGTCGATCCCCAGCGCTGACGACGTCGTCTACGTCGGTGAGGTGCCTGTGGTTGGCCCGTCGGCGAAAGGACATCGGGGCAAGGTGGGCCGGGACATCCAGGCCACGACCGTTCGTACGCCGGTGCCCGACGAGATGAACGAATCGGCAGGGAGGTCGCGGTAGTCGCCCTGAGACTTCACCAGTTCACGGAGCTCGCGATGCCTTCGGTCCTGGCGGAAGGTGAGGCCGTTCGGCAGGATCGCGACCAATCGGCCGCCCGGTGCGAGCAGGCGCCAGGCGATGTGGAGGCGGTCGATCCAGAGCGTGCGGTTCTCGCTGGTCGAGTACGGCGGGTTCATGATGATCGAGGCGAAGCTGGCGGCCCTGGTTTCCGCATAGCGCTCGAAGGTATCGACGTGGACAGTAGCCGACGGATGTCGAGGGATGGTCTGGGCACGCTCCCGGTTGGGTTCGATCGCTACCACCTGAGCTGCGGGGCGTAGCCCAGTACCGCCTTAACCAGAGACCCATTCCCTGCTGAGGGTTCGAGGACGCGGGTGTCCGATGTCGTCGACAGACCGCTGTACGTTCGCACGATCTCCTGTGCCAGGCTTTCGGGAGTTGCCACGAAGCCCTCGCGGCTGCGAGAGGAGGCTGGGACACCGTCGCCTTCCAGTACTTGGGCTATTGCTCGGCGGGGATCTGAGTCGAAGACGTGCGCACGGCGTTGTCGACTCCATCGACCTCCGAGCGCTTGGAGCGTCTGGTCGACGGCGAGGTAGTCCGCCCGGTCGAGTTGCCTCGGTAAGCGCAGCAGAGAGCCATCTATCTCTGCATCGACGAGATGGCCTTCACTCGATCGTCGGGATATCGAACCGCGTGATTGGAACTAGTGTTTCGGCGTGACACCACGGAACCGCCTTGGTGGGTGTGCGAGGTGGACGAAGCGGTCCAGAAGCAGGCCCGCCCGCGGCGGCTCGTCTTCGCAAGGGACCGTCACTCCGTAGTCGGCCGCTGCGGGCGGGTCTGCTTGAATGCCGTGTCCACCTCGTACACGCACTAGGCGTGATCCCACTCATTCACCCTGCTCACAGGCGTATTCCGAAAGGTGTCTCGCTTCTTAGCGGGTCGCGAACGTGGCACGAGCGCAGGGTCGACGGTATCGGCGCTTCTAGGACGTGCGGGATCGGTGCGACTGGCGGAATTGGTGTCTGTTGTTGGTAGTAACTGCGAGTCTGCGGCGGAGGTCTTGCGGAAGTTCGCCCAGCCCTAGAATCCGCATGCAATGTGCAAGGTCGCGTTCGTTGACGAGTGCGCCGTCACGGTGGTCGGTGCTGTCGGTGTCAGTTCGTAGTTGCTGCAAGGAAAGTGGCGTTGTGCGGCCTTGGTGCTGGTGCTGGTGCTGGTGCTTGAGTGTTGCGACATCGCCGTGTTCGGCACGGAACTGTTGCTCCTGCTTTTCGTACCAGCGAAATCGGTCGGGAAACTCTCGCAAGGTTCGGCGCCAGTGAGCTTGCCCTCCGCGCACACACAAGCCGCCGCAGTTGTTATGCGAGAAGCCGAGACGATACAACCTGGGTGGGGTCAGCCCGCATGCTCGACACCATGCGAGAAGATCGTCCTTGGTGGCGGAAGTGTTATGTAGCAGGGGGAACTCCACGCGCCATGGTTGCCATCCGGCGACGATGCCCGGCTCCCGGCGGAGTTCGGATGGTTCGAGTCCCACGTAGAGAACGGTCTGGTGTGGATCGAGGTTGTCCTCTAGCCAGCGTCTGCACGGAGTTTGCTTAAGCACGCTTGAGCATGGCGCTATCCGAGAGTTTCCCAGGAACCTGCGGCTCCTGAACAACTCGAATGGCGTTCGGCCGTCGCAAACAAATTCAGGAAATCTGAAGAATGATCATCCGAACGAGTCATGCGAGTTGTCACACGAAGCCGCAGGTCCTGGAAGCCGCAGTGCCTTTGCAGCTTCCGCAGGACCGAATGAACTGCCGTGCTATCTGGTAACAGCAGGGTGACCTCGTCGTCAGGGTGTTCTCGCAGCACGAGTTCTGCTGTCGCCCATGAACCGATCCCGCCTGACCATTGGATGACGCGATGCATGAGGGTGCCGCCCTTCGTCTGGGTGCAGTGCCGGTCGACGGCGTGTCCGCAAGTTCGTGAACACTTAAGGTGATCACGCCGACGCGTTGAGTAATAATGTGGATAATCGGCCCAAAAAGTTGACGATCTGCACACTTTTGGGCAAGCTGGTGTTAGAAGGTCGCGACGGAGTTACTCGTTCGGGACGGTGCTCCGGACCTTCGAATCGGTGCCGCCTCTACCCCCTGGTGGACGCCGTGGTTCGGGAGACGGTTCCAGGGGAGGGCGCCGTCTCCCGAGCCCCCTCTTGATGTTTGCGTGCCCATGTGCGGTATCTGAACTGCTTGCGGACGCACTCATCTGTACGTCGTCCCTCCCCGGTCTATTGATTTCTATTTGGGAGGAACCCGGCATGGTCATCGGCTCTCGTTATTCTCGCGCGGCTCGAATTGCCGCGACCGTTTCTGCGGTGGGCGCACTGGCGTCTGGCGTCAGTGCTGTCACCGCACCGGCGGCGATCGCGGGAACGCGCGTGACGTCATCGGAGGCGGCGTCGTCGTGGGCTGCCCCCGGCGTCGAGAACCAGATTGCGGCGTCGGCGGCCGCGACGAAGGGGAAGTCCACGCGGGCGCTCTACCAGTGCATCACGCGAAATAACACGCCGCTGTGGTTCAACGGCGCGATTCTGAGGTGGACGAACGCAGGGCAAGGTTTGTATGACGTGTGGGACTTCGGTGGGCAACGCCTCCATGCCAGGCTCTGGGGTGGGGGTGGCACCTCGTATCAGATCGATCGGTGGAATGTCGGCTGGTGCAGCTGATCCTGCGGCGGGTCTATTGTGGATGGAATTGGTACCTCGATGCAGCCGTTGCAAGCCTTGTCGAGTTCGTGGTGAGGAGGCCATTAGCGCGGTAGTTCGAGGGTGCTCTCCGTGCGTGGGTTGACCGGTATTGCACTAGGGCACGGTCGTGGTGGAGGGCGTGGAGGATGAGCCTTAGCGAGGACTTTGCGGTTTGGCTTCACGTGCTGCCAGGTTCGATGGCTCGCCCTGGTGCTTGCGCCTGGCTCCTACCAGTTCGTTGGATGGGGCCAGCCATGCTTTTCGGCTGCCCCGTCCAAGGAACTGGTGCAGAATGTCCCGCGTCCGCGGCAGGGCTCAGCGCGTCCGCCTGTGGCTGTCGGACGATCTGCACCGCAGCGGGCGAGCCGGTGATGTGTTGGCGCTGATCGTGACCTCGGCCGGACGGGCCGCGTCCTTCGGGGTGATCGTCATGCCGCCGCGTGCTGCGGGTTGATGCGGTGCAGCCGGGCCTGGAAGCGGCGCTTCTCGACGGGGTCGCGCTGCACGGGAACGTGGCAGCCGGTGTGCAGGTCGAGGTGTCCCCAGACACCCTGGTGGGCCTCATCGTGGATCCAGCGGCCGCACACGATCACCGAGACCGTCCGGCCAGGATCGGCGATGGAGGTGACCTCGTGATAGTCCCTCGCGAAGATGCGGTTCACACTGCCGGGCAGGTTCAGCGTGCTGCCTTGCTACACCAGCAGGCCGGTGGCGCTAACTGGGGAAGAGCAGCTATTCCAACCTTGCGCAATTCCCCTGTCTGGCTGGCGACGTCGCCTGATCGTGGCGGTTCTCGCGTCGTAAGGTCTGGCCATGGAAGCTGTCTGCGGTCACTGGATGCGCGCCGCTGGAGTGCCGTGCGGCCGTCCGGCCGGGCACAAGCCGCCGCATCGACATGCGACCCACGAGACCGAGCCAGGTCGCCGCGTGCGTGGGCTGACGGCCCAGGACCTGGCCTATCGTGAGCAGCTCGGCGTCGAGCTGGACCAGACCTTGCCTGCTGTGGCGGGTGCGACCCACGTCGGAGCGGGCGAGACACCGACGCCGCGTGTCCGGACTCGCCGCGGCCGTGGACCGGGACCGGGAGCGGGAGCGGGAGCGGGAGCGGGAGCGGTGAAGACCAGCTCCGGAGAGCCTGCTCGCAAGCAAGCCGCGGAACGACAGAAAGAGAAGCCACCCGGTGCTGCGGCTGCGAAAATCGCAGCACGATACCCCGGAATCTGTTGCGCGTGCGACCGTTCCTACCCGAAAGGTGAGCTGTTGGGTCGGGTTGGCAGCGGCTGGGGACATGAAGCGTGCGCCAAGATCGCGGCCGAAACGGAGAAGATCCGGACTGGGGAGACGTTCCGGAGGCAGCGCCCCTCGACCTGGCGACGTGGCGCTGGCCCTGGGAAAACGCGCGATCGGTTCTGATCGTTATCGAACACTCCCTTGCCCTGCGCGCTGAACCCGCTGGGATCGGCGTTGTCTGGATCGCAGGAGGTGCACGAGACCGCTTACCTCGCTATCTCTACACATCTAGACACGCGAAAGGCTTCTGGTGGAGACGGCGAAGTCCGTGGCCGCGGTGTCCCCTTAGCGCAGCGAACAGTTCGCCAGGTCGAACGGGCGCGGGCCAGCTGTCCAGGGTCGACGAACGGGGATGGCGTTCGCGCCGCCTGCTCGCGCTGCCTGAGCTGGCTGTCGGTAAGAGCGGTGGGGGTCGTGGTGGTCATCGCTGCGTTGCCATGCCGAAGGCCTCCGTGGTGTCGGGATAGGGGACGTCGTCGGACTGCTTGGCCGCGCGTGAGGGCGCCCCGCACAGGGGGGCGGATGATCGCTGACGGTCGGGGGCGGTCTCCCGCAGAGTGCGGAGCTCTGCGGGAGACCAAAAATTGAACATAGACCGTTCCCGGCGAATATCTGCCGTTAATGTACAGCTTATCGCCCGAACTAGCTTATTGCCGCACTGCCTTTGTTGCCAGTCCAGAAGAAAGTGCCGCAAGGCGTTTTCCTGGTCTGGGACGGGATCATATTTCACGATTCCCTCTTCGAGACGTGCGTTCACGCACGCCTGGAATCGGATGTCTCGGGGGTCCTCTTCCGACATCTCCAGGCCCTGCTCTTCCGCGTGGTCGACCATCAGGCCGTAGGCCTGTTCCGGGTCGTTGACGCCGATCGTGTGCAGTCCGGCCTCGTCGTGAAAGACGAACACAGTCATGAATTCCTCCAGGGATGCAAGGTGCGGGAATGTGTTCCCAGGATTGAGGCTGACCGATAATCGGCTCGCCGAGGGAATTATCACGATAATAACCGACAGCCGGGTCCGCAGTGCGCTGTTATTCCCCAGTTCGGCATTTCGAGTACAGAAATGCGACTACGTCCGGAAACGTGGGCGGCGTTCATGTGGCGCCCATCATATTCGTGTCGTTTCCGTGGCCAGCGAGAGGTCGCCAGATCGATCGGTTGCCGCAGCTCGGCCCAGCGCCGGGTGTTGTGGTGCGGGATAGCGGCGGCACGTTCGTGTCCGCTGAATCCCGGCTGCGGGGTTCGTCAGGCGCCGACGGGGGACGGTTCCGCCGTGGCGGCGAGATCGAGCAAGTTCAGCGCCCGCTTCCCTCGATGAGCAGGATGCCGTCAGGCGTGATCCCGATGAGGCGGTAGGTGATGCGCAGGCAGGCCTTGCAGGTCGGGATCCGGTCGCGGTCGGCCGGATCGTCGAGATGGGAGAAGAACAGGCGCCGGGCGCGCGACGGTGTCCAGCAAAGCGAGCGTCCGGCGTCGCGGTGCAGGCGGCCTGCGTGTAGTGGTTCTCGCACGATGATGTGCTCGGCACCGGACACGTAGGACTCCAGGTGGCGAGGACCGGAGTAGTTGTAGGCCACCGATACCCGGACCGGGAGTGCCTGCGCGAGCTGCCGCCACACTGTCGCCGCGGCCGCGCGCCGGATATCGGCGGCGCACTGGCTCGCGTCGACCGGCGGTGTCCGGGGCTGCTCGGGCGGGAACGGCTCGGCGCGTGCGGCGAGGTCGAGTAGCACCAGGTCGCGGCAGGTCATCCCTCGCAGGGCGAACCGCTTGCCGAGGATCGCTTCGGCCCAGGCGTGCCGCCCGGTCACGAACTGCTGGACGCGGGCCAGTTGCGCGGGGTCGACGAACGGCGTTGACGTTCGTGCGGCTTGCTCGCGCAGGTGCCTGAGCTGACTGGCGGTGAGGGCGGTGGTCATCCTCTCGCTGCCTCCTCGCCGGTGTCGAGAAGGGGGTCGTGGATCGGCGTCCTCGTCGGGTGCTCGAACGCGCGGGACTGGTGCTCGGGTCCGAGCGCGCGGTGGCAGCGTGCGCAGAGCCGTTGGTCGTCGAAGGTCTCGAGGAGCTGGTCTCCGCAGCCGACGCCGCCGACGTTCTGGACGGCGCGGTAGCCGCAGAGCGTGGGGGTGTCGCCGAGCGCCATGGCGATCGGCTCGGTCGGTCACGATGCTGCTCCTTCTGCAGTAGAGGAGGTTGAGCGGTCAGTGTGGTCGGCCGCAAGTGTGGTTTGGTGACCGTAAGCAGGGTCAGAGAATAAGCTGCAGCGTGTCGGGTGGTCGCCGGTGGGCGTTCGTACTTTCCTGTCATGCAACGGTTCTGCTGCCAGAGGGGGCCGGGCTGCAGAACGAGGGGCAGGGCGTGTCGAGCAGGCGGGCGCGCCGGGCGGCGAGGTCGTCGAGTGGCGCCGGCGAGCAGGTGGTGGGCACGAAGGACGAGATGGCTGTCTACGACGAACTGAGTGGACACGGTCGTTCGCGTGTCGGCCAGCGGACGACGGCACGTCAGGTCGTCCCCGGCTACGTCGGACAGCCGCTGTCTCGCGAGCGCGAGTCCGGACTCGCCCAGCAGGTCGGGTCAGTTCCGGCGACGGAGCGGAATCTTTGGTGGGAATCGCGGACTACAGCCCGACGTCGTCGAGCATCAGCTGCAAAGTGGCCACCGCCGCGGCGTGGTGCTCGTGGTGGGCGGGTTCGTTCGGCGATCTGCGGACGACTCCGAGCTGCCCGTAGGTCTCGGCTTCGCCGTCCAGCAGCATGATGCGCCGCTCGGCGACCTCGATCCGTCTCTGTTCCTTGTCCGCGTCGCGATCGGTTGCGGGCAGGTGCGCGAGGGCTTTGGCCCGCGCCACGGTACGGGTACCGACCAGGTGTTCCAGCCGCTCGTGCAGGCGCCGGCGCATCCCGCCCGTCAGGTGCGGGAGCTCCCGCACGAGGACCTCGGCGAGACGCTCCTGGGACTCCAGGGAGGCATAAGTCAGGGGACGGACGTCGCGGTCATCAAGGTCGTAGCGCAAGGTGCTCAGGCAAGCGAGCAGCGCGGTCCGGATCGAGGCCTTCGCGGCGTGGCGGCGTTTCCCGTGTTCCAGGCGGTCCCCGATCAGCGGGGCGACGAGCACGCTGCCCAGCGAGCCGCCGAAGAGCCCCGATGCCACGCTGATCCCGATCGATACCCAGTCGGCCACGAACGCACCGTAGCGGGTGGCACCGACAGAACCCGGTGCGCGACCCGCCGCCACTTCGGGGGCATTCCCGCCTCGCACGACGTCGACCGCTTCTGGCCATGGCAGCCTCGACCGGACGGGCTTCTGGCCTGACACGAGCACGGTGAGTCTCGGAGAAGCCTCGCGGCCGATGGTGTCAGCAGGCGTGGCGCGTCGGACGGCTCCTCTACGCTGCTGCCATGACTCTGCGAGACCGGGCCGGTCAGGAGATCAGCCGCCAGCGCTGGGAAGAACTGCGTCGCTCCCAGGGTGACTCCCTCGTCGCCGAAGAGGATCTGGGCGTGTGCATCGTCCGGACGGTGTGGGAGGGCGTGGCCACCTACCCCGGTGATCCCTACGCCACCGGAGTCGCCCTCGCGGGCACGGAGGCTTTCACGACGGTCGCCACCGCCGACACCGAGCAGGACGCGCAGCGGACCCATCAGCGGGTCGTGGAGCTGGTCCGGCGCGACACCGCTGGCTTGCTGGGGCGGCTCACCGCGGCGATCGCGGCAGACGCGACTCACCGCCGAGAGACCGCAAACGAGGCACGGGTGTCATGACGAAGAGCGGGAGCGTGACGACTGGCCGGAAGAAGCGGGCGACCTCGGCCGAGATCGGTCTCGATGTCGCGGTGCGGGACAGGTTGCAGGCCGTCGTGTTCGACGCGAACTGCTTCGGGTACGGCCGCCCGGACCTCGGCCTGCTGACATCCTTCGCCGGGCACCTGGCGCGCATCGGCATCCCGGCTTGGATACCCGAACCGGTCGCCTGGGAACGGGCAGAACACCTTGCGCAGGACTGGACCACAGCGTCCACCGCTGTGAGCACGCCGAACCGGAGGCTGGGCAAGGCCCACCTCGGCCGATTCCAGACAGAGTTCGCCGACAAGGACGCGGTGGCCGAAACGTTCCTGCGCCAGCTCGGCACGGTTCCCAACGTGGAAGTCATTCCGCTGTGGCCCCAGCACGCGCTGGCCGGGTTGAAGGACCAGGTGCTGCAGCTGCCGCCGGCGAAACGCAAAGGCCCCGAAGACGAGCGAGTGAAAACCGGGGCGTCCGACAGCGCATGGCTGCGCGAGGTTCTGGCGCGAGTGGACAACGCCCCGGAACGGCTGTTGTTCGTTACCCAGGACCACGACATCACGGACGCATTGACCGCGTGGAAGCACACGACCACGCTGCTGTGCACGCTCAGGAACCTTCTTCCGACGCTGTTCACCGTCAAGGTCGACTCCGGCGACGCCGCGGGGATCGTGCTGCGGCACGTGGCCGAGCACCTTCCTGCCGAGCAGGGAACGGGCCTGCTCGGCCTCGGCGCGGTGGACGATCTCGCGCAGGCGGTGATGTCGTATCTGCCGCCGGACGTCGATCGCGTGGATTCGGTCGCCGTGACCCGCATCCTCGGGATGGCGGGAATCTTCTCCGTCCTGGTGGAAGAAGACCACGACACCGGTACCGCTCCCGCACCGGACACGACCCCGCCCGAATCCGAAAGCCCAGCACAGCGCACGCGGGCCGCCGCGACAACGAGGTCGGCCGGGAGACCCCGCATCTGGCGGTGGCGACGCTGATGCTGCTCGCCGAAGCACGCGCTACCACCGTCACCGACCTGCACCACCAGCGGCAGTTGACCGATATCCACATCGTGCCCGAGTTGCTGCTGCGCGCCGAGGTGTTCGTCGACCTGTCCGCAGGAAAGGTCGTCGGCATCCAGCCCGACAGCACGATTGCGCTGCATCCCGGAGACGCCTACGACGATGAGGATGACGCGCTCACCAGCGTCGTGGAGGAGCTCGGGGGCGTCATCCCTGCTCTCGAGTTCCCTGACGGCTGGCCCTTCGACGACGATGGCGGCTTTCAACGGGAGATCAACGGTCACACGGTCGAGGTGGAGTACCGCGCCGACGACGACGGCGAATGGTCGATCCAGGTCACCATCGACGGCGCGAACACCGCGGAACTCAGCTGCTGGTACGACGTCGGGGCCCAGGTGTGGGACGGCCGGGAAGGGTTCGACATGCCCGGCGCCTACCCGATCCGCACCGACATCGCCCACTCGCAGAATCCGATTTGGACGTTGTCCTGGTGGATCATCCGCCAGCTCTACGGTCGTCCCGTCGCCGAATAGACGGCCCGTCCAGCCCTCCAAGGGCCGCGATAGCTCACCTCCCAGCAGCCCTGATGATCCGGAGCGCACATGGCACCCACCTCTCTCCCGCTCTCACCTCAGCTTCAGACGTGCGTGGAGAGGTATGCGAAATCACTGGTCGTGCCGTCGAAACTGATGGCGCTTCATCCGAGGAAGCGAGGCAACCCGGGCAACGCCGGTGCTCTGGCCCCTGCCATTTCACTCGGCGTCATCTCGGCGTTCGAAGGCTTCACCGAGGACTTTCTGGCGACTGCCCTCTACCTGCAGGGGCAGAGCTTCGGCCAGATCGCGCAGAAGGTCAACATCAACAACCCCGACATCGACACCGCCGAAACACTGGTCGTCAACAACTTCCACCACCTGAAGGCGGCGATCGGAGTCGGCGTGTCCGTCGACATCCGAAAAATTCCCACCCACCCCGGCAAGCAAGGCTGGACACAACACAACCTGAATTGGGTGACGCTCAAGCAGGAAGCCGCGGGCTGGATGCAAGTCCGGCACTGCCTGACCCACGGCCTGGTCACCGGAGCGGGCACCGAAGTATGGCCGGGACCAGTAAAGCAGGGTAAGCCTCCCGCTTCCACGGTGCTGAGGCCTAAAGCGAACGGCCAGCACTCCCTGAACCTCTACGGCGCCATCAGCTGCGCGCGTGTCTACTTCACTGGCGCCCAGCACCTCGCCGATCTTGTCGCGACCACCCTGAACCAGCAGCTGGACTGGAGAGGCTGCCCCGAATTCCCCCTGATTGCCAACCCGGCATAGTGCGCCACTGGCGGATGAACCGCTCGAGTCCGGGCCAGCCACGAGCCGTGGCGGTGATGTTTGCGGTGGGAAGTGGTGGCACTTGTATTGATGTGACCGTGACCAACGTTCCCGAAGGGAGACGCGCTATGAAGGAGGCTGTAGCTGAGTTGGCCACCTTATTGGGGAAACCTGAATTTGTGCCTAGTTTAGTTGATTGGAAGGGCGTGGAGCGTAGACTTGGAACCACACTTCCGCTTGACTACAAGGAGTTCTGTGCGCTTTATCCCGCGTTTATCGCGGACGACTTCATTCGTGTCGACCATCCGTCCTGTCGTAATGAAAATATGAACCTCGTGAAGGATGGCTGGGAACGAACGAGTGAGCTAAAGGGGTTAGTCGAGGACTTTCCCGAGCAGTATGCCTTCGGTGCATTTCCGGATATTGGTGGCTTGCTTTGCTGGGGTAGTAGCACCTCGTCGGAGCAATTATATTGGTTGACCGTTGGTCAAGCGGATGACTGGAATGTTGTTGCGGGAGACTATCAGGATGATCACCTCGTCTTTGATGGCGGTTTTGCTGAATTCTTGGTCGAAATATTCAAGGGGCGTTTGAATACGCCAGTTCTTGGCGACTATAGTACTCCCTTGCGTAAAATTAAATACATCAGATAATCGGAAGGAAAAATGAAGACATTGCGACGTGCGGCCCTGGTAGCCGCCACCATGTCCTTGGCGGTGAGTGGCTTCACGTTGCCGGCCAGCTGTAGTCGCGGTTTGAGTCACCGTGCCGAGGGCGCCGGGAGCTACAACGGCTTTGAGCAGCTCACTGCCGTGGTCCGAATCTGCTAGGCGGTTTCGAGGTTGATCAGCTAGCCACTGATCTTCGAGGGTTGAGGGTGGTGTGTCAGGTGGTCCTGGAATTCGCGGTGGCGGAACTGGTAGCCGACGCCTGCCTGCCGGACCAGCCCGGCGTGGTAGCACCAACGCAGGAACCGCCCAAGCCGCCAGGGCAGCGCCGGGGTCTTGAACCACGCACGTGTGAACAACAGTAGCGCGAGGTAGCGGATGCTGACCTCCCCGCATGTGAGCACGACCGCGAGCATGAGGATGAGTCCGAATGTAAGTCCGGACGTGAGGCCATACGCGTTTACGGCCACGAACCCGAACGCGAACCCGAATGTGAGCCCGGCGCCGAGGCCGGCCGCGAGGTCGTGCTTGATGATTCGTTGGGGATCCCACGGGACGAACACAGCGGCATACTCCCGCGGCTTTTTGTCCTCGTCCCGGCCACTGAGCCCGAAAACGAGCCCGGCTGCTAGCCCCACCGCTAGCCCGACCGCAGGTTCGAACAAGGTACCGGCCGCATATCCGATCGTGAGCGCGAACACGATGCTGACCGCAAGGTCTCGGAGTCCTTCCCGGTTGCGGAATTGGGCTGTGTCGATACGAGATGGCTCGCGCCAGACGTCCTTCCAGTTAAGCCCCGTCCACAGGAAGACACTGACGGCAGGAAGAGTGAAGGTGGCTATCTGACGGGTGCTGAGTCCGAACCCGCTGTCGATCAGCAAGATGGCGGCGGCCATGAGCGAGAACAGGGCGATTGCCGCCGGAACAGTGGCGCGGACACGGTAGATGCCGGCGAGTGGCCACAGTTCGTGGAGGACAAGGTCGGTGCCGGACAGGGGAACGCCGCCCAGGACGCGTCCGGTGGTCGCGTTGTCGTGCAGGTACCCGGCCAGAACCGCGAGCCCTCGGTGGGTCTGGGCGGCGGTGTAGGGCGGCGGCTGGTCAGACTGCGCGGTGTGGGCGGCGGTGATGAAGTGGGTGAGCAGGTGCTCGCGGATCGCGTGGTTGCTGGTGGCGGCCACGCGGATCAGGTCGGCTGGGGCGCGGGTGTAGCTGTTGTCGGGGTCGCGCTGCTCGTAGACGGTGGTGGCCAGCGATAGCCGCCATGGTGTGGACAGTCCCACGGCCAGTGGGCCGCCGGGGTGGTGGTCGATGGTGGATAGGACCGCCTGCCACCGGGCGGGATTGTCCACGCGTGACGTGATGAACTCTCGGGCTTTGGCGGAGTCGACCGGGTCGATGGTGATCAGGGCCGCGTCGTGGATCCAGGCGTCGGCGTCGGTGAGCGCCTGATAGTGGCCGGTGCGGCAGGTCAGCACCATCGGTGCCGCGTGCCGCCCGCGCTGGTAGGTGTTCAACGCCCGCACCACGTCCGCGGCGCGAGACCTGTGGTCGGGGGTGTCGTCGGTGTCTACCTCGTCGAGGCCATCGATGACGGGGAGGATCAGGCCGGCGTTGACGAGGGCTTGTGCGATGCGCGGGTGCTGCTGGTAGGCGGTCACCAGGTACTGGACCAGCCACTCGGGTAACGGGTGGCTGGTGTCCCAGAGGGTGGCCGGGATCCGCACCGGTACCGGCTGCTCGGGGCCGCGGGTCTCCAGCAGTCCCAGTAGCAGTTCCAGCGCGAGCACGGTCTTGCCTGCCCCCGGAGGGCCGGTGATCACCAGGCGTTGCGGGTGCAGGGTCTGGTAGTAGTCCACGACTTTGGTGAGCCGGCCTGTCGGCCTGGCGTGCTGTGCGGGGTGGGCGGGGGCCGGACGTAGCGCGAAGTCCACATCGATCGCGCGGGTCTGTTGTCCCAGTAGCTGTGTCCTGGCCAGGCCTTCCCGCGACCGCACGTCGTCCGCCAGCCCGGCGGCCATCTCCGCCACCGGTACCGGCGCCATCCGCGTCGTCCGCACCGCGTGGCGGCCAGCCCACAACGCCGATGCGAGCGCCAGCAGGGCCACCACCGCCGACACCGGGTCCACGTCGCCGACTTTCACCCCCGGTATGAGCCGCAGCCCCACTACGACGGCCACACCCGTGCACGCCACAGCACCGAGCCCGTACAGCAACCCCGATCTGCCTCCACCGGTCATAGCCGCTAATCATCCACACCACCGCGCAACTGGGGTACTGGCATCCTCCGGGGACTGTTCCAAGATCGGTGTTTCCGGCCCGACACGCCGGGCCGAGGTCCGGCGGGATGGGCACTGTGAGTGATGACATCAGACCTTGTGAGTCCACGCAAGAGTGAGTCCAAGCCGGCGCGGGAGCTGTCGCCGGAGCAGGCTGCTGCGGCGGCGATGGTGGCCGAAGCGAAGGCGCGGGGGCTGGCGTTGACCGGCCCGGATGGCTTGCTGAAGCTGTTCACCAAGAACGTGCTGGAAACCGCGCTGAACGAGGAGATGACCGAGCACCTCGGGCATGAGAAGAACCAGGCGGAGTCGGACCGCGAGTCGACGAATGTCCGGAACGGCACTCGGCCTAAAACGGTGGTTTCGGATGCTGCGGGCGAGGTCGACATCAACGTGCCACGGGATCGGGAAAGCACGTTCGAGCCGCAGATCGTGAAGAATCGGCAACGACGGCTTACCGAGGTCGATGAGATCGTGTTTTCGTTGTATGCGAAGGGAATGACGACCGGGGACATTTCGGCACCTTTTGCCGAGATCTATGGATCGTCGGTCAGTAAAGAGACGGTCTCGCGGATCACCGACAAGGTCGTCGCTGAGATGCAGGACTGGGCTGGACGGCCGCTCGACGCGGTATACGTGGCCGTGTTCATCGACGCGATCCACGTCAAGGTCCGCGACGGGCAGGTCGCCAACCGGCCCGTCTATGCCGCTATCGGCGTCACCGTGGACGGACGGAAGGACGTGCTCGGACTGTGGATGGGCGTCGGCGGCGAAGGCGCGAAGTTCTGGATGAGCGTGCTGATCGATCTGAAGAACCGCGGCATCCGGGACGTGTTCTTCCTCGTCTGCGACGGCCTCAAGGGGCTACCGGAATTCGTGACAAACGTGTGGCCGCAAACTGTCGTGCAGACCTGCATCGTGCACTTGATTCGCAACACCTTCCGGCTCGTGTCCCGTCGGGACTGGGACGCGGTGAAACGCGATATCAAACCCATCTACACCGCACCGAGCCCGGATGCCGCGGTGGCCGCTCTCGACGAATTCGAAGAGAAATGGGGTGCGAAGCATGGAGCAGTGATTCGTTTGTGGCGCAACGCCTGGGGCGAGTTCACGCCGTTTCTCGACTACGACGTCGAGATCCGGACGATGATCTGTTCCACGAACGCGATCGAGTCGCTGAACGCCCGCTATCGGCGGGCGATTCGCGCGCGTGGACATTTCCCGACCGAGCAGGCCGCGATGAAGTGCCTGTACCTTGTGACCCGCAGCCTGGACCCCACCGGCACAGGCCGCGCCCGATGGACGATGCGCTGGAAACCAGTGATCAACGCCTTCGCCATCACGTTCGGTGACCGCTGGCCGGGAGCCGAAACCTACTGATCAACAACGCCGGAAACACCGATCATGGGATAGACCCCCGCGACGACGACCAGCGCCGCATGCTACGGCGCTTTCTCGATCGCGGGGCCGTGCTGGGTTCCGGACTGGCCGATGGCCGCGGCCTTGGCCGCTCCGCAGATCTCGGAGCAACGAGCGACGGCAGTGTTCCTGGGTGAGACAGTGGTCGCTTCTTCAGACCGAGCGCGCAGCTTCGGCGTTGTGTGCGCGATGCGACGGCGGGAGGTGAAGTCGCGATGTCCGGAGCTGCTCGTTCTGGCTCACGATGCCGGCAGGATGCGAGTCTGTTCGAGGTCGTCATGGCGACGGAGGAAACTCACGCGCCAGACATCGTCACCGCTGCGCTTCACTGGCAAATCTGCTTCCGCAGACGGAAGGGTGGACCACCATATAGACGAAGATGAACATGTTAGCGGGAGCAGTCAGCTACGAACCCCATCCGCTGGAGCGTTTGCGGTTCGTCGGCTGAGTATCTGACCACAAGATCCCTGCCATGTCTTGTTTTTGTTACAATTGTATCGCCAACGCTTCTGATGTGTAACGGGCGTTTTTTCTTATGTTTCGAAAGACGATCTCGTCCTCGAACCTTTCGACCTCCGAGTTGAAAAGGACATCAAATGACTCAGGTGCGACACCATTCATCAGGCCCCGAGGCGAGCTCAGAACGCGACCACCGCCGGGTCCTTCTCGATCGGCAGTGTCGTCCAGCTGAAGTCGTGGCCACGGGCAAGCACGGCTGCCGCCAACACGCAGGCGACATTCGATTTCACCGAGGAGCGTGTGCACCAGGTGAAGCCGAACGGCTCCGATGCCGGCCGGAGTGCGACAACGCCGCCATGTGGTGATTGAACAGGTCTGTTGCTGACGCAAGTTTCGTGTCGCGGACGATGGTGTGTGTTGTATGCCAGCGGTGTCGATGTGACGTGGTTCACGGGGTCCGCTGGTCAGCTGGCAGGGGTGAATTCCTGCGATTGGTCGAGCAGCAAGGGTGATCCGGGCTGCTCGGGTGTCCAGCCTTTGAGCCGAGCTGCGCGGATGGCCTCGGCGACGTGCGCGGGCAGGACTGGCCTGGCCTGGATTCCCCGCCAGTTGCTCGGATGCGGCTGGTCGGTGATGACCACCAGCGTGGTGCCTGGCGCGTCGGCCAGTTCGACTGCATAAGCCAGAGGGCTCCAGCCCAGCCCCTGATCGTAGGTTGGCCGTCCGCGAACTCTCCATCGATAGGCGGCACCGTCGACGGTGATGCTTCGCGAGCCCTTCTTGACCAGTGCCAACGCCATCCTCCGTTCTGTCCGTCGGACAGTAGTCACGAGCCACTGCTGTGTCGCGTGGATTCCAGCTGGTGAGCCTTGGCGGGGCAGCCATTTCCCATGTCAACTGCAGCTGCCGATCACTGTGGTTCGAGGTGCGGGAAGTCGACTGACTCGGCTTCCCGTGGCGGCGGTGTCGCGAAGCCGGACGATTTCCTCGTGCTGGGGCGGCGAGCCGGGCCAGAGCTTGCGTGCGGAAGTCGGCGAGTTCTTCGACCGTCTGCTGTGACTGGGCCAGTCGTTCCCGACGTTTGGCGTTCTCTGTCTCGAGGCGGGTGATCTGGGCCTGTCGCGGATCGGTGATCTCGCCAGTCTCGTGCAGAGCGTTCAGGCATCGTTCGAGCTCCGTGCGCAGGTGAGTGTAGGGCGGTTGCCGTAGAAGGCGGCTCGGTCGACGCGCCCTCGCGGGCCAGGGTTTGATGTCGCACTTGCTGCCGGGCGGGCCGCGGCGAGCATCGGCCGCAGCACTTGGGCAGGGACGGCAGGGGCCTTGTTTCCTCCACGACCAGATAGCACTTCGGCGACGGCGGATGCTATTGCGCCGCCCCAGGGACGCAGACTTGCTGGTACCCGCTCGGCGGTGAACAGGTCCCGGTAGTCGACCAGATCGAGGATCAACTGTGCTGCTGCGCGCCGGACGCCGGGGCTCTGCTCTCCGATGACGACGCCCCTCGGGATCGATCACGTAGCGTCGAAACGCCAGGTGATAGACGCAACTCGGCTCATTCTACTGGTGCAGTGCACATGTTCGTATGTGCGATATTCGACTTCGCCCGCCAACGCCGACGTTGACGCAAGGTCGTTTGTCGGGGCGTCACAGCAGTCCGGCCTGCTGCAGGTGGATCACCGCGGCGATCAGGCCGCTGCTGCCGAGGATGGCGCCGAGCAGGATCTTGAGCAGGGTGAGCGCCCGCAGGGCGCGCCGGTGGTCAGTGGTCGTGAGCGCCACCGCTGCGGCGGCGCCGACGGCGGTGAGCAGCACCAGCGCGATGAGAGTGATCAACGGCGTCCACATGATCGTGTCCTGTTCTCGGGGTTCGCGAGCCCTGCCAGTCCGTGCTCGCCGATGGCAGTCGACCAGCCGGGAAGTGGGTCCGGCACGGGCTTCGTACCGACCCGAACGACGGGATCGCGTTGGTCGGCTCGTTATTGCGGGCTGATTAGGCCGGACTTTGGAGCGCCGCGGGTGGGAGTACGGTGTCCGGAAGTGTCCGGTGGCCGTCCCGCCGGACACGGGGTCGGGCGGGCACCGGGGTGGTGGACATGGATCCGACAGAGATCAGCACGCTGTCCGAGCTGGCTGGGGCTCTCGAGCAACTACGTCGTGAGCGGTCACTGTCACTTCGCGGGCTGGCTGACGCCGCCGCGAAGCTACCGAAGCAAGAGGAGCGGCAACCAGCGCTTCCAAAGGCCACCGCCAGTGACCTACTCAACGCCAGATCCGTGCCCGAGGCCGAGACGGTGGTGACGTTCCTAGCCGCCTGCGGCATTCACGAGAAGCAGGCGCTGCGGCCGTGGCTGCAGGCGCTGGAGCGAGTGGCCACTCAGCACCAACGACGCCCGCCGGGGACGGTGCGGGTCCGCGACTCGCGGCCACGGATGCTGGGGGTCCACGCTGCGATCCAGACCACCCAGCTACCCGAGTGCGCGCAGTCAGGGCAGTCCGGACAGGGTGAGAGTGCGCTGCCGCTGTACGTGCCCCGTGACTTCGACGCCGGTCTGCGCACGAAGCTCACACTGGCCAGGCAACAAGGCGGTTTCGTGCTGCTGTCCGGAGACTCGTCGGTCGGAAAGACACGCGCCCTGTTCGAGGCGGTGCAGGCTGTGTTGCCGGACTGGTGGCTGCTGCACCCCTGCGACGCGGAGGCGCTGCGGGAGTTCACCGCGCATCCGTCGGGCCGGACCGTGGTGTGGCTGGACGAGCTCCAGGACTACCTCGACTTTGCCGGGGGTGTGCCGGCGGGCCGGGTCCGTGAGCTGATCGCGGCGGGGTTGGTGCTGGTCGCGACGTGCTGGCCCGGCGAGCACAGCAAGCGCGTGGCGCTGCCCGAGGAGGGGCGGCCGGATCGGTATGCCAACGACCGGCGCCTGCTCCGCCTGGCCGATGTGCTGCACGTGCCTCCCACGTTCAGCGTGCACGAGCGGCGCCGCGCCGAGGATCTCGCTGGCACCGATCGGCGGATCCGGCTCGCGCTCGATACCCCCGACGCCGGCTTCACCCAGGTGATGGCCGCAGGCCCGGAACTGATCCGCCACTGGGAACAAGCACCCGCCTACGCCAAAGCGGTCATCACAGCCGCACTCGACGCACGTCGCGTCGGCGCCCACGCACCCCTCACCTGCGGCTACCTCGAAGCCGCCGCTCCTGGCTACCTCACCGGCCAGCAGCAAGCCACCGCACCTCCCACCTGGCTGGACGAAGCGTTGCGTTACGCCTCCGAACAGCTGCACGGTGCCACCTCTGCCCTCATCCACGCTCCCGGAGGTATGGGACAAGTTATCGGCTACCGCGTCGCTGACTACCTGCATCAGCATGCCCTCCGCGTCCGCCGCTTTGAATACCTTCCCGATGCCGCCTGGCACGCCCTGATCGACCATCACCATCCCGACGACACCCAACGCATCGCCGAGAACGCCGACGCTCGCGGCTGCGGACACGAGGCCGTGATCCTGTATCGACAGCTCGCCGACAACGGCGGCCGGAAAGAGGGCTCCACTGTCTCGCTGGCCCACCTGCTGGCTGAACATGGGTACGAAGAGGAGCTACGCACCCGCGCCGACAACGGCGACCGGGCCGCAGCCTTACGGCTGGCCCACCTGCTGGCCGAACACGGGCACGAAGAGGAGTTACTCACCCGCGCCAACAACAGCGACCAGTACGCCAGCATTTCATTGGCTGGGCTGCTGGTCGAACAGGGGCGTGTCGAGGCCGCCCTCCCGCTGCTACGTACTTGGGCCGACGACGACTACCGTGCCAGCATCAAGTTGGCTGAGCTGCTAGTCGAGTGCGGGCGCGAAGAGGAGCTACGCACCCGCGCCGACAACGGCAACTGGTACGCCAGCATCCAGCTGGCGGAGCTGCTGGCCGGCCGCGGACACGAAGAAGAACTGCGCTCCCGCGCCGAACGCGGCGACCGGGCCGCGGCGCACCGGCTGGCCGGGCTGCTAGCCGAACAGGGGCGTATCGAGACCGCCATCCCACTACTACGCCCTTACGCCGACGACGGCGACTGGTACGCCGCCTCCCGATTGGCAGAGCTGCTGGCCAAACGCGGACATGAAGAGGAGCTACGCACCCGCGCCGGCAACGGCAACTGGTACGCAGCCAACCATCTAGTCCAACTACTGGTCGAAGAGGGGCGTGTCGAGGCCGCCATCCTGCTGCTAAGCTCCCGCGCCGACAGAGGCGACCGGTACGCCGCGTCCCGGTTGGCGGAGCTATTGGCCGAACATGGGCACGGCGAAGAGTTACGCGCTCGCGCCGACAACGGTGACCAGACCGCGGCCCTCCGGCTGGCGGACCTATTGGCCGAACATGGGCACGGCGAAGAGTTACGCGCTCGCGCCGACAACGGCGACGAGCATGCCGTGTCCCGGTTGGCTAAGCTACTGGCCGTACACGGGCACGAAGAGGAGCTACGCACCCGCGCCGACAATGGCGACGAGTATGCCGCCTTCTGGTTGGCTGAGCTGCTGGCCATACGCGGCCGCGAAGAGGCCGCCATCCCGCTGCTACGCACCCATGCTTACAGCGGCGACCCGCGCGCCGCCAACCTGTTGATTCAGCTGCTGGCCAAACGGAAACTGCTAAAAGAGTTGGAACGGGAGGTGACGGCCGGAACGCCTGGTGCGGTCGACGCTCTGCGTCACGTACGAAGATATGCATCGAACGAGCAGGTTGCGGACGACAGCTCCAGCTAAAGTTCGCGACATGGTCGGCCTTCAGGCTTGATTCCGCTCACTGTGCCGGTGCAGTTCCCGCTCGACCGCTACCGGACGGGACGTCGGGCCATGGGCTCGGCCGTTGCGGTCCACTCTGCTCCATGCGGGTGGAGTCGCCGGCCGGAACGATGACGCCGCCCGAAGCTCCGGCAAGCTTGCGGCGTGCCGAATGGCGATATCGATCGCGAGGACAGGGGCGCCGACGGACCGGCGCTGGGCGAAGTGCCACGTCAACTGCCGTTGTCGATCCGGGAGTTCACCGGCCGAACTGATCAGCTGGCGGCCTTGGACAAGCTCATCGACAGGGAAGCCAACTTCCCGACGAATGCAGTGGTGATCACGGCAGTCGACGGCGCCGCAGGAATCGGAAAGACCGCTCTCGCCGTCCATTGGGCGCATCGGGTGCAGACCCAATTCCCCGACGGAACCTTGTACATGAACCTGCGCGGTTACGGGCCTGGCGTTCCGGCTGCTCCCGCGGAGGTTCTCGACAGCTTCTTGCAAGCGCTGGGGATCAGGGCGGACGCGATGCCACAGAGCGTCGATGCGTTGTCGGCGCGTCAGGCGACGGGCCAGGGGAGACCGTGGCCAGTGATGATGCCGCCGGCGATGTCGTGGAAGGCGTCGCGGGCGTGTTCGCCGGTGACGCGGCGGCCGAGCAGGCGGTCGGCGAGCTCGTCTACGGGCCAGGTGACCAGGATGCCGTGACGGCCGAGCAGCAGGCCCGCGCGCCGGATCCGGTAGAGGTCTGCGGTGTCCAGCCAGGCGGAGGCCTCGGAGAGACCGCATGGTAATGCCTGAACAAACGCGGCGCACAAGCACTCACGGGCCTGGTCGTGCTGTTATGGTTAGCCGATGGGGGCGGACGTCGTTATGCGATCAACCGTTGTGCCCCGCGGGTCAGGGGATCTGCGTGCCACCGTGCACCAGCCGACGTCCGACTATCTGGTTCCCGGACTGGTGTTCGTCTACGGCAGTGGGTGCGGGAGCATCGAGGAGTGGGATGACTGGCCCCAATGGATCAGTGAGTGCGGTGTCGCCGTGCTGGTACACGACAAGCCCGGTTGCGGACAGTCGCCCGGCGACTGGCGGACGCAATCCTTCGCCGATCGGGCAACCGAAGCGCTGGCCGCGGCCGAGGTGCTGCGCGGCTTCCACGGTGTTGACCGCGACCGGATCGGCCTGCTCGGGTTGAGCCAAGGCGGATGGGTCTCGCTGCTGGCAGCAGAAACGGCACCGGAAGCGATCGACCGGGTCGTGACGATCAGTGGTCCCGGCGTGAGCATGGCCGAGCAGGAGCGCATGCGCATAGCCAGCTGGCTCCATCGTGACGGCGTGACTGCCGAGGACCACGCCGAGGGTATGGCCTGGGTGGACGAACGAACCAGCAGGCTCCGCGCCGGCGAACCGGCCGTCCAGGTGATCGACGCCCAGCGGCACTACGCCGACAAGCCCTGGTACGAAATCGCGACCCAGGCCACCGCGACCCAGGCCAGGATGGAATTCTTCGCCCGCAGCATGGACGTCGACCCCGCAGAACTGCTCCCCGCGCTGGCCTGTCCTGTGCTCGCGGTCTTCGGCGGGGACGACGACTCGGTGCCCATCGCCGCCAGCGTGGCCAGAATCGCCGCAGCCCTGCCGGACGTCGAGCGACAGCGACACGGGATCGCCGTGTTTCCCGGTGCCGACCACTTCCTGTTCACGGGAGAACCGCATCCCGGAACCGCCCGGCGCGATCAAATCGCCGCGGGATTCCTTCCCATGCTCACCGCCTTCCTCAACCGGTAGACGCCGCTCGAACGAGAAGGGGAAGAGAACGAGATCATTCCAGCGGGCTGGGGTCAGTGATCGCGGTCGAGGAGGGCGCCGGTCAGCGCCGCGAGAGCAGCACTTGCCAGAGCCAGCGGCCGACTTTGCCGGTGTCGCGGGCGCTGACGACGGTTTTGACGTCGACGAGCGTCCCGCCGCGGGCGTCGATCCCATGTTCGGGGTCGATGGCGCCGAGGAGCAGGTCGGCGTCGGCCCAGTGCGGCACGATCGTCGGCCCGGCGATCCCGAGCGGTGTACCGGGGCCGGGGTTGCCGGCGAGTTTCCGGAGTTCCCAGAGGGTTCCGCGTTCGTGCAGCCGCCGGGCCAATGCGACCAGCTCGTCGACCAGGCCGCGCAGCTGGTCAACGGTGGGTTGCCCGGCGTCGAAGAGCCGGGCCAGGCGGTCGTCGACGAGCCCGCTGCGGTACACGTCCTCGCATGCGGTGAGCAGCCAGGACAGGCGGGCCAGCCCGGCTTCGGCGCCGGGCGAGCCGAGCGTTCCGGCGGGGCGTGCCGGGCGAGGTAGGCGCGGCCGCGATCGAGGAAGTCCGCCCACGCTGCTTCGGCGACCGGGTTACCGGGCCGGCGCGGCTCGCCTGCGCAGCCGAGGTCCAGCCATGAGGCCGCGGCGGGTCGGAGATGCAGTGCGCGGGCACGGTGGTCGCCGGTGAGTTCCCGGTGGCTCGGATACAGCGCTGCCTGACCGTGGGCCCACGCTGGGGAGACCCACGTGGCGTGGATCATGCCGAGCAGCGCGTAATACGGCGGCGCGGGCTGCACCAGGTCCGCGACACGCTGCCCGAACGCGCCGCCGGTCTCCGCCCACCAGCGTGGCGGGACCTCGCCTGCCGGGCGGACAGGACGGACCTCCCGCGCTGTGGTCGCGATCTGCTCGACCATCGCAGCGGTCCCGGTGAAGGTGCGCTCGCACCACCCGGCGAGCGGGCTCCCGCGGCTCGCGAGCTCACTGGTCAAGGACACGGCGCCACCGCCCCAACGATCGCGGAGACAGCACCGCCAGATCAGCATCCATGGACACCGTTTATCACGCCGGTCCGACAACCTGGGAACCACACCGCTCCCGCCGTCGTACACCGGGCGGCTATCCCGGTCGGTATGCGACCGCGCACGGCCGCCGATCAGTCGCCGGGGAGGTAGTGCCGTCGCCTGATCAGGTGATCCCGCACCTGGGACGTCATATCGTCCGGAGTCCGGCCTCTCGATCGATGGTGCGGTGGCCAGGCGGTACGCCCCCCGACCGGCTGGCCACCGCATGCAGCGTCGCAGGTTGACACGGGCTGCCCAGTTGGAGCCATAAAGTGTCCGGCGCCGAACAGAATCTAAGTCGACCCTCGGTCTGATTGCGGCGGGAGCGGAGCGCATACTCCGGTCATGCTCGCTGCGCCCACTCATGACCCCTTCGCGCGCGGCGACTATGCCGTGCGGTCAGCCAGGCGGCACGAGCGGTGCCTCAACGGGCATGACCTCGACATCGCCGGACGTGGCAGCGGCTGGGACCCGATCCTGGATCTGTCGATCGGCAGCTGCGAATTGTGCGTCCGGTTGTGGCTTCCGCGCGCGCAGTGGCTGGACGTCGATCTCCAGTTTCGGGATGAGGCGGCAGCGTCGTCGTCGGCGCTGGTGCTGGCTGGGCGGCCGCCGATGGTGCGCGGCGGGGTCGGGCAGATCATCCTGCAGCTGTGGGGCGCCGCCATCGCGGATCTCGACGTCCAGATGTGCGACAGGTGCCAAGCCGGGGTCGTGGAACAAATCCGGGTCGACCCTGGCTACCTGCGTCGGGGGATCGGGACCGTTCTCGTGGACGCAGCGTTGATCCGGGGCCGCGGCTACCGGTGGTCGACCACCTCGATCGCCTACACGATGACGGCGAAGGCTTTCTGGGCCGCGCAGCACCTGCCGCGGGGGACGGTGCTCGGGGAGCCGAGACGGTGCCCGCACATGCTGGCCATCGACGAATACTCCGTCTAGTGGATGTGTGGCGCTTCGACGCTGTCAGTATCCGAAGGGGCCATGTCGCTGCGTCCGCTGCGCGGAGGCGGTGCTGGGTGTCGTGGAGTCAGGCGGCGCTGGGCGGGGGCATCCCGGCGCGCCGGCCGAAGGTGTCCTGGGAACGCTTGGTGTGCGGATAGGGCCCGCTGCCAGTCTCGTCCGGCTGCCACGCTGCAGTTCCGGTAATGCTTCCGCAGGTGTACTCGTCTGTGATCGCTGCCGCCAGTGAACGCCGACGGCGCCGCCACGTCTCGCTCAGCGTGTCCAGCGATACCGCGTCGGAATAGCCGGTACTGATGATCTCTTCTGCCCAGGCGCGCAGTATCGACCTCACCGCATCCGGTGCGGGCTCATGTCCTGCTGGAGGCCTGGCCATACCAGATTTATCGCAGTTGAACCGCGAAACGCAACACTCATGTCGAACGTTGAGGGGGCGGCCGAGTATGACGCCTGCTTTCGAGGCCGATAGTTGCGATCGTGGCATCGGCCCCGAAGGGCCGATGCCACTAGTCGACGGTGACCGATGCGGGCCACGCCCCGAAGAGGTTGCGATCCTCATCGGCCCCGAAGGCCGATGCCACGCGACCAGCAGGGCCACGATCGCGAACAGCGGCGAGTTGCGATCCTCATTGGCCCCGAAGGGCCGATGCCACCACGCGGGACGGGCGTCACTTCGAGGTGCTGAGCGACGTTGCGATCCTCATCGGCCCCGAAGGGCCGATGCCACCTGGAGGAGGTGACGTGGTTCTCGCCAGTCAGCGCGGGTTGCGATCCTCATCGGCCCCGAAGGGCCGATGCCACCCGCCGCTGGCTTCAAGGACGTTGCCGAGGCTGTCGGTGTTGCGATCCTCATCGGCCCCGAAGGGCCGATGCCACCACCCTTGGGTTCCCGCTGACAGACCTTCAGTTTTCCTGTTGCGATCCTCATCGGCCCCGAAGGGCCGATGCCACCGCAGGTGGAACCCCGCTCCAGTGAGCAGCACCTCCAGGTTGCGATCCTCATCGGCCCCGAAGGGCCGATGCCACCCATCCTCTACGCCCGCACCATGCGCGAGCACCCGGTGTTGCGATCCTCATCGGCCCCGAAGGGCCGATGCCACTGAGGCAATCAACGCCTACTGGCGAGGGGACATCGCCGTTGCGATCCTCATCGGCCCCGAAGGGCCGATGCCACTCTCCGGGGCCGCACGTGTCGCGGGCAGGGCAGGCCTGGTGTTGCGATCCTCATCGGCCCCGAAGGGCCGATGCCACCCTGCTTATGCTGGGGTTTTGTTTTCAATGTGCAGGCATTGTGTCCTAGTTGAAGCCGACACGCCAGGGTATCGGTTCGGTGTGCCGTGGCGTGTCGTCCTACGCTCCCTGCTCCGAAGTTGTGGCTGGGGAGTGCTTGGCCCTGACTTTCCCGTGTGTGGCGGATCGGTCTGGGATGGCGTGGTGCCCGTAGGGTGTGGCGTGTTTTCACGGTGGCCGGTCGTGCGGCGGGGGATGTATGTGGGCGCATAGTGCGAATGTGTTGGGGCGGCGTCAGTTGCTGTCGGGGCATGCTCGGTCGACGGCGGTGTTGGCTGGTCGGTTCGCGGCGGAGTTCGGCGCGAGGGAGCTCGGTTCCGCGTTGGGGTTGTTTCATGACGCCGGTAAGGCGTGCGGGTTGTGGCAGCAGGGGTTGCTGGCTGCGGAGAAGCACGGTGGGCGTGTGGGGGTCCCGCATAAGGAACTTGGCGCGAATCTTCTGCGGGGAGTGGCGGGCGCTGCCGCGATGGCGGTCCAGGGCCATCATGGTGGCCTGACCTGTCTCGACGAGTTGCGGGCTCTGGATGCTGGGGACGCGGTTCGCGGCGTGGACGTGGTGGAGTCGTTTCTTGGTGTGCTGCCGGAGGCGGAGCGGGTTCTGGCCGGGGCGCGGATGTCCTTGGTGCCGCAGCGGTGGCGGCAGGGGAACACGGTCGCGGAGATGGGGGTGCGGCTGGCGTTCTCGGCGCTGGTGGATGCAGACCATCTGGACACGGCCGCTCACGCGCAGGGGTGGACGGGGCCGTGGGTTCGTGACGACGAGGACATGATGGTGCTGCGTGATCGGTTCGAAGCCGCGCGCGGGAAGAGGCTCGAGGGCCGGGATGGTTCCCCGGTCGACGTGATCCGGGAGCGGGTGTACGGGCAGGCGGTGGCTGGCGCGGCGGCGGCGCCGGGGATGTTCCGGTTGCCGGCGCCGACGGGGTCGGGCAAGACGTGGGCGTCGGCGGGTTTCGCGTTGCATCATGCAGCCCGGTATGGGAAGCGGCGGGTGATCGTCGCGGTCCCGTTCATCACGGTCACGGAGCAGAACGCCGCCGAGTACCGGGCGATGCTCGGTGCGGACGCGGTGCTGGAGCATCACTCGGCGGTCAGTGTGCCCGAGTCGGGGGCGGCGCGGTGGGCCGCGCGCGCGGCGGCGGAGAATTGGGACAGTCCGTTCGTGGTGACCACGACGGTGCAGCTGTTCGATTCGTTGTTCGCGCGGAAGCCGTCGCGCATGCGGAAACTGCATCGGCTGGCGAACGCGGTGATCGTGCTGGATGAGGTGCAGGCGCTGCCGTTGCGGGTGCTGACGCCGATCCTGGACGCGCTGCGTGTCCTGACCGAGCACTTCGGTACGACGGTGCTGCTGGCGTCGGCGACGCAGCCCTCGTTCCCGGAGTTCGACGTGTGGCGGGATCTGCGGGTGCGCGACCTGGTCGACGCTCCGCGTGAGCTGTTCGCGGTGATGCGGCGGGTGCGGTACGAGTGGTGGCTGGAGCCGAAACCGACGCTGGCCGAGGTGGGGAAGCGGGCATGCTCATACGAGCAGGTGTTGATCGTGGTCAACACGACCGCGGACGCCCGGTCGGTGTTCCAGGGCTGGCAGCAGGACGGTGTGGAGGGGATTTTTCATCTGTCGACCCGGATGACACCGGCGCACCGCCGGGCCGTGCTCCGCGAGGTGCGTGAGCGTCTGGCCGAGGGGCGGCCGGTTCGGCTGGTGTCCACCCAGCTGATCGAGGCCGGCGTGGATATCGACTTCCCGGTGGTGTTCCGGGCGTTCGCTCCGGCCGAGGCGATTCAGCAGGCCGCCGGGCGGGCGAACCGGGAAGGCAGGCTCGGCACCGACGGCCTGGTGGTGGTGTTCGCCGCGCGGGACATGTCCAGTCCTGCCGGGTACGTCCTCGGATCCGCGGTGACCGCGGAGATTTTCGGGCCGCACGGTGATGACGTGGTCCGGCCGGACGACATCGAGGCGCTGGACCGCTACTACCGGACGCTGTACCGGCGCGCGAACGCGGAATACGGCACCCGTGCCGCCGAGATCCAGCGCAATCGGGGGCGTCTGGATTTCCAGTCGGTGGCCGAGGGGCCGGAGCGCGCTATGGGGGAGGTCAACGGCCGCGACCCCGCTCTGGCGTTCCGGATGCTCGACGACGACACCGTCCCGGTCGCGGTCACCGACCACAACGGTGAGACCCCGGCCGCCGCGCTGATCGCCTGTCTGCGCCGTGAACCCGAGCAGGCCGGGCCGGTGCTGCGGCAGCTGCAGCCCTATCTGGTGGCGCTGCCCCGGCGGCTGCTGCAGGATCCGGCGATCGCGGCCCTGTGCGCGCCGGTGTTCGGTGACCTGTACGAGTGGACCGGACCGTACGACCCGGATTACGGCATCGACACCACCAGCGGGCGCGAACGCGAAGTGTGGTGACCGCGGGCAGCGGGGTCTGGCGGACGCCATCTCACCGCACGTGGAGGCAGGCTATTCGCCATGCGTGCGCGGTAGCGCGCCGGTGCATCAGCTCAGGGAACCTCGGGAACGAGGTCATTCGAATGGGTGAATCAGCTGGGGTGTCATAAAATCTGAATCAGTGGTGGATACCGGTCGGTCGCGACCTCGGCACCTGCGTATTTCGAATTTGATCGTAGATGATTTCGTGTTCTGGGTGGACTGTGCCCGGAGGCGTCGCGCCGGCTGCCCGACGGGAATTGTCGGGGCTTCCTGGTAAGTACTCGTCGGCACAGCAGAGCGACGAAAGGACCGTTGTGGGCGAGGGGTTACCGCTGTCACCGGAGGGCGCTGTTCCGGTGGGGGTGCAGGTGTGGGGCCCGGGCGCGTTGTTCACGCGACCGGAATTGAAAGTGGAGCGGGTGTCGTACCCGGTGATGACGCCGACGGCGGCGATCGGTGTCCTGGAATCGATTTTCTGGAAACCGGAGTTCAGCTGGGTGCCGGTCGCGATCGATGTGCTCGCGCCGATCGCGCAGTTCACGCAGCGCCGTAACGAGTCCACCGACATCGCGTCGGTGGACGCGGCGCTGGCGGGGCGTACGGTGGACACGGCCGAGCATCGGACACAGCGGAACGCGGTGTGCCTGAAAGACGTCTGCTACCGGATCCACGCCCATGTCGAACTGCGCGACCACGCGACCAAACCGGCTGCGGCGTACCGGGACCAGTTCCGGAAGCGGGTGAAGCGGGGGCAGTGCTTCCATCAGCCCTATCTGGGAACACGGGAGTTCAGCGCCTACTTCGGCACGGTGGACGACCGGGAACCGGTTCCGCTGACCATGGCTTTCGGGACGATGCTGCACAGCGTCCACCACGACCCGGCCGGTGTGCGGTTCTCCTGGTTCGACGCCTGGCTGCAGGCCGGGCGGATGATGATCCCGCGTACCGGCAAGACCGCGGCACTGGCGGAGGCGTGAATGCTGCTGCAGCGCCTGGTCGGCTACGCCGAGGACCATGTGACCACGCCGCCGTTCCACCGGGAACGGGAGTTCCTGTGGCGGCTGGACCTGTTCACCGACGGCCGCGAGACCCGGCTGACCGGGCTCCGTGAGCCGGACGGGAAACGACGCGGGCAGTACCGGGTCGCCCCGGCGGTGACGCGCACGGTCGGTGTGGCGCCGCAGCTCGGCGCCGACGACGTCCAGTACGTCTTCGGCTGGGGTGACGACACCACGAAACCGGTGCGTGTCGCCGAGTGCCACACACGGTTCGCCGATCTGATCCGGGCGTGGGCCGAGGACGACCCACACGACGCGGCCGCGTCGCGTGTGGTCCGGTTCTACGGGGATGAGGACCTGCCGGTGCGTCCGGAGGGCATGGGGGCGAAGGATGGTGTCCTGATCGCGGTGGACGACGAACTGGTTATCCGTCGGCCCTCGCTGATCAGATTCTGGACCGCGGAAGTCACCCGCCGGAAAGGCGGCAGCACGCCGAGGGCTGGGCTGTGCCTGGTGTGCGGGCAGGCAAGGCCGCTGGTGAAGTCGATGCCGGGCACGGTTCCCAAGCGCTTGGTCCCCGGCGCCGGTAACGACGCGGCGCTGGTGAGCGTGAACGCCTCGGTCTTCGGGTACGGCCTGACCGACGACCTGACCCACACGCCGATCTGTTTCACCTGCGGCAACGCCGTCGGCAGCGGCCTGACCCATTTGCTCGGGTCCCGGCACGCGATCAACCTGCCCGGACAGGACAGCCGCATGGTGTGGTGGGTCCTGGGTGCCGAGGAACCCGATGTGCTCAGCGGATTCGCCACCGGCCCCGACCCCGGCCAGGTCAACGCGCTGCTGACACGGCTCCGGTCCGGCGATCTCGCGCGCGCGGAGCAGCACGCGGAGAGGCTGGGCAGCGATGAGCGATTCTGCTCGCTGACCGTGGGCGGCAACGCCTCGCGGATCATGGTCCGCGACTGGATCGACATGCCCCTTCCGGCCTTGCTGCTGTCCTTGGCGCGCTGGTACCGCGACACGCTCATGGTCACGACCGGCCGCGGCGACGAGCCGGTCACGTTCGGGCTGTGGCAGCTCGTGCTGGCCACCGGCCGCTGGGAAGCACGATCCGGTGAGCCCGGCCGCTACACCGACATCGGCAGCACGAGCGGCCGCCGGCGCGAGCACGTGCAGCGTGACCTGCTCGCCCGCGCGTTACGCGGCCTGCCGCTGCCGCTGTCGGTCCTGCATCACGTCCTGCACCGTATCGCCTCCGACGGCCACATCGACGCCGCACGCGCGGCGCTGCTGCGACTGGCGTTGTGCGACCCCCGAGAGAAGGAGTCCCGCGTGTCCGCTGGCCTCGACGAGAACAACACCGACACCGCCTACCTGTACGGCCGCGTTTTCGCGCACCTGGAGAACATTCAGCGCAAAGCCCACGGAAACGACGTCAACGCGACCTTCGGCGACAAGTTCAGGGGCTCCGCTCAACGCAACCCCGTCCCGGCGGTGATGACCGGCACCAATTTGGCCACGGCCTGGCTCAGCAAGATCCGTCGCAGGCCGGAAACCCGGGCCGCGGCAACGGCCTTGAGCGCCACGCTTGACACGCTCATGGACAAGATCGATTCGGCGGAACCGCTCACCGGGTTCCTGCCACCGCAGCGCCAAGCGCAGTTCGTACTCGGTTACCACCAGCAGCGCGCCGACGACAGTCGCCAAGCCCGCGCCCACCGCGAGAAAACCGACGCCGAACAAGACGTAAGCGTGGACTGACCCCCCGTCCGCCGACTCCCGATTCGCCACCACAACGAAAGGCTTCCCAGTGAGCACCGCACCGCATCTCAACCCCGCTGTCCGCCATGACATGGTCCTGTTGTTCGATGTCGCCGACGGCAACCCCAACGGTGACCCGGACTTCGGCAACCGGCCACGCATGGACGAGGAGACCGGACACGGGCTGGTCACCGACGTCGCGATCAAACGGAAAATCCGCAACACACTGCCCCTGGCGGCGGACGGCGACCCCCGGTACGGGATCTTCGTCGAGGCCGGGCACGCGTTGAACACCCGGCTCGCGGAATCCCTGACAGCCGGCAACATCACTGACAAGAAGAAAAAGCCCACCACCGAGCAGAGGGACGCGGCGCGGTCCTGGCTGACCGAGCGGTACGCCGACATCCGCCTGTTCGGCGCGGTCCTGTCCACAGGGGACACGAAGTCCCTGGGCCAGATCTACGGCCCGCTTCAGGTCACCAACGCCCGCAGCTACCACCCGGTCGCGCCCCAGCAGCACACGATCACCAGGGTCACCCAGACCAAACAAGAGCACATCGACAAAGGCGAGAGCACCGAAATGGGTTCCAAGTGGACGGTCCCGTACGGGCTCTACAAAGCCGAGATCTACTACTCCGCCGCCCGCGGCAGGCAAACCGGGGTCGACAGCCGTGACCTGGAACTGCTCTACCGCACCCTGGAGATGATGTTCGACCACGACCGCTCCGCCGCACGGGGAACGATGACCACCCGCGGTCTGTACGTCTTCAGCCACGACAACGCGTTCGGCAACGCCCCAGCGCACAAACTCACCGAACGCGTCACCGTCGACCTCGACGACCACGTCACCGGCCCGCCGCGGTCCTACCGCGACTACGTGGTCAACGCCGCGGACGACACCCTGCCCGACGGCGTGACGCTCGCCAAGCTGCTGACCTGACCGTCATGGAGGACATATCACCTGCTGGGGATCTCTGGACCAGTGTCCCGATCTCTGCCATCGAGCACTACGCCTACTGTCCCCGGCAGGCTGCGCTGATCCACCTGGACCGCGACTTCGCCGACAACGTCGACACCCAGCGCGGCCAGCTGGCCCACGAAATCGTCGACGCCGGTGGTCCCGGCGTGTCACGTGCGGGCGTCCGCACGTGGACCGCGCTGCGGGTGGTTCACGACGAACTCGGAATGCACGGTGTCTGCGACGTCGTGGAATCTCCCGGAGGGGAGCCGGTGCCGGTCGAGCACAAATCCGGCTCGTACCGGCCGGGCGGTGCGGCCGATCTGCAAGTGGCGGCGCAAGTGCTGTGCCTGCGCCGCATGTTCGACGCCGCGGTACCCCGCGGCGTCATCTTCGGAGGACGGCGCCGCCGCCGGTACGACGTCACCGTCGACGAGGCCCTGGAAACCAGACTGCGGCATGTGCTCTGCGCCCTGCGCCGCTGCCTGGTCGTGGGCGCACTGCCCGCACCGGTCAACGACACGCGCTGCGATCGCTGTTCGCTGAAGGAGAGCTGCATGCCAACCGTCCGGGTCGACACCACATCGCTGTTCGCTTCCCGCGTACTGGGGGAGTGGGATGACTGAACTTCTCCGCACGCTTTTCGTGACGACCCCGGGCACGAGCCTGCACCTCGAGCGCGACACGGTGCGGATCTACCATCCTGATCGGCCCGGCCGGCACGTGCTGCCTCTCGTGCGGATAGAGCAACTCGTGGTGTGGAAGGGCGTCGAGGTCACCAATGATCTGCTGCTGCGATGCGCCTCGGACAATCGAGCGGTGACGTGGTTGTCACGCAACGGACGGTTCCTCGGGCGCGTCGGTGGAAACCAGGTGGGCAACCCGCTCCTGCGACTCGAGCAGGTCCGCGCGCACGATGACCCCCGCCGTCGGCTCGAGATCGCCAAGGCGGTCGTGGCGGGAAAGCTGCAGAACTGCTGGCAGCTATTGCTGCGCGTCGCACGCGATGCCGAGGACACCAGGCAGGACAAGATCCGGGCGGTCGCCGCCGCGCATGCCGAGGCGCTGGTGGCGGCGGCGAACGCTGCCACTCTGACCGAACTGCTCGGCGTCGAAGGCGCCGCCGCGCGGTCGTACTTCCAAGCCATGCCCCTGCTGGCGAAAGGGGTTCCGCCTGGCCGCACCCGGCGCCCGCCCGAAGACCAGTTCAATTGTGTGCTGTCCTTCGGCTACGGCATGCTTCGCGTGGCGGTGGTGGGTGCCCTCGAACAGGTCGGGCTGGACCCCTGCATCGGCTACCTGCACACAGTGCGGTCCGGGAAGCCTTCGCTCGCACTCGACGTGATGGAGGAGTTCCGTCCTCTGCTCGTCGACCGCTTCGTCCTGACGCTGTTCAACCGGAAGGAGATCACGCCCAAGCACACCATCCAGGACCCCGCGGGCGGGGTGACACTCACCGATGAGGGAAGAGCGTTCATCCTCGACCGGTGGTCGAGGGCACGCGAACGGAGCTGGCGGCACTCCGTGCTCCACCGCGACATACCTGCCGCTCTGCTCCCCAACGTGCAGGCTCGGCTGCTCGCACGGAACCTGAGAGCAGATCAGCCTGTATACCAACCGTGGATCGCGAGCTGACGTGGAACTGTTGATCACCTACGACGTCGAAACCACCACACCCGCTGGACGCAGGCGACTACGTCACGTCGCGCAAGCCTGCGAAACCTACGGAGTCCGGGTGCAGAAGTCGGTGTTCGAGATCGTGATGAGCGAGGCACAGCTGCTGCTCCTGCGCCACCGTCTCCTCGACATCATTCACCCCCGCTTCGACAGCATCCGTGTCTACCGCCTCCCCGCCGGATCCTTCGCCAACGCCGCCCATCTCGGACACTCGCCGCCGGCGGGTCACGACACCCCACTCATCTTCTGACACAAGGTGAGAGCAGGAAGCGTGGCCAGACACGCCAGCAGGTTCCGAAGCGAAACCCGGGCGTGTCGATAACAGCAAAGGCACCATGAACCACTGGAATGACAGAATTCCCAGCTTGAGCAGGGTGGCATCGGCCCTCCGGGGCCGATGAGGATCGCAACAGCATCTCGACGGTCTGCTTCAGCGTGGCGGACCGCGTGGCATCGGCCCTCCGGGGCCGATGAGGATCGCAACTCGAAGGTGTCGACGACGGTCACCGCACCGGCGCTGTGTGGCATCGGCCCTCCGGGGCCGATGAGGATCGCAACGCCCTGCTGCTGACCGGACTGCGCGAACTGGGACGCGTGGCATCGGCCCTCCGGGGCCGATGAGGATCGCAACCCAGAATGGGACCGTGGGCCGATTTCCTTACCTGCAGTGGCATCGGCCCTCCGGGGCCGATGAGGATCGCAACGCCACCGTGTCCGAACTCAACTCGCAGCGCAGGAAGTGGCATCGGCCCTCCGGGGCCGATGAGGATCGCAACCCGAGCGGGCATGGGATCGCGATGGACGCTCGGCAGGTGGCATCGGCCCTTCGGGGCCGATGAGGATCGCAACCGAGCCGAACGCTGAACAGTCCGCTTCGTCAGCTGGGGTGGCATCGGCCCTTCGGGGCCGATGAGGATCGCAACACCTGGAGCCGGTCCCAGTAGCGGCCCGAGGCGACCTGTGGCATCAGCCCTTCGGGGCCGATGAGGATCGCAACTTCCCGGTGGGCAGCGAGCGCACGTCCGAGACCAAGGTGGCATCGGCCCTTCGGGGCCGATGAGGGTCGCAACCACGGGATCCGCGGGTAGCCGCCGGCGGCGGACACGACGGTGGCATCGGCCCTTCGGGGCCGATGAGGATCGCAACCGGGAATGGAGGTGGTGCCCGCCCCGCGGCGGTTTCAAGTGGCATCGGCTCTCCGGGGTCGAGGTGGGGCCGGTGGGAGTCGCTTCCGGGTGGCCACGGCCGGACTACGGCCGTGGCCACCTCATTGCCTCATTACTCGGCGGCTACCGCATCGTGGTGCTAGTCGAGCGTGACGGCGAGGTAGTCGGTGAGCCAGCCGGTGAAGGTCTTGCTGCCGTCGAGTTTCTTGGTGGCGTAGCCGGTGTGGGCGGCTTGGCCGAGCAGTGCGGCGGTGAGTGGTGCGGCGTAGGGCGGGGCGGCGTTGCAGACCGGGTCGAAGTCGGTGCACAGCCCGATCACGACCTTGGTGGTGTCGCCGAAGCCGGCGCGGGCTCCGGCGGCGCCGATGCTGGGGAAGGAGGTGCCGAGGGTGTTGTCGCCGGGGTTGCGGGCCGGGTCGGCGAGCAGCGCGACCGCGCTGAGCCGCCGCGCGGGGATGGGGCTGGATTCCTTGCCGATGGTGGCGGCCAGGTCACCGGCGATGTGCGCGCCCTGGGAGTACCCGAGCAGCGCGAATGTGCTCGTCGGGCAGGCGGCGGCGTAGGTGTTGAGCGCGGACCACGCGGCGCGGTATCCGGCGTCCTTGCTGGCGAAGTAGCCGCCGTCGAGTTTGGCGGGGTAGTTGGCGTAGTGCACGCGCAGCTTCCTGCCGAGGCGTTCGGTGAGTGGGCGGGTGACGTGGGCGAGCAGGCCGCGGTGCTGGTCGCTGCGGGCGCTGGTGCTGGTTTCGGAGCTGCCGGGGACTACCAGCAGGATGGTGGGGGCGCAGGCCGCGCCGAACGGCCGCGGCTGGGTGGGCTGGGGTTGCGGGTTCTGCGGTCGGGCGGGCGGGGCGTCGCAGCGGGGGAGGGTCGGGACGAAGCCGTCGACGCCGGTGTAGGTGAAGTAGTCGGGCAGGTAGGTGTCGTCGGCGAGCCGGTTGTAGATCGCGTTGCCGTGCACCGGGTCGCCGGTGGTCTGGCAGGCGATGGTGACCGGGGTGCCGTCGGCGAGCGCGGTGCCGGCGCGGGCCGTGGGGTTCATGGTGGGTGTTGTGCGCGGGTAGATCCCGATGCCGGTGTTGAACACGTGGTAGCCGGTGGTGGCGTTCGCGGTGGAGCCTGGGATCACGGCCAGCGCCGTGACGGCGGCGGCCGCGAGCGCGGTGAGGAGCAAGGTCGCCCTGGTCATGGTTCTCCTTGGAAGGTGAAGGGCGTGGTGCCCGCCGCGCTTGTGCGGGCGGGCACCACGGCGGAGACGGCTAGTTGACGCAGCGCCAGGAGTAGGCGTCGCGCGGGTTCAGCGGCTTGGCGGTCGTACCCGGGTGCTGCTCGGCGCACGCGGCGTTGACGTTGATGCCGACCTTGTAGCCCCACGGCGCCCGGCAGACCCAGCTGTAGGCGTTGCCGCGGTCTTCCGGGACGGCCGACAGGCCCATGCCGGGGTTCTGCTTGGTGCAGGCACGCTGCATGTCGACGCCGTACACGCCGTTGGTGGTCGCGGCCGCGGGCGCGGCGGTGGCGACCGCGCCGCCGAGCATCAGTCCGAGCGCGCTGACCGCGACCGTCAGCGCGTGACGACGCGCGGTGCGGGGGCCGGTGTTCCTGCCTGGGATGGTGGACATGGATGATCCTCCGTCGTCGAAAGTGCTGTCACCGACGCTCTCGGACTCGATGGGAGAGGGCCGGGACACGCTGCCGGATGGCGGCGCCCTTTCGGTGTAGCGACAAAGGTTCCACGCTAAAAAGCCTGTTCAGAGAAGTTAAACAAACCACTAAACCCTGTGGGAGTGATAGTGGCTCGTCAAGCTGGACGTCCGCGTCGAGAACTTGGGGACACTCCGACCGACCTGTTCGCCCACCGGCTGCGTGTGCTCACCGAGCGCGCCGGGATGCGCGGGCAGGCCGACATCGCGCGGCGGGCCAACATCAGCGGCTCGACCGCTGCATCGGCCATCCGGGGAGAGCGGCTTCCCACGTGGGACACCACCAAGGCGATCGTCGAGGCCTGTGGTGAGTCGGTGCCGGAATGGCAGAACGACTGGGTGACCACCTGGGAGAAGGCCGAACGGGCTGGCCAGTCGCCCCCCAAATGCCCACTGGAACTGCTCGACGCGGCCCAGGATCCTCGACAAGCCCCGATCACCGCACCGGTGCCGCCCCGCGTGCTCACCCTCGAGGAGCCCGTTCCGGCGGACGAACCGCATGCTCCTGACGAACACGAGAAAGAATCAAGGACACGACAGCGGTCCCGGCTGAGACCCACGCTCCGGCGCATTGGCCAGATCGCGACCGCGATCGCGGTCGTAGTGACCGCCGGTGTGGCGATTCGTGTGATGGCCGAGCAGAGAACCCAGCCGCCGGCGCCGGACTGCGACGCCATCGGCGTGGCTTACACCGGTGTCGCGGCTCATCGGGTCCACCGGCAGGCCTGGCTCGACGCCTACGCCGCGCACGGTGGTCGCTCCACTCTGGGGTGCCCGGACCCGCGGCCGGAACAAGGCCTGGTGCACGACTGGGGCCCAGGACTGAGCCAGGACCTGGAACTCAACGGCACTCCGGCCCGGCTGATGTCCATCGACCCGGACACCGTGATCGTGGTGTCCGGCGACTTCTACCGTGGCTACACCGAGCCGCACTGGAATCTCGCCGCCAGAAGGCTCGGCTACCCGCAAGCCCCTCCCTTCCCGTGCGGGGACGCCCGCGTGGTGCTGCTGACCCGCGGCGAGTACGAGCCCGGCGCGCTGGTCACCACCCCGAACGGCCGCTACGTGTGGTTCCCGCGCGCCGCCTGGCGCGTCTACCTCCAGCGCGGGGGACCGGCTGGGCCGCTGGGCAGGCCTCTCAATGACCTCGGCGCCGACATCGACGGCGAGATCGGGTTCGAGCACGGTGGCACGATCGTGGTGGAAGCCGGTACAGCGCGATTCGTGCCCGTCACCGGCGCCTCATCCGTTCCCGCGCAGCACACCGACACCGATCTTCGATGCCACTAGGGCTGGCCGCTGGCGGAATCTTCGGCACCACAGCCTTACTGCTCGAGGGCAGGGGGACGCCTCCCGCCACCGTCGCGGCCGAGCCCTCACCACACTGCGGGACCGCTAAGACGGCGGCGATCCCGTCTACGCCTGCTCGCCGAAACCGCTCGCCTGCCCACCAGCGCCCGGCCAGCTCCTGCCAACGCCACCAGTGGCTCTTGAGCTCATGCCGTGTCGGTGGCGCCTGGTTTGACCGTCGTGAGCCGGGCTTGGACTTCACGGTGACGGAACTGCGTTGCTGTCCCTGCAAGGCGCAGGAGACCGGCGTCATAGGCCCAATCGAGGAAGAGCTCCGGTTTCCGCGCTTGTGCACCATTTCACGGAGGGCGAGCTTGCGACGGAGTCGAGGAACTGGACCGCCACCGAAGTATGTTGCGAGCCCCGCCGCGAGACCTACGACCACGCTGTCGCCGGTCGCCATGAAGAATTTGCCGAGTGTTAGAATTGCCAGTCCTATGACAAGAGTGCTGAACAGCTCGTAGCTGCGAATCTTGCGCTCCGGATCGCTCGGCCGCTTCGCGGCTTGAAGGCGCGAGGTAGTACCGATCACTCCCGTGACACCACCTATCAAGAAGCCGCCTACCGCGCCTATCACCAAGCCGCCGAAAACTATATCGGGAGGAACGCCAGTTCCTTCCAGGAGACTGGCAGCCGCACCTAGCAGGATTCCGACTACGCAGCCAAGTGGAATCAACTTGAAGGCGGTGCGCAGAATCTTTCGGAGTCCCGCTCCTGAAAGGAACATTCGAGGATCGATCTGCACGACTGTGCGAGTCCAGGTAATTGCCGTGAAACGAAAACTCATAAGGCCAAGCGGAAGCAGTGTGGCGCCGATAAGGAACCATCGCCCTGGATGGTCGCGAAAGCTGGTTCTTTCACCGAAGAACCACGCGTGAAGGAACACCAAGATTACGATGAGAATCGTAAGCGCAGAGTAGAGCGCCGCTGCCAGCAGGCGGACACGTCGGCCTTGGCTGCCTTGCGTCCCGGTCGTGCGCCAGAGTTCGTAGAGGTGGATATCGACACCGGAATAGCCGTAGGCGCGCATCCAGGCGAGATGATTCGCGAAGGTGCTGAGCCAGCGGTTGACCTCGTCGGCTTGGTAACGGTGACGGTCTGGGCCGGGGCGGTGTTCGGTGGCGGCGGGGATGAGCCTGGCGTAGAGGAACTGCTTGAGTTGCGGTTCATGGAGTGCGCAGAGTGCCTTTGGTTCCGACGTGCCGCCGGGATCCTGGAAGACGCTCACCGCCAGATAAAGATGAAGAGGTGAAGACAAGAACCTGGCGAGCCTGCCCGCGGGGTTCGTCCTGATGCGCGTGAGGACTGGCCGCCAGCGGGCTTGGACCCGGTCCGGTTGCTTCGGATCGGGGAAGCGGTGTGTGAGCCAGCCGATGATCTGCTCGACCTCGAGTGCCCCCATCGTCACGACGGGAGCATCCTGCAGCCGGGTGCTCGCGGGTAGATTCCGGTAGCTTTCTTCCCGGCAGGCGACCACTACCGGCCATCCGCGCGGTCCTCCTGCGGTGTTGAGCGCCGTGATGACCTCAACGGCTCGGCGCGGGTCAGCTGTGTCGCCGTCCATCTCGTCCAAGCCGTCGAGAAGCGGAAGGATCCATCCACCGCGGACCAGGGCCTCGGCAACGGAACGCGGCACGCCGTGGACGCTCGTGAGCTGGTCGGCGATCCAGGCGTCCAGCCGTTCGCGGACGTCGCGGGTCTGCTGAGGAGAATCGGAAAACGACGGCAGGCTCAGCCGGACGGGAACCTTGAACTGCTCGCCGTGCGCCTTGTGTGCGAGGTCCAGCAGGAGGCGGATCATGAGGACGGTCTTGCCCGAGCCTGGTTCGCCGAGCACGACCAGCCTGCCCAGCTCCAGACTCTCGTAGAACTCCGCGACGGTGTTGAGGGATCCACTGTCGGGACCACCATAAGCACGCCATGTTCCGGCGGCGATGTCGGGCGGCGTGCGGGTGAAGCCGATGTCGGCCGGTTCGGGGCGGCCGGTGTCTCCGAGCAGTTGCTGCAATGCCCTGGTCTCGGCCGTGATGATCTGGTCGAGCAGCGCCGAGGCGCGGGCTCGCAGCCTGACCGGATCGTCGGCCTCAGGGCCTGATCGGAGACCGTAGAACGCGGCCACGCTGCCGAGAACCGCGACCGGCAACGCCAGCACGTTGGCGATCCCCGCGCCGTCGTTGCCCTTTCCGAGCAGCCAGGACGTGAGCTAGAACAACCCGGCCGCCCCGGACGCGACGGCGACGGCGAACCAGAGCCTGCGAGGGAACCGCGAACGCATTCGACCATCTTGCCCACATCGAGTCCGTTCTGGTGGAGGCGCGCGCCGGGTCTCGGGACCTGCGCCTCATCAACGGCCGGGTGCCTGGCTATCGGTACACGATTGTCGGGTGGGAGGTGCGTGAGCGGAGGTCAGCAGGTTCAGCACTCCAGGATCCACACTGACGTCTCCATGCCGATTGCTCGCCGGGGCAGAGGATGGATCCCGGTTGAGAAACACAAGGCGTCTTCTGCGGGAACAGTTGCGGGGCGGGCCCCAGGATGGGCCTCGGCAACCTGCCGCCGGGCACCTTGGAGGGCCTGGCCGACGACGAGCGCGCCGTGCTGGGGCGCGCGACGTCCGTCACCGAGGCGGCCCGCCACGGTCAGGACTGACCACGACCTCTCGTGGTGACCGGCTCCGGTGCTAGGCCGCGGTGGGAGCGTCCGCTGGCCATGTGCGCACCACGTTGCCGGGCTCGTCCAGCCAGATTTCCTGGCCTGTAGTGGAAATCGTCAGCCCGAAGCGCGTGTGTTCCGGCTCGCCGTGGTTGCGCCACCAGGCATGCGCGGTTTCGGCCTCGGTCCACAGTTGCCGTGGGCCGAGCTGCCGTATCCGGTATTTCCCCGTCGCGGCGGCGTCGGTGGTGACGTGGACGGTGGCCACCGAATCGCTGGGCACGTGATAGAGCAGCAGCTCGTCGGTGCCTTCGCCGTCGATGTCGTGGGCCATGGATTGCTGCACGTCGGCGAGCTGCACACCGACGGCGAACGCCGCCGGGCCGACGCGGACCGAGTCGGGGCTGAGACTGGTGGTTTCGGTGGCCACGTCGGCGGAGTCGATCAGATCGGACAGGCGGCTGGCGTGGCCGAACGGGCTGCGCTGGGCCCGCAGCCGCATGAACGAGGCGGAATCGACCACCCGGCCCTGCGCCCGGCCTCGGCCGTCGGCGGTGAGGTGGACCTGGACGCCGTTGTGGAACGCGGTGCCCCACGGGGACAGGATCGTGCCGTGCTCGGCGGCCTGGGCGACCCAGGCGTGGGGGATGTGCCCGGCGGTGACCGCGCAGGTGGCGATGATCCTGTCGAACGGTGCCCGCTCCTGGTGCCCGGCCGCGCCGTCTCCGGTGATGACCGTGGGCCTGTAGCCGGCGGCGTGCAGGCTCGCTCGCGCACCGTCGGCCAGCACCGGGTCGACTTCGATGCTGGTCACGTTCTCCTCGTCGGCCAGCGCGCACAGCAACGCGGTGTTGTAGCCGGTTCCGGTGCCGATCTCCAGCACGCGATGCCCCGGCCGGACGTCGAGCCGGTCGAGCATGCCCCGCACCAGCGACGGTTCGGACGCCGAACTGGTGGCGTTCATGCTCGTCGCGGGCCATACGGTGGCGCCGTCGTCGAGCTGGGTGACGATCGGGGCGTCCTGCTCCACCGCGGCCCACCACCGCGCGGGCTCGGTCGCGCGGTTGATCGGCTGCGGGCGGCCGTTCTCGTCGTCGGCCCAGATCCGGGCGGGGATGAACGCGGCCCGGTCCACCCGCTCGAACGCCGCGTCACTTCCCACTGCGGTGCCGTCCTTGAGGATCGTCGTCGCCACCGCCGCCCTGGGTGCCTTTCTTCTCGTCTGGATCCTTCGAGTCCTGGTTGGCCTTCTCCTCGTGCTTCGCCACGTCGAGACCTCCCCTTCCGCCGGTCCGTTTCTCAACGGTAGCCGTCGGTGACCCGGCATCTTCAGAACGCACGCATCTCCGAGAGGATCCCACCCGATCAGCTCACAGTGGTGTTCCCGCAGCCGAGTATCCGGCGCGATCCGCTTTCACAGCAGGAGGGCCACCACATCGGCGAGCATGGCGGGCCCGGTCGTTATCGCTGCTACGGAGCGCGCGGGAGAGTGCCGCGACATAGTGCTCAGGGCGTGCCGGGCCACGGCGTCCACCGCGCCGATCTGATTTGCCGCCTCTGATCGCCGCAGAGTTAGTCGCCGTCCGGTTCCGACGCGCGGTCGCCGGGCTTGGTGTCCTCGATGAGCAGTTCCTTCAGCTCCTTCCGCAGGTCGCGCCTGATCAGGTTGCGCTCGCCGAGCTTGAGCGCCCTCACGATCCGGTCCACGTCCTTGGCCGAGTAGCCGCGCACGATCTTCAGCTTGCCGTGGACGTCGAACTCCACAGTCTTGTCCTGATGCCGGGTAAACAGCTTTCCCAGAGTGGCGGCCAGGACCGTGCCCGCGCCGCCCGCTGCGACGACGACGTCGACCCATATCCCGGACCCGGAAGCGAGGTGGGGGATGTAGCCATGCTTGACGGACCACCGCACATCAGACCGGCCGTCCAGCAAGGCCCGCATGTACTTGCCCCCATCGGGGTCCGGATCATCGTGGCTGGGCCGCTTGGCTCCCCGGCTCAGCGTGACCTCGCCGCCGGCAGTCGACAGGATCAGGCCGTCGCCGTCCCCGCAGCTGATCTGAACCACAACGCGTCCCTTGCCAGGGTGCGGAAATACACACTGATGGCACGGTCGCCGGCGTCGGTAGTCATCCCGCCAGTGTGGCCCGATGAAGGGCAGCGCGGGCGAAGGGATCGCGGGAGCGCCGACCGTGTCGCGGACCTGGAACAGCAGCACAGCCACCGCCCCGGCTTCACCGTCGACGCCTGACCGGCCCCAGTGCGCGGTCAGCACGAGGCCGGCACTGGCGGAGTTCTCGCAGGCTGTCCTCAGCCTGCGAGTGCACGTGCCCGCGATCAACGTGGCCTCCACCGGCAGCCACGACCCGCGAGCGCCCTACGTGCCCGCCTCGCTGGCGTGTGGGTCTGCCGTGGGCTGAGTGCGGGTCGAGCCGTTCGCACCACCACTACCGTGGGCCATAGTGAAGGTCGTGAGCGATAAGGGGCCCGGACGATGACGCTGTATGGACCGCATTGTTCACATGACGAGTGCTCGTGGATGGAATGCGAGGATCCCGCGAGTGAGCATTCGTGCCGGGAACAGGACACCTGTCCTCGGTGCGGGCCAGTTGTCGGAGTCCCAATGCTCGTCTCCCACCGCGTTGTCGGCGTACTCGCGGGCCCTGACATCCACCCGAATCTGGCCCGCGTGTAACACGGCTTCGCCTGCCAACTGGACCAGCGTCCACAACGGACAATCGGACGGGCTCGCTGTCCGCGCGACCGGGGCGCCCGCAGGCGGGCTGCGTCGGCGCCGGAGTTCGATCCAGCCCCGAGTCGACAGGCTTGAACCGGCGCGGAACACGATGAGCGCAGCAAGTACGACGAGAAAGGGGAAAGCAGTGAATCAGCCACACATCGTGGCCGACCACGAGGACTACGTACGCGCGGTGATCGAGGAGCTGGCGGAACGCGACGTGCGGGTGTCCGACGTCCATTTCGACGTGGCTCCGGACCGGCGCGCCACGATGAAGGTCTCGCCACTCGAAACCGACGACGATGAAAGCGCCACAAACTGGGGCGCCGCCGAGTGGATCACACTGCGGTGGAGCCCGGCCGAGGGCTGGGTCTGGCAGGTGAAGTATCACGGCGATGTCTCGCCGCGCGCGGCGATCTACTTCGGAATGTCGGCTGTTCCGAAGCCGGCCGCCGTCGCTGAGTGGCTCCACCTCGGACTCGCCCAGCCGATGGTGATCCCGAGTCGCGAGGACGACTTGCCGTTCACCACGCCCGACCTGGACGAGGCGCTGCGCGCCTACTCCATAACCACCGAGCAGCCCGGCTGACACCGGCCATCGCGGCCAGGGGCCGCCGGCATCGCCAGGGGCAGTCGCAGGTCACGCCAGGTGATCGGCGGTATCCGTTAGTGCTGGTCAGGCCGTCTCAGCGGTGACAGATACCGTGGTCCGTTACACCCACGCCCACTACCTCGACGTGCAGGACCGCTGACCAGCACGCACGCGAGGGTGCTCGCCGTCGGATGACGACGGGCACTCCCGCATGGGCTTCCCGGACGATCGTGAGAACGGGGCCGGTCTGATCGAGGATGTCCTGCAGAGACCGGGGACGAGCTACCTAACCCAAGCAGACCTCTTCCTGGGCTGTAACTGCCGCCTCCTCGTCACACCAAGGCGATGGGCTGCGGGCTACTGACCCGGTTCGATGAGCTGCCGTACCACGGACGGTCCGGTGAAATCCTCGGGTACCGCGTCCATCAAGGTCTCGTTGGTGGGCTGGCCGAGCCAGTAGCCGGAGTTGCGCTTCTCGCCGATGATTCGGAATCCGGCGCGTTCGTAGGCGGCGATAGCGCTCTTGTTCGGGGAGAGCACCGTGAGGTAGACGCAGCGCAGCGCGGTGACGTGGAAGGCGTAGTCCAGGGTGAGCCGGGTGGCGTCGGTGCCCAGGCCCTTGCCGCGGTGGTCGGGGCCGAGCTGGATGATGAACTCGCCGGTCCGGACGTGGTGGTCGATCAGCACGGCGGTGGTGCCGACCGGGGTCGCCGGGGTGGTGGTGATGTCGTAGACGGTGAAGCGGAGCTGGTCGTCGGTGCCGCGGGCTTGGTGCTGGAAGCCTTCGCGCCGGTTGTTGAGTGAGTCGGGGGTCTGTCGGCCGTAGCCGACGAGCGTGCTGGGGTCCTGTTCCCACTGCCAGTACTGGTCGACGAGGTCTTCGGTGAACGGGCCGAGCCCGGCCTTCTCACCGCGGATCCACACGATCGGTTCGGTCTGCTCGCTAATCGCTCTCGCCTCCATCGTCACGGGCCGGGATGGTGCGGAGCACCGCGAACCGCGCCGTGGACGGTGGTTCGGCTACCGGCTGTCGGTCGTCAGTCTCCACCCACGCGTGCAGCCGCACGGGATCGGCCGCCGCGCCGTGGCACCACGTCACCCGTTGGCGCGACGCGGCCAGCAGCACCAGCACGGCCGCCGATTCCTCCAGGCAGGCGACCCGGCCCGGCGCGAGCAGCCCGGCTCGCCGAACGGCGTGAGCGGCGCGGCGCGCGTGCTCGATGGTGGCCGGGTGCCTGGCTCGGCGGGTAGCCCGGTTCAGCAGCCGGGTCAGCCGAGCCAGGCGCCGACGGCGAGGACCGGCGGCCAGCGTGGCGAGCACGATGGCCAGTGCCATACCGGCGATCACCGTCGTGGTGAGCGGGACGGAGACGGGCTCGGGTCGTCCGGCGGCGAGTTCGTGGGTGCCCCAGCTTGGTTTCCATGCCGGTCCGGCTGTCGGTGCGGGCCACGGCTGGGGTCGTGCCGTTGGGGCGAGCAGCCCGGCGGCGAGGAGCTGCCCGCGCAGGGTCTGTGCCGATGCCGGGTCCAGCGCGGCCGTTTTCTCCGTGTCGCCGGTGGTGGCGAGTTCGGCCCACCACCGGGCTGCGGGGCCGATCAGGGTTTCGGCCTGGCCGCCGCGGTAGTTCACGATCACCGTGGTGGGTCCGACGTCGACGGCCCGGACATGCGCCGCCGCGGTGAGGTATTGGTGGTTCATGCGACGCCCGCTCGGGTGCCGGTGGCCGTCCACGCCACGCGGGGTGCGTTGGCGAGCGCGCGTAGCCAGACCTCGGCGGCGATCGCGGGTTCGACAGTGGAGAACGCGACCGGCAGCCCGGCGGCGGTCATGGTCAGCGTGCGGCGCAGCGCGGCCGGGTCGATGAGCCCGAGCGCGGCGAGCCGTCCGTCGGCGAGGGCGTGCAGCGCGGGCAGGTTGGCGCGCATGCCGCCGTAGTGGTCGGGATTGAAGTCGCCTTTCGTGGTGCGCGCGGCCAGCTTCGCGGGGAACAGGTCGGCGAGCGCGGCCGCCAGCACGGGTTTGTAGTCGGCCGGGCCAGGCCGGGCGTCCAGCGGCACCGACAGGTAGGTGTCGATGACGCGGGAGTCGGTGAACGGGTTCGCCAGCAGCACGCCGGCTTGTTCGGCGAGCTGGATGTCAGCGCGGGCGGACCGGCCGACCTCGGCCATGTTCTCGGCCGCGACGGTGACGGCGAACGTGCCTCCCGCCAGGTCGGCGAGCCGCGCGGCTGCGCCGTGGGCGAGGGCAGCGGCGCGACCGCGCGCCGATTGGGTCGCCCACGGGGGCACGGGTTCCGTGGTGTACCAGCCGATGTGCCCATCCGGCTTCGTCGTCGGCGTTCCGGTCTGCAGGTCGTTCGCCAGGGTTGTCAGGGCGTCGACGCGGCTGGTGCGGGCAGTCCGGATCGTCGCGGTCAGCAACGGCCAGGTGGGCAGCCGCCGCAACCGCGCCCATCGCATGGTTTCGGTGATGGCGCGCTTGTGGTGGCTTGTGGCGATGAGGTCGGCGAGCATGATCGGCGGCGTGCACAGCAGGCTGTCGCCGCCGTCTCCGGTGAGGTGGCAGTCGGTGCCGAGGGTGTCGTGGATCCAGTGGAGCTGTCCGGCGAAGCGGGCGTGCGCGATCGTGGACGGTGCGGGCTCGTCGGTCACCGGGACCTCGTCCAGCGCGGTGTACGGGGCGTGCTTACGGGTCAGGGACATCAGGCGGTGCGCGAGGCCGGGCCGCTGCGCGGCCAGCCGCGCGTAGTCCAGGTCCCCGCCCGAGAGACATCCGGCCGGGTGCACGGTCACCCCGGTCACGATCCTGCCGGGTCCGGCCTGCTCAGCCGCTAGTAGCGCCAGAGCGGTGGAGTCGAACCCGCCGGACAGATCGCTGGTCAACATAGCTGCGGTGGCCAGACGTTCGGCCACGGCTGCCGCCAGCTCGGCACGCAACCGCCGGGGCGGCGAGCCTGGCCGGGGTCGGGGCCACCACACACGATTGACTCGGCTGTTGTCGCCGTCGATGGTCAACCGGTGTCCCGGCGGGACGAGAGTGACGTCCTCGAACGCGGATCGTTCGGCCAGCAGCACCGGCACTGACGGGGCGAGCAGCCATCCGGCGAGCCGGTCCAGATCCGGTCCGGCGCCGGTGAGCCCGGCGAGTGCTCGGGAGCTGGAGGCCCAGTAGACGCCGCCGTCGGCAGAGGTGGTGTAGATCGGCCAGGTGCCGCCGAGGTCGGTCCAGATCCGGGTGGCCGCGCGGGTGACCTCGACGGTCGTGTAGCTGCCCGACCAGCACCAGGCCACGTCATCGGGAACCCCGTCGGTGCCTAGCCGGGCCAGTTCGGCGGCCGTGATGCCGGAGGTTCCCACGACTGCGACGAACCGGGTACCGGCCCAGGTGGTGCGCACCTCGTTCCCCGACCACGTCCCGACCGTCCAGCACCCAGGCATCGTGGGCCACAGTCGCGCGCTACCGATCGGGCTGCGCGGCGGCGACGCAGGTGTGGCGAACCCTCCGAACCAGCGCATGACTTCCCTTTCCTTGACCGTGGTGGTGATCCGGTGCTCAGCCCCCAGGGCGGGCTGGGCACCGGATCGGTGGCCTAGTTGTAGGCCCGTCGCTTGTCCTCCGAGCTGCCTTTGCCCTGCCCCAAGGTCACCGCCGACGCCTCGCCGAGGCTGACCAGCAACACCGGCGCGTCAGTCGTCTGACCGCTCTCTGGTTGGTCGTTCACGGTTTCCATGTCTGCCCTCCCTTCCTTTTGCTCACACGGCTTTCGCCGCACTCAGTTGTTCCTTGCACACCCCGCTGGACGGCTGATAGCCGCGCTGGGGTGAACCTGCGGGGCCGTTCGGGAACGGCCTGCGGTTGCGGAATGTCAGGACGAGGTCGGCGTCGCTGGCCGGAAGTGGTGCCGTCCCGTGGCTTTGCCGGTCGCGGCGGGGCGTTCGGCGGCGTCGGTGATCAGGTGGCGGTGGGCGGTCCGCCACACCGTGCAGTCCGCACGACCGAGCAGCCGCCACGGCGAGCAGGCGCGGCAGCGGCCGCGCTCGTCGGGTTCGTGCGCCTCCAGCAGTTCCCGCCACGCACCGGTCATCTGGGTGATGACGGTGTCGGCCAGCGCCGACTTGGACTCCTTGTCGGCCTCGCCGACGATCGTGTCGAGATAGTTGAGGCGGCCATAGACCGCTGTCCGCAGAGTGGAGTTCAGGACTTCATCCACGATCGGTCTCCTCATCGGTATCGGACGGCCACGCCCGCGGGTCTTGCGGAGCAGACGGTGACCACAAGCGGGGATGCAGGTCCAGCGGGACGATGTCGCCGACCCGCAGCCGGGCGGTGTGCACGCGGTAGGCCGCGTCATCGAAGTACTCGCACGGCCAGAACCGGCCCGCACACGTCGGGCAGGCGTTCGGCTCGCCGGGCTCCGGCAAATGCCGGGTCAGGTCGTTGATGGCCTCGGCGGCGCGTCCGGCCGGGCTGTCCGCCGCCACGACCAGACCCTCCACCGGGCGGATAGCTGCCCCCTCCACCGGCTCACGCCATTCCGGCGGGGCCGGTCGGTGTCTGCAGCCTCGGAAGACGGCGCCGCCCGAGACGCAGATCCGTGACCAGGTCGTCGTAGGCGCGGCCCAGCTCGCCTAGCTGCGCCGAAGCGACCCGCACCTCCGGGTCGCTCGCATCGAGGCGGGCGTCGGCCAGGAGCTGCCCGCGCATCCAGACCGTCACCATCCGGTCGATGAGCTGCCCGAGCGACTCCGTATGCAGCACCCCCGCGCGGCCTTCGGCGAGTTCGGTGGTGGCCCAGCGGTCGATCCGGTCGATCAGTACCGCGCAGGCGGCATCGCGGGAACGCGCCGTCCGCGCGGCGGCGGCCACCACCGGATCGTCGGCCTGGTGATCGCCGACAATCCGGTGGACCCCGGCACGTAAGCGGTGCTCGGCGGCCAGCGCCGCCGCGGCCTCCAGCACGGGATGCCGGTAGCCGCCGGGCGGGACTGTGGTGAACGCGCGGACCACAGCGGCCGCGCGTGGCGGAGCGGGCGCGATGCCCGCCGACGTGGCCATTGAGACTTCGGTCGCGAGCGTCACGAGGCCGATCCGATCGGCCCGGAGGTGGCTGGGACGGGGCGTCCGGTCATCTCCCATCGGGTGAAGAGGGCGACGATGCGGTCCCACAGACCGGGTTCGCCGGTTTCGGCGACGTGCATCCGGACGCGGTGCGCGCTGTCGTCCCAGCAGGCCAGGACCCGCACGCCCGTCCGGGCGGTCGTGTCGAGGAACAGGTGCTCGTCGATGCGCCGCTGCAGCGTGCGGCGCTGGTGCTCCACGGTCGGCAGGCCGGTGCGCACGATCGCGGCGGCGGCCTGGTGCTCGATGCCGGGCACGAAGCACGCGGGCGTGAGCCGGGCGGTCGCCAGCTCGGCGATCAGCTCCGCGCGGTGGTCCCCGCGGCGGGTCACCCGCACGAGGGCGGTGGCGAGGCAGGACAGGGACGTCCTCGGCACGGTCAGGGTCGCGGTCATCGCGCGGGTGCTCCTTCGCTGGTGGTGGCAGCGGCCCCGGACGGGTCGGGGGTCAGCGCCGGGGCCGCTGCCGATCGGATGGCCCAGGGGTGGCGCTCGACGGCGGCGGGATCGCCGGAGCACCACCCCGAGACGGGGACGCGCCGCCCAGGTACCGTGTTCGCAACCTGAGTGACGTAGGTCATGATGACGACGGTACATCTGACGATCGTCAAAACAGATACTCCGATCGGGTGTGCTCGCGCGTGCGAAAATTCGATCACTGCGAGGGCGCTACCAGGCAGAAGAGGAGCAGTGCGTGGCCACGAACAGCCCGACCGCGCTGAGGTGGTGGTTCGCCGTCGCGATGCGACGCTTGCGCGAAGCTGCCGGGATCAGCCGCGAGGCCGCCGCCCAGGCGATCCGGGGCAGTGTCTCGGCGATCGCCCACATCGAGAACGGCCGCTCGCTGCCGAAGCCGCTGGAACTCGAGAGCCTGCTCGCCCTCTACGGCGTTGTGGAGCGAGCCGAGGCATTCCAGCGGCTTCGCGAGCGGGCACGTAAAGGCAAGGACTGGTTCGTCGGATTCGAGCAGCACGACGTGCCCGAGGATTTCGGGCTGTTCCTGGGCATGGAGTCCTCGGCCAGCCAGCTGGAAGGCTGGGACGCCCAGGTCGTCGCGGGTGCCTTCCAGACCCGCCGCTACGCGGAGGCCACGATTCGCGGCGCCGAGCCGGACCTGTCCGAGGACGAGGTCGCCCGCCGTGTCGACCTGCGGATGGCGCGTCAGCGCATGATCTTCGAGGAAGGTGAGCCGCCGCTGGTGTGGCGGGTCGTGGCCTCCACCGCTCTGGAGTGGGAAGTCGGCGGCAAGGACGTCCTGCGCGAACAGCTGCTCCACCTGGCCGATCTCGCCGACCGGCCCGGTATCAAATTGCAGGTGCTGCCGACCACGGTCGGCGCGCACACTGGTGTGGAAGGGACCTTCACCATCCTCTCGGCGCCGCCGGAACTTGAGGACTACCCCGGCTGCGTGTACGCGGAGACACTGGTCAAGCCCTACTACTACGAGGAACTGGAGCAGATCAGGAAGTACCGCAACGCCTTGACCGAACTTCGGATCAAGGCCAGCAAGCCGGAGAAAACTTCGGCGCTGTTCCGTCAGCTAGCAAAGGAACTGTGAGCACCATGAACAACGAGGACGCCGTTGCCGCCCTCGCCGACGCGACCAACTGGCACAAAGCCTCCTACAGCAAGGAGAACGGCGGCTGCGTCGAAGTCGGGTCCGTTCCCGGAGTGATCGGGGTCCGCGACACCAAACTCGGTGCCGCAAGCCCGATCCTCGCGTTCGACCCCACCGAATGGGCCGCGTTCATCCATAGCGCCAAGGACGGCGAGTTCGACCAGCTGTAACTGGAATCCGCGAGCGGGAATGCCCCTGACCACCGTTGCTGGCCAGGGGCATTTCCTTCATCGGCAATGCCGTCCCTTCCCCTCACCTACGTGTCGAGCTTGCTTCTCGGACATGGCCGTTCAGTCAGCCGCCAGCTACGTGCGCAGGCCGATACGCATGGTTGGAAGTCGCGCTAGTCGGTGTCGCCGAGCAGGTGGTGGCTCATGTCATCGCGCTGCATGGCCTCTCTAAGGAACTGTTGTGTTCGAAACCGTTCGTCTGCGGTCCCCATCGCATGATCGGTCAACACCTCCCGTGCGAGGGGTACCCAGCTTGTCGCGGCTGTTCCGTCGTAGCTGACGGACAGCGCCGCTGTCGAGATCGACTTTGGCGCGAGATAAGCGTCCGGCACACCGCAGGACACCAAGCGGTGGTGAAGGTCGGCGGGCGCGTAGCGGCCACTCGAAGCGCTAACTGGGGGCGCCGACCCAGTGGACCCGGTGGTCACCCCGGCCGTACAGCGCGGGAAGCGCCGGAGAGCGCGGTGGTGTCAGAGGTGGGCGAGGTCCTCGGGTGTGGCGGTGCGCAGGGTGAGTGTGTCGAGGATGTCGTGTGGGCCGGCGCAGAGCACGGTGTGTTTGTCGTGCCAGGGCAGTTCGATGACGGCGTGTTCGAGCACGGTGACGCGCTGGCCGGTGACGGGGTGCCCGTCGCAGAGCACGGTCACCGTGGTGCGGGGGGCCTGGTCGGTGGTGTGCTGGATGTTCCGGTCGTGCTCGAGCCGGGCGGCGGGGTCCTCGGGGGTGGTGTGGACGGCGGCGCGGGTGAGGAAGTTGATCAGCTGGATCGCGGGGGTCTCGATGGGCAGGCCGCGTGGGTCGATGCCGTGGGTGGAGCGGACGGTGGTGATCGCCAGGGCCAGGCGGGTGCCGTGTGCGTAGAGCACCTCCAGCGCTGTGGTCAGGTCGTCGGCTCCGTGGCTGGACCAGCTGGTGATCGTGCCGAGCCCGAGGCCGGTGCCGGCCACCGCGAGCGGGGCGGGGAAGCCGGTGAGGTAGTCGGTGAGGGCGGGGCCCCGCGCCTGCGGGGCCCCGTTGTCGTCAGTGTCCATGCGGGGTATCGCAATCGTGGTCAGGACGGGGCGATGCCCCGCTGGGTGGTTCAGTAGATTGTAGTTTTGGCTGAGGGGCCGCCGGAGAAGCAGACAGCCCCGTCGGTCAGGATCGCGAAGTTCGAGCCGTTGCTCCTGACCACGGCGTAGCCGGTTCCCCTGGTCAAGCCGGGGACGACGCGGATCTCTTCCCAGTAGGGGCCACTGGAGCCGCCCGAGAACTGCTGGGTGCTCGTCCCGCCGTCGTCATTCAGCTGGACGCGCCAGCTCCGGGCGACAACGTCCCTGCGGACGTGGAAACCAGTCCTCAGGACTACGGACGCGTTGCCGATCCCGTCCTCCCACACCCAGGAACGACCACAGGTCCCGTCGACCTCGTTCATCGGGACAGCGTCGGCCGGAGCGCCTTTGCGCACCGAGTACTGGGTGCCGTCCGGGCTGGTCCGGATCTCGTACCCGTGCGCCTCGGCGACCGCCGCGTCGAACCGGCCGATGTGCATCTCGCCCTCGACCACGCGCGCCGAACCGGCAGCGCCGGCGGGCACGGCCCCTGCAACGCACAGCCCGGCCGCAGCCACGATTGTCGAGCACACAGCGAAAAACCGTCTCATGCTCATGATTGAATCCCCTCCTCTGAAGTCCGCACATTTAGCGCGGATGAATAAAACGAGATATGATGGGTCACAAAAGGACGGCAAGTGGCCGCCGGGTGTTCGGCTCAAGTTGAAACGCGATGAAACCCGGCTGACGTTTATCTTTGCGCTTCGATTCACGTCAAGGCGCGCCCGCGGCCCATCACCCAAAGATGACCCGGAATCACCTGCTCCACTCACCGCAAGGCCTGGCAGTCATGACAGTCAGAAAACAGGTTAGGGACGTACGCCTCGTCGGGTCCAGGCGTCATCTTACCTGCTTGGATCACCTCGTCGGGGTTGCTGTGCGGCATGGATTCTTCTCTTGAGATCGAAGCAGAAACCCCCTCGTTTCACGCGTCATAAACGATTCCAGGGCAGAGCTGAACGCATCGCATTGCCCCATTTGACTATCGGAAGTTGATTCGAAGCAGTTAATTCAAGAAACAATGGCAAGGATTGACTGAAATCGTGTGGCCCCCACTTCGCTTTGCGGCTGCCGGTCGGCGCGACTTCTCCCCTGTCCGATCGGTCTGACCGCAATACCGTAGCGATAAATTCCCAGGGCTCGTAATCCGCCAAGCGGGTGACTGGCATGAACTTTCACCATTATAGATATAAGTGCCACTTGCTTCGAAAGTCTGTACGACGCATCCTATTCCGCGCGAATTCGGAAGCAGGTTCCCCCAGGTGCGCCGCGTTCCGCCATCGAGAGCCGCGTCGTGTGAGCTGCCATGGACGAACCGACCACGGCTGACGGGTCCCCGATGGCGACGAGTTCGCCGCAGCCGCGGCCGCGGCCGGCTGCATGCGCGTGCTGCGGCTCAAGCAACTCAGCTGATCGCCTCAGAATACGTCCTCGTCGGGGGAGGCAGTGTGAATGTCCGAACCCGCCTGCACCGATGAGCTGGGCTGCTGTCCGCGCGTGCAGAGAGCTTCGGGTTCTCGTGCTGTTCCGGAGTTCCCCGCACACTACGGTCGCTGTCGACTCGTACTCGTGTGCACGACCGTGATGGGGTTGTCGGATGGTCGACAGTCCGGTGGTCGAACGCGGTGTGCTGACCGCGCCGGCGCAGACCTGGGATGCCGCCGCGCGGCGGCCCGAGGTGATCAAGCAGATGGCCGGCCATGCGACGGTGGGCCTGGACGCGGCCGCCGAATTGGATACCTCCCGGCGCCAGGTGTTTGTGCTGCTGCCTGGCCAGTCCAGCGGCGGCCGGGGCGGCGCTCGGCTCACTTGACGAGGTCGAGGCGATCGTGCGCGAGATCACGCGTGAATGCCGTGTCCGGGGATTCCCGGCACCGTCACGCGGAACTGTGCTGTGCCGGATCGCCCGGCTCGACCCGGTGTCGGCGGCCACCGCCCGCGAAGGCGCCGACGCGGCCCGGTCACTGCGCTCGGCCCGGCGGGACGCCACCGGAGATCACCGGGCTGCTCGAACAGGTCCAGATCGACCACACCCCGGTCGACGTGATCGTGGTCGACTAGCGGCACCGGCTGCCGATCGGGCGCCCGTATCTCACCGCGGCGATCGACGTCTGCTCCCGCAGCGCGGTCGGGATGGTGGTGACGCTGGACTTGCTTGGTGACACGCGGCGCAGCACAGTACATACTGTTCGTATGCGTCCGCCCGGTCGAGCCCAATGTGCGAAAAAGCACCGCAGGTCTCGGCTTTGAGATGTCCACATCTTGTCGATGTTCGTGACGATCGTGCGCGCGATGGTGCCTTGCCTGCGTGAGGCATCTCTTCTTGCAAGGGCATGGGGTTTCCGGCCGCCCTTGCGCGACCGTGCTATTCGGCAGTTCGTAAGCAGCCCGGACCATCCACTGGTCACGGCCTAATCGCGGATCGGCGTCATTCGTCATCCGCGGTGAGCTTATGTAGGCGGCAGACCTAGTGCGCTGCCTCCGGCTCCCGCTTAACTTCGGCAGGGAGTTGGAATGGACCCTCAGACTTTTATCGTGCTCGGTAAGTTGGCGGCTTATGGCCCAGGGGCCGCCGTCGTTGGTCTTTTGATCATGAACTTGCACCGCTTCACCGACGCATACGAGGCGGTCTCAGCGACGCGATTGCGTAACAAGGCGGCGAGGCAGACGCTTAATTGCGAACTTAGTGAGTCCCAACGGGACCACGCAGTGGTCGTCTTTAAAGGGCTGGCCCGTTCAAGGCGGGCAGGCGATGACGAGGTAGCTCCACTCGATCGCGCCGATGCCTCTCCCGCGAAGACGGCGACCAGAGTTCGGCGTAAGAAACCGTCCTAGCGCGTCACGAGAAGAGGAAGGCCCCGCCGGGCGCTCAACTCCGGGTAACAGACGGAGGAGTGCACTCGGCGGGGAAGCGGTCGGCTACGGAGATATTTCGTACTGCCGATCGCCGAGCCTCCGGACCGGTCCTCGGCGCCCCCAAGGGCTCGCGTCGGCGGGACCCAGAAGGTCCGGGCTCTCTACCTAGGAGATCGGCGAACGCGGTGACTCAGTCGCCGTGCCTCCAGGCCCGGACGATGGCGGCGATACCGGTGAGGACGGCGCCGAACGCTCCGGCCGCCGCGAGGTAGGGGGACACGATGGCTGTGAGGCGAAGACGGAACGAGGTGTCATCCCCGTTGGAGTCGAGGCCCTTCGTGTCGAGGAGCCGGGCGGGAGTACGGATGACCTTCCCGGTGACAGGGTCCTTACCCTCGACCGCGTCGAGGATGAGCGCGGCGACGTTTACACCCTCTCGGGTGAGTTGACGAAGAAGGCGGGCGCGTACGGTCCCCACTGCCCCGGCAGCGTGCAGAGGAGCGGGGGTGTAGGCCGGGCTACCGGCCTCGCGCACGGCGGCGGCCGCATCCCATTTCCCTTCGCCGCAGTCGCAGCCGTAGCGTTCGGCTTCGCCGATAACGAGGATGTCGGGCCAGGACGGACGCCGTCGCATACCGCGCGCCAAGGCGTCGAACTGGTAGTTCCCGTCACCGGCGTCCCGCGCCGCCTTGGGTCCCGGCGGCCGCCGTTGGCGTAGTTCCAGTAGCACAGCCCGACCCGGTCATGCGTCGTCTGTCCTCGTGGTGCCTTGGGGTCGTGGTCGTGGTCGTGGTCGTGGTCGTCGTTGACGGCGCCGAGCGCGGGAGGCCGGCGTGTCGCGCCCGGTATCGGTGATGCGGCCGGAGGCGAGGTGAAGGTACGGGGCGGCTCTGTGCCGGCCCCGTGCCTCCAGCGGGCCGAGCCAGCTGTCGACGACCTCCGGTGCGCGGGCGGTGAGCGGTATGCCTGCGTCCTGGTAGGCCCGCAGGAGGCTGGTCAGTGCAGCGTGCCCGTCAGAACCGTCCGGGTCGTCGTAGGGCGTGAGGTGGGAGAGGGCCAGATGGCTTCCTGGAGCGAGTGCGCCGCGATAGGCGGCGAGTACCTCGCCGGGCCGGTCGTCGTCGAGCAGGTGGTCCAGGACCCCGGTCGCTTGCAGCAGGATCGGCTGGGTGAGGTCGAGTACTTGCCGTGCGGTGTCGAGGACTGTGCAGATGTCCCTGATGTCGATACAGGCCGGGGTCGAGCCGCGGAGTCGTTCTCGCTGCGCCTGCCGGTGTCGGATCCCGATCACGACGGGGTCGGCGTCGACGGCCAGTTCGCGGATCCCGCCTGGGAACATGGTGTGTTCCCAGGCGGGTGCGGTGGGCATTCCGCAGCCGAGGTGGAGAATCTGCGTGACCCCGCCGGTGATCGCGTCATGGCGGACGCCGGCCGCGAAGGACAGGGTGGCCGCCGCGACCCGCCACAGCGGAAATGCCTGGTCCGCCCGCTCGCCGAACACGCGGTCGATGCCGAGATTGAAGCTCCCTCCGGCGGCCCGGTCGAAAACACCTGCCGCGCTGACAGCCTCCAGGTCGCTGCGCTGCAGCGCGATCACGCGTCCTCGCCGGGGTCGCGCTGGTAGTAGACGGAGAACGACGCGCGGGTCAGGCTCGGGCAGTCGTCGTCACAAGGCTCGTCGACATGGTCCGAGCAGGGCTCGCGGGTGCGCAGGAATCCGGCGTGCCACAGGTCGATGTCGGTTTGGTCGGGATGATCGAGCCACGCCGCAGCCTTGCGGAGCGCGTCGGCGGGTGTGACGCCGTCGACGATCACCGATCGCTGCCCATGCTCAGATCGGAAGTTGTGTGTCAAGGACGATTCCTTTCTTGTCGGCTGGTGCGCTGCCGCGGGCTGATCAAGGGCGGCGCGTGTCACCCGTGGTAGGCCGGATTCTGGGGGCAGTGCGGTCCTCTGCCGTGATCACGAAGCGGGTGCGGTAGCGCTGGACCTGCATCGTGTGCCGGTCCAGAGCATGGGAGCGCGGGTAGCCGAGGACAGGTGAGGCCACGATCCGTGTGGCCTTGTCCCCGGTCATCGACCATTGCCTGATGCAGTCGGCGAAACGGGCGCTGAGCCTGCCGGCGCCGGGGCCATATGCGGCCACGCCGAGTTCGGTTCGGCCGCTGTCGAGGGATGCCCCGGACTGCGGCACGCGCCGCGTCAGGTAGGCGATGGTGGTCCCGTCGACGAGTGCAGGGGTTCCCGCCGGGGTCGCGAGGGACGCTATCCGGGCGCCTGTGCCGCCGGAGAGCCCGCAGGCCCCGAGATGGCTGGCGGCCAGGATCAGCCACAGACCGGCGAGGTCGTCGCTTTCCCCGGCGGTGACCTCGGTCCACAGGCGGGCGCCGGGGAACCGGTCGAGGTCCTGGCCGAGCCCGGCCGGGTCGATCGGCTGGTCCCGGTCCCACGTGAGCACGGGCCGCTCTCCGGCGAGGTCGAAGGCGACGCTGCGCTCGCCGGGGTGCCGGCGTCCGCCCCGCTCGCCTGCGGCGAGGTAGAGGCGGCTCCCGCGCGCGGACAGGTACCTCCCGTCGCGTTCGAAGCGGAGGAAATGGGTGGCGCCCCGAAGCCGGAGCGCGACGTCGAGCAACCCCTCGGCGGCGAGTTGCGGCCTCCATTCAGGCGAGAGGTCCCAGCGCTGCGTGGTGACCACGATCCGGTCGTAGGGAGGGCGGTCTTTGCCCACCCTGCCGCCCGCACCGCCGACGTCAGCGGCGGTCCGGCTGGCGTGACGGGCGCGGCGGGCGACCTGTTGCGCGAGCTGGCCGCGGCCGACAGCGAGGAGGGACCCGCTGGGTTCGATGACGAGGTGGTCGAGGAGCCGGTCGAGGAGCCGTTTGTCCGCGTCGAGCGAGTGTCCGGCCGGTCGCGCGTTGGCCATGAGTGTTTGTCCATTCAGGCGTGGCCGGTGATTCGGAGATGGGATCACCGGCGGGAAGGTTCCGTTGTGGTGCAGGCGAAGGTTTGCTGTGTCCGGCGGGCCGGAGAAAGGTGGCGGGGCCGCCGTCGCCGGGGCTCGGGTGCGGAGCTCCACTCCTGGCCGTGGGCGGGCTACGACGGTCTGTGCGGGGTAGGTGCTGGTCGCCGCGGGCATCCGTGCACGGATCACCCGCGAGAACCGACGCGGGCAGTGGACCGGTCACCTTCGGCGCTCCGGCATACGGCAGCGCCGATCGGTCATCAAGTTCCGGGGGTGCTGGGCTTTGACATCCAGCCCATGAACGCCAGGGTCGACAGTGCGGCAGCTTTCTGCTTGTCGAGAACGTGGTGTATCCAGGCCCGGAGCGCGATCATCACCACGAACAGGCAGGCCCCGGTCGCATACGACACCCAGCTGGCCATGACGAGGCCGCCGCACGCCGCGTACCCACTATGAACGATCCAGGCGAGCCACCACCACGGTGTCCGTGCCTGATTCGTCGTTAGCGCATCCTGCCGGACGACCGCGTCGAGCTGAAAGGGTCTGCGGCCGTCGGTGACGCAATTCCATACAGCGCCGACAAACCACAACTGGGGGGATCGTGCGGCACCCCGCGCGAGGAGCACGCAGTCGGTCACGAGCAACAGCGTCAAGGGAATCAGCGTCCATACCGTCAGGTGCGTCACGGCGATCACCCCGCACAGGCGCGCGATCAGTCCGTTCAGGAGTGCGGCGAGCGCCGCCAACCCGGCTGTGGTGGCGGTGCCGATCAGCTGCCGGTCGAATGCGCGTGCCGCCTCACGCGCGGCGTGCCCCTGTGGGGTCGAATGCCCATTGTGGTCGGCGTCGTCCATGCTGGCTTTTGCACTTTCGTTCGGTGGTGTACATGTGGTCGTCCGGTAGTGCGGTCCTGAGCCGGGAATCCCCGACGTGCCGTGCCGTGCCGCGGGAGTATGGATCGGTGACTGCGGAGCGAGGCAGGGCTGGTGCACCTGCCGGGCCCGGTGCCGAAGCGGGCATACGGCCCCGCATCGATCCGGGACTGTATGCACCGCCGCACGGGACTAAGCAGATTCGGGTTCGTACTGGCCGTCGAGGTGCTCGGCCAGGAACCGCTCCGCCCTGGCGTAGAACCTCATCCTGTTTCCGGGTCTCGCCAGCCCATGGCCTTCGTCGTCGAACAGCAGGTACTCGGGAGGTAGGCCCTTGCCCCGCAGCGCGGCGACGATCTGGTCGCTCTCGGCTTGCGGGACCCTGGGGTCGTTGGCGCCCTGCACGATCAACAACGGGATCGTGATGTCGTTGACGTGCCAGAATGGCGATCGCTTCCGCAGGCGGTCGGGCTCGGTGTCCGGGTTGCCCACCGTCCTGTACATCTCGGCGATCATCGGGGTCCAGTACGGGGGTATCGCACGCAGGAGGGTCTCGATGTTGCTCGGCCCGCACAGGGAGATGGCGCAGCGAAACACGCCGGGGCTGAAGGCCGCGCCGGCCAGGGCCGCGTATCCACCGTAGGAGGCGCCGTAGATGCCGATCCGGTCCGGGTCCGCATACCCGGACTCCACGGCGAACGCGATGGCGTCCAGGAGGTCGGTGTGCATCTTGCCGCCCCATTCGCGGTTACCGGCGGCGGTGAACGCCTTGCCGTAGCCGGTCGAGCCACGGAAATTAACCTGAATGCAGAGGTAGCCACGATCGGCCAGCCACTGGACTTCCGGGTTCAGCCGCCACGTGTCCCGCGCCCCCGGTCCTCCGTGCACCAGGAGCACGGTCGGCAGCGGCTTCTCGGGGATCCCGGCCGGGAACGTCAGGTACCCGTGGACCTCCAGCCCATCGCGAGCGGTGAAGCGAAACGGCTTGACCTCCTGCAGCCTGCCGGCGAGACGGGGGTGGTCATGGAACAGAAACCGTGCCCGGCCGGTGGCCCGGTCGTACACGTAGCTGGCGGTCGGTCCGTCGGCATGGATATAGGACACGACCCAGGTGGCGTTCGCGCGGTCAGCCGAGACGACGTGAAGGTCTCCGTCATCGAGAGCGGCCAGCGTGTCCAGGTCGCGCTTGATCTCGGGGTCAAGGGCTTGCGTGTGCAGGCGGTCACGCTGGAATGACGCCATGAGCGGCAGCTTTGTCGCGGCGTCGGTGAGGACCGACTCGACGTCGTAGGTCGGGTCTTCGGCGACGACCTCGTGCTCGCCGGAGTCCACGTCGATCCAGACCAACCGCGTGGCGTTGACGTCCGCTGACGTCATCACGAGCAGCCGGAGACCGTCTCCGTCGAACCCGAGCGGCACGGTGCTCAGAGCGTCGATCGGGTCAACCGTCAGCACGGGACGCCACTCGCCGCCGGCCTCGCGCACCATGATCGTCCGGCCGCCATCCTGGTTCGGCCGGACGCCGGCCCGCAGATTCAGCTGGCTGTCGGCCACGAACCCGAGAAACCCAGGGTTGTCGAGGACCTTGACCAGTTCGCCGGTCGCCACGTGCAGCTCGTAGACATCGTGCAGGTGGGGATTGGCCTTGTTGAGTCCGACCAGCACACGTTCGGTGATCTGGAGGTCCTGGGCAATCACTACTGCTTTGACACCGTCGAACGGTGTCAGGTCCCGGACATCGCCGCTGGCCACTGACACGGCGTAGAGGTGCGAGTTTTCGTCGCCGCCCTGATCCCGCGGGTAGAGGAGGTGGTCGCTGTCCGGCGCCCACGTGCACTCGCGGATGCCTCGGTCGCGGTCGGCGGTGAGTGGCCGGGCGTCGTCGTCGGTGTCGACTGGCCGCACCCACAGGTTGAGCACGCCCTCGTGCGGGGCGACCCAGGCCAGCCACCGGCCATCCGGCGAAATCGACGGCGTTGTGTGCTCAGGGTTGCCGAACAGATCGGCACGCGGAATGACGCTTGGAATGACGTTTCCTGCACCCATTTTCAGGTGCTGGGCTGTACTGGTCACGTGACGAAATCTCCTATCTTGGTTGGATACTTGGGTTTGCGTCGCGGCAGATCAGCTCGACCAGCCGCGGACGAGGAGAGCGCCGCCGCACGTGTGGCGCGCCTCGGTGACAAGCCAATCTGCCCGTAGCGGGCGCGGCGTTCGGTCCTCAGCATGCTGGCGGCGCGTGGTCGCCTTGGTCAGTGGATCGCTGGTGATCAGGGGAGAGTGCCGGTGCACGACCGGTGGCGAGCGTCGTCGTGATGGCGAGCAGGGCGAGCATGACGCGAACGGTCCGGCGAGGCAGGTTGAGCATGATCAGCGATCCTTTCGTGGTCGGGAATCAGTGGCCGGGTTCGTGATAGGCGTTGCGCGTTAGAGCGGATTGGACGGTCGACGTGCCTGGTGCGGGTCGGTGCCGAGCGGGCGCTGCTGCGGTATCGGGGCCTGGTCATGAATCCGGGTGAAGGTGCGTTGTGAACGACGCTCGGCATCAGCGATGTACCAGACGAGGATTCCGGCGACGATCACGACAGCGACGACACAGACGGCCAGAAGCACAATGACGGCAACGATCAGCGTGTCGACCACGGTCATCTGATCGGCTTGTCTCGGGAGCTCGCGTGCCGGTGGTTCGGACTGCCTGGGACCCCGGTGCTGAATACCCCGGCCAAGGTCGCTGTGCCGGTGTTTCCCAGGCACCCCAGCACAGGCCGCTTCCGCGAACTCCTCTCGCGCCTGGCCGTGGGCATCGCCTCGATGAGCGCGGTGCCGGGAAACCAGGTCACGGTGGCGTGCACCACATTACTCCGCACCTTGAGTGTCCACAGTGGTCTGTGGGGAAGCAGGAACTGGTCCGTGGTCATGTCTACCGTCAGCGGGGAGTGCGGCGGGTGTCGTGGCGGTTTCGGTTTTCGATGTAGCGGACGGCCCATTCGAACAGCTGCTCGCGCGGTATTCGTAGCGCGTCAGCCAGCTTGATGATGCTGGCTACGCCGTTGATTCCGTTATCGCCGCGCTCGATCTTCGACAGTGTCGATGCCTTCATGCCCGCACGTTGTTGCACCGCGACTTGCGATAAGCCGCGCATGTTCCGGACCCGTGCTACCAGGGCGCCCAGCGGTACATACTGTCCGGCGTCGAGGTCAGGAAAACTCACCCGCGCCGGGGTTTTCTCGTGGTCTGTCATGGACAGTGTCACGTCCTTCTGTGGCAGTTTTCGTGGTGTCGTTCCCGGTTGTCCGGGGTGGAGTGCCGCGCCCGCCTCTGCGGGTTCGTCGAGCTTGGGCGCGGGAACGTGGTCCGTGCTGGTGACCAGCGCGTGGGCCGCGTTGGTGGCGGGGTAGCCGGATCCCCGGTCGATCCCGTGCGCTAGTGCGTCGCTGACGACCCGTGTGGTGAACGTGTTCCGTGTCCGCAACGCCTGCGCGGTGCAGGGGGCGGTGCGGGTCTGCTCGTCAGCGATCCGGCGGGCGCCGGGCTCAGCGGGCTCACCGTCGCGGAGGGCGTTCTCGATCTGCGCGGTCCGCGGATGACAACGACAGCGCCGCGGCGGCGGGTTCCATCGCCGTTGCGCCGCGCGCCTCCCACTCGTGGTGTGCAGCACGGCGCGGCCGCAGGCACCCTGGGGCGCGTCGACGGCGTGTGGAACAGGTACCGGTGACGACCCCGGCGTTGCGGGCGTCACGCGGGGCTTCCTGACATCGCGGTGATGTCACCGGCGTGGTCGTCACCCGTCTCGAGCGCCGGGGACCAGCAGGAGTGCGCCGTGCCCGGTCCCAGCAGACGGTGCCGGCCGGTTCAGGCTGACGGGCAGGCAAGTCCGAGGAAGCCTTGCGGTGCCGAGCGGACGTGCTGGCGAGGACAGCGTTGCGGCGAGTGTGGAGCACAGTAGGTCCTTGATGGTGTCGCAGGGATCATGAACGCGGCGCCGGAGACCCGACGGTCACGGCAGGGGACTGCCGCCGGCGTCAGGGGCAGCCGACGGCGGCCAGGGCGAGGCGTGTCGGGCGGTCGGCGGGAGTGATGCCGGAGCCCCAGATCTCGGCGCGGGCCGGGGACGGCCATTGCTGGCCGGTTCTGGTGAACTGCAGTCGCCCGCCCAGGGATCCGGTGATGGTCACGGTGTCGGTGGTGATACTGAGCGCGGAGCCGGGGGCGGTGTATTCGGTTCCCGACAGGCACCCGCCGCGGTAGTCCCGGATCCCGGCCCAGGTGTCCGGGACGAAACCGGTGTCCGCGGGCGTGCCGGCATCGAACAACACGACTGCGGCTACCAGCGGGATCACGAGGGCGCTTCCTCGGATCCATGGGCGGCGGTGGAACGTCGAGCCCACCAGCCGACCCAGGACGGCCCCGGCGACTCCCGCCGACGCGACCAACCCGACCAACGCCGGCATCGGCTGGTAGAACCTGCCGCTCCAGATCGCGAGGCCGGTACCGATGGCGATCGTGCCGCCCCACCACGCCATGTCCGCGATGAGACTCGGGTCCTGCTGGCCGCCGCAGAGGTTCCGGTGTGTGGCGAGGTCGGAGCGTGGCACGACCGTTCGTGTACCGCGGCGGCGGACGGGACGATTCGCCCGGCGAGGAGCCAGCGCACGTCTGGCCCCGGTCGCGGGAGGCCGCAGCCGGGGCCCGCGGTACCGGCGGGCTCCGGGCGGGGTAGCGCGGGGCTGATCGGGTTCGTTCATGCGGTATCTCCTTCGGGTTCGTGCTCGTCCGTGGCGGCGGGCCGGGGGCGCGGGCGCGGCGCCAGGCGTGGGAGGTGAGGGCTGTGTAGCCGGTGGTAGTGCAGGGCGGTCCCGAACCCGGGTCTTGGACCTGGTGATCCCGCGGTCGAGGGGGTGTTCGGCGCGCACGGTGACGGTGTGTCGTCGGCCAGCGTGGGTGAGGGCGCCTGGTGCACCGGGCCGGTATGGCGGTCCGGGCGATCGGCCACAGCGGTCACGATCGGCATGGCGCCACCCGGTTGAAGGTGTCCGGGGCGAGAAGCCGGGCCGTGGATTCGGTGTCCGGCAGGGCGGCGGCCGCCAGCTGGGCGATGGCCTGCCGGTAGGTCGCGAGATTGCCGGGGTCGTCGAGGACCAGCTGCGCGGTCGGGGTGCGGACGGTGATGACCTCGTTGCCGTGGTCGTCCTGGAACAGGGCGAAGCCTGGCCAGGCGGTGACCGGCGCGGTAGCGGGGATGATTCTGACGTGCCAGCGCAGGCGCTGGACCATGGTGTGAAGGTGGCGGCGCTGTCCGGCCGCGACCCTGCCCGGCAACGGCTGGTTCAGGACGTGCTCGCCGATGTAGGACGTCATGACCGGTCCTGTGTCTGCGCACAGGACCGATTGGCGTTCCTGGCGTGCGGCGGCACCTTCGGTCACGGTCTCGTCGGTGAGGAGCTCGGTGCCGCGCAGCATGGTTTCGGTGCAATCGGTCGTCTGCAGCAGCAGTGGCAGCTGGTGCGGGTCATAGGACGTGATCGACACGGCGGTGGTCTCGAGGAAACGAAGTGTCGGCAGCATGTCGGGCACGTCGGCCGGATGGGCCTGGACGCTGTGCGCCCGTGGGGACAGACCGGCCAAGGTGGACAGCCGGCCGATCTCGTGGGTGCTCGCGTTGGCGGCGAGCAGAAACTTCCCCACGTCCAGCCTGGTCGCGGCGATGTGCCCGTTGATCAAGCGGCCGGGTCTTCCCACGGTCCAGCCGAGAGTCTCCGCGATTCTTGATTTCGTGCGGCCCGAACGCCGCAGGACGCCGCGCAGCGCGGCGCCGAGTTCACGGCTCTGCGCCGACGATCCCGTGGCGGAAGCGGACGGTTCGCCGGACGAGAGGAACGAAGACACGATGGATCACTTTCTACGGTGCACAGGACAAGTGGCGGGTGAGGCACGTGGCGTCTTGGTGACGCAGGCGCGGCAGGATCTGGGCGATCTGTCAGCAGGTCACAGACCGGGCGATCGAGGTCGAGGATCCCCGCATTGCCGAGATCGTTGAGCATCGTGGCGACCGCGAAACAGTTCCCGCGCACCGCGTGCGCCGACAGGTGATCGCGGCGAGGGGACCGGTCGAGCCAGGCACGGTTGCGGTCGAGTACTTCGGCATCGTTGTCGACCAGCACCAGGCTGAGCGTGCCGCCCGCGGACCGCGTGCCGGCCAGCGCGCTGTAGGCGGCGCTGCTGTCGGCGAGCCCGCAACCCAGGTCCAGGAACTGCGTGATCCCCCCGGCGAGCGCGTCCTCGACGACACGCGTGGTGAAGCGGTCCCGTTCCTTGACCGCCACGGCCGCGGCAGGGGAGATACGCGACAGCTCAGCGGCCAGCCACCGGTCTTGCGGGGAGGCGAGCGTGCCGTTGCGGAACGCGTCGTCGACCCTGGCGGGGTGCGGGCGTTGTTCACACGGGGCCGGGAGCGAACCCCAGTGCTTCTGGTTGTTGGCGCGCTGAACGGGGGTGTGGAGCCCTTTGCAGCAGTTGAGCGGGCGCGGGCAGGGGCCGCCCCAATGTGACACCTGCTCGCCCCGCCACCGCGGGGTGGCCGGGATCATGACCGATCTCCCGCTGTCGCGACGGTGTCCGGCCGGTTCAGTCCGGGTTCGCGGGCGGCGGCGTTGTCGGCGGTGGCCTTCCGGAAAAGCGAGTACAACAAGGATCCTTTGATACGTCGAATGTCGAATCGAGGTCACGAGAACGCGGCCAGCGACCGCGTGTCCCGCAGAGCCGCGGGCGGGTTCTTGGTGAAGGAGCGAGGGAGACGGAACGGTGACGGTCCGGAAAGGACGGTCACCGATCCGTCCATCTATTAGCCCGCCAACATCAGATCCGCCTGCGTGACCCGCGTCTGCGCATCACGCTCGTGCATGGTGCGGACGATCCACAGCAGGAATCGCGGTTCCGCGACCTGCGTGTAGATCGTCGAGGCGACGCAGGCCTGCGTGAGCGAGCGCGACCCGAGCCCGATCAGGACCCAGTCCCGCCCGTACCGCTGCAGCGCGCCACCGCCACTGTCCCCGGCGCACGCGGTGCCGCCGTTCGGGGCGGTGCCCAGACAGACCTCGCCGCGCCCGATCCCGGCCTTGGCGCAGTCGTCCTTCGGGGAGATCGGGACGTCGAGCTGCCGCAACCAGCGGGGTGCCGGTGCACCCCAGTGGGACGGATCCGGGTCGGTCACGCCCCACCCGATGATCCGGGTCTGCTTGCCCGCCTTGGGATAGGCGAGTTTCGCGGGCTTGACCAGCCAGCCGGGGACCGGGTGGTCCAGCTGGATCAGGGCCAGGTCCCAGACGTAGCCGTCCTCGCCCGGCGTGCCCCATTCCCAGTATTTCGGGAGCGAGATCGACGCGACCTTGCGGACGGCGCCACCTTGGTGCCGGTTGGTGGACCCGATCCGCAGCGTGTACTGCGAGGGATCCTGCGGATCGGCTGTCGTGCCGACTCCGGCCCGCTGCGGGGGCGGTGCCTGTTTGAACGCCTGCCATGCCAGTTCGCCTGCCTTGTCCGCACGTTGCGGCGCGGGAGGCATCACGGACAGGCAATGTCCCACGGTGAGCACGAAACTCGGGGCGATCAGCGCACCGTTGCAGGTGTGCCAATCCTTCACGCCGTTCTTGAGCAGCTGGATCGACCCGGCGCCGGCGTAGGCCTCCCGTGCCCGTTCGCCGCCGACGATCATCGGCGACACATCGTCGCCTCCGGGGTCGACCGCGGCCGGGCTGGTGGTGCTGGCGGCTACGGCCGGGGCCGCGCCGTGGATCCCGCCGTCGGCGGCAGCGACCGGCGCGCCACCAAGCCCGGTGGCGACGAACGCCGCCAGGGCGGCCACGGCGACGCGCAACCCGCCACGGCGGCGGGGTCTTGTCGTGTTCTTCACTGTTTCCCTTCTGTGCCAGTACTTTCCGACGCTCGCGCGAATGCGCGAGCGCGACTGTGGGCCACCGGTAACACCGGTGGCGGTGTGCGGCGACATCGACGGCCGAGCGCGACGTTCGCCGCACCTGTCGCGGTCCAGCTGGAGTCCCTGTCAGGACGCGACGGCTTTGGGCCCCGCATGCGGTGGCCTGTCGTGCCGGGCGGTGGACTCAGTTGCGGCCGGGGCCGCGCCGGATCGGGCGGCGTCGACGAGCTGCCGGTAGAGGTCCGGCTCGCTACCGGGGCTGGGGGACTGGGCCATGTAGGCCACCGGGTGGCCGGGGTCGGAGCGGTCAACCACCAGCCGGACCGCCGTACCTGCCTGGACGTCGACGAACCAATGCTCCGTAGGCGAGCAGCGGTGCACGATGTGCCGGCCGAGGGCATCGGACAACAGTGGTCCCGCGTCCTCGCGATCGAGCACCAGGCCGTCGTCGACCCTGGTCGCCCGCACCTCGGACACCTTGACGGCGGCCTTGTCGACGAGATCCGCCAGCGGAACGACCCGTTCCGACGTGTGGTGGGCGGCGCCCGGCACGGCCGCGGTCGTGGTCGTCACGACGCGGTCGTTGCGATCGCGCACCACACCGGAAGCTCCGGCCCCGTGAGCCCTTCGGGTGGCGGCTCGGCCCAGTGCGACACCGGGGCCACGCCAGGATCGTGGAGTTTCCAGCCTGGTCCGGTGAACCAGTCCTCGATCTCCGCGCGGTCTCGCAGCGTGAGTTCTGGCTCGGGTGTCTTACGCAGATGCCGGGCCAGGGCCTCGAGCGCGGCGGCCGCCGGGGTCCCCGCGGGGGCGGGGCCGAGGGCGCTGACCGCGACCATACTGCCGGGGGCGAGGGCGCGGTGGTAGGCGCGGAGCAGCTCGTAGACGTCGCCGGGCCAGTGCGACGGGTCGCCGGCCATCGTGAGCCCCAACGGGGTCCCGAGGTCCAGCGACCAGTTCCCCGGCTCGTGCACCGCGTGCAGTGGCCAGTGGACCTCGTGGACCGCGGCATGCACGGCCGCCGCTCGCTTCTGTCCCTGCTTCTCCAGCACGATGCCCTGATGAGCGGACGGGAAGGTTTCGCGGGCCACCAGCACCGTGGTGGGGTCGGCGACGTGGCCCCGGACCAGGGTGTGCTCGGTCTCCTCGGCGACGCCGAGCGGCAGCCCCGCGCGCAGGACGACGAACTGGCTGATCTGTCGTTCGGTGGCCGCGAAGGCGATGGCCTTGGTGAGGAACTGCCGTTGCGCGACCAGGGCCTGGCGATAGCCGGGCACGTCGTTGTCGATGTGGCGGGCCAGGTGCAGGTCGGCCTGGTAGATACCCATCTCCGTGTGCTCCTCGAATGCCTTGTCGAGAAGGACTCCGTTGACGCGGGCGACGGTCGGGTGGTTGGTCTCTGCTTCCTGATCGGGCACGGTCCCGTGTGGTGTCAGGGAATGCGGGTCAGGCGATGTCGTCATGGCCGGGCCCTTCCGTGTGCGGTGTGGTTGCGTTCGGCGGAACCGGTGCCGCGCTGCCTGGGCGGCGGGCGGTCAGCGTGAGCAGCTCCGACACCGCGTGCACTGTGGACGGTGGCGCAACATCCCCTGGCGGGGCTGGGTTCTCGGCCCGGAGCTCGACACCGCCGCACTGCTCCAGGTGCCATTCGTGGGGATCGGTGAAGAGCTCCACCAGCTCGGAGGCGCTGCGCAGGACCAGCGGCGACCGGACGCTGTTCCGGAACTGGATCTGGGCGGGAGAAAGTCCTGCATCCGCGGTCGGGGCCGGTTCCCCGGCCGGTAGCTGGGTGACCGACACCCAGCTACCGGCCGGCAGGACGTGCCAGAGCCCGGCGAGCAGAGCGCGCGGGTCCTGGGTGTGCTGGAGCGCGGGGGAGAGCAGGACACAGACGGGTTTGGCGAGGGTGATATCGCCGGTGAGACCGGCGACACGCAGGCACGACGCGATGTCGGGATACGACGACCTCCACCGCACGTTCGTGTCGCCCTGGAACGACCTGACCATCCACGACCGGACGGCGGGCTCGTCGTCGTCGAGCAGGTACAGCACGCGGCAGCCGGAACCGGCCGGGAGCCGCTGGTGCACGGGCGTCCACGGCGGGAGGTCGGGGTCGAGGACGACGTAGTGCCGGAACCCGGCTTCGTAGGCCTGGGCGAGGACACGGTCCCGGACGTCGTGCTCGGCCTCGAGCGCCGCGGCGAAAGCAGGCATGCAGGCGCGGATCCGTTCCGCGGCCGCGTGGGCGCTCGGGTCGCCGGTGCGGCCGCCGAGTGCGGCCCGAACGCGGGCGCGGGTCGCGATCCAGTGCGGATCGCCGTGATCGGACACCAGCGTGGTGCCTGGGGTGCTGGGGTGGTCAGTCATCGTTGTGCACTCTCGTGTTCGCGGGATAGGGGCAGGCCGACGTGGGGACAGCACACTGCCGTTCAGCAAGCGAGGGGCCGTGACTACTGGTTCGGTGGCGGCGCGATGATCAGGTCGGCCATCCGGATCGGCCGGTCGATGACGCCGTAGCGGCGCATCAGGTCCGGGACACGCTGCAGCTCGGTCATGATCGGGTCGCTGCGGTACACCGGCAGCGCCATCAGGGCGGCTGTGTCGGCGTCGATCCCTTTCAGGTGCTTGACCGCGGTGTCCTCGACCAGCTTCCGGTTCGCCATCGCCGCTGCCGCCGCGTCGCGCATGGCGAGCTGGAAACCGGTGATCGCCGCCGGGTTGGCGGCGGCGAACTTGTCGATGGCGCCATACAGCCCGATCGGGAAGTCCTGCGCGGAGCCGGTCGCCGGATCCGCGATCGGGCGCAGCCCCTGTTTCTCCGCCGCGGTCGCGAACGGCTCGGGGAACAACGCGGCCGCGATGTCGTCCCGCAGCACCGCGGCCGCCATGGCCCCGAATTCCAGGTTGGCCCAGGTCACCGATGTCGGGTCGGCGCCGTGGTCGGCCATCAGCGATTTGGTCAGCGTGTCACTCACGCCGCCTTCGGCGTTGCGGCCGAGTTTCTTCCCGGCCAGGTCCGTGACCGATTGCACCGGTCCGTCCGTGCGGGCGAGGACTCTCATGGTTTTCTTGCCGGCGACGGCGGCCTCGGCGACGATCTTGAGCGGGAGACCGCCGTTGACGGCGTTGACGGCGGCGATGTCGCCCGCGTAGGCGATGTCGGCGTCACCGCTGTGGAGTTTGGTGATCGCGTCCTGCCCGCTCGCGGCCGGGACCAGCGTGACCGCGATGCCCCGCTGGGCGAAAAGCCCGTGGTCGATCGCGATGTGCAGCGGTGCCACATCCGCCAGCGCCAGCGCGGCGACCTTGACCGGAATACCCGGACCAGGAGCGGGCTGATCGCCGCCGAGGAGCCCGCAACCGGCCGTGGCGGCGAGCAGAGCGGCAGTGACTGTGGCACGGATGCCGGTGCGGGCGAGCCTGTGACGAAGGAGAGTAGGTCTCATCGGGAGTTCTCCGGGATCAGGGGATGACGAATGCGGCGCCGGGTCAGCGGCGCAGGCGCCGTCGCGACGACGCCCGGTGGTGGGGCGCGTCGCCGCGCAGGAGCAGGCCGGTCAGCGACTCCGGGCATGGGCTGCGCGGTTGCAACCCCGGCTTGTCCAGCTGGTCGCGGTGCAGGCCCGCCTCGTCCAGAATCGTCCAGAGCGCAGCGGCCCGGCCGTCGTCCGGGGTGCCGCCCTGGTGAGCGGCGGCGAGCATGCGATGCCAGAAAAACGTGAACTCCGGACTCTTCAGGACCCAGCCCCGGAAGAGACCCTTGCGTGCGGCATGCCCCCGCTGCACCGCCGTCCACGCGACCGTGTACGCCGGTCCCTCGATCGCAGCGAGCATGTCCTCGACACCGAGATCTCGAGACAGGGTCGCGAGGATCGCGCGACCACACGGCGCGGCCAGACACTCGACCGCCGCAGGGTCGAGAACCTCGACACGTCCACTGCGGACGCTCACCGCGCCGCCGAGGACGAGCTCGGCGACAAGACCGCGCGCTACCGCTGATCTGTCTCGATGAATCTGACGCGGGACCACGTGATCGCGGTGATACTCCTCGGTCGCGGACAGCACCAGCGCCGGAAGAAACGTCGGTCTCGCGTCCACAGTCGTCGTGGAATGCGATGGTTCAGGCACTGTGTTCTCCCCTGGGGGCGAGAAGGCTGGCCGGGGCAGCCCTCCCAGTGATGTGGATGGCTAGGCGATCGGCGTGGGTTTTCCTTTGCGGGCGAGGCCCGCGAGGTTGAACTGATCGATGGCGTAGCGCTCGCGGAACGGGCCGGGTGGATACCACTCCGAGCACGGAACAGGTTCCCGACTTTGTGTCAGTGCGTTGGGAACGAACAGTTCGAGGTCGCCGAACAGCGCCTCGATGTCTTTTCGCGGCAGGAAAGGGCGTGTCCCGAGGCCTTGCGCCGCGAGTTCTTCGCCTGCCCGCTGTGCCGCCTTGGCTCGGTGGGGTTCCTCGGGTGCGCACAGATGCGTGAGCGCGAGGAACGAACCGTCCGGGAGCGTGTCGATCAGCCCAGTGGTGATGTCCGCCGTGGTCCCTTCCTCCCTGGCGGGTGCGAACGGCAGAGTGGCGCAGTGCAGAACCGCTATGGGTTCCCCGGAATAGAGCGGAACGTGCGGCGTCTCATAGAGTTCGCGGAGAAAACCGGGATCGTAGATGTCGGCCTCGACGACACGGACCATGGACGAGCGTGCGTTGATGGCCGTGTCGTAGACACCGAGTGCGTGGGCAAGGATGACGGGTTCCGGCTCGGCATAGATCACGGCAGCATCGGGGCGCGTTCGGTGAATACGGTCGTGCAGCGGATCTCCGTCCACGGACCATTGATCGGCTCCGCAGACCACGAACGTCGTCACCGGCGTGCGCCGGAGCATCATCTCGCAGACCCGCAGCTGAAAGCGGCGATCCTCCACGAACAAGCGACCCGCGGCATCGGCCCCATCGGGAAGGGCCCGGCGGACCTTGCCCGCTAGCTCCCGGTCCAGTTCGTAGTGGTCCTTACCGCCCACCAGCGCGTCGATAAACCGCGCACGGCTGTAATCCTCGTGATGAGCCAGGTGCTCTGACGGAATCAACCGCGGAACGGCGGCACCGGAAGCCACGTGCATCAACCCCTCGAAAATGTGATGGGGTGATCTTCATGACGAGGTGGTGTGGCGACCAGGAAGGTCAACCGGGCGGTGACCGGAAGCAACCGGAAGGTCAGATATATTGACCAGCGGAAACAACGTTGCGTAATCAGTAAATTCTGGGCGGGTCACCCATTCGGTGTACAGACCCGGATCGCTGTCTATTGAGCGTGCCTGATCGCCCTGCGGCAAGCCGTCAACGTGTTCCGCCTTCTGGACGTCTGGGTGCGCCCGATAGGGTCAGGTCCACGGTGTAGGCCGGTATTGCGAGGCTTGCTTCGGGCGCGTAGACGGCACATGGCAGGCCAGGTAGTCGCCTGTGGACCAGGAGAGAAAGGGTAGACGCTTCGTGATCCGCTCCGTGGTGTTCGACGTCGGCGAAACCTTGATCAAAGACGACCGGGAGTGGGGAGCGTGGGCCGATCGGCTCGGCGTGCCCTTGAACACGCTGTCCGGTCTCGTCGGCGCGGTTACCGCGGCTGGTCGCAACAACGCAGAAGCGTTTCAGCTCATTCGCCCCGGCTTTGATCTGGTCGCCGAGCGTCGGCTTCGGGAGGAGGCTGGGGTTGGCGAACGGATCGAGGAGTCGGATCTCTATCCCGACGTACGGCATGCGCTCGAAGTCCTGAAGGCGGCGGGCTATTGGCTCGGGATCGCCGGCAACCAGACGGACAATGCCGCCGGGTTGCTCCGACGGCTCGCCTTGCCCGTCGACGTCATCGCCACGTCCGGGGAGTGGGGTGTCGCGAAACCGGATGCCGGGTTCTTCCGCAAAGTGATCGAGTTTGCTCCTGGGGGCCCGCACGAGATCCTTTACGTCGGGGATCATCGGGACAACGACATCGTGCCCGCCCGCTCGGCTGGCTTGCGATGTGCGCTGATCCGCCGAGGCCCGCTCGGATACTTGTGGGCGGATGACCCGGTCGTGCGCGAGAACGCGGACTGGGTGATCGACTCGCTCGCAGACCTTCCTGGTCTGCTCGCGTCGTGACTACGGCCCGAAGGAGCTTCGGCCTTGCGGCTTGGCCAGGGTGGCTGCGAAATCGCTGAAGGCGTCACGCAAGTCACCGCGCGTTGTGAGCTCAAGGTGGTCGATCACCTCGATGACCTGCGGATGCTCACGAACGTGCTCGGGAGCGATGCGCTTGGCCTCCCTGAACGCGCTCAACACCCGCGCGGGCTGATCAGCCAGGTGAAACGCGCGTCCCAGATCGATGTAGAAGTGCGAGCGGCGCTCGGCTGGCATCCTGGTCGGCGGCGCCCAGCCGCTAGCGAGGCGCAATGCGGCGCCGACGTCGCCAAGTTCCACCGAGAGCGCCAGCCAATGGATACGTACTGACGGTGGCCCGAACGCTGTTCCCAGGTGGACACCCTCGTCGACCTGCCGCGCTGCCTGCTGTGCCTCCTCGATGTGGTCACGCGCTCGAAGTGCGCGTCCCGCCCGCGCGGCCATCACGGCCGCCCTCATGTGCAACGTCCCGTACGTCGCCGCTGCGGTCTCGGAGGCATTGACGTCGATCCTGTCGGCGGCAGTCGTCAGCATCAGCCTGCCAGCTTCCAGATCCTCGGATGCGAAGAAGACTTCGCCCCGCACATATGCGGCGCTGCCGACGAGAAGGTCATCTCCGGACAGCTGCGCCGCATCCTTCATCAAATCGATAATCCGCGCCGAGAGGTCGTAGTACCCGTGCTTGTCCGCGATCGCGTCAGCGGCCCGATAGACACGAGCAAGCAGGCCGGCATATTCCGCCTCAAGCCCAGACGGCGCCGTGAGGACGGCCCTGTGCAGTTCCGGGAGCAGGTCAACGACGGCAGCAGCCAGAACGGCATAGTCCGATTGCAGCCTCAGCCCGACTACTGCACGAACGGCGAGCGTCAGCTCGTGCAGCGGGCGAATAGGGCCGTCCACAGGCTGGTCCCGTGTGTCCAGAACCCGACGAAGCTGCGGAATATCGTTGTGCACCAGACTCAGGGCACCGACCGCCGGCCAGGACGTGTCCTCCCGCGAGTCTGCGAGGCTCTCACGAGTGCGTATCAGCCCGTCAGCGTCAGCGGTTCGATCCTGGACCAGAGGTCCGCTACCTGATCGTTCATCGTCGTGATGTTGATCGGATGAGGCGGACACGTTGGCGGCGGAAGGGTCGAGGCGAAGGGTGAGCTGGCGGCGAGTGATGCGCAATTCACTCGCGAGGCGCCGATGGAGATCGGGAGTTCTGGGTTTGTAGGTTCCGTTCTCCCAGTTGCGGACGGTCTTCACGTCAACGCCGAGTGCGGCAGCCAGGCTTTCCTGCGTGTGACCTGCGCGCTCACGATCAGCAATCAGGCCGCGCCGTGGAGTCTTCATCAAAGTCCTCTCGGCCGCCCTGCGACGCGCATCGCCGCAGGTCAAGGCTACCAAACTTTCGATTCGCCCTTTGGATCGCTCTGGCCGGAGCTGACCAATGGCGACTCACCCTGCGCCGGCAAGTTCGCGTCGTCGCGCCGCCCACTCTGACTCAGACCAGTCCGGTGGCATCTCGGCCAGACAGTCAACCGCAGCCTGTCTTGCACCCGAATAGTCTCCGAGTGCGCGCAGCACAAACGCCTTTTGCCCAAGAAAGAAGGGCGGCGTATACCAATAGCCCGAAGACGGAAGGTCCGTGTCATCAGGCAAATGCTCAACGAGACCGTCAGCGGACAGAAGGAGAGCTACGCTTGCTTTTCGCAAGGCCGAACGCGCCAAAATCTCAGCTCGCTGAAACAGCTCATAAGCACGAAGACCTGCATGCACTCGTTTATCTCGTAGTGCCGCCTCCGAGAGGGCATCCGCAGAACTCAAATCGAATCGCCTCAAAGCTGAGTAGGCGGAAAAGCTGAGCGCCGTCGACAAACGGAGCGGGTCATCCGATTCTAGTGCTACCACTGTTGCTCGATCGAGGTGCCGCTGCGCTGTGTGCCAGTCCCTGCTGGGTATCGCCAGCCAGCCTCGATACTGTTCGACCTCGGACAATAGTCCAGTTGCGTGGCGACGGATGCTTGCGCGAGATGCATTAGCGAAGCTGTTTGCAATCCTTTGAACTTCGCCGACGACAGGAATCACGGCAGATGAAGATGTATCGTCTTCTGCGTGTCTAATGTATGTAAGGCATCTTTGGAGGATGTCCAGAGTGCTGTGGTCGACGGATTCTGGCCAGTGTAATGAGTAGGACAGCCGGTCGGCTTCCTCGCTGTCGAGCGCCTCTTCGAGGACCGACGCCAAGCGAGGCGGGCGTGCCTGATGTTCCGCAAGTTGATCTGGGGGATCGATTTCGTTGTGGGCTGTGTGATCAAAGCGGAGGGTAAGTTGGCGGCGCGTGATGCGCAGTTCTTCTGCGAGGCGCCGATGGAGATCGGGAGTTCTGGGTTTGTAGGTTCCGTTCTCCCAGTTGCGGACGGTCTTTACGTCAACGCCGAGTGCGGTGGCCAGGCTTTCCTGCGTGTGACCTGCGCGCTCACGATCAGTGACGAGCGCACGCCGTGGCTCTTTCATCAAGATCCTCCCGTCAGCCTGATGCACGCATTGCCACTGGTCAAGCGTAGCAAGCTTCCGGTGAGCTTCCGGTTACGGATGGGCGGGCGCCCTGGTGGGGCTAGCTGAAGGAGCGCAAGATCATGTGCCGGTGGAAGTTCGGTCTGGCTAGTCCTCGACTGGGGATCGCCTGAGCAGGTCCAGTGCCTACCAGGGCAATTCGCCCCCATCGTATTGAGAAGGAATTACAGTGAAAGTCGCCCGATGCTTGGCACATCACGCTTCAACAGGTAGAAGCGAAGCGCCATCTGAGTATTGACACCGCAATCGCAGGTCGGGACGACGTTGGTCGGTTGCGATGGACACCGCCTCATCGGCGGGATGTCCTGCGGTAATACCGGTGTGTCAGCGGCTCATTCGAGCATCGTGCACGCGCTGGATCTCGACGCAACGCGCCAGTGCCAGATCATTCTCCCGCTGTGCCTGCCGGCATCTATTCGCGCTGAGCATGTCAGCCGAGGGCGTCGCGGCGTACCGCAGTTTCGTACGCGACCGTCTCCGGTGGACTGTTTCAGGTGTCTGGACGAGCTTGACAGAGTCGCCACGACGTGGCTGTCGGCCGCTGTCTCCGACAGCTCTATCTCTGCAAGTGCTCGGATTTGGTGGGCGCAGGTACGTGACCGGCCACTGTCGACCTACCGGTGCGATTCAGATGCGTACCTGGCCGGGCGTCGTGACCGGCACGTTGCGTTGACCTTCACACCGATGGTGATCCTGCCGTCGGCGTTGATCAGCGCTGATGGTGACGTGGTGTCTCACAGCGGTGATCTGTTCGAGTCCGGTTCTGAAGAAGGCGATCTCGCGGCGGTACTCCGCCGCGTCCTAGCAGGCCTTTCGGGGCTGTAGAGGGGAATTCGTGTTGCGTGGGTCCGTGGTGATGTCTGGTCAGCGGCGACATCATCGTCGAGGCGGCGGCATGACCCTGCGGTCCGGGCCCGCGTTGCGGTGGGGAGCGTGCTTGTCGGCGGTCGCGGTGATGTTGGGCGGGTGCGGCCCGTACCCGTCGCCACCTGTGCCGTCGCCGACGACGACCCGGACGATCGGGGCCACGACATTGGTGCCGCCGTACGCGGGTGCGCCAGCGGTGCGGGATCCGCTGCCGTTCTCGGTGCTGTCCGGTGATCCGTGCACGACGGCCCTCGCACCCGCGCAGGTTCGGCAGGTGCTGGGCGCCGAGGTCAGGGGGAAGATCGACCGCGATGAGTCGCGGGGACCGGCGTGCTTGTGGGAGAACCCGGTGACCGCGCGGGTTGTCAGGGTGGCCTTCGCGACGAAGTACCGTCAAGGGTTGAGCGCGGTCTACCCCTCACGTCCGCCTGGCGAGGAGCGGATGTGGCGGGAGTTGCGGGTTGGGGGATTCCCCGCGGTCGCGGCGAGGCAGGAGCGGCTCTCGGTCTGCACGGTCACGGGCGGGTTGGCCGACGACGTGGCGGTGGGGGTCTCCCTGGTCGACGATGCCGTGGCCAGCGGTGATCTGTGCGCGATGACGGGGCAGGCTGCCGAGCTGGTCGTGGCCACGTTGCGGAACCGGGTCGGCCGGTGACCGCTGGGACGGCGTCGGCTCGTGAGTGGCGGGATGGGGCGGGGCGGCGGCCGCGGGTGATGGCCGACCATCCTGGCTGGCGGGTTGATGACGACGGGCGGTTGCGGAGACTGGTGTGGTCTTCGGAGTCGGTGTGGCTGGTGGTCGCCTCCCCGTCGCCGGACGGCGGGCACGAGATCAGCCTGGAGTGGGTCGCCGGGCGGCTGGACACCGAACCGCGGGTCGACGTCATCGACCCGGCCGTGCTCACCGCAACCGGCTTCCGGTTGCGGGAGGTGCTGCTCGCGGCGGGCCCGGTGGCGCGGGCCCGGTCGGGCGATCTGTGGGACGCGCTGGTCGGCGCGGTCTTCCGGTGCACCATCCCGCTCGGGTGCGCGCGCACCCTGTACCGGGACGCCGCGGTCGGGCTCGGCGCGGGGTATGACACGCCGGTGGGCCGGGAGTGGGTGTTTCCAGCACCCGCGCAGATTCTCGCCCTGCCCGAGGACGTGTTCGACGCGTACGGGCTGACGCGGGTCCGTGATCGGCTGCGCAGCGCGGCGTCGATCGTGCGGGGTATGCGGTCCGGGTGGCGTCACCTGTCGTGGAATGTGCTCTATTCCTGCCTCGCGCAGATGCCGCGGGACGGTTCACTGATCGCCGGTGCCGCCGTCGCCGATCTGTCCGGGGACTACCGGTTCGTCGTGAGCAGTGACTTCCTGATCAGGAAACAGGTCCACGCTGGGGATCCAGGGTCGTCCTGGCCGGAGAACGCGCTGCGTTTCAGCTTCCGGTGGCAGGCGATGACCGGCATCCAGAGATCGGACTGGACCCTGCTGCTGCTCGCCCACGGGACCCGCCACGCACTGAAAACGGTGCCCTGAACGAGCTGGCCCGGCCTGGCCGTCTGATCGCGGTGGACTGCCGTGCCAGGTCAGGAAGTCAGTGTTGCCGAGGAAAGGAATGTGACTGTTGTGGACACTGTGGACACTGCCGCTCTTCGTGCCACCGTGTTGGATCGCTGCCGTGCGGAAGAGGAGGCGGTGACGATCCGGTCTGTCAGCGGGTTCAATCTTCCGGAGCAGCTGATGATCCCGGCGTTCGCGCAGCTGGTGTGGGAATGCCGTGCCAGTTACCTGCCGGCGTTCGCGGCGATAGGCGCGGCCCTGCTGCCGCGGCGCCGGGCGGTGCTGGATCGCCCGTCGCCGGCCCGCGCGGTTTTCGTGATGGGAGAGGAGGCGGTGTGCCGGCTCGAGCGCGGACAGCCCGATCCGGAGATCGCGGCCGCGCAGCTCAGGGCTCTTCAGGATCGTGCTGGTGCACCGCACGTCAGTGTCGTGATCCATCCTCGGGCCGCGCCCGCGCTTCCCTTCCCGGCGGGCCGTTTCGTGATCACCACCGATATCGGCGGCCGACACACCGCGTACGAGGAAGCGGCGCCGGAGCCGAGCGGACTGCTGATCACCAGCGCCCCGCGGCGCGTCCAGGTCTACCAGGACATCTTCGACCGGTTGTGCGCTGACAGCCTGGATGAGAGCGGCAGCCAGGCCCGGATCGAGGAGGCACTGCGACGACGTCACCGCGCGGTGACCACGGTGCCGGATACCCGCTGATTCCGGCGGATGAGCCGGATCTGCTGTCCGAGGCAGGAGCGTTCGGTGCGGGGATCGGCGATTCTCCGAAGCGGTGCTCAGTTTCGCGAGCGTAGCGCGTGACGGCCGGTGGCGGGAGCGAGGTGCGCAGGGTCGGTGAGGAGAACACTGAGATGGTGGGGCACCAGGCATCGGGTCCGGTTCGGCGGGAGGGCGGTGTCCGGGTCGGCGGCGGTGTCGGCGTGCTGTCGGTTGCCGCCGACCCGGGTATGGGATGGGGCGGTTACCAGGTGAGGGCTACCCTCCCAGGGGAGCCGGTACCGCCTCTGCCCATGTTGATCCGTATTGCGGTGTCGCCGTCTTCACCCTGGTCGGTTCCGGCTCCGCCCTTGCCGCCGAAGCCGTCGTTGGTTCCGGCTCCGCCGCCTCCGCCTCCTCCGCCGCCCACGCCGCCGAAGCCGGTACCGCCGGTACCGCCTGCGCCGCCGTTGCCGCGAGACCCGGTGGTGCCTTTTCCACCCGTGCTGCCGTTGCCACCGGAGACCGTATTGACCACAGTCGCAGTGACATCGTGGGCACCGGTACACGTCGGCGCGTTGGCACCGGTCGCGCCGGTCCCGCCCGAGCCGCCGGTCTTTCTCAGGGCTTGGCCCCCGTTGGCTGCGGGGTTGCCGCCCGGGGCGCGAACTGCGGTGGCGGGGTCGCCGGCACCGACCATGGCGCTGCCGCCGCCCGTCACATTCCCACCGTCCACGACGAACGCGACGAGCAGGGCGAGGACACCATCGATATCGCCGCTCAGTGCGAGGTTCAGAGCCCGTCGGACAACAGGGAACGCACTGGGCAGAATCGATATGAGCTCGCCAACGGCGTCGTTGATTTCGCCGGACTGGAGAAGACTGATGATCCGCTTGATGTCGTCGGTCAGCTCACGCGAGCCGGGAGCGCCGACGGTCACGATGTAGCGCTGCCCTGGGTTGACCCCGGTCAGCGCGCATTCGAGGTAGCTGCCGCCACCGCCACCGCCGCCACCTCCGCCGCTGGCCCGCTCGGAGTGAACGGCTATGCCTTCGTCGTAGTCGCCCCCGCCGTTGCCGCCGGCACCTCCGCCTCCCCACACGCGTACGGTGAGCGCGGTGACCCCGTCGGGCACGGTGAAGGTGTATCGCCCGGGTTCGTCGTAGATCCGAGTCTCCGCGGCGCGGGCTGTCGGCGGGACTGCGACCACGCCGGCGGTCGTCACCGCCGCGGCTGCAGCGAGCAGCGCCCACCGCCGCCCGGCGGAACAGCTGCGAACCGGCGGGGAATCAGTGTCTTGAGTCATCCGGCACTCTCCTGCTCTGGCCGCCCGGCACCGCGCGAACACCACGACGCCGCGGCCGTTTACGGATCGGCTCGGACCCGCACCCTGGGACAAACGGACACCCACGCCACCGCGACCAGGCGATACCGCCGACCCCGTCCGCACCGGTAACAGGCCCGGACCGAACTGACAAAAGAGGCGCGCACCTCGACTGCAGCCCAGTACAACACGGCCAATCCACGACAACACCGCACCGCCGCCGCGATCACCCTTTCGTGTCCCGCCACCCCCGAGCCACTTCACACGCCACCGCGGCCCAGGGCGGCCGCACCGGTCGTGGTCAGAAGACTTCGTTGTCCGGGTAGCGCAGGACCTTGGTTTCGGTGCGGGTCCACCAGAGCCCGTCGGCGTGGTCGAAGAGGTGTGTGGTGGCGGGCAGTCTGACGGTACGCATGGTGCCGTCGGCCACGTGCAGTATGCGCTGGCGGCCGCCGGACTTGAAGACAGGAGTGAGAATCAGGTACTCGCCGCTGTGAGTGAAGCGCCCGTCCATGCGGTGTTTGCCGGGCTGGTCGTACAACCCCGTTTCTTCCCAGATCCGGTCGGTGACCCGGCCGTCCGGACCCAGCCGGTAGCAGCCGTAGAAGTCCACGCCGTGCTTGCGGCGGGCCCACAACTCGCGCTCCACGACGAAAACCAGGCGCTCGTCGCCGTTGCTCCACACGTCGCCGAGGTCGGGCAGTTGGTTCGGGTTGGCCGATGAATACCGGGGCTTCGTCGGCGTCGAAGGCCAGACCGGCTACCACTCCACTAGAATCAGACAAGAAATCATCCGTGGCTTACACGGAAATCATGACAGGGCTCGCCGAACCGGTGAACGTGATCTCCGCAGGCGAGATTCCAGCACCAACGGCTGCTCCTCCGGGTCGGTCCACTCCCACATGGTGGGTGCACACTGCGGCAACACCGGCATCGGCGCCCGGTCTGAGGTCACCTGCACCGTGACCCCTGACCACCCGGCAGCCGAAGCTACCTGCGTCCACACCTGCTTCCGAGTTTCGACCGCACCGTTGAAGGGCCGCCACTGCAACGCCTGCTCGCACCACCATGAAGCCGCGGATCCGCCCCCGCGGCCAGGCGCTCGATCTGCGCGAGCGCCGCCGCGCTCACATCGGCCCCACCCCACAGATTCGCCGCGGCGATGGCGTTGCCCGCGGAGCGGCCACTCCGGGTGAGGGCCGCGTTCGAGGGGCGTGTAGAGCTCGCCGCCGTAAACAGTCCTTACGACGTGACGGTGGCGGGCCTGGAGACTGACTCATGGGTACTGGTTGGTGCTGGTAGGGCGGTTGTCCAGCCCGGGCGGCGGTGGGCCGTAGGGGTGATGGCGGTTCCTCGTTCGGGTGGAGGTGGCGAGCCGAGGGTGTTGTGCGGGTGCGGGGGTGGGGGGAGGCGCGGATAGTCCGGTGGGTCGTGTCCGGTTGCCGGTTCCGCGCCCGCGCAGCGGGTGGCCGGCGGCTGCGGGACCCCGGCCGGCGGTGGGGGCCCGTGCCCGAGATGGGCACGGCGGAAGGAGCTGGTCGCGATGAACACCACCACCACAAACGAGCCCGCGTTCCACCGCTCTCGGTCCGCCCGGCGTCGCGCGTCGCAGCGGCCTGTCACCGCAGTCGTCGCGGTCGCGGTCGGGTTGCTCGCGCTGCCCGCCACGCCCGCCTGGGCGGCGACGTCCACCTGCCAGGTCAACGGCACCTCGGTCACCGGCACCGTCATCAACGGCACGGCGAACGACGACGTGATCGAGTGCCCCGGCGGGGTGGCCGCCGGCACCACCGTCAACGGCGGCACCGGCGACGATCAGATCGTTGGCGGTGCCGGCGCGGCCGTTGCAGGCACTGTCAACGGTGGCACTGGCGACGACATCATCAGCTTCGACGGCCGGTTGTCGGGTGTCGTCAACGGTGGTGGGGGCAAGGACACCATCTTCTTCGACGGTCAGCTCCCCGGCACCGTCAACGGCGGCACCGTCAACGGTGGCCCGGACAGTGACAGCATCCGCCTCGGCGGTCAGCTGTCCGGCACCATCAACGGCGGCGGGGACAAGGACGCGATCACCATCTCGAGCGGGGTCACCGACACTGGCGTCGTCAACGGCGGTGGGGGCCCGGACACCATCGACGTCGAGGGTGACGGGCCTGTGCACGCCGGCATCATTCGCGGCGGCGACGCCTTCCTCAGCAACCTCCTCGACGGCGACGACGTCATCACCCTGACCCTGAGGACGGGCAATGACTTCACCACAGCCGACAGCGCCGTCCACGGCGGCCTCGGCAACGACACCCTGAACTTCGCGACCGACCAGCCGCGCCTCCGAGGGACGATCCGCGGGAACGTGCAGGGCGGAGCCGGCGCGGACGAGATCCGACTCAACGGCAATATCGTCGAGGGCATGGTGCGCGGCGGCGGCGACCTGGGCGGTCTGCTCGACGGAGTCGACAGGTTCCCCACGGGCGACTCCGGCATCCTTGTCGGTGCCTCGGGATCGCTCTTGGGCGACGACGGCGACGAGACCATCACCGTCGACATCAACGCGGGGACCGTGGCTGGCAACTTGGGCAACGACACCCTCGCCGTCCGCGTGAACAACGGGACCACGGACGGCAACCCGGGCAACGACACCCTCACCGTCGACATCAACGAAGGGACCGTGAACGGCGGTCTGGGCAACGACACCTGCACGGTCAACTCCGGGAAACGGCCGATCAACTGCTGACACCGGCACCCGCGACCGCGAGCCGGCGGCGGCCCGGGCACCTCGGCCCCGCTGCCTCGCCGGGAGACCGGCCCCGCGGACCACACGTTGACCGGGGACCCCGAGGGGCACGGTCGGCCACCGGTTCCGAGCACCGGACGGGTCAGGCTGAACGGGTGGCGACGGCTCCACGAAAGGGTGGAAGTGGTGAACCGGGCGTCGCTGGGGGTGCGGGCGAAGGGGGTGGCGCGGATAGTCCAGTGGGTCGTGTCCGGTTGCCGGTTCCGCGCCCGCGCAGCGGGTGGCCTGGAGACATGGGCTCTCGGCCGGAGGCCGCAGGGGCTGCCCCGGCGAGGGCACGGCGGAAGGAGCCCTGGTCCCGATGAACACCACTACCGGCCGGTCCCGCTTCACCCGCCACGGGGCACGGTGGACGGTCCTCGCGGTGGCGGCCGTCGCGCTCGCGGCCGGCTTGCTCGTACCGGCCGCGACTCCGGCGTGGGCGGCGGGGTCGACCTGCACCGTCAACGGCCGGTCGGTCTCCGGCACGGTCATCAGCGGCACCGCGGGTGACGACGTCATCGAGTGCCTCGGCGGGCTGGCGGCCAGCGCCACCGTCAACGGATTTGCCGGGAAGGACACCCTCGATTTCGGTGGGCAGGTCGCCGGCACCGTCAACGGCGGCACGGGCGGAGACACCATCACGGTCAGGCCCGACCGCGAAGACCCGGCGCCCGCGCTCTCCGGCACCATTCGCGGTGGCGGCCCCCTCCTCGGCGATCTCCTCGACGGCGACGACGACATCGCACTGATCGCGACGTTCGGCGACGTATTCACCACGGCCGGCAGTTACCTCACCGGCGATGCCGGCAACGACACCCTGCAGTTCAGACGCGAGGCTGGACTGGCGCAGTTCAGCGGGAAGGTGGAAGGCGGAGCCGGCGCGGACGAGTTCCAGATCACCGACGACACGCTCGTCTTCGGCACGGTGCGGGGCGGTGGCGGCCTGGCGGGACTGGGCGACGGAGACGACAGGTTCCCCAATATCGTCATGGTCGGGGAAGGGGGCTCCATCCTGGGCGACGCCGGTGACGAGACCATCACCGTCAGGGAGAACCGCGGGACCGTGGACGGCGGCGCGGGCGCCGACACCATCACCGTCAACGAGCGCAACTTCGGGGCGGTAACGGGCGGGTCGGGCGCCGATACCATCACCGTCAACCAGCTCAACATTGGGACCGTGACGGGCGGCCCGGGGATGGACACCATCACCCTCATCGAGTCCAACTTCGGGGCGGTGATGGGCGGCTTGGGTGAGGACATCATCGCCGTGCGAGTGAACGTGCCCACCCACATCGTGGGTGGTGGCCCGGGCGACGACACCCTCACCGTCAACCAGAACTACGGGATCGCGGACGGCGGGCCGGGCACCGACACCTGCACCGTGAACCGCGGGGACCCCCCGGTCAACTGCCCCTGACACCACACCCGCCACCCGCAACACCGCCGTAGGTCAATGACCAGGCTGAGGATGGGTCCGACACGGGGTGCCCACGCTGTTGCGGCTGTTCACCTGTGCCAGCCGGCGCCGATGACCCGGACGAACCACGAGTAGACCGCGAACGGCGTGGGCGGGGCCGCGTGTGTGAGGACCCACAGTGCTCGCGATGTCGCGGTGCTGTCGCGAGCCGCTCACTCGGAAGTCGGCGCGTAAGCGCGGGCAAGCCGCGTGGGCAATATGGATTACCAGCACGTCTCACGAGCTGAGCTTCCCCGGTTGTCCGGAGACAAGGGCAACGCCACCGTGTCCGGTGAACCGGGGGAACCTCATAAAGCAGCGGCATTGGGGTCGCCCCGGCCACCAGGCCAGCAGTGTCCGAACAACGGTCGATGCCCGAGTTCAGCTGTGATTCGACACGATCGCGCTGCCGCCGTCGACCAAACGCCCGAACGGGTTGAGCCCGCTAAGTTCGACGGCACTGGTAACTACTCCGAAGAAGGCCCGCCGGATGGTCAGTCCTTCGGCCGGTGCCAGCGTGTAGGTACGCCGGATGGTTCGGTCGGTGTCCAGGAACAACCGCTCGTCCGAGTGGGTTGTCGCATCGGTGGAACCATCGACGACGATGGTGTGTTGCCAGATTCGGTTGATCAGATCGCGGAGCTCCTGCCGGATGGCCTGGCTGCCCGCGCTGACTGTGGATGAGGCGACCAGAACTGTGTCGAAGAACAGGCACCATTCTTCGGCCACGGCACGTAGCGCGGTGGAGTCGTCGAGAACATCGCAGTGGGCGAGTACGGACTTCGCGGCCGCTTCACAGGCCCGCGGGTCGGTGAGCGTTGTCCCAGCGGGAACACTGCGCCTGACCGCACGCCTGGCGAGTTCAGCGACCCACGGCATCTCTGGCTCGCTGGGGGTGGCTTCGGCGAGTGTCCACAATGGTCGCCAGTCGGTCGAGTGCAGGGCGTAGCCTGGTTGGAGGGTTATGCGGGCTACCGTTTCCAGCCGCGTACCGGGGGACCGCCACCGGTAAAACTCGTTCAGGGTCTCGTTGGCGCTGAAGGCGATGAGCTGCTTACGGCTGGAGTAGCGGGGCGTCAGCAGGGCCCACATACAGCCGCCCATGGCGAGTTCGGCTGCTTCGTCGTGGCCCTGTTTGCTGCATTCACAGGCGAGCACATCGCCGATGATCTGTGCGGTGGCATTGGCGAAGCCGCGCACCGCGCGCTCACCGCCCATCGCCAGCGCCAGGAGGACTTCATTGAAGCATTCCTGACTGTCAAGGTCGGGAGCAAAATCGACCATTTCATTGTAACGGAAGAGGCCATCGGGTGCGCGCCGCACGCCTCGCATTCTTGCCATGGCAATGCAGGCGCCGAGTTCGTCGGTAAGATGCCGGTGCTCGGCCGTACCCATGACCAAGCGGTGAATAGGGCGTCATACCTGCATCCCACGAACGGGCCCAGAGAAATTCCTGGGGAGCCACGGGCTCGCCGCTCGCGTCCAGAAACGCGGCGAGATCGGCGATCCGTGCGGACGCCCGCGTTACCTCGTTCCGGTGGCCGATCACAGCGAGCATGGTCACCAGTTCGCGCAATGCCTGTGTCGCAGCAGGGCCGTCGAGGCAGGCGAGGGCTTCGCTGGCCGCGGCGATGTAGGCGTCGGAGGTACCGTGATGGTCGAAGAACATCGCAAGGCAGAGCACCGAACCACACAGTTCGGAAATTTGCCCGTCTGAGCGAATGAATTCCCAGGCCGCGAAGGCGCCGATAAAGTTACGCACCGCCATGTGGGCCGCGTCCTGCGCTGTTTCTGCGTTGTGATCTCGATACTCGCGAAGCGTTCGATCCACTTCATTGCCTTTGGCTGGGAGTATCTCGATGAGTGTCGCCACCCCTCGGCCGGCACGGGTCGCGGGACCACCCCAGAACGCTTGGCGTACAATTGCCGCGACTACCGGGGCCGTGGCCATTATCGGGCTGGACAGGATGGCGGCGTGTGCTTCGGGTGAGCAGACCAAGTCCAGTACTTCCCGGCAGCGGTTGTCACTTGATTCATAGCGGAGCACTGCTGTCGATAGGTAGGGGACGTAGGACGGTTCCCGGACGAGGTAGGTGGCGGCTTCGCTCTCGGCTGATCCCCCGTTTGCGCGGACGCCCTCGGTTCCCATTCGCAGTCGTGCCATGTGTGTCTCGAGGCCGCTGATCTCCAGCCCGCACGCGGCCACATCCCATATATCGGGCATGGCGGCTATGCTGATCCGCCTGCGACGAATCTGATCGGCATCAGGAATCGCAGAGGCAGGAACGTGCGTTGTCATGGCCACTCCATCTCGTAGTGTCATGCAGGGAAGAGTTGTTCGATCCGTGCCAGTGCGGTGCGGTGTGGGACGGGTACAAGTGTGCCTACGCAGTAGAGTGTCTGCCCAGCCCCAGCGGGATCTCGCGGGGCGGGCCTCGCATCGAGGTTGCGATGTGCGTGCCGGAGAGCGTCGGGGACGGAGCCAGTGGAATCGGTGCGGCGGCTAGGCCAAGGACGGCATAACCGGTCTCTTCGGCCGTGGAACCGTGTGCTCCCCAACCGCCGTCGGTGTTGTGCAGTGCCAAGAGCTGGGCGGTAGCCATCGAGTGGAGGCCGGTCGCAAGTGGGTGACTGATAGTGGCTGTGACACGGGCCAGTTCACCCATCGCGTAGATCGGTGACAGGTGCCACTTGCACAGTGGGGTGCCCTCACGGGTCATCGCATCGGTGAGCCATTCCAGCACCAGGGCCAGTACGGCGTCCACGTGGATGTTGGTGCTCAGCGACCCGTTGTGCTCGAACAGGAGTGTTCGGTAGCAGCCCTGGTCGGGGTCGTAGAGCTGGTCGATTTTGGTCGATGACGGTGGGGCGGGCAGGCCCAGTATCCGGGCGGCCAAAATCGCGCAGGCGGTGCTGTCCGTATCGCCGGGGATGGTGGTGTCGCCGACCGTGCCCATCAGGCCGGATGGGTGGTTCAGGTCGGTGTGGAGCAGTTCCGCTGCCGCTGTGGGGATGTCCGGGACACCAGCCAGTGCGTGTTCGACCATGACGGTCCACGAGGTGGTGAGGTTGTTGCCGTCTGACTTTGACGGAGTTGAATGAAGAATGGGTCGGTTTCTCTGGTGTGGCAGGCGAGGTTCTCGACGGTCGTGAATTATTCGGTCCCTCGTCCGTGAGTCGTCGAAAGTGCTCGTGGCACTGAGGTAAGGCCGTTCTGTGGCCGCAGGTGGGTGTCCGGTGCGACATGATGATCGACGGTACCGATGGACCTCCTGTTCGCTTCAAGTAGAGCCGCTGACCGCTTCGTTCGGCTAGTAGTGCGTATGCACGTCCTGTTGAATGCTGGTCGTTGTTGAATTCCTGAAGTGCCGCGCTGGTGCGGCGCTTCAGGGACTTGGGGAGATGATGATCAAGGGCGGAGTGGTGTCGCGGAGGGCGGCCTCGGTGCGGTGGAGTTCGTTGTCTTCGGCTATCCGCTAGGTCCGCCGTGACCGGCCTTCGGTGTCAGGAGCCGTGTTCTTCCGATGACGTCGGTCGTGGTTCCATCGAGGGTGTCGCGGTACAACCGGCGGGGTTGGGCGCGGCCGAGCTGCTGGGGTGTTGTCGTTCCGGTGGGAGTCAGCTCGATGATCAGGCGTGATGCGGTGTCCAGGAGAGCGGGGGGTAGTGTCCGCTTCGGGGCATCGTGCTCGGCGCGATCATGCACTGGTTGACCCGCCGCCAGCGACAGTGAGGTAAGCGCGTGGGCCGTCCGCAGGCGACTGCGGGCGGCCCACGCCACGTCGGTGTCGCTTGCGTGTTTCTTCCTCCGCTTGGCTTTCAACATGGCACCTCATTCAACGAGGCGGTTACTGATCAGTCTGGTCCGCCTCGCCCGGCGACGTGTCTACTGGTGGTGGAAGCAAGCCGAAATGGTGTAGGCCACGCGCGTGAGGGAGGTGTGCCCCAGAATGGACGGCGATGAAAACGGAGGGGTCCCGATGGGCGGCGTGCCTGGGGTCGCTGGTGTCCCGATGCGGTGGGTGGGCCCGTTAAGGATTTCGGGGAACGTCGCGGTCACCCAGACCGAAGTCCCCATCGCCACCTACGAATCCCCGCTCTGGCCGTCCGTCGGCCGCGGCGCGAAGATCTCGATGCTGACCGAGCCGGGAATTGTTGCCACACTCGTTGACGAGCGCATGACTCGATCCGTGCTGGTGGAAGCTACGGACGCACAGACCGCGTATGCCACGGCCCGGCAGCTTCAGGAGCGGCGCGGGGAACTGGGAGAAGTTTCCGGCACGGTGAGCAGGTTCATCGAGCTGGTCGGCGTTCGCCACGAGATCACCGCCAACCTGCTGTTCATCCGGTTCGAGTTCACCACCGGTGACGCGGCCGGGCACAACATGGTGACCCTGGCCGCCGACGCGCTCCTGAACCACCTTCTGCGCACCATGCCGGGGATCTCCTACGGCTCGATCTCGGGCAACTACTGCACCGACAAGAAAGCGACCGCCGTCAACGGAATCCTCGGCCGTGGCAAGAACGTCGTCACCGAACTACTCGTTCCGGCACGGATCGTCGCCGACCAGCTCCGAACCACGGCGGCAAAGATCGCACGCTTGAACGTGCGGAAGAACATGCTCGGCACCCTTCTCGCCGGGGGGATCCGGACCGCGAACGCGCACTACGCGAACATGCTGCTCGGCTTCTATCTGGCGACAGGGCAAGACGCGGCGAACATCGTCGAAGGGTCTCAAGGCATCACCGTCGCCGAAGATCGAGACGGCGACCTCTACTTCTCCTGCACGCTGCCGAATCTGATCGTGGGCTCGGTGGGCAACGGAAAGAGCCTCGACTTCGTCGAAACCAACCTGACCCGCCTCGGCTGCCGTGAACGACGGCCCTCCGGTGACAACGCACGACGGCTCGCCGTCATCGCCGCTGCCACCGTGCTCTGCGGTGAACTTTCGCTACTCGCGGCCCAGACCAATCCCGGCGAGCTCATGCACGCACACGTCCAGCTGGAACGCGGAGACCAACCGACAAAAGCCGAGGTCTGAGCCATGCCGCCTGAAGACACAGTCGGGATCCACGACCTGTCGTTCGCGACCACTCAATTCGTTCTGCCGCATACCGAACTGGCCCGGCACACCGGCACCGACGTCGACAAATACCATGTGGGGCTCGGCCAGCGCGCGATGAGTGTCCCGGCGGCGGACGAGGACGTCGTGACGATGGGAGCGGCCGCGGCCGCTCCCATTCTCGAGCGGCACGGGCACAGCCGGATCCGCACGGTCCTGTTCGCCACCGAGACTTCCGTCGACCAGTCGAAAGCCGCGGGCATCTACGTCCACCACTTGCTGGGCCTGCCTGAATCCACCAGGGTCGTGGAACTGAAACAGGCTTGCTACAGCGGCGCGGCCGCACTGCAGTTCGCCGCCGCCCTGGTACGAGGTGACCGGCGGCAGCAGGTGCTCGTCATCGCCGGCGAGACATCTCGAAGTACCCGCTGGACAGCCCTGGCGAACCGACTCAGGGCGCGGCGGCGGTCGCCATGCTGGTCTCCGCGGAGCCCGCCCTGCTCCGGATCGACGAGCCATCCGGCCTGTTCACCAGCGACGTGATGGACTTCTGGAGGCCGAACTATCGCACCACCGCCATCGTCGACGGAAAGTTGTCCCTCGAAGCCTACCTCCGCGCGGTGGAAGGGACCTGGAAGGACTACACCGAGCAGGGCGGCCGTGCGCTCAGCGAGATCGCCGCGTTCTGTTATCACCAGCCTTTCACGAGAATGGCCCACAAGGCGCACCGGCATCTCCTGAGTTGTTACGGACAGACGACCGAGCGGCAGAGCGTCGACGAGGCCGTCGGGCGCACTACGGCCTACAACTCCGAGATCGGAAACAGCTACACAGCTTCCATGTATATCGGACTGGCCGCACTACTCGAAAGCCCCGGCGATCTGACCGAGCGGTCCATCGGATTCCTCAGCTACGGATCCGGCAGCGTCGCCGAATTCTTCACCGGAACCGTCACTTCGGGCTACAGTGAACACCTCCGGACAGACGAACATCGTCACGCTGTCGCACGGCGTACGCCCATCGGCTACGACACCTACCGCGAATTGCGCGAGTACGTACTGCCATCCTGCGGAGAGGACCACGTCTCACCGAGGCAAACCTCCGGACCCTATCGTCTCGATGCGCTCAGGTGTCACAAACGCCTATACTAGAAGCAGTAATCAAGATCCTGCCGGAGGTCCCGCTCAGGGGCGATGGTCGTCATCGAGCCTGCTGCCGTCTTGTCACGGACAGTATGAGGTCGCTGCGAGGATCACTCTGATCGCGTAATCAGTATTCCGGAGCGAAGGTCATCGCGTTTTCCGTGCCGATACGGCATCGCAGCCTTGGTGAACGTATTCTTCAAGCAGCTTTTCTGGAGATCGCCCACGGGGTACAAGGTGTGCAGAGGTAATTCGATTTGCTGTAGGGCACTTACCGGCTTTCACCAAAAGTAGTCGATAAGCCGGTCGCACTATACACGATTGGCCCCGAATGAGGCGACGTCGACCGGGTAAAAGTCAAGTATGATTCTCTCAGTGAATCTATTCGGCGATCGAGGACCTTCCAAGCAGGTTGTCTGGTTAGTACCGAGTCGACGTGCCCTGGATCGCCGGGCGATCGGCGCGGAGAAGGGGAGAAGGGGTGGTGCCGAACCACTTGTTACGGGACCTGCTCACCGAATCCGGGTGGACCGGTCAGAAGCTGGCGAATCGGACCAACGCGCTGGGCGCCGAGCTGGGACTACAGCTCCATTACGACCGCACCGCTGTGGCGCATTGGTTGTCCGGCTCCAGGCCCCGCACACCGGTACCCGAGTTGGTGGCCGAAGCGTTCACCCGCCACCTCGGCCGACGCCTCACGGTCTCGGAGGTCGGTTTCGCGCCCATCACGACCGTGAGCGTCCCCCCTGGTTGGGGTGCCAGCATCGTCGCCGAGCTGACGAAGCTGTGCCAGGACGGCGCGGCAAGCCGCAGTGCGGTCTCCGGAAGTTTGTACAGTCTCGCGGCGCTGTCGATTCCCGATTGGGCCGAGCTGGCCGCCGCGGCGACCGTTTCCCTGCCCACTGACCGGCGGAGCAAGGTCGGGCGTACGGAAGTCGAGGCTGCCCGTGCGATGCTGCGCTTGTTCTCGGCCGCGGATCTGTCGTTCGGCGGAGGCCACGCGCGCCCCGCTCTGGCGCATTATCTGCGCTCCACGATCGGGCCGTGGCTTCGGGCGAACGCGGCACCCTCGGTGCGTACGGACCTGCTCACCGCGGCCGCTCAGCTCTGCTACCTGTGCGGGTTTCTGTGTTTCGACGACGAACTACACGGCACCGCCCAACGGTATTACCTGGCCGCCCTCCGGCTAGCTCATGAGGCCGGCGACGCCACGCAGTACGCCATCTCCTTGCGGGCCCTCAGCGTGCAGGCTCGGATGCTCGGCCACCGAAGGCACGCGGTGAATCTCGCACTCAACGCCGTCCGCGCGCTTCCGGCGCACGCACCGGCACGAACCCGCGCGTTCCTGACCGGCCAGGTCGCCGTCGCCAAGGCCGCGGCGGACGAGCAGCATCAAGCGGTGAGGCACTTGCTGGACGCGGAGAACTACCTCAGTCGCGACGATGCCCTCGCTGCACCCGTCGGTACTTACCATTGCGCTGCCCTGTCGCACCATCACGCGGCGGTCCGTGCCTGCCTCGGCGAACGCGACGCGGCGATCAGCGCGCTCACCCGCTCGCTGCACAGACGGCCCAGCGGTGAGCGCCGTGCTCGCGCGATTACCTCGGCCCGACTGGCTGAACTGTATTTTGCCGCCGGCGAACTGGAGCGCGCCTGTCATACGTGGGGACAGTTCCTTGACGACTATCCTCATCTGTGCTCCGGGCGTGCGGACGTCGCATTGACCAGTTTGCGGTCCCGGCTGCGTCCGTACGCCGGGCGTCACCCGGCACTCACGGTGGCCCGCAGAGCGACCGAGCTTCGCCGAAGCCGACCTGCCGGGCGACCGTGAATATCTCTTTGATTCCTCGCGCCTGCAGGTCGGCACTGGACTATGGCTGGCCTCTAAGTCCTGTATCGAAGTCGTCTGGGCTGGTCGGGCTGGGTTCGGTGTTGTCGGGTGGCGTTACTCCCCGGTAGCGGACTCGGGTTTCCGGAGTCGATGGTTTGTCGTCTGGAAGGCTGTCGATCATGCCGAAGGCCTATCCTGCCGAGTCCGGGCTCGAGCGGTCGCTCTGGTCCGGGCTGGTAAGTCCGTGCGGGAGGCCGCTGAAACAGGCCTGCGACCTGGTCGCGCTGGCAGGGGAATGGTTCACCGTGCGGTGTACTTGCTCTTCATGGGTGACTTCGTCCCACAGCCTGGCGATGTCATGACAGCCCGTTGAAACGGGAAAGCGTCAAAGCTGTTCAAGGCGCTGTGTGGCCACGGTGCGGAGGATCGGGACGAGCGGTTGCACGCAGTAGAGGGTCTTGCCAAGCCATAGAGGTGTCAGTTCCGGGTTTCGAGTGGTGAGGAACATGTGGGCCTGTGCTAATGCGGGCGAGATGTCGGGCGTCACGAGCCCGTGGCGCATCACGGAGGCGACGCCGAGGACGCTATAGGCGGTTTCTTCGGTCGTCGATCCGTGGTGACCCCACCCGCCGTCACCGTTCTGTGTGTTCAGCAGGCGTCGTGCCGCCACCGCGGCTAGTGAACGAGCAACAGGGTGATCGACACTGGCCAGCACCCGTGCCATCTCGCCCATTGTGTAGACGGGAGAAAGATGCCACTTGCAGGTGGTGTTCTCGTGAGCGGTTTGACGGTCCAGCCAGGCCAACAACATGGCGAGCCGGTCGCGGTCTCCATCGAGGTCGAGGAGTCCTGCCATGTGAATGTTGGTGGTGAGCGACAGGTCGTGCTCGAAGTAGAAGGTCCGGTAGGCGCCTTCGCTGGCGTCGAACATTCTGTCCAGCGAGCTGGTCGCGGGGGTGGGCCGTTCCATGATTCTCGCGGCAATCATGGCGCATGCCGTGCTGTCGGTGTCACCGGGAATCGTGGTCGCGCCCACCGTGCACAGCAACCCTGACGGATGGGCGAGTTCGCGGCACAGCTCGGCGATGGCGGGGTGACTGTGGGCCAGTGGATGTTCGACCTCGTTTTCGAACATTACCGACCACGCGGTGACGAAGTGGGGAACGTGATCCAGGTATCCGATCGACTCAGGGGTTCGGGAGTGGATGTACTGCCGCAACCGTGCTCCGCGCTCCGGCACTATTGCCTGCCCGCGTCGTTCAGTCTCCAGCAGGAAGAAAGCTGACGCGGCGGGAGAGTTCGCTATCGAGCCATTCGGCGCCTGAAACTGGTCGAGGAATCTGTCAAGATCGACTTCCTCGTCCCGGTAGACGCGCTCGGCGCAGTAGCCGGCGATGGACAGCCAAGGGTTGTAGAACTCGGGCCACGAGCGCATCCGCTGCCACTTCACGCGTTCGCGGCCAACGATCGCCAGGACAGGAGCCGGGTGAGCCGCCGCAGGCCACCCTCGCTCATTGCATACCTGGTCTAGCGCCTCCACGAGGCCACCGAATGTCAGTGTTTCCGGGGCCTGAGAAGGACGGGCCGGCACGATGTCTGCAAGAGCGGCGAGTGCATTGTCCGCGACCTTGTGCTCACCGGCATTATATAGCGCTACGGCGACGGCGTTCGTGGACAAGTAGGCGTCGTACCAGCAGGAAGTGGCGGCAGCTCCCCAAATCCAGGGGCCGGTGGAGTGATCCATCAGCCACCTCAGACAAGGATCCTGCTGTGAGCCTGGCACCAGGGAGACCGCTGCGATGTCGTATACGGAAGGCGACAGATCAAGCAGCTGTGAAGTGTTGGCCGGGCCCGGTTAGAGTGCTCATGATGGTGGTCTCGCCGGGTCAACAGCTGCGCTAGCACAGCCAACAGGGTGGCGGTGACGCCGATGGTGTGCAGGCGGTCTTCTCCGCACGATTCCGCTCGCGGGTATCCCTTGCCCTTCACCGCTATCACGGGCGCCACCACCGGTCCGTCCAGTTGCGTGGCGCACGACTGCCTCCACAGCGGGCAGGGAATGGCACGCCTTTGGCAGCGAGTTCGGCGATGATGTGGGAGTCGTGCACGATCTGCTTGCGGACGTACACCGTCGCGTCCGGCCACCGGCCCAGTGCGTGGTCGACGACGGCTATCGCCCGTCCCGCGCTGGCGCACCATGATCGGAGCGCAGCCAGAAGAATGGTACGGGTGGGTGTGGTCACAGAGACCCTTTAACAGCGTGATCACTGTGGTGTGAGCTGTGGTGTGTCCCGTCATCGAACGCGGTGGGCCAGAGTCCCGGCCAATGTGGACAACGCCGTAGCCCCGACCGGGGCCGGATCGGCCTGGCGCAGTGATCGCAGTGCCTGGTCCAGGTGGTATTCGGCCCGTTGTTGGGCCCATGATCGCCCGCCGGCCTGTTCGACCAGATCGGTGGCGCGTGCAATCTCCTTGGCAGACAGGGGACGGTCGAGCCGATACAGCGCGGCCAGCTCTTCGCCGGCGTCGGTGGCGGAGTCCAATGCCGCCACCACCGGCAGGGACTTCCTACGCACGGCCAAATCCGCACCGACAGGCTTGCCGGTCACAGCCGGATCCGCCCAGATCCCGAGCAAGTCATCGACCAGTTGGAAGGCCATCCCCAGGTGTTCCCCCGACTGATGCAGGCACTGGACCTGAGCGGGGGTGCCCCCGCCGAGCAATGCTCCCAAACCACAGGCGGCGTTGAGCAGGGCCGCTGTCTTGCCGGCGGCCATCTCCTGGCACTCGACCAGATTCACCCGGTCGCGATGGGGGAAATCGGTGTCGCGTTCTGGCCGTCCATCAACCGTCCCAGTGCCGCGGCCAGTATTTGGATGCCCAGGGCATCACCGGGGCGGTGGTCGTCGGACACTACTTGCAGAGCTAGAGCCAGCAGCGCGTCCCCCGCGAGAAGCGCGGCGGGAATGCCGAACACCGTCCAGGCAGTGGGATGATGCCGACGCAGACGGTCGCCGTCCATGATGTCGTCGTGCAGTAGCGAGAAGTTGTGCACCAGTTCCACCGCCACCGCCGCCGATAGCGCGTGGGCGGACAGCAGGGTAAGAGCGGAGCGGATCATCTTCCCACCCCCCACCGCCATTGGCGCCGAGGGTGGTGGGCTGGCCATGGGTGTCGTACCAGCCGAGGTGGTAGCCGGCGACGTATCGGATCGGGGCGGGCAGGCTGTCCACAGTCGCGCGTAACGCGGGACGGGTGATCTCCTGACAGTCGGCCAGCGTACAGGGGGTGTCGTCCTCATGGCGGCTACGGATCAGTGCGATGCTCATCGTCCTCATGCCTTCCACTACCGAGCGACAATGCGGGCGTGAGGCGACCTCAGCCACGCTGAGCCCACGGTGGAAGTGCTGGTTGTGCGTGCCGGGATCCGATGAGCGGTGCCGCCGCGGCCGGAGCCTTCGTTGAGGAGGCGAGCCGTGGCTGGCACCTCACCAAGTGCCTCAGCGAGGACGTTGACCTGCCGGGTCTCCATGCGGTGCAGTTCGAGGTTGATGGCCTCCTCACGGGCGTCGCCGTCCAGTGTGAGGACGGTGCGATCGACATCGCCCACGGCGAAGTGGTGGTGGTAGCCGTCGGTGCTGCCGAGATCGAGGTTGAGGGGATCGTCGCGTTTGTCGTCGTAGTACTCGAAGGCGGCCTTCTCGAGGTCGGCGCGCACCGTGGGGCCGTGATCGATCGTCATGATCCTGCCTTTGAGTCGGTCTGCGAGCACAGATGAGAAATACGGACGTTCCTGACCCGTTATCAGAGCAAGAGGAGTACGGGGGCAGTCATCAAGCTGCGGATGCTGTCCGCTGATGAGCCTTGATCTAGTTAAGCCATTGATCAGCATTCGGTGGAAGTACTGACGAGGTCTGTGCTTGTTGAAAGCAGTAGCATGTTGAACCGGTGCCTTCCCAATCAAATCCAGGGTGTCCGCGCCCAGCGAACGTAGGAACGTCAGCTTCGTGGACCTCCGCCTTTACCGCCGTCGGCGAGGCCTCCACCGGGCCGGTCGCTAGCCACCGTAACCGCGACGTCTCGATCTCCGGATCCACCGCCGGCAGCCCATCCGGCGCGGCGCACCGCGCGTCGGTGAACTCGGGCGCCAGCCGGTCATACGTTCCCGCGGCGCTTCGGCGCGGGCGCGCGACCCGCTCGACCACCGTCACCGGGCCCGGCCGGATCACCCGCGCCGAGATCGGGGTACTCACACGCCAACCGGAACAGCGACGTCGGCGAGTCGTGCTCCAACGCCCGCGCCAGCAGGAACTCGTCCAGCTCCTTCAGTTCCAACGTCGTCGGCAGCCGCCACCCAGATATTTCGTGACGAGCCGTAAATGCTCAGTCCGGGTCTTCGTCCGCCGACCATAGGGCCGCAGGACGTTCGGATCGACACCGAGCTGATCAGCCAGCCGCGCCACCACCACCGGCGGCACCGACGACACCTTGTCCGGCACGAACCCCAGCCACGGCAACGAACACAGCGCGACAGACAAACCGAGTCGATCAGCCTGACCACGACCCCGGCCTGGATCGACGAACGCGACATCCGCCGAAGTAAGGGTGAAGAACCTGAACAGCTCGTCCCGGTCGATCTCCGGAAAGCCCTGCGGACGCTCCAGCTCCTCGTCGCGAACACCAGCGTCGCCAACCACGGACTCCAGGGCCTGCCCCCACAGATCTCCAGCTCAGAAGCCTACCCACTCATGTCCGCCCGATTTCGGCGGATACTACGGCGCCCCCGAGGCCGCCGTGGGTTCAGCGCAAGTGAGGGTTCCTCGGCGGGAACCCAAGGGTCCGTTCCGCCCAGGACCAGGGCTCGACCCGTGAGTTCGGCTCAACCCGGAGTGTCGCACTCGATCACGGTTTCCAACAGTTGCCGGGCCGAGTCGGCGTAGCGGATGGCGGTTTTCGGGTCGAGGCCGAAGACGACGGCCAGGTGCAGAGGGTCCGGCCCGTGGGTGAGGGCTTCCTCGAGTTGCCGGTCGACGCGCATCCGCTCGATGGTGGCTGCCTGTCCGCGGAATCCGAGGTGGATCCAATGTCCGCTGACCGGGCCTGTCTCCGAGGCGGTTCGTTGGTTGATCAGCAGGTGCGGGTTGGCGGTGTTGGGCCATCGTGCGCGGCGGTAGTTCAGCCAGGTCAAGAGAGCTTGGCGGGTGAGGTCATCGAGCGGCCGGGTGCGGCCTGCGATGGTGAGTCGGCGGTCGCCGATGTCGACGTCGTCCAGCTGCATGGCGCGGATCGCGCCGGCGCGGGCGGCCTGGATGGCTGCCAGGGCGATGATCAGCCGGTCGGCGGGCCGGGTGGCGACGGTGACCGTCCGCTCAATCTGGTCGTCACCGAGCGGCTGGATGAGCCTGGAGAGTCGCTGGCCGACCCGGATGTGTGCGGTCGGATTGCGGAAGACCACCCCGTTCTTCTTCAGCAGGCCGAACAGCGACCGCAACGCGATCAGGAGGTGTTGGCGGGACGAGCCTTGGGCTGTGTCGAGGGCAGCGAGGACATCGTCTCGGGTGACCTCGCGGAGGTGGTCGTAGCGACCCGACCACTCCAGCAGGGCCGGGCGCAGACAGCCGCCGTAGTGACGAACGGTGTTGATGTCGCGGGCGCGGCTGCGGGGGCCGCCTTTGTGCAGTGTCCGCAGCCAGGACTCGACTTCGCGAGCGATGCCGGGCGCGAGCCCGGCGAGCTTGCCCTGCAACCAGTCCTCGAAGGAGCACCGTCGATCGTCGACGAGGACACCCATCTCGGCCAGCACGTCGGCGGCGCGTTCCGTGGTGAGCTTGCGCGTGCGCATGGCGGCGGTCATGCATGTCGGAGTGGCGAACCACGTCGCCGTCGCGGTGGCGGGACAGCAGGATGGTGAGGACCCGATCGGCATCCGCGCGAACCGTCGCGCCCCAGCCGCGACTCTCGCCGAGCTGGTAGGCGAGGTGCAAACCCCAAGCCAGCCAAGGGTTGTTGCGGTTCACATCGGTCTGTTCGTTGAATCGGGTGTAGTCCCGTCGAAGGTTGTCGAACAGGAAGGGCTGAACCCACCCGGCCGCCGGACGGGCCGCTGGACGCGGTGGCTATTTGCGCGGCCGGCCGCGCCGTCCGCGCGTTCGTGGCGGTGTCGTCGACGCGCCGCGTGTGGAGAGCATGTTGGCGAAGAACAGCTGATGGTGCTGGACGCGCCGCAGGTGACTGCTGGGTTTCGCCAGCCCGACTGGCTCATCGCTCTCGCGGGCCAGCAGCCGTGCCTGGCACCAGCACAACCGGCAGTACTGCGTGCGCAATGGCTCCCGGCGGCCGCATCCAGCGCACTCGCCGACGGTGTGTTTCCGGCCGAACAGGTAGCAGGCCAAGCAGAGCTCACGTGTCATGGTGCGGCCCCAAGCCAAGCAGCTCGCGCAAGTGCGCACCGCACCGCGGATGCAGCTCCTCGTCGTCATTCCGGTGGCAGCGAGCGGCCGTCGCGGCGCTTCGGTGTCACGACGGCCCCGTCGCTGCCGGTCGCAGTGGCCGTCGTCTCCTGGGCGCCGGGTTGGGGAACCTTCTCCGGCTCGGGGATGAGCACGTCGCTGATCGGACAGCCGAGGACGGCGCAGATCACGTCGAGGTCGTCGAGTTTGATGCTGGCCGGGTTGCCGGACCACAGGCCGGACATCTTCCCTGCGGAGATCACCAGGCCGCGTTCGGCGAGCATGCGCTGCAGCTCGCTGGCCTTCCAGATGCCGCGGTTCGCCGCGGCCAGGCGCAGGTTCCACTTCATGACAGCAGTCCTCCCAGCCGCTGCGCGGCGCGTTGCTGGCCGGCGAGCCAGGCTTCTTCGATCCGGCTGCGGTGCACGTGAACGTAATTCAGAGTCGAGGCGATCCAAGCGTGCCCGAGGAGCTCCTGGATGGAGATCAAGTCCAACCCGGACAGATAGAGATCGCTGGCGCAGAAATGCCGCAATACATGCGGCGTCAGCAATCCCGCCCAGTTCGGCAGGTGAGCCTCGGTCGCTTCGGCGAGCCCGGCGCGCAGGGCATCGTCGCCGATCCGTTTGCAGCTGCCGTCGGCGTTCTTGCGCTCCGAGGGCAGCAGCGGCGCGTCCGGGCGGGTGTGGTCGTCGCCGAAGTGGCCCCAGACGTCTTCGATGAACCAGCGCAGCAGCCGATCGGCGCCGTTGATCAGCGGGACCATCCGCTCGCGCGGCCCGCTGCCGCGGGCGCCCTTGCCGACGCGGACGTGCAGCTTGCCGAACTTGCCGAGGTGCCACTTCACGTCCGCCAGGTCCAGGTTGCGGGCCTCGTTGATCCGCAGCCCGACCAGGGACATCAGCTTCGCCGCGACATAGTTGCGGGCGGACGGCGCGAACTTCCGGCAGGTGATCAGCTCCTCGCGCCACCCGCTGAACAGGGTGGTGACCTCGGCGTCGGTGGGCGGGATCCGCAGCGCGGCCTGCTTTCGGCCGCGGGGTTTGTTCATCTCGTCGATCGGGCACTCGACGATCCGGCCGGTGGCCGCGTGGATCTCGACCTTGTGCCGCAACTCGAGGTAGGCGAAGAACGTGGTCATCGCCTGCGACCGGGCCAGCCGGGCGCCCTTTGCGGCCTGGCGCAGCGTCTTGCCGAAGTAGGCGTCGGCGTCGGTGGGTTCCATGTCCCACAACGGTTTCCCGAACCAGGTGCGCACCTGTTCCAGATGCCCGACGTCCGAGCTGATCGTGCCGTCCGCCAGTCCGGCCGAGGCGCGGGCGAGCACGAATCCGGCCAGCACGTCGGTCTCCAGCTGCGCCAGCTCGTCCGGATTCGCCGGCGGCCGCAGCTCACGCAGGTCCCGAACCACCGCCAGGGTCAACCGCGTCTCCTCGTCTTCAGTCCAGATGCGTGATACTCGACCTCTCCGAGATCGGTTCACCTAGGCTGAAGTTGAGTCAGAACCGCAGATGATCACCCAAAGGAGTGGGAACGCCCTGGTCCTGGGCGGAACAGACCCTCGCGTCCCCACCGAGGAACCCCGGAACTCACGGGATATCTCTTACGTTCGGGGCGCTGGACGGCCGCCAGGTTTCGGGGCGGGAGGGCGGTGTCCGGATCGGCGGTGCGGCGTGCTGCCGGGCACCGCCGACCCGGGTAGGGGATGGGCGGTTACCAGGTGAGGACTACCCGCCCAGGGGATCCGGCGGCGCCTTTGGCCTGCTCAGTCTGCGTTCCGGCGTAGCCGTCTTCACCCTGGTCGGTTCCGGCTCCGCCCCTTCCGCCGAAGCCGTCGTGGGTGCCGGCTCCGCCGCCTCCGCCGCCTCCGCCGCCCACGCCGTCGAAGCCGGTACCGCCGGTTCCGCCTGCGCCGCCGTTGCCACGGGACCCGGCGGTGCCGTTTCCGCCCGTGCCGCCGTTGCCACCGGAGACCGTGTTGACCACAGTCGCGATGGCCTCGCCGGCACCGGTGCACGTCGGCGCGGTGGCACCGGTCCCGCCGGGTCCGCCCGGTCCGCCGGTCTTGTTCGCGGCTTGGTGCCCGTTGGCTGCGGGGTGGCCGCCCGGGGCGCGGACCGCGGTGGCGGGGTTACCGGCATCGACCACGGCGCTGCCGCCGCCCGCCAGGTCCCCGCCCACGACGAACGCGGTGAGCAGGGCGACAGCACGATCGATATCGCCACTTAGTACGAGTGTCAGAGCCTGTCGGGCAATGGGAAGCGCACTGGGAAGCGCACTGCGCAGAATCAATAGAAGGTCCTTGACGGCACGAGTGATGGCGCCGGACCGGAGCGAATCGATGATACGGCGAAGGCGCTCCTGCACGCCATTGGCCAGCTCAGGTGTGCCGGGGGCGCCGACGGTCACGGTGTAGCGCTGTCCGGGGTTGATCCCGGTCAGCGTGCATTCGAGGTAGCTGCCGCCGCCGCCTCCGCCGCCTCCGCCGCCGGCGGCTCGCTCGGAGTGAACGGCTGTGCCTTCGTCGTAATCGGGCCCGCCGGTGCCTCCGGCGCCTCCGCCTCCCCATACGCGCACGGTGAGCGCGGTGACCCCGGCGGGCACAGTGAAGGTGTATTGCCCGGGCCGGTTGTAGGTCCGGGCGTCCGCGGCGTGGGCTGTCGGCGGGACGGCGACGACGCCGGCGGTGGTCACCGCCGCGGCGACGGCGAGCAGCGCCCACCGCCGCCCGGCGGAACGACCGCTGACCGGCGGGGAATCGGTGTCTGGTGTCATCCGGCACTCTCCTGGTCTGGCCGACCAGCATCGCGCGAACGCGAGGATGCTGCGGCCGTCTACGGATCGGCTCGGACCCGTACCCCGGAACAACGGACGCCGACGCCACCGCGACCAGGCGATACCACCGACCCGCCCGCACCGGTAACGGACCCGGACCGAACTGACGAAGAGGCGCGCACCTCGACTGCGGCCCCAGTACAACACGGCCGATCCGCGACAACACCGGACCGCCGCCGCGAACCACCCTTTCGTGTCCCGCCCCCGAACCACTCCGCACGCCACCGCAGCCGAGGGCAGCGTCCGCGCCAACCAGCACCTCTCGTCGCAACAACGGAATCGAGGTGTGATGACCAACCTGGACCGCGAAGGACGCGACGAACTCCATTACGCGGCACAAAAAGGCGATATCGGCACCTTCGAGCGTCGCTTGGCCGACGGGTGTCGATGTGAACATCACCGTGCACCGCAGCCGCTACACGCCGCTGTATTTCGCGGTCCAGGAAGGCCAGGCCGAGGCCGCCCGCACGCTGCTCGACGCCGGCGCGGACTTCCAGACCGTCTACACGCCGGGCGTGACACCGCTGCGCCTCGCGGTCATCCGATGGCGTAGTCGCCCGCCGGCGCGATGACCAAGCTCTTGCTCGACCACGGTGCGGACACAAGACCGCGACCGAGAGCAACAGGAACACTCCGGCCGAGATCGCCACGGGCCAGTACGGGTCCCCATCGATCTGACGGAGCTGCTGCAACCATGAACGACCGGTGCCCGCGCGGGGATCTGCATCACCGCGGTCCCCACGTCCACCCGGCGGGTGCGCGCCGCGATCCAGGACACGATGCTCACCGCGTCCGAGCTGAAGACCTCTGAAACCCACACCGACGAGAACCCGAGATCGTCGGCGACCGTCGCCAAGTCGAGGTACTCCACCTGTACCCTGTTCGCCAATACCCCAGATTCAGTCCGAGCCGCATGAATCCCCTGTCCGCCAGGTCAATTCGAACGAACAGCCGAGGACACGGGACCGGACTGATCTCGACGGCGACCTCACGAGATCGAGCGGAAAGTCCCGATGCGGTTCACCTCGTTGCTTGGACGCCCTTCTCCTGACCACACAGTTATGCGGTCAGGAGAAGGATTCCTGCGTGAATGGCGGGAACCTTCAGCGATCATTGGCTGGGCCGGGCTCGGTGTCCTGGTCGGCTAAGTCGGCGATTCTGTTGATGGCTTTCGACACCGCGAGGGTCGCGTGGACCTGAGCGACCGCGTTGAGGTTCTTTTCGACGGCCTCGATGGCCCGCTTCTCGTGTCCCGCTGATTCACTGCGTATGTCGTTCATGTCGGCCCCTCCTTCGGACGCGATAACTCTTCAGAGATTCCCTGCCACGCAGGGAGAAGAACCTGATCCTCGGGTTTTCACACGAACGTGGCGATACGTCAGCTGTGTGGACCCGCCCGGACGAATCATCTGACTTTGCGTCAACGCTGTCCGCGCCCGATGTCAGCACGAATCACCTCTGTCACTGGCGATAGAGGTGTAATGGTGGGCACGTCCGTCCGCCACAGCCTCTGCTGGCAAGGTAACCACCCATCGGTGGCTACGCCGGCAAGTCAGCCGTCCGTGGCCGCTGTGCTCGGACGAGGACACCTGCCGGCACCGCATTCGCGGCGGAACCCCCGCGATCCAGGGCGTTCCGCGCCTGCTCTCCACCGTGGTTCCCGCCCGCACGGGCGGGAACCACGGCACGTCAAGAACCCGACGCCTGTTGAGCCATTCGGCTTAAGATGCTGCGACTTATACAGTAATTATGGTTGCATCGTTGATCTACAGGGTCCGGCAAGCGCCCGCCAGGGAAGCGATCCGCGGGGATGGAGATCCCGTCGTTCAGTGCCAGGTCGCCGTCGGCGCGTCCCTTCCGGGAGTGGACATGTCGCCGGGCCGCGGGCTCAGCCCGCGTCTGCAGGAATCTGCTGATCGCGTCAGCCGCGCGTCCCGGACAGGGCAGAGCGGCGCGACTGGGAAGGAGCAACCATGATGACTACCTCTCGCCCGGCACCCGCCGGGCCTCCGGGGCGGCGGCTGGGCCGGATCGGCGTGACCCTTGTGGCGCTGTCGGCCGGGATAGCCGGCGCGGTCGTCTCCGCCCCAGCCGCGCACGCTGCGGAAGCGCAGGTCGTGTTCGGCTGGCCCGGCGTGTACACGTTCACCGCCCCCTCCGACGCGGACATCACCGTGCAGGTGTGGGGGGCCGGTGGAGGCGGCGGCCGCGGCGGCACGGGAGGCGCTGGCGGCTCGGTACCTTGGCAGCTGGCCGGCGTGGGGGGCGGTGGTGGCGGGGGCGGCGCAGGTGGTGGAGGCGCGTCCGGCAAGTACGGCAAATGCCGGGTGTCGCGCTTCGACAAAGGTCAGACTTTCACGGTCGTGGTCGGTTTCGGGGGCCGCGGTGTCAATGCCGACAGCCTGCCCGGCCGCGGGCGAGGCGAGGAGAGCGGCATCTGGCTGGGCACAGGCCGGCCCACCTTCGCGACCTTGCTCGCCGCCGCCGAGGGTGGCGCCGGCGGCCGCCCCGGGGAGACCGGCCGACGCGGCGGTAATGGCGGCGTCAGGGACGGTTCGGACGGTCCCGGCGGTCCCGGTGGCGACGGTGCCCGGGGCAGCGCCCACACCGGCTGTGGCAACGTGGGTTTCGTCCGCGGCCGCCGCCTCGACGACAAACCCGGTGCCGCCGGTGCCGACGGTGCCGCCGGACAGTCCGGCCAGGGCCCGGAGGTCCCAGGCAGCTCTCGCAGGGGTGGCGAGGGCGGCACAGGCGGAGTCGGCGGTACCGGTTTCGAGCAGTTCGGCTCCGGCGGCGATGGAGGCGATGGCGGTCCCGGAGGATTGGGCGGGCTCGGGGACAGCCCCGTCGGCGGCACGGGCTTTCACGGGAGCCGGGGTGCATTCGGCGACTGGGGTCGCGTGGTGCTCAGCTGGCAAACCGACTGATCCGACACCCCGCGACCCGACACCACCCGTCGCAGCTCTGCGGCAATCGGGTACTTCGGCGGTCAGGAGCTCTGATCGTCTCGGCCCTTTCGTCGGGGTTGTCGAAGATTGTCAACGCCTTCCTGGAGCCTGGTAGGAGTTGTTTCGACCGAGATCGGCATCTGTGCCGCGGGGCTTCACGTGGCCACCACGTGTGATGTACGGCCTGGCATGTGGACATGGTCGTGCTCGCAGGGGAATGGTTCACCGTGCGATGCCTTGCTCTTCATGGGGTGACGTGGTCCCACGGTCAGGTGGGGTCCTTGTACGGCGGGGGTGTCAGATTGTTTGGACTCCACACGGTTGGCTTGTCCGTCATGATGACGGTAGGTGGGGCGATCTGCTCGGTGGCGCGGATGTCTGTCAGGTCGTGGTAGTGGGCACTGTTTATGCTGAAGTCGATGGTGGCCGGAAGCCAATGTGGAAGTTCCGTGGCGTAGCGGGCAACGGCGGGGCGAGGGTCGGCCAGGAGTTGCCGTTGCAGGCGAAGCATGAGGCAGATTAGCCGTTCGTACAGTTCCCAGGCTTTGGCCTGGGCCGAGGTAGGGTCGAGGTCGTGCTCGTGAGCCGGAACTGAATTGATGTTCAGCGATACCTGGCCGAATTGTTGTTCTCTTGCCGAGGAGAGCAGGTCGTCGAGGAACAGGCAGGGGTAGAGGGTGGCCTGAGTGAAGGCTCGCACAACAGGGTCGTAGAGTTCTGCGGTACTCATCGCATAGTCGGCTCCTGGAGCGGCGAAGGCGGCCGCGTGGCCTGCTCCGCCTTTTTGCCACCGCAACCGCAGGTATTGGCCGATCGTGGGTGTGTCGTTGCTGCGGTGAAGCGCGAGCTTCCAGGCCTCTCCGCTGAGCCAGGCCAGGTTTTCAGCGCGGAATATCTGTAGGCTGTCCGGGGGCACGGCTCGCTCGAGAGCGAGTAGTGCTTCCCTCAGCCCTGACAGCCACTTGTTGCCGGACAGCGCTACCCATTCCTTGAACGGCAGCGAGATGATCTCGCGGCCGCAATGGCGGGTGAGCAGGTCGAAGTACTCGGTGAAGGTGACGGCCTGTTCGGGTGAGGGGACGAGGTTGAAGTGCTGTCCCGGGGCCTGTGGGCGCCGGGACATTGCGGCGATGCCTGGGCCATGTAATCGACGGTGGTCAGGCCCTCACGCGGTTCCCGCAGGTCGGGGATGGCCCGCAGAGAGTGGCGCACGTCTGCACGAGCCGTCCGCACCATTGATAGCCCGCGCACGCCTCGGTACGGCTGTTACAGGTGGCGTAGTCCAGTCTGAAGGTCATCAGCGGCAGCCGACGTCGTGGTCACTCTGCCGTGTGGTCACTCGCGCTACTGTCGCCTAACTCGACCTGACCGCGCTGTCGCTCCCGCTCCAGCGCCCGATATGCCTCTACGTTCGCTCCGGTGTCTACACCGTCAAAGCTGACTCCTGGACCTGGCGTTGAACTCGTGTCGTAACTCGAGGCTAGATCCTCGAAGGAAGTTGCCAATCCGCAAACCCGGGAACCCGACGTTCCTGCCTGAGCTGACAACGGCTCGCGGGAGTGCCAGGACAGGAAACGCGATCGGCTTTTTCAGGACCGACGAAAAGCCACAGTGCGCGTCTTCCAGCATGTGCCCCAGAAGGTCAAGGATGATCCCGAGGCCAAAACGGATCCCGCGGCGTTCGGATTCGAGGGAAGCGCGTGCCAGCTCGCCTGCTTCGGAGGCCCGATCATATGTCTCCTCGAGCATTTTTCGGATGCCTGGAGTGTCGCGCTGTTCCCACAGATCCTGCCATGTTACGCCGTGTCGCTGGAGAGAATCGTAGGCTAGGTTCAGACGGCCGTTCTGCATGTCGGAGGATAAGTCGGCAAGGAAGTCCACACGTTGTGTGAATTGAGCAAAATGTCGCCAGAATCGTAGGCTGTCCTTCTCTGGGCCGCCTTCGTACAACATGCCGACACAGCACATGCCACCTGGGAGTGTGTAGCTCTCCACGTAGTCACTGATGGCCTGGTCGTCCGCGAATCCGCGGAAGTCGAACTCCGACTCGGTGGAGCGCAGCAGTCCAAGTGGCCAGTCGTGCGAAAGTCTTCGCGTCGCCGCAGCGTGCAAGTATGCACGGATGAGCGGGTGTGAGGACTTTCCGGATTCGATGCTCCTTGCAGTCGACGCTACCCAGTCGTCGAGCCGGGCTCGGGAGAATCGGGTGGGCGGACGTTCCGCCAGGTCGTCCGTGTAGCCAAAGAACGCTGCTCCGGCCAGCACCTGTGGCTGGATGCGTGCGGGAGTGATAATCCGCAGAGCCAAGTGCAAGGGTAGATCGCGCCGCCGGGAGTAGTGGGCGCACCAGGTGTAGTCACGGCGAAGTAGGGGGTCCACGATGCCGGCTGAATCCAGGGTCTGCGACCACGGAAGTGGGGTCCTCATGACGTCAGGACTCTCTCCACGCGCAGGCGAGGGTGAGGTCGCGCAACGCGGACGCGGCTGACCTCTCGACAGGAGCTTCGGCAAGTATGCGAAGAGCACTGTCGGTCCTCTCGCTGATCATTGCTTCGACTGCGTCGGCGGCACCGGTTGCAGCAAGAACCTCCCGAAGTGTCTCCGCATCGGCATCTCCAAGGTCGGGTTTTCCGTAGAGCCGAGTGATGACTTTGGCCTGTGCCGGGTTGGCGCGCTCTACAGCCAAGGCGATCAGTGCGGTTTCCTTTCCTGCGCGGAAGTCGTCGAGATTGGGCTTTCCGGTCACCCTCGGGTCGCCGAAGGCGCCGAACAGGTCATCGCGCAGCTGGAACGCTTCTCCGAAGGGTAGGCCGAATTCCGAATATGTGTCGAGTAGTTTGGATGGGGCGCCGGCGAGTGTTCCCCCTAGTAGTAATGGGAACTTGATTGTGTATCCGACACTTTTGTATCGTATTGCCTTTAAAGCTTGCGAAAGTCGCGGCGGTGCCGCGGGATCACGGGTAACACTGGCGACGTCCAAGTATTGGCCGATAAGTGCTTCGCGACGCATGCTTTGGTATATCGGCCACGCGGTGAAAAGCCGCTCCGGTGGCAGTCCGCAGTTGTGGAATAAATCATCCGCCCAGGTTAGGCATAGGTCACCGAGGATGATCGCGATCGATGCCCCGAACTTGTCACTGTCGCCCATCCAGTCAGACTTGGAATGCAGGTCGGCTAGCGTGCGGTGGAGAGTGGGTCGACCCCAGCGAAAGGCGCTTTCGTCCATTACGTCGTCTTGCGAGGCTGCGAAGTGATGAAAGAGTTCGATCGTCGACGCGACGCGAACTATCTGGTCGTTGTCCTCGCCGCCGGCACCACGCCAACCCCAATAGCAGAAAATTGGCCGCAATCTCTTACCGCCTTCGAGGAGGTAAGGCCTGAGTAAACCGAACAAAGTTTCTTTCTCGTAGGTGTCGATAACCTGTATCTGCTCTTCGATGAATTTTTCGAGTGACTGTTCGATCCTTGCCTTCAGTACCTGGACGTTCGGTGCGTAGTCCGCAGGTCCTGTCGTCGACGTCAAGCCGAACGTGATCGACGGTACTGGCGGATCACCGGCTGCACCGGCTGGCGGCACGGAGTCGGCGTGACGGATGAGGCTGCCGGCGAACATCTTCGCCAGATTTGTCAACTCGTGACACGCTTCGCCCGGGTCGGGTAGCTCACGGAGAGTCTCCAGTGCTGTTGCCAGACGCTGGCGGTGCATCTCTTCCATTGCGGTTCGGGCGCCAGTCGCGATAATGACCTGTTGAAGCTCGGCGGCACCCGCCTCGTCGAGATAGGGGTCTCCGTAGAGACGCGCTATTCGAGCGGCCTGATGAGGTTGTGCGCGTTCGGTGGCCGCCAGGATTAACGAGGACGGTTTCGGTTGTCGCAGCTCCGCGATAACCTCTGGCGTGACCCGCGTCGAGTCTTCGATTCCCGAGAAGGCGTCTACGACGTCGTCAAGAAGTTGTATTGCTTCACCTAGCCCTCGTCCGAATCTCTGGTACACGTCGAGAACTTCCGGTGCCGCGCCCGCTAGAACTCCGCCGAGGGCTAATGGTCCTTCTATGCTGTAGCTGGAGGTCTTAAGCCTGCTGATCTCCAATGCGTCGGCCAGGGAACTCCCTTGGACGGGGGTGAATGCCTCGGTCAGCTGGCCGAGGGTGACTGCATTGCACATCTGGTAGAAGTGCGCCATCATGGCGTCTTTGCGGCTATGGGATGTGTCGATGGAGTGGAGCAGTTCAGCAGACCAAGTCAGCAGAACGTCTCCGGCGAGCAGCGCTGCGTCGTCGCCTGTCCGCTGTTGCCGGTTCGCGTTCGCCGGGTGCGGCGAGATGTCTGCAAAGGAGCGGCGCACCGTAGGCTGTCCACGTCGGGTGTCGTCGCCGTCAACGATGTCGTCGTGGACGAGAAGGCCGGCGTGCAGTAGTTCTAAAGCGGCGCATGTTGAGATCAGCTCTCGGTCAGGTTCGCTCGGGCCAGGTCTCGCGCCGCGCCATCCCCAATAGCAGAACAGGGACCGGATGTGTTTGCTCGCCAGCGTGAAATTGCACAGCACCGGGAGTACCGACCGCAGACGGCGATCACCGAATTCTCTGCGCTTGTGCGCGAAGAATCTCTCCAATTCTTCCGCAACTCGACGTTGCACGTGTTCGTTTGTTTCCGTCGGCATGTCTTGTCCTCCAAGTGCCCGCTCGCGCAGTACGGCAGCAACTCCAGCTATGCGCCCGGTTGGTACTCGGCGATGACGAATAGATAGTTCATGATTCGCTTCCCGAGGGCGGACAGGAAGTAAGGTTCCACGCCACTGCGATGGGATGACTCGGAGCGCAACTGCCAGTAAGGTATCGCTGCTTCGGTGAGATCATCCAGTCGGATCGGGATCAGGGAGTGGTTGACCATGGCCCGCAAGTAGGTCGCTCGAGTGTGAATTCGGGTTCGATAGTGGGAGTCGATCGCTGTGACTTCTTCCGACTGTTGCGTTTTCCAGCTGTCGGCGACCCACGTCGCGACAGCGAACCGGCCGCCAGGCTTCAGCACCCGTGAATTTTCGCGGCACAGCGCGTCCATACTTTCCAGGTGCTCCTGTGATTCGTTGTTGATCACCACATCGAAGGTGTCGTCCGCGAACGGGGTGCCAGTCATATTGCTCTGGTGGAACGTGACCCGATCCTCGACCTTGCGCTGGCTGGCGATCTTCCCTGCGAATTCGAGGCGGTACGGTGAGAAGTCGACACCACGAACGAAACAGTGATGTCTGTCGTATACGATAAAAGACGTGCCGCCTCGTCCGCAACCGGAGTCCATGACGTGCTGGTCGGCATCGACGGGGCCCAGGAAGTCAAGTAGTGCTTCAACCTGCAAGTTTTCGATCCTGTGCAGTTCGCGAAGAATCTCTTCTTCCCGCCGGTCGTCGGGCGCGTCTAGTACTCGGTGGTCGAAATCGGTCACCGCGAAATGCGAATGAACAAAACCATCGTCGCCGGGTAGCAGGTTGATCAAATCGTTTCGTTTGCCCTCGTAGAACTCGAAGCAGGCTTGCTCATGGAGACTGTCGATCTTGGCGATGGGCTGATTCAAGGGTGAACCTCCACTCGACACTCGTCCGGAGTGCATCCTGTGAACGCCGAACGACCGTGATCGCCGTCTTTCGCAGCGTGCACCTCAAGAACTCTAAGGGCCTGTCGAGGCTCCTCGACAGGGGATACTTGTATCTGCTTGTTGAAGATTTCGGCGTGTTGCACGCACACTCTTGCCTGGTGCTTGGGGGACCAGCGTGTAGCGATCAGTGCGTTCACCTGCCCCTTGCGTCATCGTCCGAGCGCGGAACGTCGGGCACGCGCGATCACGATGGCCCGTCCCGGACCCGCGCCGACAAGACTTCGGCCGTCGAATAGGGTTCATTCGACGGCCTGCCCGGCGATGTGATGCCACATCTGCTCGTCGCCATCCGCATCTGCCTCACCTGTCCCGTTCAGCTCGCCCGGCCGTGCCGATCAGCCTCAGCTGTGAGCATCGGAGACACGGTCTCAACGAGCCCCATCCGCCACAGGAAATGTCCTGCCTAGGGCTCGCCCAGTCACCACACAGCGACGATGTCGCCTTCGTGGCCACGCTGGCGGCGGGCGGCGCGGTAAAGGTTATGAAGGTCCACCTTGCGGTACGCGCCTGCTGTGAGCACTCGGATCACAGCAGAGTAGCTCCGACGCCCTGCCACGTGTCTCGACGTTCTTTGTTCTGTCCAGCTGAACTCTGCGGATGCTCACCGCGTCGAGTTGCGGTCCGAAAGGTAGTTTCTGGTGAAGCGCGGAAAATATTCCGGCCTGCCGTTGAAGAGAGCGGGTGTGGTCACTGTTGTCGGCGGAGTGCTGGCCGCGGTGACCACGCAGCTGTTGCTGATCCCGGATCAGCCCGCGGCGGCCGCCCCCGGCGACGGCACGGTGACCGTCCGGGTCGTGCGTGAGATCAACGGCAACGGCGCCCATGACGCCGTGCTGGAACCGGGGATGCCGAATGTCGTGGTCCGGCTCATCGATGACGCGGGTGCCCCGATCGAGGCGCGCACGACGGTGGACGGGACCGCGATGCTCGCTCCCGCGGACACGGCGCTGGTCGGTGGGAAGTACCGGATTGAGGTGATCAATCCGCAGCCCGGTGTGCTGCACTCGGCTTTCGCGGACCGGGCTGGTTTGGACGAGGCGCCCGGCAAGCTCAGCAGTACCGAGGAGTCCGTGGATCTCCCGGTGGCAAGTCGGTCTCCTACCCCACGGCGCTGTGGAATCCTGGTGACTATTGCCAGCAGAACGCGCCGGTGGCGACCACGTGTATCCGCAGCGACGTCCCCGGGCCGGACACCGAGTCGCGCACGCTGCTGACGTTCCCGTACAACGCCGACGGCACCAATGCTCAGGTGACGAACCTGTCCGACCGGGCGACCACCGGGGCACTGTACGGCATCGGTTACCGCGAGCAGGACCGCGCCATCTTCAGTGGCGCGTTCGCCAAGCGAGTCGCCAACTACAGCCCTGGTGGATCGGGCGCGATCTACCGCACCGATCGCACCACCGGCCAGACGGCGCTGTTCACCACCGTTCCCGGTACCGGGACCACCGCGCACGACCAGACGGTGGACATGGACCTGGGCTTCGCCCGGCGGTGGGGAAGGAGGGCCTCGGGGACGTCGACGTCCCCGAGGACGGGTCGACCGTGCTCGCGGTGAACCTCGCCGGCCGGTCGCTCTACCGCTACGACGCCTCACAGCCCACGGCGAGCGCGCCGATCGGTGTCCATCCCATCCCGGATCCGGCTTGTCCGTCGGCGGATGACTGGCGCCCGTTCGGCTTGGGGACGCAGGACGAGGGTGGTGTTCGTCGGTGGTGTGTGTTCCGGTCAGTCGACCGATGACAAGGCCGACATGCGTGCCGTGGTGTACAAGTTCGACCCTGTGGCGGAAGCTTCGGCCCCATCGTGATGAACCAGCCGCCGAACTTCCCGCGGGGTTTGGCGTTCAACCTCGAGCCCTGCAAGGGCAACGGCTGGTACACCTGGTCGGACACCTACCGCACCACCCAGGACGGCATCACCTGCACCACCCCGGTCGGGTACCCGCAGCCGATGCTGACCGACATCGTGCAGGACACCAACGGGGACCTGATCCTGGGTTTCCGTGACCGTTTCGCCGACCAGTACGGACTCAACCAGGACAGGGCTCCCGGACCGCCGCAGATCCTGGTCAACCCCGGCTCCGGGAGTGACCTCAACCGCGCCTGCCCGGACGCCTCGGATGCCTATGTGATGGACGGCAACGATGGCTGCGTCAACAACGCCACCCGCGCCAATGTCGGGATCCAGCGGGCAGAGGTTCGCGAGTACTACCCCGGAGACTGGCTCACCGGCTTCCACCAGGAAGCGGCTTACGGTGGTATCACGTTGTCGAAGGTGGAGACGACGCTGCTGTCGCAGTTCGTGAACCCGATCGACGTCACCTACTCCAGCGGCCCTGGCAGGGTGAACCGCACGACCGGCCAGCGCGTCGACGGCCAGCTCTGCAACCTGCTGACCTGTAGTTTCGGCAAGGGCGGCGGGATGGCCGACCTGGAGGTCCTGTGCGACCTCGCGCCGCCGCAGATCGGCAACCGCGTCTAGTACGACGGCGTCCAGGACCCGACCGAGAAACCGGACTCCGGCGCCATCGTCCGTCTCTACGGCAAGGACGGGACCTTGGTGGCCACCACCAAGACCAGTTCGCGCGGCGAGTACTACTTCGACAACAGCAACGTTTGCAAAATGAAGTGATCTCTCGCCTCGAGGTGACGGACTTCGAATATATGCTGTTCGGGCGCGCTGAGAGTATATTCCATTGCCTGTGTGGCTGATATTTACTTCTCCTTCATGGTGATCGATAAAAATTCTCCAGGTTGACCTCGTTGTTTTGCGTAAAAGATTCGATGTCATTTCTCGGTATAGTATATCGAGTGATGTGCTGACGCATTGTGGTCAAAAGGCTTGCGTGCCAGGCGTCGGCAGGAACTTCACGATTGCCTGCGCGAGACCGTTGTGGGTGAATTCACGGGCGCGATGGATCACGTCTGTGAGGCATGGAAGGGCGGAGGCGTCGGCCGCGGTCATGTTCGCTGTCCTTCCGGTTGGTGTGCGGTGTGGTCGGGTGGCCCCGTCAGTGGTCGCCGGACGCGCGACGGGAGGCGATGCGGATGTAGTTCACGCGGTCGCTGCGGTAGCCGTCGAGGTACGGCTTTTCGATTCCCGTTGCGAGGTCGGAGTGGGACCGGAGTTCCCAATAGGGGATAGCGGGTTCAGTGAGGTCGTCGACCTCGTAAGGAACCAGGCCGGCGTCCAGGAGTGCCCTCAGGTAGGTGGTGCGGCGGTGGGTGTGGCAGTGATAGTGCTCGTCGATCGCGGTCGCTTCCGGGGGGTGCGGATCGATGGCGTCGTTGTTGCACCAGGTGACCAGCACGTAGCGACCGCCCGGTTTGAGAATGCGGGCGAACTCCGCGAACGTCTCGTACGTGTCGATGTACATGGTGGTTTCGTTGGTGACCACGTAGTCGAAGGAAGCGTCTGGGAAGCCTGTCGAGGCCATGTTGCAGTCGTGGAACTGAACGCTGTCGGCACATTTGTGTGCCTGGGCCTGATTGCGTGCAAAGGAATTCTGATAAGTGGAGATGTTCACGCCATCCACTCGGCATCCGAAAGCCTTGTGAAGCAGAAGGGCGGTGCCCCCGCGGCCGGAACCTCCGTCGAGGATGCGAGCCGTGGCCGGCACCTCGCCAAGCGCTTCGGTGAGGACGTCGACCTGCCTGGTTTCCATACGGTGCAGTTCGACATTGATGGCCTCCTCACGGGCATCGCCGTCCAGAGCGAGGACTGTGCGATCGAAATCGCCCACGGCGAAGTGGTGATGGTAATAGCCGTCGGTGCTTCCGAGGTCGAGGTTGATGCGGTCGTCGCGTTTGTTGTCGTAGTAGTCGAAGGCAGCCTTCTCGAGGTCGGTGCGTACCGTGGAGCTATGTTCGATTGTCATGATCCTGCCTTTGCGTCGGTCTGCGAACAAAGATGGGGATACGGAAGTTTCCCGACCGGTCCACAGAGCTGGAGGAGAACCAGGTTTGCGGTCATCGAGCCGTGGATGCTGTCGGTTGATGAGCCTCGATCTAGTTAAGCCATTGATCGGGCTTCGCCGGAAGGACTGCAGAGTGCTGTCGTTGTTGAAAGCAGGCTCGTGTTGAACCAGCGCCTTTCCGCGCAACGGAGCGTTGATCGTTGCGGCTGCTGCGGAGGCAGGGGCAGCGTGCCGGGATCTGTCCGATGGAAAGGGTATTGCTGTGGCAAAGCTGTCTTGGTCGGCAAGCGGTCCGCCTCGGGTTTCTCCCATGAGGAGTGTTGCGAGTAGGGCTGCCCGCGCATGGGGCGAGAACTCTTGTGCCGATCAAGAGTGTTTCGCAGCAAGGGAAGGGTTGTTATCGCGACGGCAGGGCCAGGCCGCCTGCGCTCCCGGGCGTGCGGGTTATTGCCTGGACCAGTCTCAGCTCTTGGTTTACGTCCGCACGCCCGGCACTAGGGCGTGTTTCTTGGATCATGGAACGGGGTCGCGGAGCCAAATCTTGATCGAGGCGACGTCGATGGTACCCTGATAGATGATGTCGAGCTTGTCGTATCGAGTGGCCACGGCCCGGAACGCCTTGAGCTTGTTGAAGGCACGCTCGACGGTGTTGCGGTCCCTATAGCGCTCGGCGTCGAAGGACGGTTGTCTGCCACCGGCCGAGCCGCGCTTGCGGCGGTTGGCTTTCTGGTCTTCTTTGACCGGGACCACCGCTTTGATCCCGCGCCCGCGCAGGTAAGCCCGGTTGGCTTTGGAGGAGCAACCCTTGTCCGCCATTACCCGAGCAGGCCGGACCCGGGACCGGCCCAGACCACGACGCCGGATCCGGATCCGGATCCGGATCCGCAGCGGGGTAAAGCGGGGCGAATCACCGTGCTGACCCGGGCTGGTCAACCGGGCGATCGGCCGGCACCGCCGGTGGGCGACCAGACAAATCTTGGTGGACAGCCCACCACGCGAGCGCCCCAGAGCCTGACGGCCAACCCGGGATTTCGTGTCATTCGCCCCAGCCCCCTGTGTCAGCCGCGGCGGCCCGGTCGTGGCGGGCTCCGGCGGCGTGCTGATGCGCGCGGACCACGGTGGAGTCCGCACCGACCGTCCACTCCATCCCTTCGGCCTCGTCGCACCCAGCCCGCAACCGGTCCAGAATCATCGCCCACGTCCCATCCTGCGACCACCGGTTGTGGCATTTGTAGACCGTGACCCAGTTTCCGTACTCGGCGGGCATATCCCGCCAAGGGCACCCGGTGCGGGCCCGCCAGAACACCCCGTTGATCGTGGCCCGGTGATCAGCCCACCGACCACCACGGCCAGGATTCGACGGCAGCAACGACCGCAACCGCTCCCACTCCTCATGACGCAGATCGTGCCGATCAAATACCCACCACGATCTACCGGATCTATAGATCGAGATCCAGGAAACACGCCCTAATGGTGGTCGGCAGAGCGACCGAACTCCGCCCGGGGCTGGATCATCCCCAGCCGATTGTGAACATCCCGTCCTGTCCGGTGCCGGCTGTCTGGGAAATGCAACCGTGGCCGGCTCCGAGACTGTGTTCGGTGATGACGCGGCGGCGTACCACCGCGAGGGGGCCGAGTCCGGATAGTGCTGTCGTGAGCTGATCCCCGCCTCGTCGGCCGCCGCGATGCCGACCGTGGACGCCTCGACCAACCATTCGCTCTTCAGGTCTCCGAGTCGGCTCACGTGGTGGGCTGGGCAGCCGGTGCGTGCCACCCAGTCGTCCAGTTCCGGTCCGGAACGAGCGGCGTGCAATCCACAGACGAGTAGAACGTCGCTGGCGGCGGCCACCGAGCGCAGCGCTTCACGACGATCTGACGCTTGGTAGGCGAATTCGCGCGGGTGGGGCCTCGCAACCGTGGGAATCGACCGTACAACGCGCGCACGATGTCTGCGGTGTCCTCCAGGGGAGTTCCTGGTGCCACGAGGTAGGAGACATGCTGGGGATAGACGTCGCCGAGAGAGTTGAGATCGCTGACCGCGGTGATCGGTACCGAAGCGCGCGGCGCGTACGACGTCACGGAGCTGGCGGCGGACTTCGATGCAGTGATCACCAGCACGGTGTCGCTCCTGGCCGCGAGTTGTCGTACCCGCGTCCCCGCCGACGTGCTCGGTTTCGCTCCGGAATCGGATATCGTGAGCAGAGCGCGGCTAGTGCGCACCATCGACGACCACCGCTGCACCAGCCGCCTCGTCAGGGCCGGCGCGTGGGCGTCGTTTTCGTCGCCATGCCCATCCCGATGACTTCGCCGTCGAAGTCGAGGTTGGAGGCGGCCGGAGCGTCACGCTCCGCTCGAACGAGTTCCCCGTCTGACCGTGGGTGACATCGGCGATTGTGGCGAGGAAACCGGCGCCCCGCGCTTGTTCGGCGAGAAGAGCAGCTGCCTGGCAGCGCACCTTTCCTCGTTGAGGATGGTGGAAACTGCTCGCTACAACGACTTCGTCCGACGCGTTACCTCCGATGGGGAAGGATCTGTGCTCCAGGGATCTGCGGCCCATGATCCCAACTCCAGGGGTCAGAACGGGACAGGCTGCTGCGCGTCGATGATCGTCGGGAAGGACACTCGGAACATCCCGATATCGAACGCAATATCGCGTTCATACGCTGTGACTTACGTCGAGTGCGAACGGGTGAGCTTGCCTGGTCTTCAACACGATGCGTCGTTCAACGGATCCGCTGCCCATCTGGCTGGTCCCGGTGCCCGGTGACGCATCTACTGGATGAACGGGACCAGGACGCACAGTGGAAGCTGAGCGCGCGGAGGTGGATTCGTTGGCTGAGCCGATGTCGGCGTCCTGCGGGGCGGTCGCTGGGAAGAGCTCGGTTGGGACCGGCCGTGCCCACGGCAAGGTCATCCTGCTGGGAGAGCACGCGGTCGTCTACGGGGCTCCGGCGCTGGCCGTTCCCGTTCCGGGGCTGCGTGTCACAGCGTCGGCAGACGGTTCCAGTGCGGAGCGGGACACGATCTCGTTCGTGTTGCCGCCAGTCGCCGATGTGGTGGCGGTGAATCAGGCTGAGGGCGGCTTGCCGGGCCTGATCGCACGGTTGAGGGACCGGTTCGGTGTGCCGGGCACCATGTGGGTGGATGTGCGTGTCGCCTGCTCGATTCCTCTGGGGCGTGGGTTGGGTGCGAGTGCGGCCTATGCCAGGGCGGTCGTGCTCGCGGTGGCGGACCTCTTCGGTCGCCGGTTGGATGCCGAGGAGGTGTTCGAACTCGTACAGGCCGCGGAATCCGTTGTGCACGGGCGCGCGAGCGGCGTCGACGCGCACGCGGTGGGTTCGTCGGTGCCGATCTTGTTCTCCGGCGGTGCCGTCGAGCGCCTGCGGATCGGGTTCGACGGCGTGGTGGTCATCGCCGACAGCGGGGTCGCGGGGAGGACCAGGGACGCTGTCGAACTGCTCCGGGGACGGTTCGCGAGGGAACCGCTTTATCAGGCGAGGTTCGTGGACATGGTCGAGAGTGAAACCTGGGCGAGCATGGGCGACTTGGCCGACGGCCGAGCCAAGGAGTTCGGCGCAAGGCTGACGACAGCTCACGGACTGTTGCGCGAGGCGGGTTTGAGCACGGACCAGATCGACGACTTGGTCGAGGTTGCGTTGCGCGCCGGAGCTCTCGGCGCCAAGATCACGGGCGGTGGCCTTGGGGGGTGTCTGATCGCGGTGACCGACAATGCGGGAACGGCATCGACGGTCGCGAGGCGCTTGGAGGAGGCGGGAGCCGTCAAGACCTGGCGTGCGCCGTTGAGGAGGGTATGCCGGTGTTGGCAGCTGACCAGGGCGTGACTGCGGTGGCGTATCCCAACATCGCGTTGATCAAGTACTGGGGCAAACGCGACGAAGACCAGGTCATCCCGTGGGCGGACAGCCTTTCGCTCACCTTGGACGTCTTTCCCACCACTACGACTCTCCACGTGGGACAGACAGGGGACGTCGACCGGGTGACTGTCGACGGGGTACCCGCGAGTGGAACCGTGTCGCGGCGTGTGGTCGGTTTCCTGGAGTTGGTACGGAAGCGGGCAGGCCGTACCGAGTCGGCCGTGGTGAGCACGCACAACGACGGCCCGATGGGGGCAGGGTTGGCGTCCTCGGCGAGTGCTTTCGCCGCATTGGCCCTGGCCGCCGCCGAAGCCTACGGCCTGGAACTCGACGCCACCGACCTGTCACGCCTGGCACGCCGCGGGTCCGGATCGGCCGCGCGATCGGTCTTCGGCGGGTTCGTGCTCTGGCACGCCGGCGAGGACGATCCCGGCTCATTCGCCGAGCAAATCGGTGTCGAATTCGACCCCGCGATGGTGATCACACTGATCGACACGGCACCGAAAGCGCTGTCCAGCCGGACGGCCATGAGAAGCACTGTCGAGACCTCGCCGCTGTATCGAGCGTGGATCGAGTCCAGCCGCGCCGATCTGACTGACATGAGGACCGCGCTGGAACGCGGCGACCTCGACATGGTCGGCGAGATCGCCGAACGTAACGCGCTGGGCATGCACGCCACCATGCTCGCGGCCCGACCGGCGGTGCGCTATCTGGCTGCGCCGACACTCAACGTACTCGACAACGTGACGGCGCTACGAGACGAGGGTACGTCCGCTTACGCGACGATGGACGCGGGACCGAACGTCAAAGTGCTGTGCAGCCCCGGAGACGCCGATCGGGTGGCGGCGAGAATGCGGGAAGCGGTACCTGGCTGCACGACGGTCGTCGCCCGCCGCGGCACTGGAGCCGCCCTGCTAACCGAGGAGCCAGGATGACCTCCACCAGGACGATCGTCCGGCGGTCGCCAGGAAAGCTGTTCATCATCGGGGAATACGCGGTGGTCGAGCCGGGCTATCCGGCGATTGTGGTCAGTGTGGACCGGCAGGTAAGCGTGACGGTGTCCGGTGCTTCTTCCGGCGATGTCGTCCTGACCTCGGATCTGTGCCCGCGTGGGGCCCGGCTGCGGCGGGACGGCCGCCTGCTGACCGGGAGCACCCCGGATGACGAGCGAAGCGCCCGCCAGAACATGGCGCATGTCGTGTCCGCGATCGAGATAGTGGACGAACTGCTGGGCGAGCGCGGCTTGCCAGTGCTCCCGCTCGAAGTCTCGATCACCAGCGACCTGCACGAGCACGGGACAAAACTCGGACTCGGCTCCAGCGGCGCGGTGACGGTGGCGACCATCGCGGCCGTGGCCGAGTACAGCGGCCTGCCTCTTTCCTATGACACCTGGTTCCGGCTCGCCCTGCTCGCGACGGCCCGAATCGACCCCGGGCCATCCGGCGCCGACCTCGCGGCCGGCATCTGGGGAGGCTGGCTGGCGTACTACGCGCCCGATCGAGTCGCGGTACTCGACATGGCCCGACACCGGGGGATCGAAGAAACACTGTGCGCGACGTGGCCGGGTTTCGGACTCCGGCGGTTACCTCCCCCCGAGAAGCTCGCCTTGGAAGTGGGATGGACCGGTGAACCGGCCAGTACCACGTCGCTGCTCTCGGCACTGACAACGAACCGAAGCTGGTCAGAAAAGCGAGTGTACAAGGCCTTTCTGGCGGACAGCGCCGAATGTGTCCGGGCATCGATGCGCGCGCTGGTCCTGGGAGACGACCGTGAATTGTTGCGGCAGATCCGCTCTGCCCGGAACCTGCTGGGCCGACTCGACAAGGAACTCGGACTGGGCATTTTCACCGACCGGCTGACAGCGTTGTGTGACGCCGCGGAGTCGGTCGGCGGCGCAGGTAAGCCCTCCGGTGCCGGAGGCGGTGACTGCGGCATCGCCATCCTGGACGCCGATGAGGCCCCGAACATCGAGCGGCTACACCAGCAGTGGGCGTCGGCGAAGGTACTGCCCGCCCCGATTCGTGTACCACCGCTGCCGCAGGAGGCGCGATGACCGGTAACCGCAAGGATGACCATGTCCGGCTGGCCTCTGAGCAGCAGCGTCAGACGTCGGGATACAACCATTTCGACGACGTGTCGTTCGTCCACCATGCCTTGGCAGGTATCGACAGGTCCGAGGTCTCCCTGACTACCCGGTTCGCGGGGATGGAATGGCCGGTTCCGCTCTACGTCAACGCGATGACCGGCGGCAGCGTCAACACCGGTGCCATCAACCGGGAACTAGCCATCGCCGCCCAGCAGACCGGCGTGCCCATCGCCACCGGCTCGATGAGCGCATACCTCAAGGACGAAACGACCGCGGACACCTTCAGCGTGATGCGCCGCGAAAACCCGGACGGCTTCGTCATGGCGAACATCAATGCGACGACCTCGGCAGGGCAGGCGCGCCGGATCATCGATCTCCTGCATGCCGATGCCCTGCAAATACATCTCAACGCCATCCAGGAGACGATAATGCCGGAGGGAGACCGGTCGTTCGGGTCCTGGACCAGGAACATCGAAGACATCGTGCGGGGGGTCGAGGTTCCCGTGATCGTGAAGGAGGTCGGATTCGGCCTCAGCCGCGAGACCGTCTCGACCCTGCGCAACACGGGAGTGCACGTGGCGGACGTCGGTGGCCGCGGTGGCACGAACTTCGCTCGCGTCGAAAACCACAGGCGCCCCCGGGGCGATTACGACTTCCTCGACACCTGGGGGCAGTCGACACCGGCCTGTCTCCTGGACACGCAAGGACTCGGGATCGCCGTGCTGGCCTCCGGCGGCGTCCGGCACCCTCTCGACGTCGCACGGGCGCTCGCCCTCGGTGCCTCCGCGGCAGGCGTCTCCGGTCGCTTCCTCAAGACTGTGCTCGAAGGCGGCGCTGCGGCATTGGTGGCGCAGATCATGGACTGGCTCGATCAACTCGGCGCGCTGATGACCGCGCTCGGCGCACCCGACATCGAGGCCCTGACCCATCGAGATGTCCTGATTCAAGGCGAGCTTCGAGCGTTCTGCGCTGATCGCGGGGTCGACACCGGGCGCCTGGCGACCCGCAGCGGATCCGCCTACGCGGGCGGACCGGACGGCTAGTTCCACATCGCGTCGGAAGAGAAACGGTCCTGGCCGACGCCATCGTGCGCGCCTGCGAGGACCGCCGACTATCTCATCGAGGCCTCGACGTTGACGATTGGCTAAGGACACCGTGACGATGAGTTCGTGGACCGGCTCTGGACCCATGACCGCTGGCCTGGCGAGCAAGCTGTAGACGAGTATCGACGAACAAGATCGCCGCATCCGATGGCGATCTTCACGAAGTTCGACGAGCCGCTGCCTTTGGCGCAAACCGGTACCCGATTCCCTGAAGCCGCCGACCGGGTCGGCGACATACGGGTGGATCATGGCTTCCGTCGTGTTTCGGCGAAGTGCTCGGCGATGGCGGTCACCGTGGGGTGCTCCCACATGAGGGTGGGTGCCACAGGAACGCGGAGCCGTTTCGCCAGCGCACGGCGCAGCCCAGTGGACATGACGGAGTCGAAACCCATCTCGGTGAGGGGCATTCCGGCATCGACCTGTGTCGGTTCGACGCCGATCGCCGCGGCGACGGCCGCGGTGACTTCGCGATACAGATGCTTTCGTAGTTCGTCTCCGTCGAGCCGAGCCCAGTCTCCGCGTCCGGTCGACGCCGCCGGGGCTTCGGCAGGCGGGGCCAGGTCTCGCAGCACGGCCGGGCGAGCCACACTCGGGTCGTCCGGCAGGACCCGTAATACCGCTAGGTTGGCCGTGCGGTCGTTGATCCGCGCCAGGACCTTCAGCGCTCCGGCCGTGGTGATGTCCGCGGTGCCGCGCTCGTCGAGTTCGACATCGATCGCGGCGGAGGATGTCGACATGCCGGCGCCTCGCCAGCTTGTCCACGCGATGCTGACTGTGTCGTTGTGGCCTTCGGCCCGGCGGTGTGACGCCATCGCGTCGAGGAATGAGTTGGCCGCAGCGTAAGAGGACTGTCCAGGTAGTCCCAGCAGCTGTCCAGCGGAGGAGAAAAGTACAAGGAAGTCCAGCGTGCCCGGCGGGAACATTTCGTGCAGAGCGAGGGCTCCGGCGACCTTCGGGCGCAGAACGTCGTGGATCGAGGCGTCGGTCATGTCGTGCAGCATCTCGTTCCGTACCACTCCGGCGGCGTGCACGATTCCGAGTATCGGAGGCAGTTGCAGGTTGCTCGTCAGCAGTTCGTTCTTCAACCGGCCAGTGTCGGCGACGTCGCCGGATACCGTCCGGACCGTGATGCCGCGCTCTTCCAGTCGCCTGATTCGCGTGATGAGGCCACTGGTCGTGGGATCGAGCTTGTCACTCCAACGATCCCTTGCGGGCAGCGCTCGTCGGCTGAGCAAGACCAAACGGCGCGCCCCCTGCTTTCCCAGCCAGTGCGCGATTCGCATGCCCAAGGCCCCCAGACCGCCAGTGATCAGGTAGGTCCCTTCCGGGCGGCAGGAGATCAGTGGAGCCGAGCTACAGCCAGCATCGGCCGGTACGAGCCGTGTGCCCCATACCTTGCCGTCTCGGATGTGCAGTACAGGTTCGTCCGAAGGGGAGCGCAGGACTCTGGTCAGGATGGACAGATCCTCCGCGGTGGGGTGATCGGGCAGGTCGATGAGTCCGCCCCACAGGTCACCGTGTTCGGTCCTGGCGACCCGGGCGAGCCCGGACAAGGGAGCGTGTGCCAGGCCTGTGGCGGTACAGGCTTCGCCCATTCCCCGGGTCACACACCAGAGTCGGACTTTCCCGCGACCCAGCCGGTGGATCAGTCGGGTGACCGCCTGAGTGTTGGCGATGGCTTGATCGGCGACTGGTTCCGTGGTGTCGGGTGCGACAAAGACGATCGTTTCCGGGGCATGGTCGCCGGTCTCGTCGAGTCTGCCGAAAGCACGGACGTCCACGATTTCCTGACGAAGACGAGACGATAAGGCTTCGGCAAGCGGGGTGGTGCCGAGCACGCCGACCGAGCGCAGATGCTTGCCGGTTCTTCCGAGGTCGCAGGGGCGACGGGTCACATTGTGGATCAGCCTTTGCGGACAGACCGGTTCATGGGAGTCGTCAGACTCGAACTCGCCGTATCGCAGACCTGACAGTCGTGCCACCACCACCTGCTCGGTGGTATGGACGAGCACATCGACTGTGTCCGGTTCCTGTTCGGCCGGACGCAGGGATACTTCGATGAGTGCCACGTCCGGAGGCGGCCCAACCACCATGACTTCGTCGATGTGGGCGGGCATGCGCAGCCGTGGTGGATCCGGGAAGACCACCGAAGCGACGGAGAACGCCGAATCAAGCAACGCGGCCCAGGTCAGGGCCGGCAGTACGTTCCCGGGGTCGACGGTGATCTCGGCGCGGAGAGTTCCTTTTCCTCGGCGGAGGTCCTTGATATGCCAGGGAAAGCCCAACGCGGCGACTCCGAGTGAGGCCAGCCGGTTGATGACGAATCCGGGGTCCTCGGCTCGTTCAGGCGAGCGGGAGTGAGGCGCTGGTGGGCAAGCCTCGTCGGGTACTGGAGTGTGCAAGACAGCTTCTGTGTGAGTGAGCCAGGCAGTGCTCTTCTCGTCCTCGTTCGAGGTGTCCTCGGAGCGTGAGCTCAATCGCACGACTCGATCTTGCAGGACTACCTGGATCACACGAGGCGCCCCCACTGGAACCGGAGTGAGCAGTCGTACGTCACGGAGGATCGGTGCGGCGGTTTCTGTGGCTAAGAAGGTGTTCAGCAGTACGGCTGCGGGGATGATTTCGGTGCCCTGCACTGGGTGACTGCCAGGGTAAGGGCGGCTGGTCTCGTCCAGCCGAGTGCTCCACATCCGGCCCCGGGTGGTGCCGAATACGTCGGCGTGGACTCCCAGCAAGGTGTGCGAATCGGGATCGTGGCCGCTGGTCACGCCGATCGTCGGGACGGACGGCTCGGCCAGGTGGGGGCGGTGATTCCACGCTGTGACGGGTAGTTCGGCCAGGGGCGCGGCGGGGAATACGCGGTTCCAGTCGACACGGACACCGTGACAATGCAGGGACCCGAGGTTGGCCAGGAGAGTGGGTCGGTCGGGTTTGCCGCGTCGCAGGGTGTGTGCCGTGGCGCCACCGGCTTCCCCTGCCGCTTCGATGATTTCCTCCACGGAATGGGTGACCACGGGATGTGCCGAGACTTCCAGGAAGACCCGGTGCCCGTCGTCAAGGGCCGCCGTGACCGCTGCTTCGAATCGGACCGGTTCGCGCAGGTTGGTCGCCCAGTACCGGGCATCGCGAGGAGACTTGCTTCTGGGGTCCTCGAGAGCCGTGGAATAGAGCGGAACGAGTGCCGGCCTCGGCCTCAGGTGCGCCACGGCGCAGGCCAACTCGGCGGCGGGCGCGGACATGTGGTGGCTGTGGAACGCGACGTCGGAGTCGATTCGTCGGACGGAGATCCCTTCGGATCGCCAGATCTCGAGTAGCTCGTCCAATGCCGCCTGATCACCTGAGATCACCGAAGTGCTCGGTGATGTGGCGATCGCGGCAGCGATCTGTGGCGAGCCGGCGAGCCGCTGGGCGGCCTTGTCGAACGGCAGGCTCACCATCGCCATCGCGCCTTTGCCCGCCACCTGCGGCAGGCGCCGTGATCGGCGGGCAGCCAATACGGCACCTTCCTCGGCGCTGAGGACCCCGGCCGTGACCGCGGCGGCGATCTCGCCGACCGAATGGCCGATGACCGCCGCGGGGCGCAGCCCATAGGAGCGCCACACGGCGGCGAGGCCGAGTTGCACCGCGAAGATCGTCGCCTGGACACGGTCGACGCCGCCCAGGTCCGGTTGCCGCAGCACCTCGCGGGGTGACAGACCCATTTCTCGCAGGAACACAGCGTCGATCTCGTCGAGGGCCTCGGCGAAAGCGGGCTCGCTGCCGAGCAGTCCTGCGCCCATTCGGGGCCACTGGGCTCCGTGGCCGGAGAACACCCAGACAGCGTTCGTGTCGGGTGCCGGCCGCCCCAGGGGCCCGGCCAGCACGTCGTTCGACGGCCGCCCTTCGGCCAGCGCACGCCAGCCGCGGAGCAGCTCATCCCTGTTTCGCGCCATGACGACCGCTCGTGCCGGCATGTGCGTCCGGTTCATGGCGAGTGTGCGTCCTGTCGCGAGGAGATTGTCGTCCTCGGCATTTTCGAGCCAGCCGGCGAGCCGGGTGGCTTGGGCCGCGACGCCGTCGGGCGTGGCGTGGGAAACCGGATAGGGGCGGATTTCGGTGTCCAGGTGGGGGTGCTCACGTGGTGGTCGTCGAGGCGGCTCTTCCAGAACGAGGTGGGCGATGGTTCCGCCGTAGCCGTAGCTTGCCACTCCCGCTCGGCGGGGGTGGTCAGTCGTGGGCCAGTTGGTGAGACGATCGACGAGCCTGAGGCTCAAACCCGCCCAGTCGATCCTGGGACTTGGTCCGGTGGTCAGACAGGTGGCCGGTATCCGCCCACGGTTCAGCGCGAGGACTGTCTTGATCACTCCGGCCACCCCTGCGGCGGCTTCCAAATGCCCGATGTTGCTCTTGACCGACCCGATCAGGCAAGGTCGTGCCTCCGGGCGCCCCACGCCCAAAACCGTTCCGATGGCGGAAGCCTCGACGGGATCTCCGGCCGGAGTGCCCGTGCCGTGCGCTTCCACGTAGTCGACCGTCTCCGGGGCCACACCGCAATGTCGGTAGGTACGCCGCAGCAGACTTTCCTGCGCCTCGCGGCTCGGGGCCATGATGCCGTCGGTCCGGCCTTCCTGCGCAACGGCACTGCCCCGGATCACGGCGAGGACGCGGTGGTCGTCACGGTAGGCGTCCGACAGCCGCTTGAGAACGAGGACACCGCAGCCTTCGCCACGCCCGTAGCCGTCCGCGGCCGCGTCGAATGGTTTCGACCTGCCGTCCGGGGCAGTCGCGCCCGCGGCGTCCAGCACCACCGACAAGGCCGGGCCAGCCATGAGCATGACACCTCCGGCGAGTGCCATGGGAGCTTCTCCGAGCCGGAGCGTCTGGCATGCCTGATGAATAGCCACCAGGGAGGAGGAACACGCGGTGTCGACCGCGACACTGGGCCCATGAAGGTCCAAGGCGTGCGAAGTCCGGTTTGCCACGCCGCACAGTGCCGCGCCGATCCCGGTCCACGCCTCGATACCGGGCAGATCCTCCAGGAGACGCCGCCCGTAGTCGTTGGACCCGACCCCGACGAAGACCCCGGAGTCGGTGTGCGCGTCGGCCGGGGGTATCCCGGCGTTTTCCAGCGCCTCCCAGGCGACTTCCAGCATCATGCGCTGTTGCGGATCCATCTGCCGGGCTTCTCGCGGGGTGATCCGGAAGAACTCCGCGTCGAATCCGGCGATGTCTGCGATGAAGTGGCCGACATTGGTCGTTCCGCGCAGGACCGCCGCGCTATCGGGGTTCTGCGTGGCGTACCTATCCCAACGACCCTCGGGGACCGGGCCAACCGATTCACGTCCGGCGACCATGAAGTCCCAGTATGTGGCCGGTGAGTCGATCCCGGCGGCGAACCGGCAGCTCATGCCGATGATGGCGATCGGCTCGAGGAAAGCTCCGTTGTCGTCAGGAGTGGCTTGTTCAGGCACGATCTGCTCCCCTCGAAGGCGAAATTCGGTCGCCGGCCTGCCTCACAGGCGGGGCGATGGGATCTGGATCGGCCTGAAATCTCCACGGATTTCGGTAACTCTCAGCTCCACACTCTCGACGCAGCCGCCATGATCGCCACTTCAGCAAGCAATCAGAAGTCCCGTTGTGGCCCATTACACGGAATCGTAACGGAATGGGGTGGCCGCTGCTGTCATCGTACTTCTGTACGGGCGCGGTCTGCGAGCTGCTGCTCCGTGAGGGGGGACAGCGCGTCGCGGAATTCATGCCGGTGGCCTACCTTCGGCGCCGACCGACGAAAGAAAATGACCCTGGTCGGAAAACGGCACCCACGTCGGATCGAAGGACAGGGTTCGGATGTCGGGGGAGGGACGTGCTGAGGACGTACCCGGCCTGATTGCGAGCGACGAAGTCGGGGCGGTCTCGACGTCCAAGGGGTTTCTGGTGGTAGTGCCCAGGAGGTGGTGACACGATGGTGAACACGCGTGGGACGGACAGCAGGGGAGTGAGTGCTACTGCGCTTACGGCTGCGGCGGCCCGATGGGCGGAGTCGCATCGGAAGGATCGAATGCTCGACGATCCCCTGGCGGGTGACTTCCTGGCCGCTGCGGGCTGGAAGACGTCTGAGCGGGGACCGCTGGCTGGCGTATTGGGAGATATGTTCGCGGTGCGCACTCGGTTCCTGGACAAGCGGTTGCTGCGTTTTGTCCGGCACGGAGGTCGGCAGGTAGTGGTTCTGGGTGCAGGGCTGGATACCCGCGCGTTCCGGCTGGACTGGCCGACAGGGGTGACCGTGTTCGAACTGGACCGGCCCACGTTGCTGCGCTTCAAAGAGGCGACGCTCGCCAAGGGCGGGCGGGTACCGGGGTGCCGCCGGGTGGTGATGGATGCCGACCTCGCCGAGGACTGGGTTCCCGCGCTGGTGGATGCGGGGCTGGACCCGGGTGAACCGGTGGCATGGCTGGTCGAAGGGGTGCTGCTGTACCTTTCCGGCGAGCAGGGCGACCGCTTGATCGGTGCGCTGAGTGAACTCGGCGGTCACGGCACCGTGCTGTTGGTCGAACACATGAACCGGATCACCCAGATCGAGCAGCCGGGCTGTGAGGTTGCTGATCAGGTGGCGTCGCTGGGGGAGCCGTGGCTTTCCCATCTCGATGATCCGGCCGGCTGGCTGTCCCGGTTCGGATGGGAGTCCGAGGTGCGCGATATTCGGGAATTGGCGGTTTCCTACGGCCGGCCCGTCCCGCCGATCGTGGACGACGAAGATCTGCGCGGCCGGATGATCTGGTGCGTGGCGGCGGCTCACCAAGGTGGGTGATGATGAGACCCGCGACAACATCAACGGCATGGGCGCTCACAAGCTGCCCCGCCCTCTTCGGCGGCGCGTTACAGCCGTGGTCGGCGGCGTCTGGGGCGTGGCCCGGACAGCCCCGGAGCACCTGCTGTGCTCGATGCTCTCGAGGCAGTCGGAGCCGAAGCCACCGCACTCGCAGTGACGTCGCCAACGCCTCCGCACTGCGTCGCGTCCTGCAGCATCTCCGCGCCGATGGCCGACCCATCAAGGGCGTCATCCATGTCGCCATGGTGCTCAGCGATGCCGAACTGGCGGAACTCGACGAGACGGGCATCCGCGCCGCCCTCGCTCCCAAGATGCACGGGGCCTGGTCGCTCGACGCGCTCACCCGCGACGACCCCCTCGACTTCTTCGTCAGCTACTCCTCGATGACCGCCACCGTGGGAAACGCCAAACAAGCCAACTATGCCGCGGGCAACCTCGCCCTGGAAGCGCTCGCCCGCGCCCAGCGTCGCGCCGGCCGCCGTTGTGTCGCCATCGGCTGGGGCGCCATCGGCGAGACCGGGTACGTCGTACGCAACGACCTGTACGGCGCCGTGCGGCACGCAGGGCTGAAACCTGTACATCCGGACGAAGCGTTCGAAGTACTCGATCGCAACCTGACCGGCGATAGTCCGGTGCTCGTCGCCGGACGATTCGACTGGAACCGTCTGCAACGCGTACTGCCGATTGTGTCCAAGCCCCGCTTCGAGGCCGTCAACCCCGACGGCAGTCACGACGACGTCGGCCCGGGCAGCCTGAGAGAGCGCATCGCCGCCGCAGCACCCGAACAGGCGCTGCCTCTCGTCGCCGACGTCGTAGCCGAGGTCATCGCCAAAGCACTGCAAACCGACCTCGGACGCCTGCGTCGCGATCGCGGGCTCGACCAACTCGGCCTCGACTCTCTCATGGCCGCCGAAGTCGTCGTCGCCATCCGAGATCGCCTCGCCTACAACGCGACTACCTTGGAGATCACCAACGCCGCCGGTATCACCGACCTCGCCCGCCACATCTTGGACAGGATGCACTCCGCGCAGCCCACTGTGCCCGCTCCTCGCGCTGAACCGAACGCCGCATACGCGAGTCAGACACCGGACTTCGACCCTCACGTCCGAGGTAAGTGAGGGGAGAACACGAACGGCCTTGTTCGGCAGTACTTCCCGAAGTTCACCGACCTGTCGGGCTACTACCCGGACTACCTCGAGTTCGTCGCAGTCGAACTCAACAACCGGCCACGCAAACGCCTCGGATGGCGCAGCCTGGGCGAAGCACTCGATCAACTACTCTCTCAGTCAGACAGCAATCCACCCGGCGTTGCGTCGACCAGTTGAATCCGCCCACAATTGCCCGCCGGAAAACCGGTCCTGAGCTCGATGTGCCCAGTGGAGGTCACTGACATCGCGCCCAGTCGCCAGCACGCGCGGTCGTGGAGATTCCCTCAGTTCCAGCTCGACACCCCGATGGCAGCGTTCAGTCGTGCTACGAGGCCCCGGGTTCGGGTGGGGGCACGGGTTTAACGGCAGCCGGCTTGCTGGGCCCTGCCGGATGCGGCGAGTAACTGGTTCTGATAGGCAGAACTGCCAAAATTCCCTGGGTGGGTGACTCGCGTTCTCCCCCATGTCGGTGTCCATTGAGTGCGGCCGGTAGCGAACGACCGGTCGCCTGCGACATTCAGTGACTTTTGCACAAACAAGGTCGCTTGCATGTCCGGGTGGACGTTATGGTCAGGTGCGACAGCCGCATTCACCATCTTCGATCCCCATTTCGTTATCGCCACCGAGGCAATTAGCGCGAAAGTGGCTGACCGTTATCGCCGCTGGGGTAATTACCACGGGAATGGAGGGCTAGGTGCGCCACACGCTACGAGGTCAAGGGGCGGATGCCGCGGCGGGCGGGACCGGCCGCGGTACCGCGCCTGGCGCGGGTGGGGTGCGGATTCCGGTGCCCAGGTCGGAGCCGGCGATTTTGACTCAGGTTCGTGGAGTGCTGGATCCGGGTTTGCGTGCCGCGGTGGATCGGCTGCCAGAGCCGGTTCGCACGGTCGCCGGCTACCACTTTGGCTGGTGGGACGAACGCGGTGAGCAGGCTGATGCCAGTGGTGGCAAGGCGTTACGCCCGGCACTGGTGTTCGGCTGCGCTCAGGCTGTCGGGGGCGATGTCACAGATGCGGTTGCCGGAGCCGTGGCGGTGGAATTGGTGCACAACTTCTCGTTGCTGCACGACGACATCATGGACGGTGATCACACTCGCAGGCACCGCCGGAGCGCGTGGGTGGTGTTCGGCAGCCCGCACGCGGTCCTGGCGGGAGACGCGTTGGTGTCGCTGGCTCTGGAAGTGCTGGCCGAGGCTCCGCATCCGGCGGCAGGCCAGGGGCTGCGGATGGTCTCGGGCGCGATCGCCGCACTGATCCAGGGCCAGAGCATGGATCTGGACTTCGAGACCCGGGCGGCGGTCGATCTCGCGCAGTGCCTGTCGATGGCGCATGGCAAGACCGCCGCGCTGCTGGGCTGCGCCTGTGGGCTGGGTGCGCTGCTCGGCGGAGGCACCGGACGGCAGATCGAGTGCCTCTCGGAGTTCGGTCGCCACCTCGGTATGGCCTTCCAGCTGATCGATGACCTGCTGGGCATCTGGGGTGATTCACAGGTCACGGGCAAGCCGGTCTTCGCCGATCTGCAGCGCCGCAAGAAGTCCCTGCCGGTGGTCGCCGCCCTGAACTCACACAGCACGGCGGGCGCGGAGCTGGCCGAGTTCTACTCGCTTGACCGGCCGCTCACAGCACCGGAGTTGACGCACGTGGCCCACCTGATCGAGGCCGGCGGCGGGCGGGAGTGGGCTCGTGTTGAAGCCGATCGGCAGGTCCACGAGGCGCTGGCCCGCCTGGACCAAGCCGAGCCCGCTCCGGGGCCCGCCGATGAGTTCGCGGCCCTGGCCGGCCTGATCCTCCGTCGCGATCACTGAAGGGAAGGCAGATGAGCCTGCACGACAGGTTCGCCGAGGTGCGGTCCGGGCTACAGCTGAGGATGCGCGGCGCGCGCAGTGAGATCGTCACCGATCCGGAACCGGAGTGGGCCACCGGTTTCCATCGCATCCAGGACGACCTGCGCCAGCGTCGCCCAGTCGCGCGCACCGAGCGGTTCGGCGGTGCGTGGCTGGGCACCCGGTACGAGGACGTCTCGGCGACAGCGCACGACGCCGAGTGTTTCTCCTCCCGCGCGTTCGTGGTCGGCAACGTGCGCCCGCCACTGGGGGCGGCACCGGTCGGGGTGCTGCCCCCGGCGTCGTCCGACCTGCCGTTCCATCGCGGCGCACGACGGCTGCTCTCGTCCGCGTTCTCCCGGGCCTCCGTCGCCCGCCTGGAGCCGGTGACGCGCGCGTACTGTCACGGGCTGATCGACGCGCTCGCCGGCCGGGATCAGGTTGAGGCCGTCAGTGAGTACACCCAGCTGATCCCCACCCACCTGATGGTGACACTGCTCGGGTTTCCCGAGCAGGACGCGCCGCGGGTGCAGCATTTCGCGACCAGTACGTTGCAGGACGTCAATGTCTCGGCCGAGACACGCAGCGACCGCGCGGGCGAGCGCCTGACCTACCTGCCGGCCCAGATCCACGACCACCTCGACCACCCGAGGGACGATCTGACCACCCGTGTCCTGGAAGCTGAACTGAACGGGCGCGAGCTCGATCCGCTGCATGTCTACGGCACGTTAGCGGCGCTGCTGGTCGCCGATATCGACACCACGGCCAGCGCTATCGGCGCGGCACTGTTGCACCTGGCCACGACCCCGGCCGACCGGGCCCGCCTGGTGGCGGAGTCCGCGTTGCTGCCGACCGCCGAGGAGGAGTTGCTGCGGGCGCACGCGCCGGTGATGACGGCCCGGCCGGTGACCCGGGACATGCGCTGGCGGGACGCGGACATGAAGGCCGAGGACTGGGTCCTGATGTCCTTTCCCTCGGCCAATCGTGACCCGGCGGAGTTCGACCGGGCGGACAACCGGCACGTCGCGTTCGGCCTCGGTATCCACCGCTGTATCGGAGCCCACCTTGGCCAGATGGAATTGCGGGTGGCACTGGAAGTGCGGCTCGAGCGGTTCCCGGAATTCAGCCTGCCCGATCCGTCCACAGTGACCTGGACAGCGGGACAGGTCCGCGGCCCCAAGACCCTGCCCATCCACATCGGACCGGCTGCCCCCGCGGGTGGGCAGGCATGACCCTTTCCCCCGACACCGGGTCGTATCGGGCGCTGATCTTCGATTTCGACGGAACCCTCGTGGACACCGGTGACGTCAACGTGATCGCCGTCCAGGCCGCGCTGACCGAGCACGGCTGCCCCGGAATATCACTGGACTGGCTGCGCACAGTCAACCTGGGCGATCTGTCGGAGCTGCGCTACCGCCTGAGGCACGAGCAGGCGACCGAACTGCGCTGCACCGATGACCAGCTGTGCACCAGCGCCAGCGCGCAGTGGCGGCCTCGCGCCGGCATGGTGCGTGAGATCGCCATCGTGGCAAAAGTCCTGCGTGCCGCCACCATTCCGGTCGCCGTCGCATCCGTCAACGACATCCGGAATGTCCGCGCCGGCCTGGCGGCCACCGGCCTGCTACCGCTGATCAACACCATCGTGACGCGAGCAGACGTAGCCCGGCTCAAACCCGCACCGGACGCCTACCTGCTCGCGGCCGAACGGCTGGCCGTGCCACCGCGGGACTGTCTGGCCTTCGAGGACACCGAGCACGGCATCCGCGCCGCCCGCGACGCGGGAATGGACGTCGTGGATGTCCGGCCATACCTGGCCGATGATCACCGGGAGGTACCGCATGCGTTGTGAACCCGCCACCGGCACCCGCTACCACGACATACCCCTCGACCCCGGCGCCTTCTCCACCGGCCTGGCCGCGCTGGCCCGGTCGGTCGCGGGCCGTGTCGACAACGAGGGCGCACTGCGTGATCACTGCCGCAGCAGGGTGCTCGAATCGGCGTTGGCGCTGCGCCTGCTCGAACGCGTCCCCGCCGCCACCGAACCGGTGAACCTCCACGCCCTGCGGGCATTCCTGACCGACCACACCACCAGCCCAGATGGGCTGGACCGCGTGCTGGCCGACCTGGCACTGGGCACGCACGCCGCGCTGCCCGACGAAGCCATCGAGGCCGTACTCGACCACGCCCCCGAATTCACCCGGGGACGGAAACGAGCCCTGCTGCACGGGCTCGTGCGGCTGCTGGCCGCCACCACGGACGACTCGCGCGCCGAACTCGAATCCTCGCCCGGGGCATTTGACCTGCGTGGCCTGCATCCCTGGGCCAAGACACAGGTCACCGCCGTCAAAGTCGTCCTGGCCGCCACCTCCGGCAGGATCGACCTGGTCACCGAGACCGACGTGAACCGGCTGAAGCGAACCCAGCGGCACCGGGGAATCTGGGAAGGCAACGTGCTGATCCACCTCTGGGTACTGCACGCCCTGGCTTATCTGCCCGGCACCGAGCCGGAGATCGCCGACGGCATCACCCGGCTCGCGCCGCACCAGCGCCCGGACGGTGGTATCCCGTTCATCACCGACACCGACACCTGGACGACCGTCACCGGAGGCATCGCACTGGCCACCGTCGGCGGCCTGGAATCGACCTGCGCTGCCCTGCGCGAGCACGTCCTGCGACAGCAGAAACCCGACGGTGGCTGGTCTGTCACCGACACCGCCGAGGTCACCGACGTCGACGACATCTCGGTGGCGTTGCAGTTCCTGCACCTAACCGGCGATCCGGCCGTCCGCGGCGCCGTCGAGTCCGGCTGGCGGGCGCTGGCCGACGTGGCCGGCGAGGAAGGCGGCTACCCGACCTACGTCAAGGGTGCACCCTCGGAGGCGAGCATGACCGTGGCCGCACTGGACGCCCTCACCCTCCAACCGCTACGCCACCGCGAAGCCCTCCGTCGTGGCCTGAACTTCGTGGTCGAGCAGCAACGCCCGGACGGCTCGTTCCCACCGGACTGGAGCAGCAGCCGCTGGCACACGATCTTCCGCGCCGTACTCATGGCCACCCGCCCTGGGCTGCCCCCGGTACCCGGAACAGACCAGATGGTCCGCAAAGCGGTCGACCTGGCTCTGAGCACTCAGCACCCGGACGGCGGCTGGGGACAGCAAGACGGGGACCGCAGCGATCCGGTGAGCACCGCCTACGGCCTGATCACCGTATGTGGCACGCAACCGGACCCCCAGCCTGCCGCCGCCGCCGCGAGTTACCTGCTGGCCCACCAGCGCCCCGACGGTACGTTACCGACGAAACCCGACGTCATCGGACCACGCCCCTTCGTCTTCTACGTGCCGCTGGTCGCTGACATCTTCTGCCTGCTCTCCCTCGCCCACCTCCACCAGCGCACCAACCATCACCACACCGTCCCGGCGCAGGCCGGCCATCCGCAGACCAGGACCGACCGGATGGACAGGCGGGGTCCGTAACACGAACGGCACCTCTCGAATAAAGCGGAAAAGACTTCGAGGCCTGCTCCCAAAGCGATGATTTCAACCACGACAATCCACAATAATGTTGCGCGGAAACTGGGTGCCGCGAACGCGTCGTCAGCTTAGATGTCAGTCGTTTCACACGCGAGAGGCAAGTGATGAGGAGAACAAAGTCGTGGGGCAGTGCCATAGTATTGGGCGGCGGCTTCGCTGGCCTGCCGACTGCTCGCGTGCTGTCCGACCATTTTCGCCAGGTCGCCGTAGTGGAGCAGGATGGCGAACCCGGTCCTGAACACCACCCAGGGTTCCGCAGTCCCATTATCCACACGCCCTGCTGGCGCGTGGCGCGAATCAGATGGAGGAATTCTTTCCCGGACTTCGAGCCGAGTTGCTCGCCGAGGGGTGCCCGGTCACGTCGAGGTCCGGCTGGACGGCCGGGGTCTGACCCTGCTGCCGTCGGTCTTCTGGACCGGTCCTCCGCTGGCTGGCCCATACCCGGACGGGAACGTCCTCGTCTACCCGGCCCTGACACCTCTGCCACTGATAGACCATGCCACCACGAGTACACCTCTGGCTGACCTTCTCGGCCGCGGTCGCGCGGCAGTCCTCGAACACCTCACCCAACCCCGGACCACCACCATCCTCGCCCGCGACCTAGGCATGGCCAAATCGACGATCTCCGAACACGCCAAAACTCTGCGGCACTCTCATCTGATCACCACCCGCCGCGACGGCAAGGCCGTCTGGCACACGTGCACCCAGCTCGGGCTCAACCTCCTGCGGCAGTGCAACGGATACCAATAACCGACGCACCGGGTCCAGGTTCATTCTGCCGCGCGTCGCCACATGGTGGCCTGTTCGGTGCCAGCGCAGGACGGGGGCAGGGCTGTGCTCAGAAACAGGGCGGGTGGTTCCACCAGGGCGAGGTCCGGGTGTCGGTGTACCGCAGTTGGTAGGCGGGGCGTTCACCGCGCCAGCATGCGGCGAGTTCGCTGAACAGGCTCACGCACGCTGCGAAGCTGCGTTGATCGTCCCATGTGGCCGCTGTCTCGGCTGTGGTACGAGCGAGGGGTTCCGCGGTGTGGGCGAAGTCGAGGATCGCCTGGACGACGATGGCTGCCCATGTGGTTCCGCGGGCTTCGGTGGCTGCGGTTGTGCTCCGATGTGAGAGGGGCCGGCTGGTGGCTGCCGCGGTCCGGGCCAGTTCACGCGCGAGGAGGTATTCGACGGTTTCGGCGTTGCGCTGCCTGCTGTTCCACTCGGCCGGTGCGGTTCGCGCGGCTGCCAGTCCGCACGCGCGTGCGAGCCCGAGACCGTCCCACAGGGCGTGCAGAACGAGCTGCGGTACCGAGGGCGAGAGCCCCGGCAAGGAGGTCGTCAGGCGTGCCAATGCCGAGGGCAGTTCGTCGGGGGTGGTGGGGGAGGCGTCGGGCACCGCCTGATTGTTCACCTAGGGCGACCGATTCGACCACGCAGGGCTACCTCGCGGGAGGGGGGAGAGAGAATGACCCATTGCGAGGGCTGAATGGCAGCTCCGGGGGGGGGGCGACCCCACGGGTGGTGGTGGTGCACAGTTGGCCCCACTAGGTTTGCGACCGTGCGGTCGTCAAGGCGGCTAGACGACGCAGCCCCTCGTCGATGTCGTCGAGGGTGAGATCGCTGCACGAGAGCCGGAGCTGTGCTTGCCCACCCTCCCCGTCATAGAAGTAGCTCATGGGGGTCCAGAGCACTCCGAACTCACGGGCCGACTTCTCGAGCAGCGTGTCGTCCGCTGGGAAGGGCATGCTGACGACGACGAAGAAACCGCCATCGGGTGCCTTCCACCCTACACCTGGCACATCCCCAAAGTGGTGATCCAGACCTTTCAGCAACCGCTCGAGGTTCCGGCGGTAGAGCGAGATCTCGGCGGTGTTGGATCGCAGCAGGCTGCCGTCGTTTTCCAGCAGTTTTCCGGCTACGATCGCTTGGCCCATCGACGACGTGTTCACGGTGAGCGCGCCCTTGAGCTTCGCCAGCTCGTCCGCGAGCAGCGAGTTCCCGCCGCGATCGTGAAACACGGGCTGATCCGCCACGATGTAGCCGACCCTGGCCGCGGGGAACACCGTCTTCGCCATCGAACCGAGGTACACCACCTGGTGCTCCGGGTCCAGGGCCTTGAGCGTCGGCGGTCGTCTGCCGGTGGTGCGGAACAGGCCGTAAGGATTGTCTTCGAGCAACAGGATGTTCTCCGCGTCCGCGACTTCCAGCAGTTCGTGGCGCAACGCGGTCGGCATCGTCACTCCCGCTGGGTTGGCGAAGTCCGGAATGATGTAGAGCGCCCGAGGGCGCAGCCCCTCGCTCCGGGCGGAACGCACTCGTTCTCGGAGCGCGGCCACATCGACGCCGTCCACGCCGCCGTCGACCGACAGCACCGGCATGTCCAACAGCCTTGCCGCTCCGGTCAGCCCCATGTAGGTCGGCGAGATCGCCAGGACCGCATCGCGCCGGTCCCGTGACAGCGTTCGCAGCACCAGGAAGAGCGCCTCTTGACAGCCCACCGTGACCACGATCGACTCCGGGGCGACCTCGATCCCCTCATCCACGTGAAGGTTGCGCGCGATGAGGTGCTGTATGAAGCCTTTGGGGCTGCCGTACTGGAAAAGTACGTCCCGGACGCCGGCTTCGCCGTAGTGGAGATCGTCGATCAAGTGACTGACGAACCGGCTCAGGTAGCGGTGCAACGCGGGGACCTCGAAAGACACGTCCGACGGACGGCCCAGCGCGAACGAGATCGCCTCCGGATAGCGGCCGGCGACCTCGGTGAGGAACCCCATCGAGGTGACGGCTGGATCGGATAACGACCGGTGCAGGGTGTCTGACCGCAGCACCTGGTTCTTTGGTTCCCTGCTCATATGCTTGCCCCCGCGTGGGTGGTTCGGAAGATCAGTGCTCAGGAGGACCAGAGCGGCGCTGGCTTGCGACAAGCGTGAACGGTCCCGTACCGTAAGTGAACGCGACCTTCGGCTTGCTCAGCCGCCCGCCGTGCTGTGGAGACAGCCGCCACCGTTGAAGAAAGATGGCGAGCGTCGTCATCAGCTCCGCCAAGGCGAATTCGTTGCCGATGCACTTACGGGTGCCCATGCCGAAAGGTATGTAGGCGCCTCTGCCGGGGGTCGGCGCCCCGGGCAGCCACCTGGTGACGTCGAAGACCTCGGGACTCGGGAAGAGCTCGGCGTCGTGATGATTGGCGAATGCGCTGATGTACACCTCACTGCCGGCCCGGAGCAGGACACCACCTAGCTCGGTCTCATTCGGGACGTAACGGGACACGAGCCACAGGGGTGGGTACAGGCGCAACGTCTCGGACACGACTGCGCTGAGCAGCGGCAGTTCCTGGAGGTCCTGATGCCTGGGGGCCCGATTCGCCAGTACGCCCTGCAGTTCCGCCGCCACCCGCCGATCGAGTTCGGTGTCCTTCGCGAGGACACGCAGAGCCCACGACAGCGTCTGCGCCGTCGTTTCGCTGGCCGCGCTGATGAGAGTGACCACCTCGTCGTGAACCTGAGACTCCGACATGGTCTTGCCGGTGTCGTCGTCCCTGGCCTCGAGAAGGGCGGACAGGATGTCGTCATAGGTCTCGTCACCGGCGGCGTGATCGGCGATGAGCTGGTCAGTCACCCGATGAATGGTCGCGAGGTCGCGGGTGTACCGACGGTTGGCGGCCGTGGGCAGCCGATGCAACCAGGGCATCGGCAGCGTTGCTCGCCTACCGATGCCCCCGACGACGCTGGGGTAAAGAGTCATGAAGTCTCTCGTGGCGTTTGAGCCCAGCTTCCCCGAGAACAGGCATCGCGACAGAACCGCGGACGAAATCTGGTACGCGACACTGTCGATGCGAACCTTTTCACCTTCTCGCCATGACGACGTGATCTCTTCGACCGTCTCGCGCATGGCGGCGATGTAGGCCGGGAACCGTGAATGATGGAACAGCGGTTGCATCAATCGACGTTGCCGATGATGAAGACTTTCGTCGGTCGTGGTGGACAAGCCGTTTCTGCCCAGGGCTCGGGCGGCATTGATGACCGGGCCCCCCTTGGGGAAATTGGCGCGCTGGCCAGTGAGGACCTCGTGTGCCAGCACAGGGTCGTTGACGAAGTAGACCCGCCGGTTGCCATGGCGAAACTCCACGATGTCACCGAGTTCGCGCTGCTGCCGGAGAAACGTCAACGGATGGACAAGAAGGTGCCAAGCATTCCCCACCAAAGGTAGCCGCCAGGGCGACACTCCCAACTTGGCGACGTGGTTTCCTCTATGTGATGACCTCACAAAACAGCTCCCCGAAGGTCGACCTGCGACGTGGCTTCTGTTGCGATTCCCCTGGTGGGGCCACCCGTACTGGGTCTGCGGTGGCCCCGAAGGGTCAGACTCCCTGTCCTTCCCGCAAGTTACGGACGTCGTCACATCCTGTCACCGAAGCGGGTAGCGCTGGTCCGCGCTGCCGGAAGGACCGGGAGGTCACCGATCTTCCGCGGCGACTCGCCAGATCTCGGCGACGAAGTATTCGGTCAGCTTCGCGGTGCCGATTGCCTGCTGAAGATTCACTCCGGCCTCGACGGCCTCCTCGGCGATGGCGATCAACCTGTCAAGTGTGGCCGGACGCTCCACGTACTTGGCGAAGTAGTCCACCACGGGCCGAGGCAGTCCGCCGGGATGGTTCTCCAGCGCCGGCGTCAGCAATACGCAAGTTTGGTGCCATAGTGAGATGTCAAGGTACGCCATGAGCGCGAACTCCGCGGCATTGCGATAGCCCGCCATCCACGTGATGAACCCCACGTACGAGTACGGGATCGCGTTGACGTTGAGGTGTTCGCCGGGAAAGCGCTCCGGCGGGGTGCCGTAAGACAAGGCCGCGGCATGGGCCAATTGCTGATCGGCGCGAAGAAGCTTGACCAGGTCCAGCAGGGCATCCGCGGTTTCGGGACGGTCGGCGTACTTGATCGCGGCGGCGGTGACCGGTCCCAGCAGCCCGGCCAAGCCTTTGTCTTCGATCTGAAGCAGGGTGTGAATATTGGCTTCGGTCAGCTTGCCTTCCTGAGCCTTGACGAGGAAGTCATTTTTGACGGCAACGTCTTTCAACGACGCGACGAGTTCGTCGGCCGCCAGCCGAACGTCGCTTTTGCTCTTCTGCGACTGCTCCACTTTATCGGGTACGTCCAGGGTTGCCATGTTCGCTTCCTCCACGTCCTGACGATGGTCCCTACGGGTATTGAAGGTGTCGATGATCGCTTCCGCGACCTCAAGAACACCGATTTCACCCTGACTTGACTGTTCCGTGTCGTCGTACTTGTGCGGGCGGGTCATCGCTCCCCGTTTCCCTGTCGGTACATCGCCTATGCCGTTCGGCTGGCCGGGACCAGCCGTTTCGAGTAAGGCGCCGTACTCGTGCCGGGCTAAGATCCGAGCCTCGCTTCCTGCGTAGGGGTCGATTCTCCTTGTCCAGTATGAGTGAACCACGTCGCCGATCAACCCGTTGTTCCGCGAGACGAAACACAGGAACTTCATGTCCCGTGGCGCGGAACAACGGCCGGACGAAGCGTGGAGGGATGTCTAGTATCAGCAATGGTTCGAATGAAGGGGTTACGTGACTATGGTGGCCGAGTATGGCAAAGACCTTCGAGAGCAGATTTCCGAATGGAACGACACGAAGACTTGCTATCCACGACACGCGACTCTGCACAGACTGTTTGAGGAGCAGGTGAAGCAGGTCCCGGATCTCCCTGCGATCACCGGTGACGACTTCACCGTCTCGTATCGGCACTTGAATCGCATGGCGAATGCCATTTCGTCGCGGTTGATCGCCGCGGGGATCACGGTCGGCGATCACGTCGGGGTCGCTGCGCGCACGTCAATCGCGGCCATCGCCGCGATTCTGGGGACACTCAAGGCCGGTGCGGTCTACGTGCCGCTCGACCCCGCGTTGCCGCGCTCTCGCCTCGCGAGCATGTGTGAGCAGGCCCGAGTGCGAGTGGTACTCGATGAGCCAGGCAAGGCACTCCGGGGCAGTGAGGAGTGCAGGAAGGTTTCCTGGCGAGTGCCTCCCGCGGATGAGCGGGAAGTGAATCCACAGGTGGCGGGCCCGGATGGCGGAACGACCGCCTACGTCATGTTCACCTCCGGCACCACCGGGCAGCCGAAGGCGGTGAGCGTGCCTCACCGGGTTCCGGCTCGTCTGGTGGTCGGCTGGGATGGGCTGGCAGTCGGACCTGACGACGTGTGGCTGGGGACGTCGAGTCTGGCATTCGACGTGTCCTGCATGGAAGTCTTCGGCGCACTGCTCAACGGGGCTCGTTTGGTGTTGATCGATCCGCATGTCCTGCTGTCACCGAACTTGTTCGCACAGAAGCTCGAAGCCGAGCGAGCCACGATTCTGGTGCTCAGCGCCGGTGTGTTCAATGAGATCGGCTCGCACCGGCCGGACATGTTCGCCCGGTTGCGCTACCTGATCTCGTGCGCCGATGTGATCAACCCGGCGGTCGTTCGAGCGGTACTCGACCGGGGGAGGCCTCAATGTCTCGTCAACTCATGCGGCCCGACCGAGACCGGGATCGTGTGCACGTGGCAGGTCGTCGAACACGTGGAGGCGGGAACCACGGTGCCGATCGGACGGCCGACCGCGAACTCCACCAGCTACGTCGTCCGGCCGGACGGAAGTCTGGCAGGTACCGGAGAGCCCGGCGAACTGTGGTCCGGCGGAGATGGCCTGGCCGTCGGATATCATGGAGATCCCGAGCGGACGGCGGAGCGGTTCGTCACCAACCCGTTCGTCGACCTGATGAGATCTGATCAACGGCTCTTCCGTACCGGCGACAAGGTCAAATGGCTGCCTGACGGCTCCCTCGAGTTCCTCGGCCGCATCGACCGGCAAGTCAAGATCAACGGCTATCGCATCGAACTTGGCGAAGTCGAGGCGGTCTTGTCGACCCATCCGCAGGTCAGCGGTGTCGTCGCCGACATCAGGCCGTCGGCGTCCGGGCATGACCGGCTTGTCGCGTGGGTCGCATCGGTGCGTGAACCGGTCTTCGACGAACCTCCCTGTGGCGATCACGCACCCTTCACCGACATGCTTTCCGAGTATGTCCGGGACCGGCTGCCGGGATTCATGGTCCCGGCCCAGATACTGGTTTTGGACGAACTGCCGTTGAACAGCAACGGCAAGGTGGACCGATCCAGGCTGCCGTCGCCGGAGCCCGCGACACTCTCTGTCAGGTCGGCTGCGGAGTTCGCCTCGAGCACCGAGCGCACGGTTGCCGAGGTGTGGGGGGATCTGCTCACGGTGGGGCCGCTGGGGCCACACGACGACTTCTTCGCCCGTGGCGGGCAGTCGATGCAGTTGGTGCAAGCCGTCGCTTCCATACAGGAGAGGCTCGGCATACGAGCCGAGCAAGGGCCGGCCCTGGTCGGAGCGATGCTTGAAGGACCCTCGGTGCGGAACTTCGCGCACGCGGTCGATCGTGCCGCCATCGGCACCTCCGCTCTTACCAATGGACGGCACCGGCCGGATCTGTGGGCCGAGGCGCGCCTGCGCGACGATCTCGACTTCGGGCTGCCGGTGGTCGCGGACCTCATGAGTCCTCGAAATATCTTTCTCACCGGCCCCACCGGGTTCCTCGGTCCTTTTCTCCTCGATCGGCTCATCCGGGACACGAACGCCACGATCCACTGCCTGGTTCGCGCGCAGGACGCATCGGCCGCGAGAACTCGCCTCGTAGCCGGGCTTCGCCGCTACGGTCTCTCTGGCGACATCGTCGGAAGTCGGGTTGTCGCGTTGCCCGGCGATCTTTCCCAGGCTGACTTCGGCCTGCCTCGGCGCGTGTTCGACAAGTTGTGCGGAAACGTTCAAGTGATCGTCCACAACGGAGCGCACGTCAACTTCGCCTATCCGTACACAGCCTTGCGGCCGGCGAACGTCGACAGTATGCACACGGTGCTTCGGTTGGCCACTACTCACAGGCGCAAGGCCGTGCACCTGGTGTCCAGTATCAGTGCCCTGTCCGGAAAACGCTTCGTCTCCGAGGATGAACCTCTGCCGGATCCCAGCGGGCTCGAGACGGGATACACACAGACCAAGTGGGTTGCCGAGCGCCTTCTCAGCCAGGCCTTCACCCACGGATTGCCCGGCAGCATTTACCGTCCGCACGAGATCAGCGGCACGACAGGTCGCGGGATTTGGAGTACCGGCACGCAACTGACCGCCCTTATGAAGACGGCTGCGGAATCAGAGATCGCACCCGCGGTGCGTTATCCACTGAATCTCGTACCGGTTGACTTCGTCGCAGACGCACTGATGCATCTTGTTCGCTGCGAGCACCCCCGAGGCCGCGTGTTCCACGTGACCAACGGACAGCCCGCCGACTCCGCCCTGCTCATCGAACGACTGCGTGCCAGGGGTCGTTCGGTGACCGAGCTGCCCTACGAGGAGTGGGCTCGTCGTTGCGTGGACGAATCACTCGCTGATCCGACGTTCCCCTTGACCCCGTTTCTCCCCTATCTGACGGCCAGACCGGAGAATCTCTCCAATCCGGTGCCGGCCCACGGTCGAACCAATTTTGAGGCCGCGCTGTCCGAGGGAGGGCCGGAATGCCCACCCGTCGACACCGGCATGATCGATCGTTACCTCGACTATCTCGAGGGCTGCGGCTACATCACCTGATCCATGACCCGCGACGGAGGATTCGAGTGACAACGAGGAACAGAGAGCGTGCCCGGCCCACTCCGGTTCGCATCGGAATAGTCGGCACGGGTGCGTTGGGGACGGACCTGCTGTGCAAGGTACTGGGTTCGAGATTCCTGCGGTGCGTGTTGTTCGCGGGTCGTCGACCTGACTCTCCTGGGCTGTTGGAGGCGACCCGCCGCGGTGTCCCCACGAGTATCGAGGGAATCGACGCCGTCCTCGACCACATCGACGAGATAGACATGGTGCTCGACGTGTCGACCGCTGACGGCGCTGCCCGGCACTGGCGGGCTCTCGAGCCGACGGGAAAGTCGTTCATAGACCTCACGCCTGCGAAGCTCGGCAAATTCTGCATCCCAGTGCTGAACCTGGCCGAGTGCCTGGAGCTCCAGTACGCGAGCATGGTCACCTGTGGTGGCCAGGCCGCGGTCCCCATGGCTCGAGCCATATGCGACGCGACGGACGGCCTCGACTACCTGGAGATCGTTTCCACCACCTCGTCGGCCAGCGTGGGACCCGCCACGAGGGCCAACATCGACGAGTACGTCGTCGCGACCGAGAACGCGACCCGCCAGTTCTGCCACACGAACGAAACCAAGACGATACTGGTCTTGAATCCGGCCAAGCCAGGTGTGGTGATGCGCAACGCCGTGGCGGCGACGACATCGAAGAAGATCGACCTTGACCTGCTGCGCAAGCGCGTCTCCGAGATGGAGACCAAGATCCGGTCGTACGTGCCCGGATACCAGGTCGTCGTCCCACCCGTGTCCTCAGGCAACACGGTGCAGTTGACCTTGCGAGTGGAGGGTCTCGGGGACTGGCTGCCCGACTACGCGGGAAACCTGGATGTGATCTCCTGCGCCGCCGTCGCGTTGGCGGAGGAGCGAGCGAGGGAGCTGACATGGTGAAGCATGGTGAGGTACCGGTCACCATCTGCGACTCGACCCTGCGGGACGGAAGTCACGCGGTCGCTCACCAGTTATCGATCGAGGACATCAGAACGTACTCACAGGCCGCCGATCGCGCCGGTGTCGACGTCGTCGAGGTAGGCCACGGGAACGGACTCGGAGCCTCGTCGATCCAGATCGGCCTGGCGGCCGTGGACGACCTGACGATGCTTCGTACGGCCAAAGCACAGCTGCGAAACGCACGGCTCGGAGTGATGTCACTCCCGGGGTTCTCCTGTATCGAGCGGCATCTCAAACCGGCGATCGACTGCGGCGTCGACGAAGTCCGGGTGGGTGCTCACTGTACCGAGGCGAACGTCACCCAGCAGCAGATGACGCTTCTCGATTCCATGGGGGTGGAGGTCAAAGGCATCCTGCTGATGACACACATGATTTCCGCCGACGAATTGCTCGCGCAGGCGAAGCTGATGCAGGGCTACGGCGCGAAGGCGGTGATCCTTATGGATTCGGCCGGCGCCTACACGCGTTACGACGTGCAGGAGAAGGTCGGTACACTGGTCGACCGGTTGAACATCGAGGTCGGGTTTCACGCGCACAACAACCGCGGTCTCGCCGTAGCCAACGCCTTGACCGCGATCGAGTCGGGGGCGTCGATCATCGACGTCACCGCTCGCGGGTTCGGCGCGGGTGCGGGCAACGCGGCACTGGAGTTGCTGGCGGCGAACGTTCGCAACTCGGCGATCAAAACCCGGCTGAGGTTCTTCGAATCTCTCGACGCGGCGGAGTTGGCGCATTCCACGTTCGTGAAGCGGGTCCCCACGAACGACGCGATCACCATCACCAGCGGGATAGCCGGTGTCTTCTCGGGATTCGCCGGTCCGACGAGGAAGGCGGCCGCGAAGTTCAAAGTGGATCCTCGTCAGATCTTGATGAAGCTGGGTGAGCGCAGAGTGGTGGCAGGCCAAGAGGACGTCATCCTCGAAGTCGCCACATCGATTTCCGCCGGACAGGAGCAGTGATTCCATGTCGATCCACCGTGAACTGGCAGGTGAACTCCGCGGAGCGCGGCTGAACCGGACGCCGGTCAGCCCGATATCCAGCAGGTATCCGGACATGACCGGGCAGGACGGGTACTTGATTCAGCGAATCCTTCGGGAGATGGATGAAGACGAAGGTGATGTACTGGTCGGATTCAAAGTGGGCGGGGCAAGTGCGGCAATTCGGCGAGAATTCAACTTGACAGCCCCTCATTTCGGCTACGTCACCGAGGACATGATACTGGCCAGCCAGGCGGAGTTGTCCGTCGGGAAGCTGATGCTCCCGCTCGTGGAAGGAGAGGTCGGCTTCATCTTGAACGCGGAGTTGCCGGGTCACGGCACGACGCCGGAGGATGTCTGGGCCGCCACCACTCACCTCGTACCGACTCTGGAAGTTCTCGACTCCTGTACCGCCGACTGGGCTATCGAAGAAGTCGACATCATCGCGGACAACTCGGTCTCCCGGTACATGGTCCTGGGTGATCCCGTCAGACGGGAACTCGTGCAACTGGAAAACGAAGAGATGATCCTGACGGTGGACGGAGAAACTCGTCGTGGTCGCAGCACGGCTGTGCTCGGCGACCCCGCGGAATCTGTGGCGTGGCTGGCGCGAGCCCTCGCGGAACAGGACGAGCGCCTTGGCGCGGACAACATGGTGTTCGCAGGCGCGTGGGCGGAGGCCCTGAAATTCGGCGAGGGAAGTTCAATCGAAGCGACGTTCACGACACTCGGAAAAGTCGTGATGAAGGCCGTATAGGGACCCGAGATCGAGTTCATCCGAGAGGTGAGCAAGTGGGCATGAAACGGAATCTTGACGAGCCAGGCGAGCAGGCGTCACTGGCGGACCTGTTCGCCGCTCAGGTGGCACAGCGTCCGGATGAGGTCGCGATCGAACTGGGCACACGGCACCTGTCCTATGCCGAAGTCGACGCACGCGCCGGCCGGCTGGCGGAGCGGTTGACGAGCCACGGCGTGGGGCCCGAAGACATCGTCGCTGTCGCGCTACCGCGCTCGTTGGAACTTGTTGTCTCTGTTCTGGCGATCAGCAAGGCCGGTGCGGCGTTCCTCTCGATCGACCTTCGTCTTCCGTTTCGGCGGATCGAAGCGATGCTCACCGACGCGTCGGCGACGATGCTGATCGCGGATGAAGACAACTTCCCTGTACGACCGAAATGCCCTGTCATCACTCCCGAATCGATACTCGCCGAGCCGTCCGCGGCGGATGTACAGCAGGAAGCGCCTGGTGTACGCCGATCTGTCGCCATCGACATCGGAAGTGTGGCCTACGTCTTCTACACGTCCGGATCGACCGGCAGGCCCAAGGGCGTCGCCGTCACCCATGCCGGACTTGCCGGTGTCGCGCGAACAGTGCGCAGGCAGTTGGGGGTGGAGCCGGGCCGCAGGGTCTTGCAGTACGCGTCGCCTAGCTTCGACGTTTTCGTGCTGGAACTCATGGCGCTGGTGCTGGGAGCCACACTCGTCGTAGCGGACACGGACGACCTGCAACCGGGACCGGCCCTGGCCAGGACGTTGCGAGACCGCAGGATCAGCAACGTTGTGCTACCACCGGCCGTACTAGCGCTGCTCGAAGGATACGAGGTGCCCTCGCCGGAACTCACCGTCGTACTGGCGGGGGAAGCCTGGTCGGGCGAACTCGTCCGGGAGTGGTCTCACCGGGTGAGGATCGTCAATGGTTACGGTCTGACTGAGACGACCATCGCGACGACCCTGTCCGACGTCTTCTCCGGCGCGGGCGACCCACCGTTGGGGCCACCGGTCGACGGAGCACGGATGTACTTGCTCGACTCGGCTTTGGCTCCAGTGAACCCGGATACCGTGGGGGAACTGTACATCGCTGGGCCGGTGGTCGCTCGAGGCTATCTCGGGCAACCGGCGATGACGGCGGAGCGCTTCGTCGCGTGCCCCTTCGGCTCACCCGGTGAACGCATGTACCGAACCGGGGACCTGGTCCGGCGCGGCGAGGATGACGACCTGTTCTACGTCGGACGAGCGGACAGCCAGGTCGAACTGCACGGGGTCCGCATCGAATTGTCCGAGATCGAGGCGACGCTCGGCGCGCATCCGGCGGTGAAGCTCTGCGCGGCCATGGTGAGAGAGAACTCCGCAGGAATACAACGACTGGTTGCCTACGTGGTCGAGGCCGGTGACGAGCACCTGCAGGTCGCTGAGCTTCGATCGTACCTCCAGGAGCGCCTGCCGAGAGCAATGCTTCCGTCACTCTACGTTCCGGTACCGGAGATCCCGCTGACCCCGCTCGGATACATGGACCGCAGTGCCCTGCCGGTGCCCGCCGATCTCGGGACGCCGGCTGAAAGAGAGCGGGAATCGAACGAGGTCAAGGAACAGCGCGAGCCCGTCACGGTCGAGACTCTGCAGAGCTTGTGGGCTGAGGTACTGGATACTTCGCCGATCGACATCGACGTACCCTTCTTCGAGCTGGGCGGAACCTCACTCATCGCGTTACGTCTCCACAAGCTGTTGGCCGACAGGCACGGCGTGGAACTCGACGTCACCGCCCTGTTCGAGCACCCGACGCTCCGGCAGTTCGCCGAGCACATCGGGACGATCGAGTCCCCGAAGCCGACGGACGCTCAAGACGACGATCCGAACGGCTCCGACACGACGGGGATCGCGATCGTCGGCATGGCCGGCCGGTTCCCCGGTGCGGCCGACGTCGGTGAACTGTGGGAGATGCTCGAGCAATGCCAGGAAGGCCTCGAACACTCCACGGACACATCCGGCACGACCGCTGAGCAGTCGGGGGTCCGTGAGGTGGGCACCCACGGATGGCCACCAGGAGCCGGAGAGTTCGACGCGGCCCTGTTCGGCTTCACCTCGGCGGACGCCCGGGAGTTCGATCCACAGCAGGGGCTTTTCCTGGAGACGGTATGGGAAGCCCTCGAGAACGCGGGCTACGCGCCGAACTCGATCACGGCGTCCGTCGGCGTGTTCGGGGGTACCGGAGTGCCCTACCACTGGCTGGACGTCATCCGAGCCACCGAAGGTGACGGCGCGGCCCGGCAACGCGCCGAGTTCGCGAACCCCATGCAGATGCTCTGCGCGCACACCGCTCATCGCCTGGGGCTGCGTGGCCCGGCGGTGACCATCAACACGACGTGCTCCACGTCGCTGGTGGCGGTGCACATGGCCTGCCGGAGCCTCCTGGCAGGCGACTGCGAGATGGCGCTTGCCGGCGGCGTCAGTCTGCCCGCGCCCGGTACGAAGTCCTACACCTACGAAGAGGGCGGAGCGCTGTCCCCCGATGGCCACTGCCGTCCGTTTGACTCCGACAGCCAGGGCACAGTGCCCGCGGCAGGTGCGGGCGTCGTAGTTCTCAAACGACTCCACAACGCGCTCGCAGACGGCGACATGATCCACGCCGTGATCAGCGGGTCGGCCGTCAACAACGACGGCTCTCGCAAAGCCGGCTTCACCGCGCCGAGTGTGGAGGGACAGATCGAGGTCATCGAAGCCGCGCACCGCGCGGCTCGAGTGAACCCCGGCTCCATCGAGTATGTCCAGGCGCATGGAACGGCCACTGCCTTGGGTGACGCCATCGAAGTAAGGGCGCTCACGCGCGTCTTTGGCGACTCCGGGCCCCGGAAGACCAAATGCGTTCTCGGCTCCGTCAAGAGCAACCTGGGGCACCTGGACGTCGCGTCAGGCGTCACCGGCCTGATCACCGCAGTCTTGGCCCTCCGGCACCGGAGAATACCCGGCGTGGTGCACTTCCGGCACCCCAATCCGCATCTGGAACTCGACCAGAGCCCCTTCGAGGTCAACTCGCGGACGATCGACTGGCCCGAGTCGGACGGGCCCCGTCGAGCCGGTATCAGTTCGTTCGGACTCGGTGGAACCAACGCGCACCTCGTTGTCGAGGAAGCACCCCGCCCCAGGAGGGACACGCCAGCCCGTCGTGCGCGGACTCAGGTTCTGCCCGTATCGGCCCGCGAATCCTCGGCGCTGGATCGTACCTGCGCCCGGTTGGCCGAGCACCTCTCGACCCAGGCCGACGACACGGCCCTGGCTGACGTCGCCTTCACACTCCAACGAGGCCGCGCTGTATTCGACCACCGACGAGCCGCCGTGTGCAAAACCCGCCAGGACGCGTCCGAGCTGCTGACGACTCCAGGACACCAGGACGTCTTCACCGCTCAGGTCCGTACCGGGAAAGTGGCCTTCCTCTTCCCTGGCGGAGGTTCACAGCACCCGTTCATGGGGCGCGAACTCTACGAAAGCGAGGCAGCGTTTCGCCACGCGTTCGACGCCAGTGCGGAGCTTTTCGATGCAGAGCTCGACTGTGACTTGCGGGCCCTCACGTTCTCGTCGACCGATAGCGCGTCCGAAGCACTCCTGCGCCCATCCCTGAACTTGTCGAGTATCGCCGCTACCGAAGTGGCGCTCACGGCGTTGTTGCGTTCTTGGGGTATCGCCCCGGCGGCCTTGCTCGGACACAGCCTCGGCGAATGCGTCGCCGCTCACGTCGCCGGGATCCTCACCCTGCCCGAAATGGTCGGTTTGATAGCCCTCCGCGGCCGCCTGATCGACGAACTCCCACCCGCGGCGTCACTGGTCGTCGGACTGGGAGAAGACGAGCTGCGCTCCCGCCTCGGCGAGAAACTTTCGCTCGCCTGCGTCAACAGTGCCAAGAACTGCGTGGTTTCCGGCCCTGTCGACGATGTTTCGCGGCTGGAGGAGAAGCTTCGCCAGGACGACGTCAACGTGCGGCGACTGGCGGTCGCGGCGGGAGCCCATTCCGCGACGATGCTGCCCGCCCTCGGCAAACTCGAAGAATACGGCGCCACGCTGGCGCACCGCAGGCCGAAGATCCCGATGATTTCCGGGCTCACCGGAAGCTGGCTGGACCCCGCGGAAGCGCCGGATCCCGGATACTGGGCGCGACACCTTCGCAACACCGCGCGCCTCGCCGACAGTTTGACGACCTTGCTCAAAGACCCTGAGCTAACGCTGGTCCACGTCGGCCCGGGGAAATCGCTCGTCCAGTCAGCAGAGCTTCACCCCGACTACGGAGACGAACGACTAGCGATCGCGCCCCTCCTCGCCGACACCTCGGAATCTCATCAGATGGCCTGCCTGGCAGCCCGCCTATGGTGCCATGGCGTCCGGATCGACTGGAACGCCGTCCACCATGACCCGCCCCACAAGGTCGCCCTTCCCGGCACCGTGTTCACCAGAACAGCTCAACAACCTCCGGACCTGCGCCGGGACAATGTCACATCGACGTCGGTGGACCGGCGACAGGCTCCAACGGCGGAACCACTGGCCGAACTGTGGTGTGAGTTGCTCGGTGTGGACGACGTCGACCCCGCGGACGACTTCTTCCGCTCCGGAGGTGACTCGCATCTGGCCATCGTCTTCCGCCGCCGCATCCAGGAACAACTCGGAACTCAGCTGTCCACACACACCCTGCTGGAGCACTCGACCTTCGGAGCACTCGCCGAGTCGATCAAAGCCGCGGAACCCACGTCGCCGCTGATGACGACACTGCGAACCGGACCGGCGACACGGACGTCCCTGTACCTCCTCCCGCCGCTCGGCGGAACGGTCTTTTCGTACCGCGAACTGGTCAACTGCCTCCAGCAAAGCCGCACAGTGCAAGGCTTCCGCGCTCACGGACTCGAACCCGGCGAGTCCATCCCGTCCACGATCGAGGACATAGCGGAGCGCAACGTCACTGAACTCCTTGATGCAGATCCGCGAGGCCCGTACGTGCTCGGGGGCCATTCCGCAGGTGGCCTCATCGCCCAGGAAATGGCACGCCAACTCTTCGACCGCGGTCACGAAGTGAGCTTGATCGTCATGATCGACACTCCATCGCCAGAGGAGCGTCACGGCCTGCCGGACCCTGCCGATGTCCTGAGCGTGTTCGACGGATACCGCTCCGCTGCACCGCGGGCTTGGCAGGCGATGCGTAGCGCGATGGACCACGACCCGCGTGCGCGCGAGGTCATGGCGGCAACCGTCGAAGCGATCCGCCACCATCAGCCCTCGGCGATACCGGTCGACCTGCTCTATTTGCGCGCGAACGACGAGATCGACGGCGAAGTGAAATCACACGAGACTGCGTGGAAGCATTTTTGCACCGGTGATGTCGCCGTCCACACCGTGCCGGGGAACCACTTGACCGTCGTGGAGGAGCCTCACGTACGTGAAGTCGCCGAAATCATCGAGTACTCGCTGGCCGACACCGACTCTTCGAGCGGCCCGCGTGAGCCTCGCGCAGAGGGCGCGGCGCGGCCAGAGATCGGTCTGCGAACACCGTCCGGGTTGCTCGTCAACGGTCTGACTCTCGTACAGACTGCGGAACTCATCACCATGGTCGGCGGAATCACCACCGATCCGGCCGTGCCCGGTGGCACGGATGACGCCGGCGGGGCAGTTCGATGAAACAATCGACGATCACCGAGGAGTTTAAGGCACGAGCGAACGATCGTCCCAGCGCTGTAGCAGTTCGCCAACGCGGTTCCTGTCTGACGTACGCGGAACTGGACCACGAGTCCGACATGCTCGCCATCGCACTCCGTGACGCCGGGGTAGCGCAGGAGACGCCGGTTGGTCTCCAGCAGAACCTTTCAGCCGATTTCGTGATCTCGGTGCTCGCGGTTCTCAAAGCGGGAGGGTGCTACGTTCCGGTGAACCCGGCCGATCCTGCTGCGCGCAGGACTGCCGTGCTCGCGGGAGTCGACGCTCAGATCGTGCTGACCGACGGCGCGAACGCGCTGCACGCGGCGGAATCGGGGCTTCCAACCCTGCTCGCCGAAGACAAAGGGCACGCGGCTCAGAGCCCGGACCCGACACCGGTGACGACGGAGTCACTCGCCTACATCATGCACACCTCCGGCTCCACCGGGAAACCCAAGCCGGTCGGCATCACCCATCGCGCCGTGGTCAGCTTCGGACGCTGCGCCGTGTGGCGAAATAAGGCGCACCGCCGTGTGCTGCTGCATTCGCCCACGTCCTTCGATGCCTCGACCTACGAACTATGGGTACCGTTGCTCAACGGCTGGGAGATCGTCGTCCCCGGCGATTCCTTCGACACGATGGACCCGGAAGCCCTGACACGCGTTATCGCCGAATTCGACGTGACAGGGGTCTTTCTCACGTCGGCACTCTTCGCCGCGCTTGCTGAGGTTCAACCGGATTGTCTCTCCGGCGCCAAAGAGGTCTGGTTTGGTGGCGAGGCCGCTTCAGCCTTCGCAGTACGCGAAGTACTGAAAAGGTGTCCAAATCTGGTGCTGGTCAACGGTTACGGACCCACCGAGACGACTACCTTCGCCACTTTCCACAGGCTCTCGTCCGAACGACCCGTACCGGAACGAATCCCCATCGGGACGGCGATGCCTGACATGAGCACCATGGTCCTCGACGATACCTTGAGCCCCGTGGGGGAAGGAGCCGATGGGGAACTTTATCTCTCGGGGTCCGGTTTGGCGCGCGGCTACTTGGGTCGTAGCGGGATCACTGCGGAACGTTTCGTCGCAAACCCCTTCGGACCTCCGGGCTCCCGCATGTATCGCACAGGAGACAGGGTGCGCAGCGGACCTGGCGGGCTGGAGTTCCTCGGCAGAAGTGACGACATGGTCAAGATACGCGGTTTTCGAATCGAACTGGGCGAAATTGACAACGCGTTGACGCGGATCCCGAAAGTCGCACAAGCTGTCACGGTGGTGAAAGTCGAAAAGAATGGGTACACGCGACTCGTCTCCTACGTGACGCGAAACAACGCGGTCCGCTTGGACATCGACGACGTTCGTACCTCCGTCGAGAAGTACCTTCCCAGTTATATGCTTCCCGGAAGGATCGTCGAGGTAGACAAACTGCCGCTCACGTCAAACGGCAAGGTGGATCGTGGCGCGCTGGCGGAGTGGGAGGTGTGCCACACGGATAAGAGTACGACAACCAAGCCTTGGACTGACTTGGAAAAGAACGTCGCCGAGATCTGGGAGGAGATCCTGGGCTGCCCGCCCGCCGGAGTGGAATCCCGGTTCTTGGAAGACGGTGGCGACTCACTCAAGGCAATGCTGCTGACGCATCGAATACGCCAGCGATGTCATTCGACCCTGTCAGTGCGTACAGTCCTGGAGGCCCAAACGCTCAAGGAACTTCTCGCCTGCGTGGAGGCGGGCCGTCAGGCTGCGACAGGCGTTCCGGTACCGGTACCCGACCGTGACTCCACCCCGGAACCCAGTGTCGGGCAACAGGGAATACTTCTATTCGGTAAGATTGCACCGACGAGCGTCCTCTACAATGTTCCCCTTGTTCTCGACGTGCCCCAGAAGCTGGATGCCGTCACTCTGCAAGAGGCTTTGAATGACGTCGCGCAACGCCACGAGCCGTTGCGAACCACGCACCCGATGAGCCCTGAAGGGAAATTCCGATCGGTCATCAACGCATCTATTGTTCCGCTCAGAAGTGACACCATCCCCGCCTCCGAACTCGAATCAGAGATCCGGAAAGCCGTTCGATCCGAGTTCGACCTAGCTCACGAGTTGCCCGTCCGCGCTCTGCTGCTGCACATCGGGAGACGTCGGAGCGTCTTACTTCTGCTGGTGCATCACGTCGCGTGCGACGGAGCATCGATAGTTCCGCTCTTCCATGATCTCGGCGTGGCCTACCGGGCTCGCCATGTGGGACGTGCACCGGGGCTACCACTCCCGGTGTTGCGCTACAACGACTTCACTCGGTGGGAAAAGCTGAATCTGGCCCAGACGGCCGGCCTGTTCAAGGAGCAGCTCGCCTTCTGGCGACATTCCCTGGCTGGCCTGCGCGAAGAGTTGCCCCTGCCTGCCGACTCGCCGCGCCCTGCGTGGCCTGCCTACGGTGGCGGGCTTGTGTCGATGGAGTTACCGCAGCAGAGCCATCAGGCGGCCAGCGCGCTGGCGCGCGAGGAACGCTGCAGCCTGTTCGTGATTCTGCAGGCTGCGCTCGCCGTCGTGCTGACGGGATATGGCGCGGGGCACGACATACCGATCGGTACCGTCACGGCTCGCCGCCCGGACGCAGCCTGGATCGACCTGGTTGGCTTCTTCGCCAATACGCTCGTCCTGCGTGTCGATACTTCCGGAGCACCGACCTTTCGTGGACTTGTACGCCGTACCCGAGATGTAGTCCTTGGCGCACTCGAGAATCAAGATGTTCCTTTCGGGGCGGTAGTGGAAATGATTAATCCACCTCGGCATATCGGTCGCCACCCCTTGTTTCAGGTTGCGGCCAACCTGCACGATCGCAGTTGGTCTAATATAGAGTTCAACGGCGATAGGTCCGAAATAAGCGTTGCCGATAATGGAACCGCAAAGTTTGATCTGCAATTCGACTTCATTGTCACCGAACTCGGGCGATTATGTTGCAAGCTTGAATACAGTGAAAGCCTCTTCAATAAAGGCACCGCGCGGCGCATTCTCGATAGCTTCAGGGGAGTTCTAGGCGCAGCGGTGCGCTACCCTGAGGTAAAAATAGAGAATCTTTTTCTTGATGAAGGAGTGTGATGAATCCCTTCGAAGACGACCGTGGAATTTATCATGTTTTGTTAAATGAAGAGGGACAATATTCGCTGTGGCCGAAGGAGATCGCAGCGCCGGTCGGATGGAACGTGGTCCTAGAAGCGCGATCGCGAAGCATATGTCTTAGCTACATTAGCAAGCATTGGACTGATCTGCGCCCACGGTCAGTGCGCCGCGCAGAATTATGATGCCGCGATCCGCGGGAACGGTGTAGCGCTTCCGCAACCAGATGTTCTAGGTAAAATATTCCAGCCGCGGCGGGCATAGAATTTTCTCTAAGCATCAGCATGGAGGGATTCTATCCGTCGAAACGGCGCGTGGCGGATGCTGAGCGACTAGTGTCCGGTTGGGCCAAGCTTGGCGAGGACGCCTTCGATGTCACCTCGGTGGCGTCGAAGAGGTTGATGTTCTCCGAGCGGGCAGGGGAGATGTTGACGAGGATCCTCTCATCGATCCAGGAGTCGGCCGCGCGCATCTAGTCGACTGCCGGGCTGTAGCACTCGGTCGTTCACGTGATCACAGTGTTGGTTTCGACAGTTAGGCACCAGGCCTGCTCGGCCTGGCCCTAAAAATGGCGGGCCGAGACCATGCCTTCGTGGGCGTCGAGCAGATATCACTCGAGTTCGTGCAGCGAGCCATCCTGATTTTGGCCGTCGGGAGATCTTAGCGCCGGCAGGCGGGTCGGACAGGAACCGAGCGGCATAGACGGTCTGTGGAGTACGCGGTAGTCCGTGAGCATTGTGGCGAGCGCGTTCTGCCTCCCGGAGGCAGGAGCCTGCCGACCAGCAGAGACGCGGTGGCGTGCCCGAACTTTCAATGGCCCTACCAGGCACAGTAGGTCACCCCGATGCTCGGCGATCAGACCGGTGTAGAGCTTGCGGGTTAGCAGTGGTCCGGTCAGTGGAGAACGCCGACTCGGCCGCTGATTTCGAGCCGGCCCGAAAAGGGGGTAATCGTGCCCGGATCGTGGATCCGCGATGACAGTGCCACCAGAGCAGGTCGAACAGCCCGACACCGTAGGACGGTCGCGTGCTCGATGATCGGGTGTCGGCGGCGTTGTCGAGGATCTCGTCGAAGCCGTAGTGCGCTTCGCGCTTCGTGGCGACAATGATCTTCGTACCTTGGGTGATGTGCTGGTCAGTCACCTGACTATACGTCGAGAGCCCAACTGCGCCAAGCGCCTGCTCAAGACCTGCGCGGTAATGGACCGGCCGCAGGCGAGGGACCACTGTCTGTCCGAAGAGGACGGAGTGCTTGTGTCGAGCAGTAACATCAGCGGCAAGCAGCTGATGTTAGCCTGGACTGCTTCACTCAAGCCGGCGACAAGCAGGACCTCATCCCAGAGTCGAAGCGGAACCTGATAGCGGTGCTGTTCGCGCAATCGACCAACCGCGAGCTCCCGCAGGTGGCCGACGTCCGAGGGATCTCCTAGGCAGACCGTGGATCTAGCTTTGACAAGGTTGAGCGGCGTGACGTCGTGTTAGTAAAGCCACGTGGTCGACCGCCTTGCGTAACATGACACGAGCTAAGGCAAGCTGAAAACAATCATTGTATGCGCCAAGGGTCAGGGCTGCCACTGCCCGTTGCTCAGCGTCGAATATCGGAACCGCGGCAGCCGCTATGTCTGTCGATGCGGAAGCTGCGACCGTGGACATCCGCTGCTCCCTAATTCTAAAAAGTTCCTCTGCAAAATCTGGTGGAATAGCGATGGTATTATTTTTTTGCGCGGACCCTCGGTGTCCGGGAACTATGCAAGTCGTGAGATTTGAATCATAGGCAAGTAGGATTTTTCCCGCCGCACTGGTTGACAAGGGGTAGTTGCTTTCGAGTTTCTGAATGGTGGGAATATACGTTTCATTGTAGACGGTGTCAATAAATCTGATTGATGAACTATTTGGCACTGCAAGGCCGACAATGTAACCCGTTCTTGAGTGGAGCTGAAGTAATACTGGCTTGATTGCGCGGCGTAGAACTTCGCGCTCAGAGCCGCGTTTCTCTGCTAGTCGTAAAACTGAAGGACCAAGGGTGTAGTAATTTCCGTGACGACGCACCATGTCATGCTCCACCAGTTCGACGAGCAGGCGATGAGTGGTGGTTTTTGGAATTCTTGTCTCCTGCGCTATTAGTGATAGGCGCGTAGGTTTGTCGACACTTTGAATAAAAGAAAGAATAGCAAGAATCCTGCTGATAAACTGGCTGGTTTGCGGATTTTGAGTGTCCGCATTTCCTGGATTCCTGCCTGGTGGCATCGCGGAAACCTTTCGAAAGAGCTGGGCTGAGTATTTGAGCTTCAGTCGGCTTGGGTGTCTGAAGTCGCAAACAATTGAATCGCATGCTGTCATCAGTTCGGTACCGCCAACCGGTCAATTGCGAGGCTGTGCACACTTCTGTGTAGTTGATCTACCTCTCGCGGACCTGAGGATAAATTGTCCATTTCTAATGTGGGTCATCGGCCACTGTGTCTCGTGCAGTTGCAGGTGCACAATGATAAAACCGCACTCGATGTTGGCAGATTGACAAGAAAAGATTCTTTGGTCTTATTTCAGCTACGATTTCAGTGTTTCGCGGGCGCTTCAGGCTAGGTGAAAGGTGTGATGAAAGCGGTAAAGGTTCGGCGAGTGCATGGCATGGGCTCTTTGTGAGAGGCGTGTCTCGCCTGTGTTACTCTGAGCAATCGCGGCTGGTCGCTTAGGGGAATACGCCGCACATGACTCACGCGGGAGCTACGGAACGGAGTCGTGGTTCTAGTCTCGGTCGTGAGACCGACTGTCTCGCCGATGAGCTGTGTCCTGGCTCGCCTTCGTGTGAGCTGCTGCTGGGGAAGTAGCTGTTCTTCGAGGAGGTCGATCCGCGCGTCTGGAGCTTATTTGCTTCCTCTTCCTCCTCAACGCGTTGCACCTGCGATGCGAGACACCGGAAGATGTCTTGCTTATGGTGTAGCCAGCGACTGAATCAGAGCAATCCTATTTTGGCGGCTTTCAGTACTTCGTATGGACGGCGCGCGTCTGGCCAGATCTGAAGGAGGTGACGTTCGCGCGGATCGCTTGGAGCTCCGCAGGAGCCCTTGTGAGCTACTGAGTCTCGAACGCGGAAGATGGTTCCCCGAGCAGTCGGCAAGATGATGGGGATGTCGGTGGCGTTGGCGTTAGTAGACAACAACAGACAGATAAGCGGGAAGTATCGCCTCGGAGGCGATTTAAGTAAAAATAATGAGCGTGGTCGAGGATTCCGGCGCGACAAAATTTTTCAAATAGAAAACGCCCGCGTTAAACCCTAGTAATGCTTATCGTTGAAAATAAAGTCAACGTGTCCGATTGTGCCGCTTGTCAAGCTGCATGGCATCTGGATGTTTCCGCAGCTAGCCTGGTGAGGACATATAGAGTCTACCTGCGTGAAACCTGAATATATATCCTCCGAAAGATGGACGACATGTTACTGTAAAAGTGGGGAAAAGCGAGACCTTCACGCAGGAGGCATGTTCCGTATGTGTTCAATGTCGATTCGTGCGCGTCCGATCGGGGAGGGGGCCGCACGACTGGCGGCACAGTCTGCTCGACGGTAGCGAAACTGCTACCGGCACCGCCAGGGTTTAGCTCTGTAGCGAGGGTATCTTGGAGAACAGGTGGGGGTGGCACGATGTACCGCAGCGGCAAGGTGTAGAGACGGTCCTGGGTACGACTGAGTCCGAAGTGATCCTGGCTTAGTTCAATGCCTTCCTTGACCAGTCGGCACAGGAAGCAGGCCAACTGGACAGAGCCGTCAGCGTGATCGTTCGCGCTCTCAGGCTGTTTGTGGCCGACCGTTCCTGGCTCAGGACCAGGGGTAGGCACGTTCGGTCGGCGGGAGAAGTGAGCCGGTATGTCCCTTTTCTCTGATTGATCCGGCTATGTGTTGGCAGCCGTTGGGCGCGCCGGTGGATGTTGTTGAGGATCCCGGCTGACGGTTAGACTGGAGCGAGTCGTGGGGCGTCGAGAGGGGACCCGATGTCAGGGGTGGTCCGGGCCGACGGCTGGTCAGGTGTGTCCCTGGATTGATGCACTCCCTGACGACTAGTGCTGCGTCCTGATCTCGAAATTTTCCTGTGTCAATGGGCGTGATCACGGTTGGCGGTATGACGACACTCGGCTGATCTGTTGTTCCCTCTGTTGCCTCGGTCGTCGCTGCGATCGGGTTGCGGGTGCGATTGTTGATCATGTGGCTGCGCTCGGAGGCGCACCGCTCGTGGATGTCAAGGCTTCGATGGTGTCCAGGATCGCAGAGTGCGCAGGACGACGTACGACGCTGGGGTGACTACCGCACGCGTTTTCTGCCTGGCTTTCGCGAATTCGTGAATAGTGTTCGACTTTCGTGAACTGCAACTCTTTATTCGGTGTCATGCTTGCCGGCGCATGCTTCTTGTTTTGCATTTGCTCGTGCAGATGCACATCAGAAGGGTGGTATCCCGTTCGTTTCGTTGTGGGCCGTGTCGGGCGCTTGCCATAGTCGTCTCGCTTGATGATCACTATGGTCGCGCCAAAAGGAGCGGCCAGGCGCGAGCTTTGGAGTTGGCATGGTTGGCAGATCCTTGGAAAGAACGTCCTTTGGTAGCGGCGGTGCCGAGACCGGTGAAGTCGTCGTGGCAGCGCGGTTCGACCATCCGACCCGGGGCGTGGTGAGTTGCCCGGCGGCGCCGCTGATCGCCGAACTCGCCCGGGAAATGGGCTTCCAGGTATGCATCGATTACCTGCGACCCGTGACGGCAGGGGATTCCGTCGCCCACACGATGTCGTATCTGGATCACGACGGGAGGCCGGTGGGATTGGGGGTGGCGATCGGAATCACCGATGAGTCCGGGGGTGTCCTGGTGCACGAGCTGATCGAGCGGTGGTCGTCCGTGGTCCGAACGCGGCGTGTTCTTGTCGCGGCGTCCGATAGCACGATTGGTGGCGGGGAGGCGGTCGCGGCGGTGGCGGCGAGGGCGCTGGAGTACGTCCAGCGAGGTGACACCGTCCTGGTGATCGGTCCGGCGTGGTCGGCGGAGGCGGTCGCATCCTGTGCGGGGCAAGCCGCAGTGCGGGTGATAGCGCCAGATCAGACTTTTCCTGTGGAGGGAATCGATCCTGACCGGGTCTCGTATGTGGTGGCGCCAGAGGCGCCGGTCGAGGACGCCGCCGAGGTGGTGAAGGTGTTGCGGCACCGGTTTCCCCGGTTGCGGGGACCGCACCCCCGCGGGTTCGGTTATGCGGCTTCGGACCGGCGTGAGGCGTTGTGGTCGGTCGCGGCGGCCGCTGACGTACTGCTGGTCTGTGGTCCGGAGGGGGAGCGTGCCGGTGAGGAACTGATCGGATGGGCACGTGGGAGATCTTGTCCGTCACATCGGGTCGGCAAGCTCGCGGACCTACGTCTCGAGTGGCTGGCAGGGGCTGCCACCGTGGGGTTGGCCGTGGCAGGCCCTGCCGGGACGTCGGTGGCCGAGGAGGTGATGACGGTTGTCTCCGGCCTCGGGCCGCTGGCAGTCATGCGCCGCCGGGTCGTCACCGAGCCTTACCGTCAAGTCCGGACGACACGGAACGGATCCGGCACGGTCGTGTTTCACGACACGGCACTTCACGCCGCCTTGGCGAGGGATACCTCGGCCGCCTTGTGCGTCACCGAGAGCGCCGGGGGATAGGCGAGGTGTGGCCGCAGACGTGCCCGTAGCGTTCCCAGTGCGGTGTCGGCACGCTGGGAACGCAGGTGGGAATAGTCGTCGAGGAACTGGTTCCACGTCTGGCACGCACGGTCGAGCTCACCGGCGTCGAGGTGTAGCTCGGCCAGCCGGGCCAGGGTGATCGCGCGGGCGCGGCGCTCGCATGGGGGCCGACAGCGTAACGAGCGGGTCAGTGCGGAGACCGCGGCGGGGCGTTCGCCGAGGCAGGCGCGGACGGCCGCGTGGTGGTGGGAGAGGGCGGCAGGATGGTAGGTACCCACTGGGGACACGGTGTCGCGGGAGTGATCGAGGTGGTTTTCGGCGGCGCGCAGGTGGATCACCGCGTGGCGTTGGTCGTTCGCGGCGGCTTCGGCGGCGGCGACCTGGCCGATCAGGAACGCGCGGGTGAGCGCGGGCGCGCTTCGGGGGAGTGCGCGGGCCGCCGTGGTGGCCAGATCGACCGCCGCTGTCCGGTGCCCGAGCATCCGGGCCTGCACGCTCAAGGCCCGCAACGAGATGGCGTAGTGCAGGGCGTCCCCGGCGGCACGGGACAGGCGGGCGGCGATGAGGTAGTACCGTTGCGCGATCCCGTGCAGCTCATCGTCGAAGCACAGGAAACCGCAGAGGTAGCACAGCTGCGCCGCCGTGACGAACAGGTCGGCCCGCACGGCCGGTGCCGCTCCCCAACGCAGCCATGGGGCGATCGTGGTGTGCAGGTAGCGAGCGAGCGCTGGTCGGACATACCCGCCGCCGAAGCTCAGGTCCGCGGTGGAGAACAGTTCGAGCATCGCCTTGGCGGCGTCGAGTTCGGAGCGCTCGACCTTGCCCGTGTCTTCTGCCGGGCATTCCGCGCCCGCGATGCTCGCCAGATCGGCCCAGCCGGGAACGGACAAGGCGGCCAGGCTGTAGACACATCCGGAGAGCGCGCGCCGGGTGGCGGCGCCGTCGCGGCATAGGTTCGTCAGTTCGGCGGTGACGTCGGTCCGCCACCGCGGCGGGGCCGTGGTGGCGCCACGCTCCAGGCCGGTGGCCGCCGCCGTGACTCGCCGGCCCAGCCGGCGCGTGAACGCTTCGGCCACCAACTCCGGGACCGGCGGGCGCGGGCATCTGCCGGTCAACCAGTGTGCGACGCCGGTACGGTCGTAACGCAGTCGCAGTCCCGCCTCTGCGCCCAGCCTGTTGGTGTGATCCGCCAGTTTCTGGCCGGTCCAGCCGGATTCGGTGAGCAGGTTCCGCAGCAAATGGTTCGGTGCCACCCGGATCTCCCTCCTCGGCGGGCTCTGGTCAAAGAACTACCCATTGGCGCGTCGGTTGAATTGCGCCAATCGGGTGCGAGTCGCCGGACTGGTACCAGCTGCCGCGGAAGAGGACCGCCGCGTTCAACGGTGCCCCGATCCGCAACAACCCGGACGTCACACACACCTTGGCCAGCGAGACCGGTGCGGGCTTACTGGAAGAGGAACGACCCGCACCGAGAACTCGGTGCCGTACAACGCACGGCAATGGAGGAGCTCTCATGACGACGATTCTGCTGGCCGGGGGCAGGCTTCGCTCGCCACGACACCAGCGCCGTGGACGGTACACACCTTTCCATGATCGAAGACCACGCACCGGAAACCGCCCGAAGCATCTGTCACTGGCTCTCCGGCCGATAACCCGGCTGTGCGAACAGGAAGAGGAGCATCTCGTGAAAACGGTTGACCCCGCGCAACACCATCGCGGTTTCTCCATGACATCGGAAGACCTGGTAGGTGCTTGGCTACTGGACGAAGTGTTCCTTGCACACAGCGGTCGGAGCGTGCGACCTCGCTGCCGGGGAACGCTGCTCTGCACGCCAGCGGGCACTTCTCGGCCACCGTCCACGTGGCCTCCCGGCGAATGCCTAGGCTCGGGAAATCCTTGGGCTACACCGGCACCTACACAGTGGAGCGAGAAGTAATCACGCACCACACGCTGGTCGCGACCTGGCCGTTCGGCGCGGGAAGCAGGCAAACACGATGGGCCACGCTGATCGCGGGCAACGACTCGGCCGATGTGCTGCGGCTCAGCGGCCCTCCCGACCGCTCGGCGCAGTTCCTGCTGACCTGGCACAGAACCACATAAACCTAGGCAACAGCCCCCCGGTGAATACCATCACCTGCCCATTTGCGTCCGTCTTTTTGCAGGGATCGAAAACTGATCTCGACCTCAGCGTGAGGCGCCGTCGCGGACGGGCAGCGGCACCACATCAGATCGGTTCCCGAACGAGATGGCGTGGTCGGGCTGGTTCCCTTTGTGAGAGGACGCCATGGATATCGTTGCCACCGCTGCCGACCAGCGGACATCCGGTTCGGCAGGGCCACTCAGTGCGGACGAGCGGCGGTTGTGGGCGCTGGAAGCGCTCTGCGATCCGCTCACGATCGGCGTCCTGGCACGGCTCCGCCTGCCCCGGCAGTGCAACTGCCTCGAACTGGGCGCCGGCCGCGGCTCCATCGCACGATGGCTGGCCACCCAGTGCCTGCACGGGTCAGTGCTGGCCACGGACACCGACATTCACCATCTGCGAAGACTGCGGGAGCCGAACCTCACGGTCGTGCAACACGACGTGGTCGACGGGCCTGAGTTCCGGCAGGGGGCGTTCGGCCTCATCCACAGCCGGGCCTTGTTCACGCACTTGCCCGATCGCGATGCGGTGTTGTCCCGTGTCGCCGGATGGCTGGCACCGGGCGGATGGCTGGTCGTTGAAGAACCGATCCTGCTTCCCACGGGAGCGTTGCTCGATCCTGCGGTCGGTGACGCCCTGACCGCGTTCGAGCACCTCATGGCCGACGCTCTGGGCAGTGATTTCCAGTGGGCGCGGAACTTGCCTGCCGCGTTGCGCGCCGCGGGCCTGGCCGAGGTCGACGTCTCCGGGGCACTGGCCGCCACCAGCGGCGGCGGCGCCATCAACGAGTTCTGGCGAGTCACCCTCGCCCACCTGAGCACCGACATGGTCGACGCCGGCCTCATCGACCACATAACGCTGCGACACGCCCTCGACCGGTTCAACGACCCGGACTACCGCGATTTCACCATGGCATTCGTCTGCGCCTGGGGCCGATCTACGTCCTGACAGCATCGACGGGTGCGGCTGGTCGCTAGACATGCTGAAGCGGGAGCGCCATGCGGCGCAGGGGGTTCCCAGGGGCGATCATCGAGCAGTGCGCGTTCGACGTCGCAGGGCGACTCACGCGCGGTTCGAGATGACGTCCTCACTGCCCACCCGTCGCTGCAGCAGCGGCTTGCGGCGCCTCGGCTGCAGCCCGCCGATCGCCCGATCCCACAACGAACACGGTCGCGACGCGACGTGGTGATCAGGTGATAACTGGCATCAGAAACAGGTGATTGTCGACATGGGACGAGGCCGGGCGGTGTCCGGGGTCGGCGGTGTCGGCATGCTGGCGGGCGCCGCCGACCCGGGTATGGACGGGAGCGGCTACCAGCTGAGGGCTACCCGCCCAGGGGATCCGGCACCGCCGCTGGCAGGGGCATACCGCTCTCCGTTGCCGCCATATCCACCCTTGTCGGTCCCGGCTCCGCCCCTGCCGCCGAAGCTGTCGGCCGTGCCGGCTCCGCCGCCTCCGCCTCCTCCGCCGCCCACGCCGTTGAAGCCGGTACCGCCGGTCCCGCCTGCGCCTCCGTTGCCGCGAGACCCGGCGGTGCCGTCTGCGCCCGTGCTGCCGTTGCCACCGGAGACCATGTTGAGAACAGTCGCGGTGGCATCGCCGGAACCGGTGCACGTCGGCGCAGTGGCACCGGTTCCGCCGGGGCCGCCCGGTCCGCCGGTCTTCTTCTGAGCTTGGCCCCCCTCGGTTGCGGAGTCGCCACCCGGGGCGCGGACCGCGGTGGCCGGGTCACCGGCACCGACCACGGCGCTGCCTCCACCCGCCAGGTCCCCTCCGCGCTCGACGACCGCGATAAGCCGGACGACGGCACCGTCGACATCGCCACTCAGCACGAGGTTCAGAGCCTCTCGGGCAACGGGAAGCCCACTGGGCAGAATCGATACGAGGCCGGCGACGGCGTAGTTGATATTCCCGGACTGGAGAAATCCGATGACAAGGCGGAGGCGCTGCCGCATGCTGTCGGCCAGCTTACGCACGCCGGGGGCGCCGACGGTCACGATGTAGCGCTGACCGGGGGTGACCCCGGTCAGCGCGCATTCGAGGTAGCCGCCTCCGCCGCCCCCTCCGCCCCCACCTCCGCCGGCTCGCTCAGAGTGAACGGCTATGCCTGGGTCGTAGCCATTCCCGCCGTTGCCGCCGGCGCCTCCGCCACCCCATACGCGCACGGTGAGCGCCGTGACTCCGTTAGGCACAGTGAAGATGTATAGCCCGGGCCGGTCGTAGGTCCGGCCGGCCACGGCGCGAGCTGTCGGCGGGACGGCGACGACGCCGGCGGTGGTCACCGCCGCAGCCACGGCGAGCAGCGCCCACCGCCGCCCGGCGGAACAGCTGCGAACCGGCGGGGAATCAGTGTCTTGAGTCATCCGGCACTCTCCTGGTCTGGCCGTACAGCACCGCACGAATGCCACGATGCTGCGGCCGTCTACGGATCGGCTCGGACCCGTACCCCGGGACAAACGGACACCCACGCCACCGCGACCAGGCGATACCGCCGACCCTGTCCGCACCGGCAACGGGCCTGGACCGAACTGACGAAGAGGTGCGCACCTCGACTGCGATCTCAGTAAAACACGACCAATCCGCGACAAAACCCGACCGTCGCCGCGAACCACCCCTTCGTGTCCCGCCACCCCCGAACCGCTCCGCACGCCACCGCAACCGAGGGCAGCGGTGGCGCCGATCATCACCTCTCGTCACAACTGGCGGTCAGACCGTGTACCCGTAACACTTGTGACGAGCAGAACGCCAGTTCGACAATCAGGCGAAGAGATACTTGCACCGACCTGGAGCCTGCCCGTTCGCCCGGAGTGACGGTACGAGCACTGCCTGAATGGAGATCTGCTCGACTTCGGCAGGCGAAACTGTTCGTTCGACCCTGCCCTGTGGATGCACCGCCACTACTGCTGTCTCTGCGGCGAGCTAGGAATGCGGTGGGCGGCGTGGTTGGAAGTCGACCTCGCGCTCGCGCACGAACGTCAGGGCAACGGTCAGGTCATGCTGATCCTGACGGCGTGCCCGCCGGCGACTCGGGCCGGCCTGGAACGGATCGTCCTCGACCTGCGCGACCGGCCGATCGCGAACATTCGCTTGTGCTTGCGCGGGGCCGACCCGACCGGAGTGACCGAGCAGATCCCGGTCGACCCGGAACACAGGCGACACAGGATCGGTACTGTCCTTCGCCGCGTTCAACACCTGGAATCACTACGACGGCCGGCGACTACCGCGGGCGGCCTGGGCTCGCTACGGCGAACTTCCGAATGGCTGGATCAGCAGCCCTTCCTTGCTGAGAACGCGTCCGCGGTCGCCGGGCCGATCAACCGCGACACCGTGAAGACCCATTTCGGCGCGGCGGGCCGGACCAGGCCGAACGGCTCCAGCCTGTCGAAGTATTCGCTGGCCACCGATTACGGCGAAATGCCCGAGGGAACGTTGGGCGTCCTGACGGTCGCCTAACGTCGGGCGCCTTTCGTTCATCTGTTCAGTTCGTCTGTGCTGCGCACTGGGTTGCACAGTATGAACCTCGAAGACAGGAGTGCAAAGTTCTGTCCCGCAACACGGAATCCAACGCGTGTTTTTGTGTTATGGAATCGTCGCTCGCTCTCCTGTGGTGGCCGGGTATAGTTATGCGGCGCACAGGGCCACGCTGACAGATCTCGGCGCGGACCGCTGTCGAGCTGTCCGCTCACAGCGCGAGATCAGTGATAAGAAACCTTCGAGCGCTCGGTCACTTGGTGTTGGGAGAAAGGAGTCCGGATGCCGAAAGTGCGCCGAGTCGTTAATTGATGTCTTGGTCGCTGAGTTCGATGCGCAGCCGTGCAAGGTGAGTGACCACGTCACAGTGGAAGCTCGGTTTGGACTCGCTCGATCAAGTGGAACTGAGCGGCCGTCTCGCGGAGTTGCTCGGTGTCCCGCTCGCGGAGGACGAGGCGAGCGGCCTGGCCGCAGGCGGAAAGCTGTGAGTGGGGCACGCTACCGGCTCCAGGACAGCAGTACCCACGACCCTTGTGATCTCACAGATGTCGCCGACGTGCTGACCTCCGCCACCAGAACAGCCAACGCGGTGTCTCCAGCGAGACTGGAAGAAATCCGGACAAGAGGCGGCTTCCTGAGCCGGCGACAGGTCCGCGCGACGGACCAGGTAGGCAGACGGCGCCCACTGCTCGGCCAAACGGGCGGACATGAACGAAACCGCTCGGTCGCGAGCACGCGGCCACACAGGGTGTGCCCCGAAACGACGAGTTCATGACGAATCCGACGGGCGGGAGAGAGGCGTGACATCGAGCTACCACCGCATTTGCGAACTGCTGGTGAGCAACTTCGACCTGCCCAGGTCGGAACTCGACCCGGGTATCACCTTCACGCAACTGGATCTCGACTCTCTCTCGCTGGTCGAGATGACAGTGCTCTTCGAGGACGAGTTCGGCCTCGACATCGATCCGGCGACCGATCTCGATCGGACGCTGGCCGAGGCCGCCGCCGCAGTGGACGAGAACGGCGCTGGAAGGCAGGCGCGGCCGTGACGCCGACGACAGGGGAAGCCGGGATCCGCGTCACCGCGGGGTCGCCCGCGGATCACCGGGCACTGGTCGACGCGATCTACGACCGGTCCTACGACACCGTGCACCGCGCTGTGCAGGAAGCGTTGCGGGACAAGCTGTTCGAGCCCCGGGAGGGGCTTACCCACGCTCAGCGGGCCGGGCTGGCCTACCGGAGGGCAGGGTTTCTCGGTGAGCGGTTCCCGGTGTGGGACGGCCACACACTCGACCACACCAGGATCATGGCGCTGCTGGACTGGTCCGCGGTGGCGGACTGCACCGCCTCCACGATCCTGCTGATCCACTACACCCTGTTCATGTGCACAGTGGCGGCGAACGGGCGTGGTCGTGCCGACCTTGACCCGATCCTGTCGGAGGCTGCCTCGATGCGGTCGACGGGTGTGTTCCTGGCGACCGAGCTCGGTCACGGCAACGACCTGGCGCATCTGGAGACCGAGGCGGTCTACGACCCGGCGACGGACGAGTTCGTGCTCAACACGCCGACGAACGCGGCCCAGAAGTTCATGCCGAACACCGTGCCCGCCGCGACGCCGAAGATCGCGGTCGTGCTCGCCCGGCTGGTGGTGTCGGACGAGGATCACGGGGTGTTCCCGTTTCTGGTCCCGCTCGGGGACCGGAGCGGATCGCGACCTGGTGTGCGGGTGGTCCCGCTGCCGGAGAAGCCCACTTTGTCGCTGGACAACGGCCTGACGGCGTTCGATAACGTGCGAGTGCCACGCGGGCATCTGCTTTCCGGCCGCGCTGGGACGGTGACCGACGACGGCCGCTTCGTCAGTGACGTGCCCGGCAAGTCGACGCGGTTCGCCCTGGCGACCAGCGCGCTGATCGCCGGCCGGGTCGGCATCCCCTCGGGACTGGCGGCGTGCGCCCGCGCCGCGCTGTACATCACCGTGCGCTACAGCCTGCGGCGGACGACCTCCGGTGTCGGCCGCAAGCGCGTGGCGATCATCTCCTACCGCAACCATCAACTGGCGCTGTTCCGCGGGATGGCCGAGACCTACGCTCTGTCGTTCCTGGCCAACCACGCCAAACGGCGGTTCGTGGCCGCACAGGAGGAGCAGGACCCAGAGCTGACGGTTCTTGTCGGTATCACGAAGGCGCTGGTCGGCTGGAGCGCCCGGGATGTGGTCGAGATGTGCCGGGAGCGTTGCGGCGCACCGGGGATGTTCGGGGTGAACCGGATCGCCGAGTACGTCGGCCTGGTCCAGGCGGGTATCCCGGCCGAGGGAGACAACCAGGTGGTCCTCGCGGCAGCGGCGGGCCGGATGCTCGGCAGACCGGGACCCACTCCTGAGGTGCCGGATCCCGCGGGGCGGTCGTTGACCGACTTGCTCTTCTTGCGTGCCGTGCTCGACTTCCGGGCGGACGCGCTGCATGCGGAGACCAGGGCCCGGCTCATGAGGGCGGCGCGCGATTCGGGTTCGGGTTTGGACGCGTGGAACGCGGTCGCCGACGCCGCGCTCGCCGTGGCGACGGCTCGCGGTGTCGCCACCGCTATGGAGCTTTTCGCCGAGGAGATCGACCGTGCTGGGTCGGAGACCGCGAGATCGGGGCTGACCTTGCTGGCGACGATGTTCGGCGTCACCTGGATCGGCAGGGAATCGGGGTGGTTGCTCGCCTCCCACGCGCTCACCGCCGAGCAGGTGCTCGAAGTCCCGGAGGTGGCGAACCGGCTGTGCGCGGAGATCCTGCCGCTGGCGGGGTTGCTGGTAGACGGTTTCGCGGTCACCAACGCGGAACTGCGCGCACCCTTGGCCGAGCCGGACTATCAGGATTTCTACCGGGGTGACGAAGTGGGCGTAGCCGCCCGTGAACGGCTGGGCGTGGCACGGGGGATCCGGGGCAACGGTCACCGCGCGTCGAGTCCATCGCAGGGAGGCCCGCCTGGTTGAGCCGGCCCGCCCGGCACCGGTCCGACGACGCGAAGGGACGACTACAGCGTGAACCACAGCCTCGACGCCCGCGTGCGCAGCCTCAGCCCCGGGGCGACCGGTCCGACGATCGCACTCGTGCACGGCATGGCGGGTACGTGGCGAAGCTGGCTGCCGCTGCGCGAGCGGTTCGACCCGTCATGGCGGGTGTTCGCCTTCGACCTGCCATGGAGGTCGGCGACCGACGTGGGGTGGCGGCGCCTCGGCACGCCCGCGTGGTGGATCGCGCGGGCTGTCGACGAGCTCGGTGTCGAGCCCGACCTCATCGTGGCCCACTCGTTCGGCGCCAACGCCCTGCTCCAACTCCTGGCGACCAGTCCCGACCCGCCGACTGGCGCGGCGGTGCTGCTGGCGCCCGGGCTCCTCGGTGCGCCCGACGGACCGGAATCCGATCAGCGCGAGCGTGTGCGGGACCTGGTGTCCGCGACATTGCGACAGGTGGTCTCGGGGACCGACGGAGCCTCGTCCGGTCTCGAGGACGAACCGCGCGTGATGGGGGACATCCCCTTCGGCGATTTCTGGCGGGACTGTTCGGAACCGATCGTCGAACTCGTCGGGAACGTTCACCGTCTGCCGCTGGCCTCGGTAGGGGTGCCGGTCACCGTTCTGTGCGACCCGGGGGAGTCCGGCGGGGGAGCGCAACGGCTCACCGAAGCGCTCCCGGACGCACACGCGGTGTTCCTCGACCACGCCGGGCACCTGCCGCACTTCAGCCGTACGGACGAGGTCCTCCGGGAGGTCGTGGAACTGGTCGACGGCAGGGCGTGCGAGCGGCCACGGCGGGAGGACCGGTCCGACCCGGACGCGAATGTCACCGTCGACCTGGCGATCGGCAACGCCCATACCTACTTCGAGTCGCTGGTCGACTTGGTCGGCCACGCGGATCTCGGGGAGCAGGCGCTGGTCGGCTGGCACTCGGCGAACGGATTCGCCCCGGAGGTCCTGCGACACGACCATCGTCTGTCGATGCGGGTGGTGTCGTCGTCGTTGGTGATCAAGCGTTTCGTGCGGGCCGGCGAGAACGCCGTGGCGCGGGTCCGGTTCGGAGAACACGGGCGACTCGCAGCACAGGTCGAGGTCACTACTCCGGATGGCCCGGCCCCGGTGTCGCACGCCACCTACGAGGTCGTGCACGTGGGGCTGGATGGCCGGGGCGCGGACCGTGCGCCCGCTGTGCCGGGGATCCCGGTCGCGGAGGTGTCCGCCCTGCGGGATCGTGTGCCCGGCAGCGCCGACATCGTCGTCCCGGAGGGCGGCAGCGCCGAGGACGCACTGGCCGCAGACAGTCCCCGAGCGTTCACCTGGTCCTTGCGCGTGCCGTTATATCTGTGTTCGGAGAAGAAGTGGCTCTCGCACTACGGGCTGGTCGAGATCTGGCGTGACACCGACGACAGGTTCCGGTTCGACCGGGTGGTCCCGGTCGCCGAGGACGCCCGAAAGTCGCTGTACTACCCGATTACTTCGTTGCGCCTGCGGCTCGGCCCGGTCGCGACGGCGGACGAGACACTGTACGTCCGTTACGGCGTGAAGGACGTGTACCGCCGGCGAGCTTACGACGCGCGGATCGAGTACTTCGTGGTGCGCGACGGGGTGCTGGTGCGTGTTGCCGCCGGTCTGGTCACGCACGCGTGCGCGGTGGCCCGGCCCGGCAGGCCGCCGGAAGTGATCGACCTCGGCGACGACGTACTCCGAGCGCTGAAGTGTCATCGACTGGACCGGGGCGGCAAGCCCGCCGTCCCGGCGGAACACCTGTGACTGGAGGGTTCGCCGTGCCTCTCGATGTGGAGACCTCGGTCGGGCTGTTCCCCGGCCAAGGCGGATACCGTCAAGGATTCCTGGCGGCCGAGTACCGGCGGGGTGACGAGCCGGTCCGCGAGACGTTCGACATCGTCGACGAAGCGGCCCAGGATCTGTTGCGCACCAGCGTGATCGACCAGGTGTTCCGACCGGACCCGCCCGACCCCGCGGAGCTGTTCCGGGCGGATGCGGCGATCCTGCAACTGGCCGTGTTCGCGTCTTCGGTGAGCGTCCACCGCATGCTGCGCGCGCGGGGAGCCACGCCGGACGTGCTGGTGGGGCACAGCCTTGGCGAAATCGCCGCGCTGACGTGCGGCGGCGCCCTCGAACTCACCGACGCCGCGCGGATCGTCTGCCACCGGGTGATCGCGGTGGCACAGGACGACGAAGGCGGTGTCGCGGGAGGCATGACGTCACTGTCGTGCACCGTCGACACGGCGGCCGCGATCGTGCGGCTGGCCGGCGACGACCGCGTCGCGGTCGCCGTCGACAACGGGCCTCACCAGTGTGTGGTTTCCGGCCCGACGGCGACATTGGGCACGATCGAGGCGGTCGCCAGCGCCCTCGGCATCAGCGCCGCCCGCCTGTACGCGCCAGTGGCGTTCCACAGTCCGGCGGTGTCCGCCGCGAGCAGCGCGCTCGTCGCCGCGATCCTCGACTACCCGCGCGCCCCGTTCATCTCGCCGGTCTACTCTCCGATCCTCGGCCGGTACTACCGCGACGGGGACGACCTGCCGCGTCTGCTCGGGCTGCACCTGCTCGCCCCGGTGCCCTTCGGCCCGGCCGTCGGCCTGCTGCGCCGTGCGGGGGCGGGGGTCTTCGTGGAAGTCGGTGCCGGCGGCACGCTCACCGGGGCTGTCCGCGCCGCCTTCCCAGAGGTGACGACGTTCGCTTTCGGAGGCGACGCCGTGGAGCGGCAATTAGCGGAGGCGGTCGCGTTCCTCGCGGCACGCCCGGACACGGCCGAGCACACCACATCCGGCCCGACGTCGTCTCCGGAGCACGACGCCGAACCGGCTCTCCCACCCGACGCGCTTCCGGCACCATCCGGGCAGGAGGCGGACGGCGTCACCCATGAGGCGGTCCTCGCCGAGGTACGCGCCATCTACGCGGACGCGATGGAGTACCCCGAGGAGGTCCTCACCCCGGACGCGCACCTCGAAGCCGACCTTGGCGTCGATTCGATGAAGCGCACCGAGTTGCTGGTGCGCGTGTTGGCGCGGTATGGCCTGGAGGACCTTCCCGACGACCTCCAGCCAGCCCGGCACGAGACGCTCGGCGCGGTGAGCGACGCGATCTACGGCATCCTCTCCGCGCGCGCGGACGCGTCCCGAGGAGACGCGCGGTGACCACCGGCGCACGCGTCGACGCCGCCGCCGATGTCGCCGTCGTCGGCATGGGGCTCAAAGTGCCCGGCGCGGACTCCCCGGAGGAGTTCTGGACCCTGCTCGACAAGGGTGCCGAACTCTTCGTCGAGGCACCCGCGCAGCGGTGGCACGCCCCGGACTTCGTCCATGCCGACCCGAACGCCACCGACAAGACCTACCAGGACCGTGCCGGGTACATCGTGTCCGCTCACCCCGATCACGCCGAGGACTACTGCCGGACGTGGTTGCGACACAGTGTCCGGCAGGCACTCGACGGTGTCACCCGGACCAACTCCGACCGCGTGGACCTCTGGCTGGGGCACACCGCCGACAACAGTCTCCACCAGGACGAGGCCAGCGTGCGCAGTTCCGCGCTGGCAGACGGACTCGGTGAGGTGGCGGAGCATTTCGCTCGGGCGCGACAGGCCGGGCGCTACCTCCCGCACCGGATCGTCCGGGACGCGGTGCGCGGGCTGCTGCCCGAGCACCACACCACGCACGTCCTGGACACCGCGTGCTCGTCGTCGCTGTACGCACTGGATCTGGGCGTCCGCAGGCTGCGCTCGGGCGATACCGACTTGGCCCTGTGCGGCGGTATGAGCCTGGTGACCCCCACCAACGTCGTGCTGTTCTCCAAGAACAGGGGCCTGTCGCGGGGAGGTGTGGTCCGCGCGCTCGACGCCGGCGCCGACGGCACCCTGTTCGCCGACGCCGCGGCGGTCCTCGTGCTCAAGCGCCTGGACCGCGCTGTCACCGACGGGGACACCGTGCACGGCGTCATCTCGGGGATCGGGCTGTCGGCCGACGGGCGGGGTACCGCGATCTACGCTCCCTCCGAAACCGCCCAGCGCCGCGCGATCGAGTCCGCGCTGGCCGACGCGGACATCGCGGCCGACGAGGTCGCGTTCGTGGTAGCCCACGCGACCGGGACCCCCGCCGGTGATTCGGTGGAGCTCCGCGCGCTGCGGGAGTCCTACCGACACCCGATCACGGTGGTCTCGAACAAGTCCCTGATCGGCCACACCGGGTGGGCCGCGGGTGCGGTCTCGGTGGTCCACCTGGCGCTGGCGCTGCGCCACGGCCAGATCCCGCCGCAGTACCGTTTCGACGCCCCACCGCTCGATCTGGGGACCATCACCGTCCCGACCACGCCGAGGGCGTGGCCCGCCTCGGCCGACGGACCCGCGCGGACCGGCGCGGTCTGCGGATTCGGGTTCGGCGGTACGAACGCCCACCTCATCCTCCGCGAGCACCGTCCCGGCCGCGGACCGCGACGCGCCTGCCTCGTCGCTCCCGCGACCGCGCGCGACCGCGAGCCGGTCGTCGTGGCCTGGTCCTCGCGGCTGCCGCCGGCGGGAGCCGCGACATTCGGCGACCACTATCCGCAGCCGCCGCTCACTCAGCTGAGGTTGCCCGCCACCACGGTGCGGAGGATGGACCGCACCCAGATCATGCTGGTGGAATGCGTGAACGCGCTGCCGGACGGCGTGCGGGGGGTCTGCGCCGCGCAGCGGGCCCGGGTCGGCGTGGTCATCGGCCACTGCGGACCGACACGCAACGCACAGCTGTACCGCAGCCGGGTCCACCTCGATCAGGTGCGGAGGGCGGTCACCGCGATCGCTCCCCGGTCCGGCCCTGCCTTGGCCGCGCATCAGGAAAGGGTGAGAGGTCTGGTGCCGCACGCCACCGAGGACTCCTTCCCCGGTGAGATGGCGAACATCATCGCGGCGCGCCTGTCGAACTACTTCGACCTGCGTGGTCTCAGCCTCACCGTGGACACCGGGGAAGCGTCGCTGATCGACGCCTTCGCCATCGGCACCCGGTATCTGGCCGAGGGTGTTCTCGACGTCGTGCTGGTCGGGGCGGCGAACGGCAACACCCTCCCGGCCTGGGAGGAACTGCTCAGCCACGAGTCGGAGCCCGTGCGGCCTCGGGAGGGTGCGTTCCTGTTCGCGGTCACCGCCCGGAAGACCGCCGAGGAGAACGGGTTGCCCGTGCTGGCGGTGGTCGAGCCGCCGACGGTGGCCGTGCCCGACGACGGGGCGACGCGGCCCTGCTCGACCTACTGCGGCGCGGAAGGCGGGCCGGAACTGGTCTCCTTCCTGTCGGGCCGCGCCGGAAAGGAAGCCGCACTGCTGGTGCGGCGCGCACCGGACCGGGGGGAACCCGCGAGGACGCTCAGGCTGTCGCGGGACGGCGCACGCGCCACGCCCGCCGTCCGCCGTTACGCGTACACCCTGGGCGTGCCCGTTTGCCCACCACAGAACGGAGACTCTCCGCGAGCGGACGCCCAGTCGCCGCTACCGGATCCCTGTGTCGTGCTCACCAACAACCTCGACGTCCTGACCGGCACCACGCTTCCCGACGGCGTGCGGGTCGTCGACGTGGGTGCCGAGCTCCCGTTCGACCCGCACCGGATCGACCAGGCTCTCAGCGGGCCGCAAGCCCACCATCTGCGGATACTGGTCGATCCGGCGACTTCCCCCTTGCGCGTCGCCCGGCTGCTCGAAGCGGTGTACCTGGCCGCGCGGGGACGCAACGCCGGAAGTGGGTCGTTCGTCGTGGTCGTGCTGGGCGGTGTCGATTCCCGGCGGCGCCCGCACCCGCGTACCGGGGCGTTCACCGGCCTCGCGGCAGGGCTGGCGACGGACACGACCGTTGCGCCCCGGGTCGTCGTCCACGAGGCGACCCGGTTCGACGAGGCACGAGCGGACCTCGAACGGGAACTGCGCGCGGGCGGCCCCGCGCCGGTGACCTTCCACGTCTCCGGCGAACGCCTCGTCGGAGTGCTGGAGGACCGGCCCGTTGTCACCGGCCCGATCCCGCTGACCCGGGATTCCGTCGTCGTCTGCGCGGGCGGCGCACGCGGTATCGGCGCGCTGGCCGTCACCGCGCTCGCCGAGGCGGTCGCACCTCGGATCTTCCTCATCGGTTCCACCCGGCTCGACCCTCAGCGTCCTGCTCTGCCGGGCAAGCTGACCTTCCTGCGCGCCCGAACTTCGGGACCCGACGCGGTGTCACCCAAGAACGCCCTCGCCGAGTACGAGCGCCTGCTCCGGGAGGACGAGGCAGCCTCGACACTGGCAGCGCTCCGGGAATACTGCGGAGCCGACCGGGTCACTTACCTCACGTGCGATCTGCGCGACAGCGCCGCCGTGCACGACACGATCCGCCACGTACTCGATGTGGCTCCGTCGATCGACTTGTTGCTCAACGTCGCGGGCATCAGCCGTCCGGCCTCCCTCGACAACAAGACCTTGGCCGAGTTCAAGGCGGTCCGCGACACCAAACTCGCCGCTCACGCCAACCTGTCCAGTGCGCTGCGGGACAACCGGCCCCGGCTGTGGTGCAACTTCGGGTCGGCAACCGCGCTGGCCCCGGTTCCGGGGGAAGCCGACTACTGTGCGGCGAACGGCTTCCTGCTCACCGCGGCGCTGTCCCAGCGGCACCTGGGAGAATTCTCCATCGCCTGGGGATGGTGGGCAGACAGCGGTTTGGCGGCGGACCCGATCACCCGGTCGCGCCTGGCCGAGCACTTCACCCCGATCACGACTGACGAGGGCGTCCGGGCCTTTCTCGCAGACCTTGCCGACACGCGGCGACCAGAGGTGATCGCCTATCTCGGCGATGCCGAAATCGAGCAGGGGACGCGCTACGGCTCGTTCGCCGCCCAGACCGCGCCAGCGCGAACCCGGCCGCCCGCCTCCTTCTACGTCGACGGGACCGAACGCCCCGATTCGGAGGTCGTGGTCGTCAGCCGGGTGCTCGACCTCGACCGGGACGGCTACCTCGACGGCCACCGGATCGACCGCTACGCGACCATGCCCGGGCTGTTCCAGGTCGAACTCGCCGCCGAAGCGGCGCTACGACTCGTCCCAGGTCGGGTGGCGACTGTCTTCGAGGACCTCGATCTGGTGTCGTTCCTGCGCGTCTATTCCGCTGACCGCCCGCGCCCGGTCCGGGTCACCGCGCGCCTGCGGTCGCACGACCGGTACCAGTCCACAGTGGACGTCCAAGTCGCGGGCGACGTGGTCGGACCTCAAGGCATCGTAGTGGCCGACAAGGTCTACGCCACCGTCGTGGTGACGCTGCACGACCGGCTTCCCGAAGCACCGCTGTGGTCCGGGCCGGACGATCCCGGAACGCCGGAAGCCGAGGCAAGCCGCTCTCACGACTCCGGCTGGACTCTCACGGGCGTCTTCGCCTCCCTCGCAGACCTGCGCCGGACACCGCGCGGGCACCGGGCACGGCTGCGCTTGGCGAAGACGGAACTCGAGCGCTGGTTCACCGACGTCACCACACCGATGGTGACGCTCGACGCACTGGCCCAACTCGGCGTCCTGTCACGCGCAGCCGCCCCGGACGGCACCATCCCCGTGCCGCGGCACGTGCGCAGGATCGAGCTGTACGGACCGGCCAAAGACGTCGACCTGGCTCGAGTGGCCGGGGGGATCGACCTTCACTGCGTGTGCGACAACGACAGGTTCGACCGCGACGAGAGCGTCGCCGTAGCACCCGGCGGCAGGGTCGTCGCCCGGGTCATCGGCCTCACCTCCGTCCGGCCGGGCGAGGGATGACCCGCGCGGCCGCGAGTCCGACGGCACGTCACGCCAGTCCGGCGGACTCGAACGCCTCCGCGGCGGTCCGCATCGCGCGAGCACACCGTGCCACGCCCTGATCGGTTTTCATCACCGCGAGGTTCAACGTGGTCACCCCCGCCTCGGCGAATGCCTGCATCCGCTCCGCGATCCGGCCGGGCGGCCCCAGCAGGGAAGTCGCGTCGACGAACTCCGGCGGCACCAGGGCCATCGCCTCGTCGTGGCGCCCCGCCAAGAAGCGCTCCTGCACCCTGGCAGCCTCGGCGCCGAATCCCATCTCGGCGGCCAGCCTGCCATAGAAGTTCACCCTCCGGTTGCCCATACCGCCGAGGTAGAGCGCGGCGAAGGGGCGCACCGCGTCCACGCATGCCCGGACGTCATCGCCGACGACCAGCGGCGTGGTGGCCGCGACGTCGAACCCTTCGAGCGTCCCGCCGACGCGCGCGCGGCCCGCGAGGATGCGGTCGACCTGCCTGACGACGAACTCCGGAGACGTGAACAAGCCCAGCCAGCCGTCGGCGATCTCCCCGGCCAACTCCAGGCTTCGAGGTCCGATCGCGGCGAGGTAGACCGGGACGCGTTCCCGCACCGAAGGCACGCCCAGCACGAACGGCACGCCCGCGCCGTCGGGCAGCGGCAGGCGATAGTGCGGACCGGCGTGGACGGAGGGGGAGTGGTCCAAAGTCGCCCGCACGACCGCCACATACTCCCTGGTCCGTGCCAGCGGCTGGTCGAAGCCGACCCCGTACCACCCTTCGGAGACCTGTGGACCGGACACACCGAGCCCCAACCGGAATCGCCCCGACGACAACGCGTCCACCGTCGCCGCGGACATCGCCGTCATCACCGGTGCCCGCGCCGGGATCTGCATCACCGCGGTCCCCACGTCCACCCGGCGGGTGCGCGCCGCGATCCAGGACACGACGCTCACCGCGTCCGAGCTGAAGACCTCTGAAACCCACACCGACGAGAACCCGAGATCGTCGGCGACCGTCGCCAAGTCGAGGTACTCCACCCCGTACCCTGTTCGCCAATACCCCAGATTGAGCCCGAGCCGCATGGAATCCCCTGTCCGCCAGGTCAGTCGGAACGAGCGGTCGAAGATACAGGACCGGCCTGATCTCGACGGCGACCTCACGAGATCGAGCGGAAGTCCCGTTTCGGACATCATACGTCTGCACGAGCAGTGGGCCGCGGCGAAGGTAATGCCCGTCCCCATGCGCGTACCACCGTTGCCGCAAGAGGTGTGACGACCACGTCCGGCTCGATGGCGGCGGGGCGCTGATCAGCCGGGCAGGCGCAGGACGGAGCCGTCGCCGGTGCCTGGCAGCATCAGGAACACCGCTGAGCCGGTGTGCCGGATGAAGGCGTTGAGGGCGTCCTGTTCGGCGAGCCGGGTCTGGACCCTGGTGAACAGGGCTGGGTCCTTCATGAAGGCCAGGAACAGCAGTCCGGTCTCGTCGTTTCCCGACGAGTAGGTGAATCCTCGCCGCAGCATCTGGCGGCCGCCGTCGAACCGGGCGTGCGCCCGGCGGCTGTGCGCGTCGACGGGCAGTACGTAGGTGCCGTCGGGGTGTTTGGCGAACAGGTCGATCTCGTCGAATTCGTCGCGCCCGGTCAACGGTGCGCCGGTGTCCCGCCTGCTGCCGATCACCGCTTCCTGCTGGTGCGTCGGCAAGGCGGCGAAACGCTGGACGTCCATCGGGATCCGGCGTACGGCCAGAAAGGTGCCGTGCCGCCACGGGCCGTCCGTGATCCACACGGCGTCGCCGATTTCGGCGGCGGTGCGCGGGTTCCCTGTCCCGTCTTTGAACCCGAACGCGTTGCGCGGCGTCGCCGGTCCCGGCTGGGTGAATCCGGGTAGTCGCCAGCGGGTGGTCAGGACGCCTTGACCCAGCCGGGTGAGTGCCTGTGCGGTCTGCAGCGACACCAGCGGGTCGTTCGAGCAGATCTGGACCGCGAGGTCGCCGCCGCAGAAGTCGGGTTGCAGCCGGTCGCCGGGCAGGGCGGGGATCGGTGCCAGTTCCTTGGGGGCGGTCAGGCCGATCCGGTCGGGCAGTCCCGGTCCTACGCCGATTGTCACGGTCAGCCCCAGGGTGTCCAGGCCTGCCAGTTCCGGTGCGTCCGGGTTGCCTCGTGTCGCGGGCTCGATGGCGTGTGACCAGTCTTCGAGCACCCGGTCGACGCTTCGCCGGTCCGCCCCGCCGGACAGGTCGAGAGCCACGAACAGGAGGCTGCGTGGCGCCGGGTCGAGGATGCCCGCCTGGTGCAGGCCCCGGAAGGAAGGCAGCGTGTGCGGGGGCGTACGCGACTCACCCGAGGAGCAGGCACTTAGACCCAAGCCCGCGGCCGACGCTGTCGCGCCGAGCAGAAAAGCCCGGCGTCCTGTCGTCATCCTGTTCGGTGAAGCCTCTGACATGAAGGAATTTCCTGAAATCGGGCCGGGGATTCGCGCCGGTCGAACATTATCCTGCGGGGGAGCACTTGCCGAATCGAGACCGATGTGGCAGGCCAGTCTTACCCATTCGGGTGTTCGTCTCCCGTTTCACCTCAACTCGAGGACATCGCGGACCGATTCGGGGAATGGGGGCCGAGCATGGCCTCTTTCAGATGCCTTTGTCCGGATTCGTGGCGAGAGCAACGGGAAGTTTTGGTCGACATGGTCAGGTCTGGTCGACGATGGCGACGTCCGGCGGGGATCGTTCTCGCCGCACTTGTCGCGGTGTCGTCCGCGGGGTGCGCCGGCGACGGCACGACGCCCGTCGCGCACTCGAGTCCGGGAGTCATCCGTGTTCCGGAGGATGCCAAGACGATCCAGCAGGGATTGGATGCCGCACAGCCGGGTGACCTGGTCCTGGTCGGGCCGGGGGAGTACCACGAGAGCATCACCATGACCACGCCGCGGGTGGTCCTGCGGGGCGTCGATCGCAACGCCGTCGTCGTGGACGGGGACTTCACGAAGGTCAACGGCATCACCGTCACGGGAGCCCAGTCGGTGGTGGAGAACCTGACAGTGCGACGGTTCCTGGCCAACGGCGTGCTGTTCACCGGCGTGACCGACCGGAAGCTGCAGGGACCCGGTGCCGGGGGCACTCACTACGACCCGCTCGACCCGCAGCGTTTCCCGCCACTGCAAGGTTTTCGCGCCTCCTTCGTGACGGCTTACAACAACGCGTTGTACGGGATCTACTCCTTCGACGCCCGCGACGGGATCATCGAGAACTCCTACGCCTCGGGCCAGGCCGACTCGGGGATCTACGTCGGCCAGTGCCGTCCCTGCAACACTGTCGTGCGCGACAACCTGGTCGAGCACAACGCGGTGGGCATCGAGGTCACCAACGCGTCGGAGAACCTGTGGTTCCTCGGCAATCGCGCGGTCCGCAACCGGGTCGGCGTCACCGTCAACTCCAACGACTTCGAATCCCTGGCGCCGCAGCACGGCGCGGTGCTGGCGGGCAACACCGTCACCGACAACAACGATCCACACAGCCCGGCGCAAGCCGACGGCGGGTTCGGCGTCGGCATCGGGATCGGTGGCGGGAGTGCGAACACCGTGGTCCGCAACCTGGTCAAGGGCAATACGGCGGCGGGGATCATCATCAGCGACGTTCAGGGCTATGCCGCCGACGGCAACACCGTCACCGACAGCCTGGTGACCGGCAACGGCACCGATCTGGTCCTCGCCGCGGCGGGCAAGGCGAACCGGCTCGGCGGCCCGGCAGGCCCGGCACCGGCCGCAGTCACGGCACCGCCGGGTGCCGATTTCCGCGGCTTGCCGCAGCCTCCCGCGCAGCCACGCCTGCCTGGCGGTCCCGATGCCCCGCGGCGGGCGGCGGTGGATCTGCCGGGTCCGGTGGATCCGGGTGCCTACCCGTTGCCCGCCACGCGGTGACATCGCCGATCGGAATGAGGTGCGCATGAACTGGCGGTCTCGACGACTCCGGTGGCTGGCCGGCGCCTTGGTGGCCGTCGCCGTCGTGGGGGGCGGTGTGTGGGCGCTGACGCCGCGTGCGGAACCGGCGCCGCGGCCGGTCACTCTCGACGAAGCCGCGCGGTTGGCGATGGCGCGGTACACCACCTTCCAGAGCAGCCCCGTGCGAGTGCGCGTGCAGGCCCCGATGGCGGGGAACACGGTCGTGGTCGAAGGAGTCGTGGACTACCGCCGGCACCGCGCTGTCGGTTCCTACGAGTTCGCCGGCTCGTCAGCGGGTCTGGTGGCGTGGGACGACAGGGGGCTGGCGGTCGCTCCGGGCAAAAAGGCCGATCCGCTCGTCGCCGCGGGAACCATGCGTCCCACGGAATGGTCGCCACGCTCGTTCACGACCGATCCTCTGGACTCCGCCCTGCGGTTGTCCATGCTCATGGGACAGGATCGGCCGGACAACGCGCAGGTCCTGGCCGAGCAGGGACCTCAGTGGCTGCGTGGTGAAGTGATCGACGGCAAGCCCTACGGGGTGTTCGCCGGTCCTCGGCCGAGGTCGGCGGCCGATTCCGGGCAATCCCCGCTGACCTATTGGATTGACGACATCGGCGGGCTGCGCCGGGTCACCAGGCAGCTGGCGGATCTCGACGGTGCGTTGGTGATCGATTTCCCCGGCGGGCGGGGCAGGTCCCGGCGAATCCCTGGCAATCCAGGTGACGCCGGCCTGGTATCGGGCCGAGCACTAGAGTCCTTTTCGCGTTTTCGGGGATGAAAGGGCCTGTTTTCCGACCCGAAAATCATTCGTTTCAGTCCGGCGCGGACGGTTCTTTCGAAATAGTGTTCGAGCTGACTCGATAGGGTGGGATTGTTCGATAAGAGGCCTGTTCGAATGGCGTGTTGATCTTGCCTGGGGGCATGCTCTTCACGCGTGGCATACGTCCAGGCAGTAGTCAAGCCTGCGGATGCGCCGGCTTTGCCTTGCCGAAGTCAGACCTCTGACCCGACATCGGATGTGATGCGATGACCTACTCCGTCCCTGCGTCGCGAAACACGGGATCGCGCCGAAAACCGCGCGCGCTGTCGTGGCTTCAGCGGCTGGCGATCGTGACTTTGTCCCTCGCGTCGGCCGCCGCGCCGGGGCTGGTCGGCGGGGTCACCGCCGCCCAGGCGGTAGCGGGCCCCAGGGCGGACGGCGACGGAACCGTGACCGTGCGGGTGGTCCGGGCGGTGGACGACTCCGGCAAGTACACCCCCGTGCTCGAGCCGGGGATGTCCGGTGTCACGGTCAACCTGACCGACGACGCGGGCGCCACGATCTCCGGGACGACCGCCGCGGACGGCACGGTCACCCTGTCACCCGCCGGCAGCCCGCTGGCCGGGGGCAAGTATCGCGTCCAGGTGATGAACCCGAAACCGGACCTGTTCTTCTCGGCGTTCGCGGACCGCGCAGGCCTGGACAACGCACCGGGCAACCTGAGCAGCACCGAAGAGTTCGTGGACCTCTCGGGCGGCAAGAACGTCTCCTACACCACAGGATTCTGGAACCCAGGCGACTACTGCCAGAAGAACGCGACGCTGGTCACCGCCTGTATCCGCAACGACGTGACCCCCGAACCCGCGACGTCGCGGACGCTGGTGTCCTTCCCCTACAACGCCAGGGGAGTGAACAATCAGACGACCGACCTCGCCACACACGCCGACACCGGCGCGCTGTACGGGATCGGATACAGCAAACAGAAGAAATGGATCTTCAGTGGCGCCACCGCGCACCGGGGATCGGCCTACGGGCCCTCCGGCGCCGGTGCGATCTACCGCACCGACACCAAGACCAACGCCACGTCGCTGTTCACCACGGTCCCCGGCGCCGGGGGCACGCCACACGACTTCGCCACGGACATGGACCTCGCGTTCGCGCCTCATGTGGCCAAGGAGTCCCTCGGCGACGTCGAGGTCAGCGAGGACGGCAAGGACCTGTACGTGGTCAATCTCGCCGACCGCAAGCTGTACCGGTACGACGCGACACAGCCGACCGCTTCGGCTCCGAAGGCCAGCTACGCCATTCCGGGCCCGGACACCCCGTGCGCGGCCGCCGGTGACTGGCGGCCTTACGGGCTGGGAGTGCAGGACGGCGTCGTCTATGTCGGCGGTGTGTGCTCGGCCGAATCGAGCCAGCAGCGCGCGGACCTGCGCGCGGTCGTGCGTACCTTCGATCCCGCCGCGGAGGCCTTCGGCTCGGTCGTGATGGATCAGAAGCTGGACTACCCCCGCCCCGTCACCTACACCGTGGCCCCGTGCAAGGGCGACGCCTGGTTCCCCTGGTCGGACACGATTCCGCTGAAGCAGGGGAACGTGACCTGCGGCAACACGTACTCGTCCAACCCGGAACCCATGCTCGCCGACGTCGTGGTCGACACCGACGGTTCGCTGATCCTCGGCTTCCGTGACCGCTACGCCGACCAGATCGGGCAGGGCCAGCGCGCGGTCGCCGGCGGCGGCCTGCTCACCCCGTCCGCGGGCGGCGCCCTGAGCCGGGCGTGCCCCGACTCGACCGGCAAGTTCGTGATGGCCGAGAACATGGGGTGCGGCAAGACGACCCGCGGCGCCGGCTTCTACGACCAGCAGCGCACGGGCTTCCACTTCAACGCCCTGTTCTCCGGTATCGCGCTGTCCAAGGTCGAGACCACGATCGCCAGCTCGGCCATCGACCCGATCGGGACCACCTTCACCGGTGGCACGGCTTGGACGAACCGGGACGGCAGCCGTCCCCCGGAGGCCAGGTCGGGCAACCAGTTGAGCAGCAGCTTCGGCAAGGGCGCCTCGATGGCGGACCTGGAGGTGCTGTGCGACGAGGCGCCGCTGCAGATCGGCAACCGGGTCTGGTACGACGTCGACAAGGACGGAATCCAGGATCCCGGCGAACCGCCGGTGCCAGGGGCGACGGTGCGGCTCTACGACGCGACCGGCAAGCTGGTCAGCACCACAGTGACCACCAGCCGCGGCGAGTACTACTTCGACAACACCAACGTCCCCGGCGGCCTCCTGCCCCGCACCCAGTACACGATCAAGGTGGACAAGCCGGAGGACTACGAGCCGGGTGGCCCGCTCCACCAGTGGTACGTGACCAAGAACGACGCCGGCCCGAACCGGTTCATCGACAGTGACGGCGTGGTACCCGCAGGGGGAAGGTTCCCCGAGAAAGCCGTCACGACCGGCGGGCCAGGGGAGAACAACCACACCTACGACTTCGGGTTCAACCAACCCGAAGGCAAAGTCAGCGTGCTGAAGCAGGATCAGGACGGCAAACCCTTGCCGGGCGCGGTGTTCCAGCTGTGGCGAGAGACCAACACCACACCCGGTCTCCAGTCCGATGGCGCGACACCGGACACGAAGGTCGGCTCGGCCTGTACCACGGGGCCGGATGGCTTGTGCGGCGCGACGGTTCCGCTCGGCACGTACTACTGGCAGGAGACCGCGGCACCGGACGGATATCTGCTACCGGACCCGGCGGTCTTCGGTCCCCTCGAGCTGACCGCCGACAACTACGTCGAGGGCGTCAAAGCGACCGCTGTCAACCGGATGATGATGGGTGACGTCAGTGTCCTGAAGCAGGACAAGGACGGCAAACCTTTGCCTGGTGCGGTGTTCCAGCTGTGGCGGAAGACCAACGGTGACGGTGGTGGCCTCAAGATCGACGGCCCGAACCCGGACACGAAGATCGGCGACCCGTGCACCACGGGCGCGGACGGCATCTGCAGCTCGCACCAGCCGCTCGGTGAGTACTTCTGGCAAGAGACCAAAGCACCGGACGGCTATCTGCTGCCGGACCCCGCGGTCTTCGGACCGTTGACGCTCACCAAGGACAACTACACCCAAGGTGTCCGGGTGACAGCGGTCAACACCCTCGCCACCGGCGCGGTGACCGTCCTGAAGCAGGACAAGGACGGCAAGCCGTTGCCTGGTGCGGTGTTCCAGCTGTGGCGGAAGACCAACGGCGACGGCGGCGGCCTGAAGATCGACGGCCCGAACCCGGACACGAAGATCGGCGACCCGTGCACGACTCCGGAGTCGGGCGTGTGCTCGGAGACGGTGCCGGTGGGCACCTACTTCTGGCAGGAGACCAAGGCACCGGACGGCTACCTGCTGCCCGAGCCGGCGATCTTCGGGCCGCTGGAGCTCACGACCGAGAACCACGCGAAGGGCGTCAGCGTCACAGCGGTCAACCAGCCTATGACCGGCGCGGTCAGTGTCCTGAAGCAGGACAAGGACGGGAAGCCGTTGCCTGGCGCGGTGTTCCAGCTGTGGAAGAAGACCAACGGCGATGGTGGTGGCCTGAAGGTCGAGGGCCCGAACCCGGACACGAAGGTCGGCGACCCGTGCACCACGGCCGCGGACGGTGTCTGCACCTCGAACCAACCGCTCGGCACCTACTTCTGGCAGGAGACCAAGGCTCCGGACGGCTACCTGCTGCCGGACCCGGCGATCTTCGGACCGCTCACCCTGACCGCGGAGAACCACACGGAGGGTGTGCGGGTCACCGCTGTCAACACGCTCGCCACCGGCGCGGTGACTGTCCTGAAGCAGGACAAGGACGGGAAGCCGTTGGCCGGTGCGGTGTTCCAGCTGTGGCGGAAGACCAACGGTGACGGTGGCGGACTCAAGGTCGACGGTCCGAACCCGGACACGAAGATCGGCGACCCGTGCACGACACCGGCCAACGGCGTCTGCACCGAGACCGTGCCGCTGGGCACCTACTACTGGCAAGAGACCAAGGCCCCCGAGGGGTACGCACTGGCGGAACCGACGATTCTCGGACCGCTCACGCTCACCAAGGACAACTTCGCCAAGGGCGTCAGCGTCACCGTCGTCAACAATCCGAAGGTCGGCGAGATCCGCCTCCTGAAGAAGAGCGAAGGTGACGGCAAGCCGTTGCCTGGTGCGGTGTTCCAGCTGTGGAAGAAGACCAACGGTGACGGTGGCGGGCTCAAGGTCGACGGCCCGGCTCCGGACACGAAGGTCGGTGACCCGTGCAAGACCGACGCGCAAGGTGTGTGCGACTTCCGCAATCTGCAGTTGGGTGACTACTACCTCCAGGAGGTGTCCGCACCTGCCGGGTACCTTCTGCCCGCCGAAGCGATCAGCGGTCCGCACACGCTGACCGACGCCAACTCCGGCAAGGCACTGGAAGTGACCCGGCTGAACCAGAAGACACCGCCGCCACCTCCTCCGACACCTCCGGTGACGCCGCCGGCACCGCACCCTCCGGTGAAGCCGCTGGCCAACACCGGGTTGCCCATGTCGGTGTACGGCCTCGCCGGAGTGTGCCTGTGGTTCCTGAGCGGAGGCGCGCTGATGCTGCTCGTCGCCCGCCGCCGCCGACGACGCACCTGACCGGCCGAGTGTGTTCTCCCCGCCTGCCCTGGCGGGGAGAACACACTCGCTCACCGCGCCAAAGGTTTCACCAGCACGGCTTCCTAGCGAAACGGAGAGATCGGCAATGACAAGCACACGGTCGCGAACCGCTGGCAAGTACCGGCAGCGAACGGCAGGCGCCTGCGCGGTGGCCGCGGTGCTCATCGCCGGCGCTGTCACCTCAGGCCCGCCCAGCCGGATCGACCACGTCGACAACAGCGCCGCCCCCAGCCACCCGCTGGGAGCCGACCGGGTACCGGTCGTTCCGGAACCCGACCTCGCCACGCAACCGCCGCCTGCCGGGATGCCCGACCCCGTCGCACCCCGGATCCAGCTGGTCGCGGCCCACCAATCCGGTTCCTCCGCGCCTTCGACCGTGTCGGCGACAGGTATCCCCGACACCGCGCTGGCCGCCTACACCAACGCCGCCTCGCTGATGGCCCGCCGCGACCCGTCCTGCGGGCTGCCGTGGTCGATGCTGGCCGGCATCGGGCGAGTCGAGTCCAACCACGGCCGGTTCGGCGGCGCGACGCTGGGGGCCGACGGGTATCCCAGCCCACCCATCCGCGGTATACCCCTGGACGGCAGGCCCGGCGTCGCACTGATCCGGGCCACCGACGGCGGCAAGTGGACCGGTGACCCGGTGTACGAACGGGCAGTCGGGCCCATGCAGTTCCTTCCCTCGACCTGGCGGGCAGCCGGCGCCGACGGCAACGGTGACGGGACAGCGAACCCGAACAACATCCACGACGCCGCCCTGGCCGCGGCAGGCTACCTGTGCGCCGGTGGCGGCGACTTGCGCACCGATGCCGGGGCCCGCGCCGCGGTGTTCCGCTACAACCACTCCGCCTCCTACGTCGCGACCGTGCTGTCGCTCGCCCACGGCTATGAACACGGCATCGCCGCTCAACTGCCGTCGAACCCCGTCGGCACGGTGTCCGAGCCCGATCGAGTCCAGGACCTGCCTCCGGCGTCGATGACCGCCGTCGATCCGCAACCCGCCGCCGCAGCGGTCGCGGTGCCGTCCGCGGGAGATTCCGCGCGACCGCACGCCGCACCCGCACAGCCCGTGACACGACCGGCCGGGGACACGCCGCTGGCGGAAGCCACCGCACCCCTGACAGCGGCCTCACCGGCACCAGCGGCTGACACACCCCTTCCCCTGGACATCAAGGACACTGTTCACGCGGCGATCTGCGAGATGGCCGCCAAACTTCCAGGGAACGCCCAGAAAGCTGTCAAACGTGCCACGGCCATAGTGCTTCGCCGCCACGGGATGAAACCGATGGAGCCGGCGGCCATTCCGGCCTGCCAGGGCGTCACCCAACCGTCGAACGCACTTCCGGACGCTGAGGCCGCCCCCTCGGACCTGCCTGAAAGTTCTTCGGCAAAGCGGAAACCCGCCGACGTGCCGAAGAAGAAGGAGAAGCGGTGCACCAGCCGCCGCGAGTGCTGAACGAGTCTTGGGGATGAACACCGGAGCTGGATTGTCCTGATCGGCGACGCTCACTGTCGCCTCGACGACGGCAGTGAGCGGGCCAGGGCCGGTGGGCAGTGCCCCAGCCGATCACTCGAAGCGCCCGCGCGCCATCCCAGGTACAGCCGAGCCGCTGGAAGCGGGAACGCGGTGATCGGCTGGATGCTGAACGGCCGTCGTCACGTTCGGGTTGGTCTCTCGGTCGGTGCGGGTAGGCAGTGATGCGCAGAGTCGTCAGCGCGCTGTATGCCGTACGTGATGTAGGTGGCGAAATGGTCACCGGATGTGGCGGCGACGAACGTGATTCATTCGGTTCTGTGCAAATCCGTGGAATGGCCTGCAGGTTTCATCGACGATCGTCCCGAAAGCACCCGGCAAGTGCGCCGTAGGGACCGCGCACGCGATCTCACGATTGCGGTCACGCGACGACTAATGCCGACCGGGCTCCTCCGGCGCTGATCTCGCGACGGCATCTGGGGCGGCGGCGGAGATGAAACGGAGCTGGTCGGACCACCAAGCGAGTCAAGGGCTCCCGGCATGGCACCACTTGTGCCGTGCCGCAAATGGTGGGCTTCGTGAGCAAGCCTTGAGCGAGGGAGGCGACGACCGGGCATCGCGTTGCCGAACGCCGACATCAGGCTGGACGCACACGGACGGGTGCCAGCGAACCACCGGTAGCGGAAACCGTACCGGCAGAAGCGGGTCCCACTGCGGCGGCGGCACACTCGCAGGTGGTTCATTTTCGTGTGTGGATCGGCCTTGCGAGAGCTCGGTGTCATGCAAACCGTGTAATCGGGACAAAGTTATTCCTGTCATCAGTCATCATTTGCCGGATGAGCTGGTATTGCCATCCGGGTCGGCTGAGTCCGCGAGCCGGTTAATGGCCTCCGTCACTGCGAGTGTCGCGTGTACCTGGGCGACTGCGTTCAGGTTCTTGCTGACGGCTTCAGCGACCGTTCTTCATACTGCTCGGATTCGTTCTGAATGTTGTTCATGTTAATCAATCTCCTGTGGCAGGGCCTGTTCCTTGTTTCTCTCATTTTCCCCGACGGACGCAATGGTGAACCTTGCTCTGTGTGAACATCATCCACCTGTTGTGTCGGCTCGACTCCGGATGGCCGCACTGGCAAGGCTGCACCTGTAGCGGTGAAGCCTCGCCGCTACAGGTGCAGCCTTGCCTGGCCATGTGCCGCTGCTGATGTCGATGGCGGGTGAAGCGCGCACGGGTGGTAGGCACGGACGGGTCAATTCCTCGAGAGAAGCCTCGGCGATATGTACGCGGATTTCTTGGCGCGACGTCACAAAAGAGTGGTGTTCCGGCCGGTGTGTTGTGGCAACAGCTCACCGCTTGTCATAGTCGTCCCGCTGGATGAACAACGTGGTCCGTTCGAGAATCGGAGTCCTTGTGGTCGGCAGATCTTTGGAACGCGTGTCTTTTCAGTGTGACGGGATCGCGGCGGGCGAGGTGGTTGTGGCAGGCAGGTTCGACCATCCTCGCCGAGGAATAGTGGATTGCCCCGCAGCGTCACTTCTCGCCGAGATTTTCCGGGAACATGGTTTCCGGGTTCGTATCGCGGACCTGCACACTACGGCGGCGGAAATCGGCAACGGTGAGTCCGTCGTGTGCACGATGTCGTATTTGGACCACGATGGTGGGCCGGTGGGGTTGGGTGTGGCGACCCGAACCCCGGCGGAGCCCGCGGCCGCGCTCGGCCGGGACCTGATCGAGCGCTGGTCGTCGGTCGTGCGCACCCGGCGCGTTCTGGTCGCGGTGTCCGAGACCGACGTCGACGACGGGTGGACGGTGGCATCGGTGGCGGCCGCGGTGCGGGCGTTCGCCCAGCGAGGTGACACCGTGCTGGTGATCGGCTCGCCGGGATCCGCGGCATCGGTGATCTCCTGTGCCGGCCAGGCCACGGTGCGGGTGATCGCACCGGGGCGGACCTGGCCGTTGACTGGCATCGATCCCGATCGGGTCTCGTACGTGGTGGCGCCGGGGACGCCGATCGAGGACGCTGCCGAGGTGGTGAAGCTTCTGCGCCACCGGTTTCCGCGGCTGCGGGGGCCGCATCCCCGCGAATTCTGCTACGCGGCGTCGGACCGGCGGGAGACGGTGCGATCCGTGGCCGCGGCCGGCAACGTGGTGCTGGTCTGCGATCCCGAGGGCGAGCAGGCCGGTGACGAGCTGCTCGGCTGGGCTGGTGAGAGGGCCTGTCCGGCGCATCGGGTCAGTCGGCTCTCGGATCTGCGTTCCGAGTGGCTGGGCGGCGCGGCGACGGTCGGCGTCGCCGTGGCGAGTCCGGCCGGGATGCCGTTGGCCGGAGAACTGGTGACCATGTTGTCAGGTCTCGGGCCGCTCGCGGCCGTGCGCAGGAGAGTCGTCACCGAACCTTTCCCGCATGCCAGGACAGCGCTGCATCATGTCGATGACGGCGTCATGGCAAGCCGGGACAGAATGGGGCACGCCGCTCTCGTACGGCACGGTTCGGTGGCCTTGTGCGTGACTGACCGCGCGAGGGCGTAGGCGTGGGTTAAGGCGGAGTCCTGGCCGGTCGTCGCAGGCGACCCTTGGTCACCGGTGGGGTTTTCGGGTCGCGGCCACACACCAGATCCGTCTGTCGGACGAGTCCCGGTCGTCGGCGATGGGGGGAACAGGGCGCGCGTAAGCCTTCGCCAGCTCGCGGATGTCGTGTACGTCCGCTTGCCAGCCGGCACTGTCGAGCCATCGCGCGGGGTCATCGAGGTGAGAAACCCACGGTTCTCCATGAGAAGACACCAGGCGCGTGACGTCGTTACCGGGCGGGGTGTTCTGCGCGACACGATTGAGATGCTCGATCAGCAACAGGCTGCCGTTCGAGCCCAACGTGGTCACCGTCTCGACGAGTTTTCCACCCTGGTCTTCGGTCAGATAAAGCAACAGACCTTCGGCGAGCCACGCCACCGGCTGATCCGTGGCGATCCCGGCAGCGAGAAGGTCTGTCCTCCAATCGCCGGCCAGGTCAGTCGCGACAGGTACTCGGCGACTCGCAGGACGATACGCGTTCCGATCCAGCACCGATTCCTTGAAACCCAGCACACCGGGGCGATCCACTTCGAATACGGTCGTGCCTTGAGGCCACTCCAAGCGAAGAGAGCGACTGTCCAGGCCTGCTCCCAGGATGACCAACTGCCTGCCGCCGCGACGAGCGAAATCGGTGAGCCGATCATCGAAGAACTTGGTTCGGATCGCGAACATGTCACCCAGTGCCTCGGCTGATGGGTGGGACTGCGATGAACACCACCCGGCGCCGGTCAGGAAAGCGGAGGCCACGTTGTCATCGAACAAACGATCCGTGCGGCGGGACTCCGCCGCACGGGCCGACGCGGCGATGAGCGCCGTGGTACCGACCTGGGACAGGTCTGGGTCCAGCCCGTTGGCCACGCTCGTACCCTTCTGCATCGGTCAGATGTGTTTCGATCGGGTGCGCACTGGATTCCTGGCGGTCTCGTTCCGGAATGGGTGCGCCGCGGCGACTGAATGATACCCGGCCGCGGTCAGACCGAACCACCCGGAAACTGGTCCGCGCGCTCAATCCAACCTACGCCCAAGGCGTGAGCTTCGGCGCTCGGTGTGGACTGATTTGGCCGTCTGATTTTTTCTCAACATGGCTTTGATTTCAACAGCGAACTTTCCGCAGGGACTGGCGCGTGGGCAAGGGCAGGCGTCTACTGGACCTGCGGTAGCCGATCGTATGATTGCCTGGCACGCAGCCTGTGAGGTGAGGTCATTGCCGAAGCCGACTCTGGGCTCTGCCACATGGCAGCGCGAGGTCTTTCCCGTGGCGATTAGTCCAGCCGATTGCTGACACCTGCTAGCCAAGTACACCCGGCCGCCGCAACGTCCATCCATGCCGCTGGATGGTGCGGTGTCGCAGCGTCCGCCCGTCCGTGCGGCATGATTTTGGAAGGTGACGAAATGCGCTTCGTCGATGGGATTGTTGATCGGCTGGTCAACCCGCCGCGCGGCTGCTCCTCCGAGCGGTTGCGCGCTGAGGTCGAGGGTAAGACGATCCTGGTGACTGGTGCCTCGTATGGGCTTGGTGAGGCCACCGCACGGTTGTTGGGTGCGGCGGGCGCGACGGTGTTGTTGGCCGCGCGCACGACGGAGAAGCTCGATGAAGTGTTCGCGTCGATCACCGTCGGTGGTGGCCGGGCGTGGGCCTATCCCGTCGATCTCGCTGATCGGGATGCGATTTCGTTGCTGGCGCGGCGAATCACTGAGACGCACGGTCCCCTCGATGTCATGGTGAACAACGCGGGCAAGTCGATCCGGCGGTCGCTCGACCTTCAGCAGGACCGTCCGCAGGACTTCGAGCGCACCATCGACATCAACTATCTCGGGCCGGTCCGGTTGCTGCTCGAGCTGCTGCCGCCGATGCGCGCGGCCGGGGCCGGGCATGTCATCAACGTGTCCACGATCGGCACGCGGATCACTCCGATTCCGCGGTGGGGGTCGTACCAGGCGTCCAAGGGCGCCTTCGACGTCTGGCTGCGCAGCGTCGCTCCAGAACTCCATCACGACGGGGTTCGGGTCAGCTCTTTGTATATGTGGTTGATCCACACTCGGATGAGCGCACCGACCGCGATCATGCACCGGCTGCCGGGGCTGCACCCGAACGAGGCGGCCGATATCGTCGCCAAAGCAATCGTCGAACGTCCGGCCACTCTTCAGCCGTGGTGGCTGCGGCCTGCGGGCCTGCTCTCGGCGCTGGCGCCGGGCGTGATCGAAGCGGGAATGCGCGCGATGTTCCGCCGGTCCTCTGATTCTGACAGCGCTCGTGGAGTCCGGCCATAACCGTGGTACAGAGCGATTCACGCTGCCTGCGGGCGGGTTCTGACCAGTAGGCCGAGTCGACCCTCCTGAGTGATCTCGCCGTACTGGTTGACCAACTCGAAGTGGCGTTGGACGACGCCGCTGTCGCCACGGCTTGTCAGGCGTGTGCTGACGATCCGCGCTCGGGCGTGTAGCGTGTCGCCGATCCTGATGGGTGCGCGGAACAGCCACTGGTCGATGCCAAGCAGAGCGAGCGCCGAGCCGTCGAAGTCCCATACTCGCGTGCTTAACCCAAAGCACAGCGCCATTCCCAACGCCCCGTGAGCGATCCGTTCTCCGTAACGGCTCTCCGCAGCGGCGACCGAGTCGGTGTGCAGAGCGTTGTAATCGCCGCTCCATGCGGCGAACAGCACCACGTCGGTTTCGGTGACGGTTCGGGCAGGCGAGACCATCTCCTCGTCAATGCCCATGGCTTGGCAGTCTTCGAACCACAACGGCATGGGATGCCCTCTCAGTCGATGTCGCTGTGCCTGGGTCCAAGCCAGTCCTTGATGACCTCGGCCGTGTGCGTCCCTGGTATCGGGGGTTTCCGCGGGGCGGCGGTGGCAGTTCGCGAGAAGCGCGGCGACGATGCGGGCTGGGTGACGCCGTCGATCGTCACGAACGAGCCGCGTTCTTGCAGGTGTGGGTGCTCGGGGGCCTCGGTCATACTGAGTACGGGGGCGACGCAGGCGTCGCTGCCCTCGAATCGTTCCATCCACTCGGCTCGTGTTCGTTGCTGGAACCTGGTCGCGATGGTTTCGCGTAGTTCTTCCCACTGGCCCCGGTCGAGGTGGTCGACGTCGCCGTCGATGCCCAGGCGTTCGGCGAATTCGTGGAAGAACTCCGCTTCCACCGCGCCGACGGCCATGTACTCGCCGTCCCGTGTCTCATATACGCCGTAGAAGGGGGCTCCTCCGTCGAACAGGTTGGTCCCTCGTCTGTCCTCCCATGCACCGCTGCCGAGAAGGCCGTAGAACATGGTCATGAGGTGGGCGGCTCCATCGCACATTGCCGCGTCGACCACCTGTCCTTGGCCGTTCCTGGCCTCGTGCAGTCCCGAGAGGAGGCCCACCGCCAGGTACAGTCCGCCGGCGAAGTCCCCGATCAGGCCCAACGGGATCTGCGGTGGCCCGTCGTGACTGCCGATGGCGTGGAGGACACCGGTCGGAGCGATGTAGGTGATGTCGTGGCCCGCAGTACCCGCGAGAGGACCAGCCTGACCCCAGCCGGTGACCCTGCCGTACACCAGGGTGGGGTTGCGGCGCAGACACTCCTCCGGGCCGACGCCCAGTTTTTCGACCACGCCCGGACGGAAACCCTCGATGAACAGGTCGGCATGATCTGCCAGTGAGAGCACCAGATTTTTGCCCTCAGTGGTTTTGAGGTCTGCCAAGACCGAGCGTTTCCCCCTGTTGAGCAGTTCGCGTCCGTACGGATGGAAGGTTGTCACGCCGCCGGGGCGGTCCACGCGCACGACGTCGGCCCCGAGGTCAGCCAAGAGCATTCCGCAGAACGGTCCCGGCCCGAGGCCGCCGAGTTCGATCACACGCAGTCCCGCCAGTGGACCTCCGGTCATCGTCGCCTCCTTGTCCGGCCGCCGGGTTTACTGGCCACGGGCCAGTTCGATCACGGGTGCCAGCGCGTCGAGGTTGAACTCCTCTACCGTGATGTAAGAGAAGCCGAAGAGTTCGCGATACTCGATCAACTGGTCGATGATCTGCCGCGCGGTGCCGATCAGGACGGTGGGGACGTCCAGCATCCGTTCCGCGCTCAGCGTGCGCAGTGGTGCCAGGCGTTCCGCTTCCCGTTCCCGGTGGTCGGTGACGACCACGCGCCACACGTAGATGTTGAGTTCCACTCGGGAAAGTCGTGTCCCCAGCGACTTCTTCACATAGGCCACGCGCTCGGCGACCCCTTCCCTGTCGGTCAGGTAGGCGATGTCGCCGTCGTTGCCCGGCGCGAAGCCGGTGAAGCCCACGATGTCGGCCTCGCGAGCCGCCAGGGCCAGCAGACGGTCGCCGCGTCCGGGTATCCACAGCGGCGGGCCCGTACGCTGCTTCTGATCATCGACGGGCCTCGGGAAGTGCCGTCTGATCTCCTCGACGGTGCGCGCGAGGTGGTCGACTCGGGCGCGTGGCGTGGGGAAGACCAATCCGGCACGGTCGAAATCCCGTCGGTCGTAGCCCGTCCCCAGGCCGAGTTCGAGCCGTCCGTCGGTCAGCTCGTCAGTGGTCGTGATGTCCCGGACGAGCAGGGCTGGTTGGTAGAAGCCGGCGTTGAGCACGAACGTGGCCAGCCGGCACCGCTGCGTCGTTTCGGCGGCCAGTACGAGCGACGGGAACGGGGCGGGTCTGCCCAGGTGGTCGGCGACCCCGAGGACGTCATAGCCTAGTTCCTCCGCCTTCCGGCACTTGTCGACCCATTCCCGTTTGGATCCTCCCTGCTTGAGGCCGACGCCGAACCTGAACGGTCGCTTGCCGGGATCGGTGGCCTGCGGGTTCACCATGTCAGCATCACTCCGCCGAGGGTAAGTCCCGCGCCGAACGAGATGAGCATGACGAGGTCGCCGCGTGCGAGCTTTCCGGTCCGGGAGGCATGATCCAGAGCGATGGGGACCGAGGCGGCCCCGGTGTTGCCCGACCAGGCGGCGATGTTGTGGATGAGATCAGGTGGCACTTCGAGAAGGTCCGACCATTGCCGCAGGATGACCCCGTTGACCTGGTGGGGAATGATGTGGTGCACGTCCTCGATCGAGTGTCCTGCTTGGTCGAGCAGTGCCGCCACCAGTTTGGGCAGGGTGGAGGTGACGGTCGTGCGGATGTCGTAGCCGTTCATGCGGACGTAGTGCTGCTCCGCCGCGACGGTGTCCGCGCTGGCCGGGAGGCGGGCCCCTCCGGCCTCGATGTAGGCGAGGTCGGCCTTGGCCCCGTCAGAGGCGAGGAGCGTCGTTATCAGTCCGTTCCCCGACGGGGTTTTCCGCAAGACGATCGCGCCGGCGCCGTCGCCGAACAGCGTGGAGGTCTTCTTGTCGGTGTAGTCCATGACCCTGGAGAAGACTTCCGCTCCGATCACCACGGCGGTGTTGCGCTGTGGGTTCGACACGAGCATGTCGTGGGCCATGGCCAGGCCGAACACCGACCCGGAGCAGCCGGCGGCGACGTCGAAGGCCACGGCATGCACGGCACCGATTTTGTGCTGCACGAAGCACGCCGTGGCGGGAATCGGCTGATCCGGCGTTACCGTGGCGACGATGAGAACGTCAACCTCGGACGCAGGAACACCGGCGTCGGCCAACGCAAGGCGCGCAGCGCGCGCGGCCAGGTCGGAGGTGACCTCCTCGGCACGGGCGACGCGACGTTCGTCGATCCCGGTCTTCTCCAGGATCCACTTCTCGTCGATGCCCAGCTGCGCCGCCAGTCGGTCGTTCGTCAACTTACCGGCGGGCAGGTACGACCCGGTTCCCGCGATTTCCACGGTGACAGTCATGGCGAGCTCCTCCGAATCGGGGCGGGTGTGGCGACGGGCGCGGGGTTTCGGGCGCGGTCACAGCGGGATGTTCCCGTGCTTCTTGGGCGGCAGTGTTTCCCGTTTGCCCTGGAGCAGTGAGAGCGCCTTGGCGATGTGGCCGCGGGTGTGTGCGGGCACGATCACTGAGTCGACGTAGCCGCGTTCGGCTGCCGCGTACGGGTTCAGGAGCGTGTCCTCGTATTCCTGGATGAGCTCCGCGCGCAGCGCGTCGACGTCCTTGCCGTCGGCGGCGGCCGCGGCGAGGGTCTTGCGGTGCACGATGTTCGCCGCGCCCTGGGCGCCCATGACGGCGACCTGCGCGGTCGGCCAGGCCAGGTTGACGTCCGCGCCGAGGTGTTTCGATCCCATGACGTCGTACGCGCCGCCGTAGGCCTTGCGGGTGATGACGGTGACGAGCGGGACGGTCGCTTCGGCGTAGGCGTAGATCAGTTTCGCGCCGCGGCGGATGATGCCGTTCCATTCCTGGTCGGTGCCGGGCAGGAAGCCGGGGACGTCGACGAAGGTCAGTACCGGGATGTTGAACGCGTCGCAGGTGCGCACGAACCGGGCGGCCTTCTCGGACGCGTCGATGTCGAGGCAGCCGGCGAACTGGGTCGGCTGGTTCGCCACGACGCCGACGCTGCGCCCGTCCACCCGGCCGAAGCCGACCAGGATGTTGGGTGCGAACAGTTCGTGTACCTCGAGGAAGTCACCGTCGTCGACGACGCGGTTGATGACCTCGTGCATGTCGTACGGCTGGTTCGGCGAGTCCGGGATCAGCGTGTCGAGCTCGCGGTCGGTCTCGGTGACGTCGTCGAAGAAGCCGCCCGGCGCCGCGTCGGTCTCGAACAGCGGTGCTTCGGACAGGTTGTTCGCCGGGAGGAACGAGAGCAGTTCCTGGACATAGGCGATCGCGTCCTCCTCGTCCTCGGCGAAGTAGTGGGCGTTCCCCGATCGGATGCCGTTTGTGCTCGCACCGTCCAACTGTTCGAGCGTGACCTCCTCGCCGGTCACGGTCCTCACCACCTCAGGGCCGGTGATGAACATGTGCGAGGTCTTGTCGACCATCACCACGAAGTCGGTCAGCGCGGGGGAGTAGCACGCCCCTCCCGCGCAAGCGCCCATGATCAGCGAGATCTGCGGCAAGACCCCGGAAGCCCGCACGTTCCGTCGGAAGATCTCCCCATAGGCGGCCTGCGCGGCCACGCCTTCCTGCAGGCGTCCGCCCGCACCGTCGTTGATGCCGATGACCGGACGCCCGGTCTTGATCGCCAGATCCATCACCTTGACGATCTTCTCGCCATGCGCCTCACCCAGCGAGCCGCCGAAGACAGTGGCGTCCTGGCTGAACACGCACACGCCGCGCCCACCGACTGTGCCATAGCCGGTCACCACGCCATCCCCATAGGGGCGATTGCGCTGCTGGCCGAAGTTGTACGACTGGTGCCGGACGAACTCATCCATTTCGACGAACGAGCCCGGATCGAGCAGCAGAGCGATGCGCTCGCGTGCAGGCAGGCTTCCCGGCTCGCGCTGCCTCCCTGTTGCGGATGGCGAAACGGCCTGCGTCGCCTCTGTGGAACGTCGGTAAAGATCTGCCAGTTTACTGTGGGTTCCCGACTCCACCTGCACCATCGTGCCCTTCCGTTCTCGTGGCAAGTCAAGGCCAGACAGCAACAGCACGCTTACTTGCGGCTAGAAGCGGTTCGACGTCGAACTCGACACTGGTCGGCTCGATTCCACGATCCGGCCAAGCGGTGACGACAGTCATCGAACCCGGCGATGGCAGACTTGTCATGTAGATCTTGCGCGTATGATGAAATCGGCCCGATTTCACGGACTCGGAGAAAAGACGAAGAGGATCAGTGTCACGCTGACTCGAAATCAGATACGTCGAAGTGGATATTCCGAATACTTTCCGGCCATCCGACAAGATTACGCCGAAAAGCAGGCTGCCGCATGTGTCAGTTTCTCCGTCTTCCCTGGCCGGACTGCTGAACGGAACATTCCACCGGCTTCTTGTCATAGACTGGTGTCGTGTGAAGCACGTGACTTCGAAGCTCGCGCCGTCGGGCCAGGCCTGCAAGCCGGACAAGGTGATGCACGCGTCGTCCCCACTGGCGAGGATGCGCTCGCATGGCAACTGGACCGCGAGGAAGGTGTCGGCGGGTGGGGTGGCTCTCGTTCGGGACGAGGTGACGGACTCCTTGACCTCGTCTTCACGTCGATCATCCAAAAGAAGTTCGTCCTGATAAAACATCGCCACCTCCACGGTTCATGCGAGTGCGCCGGGCGTGCAGATCCGTTCCTGAACTTTCCCGGCGAGGGCCTGGGCGTGTTCCTGTCTGGCTCGGCCCGTCATGTCGCTTTGCCTACGCTCGCATCCAAGTGCTCCTTTCGCTATTCCTTACGACAAGCGCGGCTGGTGCGGGTGAACTGCCTGGGTGGCAAGGCCGATCGAGTCATGAGCGGCGCGATCGAACCTATGACGGACGAAGCGAATTTAACTTCCGTCCGCAGCCTGAAGTAATCTGATCCCGTTTCTTCTGCGCTGTCGGTAAGATCATTAGACGTCATCTGGCTAACGGAGGCCAGTACCGGGTGATGACCGCGTTGTTGAACAACCCGCCATGTTGAATACGACGCGCGCGGAGATCGGCGCCAGGCTGCTGGGGGAGATCGGTGACGACCCCAGCCGGTTCACCACCACGCCGGGCAGCGCCCCGATGAGAGCCCGATCCTGTCTGTCAGGCGGCGCACTGGCCGCTGTTCCCGACCAGATCGAGACGGCTGACTCGCAAAGATCCGGGAAGGAGGGAGATGAGTATGGCCCAGTCCACGCCACGCTCACCCGCGGTCGGTGACATCCCCGTCGCCGATTTGCTGCGCACCCTGCTCGACCGCACCACGGTCGACATCCTCGGCGCCGCGATCAGCGTCGCCCACCATGGGGCGCCGCTCACTGTCCTGCTCGCCACCGGCATCGCCGACCGGCTCGCCGAGGTACGTTCCGCATGGTTGGCCGACGCGGCGACCGTGGCCGTGGCGGTGGCGAGCCCGGCGGGGATGCTGTTGGCCGAAGACCTGGTGACCGTGCTGTCCGGTCTTGGACCGCTCGCGGCCATGCGCTGAAGTGTTGCGACCGAACCGTTTGAGGGCGCACTGACAGACCAGGGCAGGCTGAGTCAGGCCGCTCTCGCGCGGTACAGTTCGGCGGCCTTGTGCGTCACCGAGCGAGCGGGGGCATAAGCGGTGTGCGGCCGCAGGCAGGAGCGCAGTGTGGCCAGCGCGGTCTCGGCACGCTGGGACCGCAGGTAGGGATACTCGTCGAGGAACTTGCTCCACGCGTCGCACGCACGGTCCAGCTCGCCGGCATCCAGATGTAGCTCGGCCAGCCTGGCCAGCGTGATCGCGCGAGCCCGGCGCTCGGCCTCCGGGCGGTGGCGCAACGACTGGGTCAGCGCGGAGACCGCGGCACCGCGGTCGCCCAGGCAGGCGTGGACGGCCGCGTGATGGTGGGACAGGGCGGCAGGATGGTAGGTCCCCACCGGGGGCGTGGTATCACAAGCGCGTTCGAGGTAGGCCTCGGCGGCCCGCAGATGAGTCACCGCATGGTGTTGCTCGGCGGCGGCGGCCTCGGCGGCGGCGACCTGCCCGGTCAGGAACGCACGGGTGAGCGGGGGTGCGTGCACGGGAAGCGCGCGCGCCGCGGTGGTGGCCAGGTCGACCGCTTGCGTGCGGTGGCCGAGCATCCGGGCCTGCACACTCAAGGCCCGCAACGAAATGGCGTAGTGCAGGGCGTCGCCGGCGTCGTGGGACAGGCGGGCCGCGATGAGGTAATACCGCTGGGCGACACCGTGTAGTTCGTCGTCGAAGCACAGGAAGCCGCAGAGGTAGGACAACTGCGCCGCCGTGATCAACGCGTCTGTGCGTACCGCCGGCGCCGCGTCCAGGCGCAGCCACGGTGCGATCGTGGTCTGCAGATAGCGCGCCAGAGCCGGGCGGACGTATCCGCCGCCGAACGTCAGGTCGGCGGCGGAGAACAGTTCGAGCATCGTCTGGGCGGCGTCGACGTCGGCGCGTTCGAGTCTGCCCCCATGATCGGCCGGGCGTGCCGTGACACCGGCGGTGGCCAGATCACCCCAGCCGGGAAGGGACAGGGCCGCCAGGCTGTAGACGCAGCCGGAGATCGTGCGACGGTGGGCCGCGCCGTCCCGGCACAGCTTCCTCAGCTCGGTGACGATGTCGGCCCGCCAGGACGGCGGCGGCGCGACGGCTGTGGCGGGCGTGAGTCCGGCGTCCGCCGTCGTGATCCGCCTGCCCAGGCAGCGGGTGAACGCTTCGGCCACCAGTTCCGGGACCGGCGGGCGAGGGCGTGCGCCGGACAGCCAATGCGCGATGCTGGTGCGGTCGTAACGCAATCGCAGGCCGGCCTCGGCGCCCACGTCGTTGGTGTGGTTCGCCAGTTTCTGGCCGGTCCATCCGGATTCGGTGAGCAGGTTCCGCAGCAAGTGGTTCGGCGCCACCCAGGTCTCCTTTGCCGATGTCGTCCAGTCGCCGAGGCACGCTCCCGCAGTCGGGGAGCGGGGTCCGAAACGGCTCTCTCCGGAGAATTACCCACTGGTGTCCCGGCTGAATTGCGCCAACCGGGTCGTACTGGCCCGAGGCCACCACCGTTCGCGCCGTGAGCGTTCAACAACGCCGTACGTGCAACAGCTCGCCAGGCGCCCGCACCTTGGCTTGCGCCGCCGTCGCGGGCTTACTGGGAAACGACGCCGCCCCACCACATCGCGAGAGCGAAAGCGTCACACCCCGGTTGTTGCCACACATCCGCGCTGTACTCGAGGAGGTCTCATGACGACGATCCTGTTGGCTGGGGGACCGGCCGCGCTGGACCCGGTCCGCACGCTGCCCGAGGGGGACTTCCCGGCGCAGCTGTCCGTGGATCACGGCAGGTGGCACGAGCATTTCGTCCGCACCGACGGGCATGACGTCGTCCGCGGCAGCCTGGTCCGCGTTTTCCGCTGGAGCTACCGCACGGCGATCGCCGAATAGGTCCGCACGTCCGCGACCACGAGGAGGAGTGAAACGCTGTGGCCACTCAACCACGGCACGGCCCGGACGACGTGCGGCCCGACCAGCCGGATTCGACTCCCTCGCCTCTGTCGAACTCCGCACCAGGCTCACCAACACCCTCGGCACCCCGGCTCGCGGCCACCGCGCTGCTCGATCACCCCACACCCGCGACGCTGGCCCGGCACGTCGACTCCGTCCTGCCCGGATCCACGGAGCCGCGAAAAGACGACGGAGGGGCACCTCCCTCGTCACCACCGTCCTCACCGCCTGGCGCGACGGCGACGCGGACCGGGCGCGCCCTTTCCGAAGACTGCCTCTGTTCGGCAAGTCCTTGAGTTACACCGGGTCCTACACCCTGGATCGAGAAGTGATCACCCACCACACCTTGGTCGCGACCTGGCCCTTCGGCGCGGGAAGCAGGCAAAGGCGATGGGCCACCCTGACCGCGGGTGAAGGCTCGGCCGATCTGCTGCGGCTCACTGGCAACCCCGGCAGCCCGGTCCAGTTCGTGCTGACGTGGCACAGGGCCCCCCATCGGCCGGACGAGCGAAATCGGCTCAGCCCGACCCAGCCGCCGATCCACGACGACGGGTGGATGGGTGCGCCTGATTCGTAGAGTTCCCAAGGGAGGGCCTTGATCGCCTACGCCTGCGGATCGAGGTAGCGGCAAGAGATACCGGGCACATGGATCCGCTTGCCGACGATCCGGACGGCCGCCGCCGGTCGGCGCCGAACACGAACCGCACGTGCTCGGGCAGGTCGCAGGCCTCGTCCGCGGAGGCCCGTCAGCGCGTCTCGGAACGGCGGCGGAAGTTGTCCAGGACGTTGGCGACCAGCCGCGAGACGTTGTTCCGGTATCCGTGCCGCGAGAGGCTGCCCAGGAACGCGATCGACCCGGCCGAGAACACCGCGCCGCCGGAGGGCTGTTCCAGCAGCACCAGGTCCGACCGGACGGCGGGGTTGGCCGGGCCGCTCAGGCCCGGCCGGATCTCCAGGACGTCTTCCACCGCCTGGTGGTAGTGCTCGTCGTGTGGCTGGGACGTGGCCAGCACCGCGGTCTGCGGCGGGCTGCCCAGCGCGGCGTCGAACCGGTCCAGTTCGTCGCCGCTCGCGCCGCCCATCACCAGGCCGAAGTCGCCGAGCACGTCGTCGGCGATGCCCTCGAACACCCACGCCCAGCGCGGATCGCGGGACTCGGCGGTGCGCACGTAGCCGCGGCCTCGTTCGCTCCAGCCGTGCGCCGCCATGCCGATTCCGGTCAGTGCGTTGGGGGAGCGGCCGCGCTCGCGCCACAGGCCGCCTGGTTCGCCGGTGCTCGCGTGGTGTCCCTCGCCAGGGGCGGTTTCCCAGCTGCGGACGCCGCGCGAACGTCGTACCTCGATGATCTCCGGCCGGCGCGGGTGCTGCGAGGTCACCCAGTAGAAACCGTTGCCGCCCAGGTACATGAGGCACCGCCCGGCACGGACGTGCCCGTGCAGCGCGTCGAGCGTCTCGGTGCTGTGGTACTCAGGGTGTGATCCGGTGAGCACCACCTGGTAGCCCTCCAGCGCCGTCGTGCCCTCGGCGTGCAGGTCGTGGTCGGTGAGGACGTCGAACGCGACGCCGGTGTGCTCGAGCCAGTCCGCGAGATAGAGGTCGGCGCCGAAATGCCGTGGCGCGTCGTAGTGCCAGTGCCGGTAGTCCGGGCGCAGCGTGAGGATCGGCCGCAGTGCTGTCGAATGGCAGATGCCGGAGCCGTCCCGGTGCCGGTCGTAGAGGCTTTTGCCGAAGCCCGGATGCGTCCGCAGCGCGACGTCCAGCGGGTCCGTCATGACGGCCGGGCCGCCGGTCTGCTCGTTGGCGTAGGCGAGGTAGGTGAACGTGGGCAGCAGGAACACGACGTCGGCCCGTGCGCCGGGCGCGCGGACGGCGAACGGGACATGGTCGGTGTGCCCGTCGCAGCGCAGCCGGACCGCGTAGATCCCGCTGCGCAGATCAGGCGGAAGCCGCATCCGCGCACCAGCCGTCCAGTTCGAGTCGGCCAGGTCGTCGTCGTGGAAATGGACGGCGCCGTACTGCTCCGGCGCCGTCCGCCAGTCGAGCGTTCCGCCGGTCCAGCCCGCGCCGGTCATCGCGCGGGCGGGCGCGTTCACCAGCAGCCCGTGCCGCCCGCGGCCGGACACGTCGACCGCCCGGTCGCCGGTCATGTCCCGCTCGAGCGCCCAGTCCGCCAGTAAGATACCGGTTCCGTCGCGCACCTCGGGACGTTCGAGTTTCCCGTTGTAGCAGCCATAAGGGCGCGCGGTCACGGCGGCGGCGACCACGCCGGACGCGCCGCTGAGGTCCACTCCGGGTCCGGTGGCGTGCGCCGGTTCCTCTTCCCCCGGCACCGGGTCGAGCGCGACGGCGGCGAGCGTGACGCTGTCCGGTCCCGCCGCGGCGGTAAGCCGGTACCACCGGCGTTCCCGCAGCGGCCGGTCGAGCCGCGCCCGCACCGTCCCGTCACTCAGGCACGGGCGACCGGTTTCGTCCAGTGCCAGGAAGAAGACCGCTGAACCGTCCACAGCGGTCAGACTGAGCAAGCCCTGTGCGGTCCCCGCCGCGGGCAGGGTCGGCCAGACGAGCGCCGAAAACCGGATCGCGGCGGTCCCGCGCGGCACCACCGCGTCGGCGCGCAGGAACGATCCGGTACGGATCGGCTGCTCGCCGCCGGGAGCGGTGACCGCCGGGACCGCACCGATCTCCTCGCTGCGGAAACCCGGCCCTTCCGGCGAGGTGTCGCCGTGGATCAGCCGGACCAGGTCGACGCGCACCGGCGCGGTCGAGGTGAACCGGCACGCGATCTCCTCACCGGGACGGAAGGAAAACCGGTCCAGATAACCGAAAACGCTCATGCGCTCGCCTGACGCCCGGCCCACCGCGACGCCGCCAGGGCGAGCACGCCGAGGACGGCGATCGTGAGCGGGACAGCCGCGGGCCGCGTTCCCGTCGCGATCCAGCCGATCAGCAGCGGATGTGTCACGCTGCCCGCCATTTCCGCCACCAGCAGCATCGCGTTCGCTTGCCGTACCGCGGAGAGGAGAGTCGCCAGCCACGCGATCACGGTCGGGAACACCGCTGCGAGCGCGAACCCGGCGGCCACGTAGGCGTACGGCGCGGCTACCGCCCACATGGCGACGGCGGTCGCGGCCGTCGCGGCGAGCAAACACCATCCGACGATCCGTCGAGGCCCGCGCGCGAACAAGGGAACGACGAACCGGCCGGCCGTGATGCCGAGCCAGTACAGCGAAACCCACTGTGCGGCAGCGGCCGGAGAGAGCCCGGTCCACGTCAGATGCGTCGCCGCCCAGGCCCCGATCCCGGTCTCCAGCCCGGCGTAGCAGAACGCGAGCACCAGGAACGGCGTCAACGTCGCGAACGCCGGTTTCCCTTCGCGGACACCGGATTCGCGCACAGCGCACCGGCACGCGGGCAAGGACAGCAGGGCGAGCACGCCGACGCCGAGGAACACGGTGCGCGCGTCCGGGAGAAGCCCGACCACGAACGGACCCGCGACGGCGCCGAGGCCGAACGTGGCGTTCACCAGGTTGAGCAGGAGCACCGCGCGATGGCCGGACCCGCGTGCGAAGGCGGTGTTCACGTGCAGCACAGCGCCGCCGTAACCGCAGCCCGCCACCGTCGCCGAGATCAGCAGCACCGGCCACGACGGCGCGAGCCCTGCCCCCGCGCATCCCGCCGCGAACAGCCCGATCATGACGGCCAGTTCCCCGCGGGGAGCCACTGACCGTTTGCCCACCCCGCAGGCGACGATCGCCACCAGCGCACCCGCGTTGTAGAGGCTGACGAGCAGCCCGCCCGAATCGGCCGCACGAGCGAACCGCTCGGTTACGGCGGGCAGCGCTGCACCGAGGCCCGCCGTTGCCGCGCCGAGAGTCAGGAACAGCGGGAACGCGGCCGCTGTGCCGAGCCGGGCACCGCGCCCGTGCCGGACTTCGGTCGCCGTCACGGCTTCACGCCGACCGCCGCCAAGTCCGGCACGGTGTGCTCGACGTCCAGCTGAGCGACCGTGCCCAGCACTCCGACGACCTGCATCCCGCCCGCCCGTGCGGCCGCGATCCCGGCGGGCGCGTCCTCGAACACCACGCACTCTCGCGGATCGACCCCGAGACCGGCCGCCGCGGCGAGATACCCCTCGGGATCCGGTTTGCTCTTGCGGACGTCGTCCGCGGAGACGAGCACACCGGGCACCGGCAGGTTCGTGACCCGCAGCCGGGCCCGAGCGACCCGGTTGTTCCCCGACGTCACCACCGCCCACGCCGACGGCGGCAACGCGTCGAGCGCGGCGCGGGCTCCGGGCCGGGCGGTGATGCCGTCGACGTCGTCGACCTCTCGCTCCTCCATGAGCCGGGCTTCCCGCTCGGCATCGAGATCCGGCGCCACGAGCCGGACCAGGTCGAGGTTGCCGCGCCCGTGCGACTGCTCCACGACCCGGTCCGGCTCGAGCCCCCTCCCGGTCGCCCATTCCCGCAGCTGCGCGACGATCGTCGGCATCGAGTCCACGAGCACGCCGTCGAGATCGAACAGCACGGCGCGGCAGGACAGGAACGCGCCGTCCGGCAGCGTCAGGGTGATGGGCATGAGCACTCCAAACGGTGGGAAAAGCGGTCAGCTTGAGAAGAACTCCCGCACCCCGGCGCAGACGAGGTCGACCTGGTCCGCGGTCATCGACGGGTACAGCGGCAGGCACAGCGTGGTGCCCGCGAGGTCCTCGGCCACCGGGAAATCGCCTCGGCGGCGCCCGAGGGACGCGAACGCCTCTTGCAGGTGGATCGGGTGCGGATAGCGGACCACAGCGTCGACGCCCGAGCCCCGCAGATGCGAGACCAGTTCGTCCCGCCGTTCGGTGCGCAGCTGGAACAGGTGGTACACGTGCTCGCCAGGGCCCGCACCGTCCTGAAAGGACACTGGCAGCCCGGCGAGCCGCTCGCGGTACCCGGCCGCGATCGCGACGCGCTGCCGCGTCCACGCGTCGAGGTGCGGGAGCTTGTGGCCGAGCACGAGCGCCTGCACCGTGTCGAGCCGCGAGTTGAAGCCGACTACCTGGTGCTCGTTCTGCTTGTCCTGTCCGAAATGGCGCAACCGCCGCAACGCCGCGGCGATCTGGTCGTCGCCGAGCGAGATGGCCCCGGCGTCGCCCGCCGCGGCAAGGTTTTTCGACGGCGCGAAGCTCCAGCACCCCGCGTCGCTCGTCGTCCCCACCCGCGCCCCGCCGGAGTACGCGCCGACCGCCTGCGCGCAGTCCTCCAGCACGAGCAGGTCGTGGCGCCGCGCGAGCCGGTGCACCTCGGTCATGTCCACGGACTGCCCGAACAGGTGGACCACGATGATCGCCCGCGTGCGGGGGGTGACCGCCGCTTCGGCTTGTTCGAGGTCCAGGAGGTAGTTGTCGGGACGGCAGTCGGCGAGCACCGGTGTCGCGCCGACCCGCACCACGGCTTGCGCGCTCGCGTGGAACGTGTTGGCCACGGTGATCACCTCGTCGCCGGGGCCGACGCCCAGTGCGTGCAGCGCGAGGATCAACGCGTCGGTCCCGGAGTTGACCCCGACCGCGTGCCGTGCGCCGAGGTAGCCCGCGAACGCGCGCTCGAACCGGTCCACCGCCGCGCCGAGCACGTAATCGCCGCGCAGCAGCGTTTCCCGCAGCGCGGGCAGGAGCTCCTCGTCCAGGCCGGGAAGCTGGCCGGGGTAGTCGTAGCGGCCGACCCGGTACTCGGCCATGTCAGGCCCGCCCTTCGTGCTCGGCCTCGATGCGCCCGTCGCCGCGCCCGTAGTCGTCGGACAGCCGGACGACGTCGTCCAGTTCCGGCGTCGAAACCTCGACCAGGGTGATGTCGGTGGCGGCCTCGATCCGGTGCACTGCCAGCGGCCGTACGTGCACGATGTCGCCAGGGGCCAGCGCGCGGGTCGCGAGTTCTTCGCCCGCGCGGTCGGCGTACCGGAGAAGTCCCTCGCCGCGCACGATGAGGTTCGCCTCCTCCTTGCGCTCGTGGTACTGCAGGCTGGTGCGCTCGCCTGCCTTGAGGTGGATGACCTTGAACCCGAACGGCGCGCCCTCGGCGACGAGCCACCGCTCTTCGCCCCAGCCCTTGCGCACGACTTTCGCCGCGTTCAGCGACGTCATGGTGAGGCCGTCGGTGGTGTGCCCAGGGCCGGTCTCGTTTGCCGCCGGGAAGATCTCGTTCAGGTAATCGCTGGAGACAGTCATGCCGTGCGGACACTTTCTGCGAGGACGGGCGCCGGGATGGCGTCGGCGGTGGTGGTGTGGACGAGGTAGTGCAGCTGGGCGTCGTAGATCGCGGCACGCAGCCGGTGGTCGACATCGGGCGCCTGCCTGGCGATCCGGTCCTTCAGTTCGCGGAACTCGTCGGTCGCGAACACGTAGTGCCCGGCGATGACGGCGCGCTCGTGATCGGTCGCGGCGGTGCCGGGCTTCAGCCATTTCCGCCACGAGCCCGAATCGTGGGCGAGCCGCAGGAATTCGTCGCGCTCGGCGGCGAGGCCCAGTTCGTCGAGCAGCGCGAGCAGCGCACGGGTCTCCACGACCCCGAACTCCGGCGCGACGTTGACCGCCGCCACCCCGCGCTGCATGAGCCGCCGCAGCGAGTCCGCGGTGAGGTAGTCGGCGTTGTGCGCTTTGAGGGAACTGCCGACCTCCTCGCAGACCCGTGCCAGCTGCGCCACCGCGAAGCCCACTGCGGAGGGGGCGGTGAGCAGCGCGCCGGTGTTCTCCGTTTCCAGTACTTTCGTCCCGGTCTGGGCGACGACGAACGCAGGTGCCGGCAGCCCGCCGGCGGCCAGCCGCGAGCACACCTCGGTAACCTGGTCGCGGAACTCGGCCGGGTCGTTCGTGTCGACGCCCTGGTCCTCGAACCCGATCTCGAACCGCACCTCGCGGCCGAGTTCGCGGGCCGCCTCGTGGCATTCGCCGTACAGCTTCACCAGCCGGTCGATCGCCCGGTCGAGCGCGGCGGCGCCGTCGAGATCGAGACAGGTGTCGATGTGCAGCAGGTCGAATCCGGCTTCGATGTCCGCGCGGAACGAGGCGAGGCTGGCGGCCATCGCCTGGTCTTCGGAGTAGTTCCCGGCGCGCTCGCCAGGGTGCTGCCACGGCCCGCCGTGGTCGCGGCACAGCAACAGGAGTCCGGCTTCGTCGCGGCCGCGCACGTACTCGGCGAACTGGGCCGTGCTCCAGCGCTCGACGTACCCGCCGCCCAGTTCGGCGGACTCGACCTGCCTGCGGCTGGGGATGAGCATGATCCGGCGGCCGCGGTCCCGTGCCAGTTCGACGGCGGCGTCCACGGCGTTCTTCGACATCGGCCCGATGCCGAGCGTCGGCATCCGGGTTGATCCGTTCGTGGTCATCTGACCCTCTTTCATGCCTGAACCAGCTGGAAGTTTTGGCTGGTCGCGAGCACGCCGATGGGCTTGCGACGCGGATGGGCGGGGAGGCGGCGGGGGGTCCCCGCCCCGGCGAAGCACTGGCAGGGTCTGTCACAACCAGTTATGTTCGCACGATGAACAAATTAGTGGTTCAGACCACGGCGGCATACCCCCAACCGAGCGAGAGTGCCGCCGCACGGCTGCTGCAACTGGTCCACCTGACCGGCAGCGTGCCCCGCGCCGAGGCGACCGCGAAGCTGGGTCTGCCGCGCAGCACCGCGAGCGAGGCGGTCTCGGAACTGGTCGCATTAGGACTTATCGCCCAGGGTCCGCCCGCACGCCGGGCCGGAGCACCGCGCGGCCGTCCATCCCCGCAGCTGTACCCGGATCCGGCGGGCCCGGTGGTCGTCGTCGCGCGGCTGGACTCCAGCGAAGCCGAACTGGCCGTTGTCGAACTGGGCGGTTCTGTCGCGCAGCGGCGGCGGATCCCGTTGCCCGCCTGGGGAAGCGACCCCCGGACGACCTTGTCGGCGCTGGCCGGGCTGATGCGCGAGGCGGTCGCGGAGAGCGGCCGCCCCTGCGCGGGCGCGGCCGTCGGGTTGGCCGGCATGGTCCGGGCGACCGACGGGCTGGTCCATTCGGCCCTGCACCTGGACTGGAAATCCGTCCCCGCGGCGGAAATCCTCGCCGCCGAGCTGCCGGAAATCCCACGGGTCGAGGTCGGCAAGGACGCGTCGTACGCGGCGCTCGCGGAACACTGCCGGGGCGCCGGCCGCGGGGCGCGCACCTTGCTGACGCTGACGTGCGAGCACCTCGGAATCGGCGGAGCCGTGCTGCAGCAAGGGGTTCCGTTCACCGGGGCCGGACACGCGGTCGAAGCGGGACACGTCGTGGTCGACCCGGCGGGTCAGCCATGCCCCTGCGGGATGCGGGGCTGCCTCGAGGTCTCGGCGGACGGCCGCGCCCTGCTGAAGGGAACGCCCAGCGACCCTGGCGACCCCGCTGAGGTCGAGGATCTGCTCCGCCGCGCCGCGGCGGGCGAGCCACCCGCGGCCGCCCGGATCGCCGCGGCCGCGGCGAACCTGGGACGGGCGCTGGCGAGCTTGACGAACCTGTTCGACCCGGACCGCGTGGCGCTGAGCGGGCTGCTGGGGGAGTACCTGCGGATCGCGCCGGACCGGATCCACGCGGAGCTCGAGGCTTCCGTGGTGGCGCGGACACAGAGCCCGGAGGTGGTGGTGGGCAGCGTGGCGAGCCCGGTGCTGATCGGGGCGGCCGAGCAGGCGTTCGGCAGGCTGCTGGCGACGCCCTGTTTGATGGCGACGGCTTCGCCGACGCGATCCCGCGTGGTGGTCCGGTGAGGGAGGTGCCTAGTGAGGCGCCGTGGTGGGGCGTGTGGGTTACGCCGCGGAGCGGCGTCGTTTGTCACGGATGTAAGTCGCCCCGGTGACAGGCCTACGACCAGATCAATGCGCCCTCGTCAGCGATCGCCGGATCACCTGGCTGTGGTGGGGTCGCGGGTGCGGGGCGGCAGCAGTCCTCGTCGGGATACCGGGTCAGGCGGGCCCATCCCTCTCGGACACGTGCCACCGCAACGGTTGCGCTCGGCGCGGGCTCGGAAGTCCTCGCTGTGGGCGGACGCCGGCCGGTGCAGCGAGTCTGCTGGAGCCGACGACCTGCCCGGCTCGGTGAATTCGCTGGGAAGCAGCCGTTCGATCACTCGGCGGCCGGGTCGTGTCCACCCCAGAAGCGTCCCGGCGTTCCACTGTGGTCGCGAAGCTGAACCCCGCATGCCCCCCTGTCTTTCCGCTATTCGATTGAGACACCGGGCTTCCCGCATCGAGGATCGGGCTCCGTTCGACACCTTACGAAGGAGCCACTCGGCGTGGATCGTTCGAACCCTGTCCCAGCTGTCCGTTCTGGTCAGCGTCCGGTTGAGCTTGACCAGATCAGCTTCTGGGTGGCGTACCTGCTCAGTGTCGCCATCGCCACGCACGCCGCCGGCTCGACCGAACCCTGGATCGGCTCGGGAACCGGCTTCGGCAAAGGAGGAGAGGACAATCCGCGGCTGAGGCATCCCGGTCCTGCTCGGCGAATCGTAAATCGTTCCTCGGTGCGTCATCGGCCGCGCCGTCGAAGGTCAGCTCCGTGTCACTGGTTGTCGACAGTCGTCTGGGATCGGATCTTCCGGAAAATCGGAACGATTCCGATGCGATCGGCTGATGGTAAGTGTGCGCACGAGTACTGGGACGCCGTTGCTTTCTCGAACCCGATTCGAGCGTAGCCGTGTCGAGTGCGTTCTCCTCGATGTACCTGACGACTGACCGGCTATCCAGGCTCTGGTGTGCTTACACCGACGGAGTCAGGTGTGCGTCACTCGTCATTGCCCCACATCGACGACGCTGCGTCGGAACTGCGGTGCATAGCCCGCCTCCGGCGAGCCGGCACCGGCCTGCCGGACTCGCCTGGTTCGTCTTTCTTGAGGCTGTTCGAAGGTCACACACCCTCGTGAGCGGCGTGGTCTGGACCATGTCGACCGCGCGGGGTGCGCATTTACCAAGAGGGGCCGGTGCGGGCAACCGACGATCGTCGGGTGAACGGCGACACCGATTCCGTTACAGGCAACCGGGTGAAGGTGCTGATTTCCGTCTTTCCCGGCCGCCGGAGACGAGCGGCGGGGAAGGTGATCCGGGCTCGTCCCTGGGTTTGCACGATACGGTGCACGTGCGCACGACCGTGCTACTCGCATGGTGAGAACCCACTTCGAGAAGATCATCTTGTCGTTTTCGCAGTTAACTGGCGTCGGAAGCGATGGGAAGTCGATCTTCGTCGACGCTTCTCCCTTTTTTCGCGTTTGAGTCGGGGCTTCGACGGGAACCAGTGGGCGTCGTCGTGGCGCGTCCCGTGGTGGGAAGTGCTCTGAACTGGATAAATGCAAAGAAGGGAGGTTTCGACGATTGTTCCGTCGGGCGTCGAGGTCTGACCGGTGAAACAAAGTCTCCATTCCTTGTTCACGCATCCGTCGGTAGGTGGATGTGTTGCCCGACTATGCCTTCCGTGGGGTGTGCCGCCGTCTGTGATTCCAGGATGTGCCGCGAATTGACAATGATTCAAGAGAATGATGGGCGGCTATTGCCACCCTGTGTAGTGTCGGGAGCTTTTCGGGCGATCCCGCTTTCCCACCATTGGCGGTACAGACGATCTACCCTGCCGGGCAGCGTGTTGTTTCTGGCCCGATGTGGACTGACAAGTCCCACGGGTGGGGGACAAGGAACGTGACGCGGCGATGAACCGCGGCCATCAACTCGTGTTCTTCAGCTTACAGGGGAGGAATCGGTCATGAGTCCTGCGCGAGGCCTGCAAGGCCATACTGGACGGCACCCGGTGCCGGAGAAGGGGTTTCAGGAAGTACTGAGGAGCTTGGCGGGCCGGCATGGCGTTCCGGGTGCGCAGCTCGCGGTGTTCGAGGACGGTCAGACGACAGTGGTCCAGACCGGTGTCGAACATCAGGACAGACGGAGACCGATGTGCGCCACTTCGGCCGTGCCGAGCGGATCCGTGACCAAAGTGGTCACCGCCACGGTCGTGATGGCGCTCATCGCCGACGACGACCTCGAACTGGACCAGCCCGCGGGCGAGATACTGGGTGTTCACGGTCTCGACGAGAGGTTGACGCCACGGCACCTGCTGAGCCACACCAGCGGCCTGCCGTCCGACCCGGCCGACGTCACCGGTAGCTGTCTGAGCGAGATCCGCGCGGCGGTTCCCGTCGCCACGCCTGGGACCGCCTTCTCGTACTCGAATCTGGGCTACGCCTTGGTGGGATCGCTGATCGAAGCGGTCACCGGCATGACCTGGCGTGAAGCAGTCGAAGCGATACTCCTGAGGCCACTGAAGATAGAGCCCGCCTACGCCGAAAGCCCGCGAACCGTGTCCGGGCACGGACGCTCCACCGGACCAGCGGGTGCCCGCCCGGTCGCGCAGGCCTTGCCCCCGATGCTCGAACCCGCCGGCGCACTGGCGCTGAGCGCCGCGGACCTCGTCGAACTGGGCCGTGTCCATCTGGGAAAGCCGGGATTGCTCGACGTCGTGACCGCCGCGGACATGCACCGGCGGGTGCCCGACGCCGAGCCATTCGGCCTCGCCGACGGCTGGGGCCTCGGGATCGCGCACTACGAAGACGACGAAGTCTGGCTGGGCCACGACGGCACAGCCGACGGCACCGCCTGCCACCTGCGGATCGATCAGGCGGGGGCCTGCGTGGTCGCGTTCACGGCGAACGGCGCCGCGGGCACGGAAATGTGGGACGACCTCGTCACCGAACTCCGCGGGCTCGGTATCGCGCTGCCGAAGCGGCGCCTCCCCGAAGCCGCCCGCCCGATCCCGATCGCGGCCGGTGACTTCGGTACCTACCGCAACGGCGCTCTCGACTACACGATCCGCCCCGGCAAACACGGCGGAGCCGAACTCGTCGTCGATGGCGAGATCTTCCCCGAGCTCACCCTCCACGACGACGCTGCCTTCACGGTGCGCGACCCCGCCACCGGTCGCGCGACGCCGTGCGGACGGCTGCGCGGAACGCCCGGCGAGGCGACCGCGATCGAAATCGGCGGCCGCCTCGCGCGGCGGCTCTGACCTTCACTTCCTCCTCCCGTCCCCTCGCCCACCTCGGTGGGATCGCTTGTTGTGCCTGGAAGGTGCCCAAAACCATGACCGTGCTGGACGCGACGGCCACCCCCGAGTCCGAAAGAACCGCCACCCTGCCCGAATTGTTCGCCGCGATGGTGCGGTCGGCCCCGCACGCGGTCGCGGTGGACGGCCATGGTGGACGGCTGACCTACGCGGAACTGGCCGACCGGGCTGCGCGCCTCGCCTTCCGGCTGACCCGGCTCGGGGTCCGCGCAGAGGACCGGGTCGGGGTGCTGGTCGGGAGATCCGCCGAACTCGTCGTCGCCGAACTGGCGATCGTGCTCGCGGGCGGGGTCTACGTGCCGCTCGACCGGCGTGCTCCCGACAGCCGCGCCCGGCTGCTGCTGGCCTCGGCAGAGGTGTCCGTGCTGATCACCGACGAGCCGGAGCGGGCCGCCGGGATCCACAGTGGACAGATCATCGCCGCCGGACAAGCGCTTCCGGCGCCGGATTCGGTGCCACCGTCGGCCGACGCGGATCAGCTGGCCTATCTCATGCACACGTCGGGCTCGACCGGCACACCGAAGGGCGTGGCGGTGCGGCACCGGGATGTCGCGGCGCTGGCGGCCGACAGCCGGTTCACCGGCGGCGCACACCGTCGTGTCCTGCTGCATTCCCCGGCGGCGTTCGACGCGTCGACCTACGAGCTGTGGGTCCCGCTGCTCACCGGGGGAACGGTGGTGATCGCGCCGCCGGGCGACCTGGACGTGGAGGCGCTGCGCGACGTCGTCGGCCGGTACGAGGTCACCTCGCTCTGGCTCACCGCGGGCCTGTTCCGCGTCGTGGCGCAGGAAGCACCGGACTGTTTCCGTGGCGTGGAAGAAGTGTGGACGGGCGGAGACGTGGTCCCGGCAGCGGCCGTCCGCCGCGTGCTGGCCGCCTGCCCCGGCCTCACCGTGACCGACGGCTACGGCCCCACCGAGACCACCACCTTCGCGACGTCGCGGCCGATGTCCTCCGTGGACGGCGTCCCCGACGTCGTGCCGATCGGCCGCCCATTGGACGGTGTCCGCGCCCAGGTCCTCGACGAGGCGGGGAACGCCGTCCCGGCCGGGCAGCCGGGGGAGTTGTACCTCGCCGGCGCGGGGCTGGCCCGCGGTTACTGGGGCAGTCCCGGCGCGACCGCGGACCGCTTCGTCGCCGATCCCGGCGTGCCCGGCGGCCGCAGGTACCGGACCGGGGACCTGGTGCGGTACAACGACGACGGCGAACTGGAGTTCCTCGGCCGCACCGACGATCAGGTCAAGGTCCGCGGTTTCCGGGTCGAACTCGGCGAGATCGAATCGGTGCTCGCAGCCACCCACGGGGTGGGCGAGGTCGTGGTCGTCGCCCGCGAGGAACGTGCGGGCGCCAAGAAACTGATCGCCTACGTCGTCGCGCGGCCTGATGAGGAGCTCGGTGACCTCACGGCGGCCGCCGCGGTGGCGCTGCCGGACTACATGGTGCCGTCGGCGTTCGTCCTCCTCGACGAGTTGCCTCTGAGCGCCAACGGAAAGGTCGACCGCCGTGCGCTTCCGGCGCCGCCGGAATCGAGGCAGGCGGACATCGCGCCGCGGACCGACACCGAACACGCCGTCGCCGCGATCCTGGCCGACCTGCTCGGGACGGACCACGTCGCGATCGACGAGGACTTCTTCGCCCTCGGCGGTGACTCGATCCTCGCGGTGCAGGCGTTGTCCCGGCTGCGCCGCACGTTCGGCGTGGTGTTGCCTGCCCGCGCGGTGTTCGACACACCCACCGTCGCAGGGCTGGCCCGGTCGGTGGACGCCGCGGATCCCGGCGCGGAAAGCACGATCCCGGCCGCGCCGACGGCGCAGGTGATCCCGCTTTCGCCCGCCCAGCGGCGCCTGTGGTTCCTCGACGAGCTGACCGGGGACAGCGCGGAGTACAACACTGCCGTCGGCCTCCTGCTTTCCGGCGCGTTGGATCTGCCCGCCCTGCGCGGCGCACTCGCCGCGCTCTGCGCGCGTCACGAGTCCCTGCGCACCACCTTCGAGGCCGGTGACGGCGAAGGCGTCCAGCGCATCGCCGACACGGCCGAGATCCCGCTGCGGATCGCGGACACCGCCGCGGACGACGCCCTCCTGTCAGCGGAGCTGCGGGTGCCGTTCGATCTGCGCACCGGCCCGCTGACCAGGGCCACGCTCTATCCTCAGGGGCCGGACGAGCATCTGCTCGTCCTGTGCCAGCATCACATCGTCACAGACGGCAGTTCGATCGGCATCCTGACCGGCGAGCTGCTGGACTTCTACGCCGGAGCCGTTCCGCCGCCGCAGGACCGGGGCTACCGCGACTACACCCACTGGCGCCGTCAGGCCGACGACGACGCCCAGCTCGGTTACTGGCGGGACAAGCTCGCGGGGCTCGAACCGCTCGCCGTCCCGACCGACCGGCCGAGGCCGTCCCAACGCGGCACCGCGGGCGCGGTGCACCGGCACGATCTGTCTTCGGACCTGATCCGCGATCTCACCGCCGCCGGACGTCCGCAGGGCGCGACGTTGTTCATGACCCTGACCGCGGCCGTGCAACTGCTTCTGTCGGCCTACGGCGGTCAGCGTGACATCGCCGTCGGCACCGCGGTCGCCGGTCGTGACCGGGCCGAATGGGAGACGCTGACGGGGTTCTTCGTCAACACCCTGGTCCTGCGCTCGCAGGTCGACCGAACGCGGCCGTTCGCGGACTTCCTCGCCGGATTCCGGGAGACCGCGCTGGAGGCGTTCGCGCACGCCGACGTCCCCTTCGACCGCGTCGTCGACGAGGTGCAGCCCGAGCGTGATCCGTCGCGGACGCCGCTGGTGCAGGCGGTCGTGGTCCTGCAGAGCCCGCTGGTCCGCCCGCGTGAGGCCGCCGGCCTGCGGGTCTCGGAGTACGACCTGCCCCGGCCGTCGGCCCGGTTCGACCTGGTCGTGGAGTTCTGGCCGCGCGCGGACGGGCTGCGGGTCACCGTCGAGTACGCCACCGAGCTCTTCGACCGGGCGACGATCGAGCGGTTGACGGCGAGCCTGGACACCCTCCTCACCGGGATCGCCGCCGACCCCGCCCGTCCGGTGGGTGACCTTCCGCTTCTCACCGAGGGCGACCGCTTGGCCCTGTCGTCGCCGGGCGCAGCTCCGTCGATGACCATCACGCGTCTGTTCGATCAGCACGCCGAGCGGCACCCGGACGTTCCCGCTGTGCTCTTCGGTGAGGAACGCCTGGACTACGGCGAGCTGCGGGTGCGGGCCGCCCGGCTCGCGGGCAGGCTGATCGAGCTCGGCGTACGCCGGGAAGACCGGGTCGGTGTGCTGATGGACCGCTCGGCCGACCTGGTGGTGGCGCTGCTGGCGATCCTCAAGGCCGGTGCCGCGTACCTGCCGCTGGATCTGCGCGCCCCGGAGGACCGCCTGCGACTGCTCCTCGACGGCACCTCGGTACTGCTCACCGACGACGCTTGGCACGGCACCGCCATGACCGTCCACAACGGACAGATCGTGAAGCTGCCCGCGACCGGGGACACGGCCGCGGTCGCGGTCGAGCCCGCGAACCTGGCCTACGTCGAGTACACCTCCGGTTCCACCGGGGTACCGAAGGGCGTGGCCGTCCGGCATGCCGACGTGGTCGCGCTGGCCACGGATCCTCGCTTCACCGGCGGCGCCCACGAACGCGTGCTTCTGCACTCGCCGCTGGCGTTCGACGCCTCCACCTACGAGCTGTGGGTCCCGCTCCTGAACGGCGGCACCGTCGTCGTCGCGCCACCGGGGGACGTCGACGCCGACGTCGTCCGGGAGCTGACCGCGCGGCACGGTGTCACCGCGCTCTGGCTCACCGCCGGTCTTTTCCGGCTCTTCGCCGGTGACGCGCCCGAGTGCTTCCGTGGCCTGCGGGAAGTCTGGACCGGCGGTGACGTCGTCCCGCCCGAAGCCGTCCGCCGCGTCCTGGACAGCTGCCCCGGTGTCGCGGTCGTCGACGGCTACGGGCCGACCGAGACCACCACGTTCGCGACCTCGTTCCGCATGGCGTCCGCCGGCGCGGTCCCCGAGGTCGTCCCCATCGGGACCCCGCTGACCGGGATGCGCGTCTACGTGCTCGACGAAGGATTGCGCGCGGTCCCGCGCGGCGCGCTGGGCGAGATCTGCGTCGCGGGTCCAGGACTCGCCCGTGGTTACGCCGCCCGGCCGGGCGCGACGGCCGACCGGTTCGTCGCCTGCCCGTACGGTGCTCCCGGCGAACGCATGTACCGCACCGGTGACCGGGGGCGGTGGCGCGCCGACGGGACACTCGAGTTCGCCGGCCGCGCCGACGATCAGCTCAAGATCCGCGGCTTCCGGGTCGAACCCGGCGAGGTGGAACGCGCTCTCACCGCCGAACCCGTGGTGGCGCAGGCGGTGGTGACCGCGCGGACCGGCGCCGGCCGCAAACACCTGGTCGCCTACGTCGTGGCGGCCTCGGAGTCCACAGTGGACACCGAGGCGCTGCGCGGCGCCCTCGGCCGCACCCTGCCGGACTATCTCGTACCGTCGGCGTTCGTCGTCCTCGACGTGCTTCCCCTCAACGCCAACGGGAAGGTCGACCGGCGTGCCCTGCCGGAACCGCGCTTCCAACCCGCCGTGAGCGGGGGAGCGGCGCCGCGAACCGAACGTGAGGCCGTGCTCGCGGGGATCTGGGCCGAGGTGCTCGGCCTCGACCGGGTCGGTGTCGAGGACAACTTCTTCGCGCTCGGCGGCGACTCGATCCTCAGCATCCAGGTCAGCGCGCGGGCCAGGAAGGCGGGGTTGGCGATCACCACGGCGGACCTGTTCCGGCACCAGACCATCGCCGCTCTCGCGCCCACCTTGACCGACGCCTCCGCGGCCCCGGATCAGGGGCCCGTGTCCGGTGACGTCGTGCCGACCCCGATCCAGCGCTGGTTCTTCGACACGATCTCCGAACCCGATCGCTTCGACCAGGCCATCGCCGTCGAACTGACCGAGGGCACCGACGAAACCGCGCTCGCCGTCGCCGTCGCCGTCGCCGCGGTGACCGAGCACCACGACGCGCTGCGCACGACGTTCACCCATGACGGCGACCACTGGCGGCTGCGCATCACCGGCGTCGAAGACGGGCACTCGCTTCTGCGCTGGTCGCTGTCCGGTCCTCCCGCGCGGCGCGTGCTGCACCTGTCCGCGCACCACCTCGCCGTCGACGGGGTGTCCTGGCGGATCCTGCTCGACGACCTCGACCAGGCCTACCGGCAGGTCGATCTCGGGCCGAGGACGACATCGTTCCGCGAGTGGGCGGCCCGCGTCGCCGCGCATACGGAAGCCGGTGGGTTCGACGACGAACTGGCGCACTGGCGCGCGATCCCCGAGATCGTGCCGATCCCCGTCGACGGGACCGGCGCCAACACGGTCGACCGGGCCCGCGCGGTGACGGTCCGGCTGACCGCGGACGAGACGCGAGCACTGCTGCGGCAGGTACCCGACGTCTACCGGACGCGGGTCAACGACGTCCTGCTGACCGCGCTCGGCCGGACGCTGCGGGAGTGGACCGGGCGGGTCCCGGTGATCGATCTGGAGGGCCACGGCCGCGAGGATCTGTTCGACGGCGTGGATCTTTCGCGCACGGTGGGCTGGTTCACCAGTCTGTTCCCGGTGGCGCTGGACGTCCCGGACGAGTGGGGCGCGGCGATCAAAGCCGTGAAGGAGCGGCTGCGCGCGGTCCCGCGACGCGGCATCGGCTACGGAGCCCTGCGCTATCTCTCCGGCGCGGCTCCGGCCATCGACCCCCAGATCAGCTTCAACTACCTCGGACAGTTCGACCTGCACGGCGAGCTCTACACCGGCTCACACGGCGAACTGTCCCTGGCCGCCGATCCCGGCGGCGTCCGTCCTCATCTGCTCGACGTGGTCGGCCAGGTCACCGGCGACACGCTGGAATTCACCTGGCACTACGCGGAAGGCGTGCACGAGGAGGCCACCGTGACCCGGCTGGCCGACGGCATGCTGGAAAACCTGCGTGGATTGCTCGGGCACTGCGCCGAACCCGGCGCTGGCGGGCGGACGCCGTCGGACTTTCCCCTGGCGGGTCTCGATCAGTCCACTGTGGACGAACTCGTCGGTGACGGCCGGGACGTCGAGGACGTCTATCCGCTGACCCCGATGCAGGCGGGCATGGTGTTCCACGGCCTGGCCCAGCCCGGCGACCGCAACTACTTCGAACAGGTTTCCTTCACCGTCGACGACGTTCCCGGCCCCTGGGCGCTCGGCGCCGCCTGGCAGCGGGTGGTCGAGCGGACGCCGGTCCTGCGTAGCCGGATCGTCTGGGAGGGCGTGCCGAGGCCACTGCAGGTCGTGCGGCGCTCGGCCGGGATCCCGGTGTGCTATCCGGACTGGTCCACAGAGGACGCCGAGGAGGCGATGCGGCGGCGCTTGGCCGAAGACCTCGCGGAAGGGCTCGATCTGACCAGCTCGCCGCTGATGCGGCTGGTCATCGCCAAGGAGTCGGAGACCTCGGTCCGGGTGATCTGGACCTTCCACCACGTGCTGCTCGACGGCTGGAGCGTCTTCGGTGTCCTGTCCGACGTCCTCGCCGTGCTGCGCGGGGAAGAGCCGCGGGCGCGGCGGCCGTTCCGCGACTACGCCGGCTGGCTCGCCGAGCAGGACGACGAGGCGGCCGAAACCCACTGGCGGGCCGAACTCGCCGGTGTGACCCCGACGCCGCTGCCCGGTGACCGCGGCGCCCGCGCGCATACGGCCAGCTCGTCCGCTCGTGTCCCGGTGGAGTTCGACGACGCCACGACCGCCCGGATCCACGCGTTCGCGCGACGGCACCACCTGACGCTCAACACGATCGTCCAAGGCGCCTGGGCGGCCCTGCTGTCCCGCTACAGCGGCGAATCCGAGGTGTGTTTCGGCGCGACGGTGTCCGGCAGGCCCGTCGAACTGCCCGGAGCGGACGACATCTCCGGTCTGTTCATCAACACCCTTCCCGTGCGGGTCAGGCTCGACGCCGGGCGCGGCCTCGTCGACTGGCTGCGGGAACTGCAGGCGGCGCAGGCGGAATCGCGCCGGTTCGGCCATGTCGGCCTGCCGCGGTTGCAGTCGTGGAGCGACACCGGCGGCAGCCTGTTCGACAGCATCATCGTCTTCGAGAACTACCCGGTCGCGGACGTCGCGGGACTGCGGGACGTCCGCGCGGCCGAACGCACGAACTACGCCCTCGGCGTCGTCGCGTATCCAGGGCAGCGGTTGTCGCTGATGCTGACCCACGACCCCGAGCTGATCGGGCCGGACCTGGCCCGGCAGCTCGCCGGGCACCTCGAAACGCTGATCCGCGTCTTCACGGAGACACCGCACGCGCCTGTGACGCGGATTCCGATGCTGTCGGAGCCGGAGATCGGGCACCTGCTCCGTGAGCGGAACGCCACCGCGCGGGAGGTATCGGAGGGGGCTGTGCCCGAGCTGTTCGAGGCTCGCGCGCGCCGGGCTCCCGATGCCGTCGCGCTGGTCTCCGACGTGGAGACCGTCACCTACGGCGAACTCGACGTCCGGGCCAACCGCCTGGCGAATCGGCTGCGCGACCTCGGAGTCCGTGCCGAAGACCGGGTCGCGCTCCTGATGGACCGTTCGCCCGCCCTCGTCGTCGCCGAGCTCGCGATCCTGAAGACGGGCGGTGCCTATCTGCCCTTGGACCTGCGCGCCCCCGCCGAACGACTGAGGCTGCTGCTGAGCGAAGCCGAGGCCGACGTCCTCGTCACCGACCAGGCCTGGCTGGCCACCGCCGAAGAGATCCACGACGGCGTGATCGTCACGGACGCGGGCGACGCTCCGGAGACGCCGCCCGTGGTGCCGGTCGACGCCGAGCAGCTTGCTTACGTCATCTACACCTCGGGCTCGACCGGGAAACCGAAGGGCGTCGCCGCCCGGCATCGGGACGTCCTCGCGCTGGCGGCCGACCAGCGCTTCGCGGCCCACGACCGGGTGCTGCTGCACTCGCCGCAGGCCTTCGACGCCTCCACGTACGAGCTGTGGGTGCCGTTGCTGAACGGCGGCACGGTCGTCCTGGCCCCTCCGGGGGAACTCGACGTCCACACGCTCGGCCGCGTGATCACCACGCACGACGTGACCGGTGTCTTCATGACGACCGGGCTGTTCCGGCTCGTCGCGCAGGAAGCGCCGGAGATGTTCGCCGGGGTACGGGAGGTCTGGACCGGCGGCGACGCCGTGCCCGCCGTCGCGTTGCGCCGGGTGCGAGCCGCGTGCCCGCGAACCCTGGTCGCCGACGTCTACGGCCCCACCGAGACCACCACCTTCGCCACCGTGCACCCGCTGCCGGACGAAGTACCCGACGTCGTGCCGATCGGCGCGCCACTGGACAACACCCGCGGTTACGTCCTCGACGACGACCTCCGGCTCGCCCCGCCGGGGGCGCCCGGCGAACTGCATCTCGCCGGGGCCGGGCTCGCGCGTGGCTATCTCGGGCGTCCCGGTTTGACCGCCGACAAGTTCGTCGCGGACCCGTTCGGGCCGCCGGGGGAGCGGATGTACCGCACCGGCGACGTCGTGCGCTGGAATGACGAGGACGCCCTCGAATTCGTCGGCCGGGTGGACGAACAGGTCAAGATCCGCGGCTTCCGCGTCGAACCGAGCGAGATCGAGGCCGCGCTGGGCGAACACCCCGGCGTCGAGCAGGCGGCCGTGCTGGCCCGCGCGGACGGCGGAGTGAAACGGCTGGTCGCCTACGTCGTCGGCGAGACCGGGGGGCTCGGGGAGTTCCTGGGCCGGACCCTGCCGGACTACATGATCCCGGCCGCGTTCGTCCGGCTGGAGAGGTTCCCGGTCAACGTCAACGGCAAGCTCGACCGCACCGCTTTGCCCACCCCCGATTTCGGGTCCCGTGACCACGTCGCGCCGCGCACCGACCGCGAACGCGTGCTCACCGGGATCTGGGCCGAGGTGCTGGGCGTCGACAGCGTCGGCGCGACCGACGATTTCTTCGAACTCGGCGGCGACTCGATCCTCAGCATCCAGGTGGTGTCCAGGGCCCGGCGCGCCGGACTGGAACTGCTGCCCGGAGACCTGTTCGCGCACCGGACCCCGGCGGCGCTCGCGGCCGCGGCCCGAACCGCCACGGAGGCCGTCGTCCGCGGCCCGGTGAGCGGCGAGGTGCCGCTCACCCCGATCCAGCGCTGGTTCTTCGCGACCCAGACCGCCGACCCGGACCACTTCCACCAGTTCGTCCACTTAGGACCTGAACGGATCGACACCGCCGCGGCGCGCAAGGCCGTGGACGCGCTGCTGGAACACCACGACGCGCTGCGGATGCGGTTCACCGGCGACGGCCGGAAGCAGGAGAACGGTCCGGTCGGCGCCGAGACGCCGTTGATCCGCCTCGACATCTCCGACCACGACGTCACCCTCGCCGTGCATCATCTCGTGGTCGACGGCGTCTCGTGGCGGGTCCTCGGCGAGGACTTCGACCGCGGTTACGCCCAGGCGCTCCGGGGCGAGCCGATCGACCTCGGACCGCGCACCACGTCCTTCCGGGAGTGGGCGATCAGGCTCGCCGAGCACACCGCCGGCGGCGGGTTCGACGACGAACTGCCGCACTGGCGCGCGATTCCCGAAGACATCTCGATCCCGGTCGACGGCGAAGGCGAGGCCACGGTCGCCTCGATGCGCGAAGTCACCGTCCGGCTTCCCGAAGCGGAGACCGACGCGCTGCTGCGGGAAGTGCCCGCCGCCTATCGCACGCAGGTCAACGACGTCCTGCTGACCGCGCTGGGCCGGGTGCTGCGGGAGTGGACGGGCCGGGTTCCAGTCATCGACCTCGAAGGCCACGGTCGTGAGGACCTGTTCGACGACGTCGACCTGTCCCGCACGGTCGGCTGGTTCACCAGCGTCTTCCCGGTCGCGCTGGACGTCCCGGACGACTGGGGCACGGCACTGAAGTCGGTGAAAGAGCAGCTCCGGGCGGTGCCACGGCGCGGAATCGGCTACGGCGCGCTGCGTCACCTGGCCGGGTCCGCGCCGGCGATCGACCCGGCGGTGAGTTTCAACTATCTCGGGCGGTTCACCTCGGGCAGGCTGGAATCCGACGAGAGCGAGCTTTCGGCGCGAGCGCATCTGCTCGACGTCGTCGGCCGCGTCGAGTCCGGCGAACTCGAACTGACCTGGTATTACACCGAGGGCGTCCACCACGAGTCCACAGTGGACAGACTCGCCGAGGCGATGCTGACGGCGCTGCGGGAGATCATCGGGCATTGCGCCACGCCGGGTGCCGGTGGGCGGACCCCGTCCGACTTCCCGTTGATCGCCCTCGATCAAGCCACAGTGGACACCCTGGTCGGCGACGGCCGCGACGTCGAGGACGTCTACCCGCTGACGCCGATGCAGGCGGGCATGGTGTTCCATTCCCTTTCCCAGCGGGAGGAACGGCTCTACTTCCAGCAGGTCGGGTTCGTCCTCGAAGGCGTCGACGACGTCGACGCGCTGGCTCAGGCCTGGCAGCAGGTCGTCGACCGCACGCCCGTGCTGCGCACACGGATCGCCTGGGAGGGCGTGCCGGAACCGGTGCAGGTGGTGCGGCGGCAGGTGACCGTCCCGGTCACCCGGCTCGACTGGCGCGCCCACACGCCGGCGGTACAGGAGCGGTTCTGGCAGGAAGTCCTGGCCTCGGACCGGGCCGAGGGACTCGACCTGGACGGGGAAACCCTGCTGCGGTTGACCCTCGCGCGGTTGTCGGACACGGAAGCCCGCGTGCTGTGGACTTTCCACCACGTGCTGCTCGACGGCTGGAGCGTCTTCGGGGTGCTGTCCGACGTCTTCGCCGCCTACGCCGGGGACGAACCGGCCGAGCGACCGCCCTTCCGTGACTACGTCGCGTGGCTGGGCAGCCAGGACGACGCCGAGGCGGAACGGCACTGGCGTCGCGAACTCGGCGATTTCACCGCCCCCGCCCGGCTCACGGCGCGGGACCATACGAGCCGGTCGGCCGAGTGGGCGCGGGTGCCGGTCGATAGCTCCGCGCGGCTCGGGGAAGCCGCGCGCAAGGCGGGGCTCACGATGAACACCGTCCTGCAGGGCGCGTGGGCGCTGGTGTTGTCCCGGCTGACCGGGGAACGCGACGTCTGTTTCGGCACCACCGTGTCCGGCCGTCCGGTCGAGTTGGCAGGCGCCGACGACATCACCGGCATCTTCATCAACACACTTCCGGTGCGCGTCACCACCGATCGCTCGCCGGTGGCGAAGTGGCTGGCCGAGTTGCAGGAGCGGCAAGTGGAATCCCGCAAGTACGGGCATCTGCCGCTGACGAAGCTGCAGGCGTGGAGCGGAGCCGACGGCGGTCTCTTCGACAGCATCGTCGTCTTCGAGAACTACCCGATCGACGCGGCGACGCATGACGGGCTCCGGTTGCGCGACGTCGATGCCGCGGAGACGACGAACTACCCGATCAGTGTCGTCGCGTCGCCGGGGGAGCGGCTAGTCCTCGACGTCGGCTACGACCCTGATCTGTTCGACGCCGCGACGGCCGAGCGGATCACGGGCCGGCTGGTCAGCGTGCTCGACGCGTTCGCGGAGGACCTGAACCGGCCACTCGACGGGATCGACCTGCTCACCGACGCCGAACGCCTCCAGATCCTCGGCGACTGGAACGACACCGCGCACCCGCTGCCGGAAGGAAGCCTCGCCGGGCTCTTCGCCCGGCAGGTCGCGCGCGCTCCCGGCGCGATCGCCCTCATCGGTGACGACGCCCGCCTGACGTACGCGGAACTGGACGTGCGCGCGGACCGCCTCGCGCGGTATCTGGTGTCGCTCGGCGCCGGACCGGAAACCGTCGTCGGCGTGCTCATGGACCGCTCCGCGGATCTGGTCGTCACCGAACTCGCCGTCGTCAAGGCAGGCGCCGCGTATCTGCCGCTCGACACCCGCGCGCCCGCGCCGCGGCTGAAGACACTGCTGGACGGTGTGCCGATCCTGGTCACGGACCGGACCCGCGCCCGCTCCGTCGTTCACAAGGGACAGATCGTCGTCCCCGACGGCCGGACAGCGAAGGTCGCGCTTCCCGAGGCGGCGCCGGACAACCTCGCGTACGTGATGTACACGTCGGGTTCGACGGGCAGGCCGAAAGGCGTGGCCGTGCGCCAGCGTGACGTGGTCGCCCTGGCGGCCGACCGGCGGTTCGCCGCGCACAAGCGGGTGCTGCTGCACGCGTCGCCCGCCTTCGACGCCTCCACCTACGAGCTCTGGGTCCCGCTGCTCAACGGGGGCACCGTCGTCTTGGCGCCGCCCGGCGATCTCGACGTCGAGGTCCTCCGGCGCGTCATCGACGGCTACGACGTCCACGGCGCCTTCTTCACGGCGGGCCTGTTCCGGCTGATCGCCCAGGAGGCGCCGGAGACCTTCCGCGGGATGCGTGAGGTCTGGGCGGGCGGCGACGTCGTCCCGGCCGCCGCGGTCCGGCGGGTACGGGAGGCGTGCCAGGGCACGGTCGTCGTCGACGGCTACGGGCCGACCGAGACGACGACCTTCGCCACCTCGTATCCCATCCCCGACGGCGTTCCCGGTGCCGTGCCGATCGGGAAACCGCTCGACAACATGCGGACGTACGTCCTCGACACCGATCTGCGGCTCGTGCCGCAGGGCACGCCTGGCGAGCTGTACATCGCCGGCGCCGGACTCGCTCGCGGGTACTTCGGCGACCCGGCGTTGACCGCCGACCGATTCGGACCCGACCCGTTCGGCCCGCCGGGAGAGCGGATGTACCGCACCGGCGACCTCGTCCGCTGGAACGCGCGAGGAGAACTGGAGTACACCGGCCGCGCCGACGAACAGGTGAAGGTCCGCGGCTTCCGGATCGAACCGGCGGAGATCGAGACCGCGCTGACCGCGCATCCCGGTGTCGGCCAGGCCGCGGTCCTGACCAGGGAGGACCACGGGATCAAACGGCTCGTCGCCTACCACACCGGCGACGCGGACGGCCTGGCCGAGTTCCTTCGCCGGACGCTGCCCGATTACCTGGTCCCGGCCGCGTTCGTCCGGCTCGGCCGCTTCCCGTTGAACGCCAACGGGAAGATCGACCGGCAGGCCCTGCCCGCACCGGACTTCGGCGACAACGCCGCCAGGACGGCGCCCGCGACGGAGGCCGAACGGGCGCTCGCCGGGATCTGGTCGGACGTCCTCGGCGTCGCGGACGTCGGAGCCGAGGCCAACTTCTTCGAACTGGGCGGCGACTCGATCCTCAGCATCCAGGTCGTGTCGCGGGCCCGCCGTGCCGGGCTGATCCTGTTGCCCCACGACGTCTTCCGGCATCCGACCCTCGCCGCGCTGGCCGCCCACGCCGGTGGCGGCACCGGTCCGCGTGCCGAACAGGGGCCGGTCACCGGAACGGCGCCGCTCACCCCGATCCAGCGCTGGTACTTCGCCACCCAGCCGGACCGGTTCGACCAGCGGGTGGTCCTGGACTTCGCCGAGGAGGTCGACGAAGCCGCGCTGCGCCGCGCGCTGGAGACGGTCTGGGCGCATCACGACGGGCTGCGGCTGCGGTTCGAGCGCGACGACGTCCAGCACGGTGAACCGGTCCGGCCCGCCGACCTGCTCACCGACGAGATCGCCTTCGACCTCGAACGAGGTCCGCTGCTGGCGGCGGTGCTCGACGGGCGGCGGCTGACCCTGGCCGCGCACCACCTCGTCGTCGACGGTGTCTCCTGGCGGATCCTGCTGGAGGACCTGGAAACCGCCTACCTCGGTGGTGAACTCGGGCCGAAGACGACGTCCTTCCTGGCCTGGGCGGAGCGGCTGGCCGAACACGCCCAGAGCGGCGGATTCGACGACGAACTGGCGCACTGGCGCGGGATCCCGTCGCCGCCCGCCACCGAACCGGCCACGATCGCCGACACCGGCGAGGTGACCGTCCGGCTCACCGCCGAGGAAACCCGCGCGCTTCTCCAGGACGTTCCCGAGGTCTACCGCACGCAGGTCAACGACGTCCTGCTGACCGCGCTCGGCCGGGTCCTGCGGGACTGGACCGGGCAGACGCCGGTGATCGACCTGGAAGGCCACGGGCGTGAGGACCTGTTCGACGACGTCGACCTGTCCCGCACGGTCGGGTGGTTCACCAGCGTGTTCCCCGTGGCGCTGGACGTCCCGGACGACTGGGGCACGGCACTGAAGTCGGTGAAGGAACAGCTCCGGGCGGTGCCCCGGCGGGGCATCGGCTACGGCGCCCTGCGGTATCTCACCGGTGCCGCGCCGGACATCGACCCCCAGGTGGGCTTCAACTATCTCGGCCGTTTCGACGAGGCCGAGGCGGGCGTGTTCCGGACCGGCGCCCTCGACGCGGACGTCGATCCAGCCGCTCCGGTGAGCCACTCGCTCGACATCGTGGGCCGTGTCGTGGCCGGGGTGCTGGAGCTGACGTGGGCACACGTCACCACCCTGCACCCGCTCGACATCGTCGAAGACCTGGCGGGAAAGACACTGGCCGCGCTGCGCGAGATCATCGCGCACTGCGCCGCTCCGGAGTCGGGTGGGCGCACGCCGTCGGACTTTCCGCTGGCCGCCCTCGATCAATCCACAGTGGACATACTGGTCGGCGACGGGCGCGCGGTCGAGGACGTCTACCCGGCGACGCCGATGCAGGGCGGGATGGTCTTCCACGGGCTGTCCCAGACCGCGCAAGGCATGTACGTCGAGCAGGCGACGTTCGTCCTCGAAGGTGTCACCGACCTCGACCGGCTCGCCGCGGCGTGGCAGCGGGTCGTGGACCGGACACCGGTCCTGCGGACGGCGTTCGTCTGGGCCGGGGTCGAGGAGCCGCTGCAAGTGGTGCGCCGCGAGGTGCGGCTCCCGGTCCGCGTCGTCGAGCCGGGTCACGATCTCCAGCGGCTACTGGCCGAGGACCGCGCACAAGGGCTCGACCTCGCGGAGGCACCGCTGATGCGCGTGGCGCTCGCGCGGTCGTCGGCGACCGAGGTCCAGGTCCTGTGGACGTTCCACCACGCGCTGCTCGACGGCTGGAGCGTCTTCCACGTCCTCTCCGATGTCTGTTCCGCCTACGCCGGGGAAGCCCTGCCCGTCAGGCCGCCGTTCCGCGACTACCTCGGCTGGCTGGGCGGCCTGGACCGGACCGACGCCGAACGCTTCTGGCGCCACACCCTGGCCGGGATCGACGGGCCGACGCCCGTCGCCGGTGACCGGGCGCCCGCGGCCGGGCACATCGCCTGCTCGTCCGACTGGCTGCCCGTCCGCATGGACGAAGCGGCGACGGCCAGGCTCGACCGGTTCGTCAAACGCCACGGCCTCACTCCGAACGCGGTTCTGCAAGGAGCGTGGGCACTGCTGCTCTCGGCCTACAGCGGGCACGACGACGTCGTGTTCGGATCCACCGTCTCCGGCCGCCCGCCCGAGGTGACGGGGGTGGACGAGATCACCGGCATCTTCATCAACACGCTGCCCGTCCGGGTCGGGGTCGATCGGGACAGCCGCGTCGCGGAGTGGCTCGTGGGTCTCCAGGCCGGCCAGGCGGAGGCACGCCGGCACGGGCACCTGCCGCTCGCGCTCGTCCAGGGCTGGGCGGAGCTGCCCGCCGGAGTGAACCTCTGCGAAAGCCTGGTCGTGTTCGAGAACTACCCGATCACCGACGCCGAGGCCGGGCACGGCCTGACCGTGCGCGACCTTTCGGCCCGCGAGACGACGAACTTCCCGCTCACCGTCGTCGCGTCGCCGGGCCGCGAGCTGCACGTCGATCTGGGCTACGACCCTGCCCTGTTCGACGCCCCGACGGTGACCCGCTTGGCCGGGCACCTCCTCACGCTGCTCCAGGAACTGACCAAGGACGGCGACCGGGTGCTCTCCCGAGTGTCGATGCTGACCCTGGAAGAGGAACTTCAGCTGGCGGAATGGACCGACTCCGGCACGGAAGCCCCGGCCCGGTCACTGCCCGAGCTGTTCGCCGGGCAGGTCGGTGCCAGGCCGGACGCCGTCGCGGCCGTCCTCGACGGCGAACAGGTCACCTACGCCGAGCTGAACCGGCGGGCGAACCGGCTCGCCCACCGGCTGATCGGGCTCGGCCTGCGACCGGAGGAACCGGTCGGCCTCGCCACGACCAGGGCGGGCACCGTGGTGGCGGAACTGGCCGTGGCCAAGGCGGGCGGTGCCTACCTCCCGATCGACACCAGGGCCCCGGCGGAACGGCGACAGGCGCTGCTCGACGGTGTCCGGTTCGTCGTCTCCGACACGGAGTACCCGCACAGCATCCGACTGTCCTCAGTGGACGACGAGCCGGACGGCGATCCCGCCGTCGTCGTCGATCCCGACCGGCTGGCGTACGTCATGTACACCTCCGGGTCCACCGGCACCCCCAAGGGCGTCGCCGTGCGGCACCGTGACGTCGCCGCCCTGGCCGGGGACGGCCGGTTCCGCGGTGGGGCCCACGAACGGGTGCTGCTGCATTCCCCGGCGGCCTTCGACGCCACGACCTACGAACTGTGGGTCCCGCTGCTCACCGGCGGGTGTGTGGTCACGGCGCCGGACGGCGACCTCGACGCGCACCGGCTGCGGACCTTGGTCCGCGAGCACGGCCTGACCGGGATGTGGGTCACCGCGGGCCTGTTCCGGGTGCTGGCGCAGGAAAGCCCGGACTGCTTCACCGGACTGCGGGAAGTGTGGACCGGCGGCGACGTCGTGCCGGCCGAGGCGGTGCGGCGTGTGCTGGACGCCTGTCCGGGGCTGCGCGTCGTCGACGGTTACGGGCCGACCGAGACGACCACTTTCGCCACCGCCCATCCGATGGACCGGACGGTCCCGGACCGGATCCCCATCGGCAGGCCGCTGGACGGGACCGTCGCCCGTGTCCTGGATCCGGAACTGCGGCCGGTCCCGCCGGGGGTGCCCGGCGAGCTGTATCTCGCCGGAGCCGGACTCGCCCGCGGGTACCGGAACCGGCCCGGTCTGACCGCCGACCGGTTCCTCGCCGCACCGGGCGGGCAGCGGATGTACCGCACCGGCGACCTCGTCCGCTGGACCGGAGAGGGCAGTCTCGAATTCCTCGGCCGGGTGGACGATCAGGTGAAGCTGCGGGGATTCCGCGTCGAACCCGGCGAGGTCGAAGCCGTGCTGGCCCGGCATCCCGCCGTGGCGCAGGCCGCGGTCGTCGTCCGTGAGGACCAGCCCGGTCTGAAGCAGCTCGTCGCCTACGTCGTCGCCGAAGCCGAGGAAGACGTCCTGCGGGACTTCCTCGCTGTGAGGCTGCCGGACTATCTGGTGCCGTCGGCGTTCGTCACGCTGGACCGGATCCCGGTCAGCGCCAACGGAAAACTCGACCGGAAGGCACTGCCCGCGCCCGCCGCGCCGGAGACCGGGCACGTCGAGCCGGAAACCGAAACCGAGCTGGCGCTGGCCGCGATCTGGGCCGATGTGCTCGGCGTGGAGCGGATCGGTGCCGAGGACAGCTTCTTCGCCCTCGGCGGCGATTCGCTGCGGAGCCTGCACATCGCGGCCAAGGCCAGCGCGCTGTTCGCCGTCCGGCTGACCCCGGCCGACGTCCTGACCGCGCGCACCGTCGCCGGGCTGGCCGGAACGGTCGAAGAACTCATCCTGGGCGAGCTCGAAAGCCTCGCCGCCGAAACGGAAGCGTGAGGACACCACCATGACCTCGTCCCGACAGGACCGCATCGCGGCACTGCCCGCCCACCTGCGGGAGGTGCTGCGCGCGCGGATGGCGGGAACGGCCGGGACCGCGCCGGAGATCCCGGCCGCCGCCGACCGTTCCCGCCCGATCCCGCTTTCGTCCGCCCAGCGGCGGTTGTGGTTCCTCAGCAGGCTGCGGCCGGACGACCCCGAGTACAACAGCGCGTTCGCCCTGCGCCTGACCGGCACGCTCGACCGCGCCGCCCTGGCCGCCGCGCTGCGCCTGCTGGTCGCTCGCCACGAGCCGTTGCGCACCACCTTCGAGGAGATCGACGGTGAGGGCTTCCAGAACGTGCGTCCGCCCTGCGACGTCGCGCTCCCCGTCGTGGACGTCGCCCGCGACGACCTGGAGGACGTCCTGCGCGCCGAGTACACCCGGCCGTTCGACCTGAGCCGCGGGCCACTGCTGCGCGCGGTACTGGCGCGCGTCACCGAAACCGAGCACGTGCTGCTGGTCTGCGTGCACCACATCGCCACCGACGGCGCGTCGATGGGGGTGCTGACCGAGGAACTCGGCCTGCTGTACCGCGACGGCGAACGCGCGTCGCTGCCCGCTCAGCCGGTGCAGTACGCGGACTTCGCCGTATGGCAACGGAATCGGCCACTCCGGGGTGCGGGTCTCGACTACTGGAAGGCGCACCTCGCCGACGTCGCCCAGCTGGAACTGCCCACCGACAGGCCCCGTCCGCCCGTCCGTGGCACCGACGGCGCGACACGGGAATTCACCGTGCCCGCAGAGGTCGCCGGGCGCCTCTCGGAACTGGCGCGCTGTTCGGAAACGACGCTGTTCACGGTGTTGCTCGCCGCGTGCCAGGCGCTGTTCGCCCGCTACACCGGGCAGGAGGACATCGCGCTCGGCACCGTCGTGCAAGGCCGCGAACGGCCGGAACTCGAACGCGTCGTCGGGTTCTTCGTCAACACCGTCGTGCTGCGCTCGGCCGTCGACCGGTCCGTGTTCTTCACCGAGCACCTCACTCGCACCCGTCAGACCGTTCTCGACGCCTTCGCTCACGACGACGTTCCGTTCGACGCCGTCGTCGACGCCGTGCAGGCGGGGCGCGACGCCGGTCGCAACCCGCTGTTCGACGTCATGGTGCTGCTGCATTCCGCTTCCGGCGGCGGGCCCGAGTTCCCAGGGCTGACCGTGGAACCGGCGGACGTGGCGCGCGACGCGGCGAACTTCGACCTCTCGGTGGAGTTCGAGGAATCCGGCGGTGAGCTCGCCGGGCTCGTCGAGTACAGCACCGAACTGTTCGACGCCGCCACGGTCGACGGCTTGATCGGCCACCTGCTGCGGCTGCTGGCCGGGATCGCGGCCGAGCCCGGCCGCCGGATCGCCGACCTGCCGTTGACCGACCGCGACGAAGAGCGCCGCCTGCTGTTCTGGGGGAGCAACGGGCTGGAGGTGCCGACCACGACGACCATCGTCGACCTCCTGGACCACCAGGCGAAGACGCGGCCCGGCGAGACCGCGCTCGTCTGCGGCGACACCCGCCTGACCTTCGCCGAACTCGCCACTCGCACCGACCGCGTCGCCGCCGAGCTGGCCGCCCGCGGCGCCGGCCCGGATCAGGTCGTCGCGGTACTGCTGCCGCGCTCGGCCGACGCGATCGTCGCGCTGTTCGCCGTGCTCAAAGCGGGAGCCGTGCACCTGTCCCTCGATCCGGGGCTGCCGCCCGACCGGATCCGGACCCTGCTGGACGACACCCGGCCGGTGGTCGTCCTCGACGACTCCTTCGAGAGCACCACCGACGGTCCTCGACCGGCGTCGCCACGACCTTCGGACGCCGCCTACGTCATCCACACCTCGGGCTCGACCGGCACGCCGAAGGGCGTCGTCGTCGGCCACGCGGCCCTGGTCAACCTGCTCGCCAACCACCGCACCGTGTTCGGCCGCGACAGGATGCGCGTCGCGCTGACCGCGACCCTGTCTTTCGACACCTCCTGGGAAGGGCCGCTGCTGCTGGCGGACGGCCACGAACTGCACGTCATCACCGAGGAGACCCGGCTCGACCCGGACGCGCTGACCCGCTACGTCCGGGACGAGCGCGTCGACTTCCTCGACGTCACGCCGTCGTACCTGCGGCAGCTGCTGCCCGCCGGACTACTCGAAGGGGAGCACCGGCCGAGGTTCCTGATGGTCGGCGGCGAAGCCCTCGACCGCGACCTCTGGCGTGAACTGGCCGCGTCCGGATCGGAGGTCCACAACTACTACGGGCCCACAGAGTCCACAGTGGACGCCACCCGCGCGCCGGTGACAGGCGACCGGCCCGTGATCGGCAGGCCACTCGGGAACGTGACCGCCTACGTCCTCGACGAGTGGTCACGGCTCGTGCCCGCCGGGGTCCCCGGCGAACTGTGTCTCGCCGGTGCCCAGCTCGCCCGCGGTTACCTCGGCAGGCCGGGGCTGACCGCCGACCGCTTCACCGCCGACCCGTTCGGCCCGCCCGGCGCCCGGCTCTACCGCACGGGCGACCGTGTCCGCTGGACCGCCGATGGGCAGCTGGAACACCTCGGCCGCCTCGACGAGCAGATCAAGGTCCGCGGTTTCCGGATCGAGCCCGGCGAGGTCGAGGCGGTCCTGCGTGTCCAGCCGTCGGTCACGGACGCCGCCGTGGACGCGCGGGGCGGCAAGCTGGTCGCCTACGTCGTCGGCGACGCCGACCCCGCCCGGCTGCGGACCGCCTTGAACCGTGTCCTGCCAGGCCATCTGGTCCCGTCGGTGTTCGTCGGCCTGGACAGGCTGCCGCTGACCAGGCACGGGAAGCTGGACCGGCGGGCTCTGCCCGATCCCGAACACAGCGCCGCGAGGCCGTACGTCGCGCCCCGGAACGACCGTGAGCGGCTGGTGACCGGCATCTGGTCCGAAGTCCTCGGCGTCGAACGCGTCGGTGTCGACGACGACTTCTTCGAGCTCGGCGGCGACTCTCTCCTCGGCATCCGGGTCCTCGCGCGGCTTCGGGACGCGCTCGGCGCCGAGGTGCCCGCCCGGCTCGTCTTCACCGCGCCCACTCCCGCCCTGCTCGCCCTGCGGCTGCCCGACGTCACCGGGCCGCGGGCGGCGATCCCGCTGCTGTCCCGTGACGGCGGCCGGTTCGTGGCCCCGCTCTCCTTCGCCCAGCAGCGATTGTGGTTCCTCGACGAATTCGAACCGGGCAGCACCGAGTACGTGTCACCGACGGCCTTGCGGCTGCGCGGTGAGCTGGACACGGGCGCGCTGAACCGCGCGCTGACCGCACTGGTGGCCCGGCACGAGTCCTTGCGGACGACCTTCGCGACCGTCGACGGCCGCGGCGTCCAGGTGATCCATCCGCCGTACGCCGTGGACGTTCCCGTCACCGACGGGGACCTGGACACCGCGCTCGCTGCCGCGACCGGCCCCGTCGACCTGCACACGGGACCGTCGCTGCGGGTCGCGCTGACCCGGCTCGCGCCCGATCAGCACGTGCTCACCCTGGTGCTGCACCACATCGTCACCGACGGCTGGTCCTCCGGCGTGCTGCTGGCCGAGCTGGCCACGTGCTACAGCGCGTTCGTCCACGACGAGGAGCCGGTTCTTCCTGCACTGCCGGCGCAGTACGCGGACTACGCCGTCTGGCAGCGGGAACGTCTGCGGGGCACCGATTTCGACGCTCAGCTCAGCTACTGGCGCAACCGGCTCGACGGCGTGCCCGCGCTCGACCTGCCCGCCGACCGGCCCCGTCCGGCCGTGCGGACGAAGAACGGGGCCGTGCACGAGTTCAGCGTGCCCGCCGGGACCACGGCCCGGCTCAGGGAACTGTCCCGGCATCAGGGCGGCACCCTGTTCATGACACTGCTCGCCGCGAGCAAGCTGCTGTTCGCCCGCTGGTCGGGGCAGGACGACATCGCCGTCGGCACGGTCGTCTCCGGCCGCGAGCGCACCGATCTCGAAGGCCTGATCGGGTTCTTCGTCAACACCCTCGTCCTCCGATCCACAGTGGACTTGAAGCTCGGGTTCGACGTCTTCCTGGACGACGTGCGCGACACCGTCCTGGACGCGTTCGCCCATCAGGACGTGCCTTTCGACCGGGTCGTCGACGACCTGCAGCCCGAACGGGACACCAGCCGGACGCCGCTGTGCCAGGTGCTGGTGGTCCTGCACAACACCCCGGACACCCGCCCGTCGATGGCGGGCCTGGACGTCGAAGAGCTGGCACCGCCCGTCGTGACCGCCGGTTTCGATCTCACGCTCCACTTCCAGGAGACCGCCGGGCGGCTCGACGCGCTCGTCAACTACAACACCGATCTGTTCGACGACGGCACGATCGAGCGGCTGACCGGCTGGCTCCGCCGGATGCTCGACGGCATCGCGACGGCCCCGGAACTGCCGCTCGGCAGGCAGCCCTGGATCAGCCCGGCCGAACGTGACCGGGTGCTGCTGGACTGGAACGGCAAGGCGGACGCGGAGCCGTCGCCGGTGCTGCACGAACTCTTCGCCGCCCGCGCGGCGCGCACTCCGGACGCCGTCGCGGTGACGAGCGGGAGCACCGAGCTGACCTATGACGAACTGGACAGGCGCGCCAACCGCCTCGCCCACCGGCTGATCGAGGAGGGCGCGGGACCGGAGCGGCTGGTGGCGTTGCGGTTGCCGCGTTCGGCCGATCTCGTCGTCGCGGTCCTCGCGGTCCTGAAGACGGGCGCCGCGTATCTGCCGATCGACCCGGCCTATCCGGCGGCGCGGATCGAGGCGACGCTGGCGGACGCGCGGCCGGTGTACGTCGTCGACTCGATCGAGGCCGACGGGCGGCCGGACACCGCTCCGCAAGTGCGGGTGGAACCGGAGAACACCGCATACGTCATCTACACCTCGGGTTCGACCGGTGCGCCCAAGGGAGTGCTGGTCCCGCACGCCAACGTGACCCGCCTGTTCTCTTCGACCGGCCACTGGTTCGGTTTCGACGAGAACGACGTCTGGACGCTCTTCCACTCCTACGCCTTCGACTTCTCGGTCTGGGAACTGTGGGGCGCGCTGCTGCACGGCGGCAGGCTCGTGGTCGTCCCGCAGGACGCGGTCCGCGAACCGGAGGACTTCCTGGCGCTGCTCGCCGAGCATCGGGTGACGGTGCTCAACCAGACGCCGTCGGCGTTCTACCGGTTGAGCACGCTGTCTTCGCCGGAGCTCAACCTGCGGTACGTGATCTTCGGCGGCGAGGCACTGGATCCCGCGCGGCTGGCGGAGTGGTACCGGCGGCATCCGGACGGGCCGCGGCTGGTGAACATGTACGGCATCACCGAGACCACGGTGCACGTCACGCACCGGGCGCTGGAGCCGGACGGCACGGCCACCGTCGGGGTGCCGATCCCGGACCTGCGGACCTACGTGCTCGACGCCGAACTCGCTCCCGTGCCGCCCGGTGTGACCGGTGAGCTGTACGTCGCCGGCGCCGGTCTGGCCCGCGGCTACCTCAACCGCCCTGGCCTGACCGCGTCACGTTTCGTCGCGGATCCCTTCGGCGGGCCCGGCACGCGGATGTACCGCACCGGAGACCTGCTGCGGTGGACCGGCGACGGCGAGCTGGACTACCGGGGCCGCGCCGACCACCAGGTCAAGATCCGCGGCTTCCGCATCGAACCAGGCGAGATCGAAGCGGCGCTGATCGCCCATCCCGACGTCGAGACGGCGGCCGTCGTCGCCCGCGGCACCGGGGACGCCCGGCGGCTCGTCGCATACCTGACCGGTGCGGTGCCGGGGACGTCGGCGCTGCGGGAGTTCCTCGGCCGTTCCCTGCCGGCGCACATGGTGCCCGCGGTGTTCGTCCCGCTGGAGCGGTTGCCGCTCAACGCCAACGGGAAGCTCGACACCCGTGCGCTGCCGGAGCCGGGTGCGCGGACGGAGAACCGTTACGTGGCCCCGCGTACCGGCGTCGAGACCGTGCTGGCCGCGGTCTGGTCGGAGGTACTCGGGGTCGACAGGGTCGGCGTCGAGGACAACTTCTTCGGGCTCGGCGGCGACTCGATCCTCAGCATCCAGGTCGTCGCGGCGGCCCGGCAGGCGGGGCTGACGCTGTCGTCCAAGGACCTCTTCCGCAACCAGACGATCGCCGAACTCGCGCTTGTTGCCTCGCCGGAAGCCCCTGCCGCGCACGTCGAGGCGGAAGACCTGGGACCGGCTCCGCTCGGCCCGATCCAGTCCTGGCTGTTCGAACGGCTGGAAGAGCCGTGGCGGCTGACCATGTCCGTGCACGTCGTGCTGTCCTCAGTGGACGTACCGAAGCTGATCTCCGCCTTGAACCGTGTCGCCGAAAGGCACGACGCGCTGCGCATGCGGTTCTCCCGTGGGGACGGGCGCTGGAACCAGGAGTCCGCCCCGGTCGATGCGGACGGCGTCCTCAGGCACGTCGATCTGTCCGATGTGGACTCCGCAGAGGACGTGGCGACGGCCATGCGCGCGGAGGCGGTGCGGGCGCAGACCTCGCTCGACGTCATCACCGGGCCGCTGTGGCGCGCGGTGGTGTTCACCTTCCGTGACCGGGCGCCGCAGCTGTTCCTCACCGCCCACCACCTCGTCATGGACGGGGTCTCGTGGCGGATCCTGCTGTCCGACCTCGAACGTGCCTACCGGGGCGAGACCCTGGCACCGGTGCGGACATCGTTCACGTACTGGGCGCGTTCGCTCGCCGAAAACGTGAAAATGGGACGACTCGACAAGGAAATCGGGTACTGGGAAGCTTCGCTTCGCGGAGCTCGGACGGACATTCCGGTTGACCGCCTGGGCCGCAACACCGCGAAGTCGGAGCGCGGTGTCTCGGTGTCACTTGGCCGGGCCGAGACCACCGCGCTCCTCCGCGACGTGCCCGACGCGTACCGCACCGAGGTCAACGACGTCCTGGTGAGCGCCCTCGGCCGGGCGCTGGCCGCCTGGACGGGCCTGCCGCGGGTCGTGATCGCCATGGAGGGACACGGCCGAGAGGAAATCGCCGGGCCCTTCGATCTTTCGCGCACGATCGGCTGGTTCACCGCGCAATACCCGCTCTCGCTCGCTGTTCCCGAAGGCGACTGGGGTGACGTGCTCAAAGCCGTCAAGGAACAACTGCGCGCGGTTCCGGCCAAAGGCGCGGGCTTCGAAGCTTTGCGCTATTTGAGCGCCGAAGAAACGCCGGGTTCCGCTTTACGCGAGACCCCCGAACCGCGGATTTCCTTCAATTACCACGGCCGCTGGGACATGGGGAGCCCCGCCGAAGGATGGATCCGGGGCAGAGGCGAAGCCCTCGGCCACGACAGCGACCCGGAAAGCGTCCGTCCGTATCTGCTCGACGTCATCGGTGTCGTCGAAAGCGGCGAATTGCATCTCACCTGGCAGTATTCCGACGAGGTGCACGAAGAAGCCACTGTGCGCGCGCTCGCCGAAGCCACCCTCGACGCCCTGCGCGGGATCATCGCCCATTGTGCCGAGAGCGGTGGACGCACACCGTCGGACTTCCCGCTGGCCCGGCTCGCGCAGGCGGACGTCGACCGCTTCGCCGGTGACGGCCGGGACGTCGAGGACATCTATCCGCTCACGCCGTTGCAGACGGGCATGCTGTTCCACAGCCTGGTCGACACCGGTTCCACCGCCTACTTCGACCAGTTCCGGCTCCGGCTCGCCGGGGTGAGCCGTCCGGAGGCGCTCGCCGAGGCCTGGCAGCGCGTGGTCGACCGCACGCCGATCCTGCGCAGCAGCACCGTTTGGGAAGGTATCGAGAAGCCGGTCCAGCGGGTCCATCGCGAGGTCCGGGTCCCGGTCCGGCAGCACGACTGGCGCTCGCTCACGCCGGACGAGCAGGACCGGGAACTGAAGAAGCTGCTGGCGGACGACGTGGCGGCGGGGATGGACCTGGCCGCGCCGCCGCTGATGCGCCTGGCGATCGCCAGGATCGCCGACGACGAAGTGCAGCTTGTCTGGACCTCGCATCACGTCCTGCTCGACGGCTGGAGCACGGCGCAGGTCTTCGGTGAGGTGTGCGAGCAGTACGCGGCGATCGTGGAGGGCCGCGCCGCGCGGCTGGTCCCGCGTCGTCCGTTCCGCGACTACCTGGCATGGCTCGCCGGACAGGACCACGCCGAGGCGGAGGACCATTGGCGCGCGGTGCTGGACGGGTTCACCACCCCGACGCCGTTGCCCTTCGACCGGCGGCCGCAGGAAGCGCACCGCGCCGAATCCGCGGACGCGGTCCTGGTCGAACTGGCACCCGAGGAGTCCGCGCGGCTGCACGAGACCGCGAAGTCCGCCGCGCTCACGGTCAACACCATCGTGCAAGGCGCCTGGGCGCTACTGCTCGCGCGGTACAGCGGGGAAACCGACATCCTGTTCGGCACGACCGTGTCGGGCAGGCCGGAGGGCATGCCTGGTGTCGAGTCGATGATCGGCATGTTCATCAACACGGTCCCGGCACGCGTGGAGGTCCGAGGCGAGGACTCCGCTCTCGACTGGCTGCGGGAAACGCAGACGGCACAGGCCGACGCGCGCCGGTACGACTTCCTCGCCCTCTCGCGGCTGCAGGCGTTCACGGACGTTCCCGCCGGAACTGCCCTGTTCGACAGTGTGGTGGTGTTCGAGAACTACCCGATCGAGGACAGCGGGCAGGCCGACGTGCGCGTGCTGGACGTCGAATCGCTGGACACGACGAACTTCCCGCTGAACCTCACCGCCTACCTGCACGACAAACTCGGGCTGGAGCTGTCGTACGACCCGCGGTTGTTCGACGCGGCCACGGTCCGCCGCCTCGCGGATCAGCTCGCCGGGTTCATCCGTGCCATCGTCGCGGACCCGCGATGCCGGCTCGACGCGCTGTCCCCGCTGTCGTCGTCCGAACGGCGCGAACTGGCGGCCTTGGGCAGCGGTCCGCAGATCGACGTGCCGTCCGGCACGGTGCTGGACGTCTTCGAGGCGACAGTCGCCCGTGTGCCGCACGAGACCGCCCTGGTCTTCCGCGACACGGCCTTGGACTTCGCCGAGGTCGACGCCCGCGCCACGCGGCTGGCGGGCGAACTGGCCGCCCGTGGGGCCGGCCCGGAGACGGTGGTGGCCGTCGCCCTGCCCCGCTCGGCCGAAGCCGTGATCGCTATCCTGGCGATCTTCAAGGCGGGTGCGGTGTACCTGCCGATCGATCCCGGCCTGCCGGAGGAACGGAAACGGTTCCTGCTGGAGGACGCGAGGCCGGTGGTGGTGCTGGGTGAGCCGGAAGCCGTTGCCTCGACCTCCGTCGTGACCAGGGCGAGCGTCGACACCGCGGCGTACGTCATCTACACCTCCGGTTCGACGGGGACGCCGAAGGGCGTCGTCATCGAGCACCGCGGCCTGATGAACATGCTCGCCGCGCATCGCCGCGTCTTCCTCACCGAGGAGCGCCGACGGGTGGCTCTCACCGCGTCGCTGTCGTTCGACACTTCCTGGGAAGCGCTCCTGGCCCTGATCGACGGCCACGAGCTGCACGTGCTGGACGACGACACCCGGCTCGATCCCCGTGCCGCCGTCGGCTACGTCCGCGACCACCGGATCGACCTGCTCGACCTGACGCCGACGTATCTCCAGCAGCTTCTCGAAGCCGGCCTGTTGACCGGGGACCACCGGCCCGGCACGGTGCTCGTCGGCGGCGAGGCGACCGGTGAACGACTGTGGCGTGAGCTGGTGGCGTCCGGTGTCACCTCGCACAACTATTACGGGCCCACCGAAGTGACGGTCGATTCCGTCCACGCACCGGTGGCGGGGGACCGGCCGCTGATCGGCCGTCCGCTGGCCAACCTGCGCGCCTACGTCCTCGACGCGACCGGGACACCGGTTCCGGCCGGGATACCGGGAGAGCTGTTCCTCGCCGGCGTCCAGCTCGCCCGTGGTTACCTCGGGCGTGCGGGGCTGACCGCGGACCGGTTCGTCGCCGACCCGTTCGGCCCGCCGGGCGCCCGCATGTACCGCACCGGCGACCGGGTCCGCTGGACCGCCGACGGACGGCTCGACTATCTCGGCCGCGTCGACGACCAGGTCAAGATCCGCGGTTTCCGGGTCGAGCCCGGCGAGGTGGAAGCCGTGCTCCGCCGGCACGCGGCGGTGACCGACACGACGGTCGTCGCACGCGAAGGACGTCTCGTCGCCTACGTCGTCGGTGACCCGCGAGGACTGCGGGACTGGCTGCGGGATCGCCTGCCGGATCACCTCGTCCCTTCGGCGGTCGTCGCGCTCGACGCTCTTCCCCTGACCCGCAACGGAAAGATCGACAAGCGAGCGCTTCCGGCGCCGGGCCGTGACACCACCGCCGAGTACGTCGCGCCGCGGACCGACGTCGAACGCCGTCTCGCCGTCATCTGGGCGGAAGTCCTCAAAATCGACCGGGTCAGCGTGACGGACAGCTTCTTCGAACTCGGCGGGGACTCGATCCTGAGCATGCGGATCACCTCCCGCGTGCGCGCCGAACTGGGCGTCGACATCTCGCCGCGCGCGTTGTTCACCGCACCGACCCTCGACAGGTTCGCCGCGGCTCTGCCGGACCAGCGGGCCGACACCCCGCCGATTCCGGCCGTGGCCCGCGACGGGGCCCTGCCGCTGTCGTTCTCCCAGCAGCGGCTGTGGTTCCTGGACGAGTTCGAGCCGGGTGGCAGCGAGTACCTGTCGCCCACCGCGTTGCTGCTGCGCGGTGAGGTCGACGTCGTCGCCCTGAACCGGTCGCTGGACTTCCTGGTGGCCCGCCACGAGTCGCTGCGCACCACGTTCGACGCGATCGACGGCCGCGGCGTCCAGCACGTGCACGAGCCCTATCGCGTCGACCTCCCCATCGAGGAATTCGACGAGGACAGGATGGCGCGGGAAGCGTCGCGAGCGTTCGACCTGCGAACCGGACCGCTCTTGCGGGCACGGCTGTTCCGGCGGACGTCCGAGGACCATGTCCTGCTGCTGGTGCTGCACCACATCGTCACCGACGGCTGGTCCTCGGGCGTGCTGGCCGCCGAACTCGACGAGACGTACGCCGCGTTCGTCCGGGGCGAGGAACCGTCGCTCTCCGAGCTTCCCGTGCAGTACGCGGACTTCGCGGCCTGGCAGCGCGACCTCCTCGACGGCCCTGAGCTCGCCGGGCAGCTGGACCACTGGCGGGACCGTCTCGCCGACTTGGAGCCCCTCGAGCTGCCGACGGATCGGTCCCGGCCGGCGGTGCGCATGACGGAGGGGGAGTGGATCGGATTCGACCTCCCCGCCGACGTCGTCACGAAACTCCGTGAGCTGGCCAACGCCCAGCAGGGAACTCTGTTCATGACGCTGGTGGCCGCTTGCCAGGTACTGCTTGCCGGGTGGACAGGCCAGGAAGACGTCGCCGTCGGCACCGTGACCGCCGGGCGGGAGCGCGCCGAACTGCAACGCCTCGTCGGGTTCTTCGTGAACACCCTCACTCTGAGGTCCACTGTGGACACCAGGTGGTCCTTCCGGGAATTCCTGGCTCAGGTGCGGACCGTGGTGCTCGACGCGTTCGCGCATCAGGACGTTCCGTTCGAGCGGGTGGTGGACGCCGTGCAACCGGTCCGCGACCCGAGCCGGACACCGCTGTTCCAGGCCATGGTCGTCCTGCAGAACACCGGCGACCGGCCCGGTTCCGGCACGCTCGTCGCGGGTGAGGTCGCGCTGCCCGCCGTGTCGGCCCCCTTCGACCTCCTCGTGCAGTTCGAGCAGGACGGCGACGTGGTGCACGGGGCGATCAACTACAGCGCCGGGCTGTTCGACGCCGCGACCATCGAACGGTTGATCGCGCGGCTGCGGGCACTCCTGACCACGCTCGTCACCGAACCGGACCGCCCGATGGCCGCCCTGCCGTCGCTGCCCCGGAGCGAACTCGACCGGCTGCGGGCCTGGAACGACACCGCACGCGACATTCCGGCGGCGTCTCTGGCCGAACTCTTCGAAGCGCAGGCCCGGCGGACACCCACCGCGATCGCGCTGGTGTCCGACACCGGCTCGCTGGCCTTCGCGGACCTGAACGCGCGCGCGAACAGGCTGGCGCGCTTGCTCGCGGAGCGGGGTGCCGGCCCCGAGCGGATCGTCGCCGTCCGCCTGCCGCGTTCGGTGGCGCTCGTGGTCACCGAACTGGCCGTGGCCAAGACCGGTGCCGCTTTCCTGCCGGTGGACCCCGGCTATCCCGCCGAGCGCGTCGACTTCATGCTGCGTGACGCCGACCCCGTCCTGGTGGTGGACGGCGAACTCGACGCGGACGGGTACGACGACACCGACCTGAATGTGCCGGTCGACCCGGCACAGCCCGCGTATGTGATCTACACGTCCGGCTCGACCGGGCGGCCCAAGGGCGTCGTCGTCACCCATGCCGGGCTCGCGTCGTTCTCCGCCGCCGAGATCGAGCACTGCGAGGTGCGGCCAGGAGATCGTGTGCTGGCCTTCAGCTCGCCCAGCTTCGACGCCTCGATCCTGGAGCTGTGCCTGTCCCTGCCCGCCGGGGCCGCGCTCGTCGTGCCGCCGGAGGGACCGCTGCTCGGCACCCATCTCGCCGACGTCCTGCGACGGCGGCGGGTCACCCACGCGCTGATCCCGCCGATCGCGCTGGCCACCGTGCCCGAGGTGGATCTCCCGGACTTCCGCACCGTGATCGTCGGCGGGGACTCGTGTCCGGCGGCGCTGGTGGACCGATGGGCGCCCGGCAGGCGGATGATCAACGCCTACGGGCCCACGGAGTCCACCGTCGTCACCTCGTGGAGCGAGCCGCTGACGCCGGGCGGCCAGCCGCCGATCGGCACACCGATCCCGAACACCGAGGTCCACGTCCTGGACACCGCACTGCGGCCGGTACCGATCGGGACGACCGGCGAGCTGTTCGTCTCCGGTGCCGGACTGGCCCGCGGCTATCTGGACCGGCCGGGCCTGACCGCCGACAGGTTCGTGGCGAACCCCTTCGGCGGCCGGGGAAACCGGATGTACCGGACCGGCGACCTGGTCCGCTGGACCACCTCGGGCGCGCTGGAATTCGTGGGGCGTGTGGACGAGCAGGTCAAGGTCCGCGGCTTCCGGGTGGAACTCGGCGAGATCGAGACGGCGCTGCGACGCCATCCGGAGGTACGGGAGGCCGTCGTGGTTGCCCGCGAGATCGGGGGTCACAAGCGTCTCGTCGCCTACGTCGTCGGCGAGACGGCGGATCTGCGGGCCTTCCTCGGCGAGACGCTGCCGGACTACCTTGTGCCGTCGATCTTCGTGCCGGTGGACTCGATCCCGATCACGGCCAACGGCAAGGTGGACCGCGCGGCGCTCCCGGCTCCGGACCCGAGCTTGGCGCAGGGCGCGGACTACGTGGAGCCGCGCACCGAAACGGAAGGGGCGCTGGCGAGCCTCTGGGCCGACGTCCTCGGCCTGGACCGTGTCGGGGCCACGGACAACTTCTTCGACCTCGGCGGTGACTCGATCCTGAGCATCCAGGTCGTCCACCGCGCCCGGCAGGCCGGGCTGGCGATGCGGTCGAAGGATCTGTTCACCCACCAGACGGTCGCCGAGCTGGCGACGGTGGTGAAACCGGTGGACACGGCGGCCGCGGATCGCGAGATCGTCGTCGGCGACGTTCCGCTGACGCCGATCCAGCAGTGGTTCCTGGCCTCCGAACCGGCGAATCCGGCGCACTTCAACCAATCGGTGCTCGTCGAACTCGGCGCACCGGTGGAGGAGGAGTCGCTGCGCCTCGCGCTCGACGCCGTCATCGCCCAGCACGACGCGTTGCGCCTGCGCTTCGAGCGGACCGAGGCCGGGTGGACGCAATACAACGAACCGCCCGAGCCGCGGCCGGTGCTGAAGACGGTGCCCGCCGCCGAGCTGGAGGCCGAGGCCGAGTACGCGCAGGCGGATTTCGATCTCGCGCGGCCGCCACATCTGCGCGCCGTGCTGACGGAACCGGACGGCGCGGAGAATCCCCGGCTGCTGCTCGCCGCGCATCACCTGGTCGTCGACGCCGTGTCGTGGGGCATCCTGCTCGAAGACCTCGAACGCGCGTACCGGCAGATAGAGGCAGGGGAGAAGTCCGACCTCGGTACCAAGACGACGTCGTTCCGCGAGTGGGCGCACCGGCTGCGCGAGTTCGTCCGAGCCGGCGGACTGGACGGTGAACACGGCCATTGGGCGCGTGAGTTGCCCGGTCGTACTCTCCCGCGCGACCGGACCGGCGCGCCGCCCGCGCCACCGGAATCGGTGACCGTCGAGGTCGGCGAGCGGGACACCGACGCCCTGCTGCACCTGGCACCAGGGGCCTACCGGACCCGGATCAACGACGTCCTGCTGGCCGCGCTGGCCAGGGCGCTCACTCGCTGGACGGGGGAGCGAGCCGTCGCCCTCGACCTGGAGGGCCACGGGCGCGAAGAGATCCTCGACGACGTCGACCTTTCCCGCACCGTCGGCTGGTTCACCACCTTGTTCCCCGTCGGGCTCACCGTCGATGACTCGACCGGGTGGCGGGGGCTCGTCAAGGCGACCCGGAAGCAGCTGCGTTCGGTGCCCGGCAACGGTTTCGGTTACGGTGCCCTACGGTACTTCCGGTTCCCGGAGCTCGGTGACACCGCGCCGGAAGTCGCGTTCAACTACCTGGGGCAGGGTGATCACGGGAGTGAGGGGAGCGGGTTCTACCGGCGGGCCCACGCGCCCCTCGGGCGCGAACAGGATCCCGAGAACCGCCCGCCGCATGTGCTGGAGGTGGTCGGCGGTGTCCGGGACGGCCGCCTCGAGTTCTCCTGGTACTACCAGCCTCACCTGAACACACGGGACACAGTGGCGGCCGTCGCCGCGGACTTCGCCGATGCCTTGCGCGCCATCGCGTCCGACTGCCGGGGTGACGAGACGTGACCGGCCTGCGGACCAATCGCGACTACCGTCTCCTGTGGACCGGACAGGTCGTTTCCGAGGCCGGGTTCAGCACCACGATGATCGCCTTTCCCCTGGTGGTACTGGCGATCACCGGCTCCGGCGTCCAATCGGGACTCGTCGTCGGCGCGGTCGCGATCGCCCAGCTGGTCGCCGGTCTGCCGGCGGGCGCGCTGGCGGACCGCTGGCCCCGCAAGCGGATCATGCTCGGTTGCGAGGCCGTGCAGGCGTTCGCGGCCGCTGTGCTCGTCCTCGCGCTGTGGTGGGACGTGGCCGGAGTCGGCCTCCTGGTCGTCGTCGCCGTGGTGATGGGGGTGTGCCGTGCCTTGTTCGAACCGGCGGAGGAGGCGAGCCTGCCGCTCCTGGTCCCGGCAGGCCAAGTAGCGTCGGCGGTCTCACTGAACGCCGCGAGAACCAGCGCCGGGCAGTTGTCGGGCACCGCGCTCGGCGGGTTCCTGTTCGCCCTCGGCCGGTTCGTGCCGTTCGTTCTCGACGTCGTGACACACCTTTTCGCCTTCGCGTCGCTACTGTTCGTCCGGCTGCCCGCCCGGTCCGTCACCGTCCGGCCACCCGCGCATCTGGGCCGGGAAATCGCGGAAGGCCTGCGGTGGGTGTGGCGGCAACCGCGACTGCGGATCACGACGTTCTGCGTGGTCAGCCTCAACCTGTTCTTCTCGGCCTACTACCTGGTGATCATCGTGCTGGCCGACGGTCGCGGCATGCCTTCCGGGGAGATCGGCGTCATGGCGGCGATGCTCGGTGGCGGCGGGGTGCTCGGTGCCCTGGCCGCACCGGTCCTGTACCGCAAGATCAGCCCGTACCTGTTGATCACCGGCGTGTTCTGGGCGTTGACGGTCTTGGCGCCGCTCGCGATCTTCGTGCGCAGCGGCTACGTCATGGGGCTGTTGTTCGCGGCGATCGCCTTCCTGCCGCCCGCGGCCAACACCGTCATCGGCACCTATCAGCTGCTGAACACACCTGACGAGTTACGCGGTCGTCTCGGCGGAGTGCTGGGCGTGACCGGTGGACTGGCCGCCGCGCTCGGTCCCGCGCTGGGCGGCTGGCTGGTCGAGGTCCTGCCCGGCTCCGCCGCGGTGCTCGCGTGCGCGGGCGCCATCGCCGTCGTCACCGTCGCCACCACACTCAACCGCACCCTGCGCGGGCTTCCTGCCACGTCTGAACCACTCGAAGCGGAAACCACCGGAAAATAAGGAGAGAGAACCCGATGGACGACAACACCACCTTCCAGGTCCTGATCAACGACGAAGAGCAGTACTCCCTTTGGCCCGCGGACAAAGAGATCCCCGAAGGCTGGCGGCCCGACGGCAAGACGGGCACCCGCCAGGAGTGCATGGACCACGTGGATGAGGTCTGGACGGACATGCGCCCCCGAAGCCTCCGTGAGCGCATGGCCGCACAGTGACCCGATCGGTCAGCTGAGGCGGGCGTCGGGGATCGCTCTCTTCGGGCAGGTGGCGACCTTGCCCGCACACAGGGGCGATCCCCGGAGCGCCGTAACAGAAACCGATGCCGGTTTGGGGTGGGCTGCTGGATGTCAGACGAATCTCGAACCTGCAGAGGGCCGGGAACAGTCAGATGCAAAGAGTGCTTGCCACTCTCGAACCGCCAGGTCGAGTCCTGGTGCTTGGCGACCCGGCTGGTACCGGAAGGGTTCGTCGGCGTGATCGGCTCGGCGGATTGATTCACGAGTATCGCCAAGTCGCGTGAGGTGACACAGTTTTCGGCACCTACACGCTCCCGGACGGCGGACCCGACCCTGGACGGTCGAGTCGGGTCAGGTCTGCCAACGCGCCGTCAGCAGGCGTTGCGCGGGGGGCGGCCCTGGGAGGTCGACGTTCGCCCTGGCGGCGAGTCCGCCCAGGGCGATCGCGATCAGGCGGCGCCGGGCGGCCCGCGCTTCGGCGGTGAGCGCGGCGCGTCCAGGTCCTGGATCTGCTCGGAGGAGGAACTGGCCACCGAGGTCCGCCGCGGGATCGCCCTGGCCGACGCCGCCCGGACCGCGGATGCCGCGCACCTGGTCTACAGCTCGGTCGACGGTGCCGAGCGCGCCACCGGCATCGACCACTTCGAGTCCAAGACCCGCATCGAGGAGCACATCGCCGGCACCTTCCCGTCGGCGACGATCCTGCGGCCGGTGTTCTTCATGGACAATCTGCTCTGGTACGCAGACGCCACCGACGAACGCGTCCTGGAACTACCGGTGGTCCCCGACCGCCCGATGCAGATGATCGCGGCCTCGGACATCGGCCGGATCGCCGCCGCCGCGTTCGCCGAGCCCGAGGCCTACCTCGGCACCAGGCTGGCGATCGCCGGGGACGCCGTGAGCTTCGAGCAGGTGGCGGCGACGTACCAACAGGTGACCGGCGTCCGCACGCGGCTGGCGCCCAAGCCGATCGAGGAACGGATGTACCAGTGGTTCGCCGAGGACGGCTACCAGGCCGACATCCCCACCTTGCGCACCGACTTCCCCTGGCTTCAGCGCTTCGACGCCTTCCTGCGTAAAGCACTCTCCGCCCGCTGATCAGCGACCTACTCCGCACTCGGAAAGCGAACTCGTCATTTTGGCGGTGGTGACGGGGTGGTAGCCGAGGGCGTCAGCGACCGCGGGGGCCGTCATGGTCAGGACGTGGTGTTCGATGGCCGCCGTGCGTGCGGTGGTGATGGGGATGCCGAGCCCGGTCATCAGCGTGCCGAGTGATCTGGGGTGCATCGGTAGTCCTGAGCGTCGGCCGGGGAACAGCCAGCGGGAGTTCGGGTTGGTGGCGGTGTTCATGTTGTCCCGCTGGACCGCACCCTTGACGCCGGGCGGCCGGATCGCCCTACTGGTGGGCGGTGCGCGCCGCCAAAGTAGTTCGGCCACCCGCCGAACCCCTCCGCCGCCCCTGGCCTCACCCCATCCAATGGGCTTGAGAGGTGTGCGAGCGATCCCACGACACGTTCGGCGAGCCCAATTGGATCACCCCGTGGCCCGGATGGTCAGTGCCGGTTGGCCCGGAAGAAGTTCAGCAGCACGGGGTTGACCACGTCCGACCGCTCCCAGTGGACGTTGTGCCCGCACTCGTTGGCCACCATCGTGCTCACCCTGCGGAAGTGCCCGGCCAGCAGACGCTGCACCGGCGGTGACGTGTGCGGGTCGGCGTCCCCCCACAGCAGCAGGGTGGGCACGGCGAGCCGTCCGATCACGGCCCAGCTCAGCGAGGTCGCCCTGGGCTGGACGATCCCGTTGGGCCCGGCCCGGTGATGGATGTCCAGCCACCTGGCGACACCGTCCGGGTCGATCGCGCGGTAGGACGGGCCCAACTCCCGAAAGTGGATGGGCAGCGCGTCGACCTCGGGCGACCGCAACCGCTCCACCATGTCCTGGTAGTCCCGCTCCTGGACCTGAAGCACACACGCGCCGATCACCAGGCTGTGCAACCGGTCCGGGTGGTTGAGCGCGTAGTCCATCGCGTACCAGCCGCCACCGGCAACGCCGACGACGTGAAACTTCCCGATCCCCAGGAACTCCACGAGGTCGTGCAGATCCTCGATGCCGCTCCTCGGGTTGTTCGGGTCCTGCACCGGCGAGTTGGCGTACCCCCGACGCGAGTAGCCGATGACCCGGTACCCCGCACGGGCGAGGTACGGCTGCTGGTACGGCCAGCTTTCGCCACTGCCGCTCAGAGCGTGCAGCAGAACCACCGGCTCACCGGGCCCGCCGGTGTCCCAGTACCACAGCCGCGCCCCTGGCACCTGGAACCAGCCCTGGGTAGCCGGAACCTGCTCGGGCACCGGGATCGGGTGCACCGGGCTGCCGGGGCCTGGGACCGGAACGCCCGGTGGGTGCGCGTCGGCGGTCCCGTTGACCAGTGCCGTGCCGCCGAGGGCGAGCCCGGTTCCCTGCAACAGGGTCCGGCGGGATATCGGAAGCGACAGGTTCGGGTTGGCCTCGGCGTTGCCCATGTGACCTCATTTCGGGTGACCGGTTCCCGTCGACGTGCCGAGGAGCCGAACCACTGGCGCATCGGTGAATCACGTGCCGAGTCGGGCGGATATGGCGGCCGTCCGGAGCGTAGCGACGGTCCGCACCCGACTCCAAGTCTCCCACTGGCGGGCCCGGAACCACCACCATCGCAGCAAATCGGAGTCACCGACTGGTGAGATCGCGTATTCAACTGTCGCGAGTTCGTCGTGGTCATGGTGGTGAGTGATCGCCTGGGGCGTAGCGACTCCAGGTGGTTCCTGCTCGTGTGGCGATCTTGGTGGTGGTGCCCGCGTGGTAGCCGAGGGCGTCGGCGACCACGGATGAGGGCATGGTGAGCACGTGCTGCTGGATGGCTGCGGTGCGCCCGGACGTGGTGGGGGACGCCGAGCCTGTGGCTTTGGCGGTCAACCCCGGTGGCCAGGACGAATTCTTCATTGAATCAACGCGGATGCGTGCCTCGGATACAACAACCACACCTTGGATAGTCGCCCTGACGAACATGGTGCCGCCGTTGAAGGTCGCCTGGGCGAAGTTGGCGTCGCCGATGAAGGCCGCCCCGTGGAACCTGGCGTCGCCTTCGAAGGTTGCCTTGCTAAACCTAGCTTCGTTGATCTCGCAATCATGCAGGTCGAGGTCGATGAGTGTGGCTAACGCCAGCAACGCGGCCATGGTTGGGTACGTCGACCGCCGGTGTCCGCTCGGGATGTGTGGTGCGCTGTCGTGCAGGTTTGCCCGTGAGGGTTCAGATGTGTGGCTGAAAGGCCTTTCCTTCGCTGGCTTCACCGATGTGCGGGGTAGCGTCGGGCAGGTAGTTGATCATTGTTAGGTGCTGCAGGAACGGAAGGGGGCGTGGTGGATGTCCAGGGTTCGCAGGGGCGGGGCGGTTGGTGTGCTCACCGCTGTAGTGATCGGTGCTGTCGTATCGATGGCTGGAACGGCCGACGCGCAGTCGCAGCGGCCCCACAAGCAGGAGCGCACGGGACAGGTCGCGCCGGTCAGCTACCAGTGGCAGCACAAGGGCACCAGCGCCCAACGAGTCATGGATCGCGGTAACTGGGCGCCGGTCAGCACAGTGGACGCATGGAAGGGTCCTGGCTCGTGCGGGTGTGGTGGGTGAAGTGCGCCACGTTTCCGCCGTTTACCGACGCAGGGCAGACAGCACTCTGAGGTGCGGTAAGTGCGGTCAGAACACGCGCGCATCTGCGGTCACTTCATACCTTCATAGCCAGCGCGGCCTGATCGCCGCGAGATCTCAGGAGCGAAAGATGTCCCCGGTTCGTCGGATTTCCTCAGCAAGCGTGCTTGCCGCGACGGTGGTAGGTGCCGTCCTGTCACTGGCCGGAGCGGCCGGCGCGGAGACCGGCTGGAAGGCTGCTGGAGCGGACAGCACTCCGCCCGGCATCACCTGTTGCGCAAACGGCCATCCGTCCGTCGCCTCGCCGGACACCAGCTACCCCGGCCCCGAAGACCGGAGCCTGAGCTCCACCCTTCCCGGCAACGAAAACATGTGACCTTGACGGCCATGCCGCGCGGTCGTCGTCAGCTCCGAGTACGCCCTCGCGGTCCCGTGAGAGATCGCGCCTGGACCACCTCCGCCACCGACATCGTGAGCCTGAGCGGTGGATAGCTGAGCTCGACGGTTGGCTATCGGTTCCTTCAGACAGCCAGTGTCGTCGAGTGATGGCCGATCGTGGTCGAGGAGCGCGCTGTCACACAACGGTCGTCACCGTTGTCGCGCCGGCCTCGACGGCGGGCCCTCGTCGGCTGGAACCGCCGTGGGGTGCCTTTTCGCCCCACGGCGGTGTTCCGTGCTCTGGTTAGCCGTGGCCGATTTCGGTTCGGTGCCACACGACCGGTGCGCCGCCTTCGTCGAGCGGCCCGTTCGCGGCGATTCCGGCGATCGCGCCGTCGTCGCCGATCGCGTAGGCCCTCCCCACGGCGAAACCGTCAGGCAACGGGAGTTTGGCGACTGAACCGGGTCCTTGCCAGACCGCGGGGTGACCGTAGGACACCGACGGTTCGGAGGTCAGCGCTCCGGCGATCAGCCCTGATCCGTTGACCCGGAATCCGGCGCTGGAATCGGCCAGGCGCTCGGGTGCGGCGGCGGATGTCCACCGGAAACCGGTCGATCCGTTGACCCCGGCTGCGTCGGCGCTGCCGACGACGGTCCCGTTCCTGATCGAACGAGGCAGCGCGAAGGTGTACCCGGCCGGGACGGCCAGCTTCTCCACCGTCCCGTTCCGCCACGTGTAGGGACCCCTGGTCGAGCCGAACAGCACGGTCCCGTCGATGTCGAGATCGGTGGGCCAGGTCTCTCCATCGGTCGGGATCACGACCGGACCGACGCCCCGCACGGGCCACACGACGGTCACCTGCTCGGCCGTTTTCTCCGCCGAAGCCGTGCCGAGGACGTCACCGCGCTCGTTGAGCGCCAGGCCGTGTGCTTTCGTATACCCGGCGGGTGCCGGGACCTCGTGGAACCCTTGATCGTCCAGCAGGAAGATGCCCGTCATGCTCGCTTCGGCGCCGTAGGCCTGCAGGAGCACGGTTCCGGCGCCGTTCTGGTCGAGCACGTGCGCGTTCTCGTAGCCGGACGGGACGCCTCGTACCGATGGCTTTCCGTCCCGCCAGGTGACCACCTGACTGCGATCGTCGATAGCGAGTTCGCCGGCGTAACCGCCCTTCCCGTCAGTGCCGAACACGAAGCCCGACGTGCCAGGGTGCCCTGCGGGCAACGGCAGGAGCGTCGCCTGCCAGCCCGGTGTCGCTTCCGCCGACGCCACCCCCAGCGTTGTGGTCATGACCGCGACCGTGACCAGGACACCCGTTCGAAGCGTTGTCCGAATACTCATGAATCTCCCTATTCTTCCCCATCCTGCGAATCTCACGCAGTCGCGGCCGGATAGGTTGCCCAGTGCCCGCGCCTTTCCGGGAAGGCCTCTCCCCATGCGGGGAAACTTCGGTGCTGCGGCCTGCTCCGGCGCTACTGATCCCTCGGCCGAGGGCCAGCTGAGCGATCACTGATCGTTTCATCCGGATTTCATCGACTGTCACTACCGTTCCTGATCAGGTTGCGGTCCGCTCGGTTGAAGAGGATCTCGTTGGGGTGCTGATGTTTGCTGGGGGAAGAGCACGCGCGCGAGCGCTCGTGCTGACGGTACTGATCGCGTTGTGCGCGTCTCTGACGCAGACCGTGGTGACGCCACAACGATCGGAGGCGGCAGAGGTGCCACGGGATCTGCCGATGATGCCGCCGTTGGCGCCGAGGGATGATTCGGCGAAAGCGGCGACTCCTGGGCAGGCACCGGTTATGCAGGAGCCGGCGGCCGATTTCACTCCGCTGGCTGGCGGGCGTGCGCCCCGTGCACGGGACGGTTCGGCGCCGGAGACGAGTCTGGTCAGTCCGGTCGACCAGGCCGTGGTCGCCACCGAGACGCCGACATTGCAGGTCGTCGCGGTGGGCAGCGGCGTCCTGTATTGCTTCAAGGTGTCGACCGGGGTCGACGGTCGATCGGGCAGTGTGGTGGATTCGGGATGTCTGTCGACCCCACAGTGGACGGTTCCACTCCATGTGCTGCACGACGGCGGCAAGTACAGCTGGACGGTTGGCACGGCCACACCGGGTGGCCGCCCGGAAACAGTCACGCCGCCGAAATGGGTGGGGCACTTCACGGTCAATCAGCGGGTAGGTGATCCTGGACCGTCGCCGACCGACGTGCTGGGGCCCGCGACAGTGAATTTGTTCAATGGCAATGTCCATGTCGAAGCCGCCGGGCCGAAGTTCGAGTCGGTGGGCGGCGCCGCCGGGGTGACGTTCACGTACAACTCCCGCCAGGGTGAGCCTCGAGGGGTGCGGGCGTCGTATTTCAACGATTCGCGGCACGCCGGGGTGCCGGACGACGTTCCGGTGATGGTGCGAGGCGAACCTCAGGTCAATCTGGACTGGGGCAACATGTGGAGCGATGTGCCGGAGAACTTCCCGTGGCGGGAAGATCCGATGCCGCCCGCTTTGAACAAGGACTGGTTCGTCATCCGCTGGGAGGGTTACTTCCGGGCTTCCGCGACCGGGGACTTTCGCTTCGCCGGTGGACACGCGGACGGCGCGAAGATGTGGGTGGGCGACAAGCTGGTCTACGACAATCCGAATCCCGCGGCGATCGGCGACGATTTTCTTCAGCCGGGTCCCAGGCAGGAAAGGGAGGTGGCGTTGACCGCGGGCCAGCGGGTTCCGATCAAGATCGAGCTGTACCACCGTTCGAAGGAACGTCCCAGGATGGTGTTGTGGGCCAAGAGCACCACAGGCCCCGACAATCAGCGTAGCCACAGCCTGCCACCCAAGATCGTGCCGACGGAATGGCTGTACTCGGCCGATCCGCCGCAGCTGCCGGGGGGCTGGACGCTGGGATTAGCGGGCAGCGGGTACAGCAAAGCCGAGATGTTGGACGGGTCAGTGGTGCTCACCGACAACGCGGGCGGAAAGCACACGTGGGGCAAGGTCTCCACTGGCGGTTACCAGCCGCCCGCGGGTGAAGACGGGGTGCTCGCCTTCGACGCGGGCGGCCGGATCTCAGTGACCCAGGCCGGCTCGATGTCGGTGTTCAACGTCGACGGCACCCTGGCCACGGTGGCGTCGGTGCAGGACAGCAAGAAACCGGCTGCTTTGCAGTACCTGTACAGCGGTTCGATACCTCGGCTGACGCAGATCAAGGATCCGGTGTCCGACAGGGCGCACGAGCTGTTCTACAACACCGACGGCAGTGACCGTTGTTACGGCGGTGTGCCCCGTCCGAAAGGCGCGGACGCGGCCCCGGCGCAGCAGCTCTGTCGAATCCGGTATTGGGACGGTACCGAAACCCGGCTGTGGTATGTGCTGGACTCCCTTGGACGCATCGAAAATCCGGGTGCAGACATCCGGGACATGAACTACACGAACGAACTGCGGGCCAAGCAGGCCTTCGACTACGCGCGCAATGACGAGGAGCGCCAGAAAGCCAAGGACAGTCTTGGCCCCCTGGCCGAGTTCCGCGACGGTGTGGCCTATGACTGGGTGGCACGACAACCGTCTCTCGAGAACTGGGGTACCGAACGCACAGTGATCGACTACGGCGCCTTCGTCGAACGACCGTGGCAGCCGGCGAGGGCACGAGTGGTGCGAATCCTGGCGCCGTTCGCCGATGGCCGCCTGGCGGCGGGGCCGCGACCTGGGCGAACGTACAGCCACGACCTCGACAACAGACGGGCGTTCGTCGGAGTGTCCGGAGTGGAGGACTTCCAGCGCTCTCGCACGGTGACCTACGACGACGCCGGTCGTGCTCTGACGGTGACCGATGCGGACGGGGTGACCGCGAAGATGGAATGGAACGCCAAGGACAAGTCCGTCGCGAGCGCCGACGGGAAAGGCAGGCGCATCAGCAACGTCTACGATCACGCCGACCGATTGACGGACAGTTACGGTCCCGGCCCGGCGTCGTGTTTCGCCGGCGAGGTCCCGACGCCGACGTGCGCGGCGACGCTGCCGCACCGGCGCCTCGGCTACGACGGGGGCATGGCAGGGTTGCAGGCGGAGCTGTATGACAACCCGTTCTTGGCCGGGCCGCCCGTTGTGTGGCAGACAGGGATCGGCACCGGCGATGGATCGCTGGTCGGTAACTGGGGCGGTACAAGGCCCGTGGCCACCACCGGTGGCTGGTCCGGTCGGTTCACCGGTGAGATGCGGTTCCCGGCCGCCGGTACTTACGAAGTGGGCTTCACCGCGACTGACGGCGTGCGGTTGTGGATCGACGACTTCCTGGTAGTGGACAGCTGGACAGACAAACCCGGCGCCGCCGTCTCAGGCAGCTACCGGAACACGACGGCGGGTAGCCTGCACCGGATCCGGGTCGACTACTACAACCGCGCCGGCGACACCGGGGCCTTGAACTTCACCTGGACCCCACCTGGGGCCCAGACACCGGTGACGGTGCCAGGTACGAACCTGGCACCCCGCTACGGGCATGAGACCAGCAAGATCACCGACAGTAGCTCAGGAGGCAGTGTCGAACGCGCACCGGCGACGAAGACGGTGGCCGGGTACTCGGATCCGGAGCACGGAATCGACCCGGTGTTCGGGCTGCAGGTGTCGACGACCGCAGACCCCAGCGGACTCGCCCTGACCAAACGCAACACTTTCGAACAGCCTGGCACCGGATATCTGCGGCGGCTGGCCGAAGCGCTGCCTGGCGGCGACCTCGCCGACCCCGGCAAACGAGGAACGTCCAGCTACTACAACGGGAGCGAGACCCGCGCCAACCCGTGTGACGCGAAATCCGCCGCAGTCAGCCAGGGCGGCATGGCGAAGACTCTCACCGCGGCCAAGAACGCGGACGGCTCGGCCAACACTGCCGAGCAGGTGTACAACGCGGCCGGTCAGACGGTCGCCACCCGTGTCAACAGTGAGCCGTGGCTGTGTATCACCTACGACAGTCGTGGTCGGGTTGCGAAGAAGGCGTTCCCGGCGATGGATGGGCAGCAGCCGCGGACCATCACCTACGACTACGCGGTGGGCGGCGACCCGCTGGTCAAGAAGATCAGCGACGCCGGCGGATCCACCACCAGCGTGATCGACCTGCTTGGGCAGGTCGTGTCCTACACCGACGCGAACGGCGTGGTGTCGACCAGCAAGTACGACATCGCCGGACGCAAGCTCAGTGAGACCAGCACGGTCAAAGGTGTCACCTCGAGCCTGAACTACCGGTGGAGCAACGCGTCCCGGCTGACCCGCCTCGACCTGGACGGAGTCGCCGTCGCGACGCCAGGGTATGACGCCGGGGTGTTGCGGAACGTGGGTTACGGCAACACCTCGAAGCTCGCGATCGACCACAACGACGCGGGCGCGCTGACCGCAGTCTCCTGGGCCGTGTCCGGTTCCACGGTCACGGACACGGTCGTCCGGTCCCGCGACCAGCGCATCACCGATGACACCGTCACCGACACCGCCGCTCCGAACACCTCCTATCGTTCCGCCTACACCTACGACGGTGTCGGCCGCCTGGTCGCGGCCATCGTGCCGCACCACCAGTTGACCTACGCCTACGACGGCGACGGTGGCTGCGGACCCAACCCGAGAGCGGGGTCGAACACCAACCGCACCCGCTTCACCGACAGCAGGGGTGGCGCGCTCGCGGTCAGCACCGGCTACTGCTATGACAACGCCGACCGGCTCCTGTCCACCAGCGGCGGGACCGCCCTCGCCTTCGCCTACGACGTCTACGGCAACGCGACCAAGGTCGGAACCGACACCCTCGGGTACGACTCGACCCGCCGCCACGTGTCCACCACCACCGCCGCGGGGCGCTCGGTCACCTACACCCGCGACGTCACCGACCGCATCACGGCACGCACGGTGAAGGACGGTGCCAAAGCCGCACAGGTCACCCGCTACGGCTACGCCGCCGACACTGGCGGCCCAGATCTCGTCCTCGACAGTGCAGGGAACCTGCGGCAACGAGTGCTGAAACTGCCTGGCGGTGTGGTACTCACCAAGAACTACGACCAGGCCAAGGCCACGAACTGGTCCTATCCCAACATTCACGGCGACATCCTGTTCACCGCGGACGGCACCGCCGCCCGCACCGGAACAATCCACCTGTACGACCCGTTCGGCCAGAACATCGACCCGGTGACCGGGGCGTTCGGCGACATCCCGATCTCGGCCACCGCCGAGGGCGGCATGGACTTCGGATGGCTCGGCCGGCACACCGTTCCGGTCGAACACGTCGGCAGCCAGCAGGCCCTGGAAATGGGTGCTCGCACCTATCTCCCGGTGCTTGGCCGGTTCCTGCAGACCGACCCCATCTCCGGTGGATCGGCGAACAACTACGACTACGTCAACGGCGACCCCGTCAACTCTTTCGACCTCACAGGCGAAATGCCGGGGGTGAACGCTCTCGAAGTCCTAGGTCTGGCACTTCCGGTCGTGCCAACCGGAAGGACGGACTTCTTCGGGAAGGTCGAGTGGCTCCCACCTGGCCATCCGAACGCGCATGAGGGCGGCACGATCTTGATCGTGCCGACGGATACGGGACGGCAAGTAGCATTGCTCACCACCAACCCGTTGCTTGAAGCCATCAACACTCCACGTCAACTGCAGGCTGCGGCGTTTGCGTCCTTCGCGCCAGGTCTGAGCGGTGCCATGACGGCCTGGCAAGCGTGGAGTGAATTCAAGGACAAAGCACTCGCGGCAGGTGCCCCCAAGGACCTAGTCGAGTCAGATTCGACGTTCCAACAATTCCTGTGCCATTGGCTCGCGGCAGAGTGGATGGACAACGGCAGGTCGTCTTGGAATCTCGACCCTGCCCGCAACGACATCGGGACAGGGAGATGCATAACAGCCGGGTGCAATCCGGAATAACCCTCATCCGGTGAGCGGCGAGCTTCGGGCCTATGTCGCTACAAGGGCGCGAGGAGCACGGGTCCGAGTGACCCGTGCTCCTCGGCGTTTCGCGGGATCAGCCGTTGGGGTCGCTGGTGTTGACGTCGCCGTTGACGCCCCTGGGGAAGAAGCCGCCGGAGGTCACGGCTTTCGGGTTGAGGTAGACGATGTTGAGGACCTGGCCGGGGGAGCGGCTGTAGGCGATGCCGTTGCCGTCGGTCGGCACGATGTTCGCGCGTCCTTGGCCGTCGATGACGCCCTGGTCGAGGTCGTTCTTCCCGTCGAGGCTGTCGCGGGCGTTGGAGAGTTTGACGCTGGCTTCGCGGAGGTCTCGGCCCAGGAGGCCGAGCCCGAGGATGCCGCCGGTGTGCTGGTAGAGGGCGCTGCGGATGTTGGCCGCGTGGTAGGCCTCGACGGCGAGGATCCCGGCCGCGGCTTCGAGGTAGGCCTTGTTGGTGATCAGGGGCGCGGCGCCTTTGTAGGCGGTGACGCCGACGTCTTCGAACAGGTAGGCGGCGAGGAGGAAGTTCTCCTCGCACGCGAAGGCGTCGAAGCTCTGTCCTTTCCGGACCAGGCCGGCTGCTTGGGCGGCGGCGGTGAAACTGGCCTGCAGGTCGATCGCCGGGCGGCTGACCGCGACGGAGCCGAGCGCGGACCGCAGGAATTCGACGTGTGCTTTCTCGTCGGAGGCGATTTCCTGGGCGTACTGTTTGGCGGCCTTGGTCTTGAATTTCACTGCTCGCCCGCCGGCCACTCCGCCGCGGGTCCCGGTTCCGGTGGTTGACGAGTCGGCGAGTCCCTTTCCGGTGACGGCGTGCAGGTAGAACTCGGCTTCCAGGTATTCCAGATTGAGCGCGAAGTTGAGGACGGCGGCGTCACTGACACCCTCGGCCGCGGCTTCGGCGGCGGCCTGTCGGGTGGTGGCGGCGGCCGTCCCGGCGGCGAGCCCGCCGAGGGCGCCGGCGCCGACGACACCGAGTCCGGTCACTCCGGCGGCACGCAGGAAGCGGCGGCGATCCGGCTCGTTCTCGGCACTGCGGTTGATCATCGAGGCGGCGAAGCGCTTGCCGAACACGGGCGATCTCCTTCCCGCCCAGGGTGACATCGCACGGCACCGGGCGTATCCCGCGCGTCACGAAGCGCGCGGGCTGGATCTTTCGTTGACCGATCATTTCGTGCCCGCTCCGACAATGGATTGGTCCGGATCACCGGATCAGGCGAACACTCCTGATGCATCCGGGCCGGGGCCAGTGCCCACGGTGTCTTTCCACTCTGCACTTCGGTTTTCGACGTCGTTCACTCACAGGGCTGGTTCCGGCTTCGCGACCAGTCCGGCGCGCCCTCCCGCTCGAAACACCCGTGATCCGTTTCGGACGAGCCTCCTGGCCATCCGCGGGTCGCGTCCGATGTTCGTTCGAGGAGAAGGAGAAAAACCGTGAGCACCATTCGCCGTCGCATGATCGTCGTAGCCGCGCTGCCCTTCGCGGCACTCGGATTCCTGCTCGCCGCCCCCGGCGCGGCATCGGCCGCACCCGTAGCCACGGCCGCGGTCGCCGACCACGACCCTGGACATCATCACCACCACGGCATCGGTCTCCACCTGAATCTCAACCTCTTGCTCAATCTCAGCGGCCATCACCATCACTGCGACGACGACCACGGGACGATCCTCGGCCTCGGCTGATCTCGAACGGGCGAGGCGCCGGACCACCTCCTCCGGCGCCTTGCTCTCGCATATTCAAGACCCTGAAAGAACGTTTCGTGCTCAGCTGAATCATCGGTCGCCCTCTTGTTGCCCTGTCCCGCGCGCTGGCAGGTTGGACTTCGTGATCATGACGGTTCCGAACGGAGCCGCGGATCATCTGGGTGGAACTCGTTCCACTGTCGTCCGGTCATTTGGGGCTCTTCTGGAAGCGAAGGAAGAATTGACCATGTCGAAAACCGTCAAAGCGTTGCTGGTGGGCGCGGCTACCGTGGGTTGCGTCCTGACCGCGGGTGCGCCCGCGTCGGCTTCGGTGTCCGCGGCGCCTTCGTGCGTCATCGACGTCTCGGCCAATCACAACTCGATCGCCGCTCGCTGTTCGAGCGGTCCGGGGACGCAGTTCGCCGCCGCGATCAAGTGTGACAACGCGTCCGCGGTGCGGCTCGGCCCGTGGAGGAACTACGGCAGCACCTATTCCGCGGTCGGTTGCCTGGGCAACGGCAAGATCGTCGGAAGCCAGTACGGAGTAGCGACTCGCTAGTCTCGCTGTCCGCCGCCCGGTGTCGTGCCGGGCGGCGTATGTCTCTCAGCAGGCACGGATGATCATCCCGCCCAATGTGGTGATCGTATGGTGCCGGGCCCGGCCTCGCCGGGTCGTGTCGATGAGCCCGCTTTCGCGCAGCACCGTCAGGTGTTGGCTGGCCGAGGTCGCCGAGATTCCGGTCCCGGCGGCGACTTCACTGGTGTTCCAGGAACCGCCCGCGACCTTCATCAGTACGCGGGCTCGTGTCGGTCCGAGCAGCGCTTCCAATGAGTTCGGGGGCTCGGCGTCGCGCGATGCAAGCCCGGTGACAGTGCGTTACCGTCACTAGCTGAAAGTCGACCGGGCTGGCAGCGTGGCGTGAGGACATCGACAGCGTTCCGGTGCCGGCCATGCTTGTGTTGGAAGCCGCGCTCACGCTCCACGCCGACTCGCTTGTTCTGTCCGCGGTTCCTCCTTTGAGGTGCTCCCACCGGTTCCGGGCGAAGCGCTCGCGTCGCCTGTGCTCTGCTAGCCGCCGCTGTGCTTGGCCCTCTCGTCTTCCACGGCGACGCTGACTGCCAACCCCGCTCGGGGGACCGGCTTCACAGGTTGGGCAACGGTCTGGCGTGCGGTCAGGACTGGTCCAGGGCCCGTTCGATGGCGCGGCGGGCTCGCCCTGCGGCAGTCTGGTCGTGCTCCAGTTGCATGGCCGCGTTCAGTGCCAGCCCGGCGGCGATGATCTCGAACAGTGCCTGGTCGATGTCGAGCCCGGCGGGTAGTTCGCCGTTGTCCACGGCCGCGGCCAGGTCCGCCCGCAGTTGTTCCCGCCAGCGTGACCACACCTCGGCCACCGCGTCGCGGACCCGGCCGGGGCGGCCGTCGTACTCGCTGAGGGCCGCGGTCATCAGACAACCGCCGGGGAGCAGCGGCGTCTCCAGGTAGCTCACGGAGTTGGCGCATACCGTGCGCAGCCGACGCAGTCCCGGTGGCTCGGCCAGTGCGGGTTCGACCACTCGGTGCCAGAAGTCGACGAACGCCTTGTCCAATGTGGAGATCTGCAGTGTCTCCTTGGTGCCGAAATGCTTGTGCACCCCGGACTTGCTCATCTCCAGCTCGTCGGCGAGTCGGCCGATGGTGATGCCGTCCAGCCCTTCCTCGGAGGCGACCGCGGCGGCGCGGTCGAGGATCCGGCCACGGGTGGCCAGGGCTTCGGCCGCTGAGCGTCGAGGTGACATGTGGCCAGGATAGCGTACGCACGTTCGCTATTGATTTGGAGAACGTGCGTACGCTAAGTTTCGCGGCATCCACCGGAGGCGAAGGAGTGCGAGATGCGGGTGCGACGGCTGGGCTGGGCCGGACTGGAGATCGAGGCGGGCGACCAGCGTCTGGTGATCGACTACGTGCGGGATCTGTCACCGCTGTTCACCGGGTGGAAGCCCGGTGAGGGGCTGGCGACGCCGAGTGGGACGGTCACCGCCGCGCTGGTCACCCATCTGCATCGCGACCACACCGACGCGGCCGCGCTCGCGGACGTGCTGGTGCCGGGGGCGCCGGTGTTGCGACCGGCGCCCGGTCACGGCGACGACGTGGACAACGTGACGACGCTGCTGGCCGAGCGTGAACTGGAGGTGCGCCGGCTGACGATCGAGGTCGTGGATGCCTGGTCCACCCGCGAGATCGGGCCGTTCCGAGCCACCGCGGTCCCTGCCGTCGACGGGCTGGGCGATCCGCAGGTGAACTGGGTGGTGCAAGCCGATGGGCAGCGGGTTTTCCACGGTGGGGACACGATGTTCCACGGCTACTGGTGGCTCGTCGCGCGTCGGTTCAGCCCGTTAGACGCGGTGTTCCTGCCCGCCAACGGCGCCGTGGTCGACGCGCCGCACCTGCAGCCGCCGAGCCCGCTGCCCGCCGCGATGGACCCGAGACAGTCCGCCGCGGCCGCGGAGATCCTCGACGCCCGGTACGCGGTACCGATGCACTACGAGGCGGAGCAGCCGGACAAGATCGCGGGCTACGTCGAGGTCGCCGACCCTGAGAAGGAGTTCCGCGCGCACGCGGGAACACGCGCGCGCGTGCTGCCCGTCGGCGAGTGGCTGGACCTGACCACATAAGGCCGAAACTCCGCCATGTGGATCTGGCATCGACACAGTCGGCTCAGGACAAGGGAAAGGACTTCAGGTGAGTACAGGGAGCAGGGTCGTCGCGGTCACCGGCGGGGGTACGGGCATTGGTGCGGCGGTGGCCCGCCGCTACGCGGCCGAGGGTGCGAACGTGGTGGTCCTCGGACGGCGGCGCGAACCGCTGGAGAAGGTGGCGAAGGAGACCGGTGCGCACGTCATCGCGTGTGATGCCAGCGTGTCCCCGGACGCGGAGAACGCGGTCGCGGAGATCGTCGGTCGGTTCGGGCGGCTGGATGTTGTCGTCGCGAACGCCGGCGGGCACGGGCTGTCGTCGGTGACTGACACCGACGACGAGGAGTGGGAGTTGGCATTGCGCTCGAACCTCTCAAGCGCGTTCGTGTTCTGCCGGGCTTCGCTGCCCGCGCTGGTGCAAGCCGGGGGACAGGTGGTGGTCGTGTCCTCGTTGGCCGGTCTGTTCGCGGGTCCCAACGTCGCGGGGTACACCGTCGCGAAACACGCGCTGATCGGTCTCACCCGGTCGATCGCCCGAGACTACGGGCCCCGCGGTGTCCGCGCGAACGCGGTCTGCCCCGGCTGGGTTCGCACTCCGATGGCCGACGGCGAAATGGACCAGTTCGCCGAAGCGGCAGGGTTTGCCGGCGGGCGCGACGAAGGCTACCGCCGGGCCACCGCCGAGGTCCCGCTCCGGCGCCCCGCCGAACCGGACGAGATTGCCTCCATCGTTTGGTTCCTCGGCTCGCCGGAATCGTCGTACATCACCGGCGCGGTACTGGTCGCCGATGGCGGCGCGCACGCGGTCGACCTGCCCACCCTGGCCTTCGAACGCGTCGGCACGGACATCTGACGCCAGCCTCCCTGACGTAAACTTCGCCGTCACGGCGCGGTCCTCGGTTTCGAGCCGCACCCCCGCGGCACTGCACAACCCCGAACTGCGCGTCCTGGCCCAGAGGTGGACCAGGAGCAGCCAAGAGGTACTGGTCCGCTTCACCGACGCGGACGACGCCGCACGCCTGGATGCGCTGCTCGAAGGGATGATCACGCACGCACTGCTGGCGACCGGACCGCGGTCACAGGAGGCGGCACGGGCCGCGATCGCCAAGACTGCCGAGCAGCCCGGCAAGGACAACGTTCCGCGAGTGCAAGGAGAAAACCATTAGGCTCACTAAGCCCGTACTCGAGGTCACCGATGCCGAACTCGGCGAGCTGCGAGCTCGTCTGGCCGCCACGCGATGGCCGGTTGCGTGGCCGGTGACCGGCTGGTCAGCCGGAACCGAACCCGGTGAGCTGCGGCGACTGGCCGACTACTGGGCAACCGGCTACGACTGGCGTGCTCACGAAGCCGCCATCAACGCTCTTCCCCACCACGTCGCGGACATCGCCGGGACACCGGTGCACTACCTGCGTTTCGACGGCGAGGCTCCGGACGCCCTGCCGATCGTCCTGACCAACGGGTGGCCCAGCTCGTTCCTGGAGTTGACCGACTTCGCCCAGCGACTGGCCACCCCGTCCAAGCACGGTGGTCGCGCGGCGGACTCGTTCACCGTCATCGTCCCGTCGCTGCCGGGATTCGCCTTCTCCCCGCAACGGCCTTCGCTCACGGATCCCGTGCAGACCCACGAACTGTGGCACTTGCTCATGCGAGAGGAACTGGGTCTTGCCCGGTACGGGGCGCACGGCTCAGACCTGGGCGCGGGCATCACCTCCCGGCTGGCCGAAGCCCATCCCGACGCTCTGGTGGGTATCCACTTGACGGCCGTCGCCGGTCCGGTCGCCTACGACGAGGAGAGCATCACCGCGCAGGAGCGCGCCCACCTCGACTCGGTGACGACCTGGTCGGCGAAGGAAGGCGCGTATCAGCATCAGCAGAGCACCCGACCTGTCACCTTGAGCTACGGGCTGGCCGACTCGCCGACCGGGCTGCTCGCATGGATGATCGAGAAATACCGCGCGTGGAGCGACTGCGGAGGTGACCTGTCGTCGCGGTTCAGCGACGACTTCCTCCTGACGCAGGCGTCGCTCTACTGGTTCACCAACACCATTTCGACCTCGTTCCGGCCCTACTACGAGTACAGCGAGAACATGACGCGCAGAGTCGAGCGGATCGATGTGCCCACCGCCGTCGCGCTGTTCCCGGCCGATCTCACCCGGCCGCCGCGCAGCTGGGCCGAGCGCACCTACAACGTAACGAGGTATACGGAGATGCCCCGCGGCGGTCACTTCCCCGCACACGAAGAACCCGAGCTGCTCGCTCACGACCTCACCGACTTCTTCCGGCCGCTGCGGTGAGAACCGGGTGGGCGAGTGCGCGGTCACCAATCACCAAGCAGCAGCTTGTCGTGCGGACGGTGGTTATACACCACCCGGTCACTCGCCGTGCTCAAGGCTCGGACGTCCGGCGGCTCATGTCGAGAACGCCCGACTCACCCGCGACCTCGCCGCCCGCAGCGGCGTCACCGACCTCACCGCGCACCGGCCACGAAGCAACGTTGGGAAGTGATCACCGGCCGAAGTGTTCGTCATCGGCGTCCGCGTCGGCCGAGCGCGGGTCTGCCGTGAACACGACCGCCCTCAGGTCGCCGTCGGGAATGTGGACGGTGTCGCAGTCCAGTGCGATCTGCCCCAGGTCCTCATGCTGCAGCAGCATCCGGCTGTCGTGCTGCCCGGCGGTGGGCGTGTTGGCCCAGAGCTCGGCGAACACGGCGCTGGCGCGCTGGAGGTCGGTGATCAAAGACGCCAGGTCTTCGTCTTCGGGGTAGCGGGTCGATGCCGCACGCAGTTCGGCCACCAGCAGGCGCCGGAAGCGCGCGTCGTCACCTGGCGACCGCATCACCCGGCCGCCCTGGCCGACGAACACCCGCCAGGGGATGTTGCCCTCGCGCGGGTGGAGCGAGGGCGCCCCGCAGGCCAGTGCTTCCCAAGCCCGGTTCCAGCCGACGACCGTCCACGTGGCGTCGAGCACGCACACCGCCGTGCTCTCTATCCGCTCCACGAGTCGGCGCGCGCCAGGACTGAGCCGCCGTGGCACCTGCCCTTCTACTGGCGCGTAACCGGCCAGCGTGCACAGGTGCTCGTACTCCGCCCTGCTCACCCGGAGTGCTCGGGCCAAGGCGTTCAACACGCCAGGCGAGGGATGCCGACGGCCCTGCTCCATGCGTTTCAGATGATCTGTCGACACGCCGGCCAGTTCGGCGAGCTCTTCCCGGCGTAAGCCGCCCGTGCGCCTGCGGCCGTGACCGACGACACCCACTTGTTCGGGGCGGGTGCGTTCACGTCGCTCCCGCAACGCCATTCCCAGAGTGCTCGCGTCCGGCATGACCGAAGAATATCAGCGGCATCCGCCAGGAGGGGACATCCTGGCCCCTGCTACGGCAGCCGAAATCCGGAAGAATGACCACCAGGAAGGCGGAGACAGCGCGCGCGAATCTGTGTTGACACGCGCCCCTCCCGATATTTTATCGATGGTGTTCTCGATGAAGGAATTTCATGACTGATGTCAATCGTCTCGCCGACCGGGTCGCTGTCACCGAGACCGTGGCTCGTTTCGCTTGGTCGCAGGATCTCAAGGACTGGGATGGTCTGCGTGCGATCGTTGCCGACACCGTCACGATGGATGTTTCCGAGCACTTGGGTACGCCGTCGCAAGAATTGAGTGCCGATGATTTCGTGGCCGCCAGCCGGGCGGTGCTGGAAGGGTTTCAGAGTACGCACCATTCGACCTCCAACGTCATCGTCGAGCTCAAGGGCGACCACGCTACCTACCGGAGTTTCGTGGTGGCCTACCACCACGTTCCCGCCGACGAGGTCGACTGGCTCGTCGTGCGGGCTTTCTGGCACATCGACCTTCAGCGGGTCGATAACGAATGGCGGCTGAGGTACATCCGCGTCGTGCGGAAGGCGCCTTTCGCAGGCAACCCCGAGCTTTACGCGATCGCTGCGGGGTCTGCGGATAAAGGCGGGCGAGAAGCGAGTAAATCGACTGACAACGTGCGCGCCGTTCCGTTTCGAATGGCTGCGGCGATGTCCGATCGTGACGTCGACAAGCTGGTGGCCAATTACACCGACGACTTCGACTGCGTGATGCCGGTGCACCCCGATCGTTCCTTCCGCGGTGTCGAGCAGGTTCGCGCGAACTACACGACGATTTTCGCCCGGTATTCACACGGCCTGGACGCCAGGGTCATCGATTCCGTGGTGGACGGTGACCGGGTGTGGACGGAGTGGGAGATGATCGGCACGCGGGCCGACGGGGTCGTCGAGACCATCCGCGGCACAGTCATCATCCGGGTCGAGGACGGTCGCGCCAGAGCGGTCCGCTTCTACCTCGATCCGGTCGATGCCCCGGATACATCGGCACAGCTGAACATCCTCGACTGAAATCCGGCTCGTCAGATTACGCCCGGTGCTCTGCTGGACGATGGGGAGTTGCCGGAGTGGGACATCCGCACGTTCATCCCGCTGTTCGAGGACTCACGCGTCGACCAGGACCTCACAGTACTGACGCGTTGGGTCGTCGGGGACAGGCTGTGGATAGGCGTCGGCCGCATCGAACCCTTGGACTCGGACGCGGAGCTGATCGCAGTGGCGAGTGGTCGGGGAAACCGGTCGTGCGTCTCGCCTGATGGAGGGCGCGGGGCCGGAAAGCAGGGGACAAACCGGCCCCCGCACGGCGTCGCGCGAACTGGAAACATCGTTCACATCGACCCCCAGGAGTAGATTTTCATGCACCTCACCGTTCTCGCCGCGTCCGGCCCGACCGGACTCTCCCTTACCCGGCAGGCACTCGAACGTGGCCACATCGTCAGGGCCGTTGCCCGCAATCCCGACCGGATCACCGTTCCGGACGCCCCTGGGCTGACCAAGATCGTCGCGGACGTGTTCCACACTGACGAGATTGACTCGGCGCTCGAAGGCAGCGAACTGGTGCTGTCCGGACTGGGTGTGCCCAAGGGGACGAAGCCGGGCGTGCTGACCGCGGGCGCCCGGTCGGCGGTGGCGTCGGGCGCCCGCGTCATTTGGCTGGGTGCTTACGGCACAGGCCCCTCGGCCACGGTGGCAAGCGCGCTCAACCGGCTGGTCCTCAAGGGACTCGGAGCGGAGGTCGCCGACAAGGTCGAGTCGGACGCCATGGTCACCGAAGCCGGCGGGACGGTTTTCCACGCCGGACCCCTGACGAACAAACCGATCAGCCCGCACCGGCGCGCCGTCGGGCTCGATGCCTCCCCAAGAGCATCTTCCGCATCATGGTCAGCCGGGACACCGTTGCCGCCGCGATGCTCGACGAAGCGGAGAACCCGCAGTTCCCCGGCCGGGTAGCTGTCCCACTCACACGCTGACTTGAAGGCCCATGGGCGGCTTGCCCGCGGGTCGCCCACGCCGCTCGCCGGATTCGGAGACCCAAGGCGGCGGCCGGCCACCTGGGGAAGCTGTGCGGTGCCGTCGGCCGGTTCTTCGCTAGCCGCCCGGTCATTGCCCGTGCGCTGTCCCGCTGGGGCCACATCCTGCTACCCATCGTCCTGATCAGGATTGGGCGTCTGGTCCTCATCGAAGGCGACGCGTTCGGACTCTGACGTCGGAACGATCCGAGGAAGAGTGTGGACAGATAACAAACCCACAACATAAGCCGAGTTCGTAGCCATGACGTGCCGGTACGGCCGGCCCTGGGTCAGTTCGGCGATGACGGTGTCCAGCGGCCACGCCTTGAAATGCTGGCTGCGGAGCCTGTCTCCGACGGTTTGCGAGAGGGTGCCGCCGTCGAATCTCGTGCGCGAGGGTCCACGCACCGACCAGGTGCAGCCGGTCCGGACGGCGGGAGTCCGACAGGATGTCGAACCCGCGGCTGCCTCCTGGGGCCGCTGGTCGCTCTGCACTTCGACGTCGGGTTCGTCGAGGTTCGCAAAGACCGTGTGGCGTCCAGCGACAGTGATGTCTGGCTGCAGCGAACCACGCCACCGGACTACCAGGACCGCCACCTCACCCTCGGTTTCCGCAAGAGCCTGGTCACCAGTGGCGATCGCGTGCTGTTCGTCGACGACTGGATCGAAACCGGCGGCCAGGCCAACGCCGCCCACCTCCTCGTCGAGGACGCGGAGGCGACCTGGATCGGTGCCGCGACGGTGGTCGACGCACTGCACAGCAACCAGGTTCGGCGACAGCTGAACGTTCGGTCATTGCTGCACGTCCGGGAGCTCTGACCTCTTCGGCCGCCTTTTGGGTCTGCGATTCATCCCGGAAACTGTGTCGGTGACCTGACCATCCGCACAGCGGCATGAGCGGACGTCGGGCCGTCAGTAGCCGTGGGAATGAACGGACAGCCAATCGATGTGTCGGCGCTTCACGGTGTCGCGTTCGGCGGTCGTGGGCAGCAGGACGTCGGCGCCTCCGTCGTAGGGTGCGTGTATCCGGTCGACGGACAGATTGGTGATCATCACATCGGCGACAACTTCGTCGGCCACGTCGCGGAGTAGGTCATCCAGCAAACCGGGCTGCCAGGTCGTGCGGTCGACGTACAGGTGGGCGTAGTGGGGTCGGTGTCGTCTTCGTCGTCGAGCAGGGATCTCCAGTGGCGAGCGCCTGGAAGCTGACGTGCGCGCCGTGGCGACATCGCCTGCGGCTCCGGATCGTCGGACCAGTGGGTTGTGATGATTCGTATGTCTTGCCCTTGGAACAGCTCGTCGAGAATCGAGTTGTGGCGATGCAGTACGACGTCGTACTCGGCGTCGTGGTCGGGATAACGCTTGGACTCCGGCAGGCTGTGGAAACGTACCCACCGATCAGGGAAAGCGCGGTTCACCATGTGGGACAAAGGAGGGCACCCGGCCACTGCTGCCGCCACAGCGCTGACAGGTCGTCGTCCGACACACGGTCACCCTTCTCCAACTGCCAGCCGGCTGAGGCTCCGCCTGCCACCGGATCGCCGAGCCCGATGAACCTACGCGCGGAGCCCGCTCTACGCAGTTTCTTATCCGCTATTCGGCATGAGCGGACGTTTCGTCGCTGAATCTGTGAACCGGGTCATCGCCCTGGCCGATCACGACTGGTACGCACCGTGCCCGACGGCGTCCACGGTCACCAACCGGATCGGTCTCAGGTGCGTTTTGTCTTCCCGGTGGTACAGGCGGGTTCCGATCGTGCGGATGGCAACCATTCGGGGCGGCGCGACAACGACTGATGGCTGTGCGCCTGGCCGATATGATCGACGTCGGAAAGCTATGCGGTTCGCGGCGACCTGTTTAACGGTCGTCTATGACGCCGTCGCGGGCGTAGCTCCCGCAGCGAAGGTGATTCGCGACCGGTCAGGGCCGCAGGCCGTTAGCGGAGATCGGCCAGGAGCGGCGCGAAGTAGCCTCCGTCACCCTCGGCGAACGCTCTAAGCATCGCGGCGGACGCCGTGAGGCCGGCTTCGTCGGCGTCGTCGCCTGCGGCCAGTTCCGTTTCAAGCAGCCACGTCTCGAGCATGATCGAGTAGCCGAGGAGAACGTCCGGCCCGCCTGCGGTGGTCAGTGCGGATCCGGCGATCCGGGTCACCACGTCCCGCAGTGGCAGGCGCTCGTCGGAGGCACCCGGCGCGAAGGCGATCTTCACGATCTCGTTGAGGTCGATCGCGGTGGCCGCGACGACGGCGAACTCGAAGTCGAGCAGGGCCACGACCTCGCCGTCGTGCCACAGTGTGTTCGGCAAGCAGAGATCGCCGTGGTTCAACGCCCGCGGTGCGTCCGGCAACACGGCCCAGAAACGGTCGAGCACCCGGCCGAGCCCCGCGGCCTGGGACGTGGTGAGTTCTCCTGCTTTGACAAGTCGGACGAGGGACGTCGTCACCTCCTCCGCCTTCTGCGGGAAGAACGGTGAGCGGGCGCGGGCGTGCGGTACGGCCGCGGCCGTTTCCACACGATGGACATGGAGCGCCCGTTCCCACATCTGTTCGACCGCTCGCGCCCTGGCAGCATGATCCAGCGACGGCCAGACGTCCTCGAGGTTCTCCCCGACCGTCCGCCGGGTCAGTACCCATTCGTGCCTGTGCCGGACACCGGCGTCGATGATCGCGGGGTAACCGACCTCGGCCGGGAGAAGTGTGGCCAGCCGTTTCTCCCGGAGCAGGTCCGACGGACCCGGCTCGCGCGCGACACGGACGACGAACTCGTCAGCCAGCCAGGTGGCGTTGGTCCAACCTCGGCCGCGTGTTGCGCCATCGAATTCCGCTCCGTGCAGCTCGAGGATCTCTTCCGCCACTTGCGTGGGGCCGGAATTGATGGGGCTACCGTGCGACATGACCGCGATGCTATCCGGATCATGAACCGTCAGGGCCAGGCCTGGTTTCCAGGAGTGTGGCCCCGCCGAGAGCGAGCGGTGGTTCTCCTCACCCCGGCCCCTGCACGCAGAGAGACACGTCCTCTCGTCGGCATGTGCGGACCACGTGCGTCCGAAACCCATTTGCGCCACACGACAACGGTCGTAGTCTGGCCTGTTCCGCGCCAGGCGGACCCGCGACCGCGGCGACCGGACCGGAGTGTGGAGTGGACGAACGAACCCGAGACATCGTGCTCGGCCTGACGGCGAACCCGGCTTTGCCCGATCACCTGCGCACCCGCCTGCCCGCCCAGCCCGCGGTACCACCGCGCGACACCACCTGGCACGTCGACAGTGACATCGAACAGGCAGCTGATCCGGCCACCTCGCCAAACGACGTGACCGCCCTGCTGGACCACGACAACATGGCGATTCGATGGACACTCGCTGAGCGGCCGGATCTGCCTCGTGACGTCCAGCAGCGGCTGGCGGCCGATCACATCCCCGGTGTCCGTGCAGGTCTAGCCGGCAACCCCGTTGTGGTGAAGCCGATCCTGCGCCAACTGGCGAACGACGAATCCGCGGACGTACGGGGAGGCGTAGCGCACAACCCCTCGGTTCCGCTGGACGTGCTCATGCTCGTGGTCGAGTCGACCAGGATCGGGCCAGTCCGGTTGCCCCGCGTCATGGCGGCAACCGACGAGGAGCTGCGTCTTCTCGCAGGGGCACCGTCTCCGCGAGTCCGGATGCTGGTCGCTCAGCGCACGGCGCTGCCCTCAGACGTCTTCGAACTGCTCGTGGCAGACGACAACATCCAGGTCGTCAAAGGGATCGCCCCGCATCCCGCACTGTCCGCGAACCGGCTACGGGCACTTGCCGCGCGGCACGGCCCGAGCCTGTTCCGGAGGTTGGCGACGAACCCCAACTGCGACCCCGAACTGCTGCACAACATGGCGTGCCACGCCACCGCACGGCGGGTGTACCGAGCGGTCGCCGCACACCCGAACACCCGCGCTGAGACCCTCCTGCTGTGCCTCGGAGACGACACCGCGCGACGGTGGGCCGCGGAACACCCGAACCTGCCGACCGACATTCTGATCGACCTTGTGAACGACCCGAACCTGGCCCGACACGCGGCCGCCAACCCGGCACTACCCATCGAAGCGATGGAGTCCTTGATCGCTGCGTATCCCAGGAATCTCCCGGAGAGCTGATTCCCCGAAGGCTCTTCGGCATGAGCGATCGTCCGCCGTCGGCGGACTGGCTGCGGGGTGGGTGTGCTGGGCTGCGCTGGGTTCGGCTGGTTGGTGATCAGCTGGGCAGCGCGGACGCGGCGGTCCTGAGCTGTTCGTCCTCGGTGAAGACGCGCCAGCCGCCGAAGTAGGTGATCCGGTGCGGGTTGGCTGTGATCGCGCGAGCCGCTGTCCTCACGTGATCGTCGATCGCGATGTCGGCGAGGTGGCGCGGGGCGGCGATGCGGACGGGCAGGCACCCGCTCCGGGCCAGTGGTTGGGCCAGGGCGGTCAGAACGGCCGTTGGCTCGGTCGGGTCGCCGGTGGCCCGCCGCAGCACATCGGTGCACGCGGCGAGCTCTATTTCACCGTCCGGTACCGGCACTCTCCCGGATCCTTCGGTTTCTGGAAGACGCCCGCCCCGGCATGACCTCAGGACGGTGGGGCCGCTCTACCAGTTCCGCCACGCCACACTGCAAGACCACCTCGCCGTCGAGACTCGGCCGGCGTGATCGCGACCGGGAGAGTTCCCGGTGGTCGGGACGAACCAGGAGTCGATCTTCCCCGGCGGACACAGTTCTCTGAACCGAAGGGCATTTGACTGTTTGGCTCGACCTGCTCGCCGGTTTACTTGACCCGTGAGTAGGTCTGATCGCGCGCTGGGCGCGGTCGGCGTCCTGGGGCGTCGGAACGCGGGAGAGTCTGTATGCGAGCGACCTTGTGCTGTGCGGACGATTCCTCCGCCGGGCGAAACCGGATCCGGAAGTAACCCTCTTTCTTGAGCGAATGCCGTGAATGACACGGCTCGCACTTTTGTCTTCGCGTCACCGTCGAGTGTCGATTCCCGGAACAGCGCCGTGACCGACGCTGCCCGGATCTTTTCGCTGCGCTGATGCCGGCGATTCAGTGATTTTGGAGGACTTGTGCTACCTGCTCCTGCGCAGAGACGAAGAGTCTCCGTGGTTCTCGCTCTGTCCCTGATCGCGGGCCTGCTCCCCGCTCTGGTGTCCGCGGCGGCACCGGCGGTTGCCGCGGTGACCGATCTCCGGGTGGCCACCTGGAACATGCGCGGCAGTGTCAGCGGCGTCAACAAGTGGGGAAGCATCATTCCGGGAATGATGCGCGCGCACGGACTGCGCGTGATGGCACTGCAGGAACACTCGGACAACTGGGATAAATCGCTGGAGAACACCGGCGCGAAAGTCACTGACGTCGAAGGCAACGGTGCTGCCGACGACGGTACCGGTGACTTGACCACCTCGGCCGATCCCAAGGATCAGTACGCCGACTCGCCTCGCGGGTGCATGGACGCCTTCGCCTCCGACAAGTACAAGACCAGCGAGTTCGGCAAGACCCGGTACGCGCACCTCAAGATCGAGTTCCCGGCGCCGCACAACGACACATTCCACGTGTACCTGCTGAAGACCAAAAGCAGCGAGCGGACGCTGGCGATGATCTCCGATCAGCCTGCCAGCGCGTGCCGGATCCAGCCCGCCTTGGTCGAGCCGAGGAAACTGGACGAGGACGCCAAGAAGTACCCAGAGCTCAAGACCCGTGGCGATTGGCGGCTGATGTTCGCCGCCAAGCCCCTGTTCGGCTTGAAGTTCGGGGACACCTGGGTCTACAACCTGCACGCGGAGTCCAAGGGCGACAAAGAGAACGACGTGGACAAGCTGGTCGCCCCGGTCTCCACGCGGCTCGGTGAGCGCTACGCCGTCGTCGGGGACTACAACCGGGAAATGGAAACCCTCGTCCTCGGGGATCTCGACGAGAACGGGAATCGCCTCGAACCGGATCTCCCGTTGGACCCCGGTGAGGCCGCGGTCGGCTCGACGAAGAACACCTTCAAGGTGGGCAGGGAACAACGCAGCAAGTACGACTACATGATCGCCAACGGGTTCCCCGCCACCACTCCGCACATGCCTTCCCCCGAGCGGGACAGGCAGGAGTACACCGGATTCCGCCAGAGCTACATCACCTCGACGGACTCGGATCACTACCCGGTCGTGTTCCGCAAGGAGACCGACAAGGCCCTCCGCAAAGCCGGAGAGGACAAGTGTCTCCCGGCGCCCGCCTCGAACCTCCGGGTGGCGGCCGACGACTACTCGTGCTCGCTGAGGTCCCCGGCGATCGTGTCCATGGGCGACTCGTACATCTCCGGTGAGGCAGGACGCTGGGCGGGCAACGCGAACACCCCGGAGAAGGACTCGGTCTGGGGGACCGACCGGGGGATGGGCGCCTATGTGGACAACACCGGCTACCAGAGCGGCAACAAATGCGACCGGTCCGATGTCGCCGAGATCAAGGGCGCCGACGTCGCCGGGGTGCCACCGGAACGACGGATCAACCTCGCGTGCTCCGGGGCGCTGACGCAGCATGTGCTCGCGGAGACGTTCAAGGGTGAGATCCCGCAGGTCCAGCAGCTGGAGAAGGTGGCGGCGGACAACGACGTCAAGCTGATCACGGTGTCGGTCGGCGGCAACGATCTCGGCTTCTCCGACATCGTGACGACCTGCGCGACCAACTATCTCAACCCGGCCACCTCCGCGAGGTGCAACAAGACCCAGCAGGAAAAGCTGGACTCGGGCCTGCGGGCAACCCAGCCGAAGATCCACGCCACCCTGCAGAAGATCATCGACACCATGGCGGACCTCGGCTACCCGCGCGATTCCTACCGGCTGGTGTTGCAGTCCTATCCGGCGCCGATGCCGGTGGGCTCCCGGTTCCGGGAGAAAGAGGAGAACTATCAGCGCTACACCAGGGACGGCTGCCCGTTCTACAACGACGACGCGACCTGGGCGCACGACAAGGTGATCCCCGCCATCGGCGGGATGCTCCGCGGCGCGGCTTCCTCGGTCGGCGCGGACTTCCTGGATCTGCGGGACGCGTTCGACGGCCACGAACTGTGCGCGGACAGGGCGAGCCAGGCGACAGCCGCGAACAGCGCCGCGAATCCGCAGCCCGCGGAGAAGGCGGAATGGGTGCGCTGGGTACCCGGCATCGACAAGCCGTGGCTGCCGCAACCGAACTTCCAGGGCGCGGCGCAGGAGGCCATCCACCCGAACGCGTTCGGACAGCGCGCGCTCAGCGCCTGCCTCACCCAGTTCGCCCGCACACCCAAGGGCAGTTCCCTGAAGTGTGTCGGCACACCGGGTAAGGGACCGGACAGTGTGCGCCTCGGCTCGATCACCGATCCCGGCCCGACACCGGGACGGCCGATCGACGCCGCGCTCACGCTGGACCACAACGACGTGTACGTGTTCCACGGTCCCGCGTACGCGAAGGTCGAGGGCAGCACCCACATCGACGGCGGTGTCAAGGGCATCTACGAAACCTGGCCCGCTCTCCGGGGAACCAGGTTCGCGAACAGGATCGACGGCGGCTTCGTCATCCCCGGCGAGAACCGGCAGGCGTACCTGTTCAGCGGTGACCAGTACCTCGTTCTCGGCCTGGGCGGGGACCGCGGCTCCGACTGGTTGCGGGAGGGCCCGGCGCCCATCGCGGAACGCTGGCCTTCGTTGCGTGGTACCGGCTTCGACACCGGGGTCGATGCCGCGTTCGCCGATGGCCAGTCGCTGGACACCGCCTACCTGATCAAGGGTGACAAGGTGGTGGACGTCCGGTTCGGCGGGTTCCCGCTCCAGACGGTGGCGGGCACCGTCCGCGGCACCGGCGAGATGTGGCACACGCTCAAGCAGGCCGATCCCGCCGGGACGACGTTCCGGAAGAAGGTCGACGCGGCCTTCGGTATCGGGATCCCTGGCGGCTGCCGCCGTCCAGTGCCCAATCAGTGGGCGTGCTCCTCGGGGTGGAGCGAATTCGTCCTGATCAGCGACGGGAAGCTCGCCCGCTTCGGCAAACACGGGTACCAGGCTCAGCCGGGCAGCGAGACGCTGGAGTCGGGGCCGAGTTCGGTGTGCGAAACCTGGCAGGTGCTCTGCGGCACGATCTTCGCGCCGAACACCCCGGCCAGGGGAGAGGACGGCAAGACTCCAGGGCAACTGGCCGACGCGCCGGTGAAGGACGGGCAGTCGGGCAAGCTGAAGTCGGCCACCGGGCTGCTCGCCGCCCCTGGTTCGAGCGCGGGGGCTCCGGTCACCGGCGCGGGCGCGACGACGCTCGCCGGTGACGACAAGAGCTGGGCGTTCCACGACGCGGGCAACGGCAACTGGCTGATCGAAACCCAGGCCACGAACTCGGGCAACCCGGACGGGAAAGACCTGATGCTGGACAGTTCGGCCTCGCACCAGGCGAATCTGGTCGACTACGTGCCGGGCGGCGGCTACCAGGGCTGGATGTTCCGTCCGGCCGGTGCCGGTTGGTACAACCTGATGGACAACACCGACGGGACCTGCCTGACCGCGGGCAACGCGGGGGCGGGACTGGTCGCCGCGGAATGCGACGGCCGCGCCGCGCAGCGGTGGCAGCCCGCGGAGCTGAGCGCCGTCCTGCCGCCGACGAAGCAACCGACCGAGGCCCTGGTCTCGAGTGATGGTTTCGCCGTCGACCTCGACTTCGGCGACCGCACCCCAGGCACGAAGATCCAGGCACGCCAACCCAAACCCTGGTGGCCGCAGCCCCAGCAATGGCTCATGCGGGAACAGGGCACGGGAAGCTGGGTGATCGAGACCGGCTACGGCGGCTCCAAGGTGCTCGGCAGGGGGCCGGGCGATCAGGCACAACTGGTCGCCTATTCCGAAGGCGCCGCCGGTCAGCGGTGGTCGCTGGCCGACGCCGGCGGAGGCTGGCTGAGCCTGTCCAACGGCGCGGGCGGCTGCCTGACCTCGGCCGCGGTCGGTGAAGCGCTGCGGATCTCGGCATGCACGGGATCGGCCCAGCAGAAATGGCGCCGGGTCCCGGACGCCGCGCAGGTCCGGTAACTCCACGCCTGACTACGGACAAGGACTATGCGAATGCGTAACGACAACACGTCATCACGCGCCGGGTACGCGTGGCTGTCGAGATTCGGGCTGGGGGCCGCGAGAGCCGTCATCGGGACGCTCGCCGGTCTCGGGGCGACCTGGCTCGGCTTGCTGATCGCGGCCACCGGCTCCGGGTTCGACGCCTCGGCGGCCGACCAGCTTCGCCGCGGTGCCGGGGGAGTGTTCACCGCCTTCGGCGCGGGGCTCGGTGCTCCGGTCGACTGGCGGTTCACGGGCACCGGCTGGACGGGGCGGATCTGGCCGGTCGAACTGCTGGGCCAGGCCTCGCCGTTGCTGTGGGTCCTGCTCGGCCCCGCGGCGGCCCTGCTGGTCACGGCGTTCCTCGCCCGGTGGCGCGGATCCGGTCTCGTCGGAGTGCTCGGCATCGGCCTCGGATACGTCCTCACGGTCGGCGGCGGTCTGCTGATCGTCGAGATCACGAGGACCGAGGCGAGCCCGGCGTTGCTGGCCCTGAGCACGCCGTGGCTGGTGGCGGCGGGTTTCGCCGGAGCGTGGGTACTGGTGATCGCGTCGCTGGGCAAGCTCTGCGCGGTCGCGGTCACCCGGATCCCGCAGGCGGGGCCGAGGCACAGGTTCGCCGTGCTCGCGATGGTGATCGCGCTCGTGGCGAGCACGACGGTGGCGGCGGGAGGCAGACCGGCGATGGGCGGCTACCCGTCCGCGACCGCGGCCACCATCGACCGGCTGCGCCAGGAATCGGGCAGCGACTTCCTGCTGGCCATGGACACCCAGCTCGACGTGCCGTCCCTGATCGGGGTCAACAGTCCCTTGAGGAACGGAACCGGCGGCTGGCTGAACGATCACGCCGCCCTGTTCGGCCTGCCCGACCCGGCCCGGCAGCTCCAGCGGATCCAGGAGGACACCGACCGGCTGGGTCAGAAGCACATCCGTTACCAGCAGACGGTCGACGGCGTCCCGGTGCACAACGCCGTGGTCCTCATGCATCTGAACGCGGGCGGCGAAAGCGTGCGGGCGATCAGCAGCAGTGCCCGGCCCGATCTCACCCCGGTGTCCACCACCCCGGACGTCGGCGCGGACAAGGCGCTCGCGGTCGCCCGCAAGGCCTTGCCCAAGGGCAAGCTGATCGCGCCGATCCAGCTGTTCGTCCGGGGTGAGCGTCCGGCGAAGGACAGGAAGACCGACACCAGGCTGGTCTGGCGGGTGTGGCTGTCCGACCCGTCGAGCAACACCTCGAACGACTACTACGTCGACGCGCACAACGGTCACCTGCGGTGGTCGGACAACAAGTTCGAGACCGGCCGCGACATCAAGGTCCTCGACGACCAGCACCAGGGGACCGACAGCGAGGAGGCGCCGAACCCGGAGACGGTGTGGGCGGGCGGCCACCACGTCGGCCCGAACGACGTGCTCGACGCGGACAAGGCCTACGACTGGACCGGCGCCACCTACACCTACTACCGGGACAAGTTCGGCCGCGACGGGATCGACGGCAAGGGCATGACCATCCTCTCGCACGTCCGTCACGCGGTCGACTGGGTCAACGCGGGCTGGGGCGGGGACGCGATGTACTTCGGCGACAACATGGTGACCCCGGACGTGACGGGGCACGAACTCACGCACGGCGTCATCCAGCACACCGCCAATCTCGACTACCTCGGATCACCCGGCGCGCTCAACGAAAGCTACGCCGACATCTTCGGCAAAATGGTGCAGCGGCACGCGACCGGGAAAGTCGTCACCACCGACTGGACGATCGGAGCCGGAAGCGCTGCGGGCGTCATCCGGAACATGGCCGATCCGAACAACGGCAACGACGGGAACGACGAAACCAAGTTCTGGCAACCGGATCACATGGACGAGTACGTGTACACCTGTATGGACAACGGTGGTGTGCACTACAACAGCGGGATCGCCAACCGCGCCTACGTCATCATGGCGCAGGCCATCGGCGAGGACCGGGCCGAGCAGATCGCCTTCCGCGCGCTGACCACCTACCTCGTCCCCACGTCGGCGTTCTTCAGCGCCGCGCAGGCCACCGTGCTGGCGGCACGGGATCTGTACGGGCAGAACACACCGGAAACCCTGGCGGCACAACAATCCTGGCAACAGGTCGGCGTGCTCGGCCGTGAACACGAGTACGTGTTCCTGCTGTGCATCTGCTTCATCCCGATCATCATCAGCGACACCGACATGGACCAGTTCCCCGACATCGACGTCCCCGCCGACGACATCCTCGCGGGGGCCGGGCACGTCCGCGACCTGATGCAGCGCAACGCCAGTCCCGCGCTGACGCACTACGGGCGGGTGATCATGGACACCGGGAAAGACATCATGGACATCTTCAACAAAGACAGGGCACTGCGCGATCAATTCATCAGGACGATGACCACCCTGTCACCAGCACTCGTCTCCGTGCTGACCGACGAAGGCGACACGGTCGTCGTCACCAAGCAGATGGTCGACCAGAGCAACGCGCTCTTCGACGCCATGGTCGCCTACGGCACCAAGAACGAACGGCCCGACGTCGTGAAGACCGTCACCGAGGAACGCGCCGACGTCACACCTGCCCTGGTCGGCAAGACCGCGAACCAGGCGATGGACGAACTGGACAAGCACACGCGATAGCCACTCCGAGCACGCGTCGGACGACTGCGCGAAACCCGGCATCACTCGTACGCGTACGAGTGATGCCGGGTTTCGCGCAGTCGACTCCGCCACCGCCAGCGCGATCACCGTCACCGGAGCCCACACGAACAATCTCCAGGACGTCCGCATCGAGGTGCCCGCCAGAGCACGGCGATGGTCGACGTCGCCGGTCACAGTCCCGGCAGGAGGCCCCACGCGGTCGCGGCGGAGGTCTGGTAGCCGCGTTCGTGGTCGAGCGTGGCTACCGGACCTCCGGGCCCCGTTCGCCGCCAGCCTGACGGGGGGTGTGCCGATCCCCGCAGAAGCGGTGGTGCCCCGGCGCGGCACCCAGATCTCGCCGCTGGCGTCGCCTGGCTCGGGCGCAGGTCACGCTGCACAGCGTGGGGAGCGGTGAGCATGGCAGATCCGGTAGAGCTGCAGAGGAAAGTTGCGCTGTTCGCCAGTCACGCCAAAGTCTGGGTTCCCGTTTACTGCTCCCTGTAGGTGCATGAGGTGGGTCTTGTTGGGGAGGAAGCAGCGTGGTCGGCGAGAGACAGGCTGTCTGGCTGACGTTCCTGCGGGCGGGAATCGGAGCGGTACTGTTCGCTTCGGTGGCGTCGTGCGAGGTACCTCGCGCCACACCGGCGGCTCCGGAGCGCAGTTCGGTGGTCGGGGCGGAGCAGGCGGTTCCCGTGGCCGAGGCACGGAAGCTGCTGGGCACGTTGCGGGTCGCGGTCCGCGGGGTGTTGGACGGGTATGACCGGGACAAGTTTCCGCACTGGAAGACCGTGTCCGGCAGTTGCAACGTGCGCGAGGAAGTGCTGAAACGCGCCGGGGAGAACGTCGAGGTCGACGCGGAGTGCGCTCCGGTGTCGGGGTTCTGGCGCAGCCCTTATGACGGTGAGACGTGGCGGAAAGCGTCCGATGTCGACGTGGATCACGTGGTGCCGTTGGCCCATGCGTGGGTCAGTGGCGCGAAGTCGTGGGACCAGGCCAGGCGGGAGCAGTTCGCCAATGATCTGACCCGTCCGCAGCTGCTGGTGGTGACCGACAACATCAACCAGGAGAAGAGCGACAAGGCACCGGACGAGTGGAAGCCGCCGCTGGTGTCGTTCTGGTGTACCTACGCGACCGACTGGATCGTCGTCAAAGCCGGGTACGGGCTGTCGATCACCGTGCCGGAACGGACCGCGCTGTCGGGCATGCTCGACCGGTGCCGATGACACGATCCACGTCTGCCGTCCACCAATTCCGTCACACTGCAAGACCACCTCGCTGCGGAGACCCGACCCGCGCCGCCCACACCCGCCGCCTCAGCTGGTCGCCGGAAGTCATTGATCGATTGATGTCGGAGCACCTCGAGCAGGGATGGCATTGTCTCGTAACCTCAAGGGAAGAATCGGCTGGCTGGCCGTGGCGTTCGCCGGGATGCCGTTGCTGTACGGACTGGCGTGGGGGCTGGCCTGGCTGACCGGTCTTCTGCCTGGTGTGCCGTGGCTGTACCCGGTGCTCGTGGTCTTGGTTTGCGCGTTGCCCGCCGCCGGGAACGTCGTGCCGTCGACGGTGGCCGTAGTCGGGTCCGACCGGCATCCGACGGTCATCCTCTCGGCAGTGGCCGTCCTGATCGCGGCGATCGGCTTCGTCATCATCGCGCCGGGCCACGCCCTCGCGGCCAGGGGCGACGTCGAGACCTGTGCCGTGGAGCGGTTCGACCGGCAGTCGACGTGGGACGGGGGTCGTGACTCTTTCGCTGTGCTGGCCTGCCCGAGCGGACGGTCGTCGACGACTTCCACCACGTTCGACCTCGATGTCGGTGAGCGGATCGAGGTCGCGTTCCACCCGGATGACGCGGGTCTCTCGCTGCTTGTACGCCGTCCGCTTCTCGACGTGGTGCAGCGAGTGGCGTGGGCGAGCGCTCTGGTCGTGATGGTGAGTCATGTGGCGAGTGGTCTGTGGTGGCTGCGGGGCCGTCGTCGGGCATCCCCGCGGTGACCGCCCTCCCGAACACGGCCACAAATGGCGGCAGTTTCCGCTTCCGTGGACGTTGATCGCAAGCGCCGTCGGCATCCCGTCATTGAGGCGTGTGCGGTAACGCATCCGATCCGCGCACCGACTCCGACGGTGATCGGAGGACAGGCGTTCGGGCGAGGAGGCGTGAGGATGAAGCGCGCACGGCCCAGCGCCCGCATGACGAACCGCGTCGACGGCCTGGTGTCGGGACTCGTGGTCCAGGCAGGTGTGATCAAAGGGGGAGTTCACCTACACCAGGGGAATCCGCGCGCGGATGGCGACCCGGAGGCCCTGGCCGCGCGGCTGGCCGACGCTGTCAGCTTGCTGTGGGCACACGAGCTGGCGGTCAGGGGGCTCAACAACCCGTATCCACTGCCGGTGGACCTGCGGCTCGCCGACGCGGAACTCTTCCCCGCTTGGACGACGCTGGTCCGCCTCGCGACCGGAGACGGCCGCCGGCGATCCCGATCGAACAACGCCTGGGCGAATTCTCCTCGGGAACTGGTCGAGGGGGAGCACATGCTTGCCACCGTGTTCCCGAAGGTGCCGAGCGGGCGCTTGGTCGTGCTCGGCGACGCCGGATCAGGGAAGACCACGCTGGGGGTGCGGTTCATGCTCGATCTGCTCGCCGAGCGTCGCGCTGGCGATCCCGTTCCCGTGATGGTGACGGCAGCCGGGTGGGCCCCTGAGCGGGAGAGCCTGGCCGAGTGGCTGCGGCAGTCGCTCTACCGTGCGCACCCATTCCTCGGGGTCAAGACCGTCGAAGGCAAGACTCGGTTCGACGTCCTGCTCGCCGCCGGTCTGCTCTTGCCGATCGTTGACGGCCTCGACGAAATGGCCGAACGGCTGCGCCCCGACACGATCCGGTCGATGAACCAGTTCCTGCAAGCGCCGGGACAACGGATCGTTGTGACCTGCCGGACGGAGGAGTTCCGGGCGGCGTGCCGGCCAGGCGATCGCGAGGTGACGCTCGTGGCGTCGGCCGGGGTCGAGCTGTGTCCACTCGAACCCGGCGAGGTGGCCGACTACCTGGAGAGCTCGTCGGAAGGACCAGCCAGGGCAGGCCAGTGGGGTCCCGTGCGTAAGGCCCTACAAGAGTTTCCTGAGGTGCCGGTCGTGCAAGCGTTGCGGACGCCTTTGCTGGCGAGCATGGCGCGAGAGCTCTACAACCCGGCCGCCGGGGACCTGGACGCGGCGCTGCCCGATCCGGCGTCGCTGCTGGCGTTCCCGGACGTTGCCGCCGTCGAGGAGCACCTCTTCGACGCCTATGTGCAACACGCGTACCGGGGCCTCGACGGTGAGCGCGCCGAACGATGGCTGATCAACTTGGCGCACTTTCAGCAGACCACGCTGAACGGATCGCCAGACATCGAGTGGTGGAGGTTCGACCAGGCAATTCCGCACGCCTTGCGAGCCGGGCTGGGCGCGTTCGTGGGAGGCATCAACGTCGGGCTCCTCGGCGACTCGCAGAGCCCCGCGCGCGGCCTGGCCTGGTCCTGGCAGGCCTTTCTTCGCAGGTTCACTCAGCTCATCGGGTTCTGGGTGACCATCGCCGCGGTGGTGTACCTCGGGGGCGACCACACCACTGCTTACGCGTGCATGGCGATCGGACTGGCGGTCGGTGTCGTGTCGGGAGTTGTGGTCGGGACCAGTGGTGACCCCGTGGAACTGCCATCTGCAGTGAGTCCCACGGGCGTTCTCGCCATCGACAGGGAGGTTTTCCTGGTGTCGGGTGCTGGGCTGGCCGTGCTGGCCGGAGGACTCTTCGGAACGGTCGGGTTCTTCTTCGGTGCGACCGCTGGAATGGTGGTCGGCTCACTCGGCGCGTTCTACGCCGGTGCCGCCGTGGCGATGGGCAAGGCAGCCTGGGGATGGTTCGGCTACGCCCGGCTCTGGTGGTTCCTCGGCCGCAGAATGCCCCTCCGGTCCATTCGTTTCTTGACGGACGCGCACCGTCGCGGCGTTCTGCGCCAGGCGGGCGCGGCGTGGCAGTTCCGGCATCTGGGCCTGCAGCGCAGGCTGGCTGCCCGCCATCCGGCTTATGTCGATGTCAACCGATCGGCTTGAATGGTCATTCACCTCGTCGGTCCACGACCTGAAGTCGATGCGGACAGGGGTATCACCACGACCACCATGTGAGTTACAGATGCACGTGTCTTCAACTCACCGAAGCGCACAATGCGGCATCCGATCATCGGTACGAAGGAGTGCACCGGATCATGGGCGATCGCCCATGACATACCATCTGGATGATGGCGTACGCGGGCTCCCGGACCATGAATGTCGGAACCTGGTTGCTGCCCGAGGATGAAGGCGCGTTCGACCTGGCGTTGCACGACACGTTCCCGGACGCCGGATGGCAGTGCTCGCAGCCAGGACCGCTGGGGCTTCACCCCATCCACTTCCACTGCTCGCTGACAAACGCGATGGCCTGCGGCAGCCGTGGAGTTCAAGCATTTCTGCACCTGCCGATCGGCGCAAGCCTGCCATCGACCGTCACGCTCGCCGATGGCGTCCCGCTTCCGGACGGGCCACCAGTCGCGGCCATCATGCAGCTGCTGCGCTCGACGCGCCGACATGATCCCGGAGGCACGTACTGCGATCACGACGCTCAGTACCAGCACCCGGAAGGCGGCGCGTATTTCGATGCCGGGAGACTGGCCGTACGCTGGTTCTCGGACGAAGTCGGTGCCTCCGTACACGACATCCTCCTGCAGCAAACGCGAGCGGTCCGGTCGGCGTTGATCGCCACCACTCGTCCGGCCCGCATCAAAGATCAGAATGGCCGACGGCTGACTGGCTACCGCATCGGTCCGGCCGCTCAAGCCATGGTCGAAACAACGGGCATCCTTCTCGGCCGCGCCGGACTACAACGGTTCCAGCTCGGCTGAACTGCTGCGATCTCGACCTCCGGCAACGCACTCAACTCGGCATGACCATGCCCAGGATCATAGGGCTTCCCGTGGCTGGTTTTCTGGTGGCGCTGTCCTGTAAGTCATCGGAGCCAGAGGGCTGAATCAGCCGAAGCCCTCATGTGCGTCACGTTGCGGCATGCTTGGTGGATGGGCGACGAACAGCACTGCGAAGAGTTCGAGGGCGAGCAGATCGGTCCGCTGATCTATTGGGTCCGTTATGTTTTGATACCGATGGACCAGGTGCCTCGCGAGTTGCCTTGGCACGAGTACTGCATGCGCGATGTGGCGGGTGGAAAGACGTCCACTCGGGAGCGATCCGACGTTGCCGTCATGCCGGATTGCTGTTGGTATCACAGTGGGGATTGGGGCGCAGTCACGATGGCAGCGGTCCGGTTGATCGCTCAAGCCGAGGCGACCGGCCTAGAGCAGAACTACCAGCTCTGCCAGGAAGTACTCGACCTTGCTCGTGCGGACGGGATGTCCGGATGGGCTTTGCAGGCACTGGAGAGCCTGGTCAAGAACCCGATCCTGATTCGCGAATACAGCAACTCGCGGTTCGTCATCGACGGTGGCCAGCACCGCATACGAGCCATGCGCGACGCCAACCTTACTGAAATCCTTATCGGTAAACCAAGCTGGCGATGACCTGCTGGGGCGACTTGCTGCGCTGGCCTGCGTCGTCAAACGCAATCGGGATCATGAACGCCCGACGGAGTCTCGAAGTATCCGCTCATCGGCATGAGCGGACGTTCGCCGAGACGCGCGGTCAGCGGCATGACAGCGCGTACCCCGCTCCTGTCCACCCACCGCGGGCCGTGGCCGCCCGCACGGTCCGGGTGTCACGGTGTGAGGTTCAGCAGGAGGGCGATGGTGCCGAAGGTCTGCAGGAGAAAGGTCAGGCCGGCGTGCATTCCGATCGACACCCGCAGGTCCTTTTTTCGCCAGGCGATCCAGGGACCAGGGAGGAAGAAGATGATCCTGGACAGGAACACCCAGGGCGACCACAGGTGGTACAGCGAGAACAGCGCCGTGCTGACAACCGGCGCCCATCGGCCCAGCCGGGACAGGCGGCCCATCAGGAAACCGCGGAAGTACAGTTCCTCGATGACCGGAAAGGCCAGCCCGGTCAGGGGGATGCAGACCGCCAACGCGATGACCATGACCGAGTGCGGGTATCCGGAGAGGACGTCGGTGACGCCGCCGCCCGCGCCTTCGAACGGAACCCATCGGAACAGCTGCTCGTAGAAGAAGTTGTCCATGGGCGTCAACGCGAATGACACCACAAGGAACCACACGATCAGGGGGATGACGATGGCGACGAGTTTCCCGCGAGATAGTGGCTTGTCCAGGTAGTGCACCACTCCACGTAGCGCGAACCGGCCGTTGCGCCGGCGGCCCAGCCACAGCAGCAGGCCGAGCTCGAACGGCAGGAGGGCCAGGAGCATGGCGATGGCCCAGCCCAGGAACGGTGGATAGCCGATGGACTCGGCCAGAGGTTCGCCGATGAGCAGGTAAGCGGCGACGATCAGGACGCCGGGGGCGAGGTGCAGCGTGATGGACAGCGGCAAGGAGTGCCTGTCGGCCAGTAACCGCTCGGTGATTCGGCTCTGTCGAGCCTCTTCTGTGGCGGACACAGGCTTCCGCGTGTTTTCGTTCTCCATTCCGGGGATGGTCGTCCGGCCCGATGACATGGCGCTGACACGGTTCACAGACGGATCGAGAGCCGCCAGGCCGAGGCGCCGCGAACACTCAACTCGGCAGGACTGACCGGACGCGTCGACCTTCTGCTGACCACACTGCGGCTCGTCGGCTCAAACCGCGACCTCGACGGTGCGCTGGACCGGCTGCAGGGCCTTCTCTCGCTGGCGCGCTCTGTTCAAACGTCCCGATGGGACATGGGGGAGCAGGTCGGGTTTCAACAGCGACAAGGCCGCCGAAGCCTGGGGTGTGGAGCAGGAGGCGCTGATCCGGCGCAACCTGTGGCTGGACCCTCGGGAAGCGGAGATGTTGTTCGGCGTGTTCGCCGAGGAGCTCATGGACGCGGTCGGTCCGCGGCTGGAACCGACGACGCTGGCGAAGTACCGGTCCTTCCTGGACAACCACCTACTGCCGCAGTGGTCGTCCTGGCCGCTGGCCGGAATCTTCAACAGCTACGTCGAGATCGAGAAGTGGCTCTCGGAGTTGCACGAGGACTACGCGTACTCGTCGGTGGCGTCGATCTTCTCGTTGTTCTCCACGATCTTGGGTGCGGCGGTGAAGGCGAGGAAGATCCCGGCGAACCCGTGTGCCGGGATCCGGGTCACCTCGGGTGATTTCGAGGTCGAGAACCTCGTCGCTACACCGGTGCAGGCACTCCGTGCCTCGATGTGGCTGGATGAGAGCGGGCTCGGGTTGCTCGACTTCTACACCGGTTACCGCTGGGGCGAGCTGGTCGGTCAGCAACGCCAAGAGTACGACAACGAAGCGCGGGCAATTCAGACCCGTGAGCCGTTGAAGGAGATCGGCGGGCGGCTCTTCAAAGGCGGCCGCAGGGTCGACACGTCGAGGTTGGCCGGTCTCGGGCCGCGGCTGACTCGTCCGGTGACGCCGAGACGACAGGGTGGCCGGGCGAAGAAGGGCCGGACCAAGACTCCGGCTGGTACGCGAAGCGTGGAGCTGCCGCCGAGTATCGCGGTCTTCTATGAGGAGTTGATGGACAGTCACAGCTTCCCGTTCGTGCTCTGCAGCGCCGAAGGTGCGCCGTTGCGGCGGTCGAACTTCCGCAACCGCTACTGGCGCCCAGTGTGGGATGGCAGTGATGCTGAACACACGCGGTCTGCGGAAGTGGTTCAGCCGATCCTGCCGACCTTCACCTTCCACGAAGGGCGGCACAGCCACAGCACCTGGCTGGCCGAGGACGGTATCCCCGAGGTCGCCAGGCGAGCACGGCTAGGGCAGAAGATGAAGGGCATCGCGCGGGTCTACGACCACGTGACGCCGCTCATGCGCCGTCAGATCCTGCAAGCGCTCGAGACCCGGTGGATCGGCTCGCTGGTCGCACTGACGCCGAGCGAGCGGACGAGGCTGGGGGAGTGATTCCCGCACCTGCACGCCACTTTCCGTGACGGGCAGCTGGAGACCACTCCGAGGGTCATCGCCATTGAACGACTGAAGCCCTGCCCCTCCGAGGAGGAGCAGGGCTTCAGACCTGCGAAAACAGATGGTGCGCGATACTGGGATTGAACCAGTGACCTCTTCCGTGTCAGGGAAGCGCTCTCCCGCTGAGCTAATCGCGCGAGGTGGAGACGGGATTCGAACCCGTGTACACGGCTTTGCAGGCCGTTGCCTCGCCTCTCGGCCACTCCACCGTGACAGGCCCGAGGGGCCTTCCGAGCGGATGACGGGATTCGAACCCGCGACCCTCACCTTGGCAAGGTGATGCGCTACCAGCTGCGCTACATCCGCACATCCTCGGTCTGGTTGGAGGTCAGACCCTCGCGGTTCTGTGCCTCACCCCGTCGCCGTGGTGTGTGTGAACACTATCCGACCCCGAAAACGGCTCTGCAACCGGGGTGCCACTTGCTGTTCGCAAGCCCGTCATCAGGCCAGATCGTTGGGGATCAGGTGGGTCAGGGCGTCGTCGACGTCGACCCACAGATGCTCGTTGCCGGGGAGCACGACGTCGTAGGTCCGGTCGAGGAAGTCGGCCAGTTCTTGCGCGGACGCCTCGAACATGGCGTGCCCGGACGGCGAGTTCAGTTCGATGAGGACGGACTCGGGGTCTTCGACGGAGGGGCGGATGCGTACGTCTCCGTCGCCCGCGTCGGCCAGGAGGCCGTCGGCGAGGAGGTCGCGCGCGTAAACCCACTCGACCCAGCCGGCGCGGCCGGTGCGGAAGGCGGCGACGACCGCATAGGGGTCGCGTGTGTCGTATCGCAGTTCCACCTTGACCGGAACCGCGGGTGTCCGCGGCGCCAGGAGGTCGAACACCGCCGTCGAGCGGAGCGTCACGTGATCGTTGCGCATCGTCCTACCCTTCGTCTCCTTCCCGGCCCGGTCGAACCGAGTGGCGATGATGTGACGTTTCGGCCGGTCGATCGGAACGCGGTTTTGCCGCAGATCACCCGGATGGGGTCATCGGACCCCGAATCCCTACTCCGTCACCCCATCATCACCCGCGCGACGCGCAGCCCTACATGCGCCCTGCAGGCAGTCCACATGTACATACTGCGCGGTTTAGTCGTCACGCGATAGCACCGTCGCACGAATGTCGAAACGCGTCGCAGGCGCCCCCTGGTCGGAACAACCCCGGCTAGCTCGTGGTTGTTCGCTCCGTATTTGCTGGTGAGCGGAGTGTGGTCATCGTGAACCACCCGTTTGCAGGCCCCCTAAAGTTGTGAGGTAGAGTCTGCCGAACACCGCGAGCGGGCGATTAGCTCAGCGGGAGAGCGCTTCGTTCACACCGAAGAGGTCACTGGTTCGATCCCAGTATCGCCCACCGGATGAAGGCCCTGGACCATCGGTCCGGGGCCTTGATTCATTCTCGGACACGGTTGGCGGGAGGCCGTCCGGACGCATTCGATCCCCAGGTCGGACGCGGGTTATGTGGGGACGGTACTTCTGCCGTCGCGGACAGGGCCGCCGATGCGGCGGAATGCATCCGGCGCGGCGGTGGCGGTGGGGTGCCGCCGGTTCGAAGATCCCCGAAGCCGATGGTTCCGGCCGATGTGGACATTCGCCGGAGACCCGCCGTCGCGCTGTGAAAACGTCACATGATGGGACTGTCGAGACGGCATTGTGATCCTCGGCACGGTGACGTCCGGTGAAAGGTCCAGACCAGGGGGAAAGTTGCTGCAGGGCATGGAGGGACGGCTCACCCGTCCGGCTCCGGCGGAGGGTCCGCCGTGACGCTGACGTGATGTGACGAAACGCCACTCCGGTGACCGCTTGACAAGGTAGATCCGCTCGCGGTGAACGTGGACGGCTCGCCGCGGTGCTCCGGGGGCATGAAATCCACAGTGGACCGGTCGGAGATCGACTCGCGCGGATCGTCCACTGTGGAGTTTTCCGGGCTGTTCGGCCGATCGTGGACGCGGTGCCCCGAGTGGCCGGAAGGGCTGCGAATTCGTGACTACTTTGAGTAGTTGTGCGGGGGATACGGTCTATTACCCATCGTCATCATCTTGTTATCAACGTGGCATTCATTTGCCGGATCCCCGTGCAGGATGTGGCTGGAAATCCTTGTAACGAAGGCTGGAGAGCGGCCGATACCTTGGCGTGTGTCGCCCCATCAACCGCTGAGTGATCATGAGAATCGATCACTCTTCGAAATCGCTCTCATTTACTCAGCGTGTTGATCTGGCGTTCGGGAATCCCCACTCCGGGAGGTCTGATGGAAGAGTCGGTGCGGCCGTCGTCCACCGTTAACGGGACGCCGCAGCACATCGACCTTCAGTCGATCCCGCTTCCCCCGCAAAGGGGTGCGGGCAACGCCGCGGCGGTCGACAACGTGTCGGCGCGGCCGCCTTACGCGGCTTGGGAATCGCGCTACCGTGCCTGGGTCATCGGTAGTGACGTTTTCACGGCCTTCGTGCTCATCATGATGAGCGCCTTCTTGATCGATCGATCCGATCCGCACGACATGCACGCGCTCGGTACGGCGGCGGCCTTCTTGTTCGGGTTGTCTGTCTGCCGCGCCTGGAGCCCGCGGGTGCTGGGCGAAGGCGCAGAGGAGTACCGGACGCTGGGCCGGGGCCTGGTGGCCACCGCGGTTCTCGTCGCGCTGGGCGGGCTGCTCTTCGGCGCCCTCGCCGTCCAGCCGTGGGTCTTCATCGTCGTCCCGATGATCTCGGTCTTCATGTTCCTGCAGCGGTACGCGCTGAGGCAGGTGCTGCACCGGCGCAGACGGCTCGGCGAGTGCCTGCTCCCGGTGCTCGCGGCGGGAAGCCCCGACACGGTCGCCGATCTCATCGCCCGCACCAAGGCCGATCCGCATGTCGGCTGGCGCGTGGAGGCGGTCTGCACCTACTCCGGCGCCGGCGCGGAGCGGGGGAGCGGCGAGGTGGAAGGCGTCCCGGTCGTCGGGAAGCTCGACGAACTCGCGGGCCACGTCCGCCGTGGCGGCTACCGGGTGGTGGCCGTGACCGCGGATCAGCACTGGAACCCGAAGCGCCTCCAGAGGCTCGCTTGGGACCTCGAAGGGACCTCCGCCGAGATGGTGGTCGCCCCGATGCTGATGGAGGTCGCCGGTCCCCGGCTGAACGTCTCCGGCGTACTCGGCATGCCGCTGCTGCGGGTCAGCGCGCCGATGTTCACCGGCGGCCGCCGCCTGGTCAAGGAGGTGCTCGACCGCTGCGGTTCCGCGCTGCTGCTCACCCTGGTTTCCCCGCTGCTGCTGGCGATCGCGGTCGCGATCAAGTTCGACGACCGGGGCCCGGTGATCTACCGGCAGCGCCGCGTCGGCCGCGACGGCCACACCTTCACCATGCTCAAGTTCCGCACCATGGTCACGAACGCCGACAAGCTCAAGCAGGACCTCCAGGCGGACAACGAGGGCGCGGGACCGCTGTTCAAGATGCGCAAGGATCCGCGGGTCACGCGGGTCGGCACGATGCTTCGCCGGTACTCGCTCGATGAGCTGCCACAGTTGCTCAACGTCGTGAGCGGCCGGATGTCGCTCGTCGGTCCCCGTCCGCCGTTGCCGGAGGAGACCGCGAAGTACGCTCCCGACGCGCGCCGCCGTCTGCTGGTCAAGCCGGGGCTGACCGGGCTCTGGCAGGTCAGCGGCCGCAGCGACCTCAGCTGGGCCGAGAGCATCCGCCTCGACCTGCGTTATGTCGAGGACTGGTCCCTCGCCCTCGACCTGGTGATCCTCTGGAAGACCTTCCGGGCCGTGGTGCAGGGACGAGGGGCTTACTGACCTTTCGCCGCATCGGCCCGACGGCCGCCGTCCTCCGGGACGGCGGCCGTTCGTTGTGATCGACCGCACACGCAGAGGTAGTTGAGCGAGAAATAGTTCAGCGCTCAACTAGGTTGAGGCGAGTACAGGACGCGAACGGAAGGAAGATCCACCCATGACCACCAGCGTTGAGCCGACCGAAGCCTTGAACCTCCCGCAGGACGTTCAGGACCTGCTGTTCCGCGAGGCCCGCACCGCGAACAGCTTCAGCGACGAGCCGGTGACCGACGAGCAGATCCGCGCGATCTACGAACTGGTCAAGTGGGCCCCGACGTCGATGAACAACCAGCCGCTGCGCGCGCTGGTGATCCGCACCGAAGAGGGCAAGAAGCGCCTCGCCCCGCTGATGGCCGAGGGCAACCGCGCCAAGACCGAGGCCGCGCCGGTGACCGTGGTGCTGGCCGCCGACACCGAGTTCCACGAGAACCTCCCGCGCACCTTCCCGCACTTCCCCGGCGCCAAGGATCTGTTCGCCGAGGAGGCTGCCCGCGTCGAGACCGCCAAGCTCAACGCGCTGCTGCAGGTCGGCTACTTCATCATCGGCGTCCGCGCCGCGGGGCTGGCCGCCGGCCCGATGACCGGCTTCGACGCCGAAGGCATCGACAAGGAGTTCTTCGCGGACAAGGCGTGGAAGTCCCTCGTCGTGATCAACGTCGGCAAGCCGGGCGACAACCCCTGGTTCGACCGCCTGCCGCGGCTGGACTTCGACGAGGTCGTCGAGACCGTCTGACCTCGCCGCTCGATACGCGAAGGCCTTCTTCCGATGGGAAGGAGGCCTTCGTGGTGTTAGGGGTAATGCGCGTGAGCCGCGCCGCACCTGACGACTAACATCACGGGAACCATCCGCTTTCACCGCGAGGAGTCCATCGTGTCCCAGCCGTCGTCAGTAGCAGCCGCAACCGCCTCGCGCGTGGTGGTACCGGCGGGCACTACGGCGGGCTCCGCGGTCCGCGAAGCCGGGCTGCCGACGAAGGGGCCGGACACGATCGTCGTCGTGCGCGACGCCGAGGGCAACCTCCGTGACCTTTCCTGGGCTCCGGAGACCGACGTCGAGGTCGAAGCCGTCGCGGCGAACACCGACGACGGCCGCAGCGTCATCCGCCACTCGGCCGCCCACGTGCTCGCCCAGGCGGTGCAGCAGCAGTTCCCGCAGGCGAAGCTCGGCATCGGGCCGCCGGTCAAGGACGGCTTCTACTACGACTTCGCCGTCGACACCCCGTTCACCCCGGAAGACCTGCAGGCGCTCGAAAAGCGCATGAAGCAGATCGTGAAGGGCGCGCAGCAGTTCTCCCGCCGCGTCTTCGACTCGGTCGACGAGGCCAAGAAGGAACTGGCCGACGAGCCGTTCAAGCTCGAACTGGTCGACATCAAGTCCGATGTGGACACTTCCGAGGTGATGGAGGTCGGCGGCGGCGAGCTGACCATCTACGACAACCTCGACCCGCGCACCAAGGAGCGCGTGTGGAGCGACCTCTGCCGCGGCCCGCACGTGCCGACCACCAAGTTCATCCCGGCGTTCAAGCTGACCCGTGTCGCGGCGGCGTACTGGCGCGGTGACGACAAGAACCCGCAGCTGCAGCGGATCTACGGCACCGCGTGGGAGTCCTCCGAGGCACAGGACGTCTACCTGGAGCGCCTCGCCGAGGCCGAGCGGCGCGACCACCGCAAGCTCGGTGTCGAGCTGGACCTGTTCTCCTTCCCCGACGAGATCGGCTCGGGGCTGCCCGTGTTCCACCCCAAGGGCGGGATCATCCGGCAGGAGATGGAGAACTACTCGCGTCAGCGGCACGTGGAGGCGGGGTACGACTTCGTCTACTCGCCGCACATCACCAAGGGCGCGCTCTTCGAGACCTCCGGGCACCTCGACTGGTACCGCGACGGCATGTACCCGGCGATGCACCTCGACGCCGAGCACAACGAGGACGGCACGGTCCGCAAGCCCGGCCAGGACTACTACCTCAAGCCGATGAACTGCCCGTTCCACGACCTGATCTTCCGTTCGCGCGGGCGTTCCTACCGGGAACTGCCGCTGCGGATGTTCGAGTTCGGCTCGGTGTACCGCTACGAGAAGTCCGGCGTGATCCACGGGCTGACCCGCGTGCGCGGCATGACGCAGGACGACGCGCACATCTTCTGCACCCTGGAGCAGGTCCCCGGTGAGCTGAAGTCCCTTTTGGACTTCGTGCTGAACCTGTTGCGCGACTACGGCCTCGACGACTTCTACCTCGAACTGTCCACTCGCAACGACGAGAAGTACATCGGTTCGGACGAGGTGTGGGACGAGGCGACCGAGGTGCTGCGCACCGCCGCCGTCGACTCCGGACTGGAACTGGTGCCGGACCCTGGCGGCGCGGCGTTCTACGGGCCGAAGATCTCCGTGCAGGCGAAGGACGCGCTGGGCCGCACCTGGCAGATGTCGACCATCCAGCTGGACTTCATGCTGCCCGAGAAGTTCGAGCTGGAGTACACCGCGGGCGACGGCAGCCGCCGGCGCCCGGTGATGATCCACCGTGCGCTGTTCGGCTCGATCGAGCGGTTCTTCGGCGTGCTGACCGAGCACTACGCGGGCGCGTTCCCGGCGTGGCTGTCGCCGGTCCAGGTGGTCGGCATCCCGATCACCGAGGGCCAGGTGGACCACCTGCGCGAGGTCGAGAAGGCGCTGCGGGCCAAGGGAATCCGGGTCAACGTCGACGCGAGCGACGACCGGATGCAGAAGAAGATCCGCACCCACACCACGCAGAAGGTGCCCTTCATGCTCCTGGCGGGCGCGAAGGACGTCGAGGCGGGCGCGGTGTCGTTCCGGTTCCGTGACGGCGGCCAGATCAACGGTGTTTCGGTGGCCGACGCGGTCGAGGCGATCGCCGGCTGGGTCCAGCGCCGTGAGAACTCCTCGCCGACGGTGGCGGGCTTGGAGACGGTTCTCCGGTGACGGGCCCCGATGGCCCTGAAGTAGTCGGACAGGACGGAGTGGGGGTCCCGGACGCGTTGCAGCGTCTGTGGACCCCGCATCGGCTCGCCTACGTGCAGGGGTCGAAGAAACCTGACGAGGGCTGCCCGTTCTGTCATCTTCCGGAGAAGAGCGACGAGGACGCGCTGATCATCGCGCGCGGGAAGACCGTGTACGCGGTGCTGAACCTGTACCCGTACAACCCCGGTCACCTGATGGCCGTGCCGTACCGCCATGTCGCGGACTACACGGATCTGACGGCGGAGGAGACCGTCGAGGTGGCGGAGTTCACCCAGCACGCGATGCGGGTGATCCGTGAGGTGTCCTCGGCGCACGGGTTCAACATCGGGATGAACCAGGGTGTGATCGCCGGCGCGGGAATCGCCGCGCATCTGCACCAGCACGTGGTGCCGCGGTGGGGTGGCGACGCGAACTTCATGCCGGTGATCGGGCATACGAAGGTGCTGCCGCAGCTGCTGGGGGAGACCCGGCAGCTGCTGGCGGACGCCTGGTAACTCGGGCTGACACTTGAAGTACGTGAAGGCCCCCTTCATTGCGCCTAGCGCAATGAAGGGGGCCTTCACGTACTTCGGGGAGCGGGGCCTCAGGCGTTGAGCGCGGCCTGCAGCTCGATGTCGATCTTGACCTTCTCGGACAGGAAGGCGTTGCCCTCCGGGCCGATGCCGAAGTCGCGGCGGTTCACGGTCGCGCTGGCCGAGACGCCGAGGGTGGTGGCGTTGTTGTTCGACGGGTTGGTGCCGATGCCGTTGAACTCGGCTTCGAGCGAGACCTGGACGGTCTTGCCGCGCCAGGTGAGCTCACCGTCGATGACGTAGTCGCCGCCGTCCTCGCGGATGCCGGTCGAGCGGAAGGTGATGACCGGGTGCTCGTCGACGTGGAAGAAGTCCTCGGACTTGAGGTGCGTGTCACGCCCGTCGACACCGCTGGCGACCGACGAGGCGTCGATCTCGACGGTCACCGAGGAGTCGAGGATGTTGTCGGCGGTGACGACCTCACCGGTGAAGGCGGTGAAGTTGCCCCGTGACTTCGCCAGGCCGAGGTGCTTCACGGTGTAGGCGATGTCGGAGTGGGCGGTGTCGATCGTCCACTTGCCTGCGACGTAGCCAGGGATCTCGGTGGTGGTCATGAGAGTCGGTCTCCAAAGTCTGTGTGAGTCTGTGGTGAACCCTCGTCTGGTTGAGCGCTCAACAATGACTGTAGCGCAGTTTGGTTGAGCGTTCAACCAGGGGTAGTATGGGTCTCATGTCCGAACCCCGATGGCTCTCCGACGAGGAGCAAAAAGTCTGGCGTGACTTCTCCGCGGCCACGCGGATGCTGCAAGCGCATCTGGAGGGCCAGCTTCAGCACGAGGCGGGCATGCCCCACACCTACTACGAAGTGCTCGTCGCCCTGTCCGAAGCACCGGACCGCAAGCTGCGGATGAGCGAACTGGCCGACGCGCGCAAGGCGTCGCGCAGCAGGCTCTCGCACGCGGTCGCGCGGCTCGAGGCGAACGGCTGGGTGCGTCGTGAGTCCTGTCCCACCGACAAACGCGGTTCCTGGGCGGTGCTCACCGCCGAGGGTTTCGCCGCGCTGGAGGAAGCCGCGCCAGGGCACGTCGAGGCGGTCCGCGAGAGTCTTTTCGATCCGCTGACCCCCGAACAGGTGACGGCGCTGGGGGAGATCAGTGCCGCCGTGCTGGGGCGGCTGTCGCCGAAATGCGCTGCCGCGGAGGCGGAACTGGCGCTGCGCGAAGAGTCATTCGCGGACATCGGGGAGACGGCCGAACTGGCCAAAGCGGACTGACCGGGAGCCGCTCCAGGGGCGGGCGCGACGACGGGTGTCGGTGCGGGTGGATAGGCTTCGAGCGGCCACCCGACCCTGCTGCTTAGGTGCACCTGAAGAACCGATGCTCAACATTTTCGCGCGCGCCTCCGTTTCCCGCGTCACCGACCCGATGGGGAAGGTGCTCGTGCGCGCCGGTCTGACCCCGAACGCGATGACCGTCATCGGCACGGCCGGGGCGGTTCTCTGCGCACTCGGGTTCTTTCCCAACGACATGCTGCTGTGGGGCACCTTCACCGTCTGGGGCTTCGCGATGCTGGACCTGCTCGACGGCGCGATGGCCCGCGCCCGCGGGTACGGCACGGCGTTCGGGGCCGTCCTCGACGCGACCTGCGACAGACTGGTCGACGGCGCGTTGTTCGCCGCGATCGCGTGGTGGTGCTTCGTCCACGACGACAACCGCCCGGCCGCGGCCGCCGCGTTGATCTGCCTGGTGCTGGCGCAGGTCATCTCGTACGTCAAGGCCAGGGCCGAGGCTTCCGGGCTCGAAGCGGACGGCGGGCTCGTCGAACGAGCCGAACGGCTGATCATCGCCCTGGTGGGAACCGGACTGCATGGTCTGGGCGTTCCGTACACCGTGGACATCACGCTCTGGCTGCTCGCGGTGCTCTCGGCGATCACCCTGCTGCAGCGGACGGCCGCGGTGGCCAAGGCGGCGCGGGCGGCCAAGGCGGCCGCGCCACCCGCCGCGGAGGGCGGGGCATGAGCGGGTTCTCCCAGCGGCTCGGCGACTTCGGCTACGCGGCGGGCTGGCGGCTCGCGCGCTGGCTGCCGGAGTCGGCCGGCGCGGTGACCTTCGGACTGGGCGCCGATCTCGCCGTCCGGCGTGACGGCGGCGGCGTGCGTCAGTTGCGGAGCAACCTCGCCAGGGTCGTACCGCAGGCCGACGGCGTCGAACTCGACGAACTGACCCGCCGCGCGATGCGCTCCTACGCGCGCTATTGGCACGAGATGTTCAGGCTGCCCTCGATGGACCACAAGGAGGTCAGCCGCAAGGTCGCCCAGTCGATCACCGGGGTGGAGAACCTCGACGCGGCCCTCGCCGAGGGCAACGGCGCGGTGATGGCGCTGCCGCACAGCGGGAACTGGGACGCCGCCGGCGTCTGGCTCGCGGACTATCTCGGCGGTTTCACCACGGTCGCGGAGCGGCTGAAACCCGAGTCGCTGTACCAGCGGTTCGTGTCCTACCGGGAATCTCTCGGTTTCGAGATCGTGCCGCTGACCGGCGACAGCTCCGCGATGCGCGTGCTGCTGAAGCGGCTGCGGGAGAACAAGGCGATCTGCCTGGTGGGGGACAGGGACCTGACGAACTCCGGGGTACCGGTCAAGTTCTTCGGCGAGCAGACCCGGATGCCGGGCGGACCGGCCCGGCTGGCCGCCACCACCGGTGCCGCGCTGATCCCCGCGGGCTGCTGGTTCACCGAGGACGGCTGGCAGATCCGGCTGCATCCGCGGATCCGCGTCACGAACCGGTCCGAGGTCCCGGCGGCCACCCAGGCGCTGGCGGACATCTTCGCCGGTGACATCGCCGCGCATCCGGCCGACTGGCACATGATGCAGAAGTTCTGGCTCTCCGACTTCGAAGCCGGGGAACAAGCCGCCCTCGGCGAAGCGAGTTGAGCCGATGGCTCAGGCGCGGGTCATGAAGATCGGGATCGTCTGCCCGTACTCGTTCGACGTGCCGGGCGGTGTGCAGGGCCATGTCATCGATCTCGCGAAGGCGCTTCTCGCGCGCGGGCACGAGGTCTCGGTCCTCGCTCCGGCGGACGAAGACTCCGACGTGCCGGATTTCGTGGTCCCCGCGGGGAAGGCGCTAGGGATCCCGTACAACGGCTCGGTCGCGCGGCTGCAGTTCGGCCCGGTGTCCTACGCCCGCGTGCGGCGGTGGATTCGCGACGGCGACTTCGACGTCCTGCACCTGCACGAACCCGCCGCACCGAGCCTTTCCCTGCTGGCGCTGAAGGTCGCGGACGGGCCGATCGTCGCGACCTTCCACACCGCGACGACCCGTTCGCGCACGCTCGCCGCGTTCCAGCCGGTGCTGCGGCCGCTGCTGGAGAAGATCACCGCGCGGATCGCGGTGTCGGCGCTGGCCCGCCGGGTCCAGGTCGAGCACGCCGGCGGTGACGCGGTCGAGGTGCCCAACGGCGTCGACGTCGACTTCTTCTCCCGCGCGCTCCCGCTGGACGGCTATCCGCGAGCGGGCGGCACCGTCGGGTTCGTCGGGCGGTACACCGAGTCCCGCAAGGGGATGAGTGTGCTGCTGGAGGCGTTGCGGATGCTGCTGCCGGAGTTCGAGGAGCTGCGGCTGCTGGTCGTCGGCCGTGGCGACGCCGACCAGTTGCGCCGCGAGGCGGGCCCGGAACTGGCGCCGCATATCGACCTGCTCGGCCAGGTCGACGACGCGACGAAGGCGCGTGCGTTGCGCAGCGTCGACGTCTACTGCGCGCCGAACACGGGCGGCGAGAGTTTCGGGATGATCCTCACCGAGGCGATGGCGGCGGGCACCCCGGTGCTGGCGAGCGGGCTGGACTCGTTCCGCCGGGTCCTCGACGACGGCAAGGCCGGGATGCTGACCGAAACCGGCGACGCGGCGGCGCTGGCCGACGGGCTGCGCGAGCTGCTCGGCGACCCGGCACGCCGGGCCTCGCTGGCAGCGGCCGCGGGGGAACGGGTCGCGATGTTCGACTGGTCCGTGGTCACCACGCAGGTCCTGCGGGTGTACGAGACGGCGATCGCCGCCGATCCCCGGCGGGTCGGCGCGGGGGAACGCGAGTTCAGCCGATGACGACCTGGGTGTGGATCGGCGGTCTGGCGGCCGCGATCGTGGTGCTGGGCGGGTTGTTCCTGCTCGCCACGGCGAACCGGCTGGACCGGCTGCACGTCCGCACGGACGCGGGCTGGGCGGCGCTGGACGCGGCTCTCGCGCGGCGCGCCGTCGTCGCCAGGGCGGCCGCCGCGATCCTGGGAGACGAGGAACTGCGCGCGCTGGCCGAGCGTGCCGAGCGGGCGAAGAGGCCGGATCGCGAAGCCGAAGAGAGCGAGCTGACGCTGAGGCTGGCGCGTGTCGACCGCACGACCTTGCCGCCGCCACTGGCCGAAGAGCTCACCGACGCCGAGCACCGGGTCGTCATCGCGCGGCGCGTGCACAACGACGCCGTCCGGGACACGCTGCACCTGCGGCGTCGCCGGAAGGTCCGCTACTTCGGCCTCGCCGGTACCGCCCGGCTCCCGGAATACTTCGAAATCGCCGAGCCCGACCTTTAGGAGGACGAAACCGTGAGCGATCGCGTTCTGCTGGCCGTGTTCGCGACGCCGGTGGCGTCGTTCCTTCTGCGCTACGGCAAGGATCTCGGCTACACGCCGGTGTTGTTCGATCCGGACGGCGCACGGGTGACGGACGTCGACGGCGACTTCGAGTCCCTCACGACGGTGCCGGAACTCGGACCGGACACCGACGTGGTCGTCACCGATCACAACCGGCCCGAGCTCGGCGAAGCACTCAAGGCCGTACTCGACCGCCCGACCCGGTGGGTCGGGGTGCTGGGGAACCCGCGTCACGCCGGTCCGCATGTGGCCGCGCTCGAGGCGCTGGGGGTTCCGGACGACGAGATCGCCCGCGTGCATCGCCCGGTCGGGCTCAACATCGGCTCCCGCACGCCGCCCGAAATCGCCGTCGCCACCCTGGCCGGCCTGGTGGCGGACCGGAACGGCCGGCCAGGCGGCTTCGAGTTCTAGGTCGCGATCGCTCCTTCCGGCATCGGCTCGAACCGGGCGTGCCTGCGGGTGAACGTCGCCGTGCCCGAGGTCAGTGAACGCAGGTCGATGGCGTAGCGCAGGAGCTCCACCGCGGGGACCTCGGCGTGGATGATCGTGCGGCCGCCCTCGTCCGATTCGGTGCCGAGCACGCGGCCCCGCCGGGACGAGAGGTCACCCAGCACGGTGCCCAGATGCTCGTCCGGAAGCCGCACGGCCACTTCTTCGAGCGGTTCGAGCAACGCGATCTTGCCCGCGGCGGCGGCCTCCTTCAGCGCCAGCGCGCCTGCCGTCTGGAAAGCGGCGTCCGACGAGTCGACACTGTGCGCTTTCCCGTCGACGAGCGTCACGCGGATGTCGATCAGCGGATGGCCGTCGAGGAGCCCTCGCTGAGCCTGGGCCCGGACCCCCTTCTCGACGCTCGGGATGAACTGGTGGGGCACCGAACCGCCGACGACCTTGTCCACGAATTCGAAACCCGAACCCCTCGGCAGCGGCTGGACTTCGATGTCGCAGACGGCGAACTGGCCGTGCCCGCCGGACTGCTTGACGTGCCGCCCGTGCCCACGCCCCGGTCCGGCGAAGGTCGAACGCAGGCTGATGCGGACGGGTTCGGTGTCCACGTCGGCGCCTCCCGCGCGCAGCCGCGACAGCACGACGTCGGCGTGGGCCTCGCCCATGCACCACAGCACGAGCTGGTTGGTCTCGGCGTTGCGGTCCAGCCGCAGCGTCGGATCGCCCGCGACGAGCCGGGAAAGGTTGCGTGCCAGCGTGTCCTCGTCGCTGCGCGTCTTCGCGATGACGGCGACCGGCAGCAGCGGTTCCGGCATGGTCCACGGTTTCATGATCAGCGGTTCTTCGGGTGAGGAGACGGTGTCGCCCGTCTCGGCCGAGCCGACCTTGGTGAGCGCGCAGAGGTCGCCCGCGACGCAGTACGGCACTTCGCGCAGGTTCGCGCCGAGCGGTGAGTACAGATGCGCGACCCGTTCGTCAGCGTCGTGGTCTTCGTGCCCGCGTTCGGTGAGACCGTGGCCCGAGACGTGCACAGGCCGCTCCGGGCGGAGCGTCCCGGAGAACACCCGCACCAGCGACACCCGGCCGACGTAGGAGTCGACCGCGGTCCGGACCACCTCGGCCGCCAAGGGACCGTCGGGGTCGGCGCGGAGACCCGCGTGCGGCTCACCGTTGGGTGAGGTGACTTCCGGCGGGACGTGCTCCAGCGGTGAGGGGAACGCGCGCACGATCCCGTCGAGGACTTCGGCGATCCCGATCCCGGTCGTCGCGCACACCGGGATCACCGGATGGAAGGAGCCGCGGGCGACGGCGGTCTCGAGGTCCGCGATCAGGGTGTCTTCGGGGATCTCCTCGCCGGAGAGGTACCGGTCCATCAGGGACTCGTCCTCGCTCTCGGCGATGACACCTTCGATCAATTCGTTGCGTGCCTCGGTCATCCGGGCGAGATCGTCCCCGTCCGGCTCGCCGATCTCTGGCGGGAAGCCCTTCGAGTAGTCGAAGTAGCGGCGCGTGATGAGCCCGACGAGCCCGTCGCGCGCGGGCAGGTACAGCGGAAGGACACCGGAACCGAAGGCGGCCTGGCAGGCCGCGATCTCGCCTTCGAGGTCGGCGCGATGATGGTCCAGCCGGGAGACGACCACCGCCCGCGGCATTCCGACGGCGGCGCACTCTTCCCAGACCGCGACCGTGGCCGCGTCGACGCCTTCCGCCGCGCAGACCACGAACAGCGCCGCGTCGGCGGCGCGGAGCCCGGCACGTAGTTCGCCGACGAAATCGGCGTAGCCGGGGGTGTCGATGAGGTTGATCTTGTGGTCCTGGTGCAGCACCGGCGCGACCGAAAGGCCGACCGACCGTTGCTGCCGGACCGCGGCGGGGTCGTGGTCGCAGACCGTGGTCCCCTCCACGACGGAGCCCGCCCGCGTCACCGTGCCGGACGCGGCGAGCAGTGCTTCGGCGAGTGTCGTCTTGCCTGATCCTGACGGGCCGACCAGGACGACGTTGCGTACTTTCGCCGGGTCGTCCACAGCGACGGCGGCCCCGGAGTCTCCGTTCTTGCTCTGTTTGTCGGCCATGCCGGTCTCCTCACCACGCGATGACGCGTACAAGTGTGTCCTCGATCACACACCCGCGACGGCCATCGCGGCAAGGTGACCGGCGAGGGACCCCCCGAATGTCGACGCGCCGTTATGCTCGATGGCGGACACCCGGAGGCGAATCCGAACCGAATCCGACGGTGGGGGATGAGCGATGGAGCTCGACAGGCGAACGGTGTTACGGCTGGCAGGCGCGGTCCCGGTGCTCGCGGCGGTGCCCTTGCCCGACGGCGGGGACGAATGGGAGCGGCTGCGCGCCAGATTGGCGGGCACGCTGTTCCGGCCGGGAGACCCCGGCTACGACAAGGCGAGGCTCGGATTTTTTTCGCTGTACGACCATCGGCTGCCTGCCGGTGTCGCAGTATGTGCGAACGAGGACGACGTCCGGCGCTGTGTGGATTTCGCGGCCAGGCTGCGGATTCCGATCGCGGCCCGCTCCGGCGGGCACAGTTACGTCGGCTATTCCATAGTGGACAGAGGGCTCATCGTCGATCTGTCGCGGCTTTCGCGCGTCGAGATCCTGCCCGGTGGACGGGCGGCGATCGGCGCGGGCGCGGTACTCGGCCGGGTGTACGAGGCGCTGGCGGCGGCGGGCCGCGCACTGCCCGCGGGCAGTTGCCCGCAGGTCGGCATCGCGGGCCTGACCCTCGGCGGCGGGATCGGCGTCCTGGGCCGTAAATACGGGCTGACCTGCGACAGGGTCGAGTCCGTGCGCTTCGTCGGCGCGGACGGGAAGCTGCGCCTGGTGTCGGCGGAGACCGCGCCGGACCTGCTGTGGGCGTTGCGTGGTGGCGGCGGTGGCAACTTCGGCATCGTCACGTCGTTCGTTTTCAAGACCGAGCCCGCGCGCACGCTGACGAACTTCACGCTGACCTTCCCGCCCGCCGTACTCGCCGACCTGGTCGCGGCGTGGCAGGAATGGCAGCCCGCGATGCCGGACGAACTGTGGTCCGGGATGGGCCTCGGATCGGCCGCGGTGAACTGCGGTGGCTGTTTCGTGGGGCGAGCCGTGCAGCTGAATCCGCTGCTCGACGACCTCGTCCGCCGGGTCGGCACCGAGCCGCTCACCCGCGAGGTGAAGGAACAAGGCCACCTCGCCACCATGCGTTCCTTCGCCGAGGAGGTCCAGTTTCCCGCCGCTGTCGATCAGCGCGGGGAGTACGTGGCCACTTCGAGGATGCTGACCCATCCGGTGCCCGACCCCGGCGCGCTGGCGGCGTTGCTGACGAGTGATCCGCAGCTGTACTCGATCGTGGACACGTACGGCGGCGCGATCGCGCGGGTGCCGTCGGGCGAGTCGTGCTTCCCGCACCGGTCGGCACTGGGCAGCATCCAGATCACCCGCGGCCTGGACGGTGGCGTCGCGAAGGCGCGGCAGGAGATCGGCCGGGTGCGGGACGAGCTCGGCCGGGAGTACGGGCAGGCCGGGTACGTCAACTACATCGACCCGGAGATGCCGGACTGGGCGAAGGCGTACTACGGCGAAAGCCTGCCGCGGCTGCGGCGGGTGGCGCGCAAGTACGACCCGGACGGCCTGTTCGCCTTCGAACAGGGACTGGCTCGCTGATCCCTGGCGGGGTCGGGTGCGCGCCAGATCACCCAGTGGACTGCTGAAATCGCCGCGAACTGGCCTGCTTCAGAGGTCCAAAAGCGGCCTACTCTCGGAGGTGTCATCCCACTTCGCGCGCTTTCCGAAAGGTCCAGCAGTGTCTGACGACTCCACGAACACGGCCACCATCTCGCTCACCGGCACCGCCAGGGTCAAGCGCGGCATGGCGGAGATGCTCAAGGGCGGTGTGATCATGGACGTGGTCACCGCCGAGCAGGCGAAGATCGCCGAAGACGCCGGCGCCGTCGCGGTGATGGCGCTCGAGCGGGTCCCCGCGGACATCCGCGCGCAGGGCGGCGTCGCCCGGATGAGCGACCCGGATCTGATCGACGGCATCATCGAGGCCGTCTCGATCCCCGTCATGGCGAAGGCCCGCATCGGCCACTTCGTCGAGGCGCAGCTGCTGCAGTCGCTCGGCGTCGACTACATCGACGAGTCCGAGGTGCTGACCCCGGCCGACTACGAGAACCACATCGACAAGTGGGCCTTCACCGTGCCCTTCGTCTGTGGTGCGACCAACCTCGGTGAGGCGCTGCGCCGGATCAACGAGGGCGCGGCGATGATCCGTTCGAAGGGCGAGGCCGGCACCGGCGACGTCTCGAACGCGACCACGCACATGCGCAAGATCCGCGCGGAGCTGCGTCGCCTCTCCTCGCTGCCCGAGGACGAGCTTTATGTTGCGGCGAAAGAACTTCAGGCCCCGTACGACCTCGTCAAGGAGGTCGCGGAGAAGGGCAAGCTCCCCGTCGTGCTGTTCACCGCGGGCGGTATCGCGACCCCGGCCGACGCCGCGATGATGATGCAGCTCGGCGCCGAAGGCGTGTTCGTCGGTTCCGGCATCTTCAAGGCGGGCAACCCGGCGCAGCGCGCCGAGGCGATCGTCAAGGCCACCACGTTCCACGACGACCCGGACGTCATCGCGAAGGTCTCGCGCGGCCTCGGGGAAGCGATGGTCGGCATCAACGTTTCGGATGTGCCCGAGCCGCACCGGCTGGCCGAGCGCGGCTGGTAGCCGTCTGCCCGCTCGGACGGCCCAGGGCTCTCTAGAGTCCCTGGGCCGTCCTGCGTCAGAGCCACGCTTTCAGATCAGCCATATCCACCACAGGCATTCCCCAGCGCAGCGCCGCCACTTCGAGGTCGGCGCTGCCCGCCATCGTGCCGTCGGGGTTCATCACTTCGCAGCAGACGCCGACCGGCGGAAGGCCTGCGGCGGCGCACAACGCGACGGTCGCTTCGGTGTGCCCGGACCGGTCTGCGAGCAAGCCCGGCCGGGCGGCGAGCGGGAACACGTGCCCTGGACGCAGAAAGTCCTTGGCCGTCGCGTCCGGATCGGCCAGTTTCCGCACCGTGGCGGCGCGTTCGGCCGCGGAGACGCCGGTGCCCGTGCCCGCGGCCAGGTCGACCGGTATCGACCATGCCGTTCCCTGCCGGTCGCCTTCACCGGGCATCGCCGCGATTTCGAGGCGCCGCAGCACTTCCGGCGCGCACGGCACCGCGGGAAAGCCGCAGACCTCGGTCAGCAGGAAGGTGAACGATTCGGGCCGGAGCCGGGCGCCGGCGAAGATGACGTCTCCCTCGCCTTCGGTTTCCGGGTCCCAGACGATGACACCGCCACCGGCGGCGAGCTGGCGCAGTACCTTCTCCACACCGGAGCGCCCGTCGACGCGACCGGCCCACGGTAGCCGGGGCAATGCCTTGCCCACCGCCGAAGGATGGGCCTTCTCCGCCAGACGGCCGACCAGGTCGAGTTCCAGATTCACCCGGTCTCCGGCCTTCAGATCGCCGAGTGTGGTGGCCGAGCGGGTCATCGGGAGCAGCACGACCGAAATCCGGTCACGCAGTACCTCGGCGATGGTCACGCTGACGCCGTCGAGGGCGATCGGGGACTTCGCGAGCAGCCTGTCCAGCAAACGCTGCGGCGGCCGGAGCCAGATCCGGCGGGCACCGCCTTCGTCGTCGATCCGGATCACCTTGCCGACGGCGTCGACGTAGCCCTGGACCAGGTGGCCGTCCAGCGGGTCGCCGACCTGAAGCGGCGTCTCGACGTTGACGGGGTCCCCGGCGGCAAGCGCGTCGAACGTCGACCGGCGCCGGGTTTCCGTGGAGAGCACCGCCTCCAGGAGACCGTCGACCGGCCGTACGGTGAGCCGTACTCCGTTGACACACGCCGATCCGCCGTCGTGGACGCGGTCCGCGCTCTTCGGCGCCCGCACATGCAGCACGTCGCCCTTGATCTGTTCGATGGCTCCAAGCTCGCCGATTCGCCCAGTGAACATGATTCAACACCCCGCTTTGACGCGTACCCAGGAAGCCCGGCGACGGCCGGACACAGGGACGCGGGGTCTCACCGCCTGGCCCCGGAATCACACCGGGTCGTTCCACCCCCTCGGCGGAACCGGCCGACTATACGGCCACACCGTGGAATCGCACCACGAGCCGATCATAGCCACATCGTGCAGGTGCTCGGTAGCCGTCCGAGGGTGTGTTCGAACCCTATAGGCGGTGTCGTCACCGCCTATAGGGTTCGCGGCATGAGCAAGTCGATCCAGTTCTGCGACCGCAACTTCAAGATCGCCGTGGTCCAGGAGCTGATGTACAACCAGGAACTCCTGCCGAGGTTCAGCCTGCGGGAGTACGCCGCCGAGCAGGGTTTCAGCTACGACGACGGGAGCGTCGAGGCGGTATCCGAGGCTCTGGCTTACTTCGACGCGCTCGAGGTTCCCGTCGAGCTCGCGGAGAACGTCACTGAGCTCGAGATGGACGGCGGCAACGAGATCTACCTGGAGATCGCGCCGAACTGGGATGGCGAGGACGGGCTGTTCGACGTCGACGAGTTCGCCGACCTCGAGCACTTTCCCAAGCTGAAGTCGATGACGCTGCTCTACACGGGCAACGACGAGGCGCTGGAGACGTTGCGGGCGCGCGGCATCGAGGCGGACTGGCTCTGACCTGGCGACCCCTTACGGCTTCCGAACAGGCGGTGAGCAAGGGTAAGGGGTCGATCCGCGCCGGTATGTAGGTGATCACCCGATGCCGGAGGCCACCCCTCAGGACGAATCTGGTCACTACCGAAAGAGGTAGTGAGTTCCTGAGGGGAAACGATGATGAACAGCAACGACGCTCTGCTCGCCGAAGTACTGGCCGAGGCGGACTACCGGACCGAGCAGATGCTGAAAGCCGGTCGCAGCGTGTGGGTCGAGCGGGCCCGCCGGGCGGGCAGGCGGATCCGCGCGCACCGTACCGAGGTCCGGGTATCGGCTCAGTAGCGCTCCCGGCTGTGGGCGAACAGGGCTCGGGCGGCGGATACGACGGCATCGGGCCGCTGCTCGGGAATGAGATGCCCGCAGTCTTCGAGTACGCGGACGCGCAGGTCGTCCGCGTACCGCTCGCCGCCGCGCAGGAAGGCCTCCGGCACGAGGACGTCCCGGCCGCCGACGAGGATTTCGGTCGGCACGCTCAGCCGAAGCCCACGGCTGCTCCGCAGCCGGCGCAGATCGTGGACGACGAACTGCCAGTTCAGTGCCTGGCCCGCTCGCGCGTGGGCGGGCAGTGCTCGGACCGCTCCTGCGCCTGGCCGATAGGTCTCGAATGCCGGTGGAAGAAGAGGGCTATTTCCATCGTCTGCTCGACTCGCTCCCCGACGAGGTCTGCGCGACGCGGATCAGCCGCGCCAGCGCGCCTCCGGCACCGCGGGGACCCGGTGACCCCGATGGCCGGTCATCTCCTCGTTCGCGAACAGCGCGTTGAGCACCGCCTCCTCGGTCGCCTGCACCACGGCTTCGAAGAACGGGTCGAGCCTGCCCCACGGGATGAACCGGAGGTTCTCGTACTCGGCCTCTTCCGTCCGGGGGAACCGGCTGGTGAGCGCGCCGGGATTCGCCGTGCTGAACGCGAGGAAGAGATCACCGGAGAAATGCGAGCCCGTGGTGCCGGTGCGGGCGAGACCGAGCGGGACCCGGCGCGCGAGCGACGTGCACTGGCCGGGCAGCAGGGGAGCGTCGGTCCCCACGATCACGATCACCGAACCCGCGCCCGACGGCGCCGACCATTCCTCCTCCATCGGGTTGTCGGCCCCGAGTTCCAGGCCGACGTGCTCGCCCGCGACGGTGAGCTCACGGCGCGAGCCGAAGTTGGCCTGTACCAACGCACCCACGGTGTACTCGTCGTCCCCATAGGACACGACGCGGGAGGCCGTGCCGGTGCCGCCCTTGAAGCCGTAACACGTCATCCCGGTGCCGCCGCCGACGGAGCCTTCGCGCACCGGCCCGGTCCTCGCGGCGTCGATCGCGGCGATCGCGTGTCCACCGTGGACGGTCGGCGCGGTGCTGTCGTTCAGGTAGCCGTCCCAGGTTTCCGCGACCACCGGCAGCAGCCATTCGGCCGCGACGTCGGGCCGTTCGCGCACCACCCAGTCGATCACGCCACGATGACACGCGCCGACGGCGTGCGTGGAGGTGATCAGCACCGGCAGGGTCAGCGACCCGGTCTCGGCCAGCCAAGCGGTGCCGGTCATCTCGCCGTTGCCGTTGAGGGCGTACGTCCCGGCGGCGCACGGCACGGCGAAGTCCCCACGTCCGCGCGGCAGGACGGCGGTGACACCGGTGCGCACCGAATCGCCTTCGACGAGTGTCGTGAAGCCGACCTCGACGCCGGGGACGTCGGTGAGCGCGTTGAGCTCGCCGGTCCGGCCGGGCAGCGGGATACCCAGATCGCGGGCGCGGGTCATGGACGGTCCTCCAAGGGGTTCGAAGTCGCGGTGCGGGCGTAGGAGAGCAACATCGCTTCGGCGGTCGAGGTTTCCAGCGTCGGCACGGCCTGGGTGAGGTGCAGGCCGTAGCCGTCTTCCAGTGCGACGAGGTTCCGCGCGATCGACACCGCGTCCGCGGTCAGGGTGAATTCGCCGGTGGCGGCACCCGCTTCGAGGATGCCGGTGTAGATCCGGACCTGCTGCTCGTAGAGCGTGATGTGCCGGGCGGCGTACACGGGATCGCGGCGGGCGATCGTGCCGAGTTCGTAGAGCAGCACGCACAGTTCGTCGCCGGGACCGGTGGGCAGGCCGCTGCGGATCATCGAGAGCAGCCGCTCGCCGGGGTCCGTCTTCGCGCTCGCGGCCCGTTCCCGCGCCGAGCAGAACCGCGCCACCGCCTCACGCTGCACCTCCTGGAGCAGGTCGGCGAGGGTGGGGAAGTAGTACAGGACCGAACCCGACGACAGGCCCGCGCCTTCGGCGATGTCCCGCAGCCGCAGGTTCAGCACGCCGCGGTCGAGGACGGCCCGTCTGGCCACCTCGATCAGTTCGGCCCGTCGTTCCGGTGCCTTGCTCGGTCTCGCCATGCCCTCATTCTTCGAATCTTGTTCGAAAAACGCAAGGGCTGATCACGATCGGCTCTTGACGTCACAGCGCGGAGAGCCTTTGATGCGTGCTCAACAGTTCTTCGAAGGAGTTTCAAGGAACCTACCTTGTAGGAGGTCGGCCGTGTCCACTCCCGCCCTGCGCCGCGGTCTGCGCACCCTCGGCACGCTGCTCATCACGCTCTCCGCGATCAGCCCCGCCTCGTCGGTCTTCATCATCGCGCCGGGGGTGATCTCCGGCGCCGGGACGGGCGCCTTCTACAGCTTCGTGGCCGCCGCGGTCGTCGGCGTGTTCATGGCCTTCGTCTACGCCGAGCTCGCGTCGGCGTTCCCGCTGGCAGGCGGCGAGTACGCGATCGTCACCCGCACGCTCGGCCGATTGCCGGGGTTCGCCGTACTGGGCCTGATGATCATCACCCAGGTGCTCATCGTCGCGGTGATCGCGCTCGGCGTAGGCACCTACCTCGGCGTGCTCCTGCCCGGCGTGCCCGGCCCGGTCATCGCCGCCGTGACCTGCGTGGTCGCGGCCGTGGTCGGGGTGTTCGACATCAAGCTCAACGCCTGGGTGACCGGGATCTTCCTGGCGATCGAGATCCTCGCGCTGATCGTGGTCAGCGCCCTCGGCCTGTTCAATCCGGCGCGGTCGTTCAGCGAGTTGCTCGCGCATCCGGTCGCTTCCGACGGGAGCCCGGCCACGGTCGGCGCCATCGCGATCGCCACTTCGGTCGCGATCTTCGCCTACAACGGCTACGGCTCGGCGGTGTACTTCGGCGAGGAGACGCAGGACGCCTCCCGCGGGATCGCCCGCGCGATCCTGATGGCGCTCGGCATCACGGTGCTCGCCGAACTGATCCCGGTGACCGCGGTCCTGCTCGGCGCGCCCGATCTGAACGCGTTGTTCGCCTCGGAGAACATGCTGTCCTACTTCATCGGCTCGCGCGGCGGCGGAACACTCGACACGGTGCTCGGCCTGGCGGTCGCGCTCGCGATCATCAACGCGGTGCTGGCGATCGTGCTGATCAGCTCGCGGATGCTGTTCAGCAGCGGCAGGGACAGCGCGTGGCCGTCGCCGGTGAACCGGGCGCTGTCCGCGGTGCATCCGAAGTTCGGGACGCCGTGGGTGGCCACCGTCGGCACCGGCCTGGTGGCCGCGCTGCTCTGCTTCGTCGATCCGAAACTGCTGCTGGTGGTGACGAGCACGTCGATCGTGGCGGTCTACGCGGCGCTGTGCCTCGGTGCGATCATCGGCCGCCGCACCGGCGCCACCTCGCACGCGAAGTACCGGATGCCGTGGTTCCCGGTCGCGCCGGTGCTGGCGCTGGCCGTGCTGGTGTTCGTGGTCTATCAGAACCTGCTCGACCCGGCGGTGGGACGGCCGAGCCTGATCGTCACGGCCTGCGTCGTCCTGCTGTCGATCGGGTACTACCTCCTGGTGCTGCGGCGGAAGGGCGGCTGGAAGCTCGCCGACGTCACCGAAGAGAAGTCCGACGAGCCTGCCGCCTGATCAGGTGTACTCCGCGATCTCGACGCCGTACGTGCCCGGTTCGAGCGCCTCGAAGATGTGCGGGATGTCGCCGGGGTAGCAGATGTAGTCGCCGGGCAGGAGCTCGACAGGGTCGTCCTGTGGCCCGACCCTGGCCCGTCCGGCGCTGAGGACCATGTGCTCGACGATGCCGCTCATATGCGGATCCGAAAGCCGGGGCCGTCCGGGCTCGCCGCGAATCAGGTAGACGTCGCGCCGGGCACCGGGCGGGCAGGAGCTGAGCAGCGTGCACGCGTAGTCGGCGTGTTCGGCGAACACCGTCGGCCCGTTGCCCGAACGGATCACCTGCACGCGGGGGCGCTCGGGTTCGACCACACGGGAGAAAGGAATGTCGAGCGCGACGCACAGCGCCCAGATCGTCTCGACGCTCGGGTTCCCGGCCCCGGACTCCAGCTGGGAGAGCGTGGATTTCGCGATGCCGGCGCGTTTGGCGACCTCGGTGAGGGACAGCCCGGTGCGGGCGCGTTCCCGCCGCAGGGACGTGGCGATGACGTCCAGTGGTGCGCCGTCGGACGCGGTCGGGGACATGCGTTCGCTCCATCGGTCGTTTTGTTCGCCTTGACGAACATGGCTGCGTTCGTTCATTGTATGACACTATGCGTTCGATATGGCGAACAACCACTCGTGTCCTGGGGCGCGATCTTCTCCGTGACATCGGGCTGGTCTGCCTCGCCGACATCATTGTCGGCATCTCCTACGGCGCGATCGCGGTGGGTTCCGGCTTCCCGATCTGGGCGCCGATGCTCCTGTCGGTGCTCGTCTTCGCGGGTGCCTCGCAGTTCATGTTCGTCGGCATCATCGCCGCCGGCGGCAGCCCGGTCGCGGCCGTCGCGGCGGGCCTGCTGGCCAACGCGCGGCATCTGCCGTTCGGCTTCGCGATCGGCGACGTCCTGGGGAAGCGGTGGTCGTCGAGGATCGTCGGCAGCCACCTGATGATCGACGAATCGGTCGCTTTCGCGCTGGCCCAGCGAGACGAAGAGCGGCGCAAGGCGGCGTACTGGGTGTGCGGGATCGGGCTGTTCGTGTGCTGGAACATCGGTGTCCTCGCCGGGGCGTACGCCGGGACGGCGATCAGCGACACCGACGCCTTCGGCCTCGACGCGGCCTTCCCGGCGGTCCTGCTCGCACTGGTCCTGCCGTCGCTGCGCGACCGTGCCACCCGGCTGCCGGTGGTCCTCGGCGTGGCTGTCGCGCTGGCCACGACACCGTTCCTGCCCGCCGGGCTGCCGGTCCTGCTCGCGCTGGTCGGCGTGCTGGCCGGAGTGGCCGCGAAGGAACCCGCCGAACGTGAACCCGAGGGAGTGCGCTGATGGATCCGCTGGACCTGATCATCGCGGGCGGCGTGCTCGCGGCCGGGACTTTTGCCTTCCGGTTCGCCGGACCGGTGCTGAAGACGCGGTTCACCGTGTCGCCCAAGGCCGAGAAGCTGATGGCACGGTCGGCGATCGTCCTGCTGGCGGCGCTGGTCGCGGTCGCCGCGCTCACCGAAGGGCACGAGTTCGCCGGATACGCCCGGCCCGCCGGTGTCCTGGTCGGCGGCGTGCTCGCCTGGCGCAAGGTGCCGTTCGCGCTGGTCGTCGTCGCGGCGGCGGCGACCGCCGCCTTGCTGCGGCTGGCCGGGGTCCCCTGACCTGGCCGTTCCCCTGGGCGCCTAAGCTGAGGGGAAGGTCTTTCGGGAGGTCGGGTGGCGATCGCGACGGGAGCACGGCCGGTGGTCGGCGTGCTCGCACTGCAGGGTGACGTGCGGGAGCACGCCGCGATGGTGGAGCGCGCCGGTGCCCGTGCGCTGCCGGTCCGCCGCGCGAGCGAACTGTCCGAAGTGGACGGCCTGGTGCTGCCCGGCGGCGAATCGACCACCATGTCGAGGCTGCTCGAGACCTTCGAACTGCTCGAACCCCTGCGCGAGCGCATCGCGGGTGGCCTGCCCGCGTTCGGTTCCTGCGCCGGGATGATCCTGCTCGCCCGCCAGGCCCTCGACGGACGGCCTGACCAGCAGCAACTCGGCGGGCTCGACGTCGTCGTGCGGCGCAACGCGTTCGGGCGGCAGGTGGACTCGTTCGAGGCCGACCTCGACTTCACCGGCATCGAAGGCGGTCCGGTGCACGCTGTGTTCATCCGCGCCCCGTGGGTCGAAAAAGTGGGCGACGGGGTCGAGGTACTCGCCAGTGTCCCCGAAATGCCGGGCTCGGACGACGCGGCCGCTAGGATCGTCGCGGTCCGGCAGGGGGCGGTTCTCGCCACGTCGTTCCACCCCGAACTCACCGGGGACGAACGCGTGCACAGGCTGTTCGTCGACCTCGTGCGGCAAGCTTAAGCAAAACCGGTGCTCAGCGGCGGGCACAGGAGTAGATGGAGGAGAGATGAGCGGCCACTCCAAGTGGGCCACCACGAAGCACAAGAAGGCCAACCTGGACGCGAAGCGCGGCAAGCTCTTCGCCCGGTTGATCAAGAACATCGAGGTGGCGGGACGCACCGGCGGTGGTGACCCGGACGGCAACCCGACGCTCTACGACGCCATCCAGAAGGCCAAGAAGAACTCGGTCCCGCAGGACAACATCGAACGCGCCCGCAAACGCGGCGCCGGTGAGGAAGCGGGCGGCGCCGACTGGCAGACCATCACCTACGAAGGCTACGGCCCGAACGGTGTGGCCGTGCTGATCGAATGCCTCACCGACAACAAGAACCGTGCCGCCATGGAGGTCCGGACCGCGCTCACCCGGAACAACGGCTCGCTCGCCGACCCCGGTTCGGTCGCCTACATGTTCAACCGCAAGGGCGTCGTGATCATGCCCAAGGGTGAGGCCGCCGAGGACGACGTCCTCATGGCCGTCCTCGACGCGGGCGCCGAGGAGGTCAACGACCTCGACGAGAACTTCGAGATCGTCTCCGAGGCCACCGACCTCGTCCCGGTGCGGAAAGCCTTGCAGGAAGCCGGTTTCGAGTACGAGTCCGCGGATCTCACCTTCCTGCCGACGGTCAGCGTCCCGCTGGACGTCGACGGCGCGAAGAAGGTCTTCAAGCTCATCGACGCCCTCGAGGATTGCGACGACGTGCAGAACGTCTACGCGAACTTCGATGTGTCCGATGAGGTCATGGCCGAGGTCGGCTGATCGTTTTTCCCGCCGTGCCGCGGAAAAACGGTCCCAGGGCTAGGTGCGGGCGCCCGCGTGGGGCAGAATGTCGCGCGTGACGACCTCCGAAGCCGATGCCCTCACCGCCGAAGAAACCGAACTCGTCCAGTGGATCGAGTCGCAGGCGCAGGCGAGAGGGAACGCGGTCATCGCGGTCGACGGCGACGAGAACGACGCGCCCTTCTGTTTCACCGCGTGCGCCTGGGCACTGCACAACGTGGCGGAAGCGGTCGTCATCGGACTGCCGGGGCAGATGGGGCCGGTCCTGCTCGACGCCTACGTCGACCGTGCGGCCGCGGGCGAGATCTTCGAGGTCGGCAAGCGCTACGACGATTTCTTCGAGGGCGCGGCGGTGGTCTTCGAACGGGTCGCGAAGGGGCACTATCCCGAGTACTTCGGGAGCGCGTTCCTGATCTACCCGGACGGGGACTTCCCGGCGCTGCAGCTGATCGTCGCCACGCCGGACGGGCACTTCCCCTGGCATCCGGACGCGCCGGAGGGCTTCGAGCAGTACCAGCCGGTGCTGACCGAATCCGGCGATCCGGAGAGCTGGACGCCCGGCGTCGACGGCCCCTGAGGTCCGCGGTCTGGTGAGTGGCGATTCGCGTTAGAGCGGACCGGTGTTTGCCCACCTGCGCCTGACCTGCACGAAGGGCGCCGGTCGCGCGGGCATGTCCCGCATGACGGCCGAGCGGGGAAGATTCGGGACGTTGAACGTCCCGAATCTTCCCCCGTCACACCTTCCGCCCAGCACGAAGACACCGACGCGAGACCGGATTCCCGTGGGTGGGCAAATACGGGTCCGCCAGAACCCGAACCGCCACTCACGATGGGCTGAGCCGGTACTTTCGCGTGACTGGACGGACGTCACGCGTGATCAGACGGACGGCACACGTGATTGGACGGACGACACAGCCACGGCCGAGTCCGCCGCTGTGTCGTCCGTCCAATCACGCGTGCCGTCCACTCAGTCACGTGTGTCGTCCCACTGGTCACGCGAAACCGCCCGGCCGAAGGTGCCTGAGACACGGTTGGCTCCAGCCGTCTCAGCACTCACGAGACCCGTCATGGTCCGCGAGTCAGACATTGCCGGACTCCGGCTGAGGCTGCCCGCACGAACGCTCACTCAAGCCAAGTGGCCAGGTCCTCTGCGGCTCCCGGCCACTCCGCGGCCAAAGCCGCCGCGGACCGGAACTCCACACAGTCGTCGGTGTAGGGCGGCACCACCACCGTCCCGAGCAGGCTCCACTCACCGGTGCTCACCGACGCCTGCCAGACCCCGGCAGGCACCCCCACCTGCGGACGCTGCCCGGCCGCGACGTCCGGCCCCAGCACCGGCCGGGAGATCCGCCCGTCGGGGTACAGCAGCAGCATCCGCACCGGCGCGCCCGCGTGGTGGGCGTAGATCTCCAGCCGGTCCAGCCGGTGCGGTGCCGAGTTCTCCGGCGGGACGAGCAAGTAATAGATGGCCGAAGCGGTCTCGTCGCGCCAGCTCTGCGCCCAGCGGCCGCCCTCCACGGGCAGCGGCTGGAGACCCAGATGGGCGGTGAAGTCGTCGAAGCTCGGCATGTCCTCATCTTGCCCGGAGGCAGCTCCGGGTAGCCTCAGTCCTCGAACTGATGTTCGCCGGAGCGGAGGGAAACGCGTGCGGGTACTCGGGGTCGACCCCGGTCTGACCAGGTGCGGGCTCGGAGTGGTCGACGGCGGCACGGGCCGCACCGTCCGCCCCGTGGCCGTCGAAGTCGTGCGGACGCCGCCTGAAGCGGATCTTTCCGTGCGCCTGCTGGGGATATCCGACGCCGTCGAGCGATGGCTCGATCGCTACAAGCCCGAGGCCGTCGCAGTGGAACGGGTTTTCGCTCAGCACAACGTCCGCACCGCGATGGGCACCGCGCAGGCGGGTGGCGTCGTCGCGCTCGCGGCCGCCAAACGCGGGCTGCCGGTCGTGTTCCACACGCCGAGTGAGGTCAAAGCGGCCGTCACCGGCTCCGGCCGCGCGGACAAGGCCCAGGTCACCGCAATGGTCATGCGGTTGCTCGGCCTCGAGGTCAAACCGCATCCGGCGGACGCCGCCGACGCGCTCGCGCTCGCCATCTGCCACCTGTGGCGCGAGCCGATGCGGGTCCGGCTCGCCGAAGCCGAGGCCAGGGCGGCCGAGATCGCCAAGAACCACAAGGCCCGGCTCGCCGCCGCGGCCAAAGAAGCCAAAGCACAGGGAGCGGCTCGATGATCTCCTCGGTACGCGGCGAAATCCTCGCCATCGGTCTCGACCACGTCGTGATCGAGGTCGGGGGAGTGGGCTTCGCCGTGCAAGCCACCCCCGCCACCCTCGCGACGCTTCGCCGCGGCGAGGAGGCGAGGCTGCACACCGCGCTCGTGGTCCGTGAGGATTCCTTGACGCTGTTCGGTTTCGCCGACGCCGACGCGCGCGAGCTGTTCGGTCTGCTGCAGACGGTTTCCGGGATCGGCCCGCGGCTCGCACTGGCGACGCTGGCCGTCCTCGATCCCGACAAGCTGCGGTCCGCGCTGGTCGAAGGCAACATCACCGTGCTCACGCAGGTGCCCGGCATCGGCCGCAAGGGCGCCGAGAGGCTCACGCTCGAACTGCGCGACAAGGTCACCGCGCTCGCCGGCCCGACCGACGGTTCCCCGGCGGTCGTCGCGCCCGGCGCGCTGCGGAACGAGGTCGTCGAGGCGCTCGCGGGTCTCGGCTTCCCGGCCAAGCAGGCTGAACAGTCTGTCGACAAGGTGCTCGGCGAGGGCGAAGGCCACACGACGTCCTCCGTGCTGCGTGCCGCGTTGGCCACCCTCGGACGTAAGCGATAACCCGCCACATGGACTATGAGGCCGTGACGGAATTCGAGGCAGGCGAGGACACCGAGACGCTGTCCGCGCTGCCGCAAACGGGCGAACGCGAGGTCGAGACCACGCTGCGCCCGCGAAAACTGGACGAGTTCGTCGGCCAGCCGCGCGTGCGCGAGCAGCTCGAACTCGTCTTGGAGAGCGCACGCCGCCGGGGAGTTCCGCCGGATCACGTGCTGCTTTCCGGCCCGCCGGGGCTGGGCAAGACGAGTATGGCGATGATCGTCGCCGCCGAACTCAACGCCGCCATCCGGATCACTTCGGGGCCGGCGCTGGAACGCGCGGGCGACCTGGCCGCGATGCTGTCCAACCTGGCGCCCGGCGACGTCCTGTTCATCGACGAGATCCACCGCATCGCCCGCCCCGCCGAGGAAATGCTGTACCTCGCGATGGAGGACTTCCGCGTCGACGTCGTCGTCGGCAAGGGACCCGGCGCCACCAGCATCCCGCTGGAGATCGCGCCGTTCACGCTGGTCGGGGCCACCACCAGATCCGGTTCGCTGACCGGTCCGCTGCGCGACCGGTTCGGTTTCACCGGGCAGATGGAGTTCTACAGCGACAGTGAACTGGAACTCGTCGCCCGCCGCGCCGCCACGATCCTCGACGTCGACATCGACCGGGACGGCTGCGCGGAGATCGCCCGCCGCTCCCGCGGCACGCCCCGGATCGCGAACCGGCTCCTGCGCCGGGTGCGCGACTACGCCGAGGTCCGGGCCGACGGCAAGGTCACGCGTGAGATCGCGCGCGCCGCGCTCAAGGTCTACGACGTCGACGAACTCGGCCTCGACAGGCTCGACCGCGCGGTGCTGACGGCGCTGGTCAGGTCCTTCGGGGGCGGCCCCGTCGGCGTGTCCACGCTGGCCGTCGCGGTGGGGGAAGAACCGACTACGGTGGAAGAGGTGTGTGAGCCTTACCTGGTCCGCGCCGGTATGCTCGCCCGCACTCCTCGCGGCCGGGTCGCCACAGCGGCCGCCTGGGAACATCTCGGCCTGCCGGTTCCGGCCGGCGCCACACGTGGCGAGCAGGGTGGCCCGAGCCTGTTCGACCAGGACTGACCAGACCAATCGCGAGGTCCGAGGCCTGTGGTGGCGACGGGTGGTGGTGGAGTTTCCGCTGGCACCTGGCACACTCGGGTAGAGCACACCCCGCCAAACCGGACAAAACAGCGCACCGCGCGGCGTCCGCTCGAAATGGAGAATCATGAACCAGTTATTGCTGCCGCTGCTCCTGATGGCCGTCGTGGCGATTCCTCTCGTCATGGGCACCCGTAAGCAGAAGAAGGCGGCGGCAGCGCAGCAGGAGCTGCTCTCGAGCCTTGCTCCCGGTGACCGGGTGATGACCACCTCCGGTCTCTACGCGTCTGTCGCCGACGCCTCCGCCGACACCACGATCGACCTCGAGATCGCTCCGGGCGTCGTGACCACCTGGCTGCGCCAGGCCGTCCGTGAGAAGGTCGAGCCGGTCGTCGAGACCGACGAGGACACCATCGACGACGAGGCCCTCGTCGAGGAGCCGGTCGTCGAGTCGAAGGACGACGAGCGCGTCGAAGAGAAGACCGGCGCGCAGATCGCTCCTCCGCTGGAGCACGGCAAGAAGTAGCGCTTGTAAGGCCATCCCCGACACCAGACTTTCGTAGGTGCGGGGCCAACGCCGGGCTCACGCAGCACCGAGTAGTGTCTCGGTGCTGCGTGCGTGTCCGTCGTCATAGTCGTGCCCGTTCACCGGGCATCGTCATCGAGGCAGGTTCGCGGTACCACCGGACTCCCGTCCGGCGAGTGAACAGCCAAGTCCATTGGGGAAAACCCAGTCCGTCCGAGGAGACCGAAGCACAGTGGCCGCACCGGCCGGGCATCTCCGCCCGGGACGCTATCTCGCCTTCTTCGCCCTGATCGTGGTGGCGCTGTACGCACTGGTGTTCTTCACCGGTGGCGGCAAGCCGACGCCGAAACTCGGCATCGATCTGCAAGGCGGCACGAGGGTCACCCTGTCCGCCCGTAATCCCGACGGCGGCGACCCTCCGCGAGAGTCCCTCGAACAGGCCCGCTCGATCATCGAGCGCCGGGTCAACGGTATCGGCGTCGGTGGCACCGAGGTCGTCCTCGACGGCAGCAACGTCGTCATCACCGTCCCCGGCGAACAGGGCGACCAGGCCAAGACCCTGGGCAAGACCGCGAAGCTCGGCTTCCGGAAGGTCGTGACGTCGCAGCCGGTGACCCCGGTACCGCAGCCGTCGAACCCGCCGGCCTCGGGCGCGCCGTCATCGGCACCGCCGTCGTCTTCGGGTGCTCCGGGCGCGAGCGCACCGCCGAGCAGCCCGGCCAACGGTGGCGGTGGCGCCGCCGGTGCGCCGCAGCAGCAGCCCGGTGGCGATTCCGACGAGCAGACGAAGAAGGAGATCGAGGAGGCCCGGAAGCTCCGGCAGAATCCCGATCTGCTTTCGACGGACCAGGCGAAGCAGGCCGCGGCCGCCGAGAAGGCCTTCTCGGCCCTCAACTGCGACCCCAAGGTGACGGACCCGCTGGTCGGCAACGACCTCACCGACAAGCCGCTGGTCGCCTGTGGTGACAAGAACACCGCGAAATACCTGCTGGAGCCGGAGTTCCTTCCCGGAACGGAGATCTCCGACGCCTCCTCGGGCTACGACACCCAGAACTCCCAGTGGGTCGTCAACCTGAACTTCAAGGGCGAAGGCTCCCGGATCTGGGGCGACTTCACCTCGAAGAACGTCCAGAAGCAGGCGGCGTTCGTCCTCGACACGCAGGTCGTCTCCGCGCCGACCATCCAGTCCGCGATCCTGGGCGGCCAGACCCAGATCACCGGCCGGTTCAGCCAGGCCGAGGCGAAGGACCTGGCGGACGTGCTGAAGTACGGCTCGTTGCCGCTGTCGTTCGAGTCCTCGGACGCGACGACGGTGTCCGCGACGCTGGGTCTCGCGTCGCTGCAGGCGGGCCTGATCGCGGGCGGTATCGGCCTGCTGATCGTCTTCATCTACTGCCTGTTCTATTACCGGCTGCTCGGTGTGCTGACGATCCTTTCGCTCGCCTTGTCGTTCTCCCTCGTCTACGCGGTCCTGGTGTTGCTGGGGCGGTGGATCGGGTACACCCTCGACCTCGCCGGCGTGGCGGGTCTGATCATCGCGATCGGTATCACCGCCGACTCGTTCGTCATCTACTTCGAACGACTAAAGGACGAAATCCGCGAGGGAAGGACGTTCCGGTCCGCGGTGCCGCGCGGCTGGTCCCGTGCCCAGCGCACGATTCTGGCGTCGGACGCGGTCAGCTTCCTCGCCGCGGCGATCCTGTACTGGCTGGCCGTCGGTGAGGTCAAGGGCTTCGCGTTCACCCTCGGTATGTCGACGGTGCTCGACCTCGTCGTGGTCTACCTCGTGACGCACCCGCTGGTCGCCTTGATCTCGCGGTCGAAGTCGAAGGTCCTGTCCAACCCCAAGAACCTCGGCCTCGGTGCCGTGCAGCAACTGGGCTCGGAGCGCAAGGCGGCCCGTCCCGCCACCGGTCGCCCGAACGTCAAGGAGGCGTGACCGTGGTCGACGACAACACCACCACTGCGGGCAAGCGCGACAGCATCTTCCGTCGCCTCTACGTGGGCACGGGCGCGTTCGACGTGGTCGGCAAGCGCAAGCGCTGGTACCTCTTCTTCGGCGCGCTGGTCCTGGTCTGCGTCGCGTCGATGGGGATCAAGGGGTTCAACTTCGGGATCGACTTCGAAGGCGGCACCCAGATCCAGATGCCCGCCAACGGCAAGAGCGGGCAGATCACCGAGCAGCAGGCGAAGGACGTCTTCGCCGAAGCCCTCGGCAGGCCCGCCGACGAGGCGCAGAAGGTCGGAACGGGCGGCTCCTCGACCATCCAGCTTCGTTCGGAAACGCTGGAGACGTCCGAGGTCAACAAGCTCAAAGAGGCGCTGTTCGAGAAGCTGGGTCCGATCGGGTCCGACGGGCAGCCGAGTGTCCAAGCGATCAGTGACAGCGCGGTGAGCGCGTCCTGGGGCGGGGAGATCTCGCGGCAGGCGTTGATCGCGCTCGGGGTGTTCCTGCTGGCGGTCACGCTGTTCCTGGCGTTGTACTTCGACACCAGGATGGCCGCGGCGGCGCTGATCTCGCTCCTGCACGACATCGTGGTGACGGCGGGCGTGTACTCGCTGATCGGCTTCGAGGTCACGCCGGCGACGGTGGTCGGCCTCCTGACGATCCTCGGGTTCTCGCTATACGACACGGTGGTGGTGTTCGACAAGGTCCGTGAGAACACGCGCGGCCTGCTCGGACTCACCCGCCGCACGTTCGGCGAGGCGGCCAACCTGGCGCTGAACCAGACGCTGATGCGGTCGTTCAACACCGCGCTGATCGCGATGCTGCCGATCCTCGGCCTGCTCGTCGTCGGGTACATCCTGCTCGGCTCCGGCACCCTGCAGGACCTGGCGCTGGTGCAGCTCACCGGCACCGTGGTCGGCGTGCTGTCCTCAGTCGCGCTGGCCACCCCGCTGCTGGTGGACCTCAAGATGCGTGATCCGAAGTTCCGTCAGCAGGCCGACCGGGTCCACGCGCGGCGCGCGAGCCAGGCCCGCAAGGCCGCCGAGCGCGACGACGACGACTTCGACCCGAACGACGAGGACTCTCTCGCCGCCGAACTCCGCAAGGAGAAGGCGTACGCCGCCGCGGCGAGCGTCCCGGCCCGGACCCAGAAGGCCCACAAGGGCCGTCCGTCGGGCAAACGCAAGAAGTAACCGGTTTCAAGCCAGGAAAGGTCCTTTTCTCGCGAACTCCGTGAGGAAAGGACCTTTCCTGGTGTTCAGGAGAGCAGGAAGTACATGGAGCTGGACAAGGCACTCGACCTCATCGCCGACGTGCCGGACTTCCCGGAACCCGGCGTGTTGTTCCGCGACCTGAGTCCGCTGTTCGCCGACGCGGGGGGCTTCAAGGCCGTCACCGACGCGCTGGCCGCCACCGTCGATCCCGATGCCGACTTGCTGGCGGGCGTGGAGGCGCGCGGGTTCCTGCTGGCCGCCGCCGTCGGCTACGCCAGGGGGCTCGGCGTCGCGTTGATCCGCAAGCCCGGAAAGCTGCCGAGGGTCGCGGGCCGGGTCGGGTACACCCTGGAATACGGGACGGCGACCGTCGAACTTCCCGAAGGCGTCGTCCAGCCGGGGCAGCGTGTCGCGGTTCTCGACGACGTGCTCGCCACCGGCGGCACGGTCGCGGCCACCTGCAAACTGCTGGAAGACGCGAAGGTGCAGGTCACCGGGGTTTCGGTGGTCATGGAACTCGGGGCGCTCGGTGGTCGTTCCGTCCTTGAGGGGCGTCGCGTGGAGGCCCTCCGGGTGTGTTGAACGGGCGTACCAAGTGAGCCGCGAGGGGGAGCGGTTACCCTTGATGTCCGAAGGCCGCACGAAGCGCAGGAGGTGCGGGTGAGCCAAGAGCTCGATGCCGCGGTGTCCTCGAAGGACGGCACCGAGCAGAACGGTGCGGCGCGACAGGGGGCAGCGCCGACGCCATCCGCGACGCGCCGGGTTCGCGCCCGTCTCGCCCGCCGGATCACCGCGCAACGCGCCGCCCCGGTCAAGCAGGTCCTCGAGCCACTCGCCGTCATCCACCGCGAGCTGCATCCGAACGCCGACCTCGCGTTGCTCCAGCGCGCCTACGACGTCGCCGAAGAGCTTCACCGTGAGCAGCGGCGCAAGTCCGGCGACCCGTACATCACGCATCCGCTCGCCGTCGCGACCATTCTCGCCGAACTCGGCATGGACACGACGACGCTGGTCGCGGCACTGCTGCACGACACCGTCGAAGACACCGGGTACTCGCTGGAGAGCCTGAAGGCCGACTTCGGTGAGAAGGTCGGCGAGCTCGTCGACGGCGTCACCAAACTGGACAAGGTCAAGCTCGGCACGGCCGCCGAGGCCGAGACCATCCGCAAGATGGTCATCGCGATGGCCCGCGATCCGCGCGTGCTGGTCATCAAGCTGTCCGACCGGCTGCACAACATGCGCACCATGCGTTTCCTCCCGCCGGAGAAGCAGGCCCGCAAGGCTCGCGAGACCCTGGAGGTCCTCGCCCCGCTGGCGCACCGGCTCGGCATGGCGACGGTCAAATGGGAGCTGGAGGACCTGGCCTTCGCCATCCTGCAGCCGAAGAAGTACGACGAGATCGTCCGCCTGGTCGCCGATCGCGCGCCTTCGCGCGACACCTACCTGCGGTCCGTGATCACCGAGCTGACCGGCAACCTCGAAGGTTCGCGGATCACCGCCAAGGTCGAGGGCAGGCCGAAGCACTACTACTCGATCCACCAGAAGATGATCGTCCGCGGGCGCGACCTCGACGACATCCACGACCTGGTGGGCGTGCGGATCCTGGTCGAGGACGTCCGCGACTGCTACGCCGCGATGGGCGTCGTCCACGCGCTCTGGCAGCCGGTCCCCGGCCGGTTCAAGGACTACATCGCGCAGCCCCGGTTCGGCGTCTACCAGTCGTTGCACACCACGGTGATCGGCCCGGACGGCAAGCCGCTGGAAGTCCAGATCCGGACCTACGAGATGCACCGCACCGCCGAGTACGGCATCGCCGCGCACTGGCGGTACAAGGAGACCAAGGGCACCCACAACGGGAACGCCATGGACGTCGACGAGATGGCGTGGATGCGCCAGCTCCTCGACTGGCAGCGTGAAGCCGCAGACCCCGGAGACTTCCTGGAGTCCCTGCGCTACGAGCTCGCCTCGCGCGAGATCTTCGTGTTCACGCCCAAGGGCGACGTGATCACGCTGCCGGTCGATTCGACCCCGGTCGACTTCGCCTACGCCGTGCACACCGAGGTCGGGCACCGTTGCATCGGTGCCCGCGTCAACGGCAGGCTCGTCGCGCTCGAGCGCAAGCTGGAGAACGGCGAGGTCATCGAGATCTTCACCTCGAAGGCCGAGACGGCGGGACCGAGCCGCGACTGGCTGCAGTTCGCCGGGTCGCCCAAGGCCCGCGCGAAGATCCGGCAGTGGTTCGCCAAGGAACGCCGCGACGAGGCGATCGAAGGTGGCAAGGAGGCCATCACCAAGGAGGTCCGCAAGGTCGGCCTCCCGATCCAGCGGCTGGTCTCCGCCGAATCGATGGGCGCGGTCGCCACCGAACTGCGGCATCCGGACATCAGCTCGCTGTACGCGGCCGTCGGCGAGGGCCACACCAGTGCGAAGCACGTCGTGCAGCGGCTGGTCGCGCTCATCGGCGGGGTCGACGAGGCGGAAGAGGAACTCGCCGAGCGGGCGACACCGTCCACGGTCACCCGCCGCCGCGGCTCGAACGACGTCGGTGTCGTGGTGAAGGGCGCCAGCGACGTCTGGGCCAAGCTCGCCCGCTGCTGCACGCCGGTGCCGGGCGACGAGATCCTCGGTTTCGTCACCCGCGGTGGCGGTGTCAGCGTGCACCGGACCGACTGCACCAATGCCGACGACTTGACGGCTCAGCCCGAGCGGCTGGTCGAGGTCGAATGGGCCCCGTCGGCGTCGTCGGTGTTCCTCGTCGCGATCCAGGTCGAGGCGCTGGACCGGCACCGCCTGCTCTCCGACGTCACCAAGGTGCTCGCGGACGAGAAGGTCAACATCCTGTCCGCGTCGGTCACGACGTCGCGGGACAGGGTCGCGGTCAGCCGGTTCTCGTTCGAGATGGGCGACCCGAAGCATCTCGGGCACGTGCTGAAGGTGGTCCGAGGTGTCGAGGGCGTCTACGACGTGTATCGGGTCACTTCGGCTTCGTGATCGCGAGTGGGGTCCGGTTAGGTTCGAAGCATGACTGACGGGTTCGAATTCACTCGCGACGGCGAGGTCGCGCGGCTGACGTTCACCAGGCCGGAGAAGATGAACGCGATCACCTACGGGATGTGGTCGGCGATCCCGGACGTGGTGGCGCGGGTGGAGGCGGATCCGGCGATCAAGGTCCTGGTCCTGACCGGCGCGGGCGCGCATTTCTCGGCGGGCGCGGACATCAGCGAGTTCCAGGACCTGCGATCCACCGCCGACGCGGCCGAAACCTACGACAAGGCCGTGGACGGGGCCGTGGCGGCGCTGACGGCGTCACGGAAGCCGACGGTGGCGATGATCCAGGGGAACTGCATCGGCGGCGGCTGCCAGATCTCGGTCGCCTGCGACTTCCGGTTCGCCGCGGAGGGCTCGCGGTTCGGCATCACGCCGTCGAAGCTCGGCATCGTCTACCACTTCGACTCGACCCGGCGGCTGGTCTCACTGGTCGGCCCGGCGCACGCGAAGTACTTCCTGCTGTCGGGTGAGCTCGTCGACGCGCGGCGGGCGCGGGAGATCGGGCTGCTCAACGACGTCTTCCCCGCCGACGAGCTGGAGGCGTCGACGGCGAAGTTCGTCGAGACGCTGGCTTCGCGGTCGCAGGCTTCGGTGCGCGGGATGAACCGGATCATCGAGAAGATCGTGGCGGGACAGCAGGAATCCGACGCCGAGGTGGACGAGATCCGGCTCGGCGCCCTGCACGGTGAGGACTACGCCGAGGGCGTTGCCGCCTTCCTCGCGCGGCGGCCGCCTAAATTCACCTACCGCTGAGACGCCGCATTTGAATGCGAGTCGGGCTAGATCTCGTCCCAGGGGTTGCTCTCGTACGCCTCGGTCAGGATCCGCCGGGTCTCCGGCGCGAAGGGCAGCGCGACGTCGTCCACCGACGCCACCGGCCAGCCGACCGATTCCGAGTTGGTCAGGAACATCGCGTCGAACCCCGGCAGCTCCGCCGGCCGGACTTCGCGGGTCTCCTGCGGGATCCCGTGGCGCGTCAAGCCGCGCCGGATCAGCTGCTGGGTGATCCCGTCGAGAACGGGAGCCTGCGGCCAGACCACCGTGCCGCCGTCGAGGAAACCGACGTTCCAGATCGACGCCTCGCTGATGCGGCCCTGGTAGTCGACGAACACCGCGTCGTCGTAACCTGCCAGCATCGCCTCGCGCGTGTGGTGGACAAGGCCGAACGAGCCGACGTGCTTGACCTCCGGCAGTACCCGTTCGTAGCGCACGGAGCGCAGGCGCAGCGGCGTCAGCTCGTGTTCCTTCGGCGGCGCGGTCCGGACGAGGACGTCCGGGGCGGCGGGCGCGCCGGGGTCTGACCAGTCCATCGCGCGCGAGAAGACCAGCACCCGCACGGACAGCGCGTCCGCACCCTGGATCGCCTGCCGGACGTATCCGCGCACCGCCTCGGTGTCGAGGTCGCTCGCGAACAGCCGCCGCGTGCTCGTCACGAGCCGGTCCAGATGGACGTCCAGGCCGCGCACCTTGCCGTCGCGGACCTGCATCGCGGTGAAGTGGGCGTAGCCGAACGCGCCCGCCAGGTCTTCCGACCGGGCGGGCGCGCCGTTGATCTCCAGCTTCACGTCAGGGGCTGACCGTGACGCCGGTGAACTTGACCTCGGTGTTGGGCGGGCCGGTCCCGTCGCCGTTGCCGGCCTGGGCGTTGGCGCCCGCCTTGGCGACCTTGTCGAGCACCTTCAGGCCCTCGTCGGAGATGCTGCCGAAGACCGAGTACTCCGCGGGCAGTTCGGCCTCGCCGTACACCATGAAGAACTGGCTGCCACCGGAGTTCGGCTGCTGCGTCTTCGCCATCGCGAGGATGCCGCGGCCGTACTTGATCTCCTTGAACGCCTCGTCCGGCATCGTGTAGCCGGGGCCGCCCATGCCGCTGGCCTCGGGGTCACCGCACTGCAGCATCTGCAGGCCGGTGGTGCCGAGCCGGTGGCACTTGGTGTCGTTGAAGTAGCCCTGCTTCGAGAGGCTGATGAAGCTCTGGACCGCGCACGGGGCGAGCGCCTTGTCCAGCGTCAGCGGGATGTCGCCCGCGGTGCTCTTCAGCACGAGGTTCACCGTGCCGGTGGATGAGACGCCGCCGCCCTCCGGCTTGGTCACCTTCTTCGACGCCGGCTTGGTGGTGTCGTCCTTGTAATCGCAGGTCACCGGGTTCGCCAGCGGCGTCGGCCGCTTCGGCATCGGGGTGCGCTCCGTGGGGATGGTGACCTCCGGGGTCGGAGGAGCCGAGCTCGGGGAAGCGTCGGAGGCGGCGTCGTCACCACTGCTACTGCTGACGATCCACCACACCGCGCCCGCCACGATCGCGACGACGCCGACGACCGCCACCGAGCCGACGATCTTGCGCCGCTTGGCCTTTTCGGCCCGATGCACGATCTGTCGCTCGAGCTTGCGCTTCGCGGCTTCGCGGCGCTGCTGGTTGGTCGGCACCCGCCCTCCCGGTTTCCACTCGATGTCACACGTCTGAGGTAGCGGAAGTCTATGGGCACAGCCTGTGAGACCCCCGTACAGGGGCCGCTAGGCTTACTTGATCGTGATCAGGGCCATCCTGTCACCTGTTCGGCGGAAGAACTGAGGAGGCGTTTCGTGCTGGTTGTCGGTTTTCCGGCAGGCCCCCTCGAAGCCAACTGCTATCTCCTCGCCTCGGACGACGGCGGGGAGTGCGTGATCGTCGATCCCGGCGAGGACGTCGTCGAACCGCTCGAGGCCGCGCTGTCCGGACACCGCCTGACGCCGGTCGCGATGCTCGCCACCCATGGGCACCCGGACCACGTCGCCTCGGCGGCCGAGGTCGGCGCGCGCCACGGAATACCTCTTCATCTGCACGAGGCGGACCGGCCACTCCTGGGTCCGGGCGCCGGGGAACGGAAGGACGGGATCGTGTCACTCGTCGATGGCCCGCTCAGGCTGGCCGGACTGGAGATCTCGGTGTCCCGCACACCGGGGCACACCGCCGGTTCGGTGGTCTTCGGGCTGACCTCCGCCGAGGGCGGCCGGATCGTGCTCACCGGGGACAGCCTGTTCGCCGGTTCGATCGGCCGGTCGTCCGGCGACGGTGACGAGCTCATGCGGTCCTTGGGCGCCAAGGTGATGACGCTGCCCGACGACACCGTCGTCCTGCCAGGGCACGGCCCGGCCACGACGATCGGGCAAGAGCGCGCGGGCAACCCGTTCCTGGCCGGGACGGGCGTGTGATGACCGAGCCGACCGGGACGCCCGAGACCCCCGAGCGTCTCCCGCTGTTCCACGACGACCCCAAGCTCCGCCGCAGGCGCGGCTGTTCCAGCGTCGCCGGCGTCGTGATCTTCGCGGCCGCTTTCGGCGGGATCGCCGGGCTGATCGGCGGTGAGATCGTCGGGCTCGTGGTCGCCGGGGTGATCGCGCTGCCGCTGCTCTACATCATGTTCTACAACCTGCGTCGCCGAGTCTGGCTCGAAGGCGACACGCTCATCGTGCGGACCTGGGGCGTGCGGCGGATCGCACTGACCACAGCCGAGCGGATCGACCTGGTGATCAGCGACGTGCGCGGCACCCGGACGGTCAGCCTGCTGGTCAACGCGGGCAAACGCCGCAAGGTCGCGAAGGTCGACCTGGCCGTGTACTCCGGCGCGGGCGGCCGCGAACTCGGCATCCTGCAACTGCGCAAGCTGGCGAACGCGCTGCTGAACAACACCGACGCGAACGGCCTGGTGTTCTCGGAACTGCTGGTGGCGCAGCTGAAATCGGAGGCACGCGGAGACGCGGCGGCGGAGCGGCCGCTCTACCGGCTGGCTTCGGCGGCGCCCACCGGGAAGTACATCCAGCGGTTCACGATGGAGGCGGTCAGCCGTTTCGTGGCGACGCTGGACTGATCTCCAGCCAGGGTCGGTCTCAAGCCCGGTCCGTGAAGGACTCCTTGAGGGACTCAGAGTCCCTCAAGGAGTCCTTCACGGACCTCCGGCGCACCGTGAGTGGCGATCATGAGACGTCGGTGCAGGTTTCCAGCTTCTCCAGCCGCGCCTTGATCTCCTCCAGCTGGTAGACGATCTCCGGCAGCTCGCCCGCCGCGAAGGTCGCCAGCCGCTCGGAATGCTTGAGCGTCGCCCGGACGTCGTCGAGCGCGGCGGCGATCTTGGGGACCGCCTCGACGGCTTCGAGCGTCGAGACGAGTACGCGCCGCGCGACGGCGGTCAACTGTCTCGGGACGGCGAAAACGGCGTCGAACATGGCCCCTCCGATCACGCGGCGAACCTCGGGTGCGGCCTCTTCGTACCCGACTCCGGCCCGTGATCGCGAGGGGGACTCGCCCTTTGGGGTGCCTGTGACTACAGGGACTCTTGAGGCTCCCGCGAGGCGATCAGCGCGGCCAGCACGGTGGTGACCGGGACCGCCGCGACGATGCCGACGCTGCCGGCGAGTGTCCGCACGATCTCCTGCGCGATGTCCTCCGCGCCGAGGATCGAGCCGAGCCCGACCCCGGAAAGCGACGTGTACAGCAGCACCGGCAACGCCGCGCCCGCGTACGCCATGACGAGCGTGTTGACCGCCGAGCCGACGTGGTCACGGCCGATCCGCAGGCCCGCGTTGTAGAGCTCACGCCAGCCGAGTGACGGGTTCGCCCGCCGCAGCTCCCAAACGGCGCTCGTCTGCGTCACCGTGACGTCGTCCAGCACGCCGAGCGCGCCGATCACGACGCCAGCCAGCAGCAGTCCGCGCGCGTCGATGCCGTGCCCGAGCGAGCCGATCAGCTGCGAGGTGCTGTCGTCCAACCCGGTCAACGACGCCGCGGCCGAGAAGATCGCCGACAGGACGCCGATCAGGACCAGGCTCACCAACGTGCCCAGCACCGCCACCGAGGTTCTCGCGGACAGCCCGTGCGTCAGGTACAGCGCGACGAACATGATCGCGCCCGCGCCCGCGATCGCCACCAGCATCGGGCTTTCCCCGGCGAGGATCGACGGCAGCACGAACAGCGCCAGCACCAGGAAGCTCAGCCCCAGCGCGATCAGCGCGGCGAGTCCCTGCCACCGGCCCAGCACGATCACCGCGAGCGCGAAGAGCCCGGCGAGCAGCAGCAACGGTGTGCCACGCTGGAAGTCGACGATCTGGAACGACGCGGGATTCGCGACGTCGCCGCCGTTGTAGGACAGCACCACCTTGTCGCCCGCGGCGAACCGCGGCGTGCTCGGCTCGATCGGGAGCGTCAGCTTCAGCGGCTTTCCGGACCCCGGACCGTCGGTCATCGTCACTTCGCTGGTGAGACAGGGTTTCGCGTCCGGCGGTGGCTCGCCGACCTGGACCTGGCCCTCGGCGAGACACGGTCCGGTGATCGTCGCGGTGACCGTGGCGCTCACCGGGGTTCCTTGGGGGAACACGCTTTTCGCTGGATCCTTGCCCCACGGGTAGAGCAGGATCATTCCGGCGACGGTCGCGACGGCGAGGGGGATCAGGAGCCACATCAGCAGCAGCCGGACCCGGCGCGACGCGGGCGCGGCCGGACCGTGCCCGTGCGAGTGCCCGTGACCGTGTCCGACCGGCTCGGCCTTCGGTTCCGGTTTCGGCTCGGGCGCGCGTCGCTTGCCCGGTTCGGCCTGCCGCGGCCGCTGGGCCGGGGGCCGGGGGCGTCGCGGGCCGTCCGGCGGCGGGGTCCGGCGCGGCGAACGGGACGTTCCGGGCGAACGATCGGACGGGGTGTCCGTTACCCGGCGAATCGGGCCGGTGTCGTCGTCGGAGATGTCGCGGCGGTTCACTCGCACATCCTCCACAGTCCGTGGCGCGTGCTGCACACGGCCTAGCCGAATGCCTGCCTGAGGTGGACCCGGCGGTAGGCCGACGGCGGGGTGTCGAAGTGGTCGAGGAATGCTTGCCGCAGGGTTTCGGTCGACCCGAAGCCGCATCGCCGTGCGATCGAGGTGAGCGGGAGTTCGGTGCCGCACAACAGTTTCGCCGCGTTCTCGGTCCTCGCCGCCCGTACGTACCGGCTGGGCGTGGTGCTCAGGTGCGCGTCGAACAGCCTCGTCAGCTGCCGGGTGCTGATCCCCGCCCGTTCGGCGAGGACGGCGGTGCCGAGATCACCCGCAAGGTGCTCGGCGACGTACGCGGTGATGTCGCGGACCAGCCGGTTCTCCGGCGGCGGTCCGGACAGGAACATGCTCACCTGCGCCTGATTGCCCGGCCGCTGCAGGTAGGTGACCAGCATGCGGGCGACCTCCCTGGCGACACTCGGGCCGTGATCGTCCTCGACGAACGCGAGGGTGAGGTCGATCCCGCTGGTGACACCCGCCGCCGTATAGACGTTGCCGTCGCGCACGTACAGCGGCACCGGGTCCACGTTCACCTGCGGATAGTTCGTCGCGAGCCGGTTGGCGAACCTCCAGTGGGTGGTGGCGCGACGCCCGTTGAGCAGCCCGCACGCCGCGAGCACGGTGGCGCCGGTGCACACCGAAGCGACGCGACGGCTCTGGTGCGCGAGCCTGCGAACGTGGGAGACGACCCTCGGATCGGCGGCCGCCGCCTCGTGCCCGGTACCGCCCGCGACGATCAGCGTGTCCAGTTCACCGGTCACCTGATCGAGCCGGTGCTGCGCCTGCAGCGTCAGCCCGGACTCGCAGCGGATGCCGCGGCCGTCGACGCTGGCGAGCATGATCTCGTAGCCCGGCTTGCCGCCGAGTTTCGTCGCGGCGTCCAGGACGTCCGCCGGACCGGCGATGTCGAGCATCTCGGCGTTGCTGTAGCCGACGATCAACACTCTTCTGGGTGAACCCGGCATGATCGAACGCTAGCAGTAGCGCCCGGCCGACGGACGTTGTTCGCAGGAATCCGGACATCCGGCCGGTCGGGGCCGCGTCTCTTCGACACCGTTGTCCCATGACAGACGACAAGAAGATCATCGCGTTCGTGGTGTATCCGGGGATGACCCCGCTCGACATGGTCGGTCCGCTGACCGTGCTGGACGGGATGGCGAGCACGGCGCAGGAGTACCGGACGGTCGTGGTCGGCGAGACGAAGGACCCGGTCACCACCGACAACCCGCTGAAGCTCGTGGCGACCCACACCTACGACGAAGTCCCGTCGCCGTACGCGCTGCTCGTGCCGGGTGGCGCCGAACCCACGCTGAAGGCACTCGCCGACGAGAAGCTGATCGGATACCTGCGGACCGCCGGGGCGAACGCGGAACTCGTGACCTCGGTGTGCACGGGATCGCTGCTGCTGGGGGAGGCCGGACTGCTGAAGGGCCGCAAGGCCACGACGCACTGGATGTTCCGCGAGCTGCTGGGCGCGTTCGGGGCGGAGCCGGTGGCCCAGCGCTGGGTCGAGGACGGGAACGTGATCACCGCCGCCGGGGTGTCGGCGGGGATCGACCTCGCGCTGCATCTGGTCGAACGGCTCGTCGGCGCCGAGATCGCGCGGACCATCCAGTTCGTCATCGAGTACGACCCGGAGCCGCCGCAGGGCCCGCTGGACTGGTCGAAGCGGCCGTACGGGGACCTCAAGCCGTTACTGGAGCACTCCCTGAACGAGGCGCTCGCGGGCGAACCCGCCCTGAGGGACAGGCTGCTCGCGCACACTGGACGGTGAGGGGACGGCCATCCGGGTGAGAAACCGCCGAAACGGGGACTGCGCCGGGTTACATTCTGGGCATCCGTCCAGGTGATAGGTGGTTCGTGGAGTTCACAGTGCTCGGCCCGCTCGGGGCCTCGGTCCAGCTCCCGTCGGCGGCTCAGCCCCGTCGGGTGCTCGCGGTGCTCCTGACCCGGCCGAACGAGTTCGTCCACCGGGACACGCTGGTGGACGAACTCTGGCCGCAGGACCCGCCGTCGAGTGCCGCCGCGGTCGTGCAGATGGCGATTTCCAAGCTGCGCAAGGCGTTGTCACCCGGATTGCCGTCGGACGACGTCCGGCAGCGGCTGCGGTCCGGGCTGGGCGGCTACCGGCTGACGGTTGCGGAAGGGGAGCTGGACGTCACCGGCTTCTCCGAGCTGGTCGCGGCGGCCGCGACGGCGGCCGGTGGTGAGCGCAGGACACTGCTCGAACGGGCGCTGGGGTTGTGGCGCGGCCGGGCGTTCGCCGACGTTCCGGCCGGTCCGCTGGTGGAGGCGCACCGGCTGTGGCTCGAGGACCAGCGGTGTTCGGTACTGGGCAAGCTCGTGGAGCTGGAGCTGGCGGCCGGTGACCACAAGGCGGTCGCCGAGCGGTTGGGACCGGAACTGGCCACCCGGCCGGGTGACGAGCGCTTCGCCGGGTGGCTGGCCGAGGCGTTGCAAGGACTCGGGCGGCGGGACGCGGCCTTGGCCGTGCTCGACCGGTGCCGCCACGCGCTGTGGGCGCACGCCGGCGTCTCACCGGGGGAAAGCCTGCTCGCGATCCATCACCGGATCGCCGGAACCGGCTGGTCGGCCGGGGGACCGCCGTGCGGTCTTCCCCCGGCGACGCCGGATTTCACCGGCAGGGCACGGGAACTCGCGGAGGTCGGACGAGCACTGCGGACTTCCGCGCCGGTCGTGCTGCACGGCGCGGCGGGAGCGGGCAAGAGCGCGCTGGCCGTCCAAGCCGCGTGGCGGGCGCGCAAGCGGTTCCCGGACGGTCAGCTCGTCGCCGACCTGCGGGCGAGTGGCGACGTGCTCGCCGCGTTCCTCCGTGCGCTCGGCCTGGCGGAAGCCGAACTCCCCGCCGACCGTGCCGGGCTGATCTCGTTGTGGCAGCGCCATACCGCGGACCGGCGGCTGCTGGTGATCCTCGAGAACTGCCGGTCCGAGGCGGAGGTGCGGCCGCTGCTGCCGAGCGGTCCCGGCTGCGCCACGATCGTCACGACGCGGCGTCGGCTGGCCGGGCTCGCCGGGGCGAGGCCGGTCGAGGTCGGCGCGCTGCCCGGCGCGGAATCGCGGGCACTGCTCGGCGCGATCGCCGGGGAGAGCCGGTTGTCGGCCGAACCCGACGCCGTCCGGCGGGTGCTGGCCTGCTGCGACGGGCTCGCGCTGGCGGTGCGGATCGCGGGGATGAAGCTGCTGCAGCGATCGAGAGTGAGCGTCGCCGAGTTCGCGACGCGCCTGGAGAACGAGCGCCTGCGCCTTGACGAACTCGCCGTCGGAGACCTGGCCGTTCGCCCCGTGCTCGCCGAAGCCCTCGCCGAGCTTTCACCGAGGCAGCGAAATTCCTTGCGGTTGCTCACTTTCCCCGGCGCGACCGAGATCGCGGACTGGTTCGCGGCGGCCCTGCTGGGCGTTTCGTCCCGCGAGGCGGGCGAGCTGCTCGACGAACTGGTGGACGATCATCTGCTCCACGCCGAGCCGGATCAGGCCGGTTTCCCTCGGTACCGGCTGCCGGGTCTGGCCAGGCTCGCGCTCCGGGAACCGCAGGACCCAGGAGCTCTCAAGCGTGCGCTGACGGTCACGGCGGCTTTGGCCGAACACGCTGCCGCCGCGCTCGGCGCCGATTATCCGCCACCTCGGCTGGCTGGCGTCCCGATGGCGGCCTCGGACCGGGTCGCGGCCGATCCGATCGGCTGGCGCGCCTCGGAGAAGGTGAACCTGGCGCTCGCCGTCCGGACCGCGAAAAGCCACGGCTGGACCGGGCTGACCGCGCGGCTGGCCGACGCCTACACCGATCTCGTCGGCGCTCGGAACGGCGGTTCCCCGGCCTGGCTCGGGTTCGGCATCGCGCGTGATCGCCTCGACGTCCCCGCCGAGGCGGGGAAACTGCTGAAGCTCGGCCATTCCCACGCCGACGCGGGGGATCTGGCGCGGGCGAGGACGTGTTTCTCGCTGGCAGAGGGCCGATTCCGTACTTCGGGCGATCCGCGGGGGACCGGGGCCGCGCTCGTCGCGCTCGCCGACGTCGACGCGGATTCCGGCCGGACCCACTCGGCGGTCGACGCGCTGCGGGAGGCCCTGGACCTGTTGCGGGAGTGCGGTGACCTCGCCGGTCAGGCGATGGCGTCGGCGCAGTTCGGCTCGCTCTGGGACGATCTCGGTGACTCCGGGCGGGCGAAGGAATGCTTCGAGGCGAGTCTGCTGCTTTCGCTGCATTGCGAGGACGGGCGGCAGCACGACCGGTCCGCCAAGCGGTACGCCGACGTCCTGCGGCGGCACGGCCGGATGGACGAGGCCGGCGAGCTGCTGGCGAGCGCGTTGACCGGCACCCGGAGCTCGCGTGAACGTCACTGGGAGGCGCATGTCCTCCGCAGTCTCGGCGATCTCCACGCGAAAGCAGGCGACGCCGGGGAGAGCGAAATCTGTCTCTCCCGGTCACTGGAGCTGTTCGAGTACGTCGGGCACCGGCACGCGGCCGCGTACACGCATCGGAGTTTCGGCGAATCCCTGCGGCTTGCGGGCGAGCACGGCCGCGCGGCGGAGCACCTGCGGCTCGCGATGAGCACGTTCCGCGAACTCGGTGACCGCCGAGGCGGCGGATACGCCTTGCTCAGCTTCGGGCGTCTACGGGCCGACGAAGGCGTCACGACCGAAGCCGTCGAAGGGCTTCGCACGGCCGCGGGACTGTTCCGTGAGCTGGGATTCCCGGTGTGGGAACTGCGGGCGCTCCAGGACCTTTCCGCCGTCGACGGTGGCGGACGCCAGCGTGACCGTGCTCGTGAAGCCTTGACGAAGATCCGCTTCGGGGCGACGCAGGCCTAGCCCGGCGAGAGATCACCGGCCGCCGCGTTTGGCGAAGTTATGGCACCGGCGTGTTGACTCTCGCTCATGTGAGCGGACTTCGCGCCGTCCCGAACGCGGGACTGGGGGTGGCGGCGCGTGCTCGTGACCGGGTGACGCCTTCCGAGGGCAGGAGGCGTCACCCGGTTCGAAGGCTAGCCGCGGACGTGCAGAACCGTCTCCGCGTCGTCGAGGATCCCTTGGTCGAGCGGGAAGTAGCCCTGTCGCGGAACGGGATCGGTCCGGACATCCGCCGGAGGGACGTCGGAGGCGGTGAGCAGCCCCCAAGCCGTGGTGACGTGCTTCTGCAGGAAACCTTCGTAGGTGTCGGCCTCAGGCTCTTGAAGCGCTATGGCCTCGCTTCGGCCGAGGCTGGTGACGACGAAGGTGTAGCGATCGCCGAGCAGCGGGGCCACCAGCGCGCCGGCGGGGAACCAGGTGGTTTCCGTCCCGGCGACGTGCATCGTGCTCGCCTGGCGGCGCAGATGGAGATTGTGCGCGAAGACCAGCGTCCTGCCCCGGCAGGCTTCGGCGGCCCGGATGTCCAGCAGATTTCGCGCCATGATGGCGTCCCTGGTCGCGACCAGTGGCATGTACCGCTCGCCCGGTTCGAGGGGTTCGGCGCATTGCCGGTGGTAGCGCAGCAGATCGATCCCCGCCATGAGGTGGATCTCAGCCCGCGACCACGCGTCCGTGACCGGTTTCCGCGAACGGAGCGCGGCGAGCAGTTCGGCCGCGATCGCGCGCAGCCGATAGGCGTCGGCCGTGGCGCCGACCGACGAAGCCGCGTCCATGACCGCTTCCGTGCGACTCCAACGCTCGTCGTCACCGGCGGGGCCCGCGATGTCCACGTCGAGTTCCAGGAAGTCGCGGGCGTATTCGAGATAGCGCCGCGGGCTGGGCGCCGAGGTGTTCTCGGTCTGGGTGTCGAAGCCGTGGAACGAGAGTCGTTCCGCGGGCGGGCGGTGGTGGTTGTACTCGCGCATCCAGGCGATCAGGCGCCTGTTCGCGTCGACGGTGCCGAAGACGTGTGTGAAGCCTTCGCTCATCGCGAGGTCGAGCGATCCGGTGCCGTGCAGGACGTAGTCGTTCGCGACGAGCGCGGCCACGCGATCGGTTTCGAGCGCGATCGAGCGGAAGCCGCGGTCGACCAGCTGGGCGAACAACTCGTTGCGGACCTCGGCGAACACCGGCGTCGCGTGTGTCGGTTCGCCCAGGCCCAGCAGGTCGCAGGAGGGGGTCACGAAGTCTCGGATGTCTTGACTCATGAGGTTCAAGCGTATCGTTGATGTCTCGGTTGAAACTTCGCGCGCTTTGACCTGCTTTTCGCCCACCAAAGCCTCAAAGCCCATGTCACCGCTCGCCGGGAGTGGCCCTCCGCTGTCCGTGAAGGCCTCCTTGAGGGACTCAGAGTCCCTCAAGGAGGCCTTCACGGACAGTCCCGCAGTGAGGAGGCTCGCGGGGGCGCAATAATTGCACTTCTGAATGGTGGATCGCATTTCATTCTTCCGCTATAAACTTAAGTACCCTTCGCGTGCGAAGGTGCTTCGCTCGCGAAGCAGTGTTTCGAGGGAATGCGCGAGCGCAAGTTATCAGCAGTTGAGGTGAATTACCGCGTGGCAATCACTGCGCGGCCGCGGTTCCGCTCTACTTTGTCCCGCATGGTTGAGAAGGATTCGACGGCGCGGACCCGTGAACTGGGCCACCGCATGAAGGCGTTCCGGCAGCGCAGGCACTTCAGCGGAGCCGACGTCAGCCGCCGTAACGGCTGGTTGCAGAGCAAGGTCACGAGGTGGGAACAGGGGCTGCGCGAGCTGTCCGTGGTGGACGCGGCGCTGTATCTCGCGAGCTGTGGCGAGGCGGAGCCCGAGCGTGACCTGTTGCTGGAACTGACGCAGCCCGGCGGAGACCTGTACTGGGTGCGACCGTACTTCGACGAGCTCGTCGATCCGATGAAATCCCTGGCCATCCAAGAGGATCTCGCGCACACCATCGTGCGCTACGAGTCGTTGACGCTCCCGGGGTTGCTGCAGACCGAGCCCTACGCCCGCACCGCCTACGAACTGATCGGCAACCGTGACCAGGCTCAGCTGGACCAGGTCGTGAACGCCCGGCTGGACCGGCAGCGGCTGCTGCACCGGGACCGCCCGCCGCGGTGCCGGTTCCACATCCACGAGCGCGCGTTGCGTTCGGTGATCGGCGGTCCCCGTGTCATGCACGAGCAGCTGCTCCACCTCGTCCTGTCGGCGAACCTGCCCTATTGCTCCATCCGTATCGTCCCCGAAAGCAACGAAGTGAGCAGAACAATCGAGAATTCCTTCACCATCATGGAATTCGCGGAGCATCCGGCGGTGGTGTACACGGATTCCTATGCCGCCGGAGTGTTCATCGACGATCGGGTCGCGGTCGAGGCGTATTATTCGCTCGTCGCCCGGCTCGAAAGCGATACCCTGACCGAGGAGAGATCGCGTCAGACACTCGCCGAATGGGCGGACCGGTACGACCGGATGGACGAGTGACCCCGATGGGGTTTCCCGCAGCCGCTTCACGGGGCAGTCGTTCCGGGTAGCCGAGGAGAAGGAGGACGTGGTGACGAAGACGCAGGACGGTGTCCCGGTCGCCGAGGCGGAGATCGAGCGGAAGTACGACCTGGCGGCGGACAGGCCGATCCCGCCGCTGGTCCCGGCCGGTCCCGTGACGAACCAAGCCGATCCGCGGGTCGACGTCCTCGACGCCACGTACTTCGACACCGCGGACTTCCGGCTCGCGCAGGCGGGCATCACGCTACGGCGACGGCTTGGCGGAAGCGACGAAGGCTGGCATCTCAAACTCCCGGTCAGTGCGGACAAGCGCGAGGAACTCCGCCTCCCGCTGTCGGGCAAGCCGGACAAGGTGCCCGGCGCGCTGGCGAGGTTGGTCCGGGCACATACGCTCGGCGCCGAACTCGTCCAGGCCGCGCACCTGCGCACCGAACGCACGTCGTATGCCCTGCTCGACGCGAAGGGGAACGAGGTCGCGACACTGACCGACGACGTCGTCACCGGCGAGGCGGGCGGGGAGAAAGCGCACCTCGACCGCTGGCGGGAGATCGAGATCGAACTTTCGCCCGGCACCGATCCCGAAGTGCTCGACAGCCTGGACCGGGCCGTCGTGAAGGCGGGCGCGGAGCGGTCGAGGTGGCCGTCGAAGCTCCGGCGGCTGACCGATGAGCTCGTGCCGTCGGCCAGGGGAGCGTCCGGCTCGGTACTGGCGGACCACTTCGCGGAGCAGCTCGCCGTGCTGCGCCGCAACGACATCGGGGTCCGCCGGGACGTCGAGGACGCGGTGCACCAGATGCGGGTCGCGAGCAGGCGGCTGCGAAGCGGCTTGAGAACTTTCCGTCGCTCTTTCGACGCCGACGTCGCGGACGAGCTCGCCGCCGAACTCCGCTGGCTCGGCGGCGAGCTCGGGCCCGCGAGGGACAACGAAGTGATGGCCGCTCGGCTGCACGCCGAGGTCGGGGCGCTTCCGGCCGAACTGGTGCTGGGCAACGTCGGGCAGCTGATGACGCGGCACTTAGCGCGCGAGGCCGAAGACGCCAAGGCGCGGGCGGTCCGGGCGCTCGACAGCAAGCGGTACACGGACCTGTTGCGATCACTGGAAAAGCTTGTCGCCAAACCGCGGAAGATCAAGGACGGCAAGGAGGAACTGCGCAAGGCGGTCGCGCGTTCGGACCGGAAGCTGCGCAAGGCAGTCGCGGTGGCGAGTGAGCTGGAGCCCGGAGCGGAGCTGGACGCCGCGTTGCACGAGGTGCGCAAGAAGGCGAAGCGTGCCCGGTACGCCGCGGACGCGGTCAGGCCGGTGACCGGCAAGAAGCTTCGAAAATGGCGAAAGAACGTCAAGGCGGTGCAGACCACCCTCGGTACGCATCACGACGTCGTGGTCACCCGTGAGGTCTTGCGCCTTCTCGGTCTCCGCGCCTACGCCGAGGCCGAAAACGCTTTCACCTACGGTCTCCTGCACGGGCGCTCCGTCGCCGCCGCCGAGGCCGCGCACCGGCGCTTCGCCGGGGAATGGCAACGGGTAAGCAAAGGTTCTCGTCCGAAATGGCTCAAATGAGGTAGGCCGGGTTGACCTCTCGCCGCTGGTGAGTACCGTCGAGGGGACTTGGTGGTCTGGAGAGAGGCGCCCCCAATGTTGCCTGGCCAGCGCGTACCCGGCGAACCGCCGCCCCTGGCCGTGACCCCCAGCCGCCGCGAAGACGGCGTCCTCGTCCTCACCGCCGTGGGGGAGATCGACGCGGCCACCATCGGGCGGTTCCGCACCGAGCTGACCGGTGCGTGTGTCACGGAAAAGCAAGTGATCCTCGACCTTTCCGGCGTAGGTTTCCTCAGTTGCGCCGGATTGCACGCCCTCGAGGAGGCCAACGCCGCGGCGCCCCGGTTCTCGGTGATCGTGAAAACCGCTTTGGTGTCACGGATTCTGGACGTCAGCGGGGTCGGAGCCGGTCTCGACGTGCGTCGGGACGTCGAGGACGTGCGGCTCTAGGTCAGCCGTCGAGTTCGACCTCGTCGGCGGTGACGTCCGGCAGCAGGCCACGCCAGCGCGGGTTGCGCAGGCAGCCCGCGTCGGTCCAGTCGCCGAAGACGACCTCGCCGACGATGGTGGGCCGCGACCAGTGCGCGTCCCGTGCCTGTTTGTCCGGGACGGAGTCGAACGGGGAAGTCTTGCGTTCCAAGCGGAACAGCCGCTGGGACAGCGCTTCCAGTTCGTCGGCGGCGAAGCCGACACCGACGTTTCCGATGTACCGCAACCCGTTCTCGTGCGGGACACCGAGCAGCAGCGAACTGAACGTGCCCGCCCGGCTGCCACCGCCCGGCCGCCAGCCGCCGAGCACCACTTGCTGGACCCTGGCCCCGGTGATGGAAAGCCATTCCCCGGTACGCCTTCCAGGGTGGTACCCGGAGCCTGCCCGTTTGGCGATCACACCGGCGAGCCCGTGTTCCCTGGCCGCTCGCGCGACCGCGCCGCCGTCCCCGAGGTAGAACCGGGGGACCTGCCAGTGCGGACCGGCGAGGTCGAGCGTGTCGAGGAGCGCCCGCCGGTCGACATAGGGCGACTCGACGCAGGGACGGCCGTCCAGATGCAGGAGATCGTTGACCAGGTAGAACGCCGGATACCGCGAGATGAGCCGTTTCGCGGAACTCTTCGTCGCCCGTGCGCGGTGCCCGAGCCCCTCCGGACTCGGCCTCCCGCCGTCGAAGACGACGATTTCCCCGTCGAGAAAGGCTTCCGTGGCACCGAGCTGCTCGCCCAGACCGCGGAACTCGGGGTACAGCCCGGTGACGTCGTCGCCCGAATCGTCGTAAGCGGTGATCCGGCCCCCGGAAACGCGGATCAGGGTGCGGCGCCCGGACCAGTCGAATTCGTAAGCCCATTCCGCGTCTTCGCCGGTCGAGGGGAGCCGCCCCGGTTTGGACAGCATCGGGGCGAGGAATGAGGGGAGTTCCACGCGTCCCGGTTCGGCGGGGTCGAGCCGTTTCAGCAGCCAGCCGCGATCGTTGCCGTCCTTCTTCACATTGAGGAACAGGTATTTCCCGCGCGCCCGTTTCCCGTGGAAGACGACCTCGACCTTGTGGTCGTTGAAGTGCAGCGTTTCGTACCGGCCGGTGTCCCAGATCGTCATGGTGCCACCGCCGTATTCGCCGGCGGGTATTTCGCCTTCGAAGGTGAGGTATTCCAGCGGATGGTCCTCGGTGTGCACGGCGAGCCGTTCGAGGTCCGGTGACATCGGCAGGCCCTTCGGCACGGCCCAGGAGACCAGCACACCGTCCCGTTCGAGGCGGACGTCCCAGTGCAGGCTGCTCGCGTGGTGTTCCTGGATGACGAAGAGATCGTCCGCCCCGGTCTCCCCGTCGCGATCCGGAAGCGGTTCCGGAGTCCGCCCCGGTCTGCGCTTACGGCGGTATTCGCCGAGTTTCTCCGCCATGGTCGGCCAGCGCACCCCTCTCCGGATCCGTTCACGCAAGCCTAGCGCCGTTCACGGTCGGTACGGGTGCCGAAAGGCCCCTTTCCTACAGTGAAAAGCAGGAAAGGGGCCTTCGCTCCGATGCGGTTCAGTCGGTTTCGGCCAGCGCCTCGGCGAACTGGGCCGCGTAGAGCCGCGAGTACGCACCTCCGGTGAGCAGCAGCGTTTCGTGGTCGCCCTGTTCGACGATCGAGCCGTTTTCCATCACGAGGATGACGTCCGCGTCCCGAATGGTGGACAACCGGTGCGCGATGACAAAACTCGTCCGTCCCTCGCGCAGCGAATTCATCGCCCGCTGGATCAGCACCTCGGTCCGGGTGTCGACCGAACTGGTGGCCTCGTCGAGGATGAGGATCGCGGGTTTCGCCAGGAACGCCCTCGCGACGGTGATCAGCTGTTTCTCGCCGGCGCTGACCGTGCCGCCCTCGTCGTCGATCACCGTGTCGTAGCCGTCGGGCAGCGTACGGACGAACCGGTCGACGTGGGTCGCCTTGGCCGCCGCGACGATCTCCTCCTGCGTGGCGCTCTCGGAACCGTAGGCGATGTTCTCCGCGATCGTGCCGCCGAACAGCCACGCGTCCTGCAGCACCATGCCGGTCTTCGCCCGCAGGTCCTCACGGTCCATCTCGGCGATGTCGACGCCGTCGAGGGTGATCCGGCCACCGTCGAGTTCGTAGAACCGCATGAGCAGATTGACCAGCGTGGTCTTCCCCGCGCCGGTCGGGCCGACGATCGCCACGGTATGCCCTGGATCGACGGTCAGCGACAGATCCTCGATGAGCGGCGTGTCCTCGACGTACCGGAACGACACGTGCTCGAACTCGACCTGGCCACGAGGGGCCGCCACCCGTGCGGGTTCGGCGGGCTCGGGCTCCTGCTCGTCCGCGTCGAGCAACGCGAAGACCCGCTCCGCGGACGCGATCCCGGACTGCAGCAGGTTCGCCATGCTGGCGATCTGCGTGACCGGCTGGCTGAACTGCCGCGAGTACTGGATGAACGCCTGGACCTCACCGAGCGTCAGCGTCCCGGACGCCACTCGCAGCGCGCCGATCACGGCCACCAGCACGTAGCTCAGGTTGCCGATGAACATCATCGCGGGCTGGATGGTGCCCGAGATGAACTGCGCCTTGAAGCTCGCGCCGTAGAGCGTGTCGTTGTGCTCCCGGAAGACCTCCTGGGCCTCCTCACGGCGGCCGAACACCTTGACCAGCGAGTGTCCGGTGTACATCTCCTCGATATGCGCGTTGAGCCGCCCGGTGGTGGACCACTGCTTGATGAACTGCGGCTGCGCCTTCTTGCCGATCTTGGCCGCGACGAACACCGAAGCCGGCACCGAAAGCAGCGCGACCAGCGCGAGCACCGGCGAGATGACGAACATCATCACGAGCACGCCGATGACCATCAGCAGTGACGACACGATCTGGGCGAGCGTCTGCTGAAGGGACAGCGCGAGGTTGTCGATGTCGTTGGTGGCCCGGCTCAGCACCTCGCCGCGCGGCTGGCGGTCGAAGTAGCTCAGCGGGAGCTTGGCGAACTTCTCCTCGATCCGCTCCCGCAGTTCGAACACCGCCCGCTGGACCAGGTTCGTGGTCAGCCGAGACTGCAGCAGCGCGAAGAACGACGCCACGATGTAGAGCAGCAGCACCCACATCAGGACCTGGCCGACAGCGTCGATGTCGATGCGCTGGCCGGGTACGAAGTCGATCCCCGAGTACAGGTCGGCGAGCGTGGTGTTGCCTTCCGCCCGCAGCCCGGCGATGACCGCTTCCTTGCTCACCCCCGGTGGCATGTCCTTCGCGACGACGCCCGCGAAGATCAGGTCCGTCGCCATGCCGAGGATCTTCGGGCCGATGACACTCAGCGTGACACTGGCGATGCCGAAGAGCAGGATGCCGTACAACATGGCGCGCTGCGGCTTCAGCAGGCCCAGCAGACGCTTCAGCGACCCTTTGAAGTCCAAGGCCTTTTCGGCGGGCTGTCCGCCCATGAAGGCGCCGGGACCGCGGCCGAAACCGCCTCCGCCGGGGCCTGGTCCCCGTGCCGCGCTCGCGCGCTCACCCATCGGTTTGGCCGGGGCATTCGTGGTTTCTGCGGTGGATGCCGTGGATTCGGGCGCGCTCATCAGGCGGCCTCCTGCTCGGTCAGCTGGGACAGCACGATCTCCCGATAGGTTTCGTTGCGGTCCATGAGTTCGGTGTGCGTTCCGTTGCCGACGACGCGGCCCTCGTCGAGCACGATGATGCGGTCGGCGTGGCGGATCGTGCTGACCCGCTGCGCGACGATGACCACGGTCGCCTCGGCGGTCTCGGCCACCAGCGCGCGCCGCAACGCTGCGTCGGTCGCGTAGTCGAGTGCGGAGAAAGAGTCGTCGAACAGGTAGATCTCGGGGCGCCGCACCAGCATCCGAGCGATCGCGAGCCGCTGCCGCTGGCCTCCCGAGACGTTGGTCCCGCCCTGGGCGATGGTGGAGTCCAGCCCCTCGGGCATCCGCTCGACGAAGTCCTTGCCCTGCGCCACTTCCAGCGCGTGCCACAGTTCCTCGTCGGTGGCGTCGGACTTGCCGTAGCGCAGGTTGCTCGCGACCGTCCCGGCGAACAGGTACGGCTTCTGCGGCACCAGCCCGACGGCGTCGGACAGGACGGTCGGATCCAGCTCCCGGACGTCGACGTCATCGACGCGCACCGAGCCGTCGGTGGCGTCCATCAGCCGGGGGATCAGGTTGAGCAGGGTGGTCTTCCCGCTGCCCGTGCTGCCGATGATCGCGGTCGTCTCGCCGGGCATGGCCAGCAGTGAGATCTCCTGCAGCACCGGCTTCTCCGCGCCGGGGTAGCGGAACTCCACATCGGACAGTTCGAGTCGTCCGTGCACTTCACCGGGGCTGACCGGGTTCGACGGAAGGACGACGCTGGTGTGCGTGTCGAGCACCTCGGTGATGCGCTCGGCGCTGACCTCGGCGCGCGGCACCATCATGAACATGAAGGTGGCCATCATGACCGCCATCAGGATCTGCATCAGATAGGACAGGAACGCGGTGAGCGCGCCGATCTGCATGCTGCCGTCGTCGATGCGCAGCCCGCCGAACCACAGCACGGCGACGCTGGAGGCGTTCATCACGAGCATGACGATGGGGAACATCAGCGCCATGAGCCTGCCGACGATCAGGGAGACGTCCAGCAGTTCGGTGTTCGCCTTGGTGAACCGCCGCCGCTCGTGATCGTCCTTGACGAAGGCCCGGATCACGCGGATGCCCATGATCTGCTCACGCAGGATCTGGTTGATCTTGTCGATGCGCTCCTGCATCAGCCGGAACGCCGGCCGCATCTTCGCGATGATGATCCCGACCGAGACGCCGAGGATCGGCACCACGACCACGAGCAGCCACGACAGGGTGACGTCCTGGTTCAGCGCCATGACGATGCCGCCGAAGCACATGATCGGCGCGGACACCATCAGGGTGAACGACATCAACGTCAGCATCTGCACCTGCTGGACGTCGTTGGTGGTGCGGGTGATCAGCGACGGCGTGCCGAACTGGCCGACTTCGCGGGCGGAGAAGTCCTGGACCCGGTGGAAGATCGCGCCGCGGACGTCACGGCCGACCGCCATCGCGGTGCGGGCGCCGAAGTAGACGGCGCCGATCGAGCAGGCGATCTGCACCAGCGACACCAGCAGCATGACGCCGCCGACGCCGAGGATGTAGTCCATGTCGCCCTTGACCACGCCGTGGTCGATGATGTCGGCGTTCAGCGTCGGCAGGTAGAGCCCGGCGAGGGTCTGGACGAACTGCAGCAGCACGATCAGCCACAGTTCTCGCCGGTACGGGCGCAGATGAATGCGCAACAGCTTCGTCAGCACAACGGTTACTCCCCCAGTGGTGGGTAGGGTGTTACTGCTTCTTCGGTTTCTTCACCGGTTCGGGGCGGGTGAGCGACGGGATTCCCGCCGCGGCCTCGCGCAGAAGGACACCGAGCGTCTCGAGGAACGGCCGGGAACCCTCGTTGATCAGCCAACTGAAGAACGCGGTCTTCACCGCGGACTCCACGATCGCCGCCATGAGCCGCGCGTTCAACGCGTTTTCCGCGCCCGCCCCCGCGCGTTCCAGGATGGCGTCCGCCAGTACCTGCTCGACCTTGGCGTGCGCCTTGAGGAACTCGCCTTGCACCGACGGGTGCAGGAGCAGCGATCGCGCCAGCTCCACCGAGCCGCGGTTCGGCTCGCCCAAGCTGCCGTAAGCCTCCAGCGTGGCGGTTCCGACCGCCTCCCACAGCGTCTCTTCCGAAGGTCGCTCGCGCAGCGCCTCCCGCAGGAGTTCCTGCCGTTCGACGATGAACGAGCAGATCGCTTCCTCCTTGCTGGAGAAGTAGTTGTTGAACGTGCGCGGAGAGACGCCGACGGCGTTGGCGATGTCCTCGACGCGGACCTGCTCGACCCCCTTCTCCATGGCGAGTTTGAGCGCTGCCTCGCTCATGGCGCGACGGGCCGCGCGCTTCTTGCGTTCGCGCAGTCCGAGAGGGGCGACGGGGTCGAGACTCACGACCGACAGGTTAGGCAAAAGTTGCGTGCCCCGCAAATTAATGCGCACTCCGCACTTTTCGGACATCCCCCGTGTCGCAGGACACTCAAGATGAGCCGAATGGCCTAGTGAGCACCGCTCACCAGCCGTAACGCTTTGGTGGATACGTCACTACCAGCGGTTGGACGGAAACCGACTGTGGACACGGATAGTGACTTCTGCTTGCATGACCGTCGTTGTGCTGGAGAGTGCGACACGGGTCCGGGTAGGCGAAGAGAAAGAAGTGGAAGCACATGGTGACGCGGGCTCGAGGCTTGCTTGACCGCTCACGGGTTCTTCTGGACCGTTCCAGGGTCGCCGCGGCGCAGTTCCTCGCCGCACCGCCCCGGCACGATCCGTCGGCTCCGCCCGCCGAACCGGCGGTGGAACAACGGCCTGCCGTCGAGGCGCCGGAAGCAGGCGCGCTCGCCGGTGTCTGTTCCAATGTCGCGCTGCGCGACCTCAATCTGCTCGACCAGTTGCTCGCGCAGCTGGAGACGATGGAGGCGGGGGAGGAGAACTCCGACCGCCTCGCCGAGCTCTACCGGCTCGACCACCTGGCGACCCGCTTGCGGCGCAACGCCGAGAACCTGCGCGTGCTCGCCGGCCGGGACGCCGACGACACGGCTGCCGGGATCTCGTCCGTGCTGGACGTGATGCGGGCCGCGATGTCGTCGATCGACCACTACTCGCGGATCACGATCGGCCGCGTGGTTTCGCTCGGCGTCGTCGGTTTCGCCGCCGAGGACGTCAGCCGGATCCTCGCGGAACTGTTCGACAACGCGGCGAACCAGTCGTCACCGAGTTCGCCGGTCAGTGTCAGCGCGCACCTCACCGAACAGGGGAGTGTGCTGATCCGCATCGAGGACGAGGGCATCGGCATGCCACCCGACCGTCTCGCGGCACTGAACGAGCGGCTGGCCGCCGGTGCGGTGCTCGACGACGATTCGGTGCGGCATATGGGACTCGCCGTCGTCGGCAGGCTCGCCGACCGGCACGAGATCACCGTCAAACTCGACCGCCGCACCCCGCACGGCACGGTCGCCACCGTGCTGCTGCCGGTCCCGGTGGTCTCGGAACTGGCCGAGAAGCAGTGGTCCGGTTCGCAGACCGTGGTGCTGCCACAGGCCAGGATCACCAACGGAGCGCCCGTGGGAAACCCCGTCGCGGCGCCGTCCGGGCTGCCGCGGCGCCGTCCGGCCGCCACGACGGAGCCGGAACCGGAACGCAAGCCCAGCCCGCGTCCGCGCACGGCCTTCCAGCCGCCCACCGACGGCGGCACCACGCCGAGCGGTCTTCCGCGCCGGGTTTCCCGCAGTATCAGGACTTTGCCCGACGAACCGGCCCCGCCGACCCCGTCCGCCGACGCGGCGGACGGGCACGAGGCGCTGCTGGCCGACCTCGATGCCTTCACCGACGGCGAGCGCGCCGCTCTCGACGACCGGCACGAGCGTGAGACCGGAGGAAACACCCAGTGACCGCCCAGGACGCGACCACGGATTTCACGTGGCTGCTCGACGACTTCGTGCGCAAGGTGCACGGCGCCAGCCACGCGCTGATCATGTCCGTCGACGGTTTCCCTTTGACCGCGTCGGAATCGGTGTCCAGTGACGACGCCGAGCAGCTCGCCGCCATCGCGAGCGGCCTGCTCAGCCTCGCGGGCAACAGCGCCGCGCTGTTCGGCAAGGGCAACTGCGAGCAGATCATCATCCGGCTCACCCGCGGGTACTTCCTGTTCATGGGGATCGGCTCCGAGGCCGGGCTCGCGGTGCTCACCGAACCGGACTGCGACATGAAGGTCGTCGCCTACGAGATGACCCAGTTCATCACCAACGCCGGTCACGCCCTCACCCCCGAGGTGCGAGCGGGACTCCGGCAGGTCCTGACCGCCCGACGGCCGCCGGCCTGAGAATCCGGAGAAGGAAGGGATGACCGTGTCCAGCGACCAATCTCCGGACCGGCCGGTCAAGATGCGCAGCCGCAGAATCCGGCCGTACGCGCTGACCGGCGGCCGCACCAAGAGCAGCCAGCTGTTGCTGGTGGAGACCCTGATCTCGGTTCCGCGCTACGACCCGTCGCTGGCGGAGGCGCTGATGCCCGAATCGCGCTCGCTGTACGAGCGGGCCCGCGAACGCGCGTCGATCGCCGAGCTTTCGGTGGGACTGGATCTGCCTTTGGGCGTGGTCCGCGTGCTCATCGGCGACCTCGCCACCCAGGGCGCCGTCTTCGTGCACCCGACGGCCCACGCCTACAACCACGACACGAACGTGCTCGAGAGGATCCTCGATGGACTCAAGCGCCTCCCGGTCTGACGCCGATCTTCTGGCGATCTCCGCCAAGATCGTGGTCGCCGGTGGATTCGGCGTTGGCAAGACGACGTTCGTCGGCTCCGTCTCCGAGGTCCCGCCCCTGAGCAACGAAGCCTGGATGACCGAGGCAGGCGCCGGGGTCGACGAACTGGTGCCACCCGGAACCAAATCCACCACCACGGTCGCGATGGACTTCGGCCGGATCACCCTGCGTGAAGACCTGCTCCTGTATCTGTTCGGCACCCCCGGCCAGGCCCGGTTCTGGTTCCTCTGGGACGACCTCTCGCGCGGCGCGCTCGGCGCCGTGGTGCTGGTCGACACCAGCCGGATCGACCAGTCGTTCGCCGCGATCAACTACTTCGAAAACGACTCCGAGCTGCCGTTCATCGTCGCGGTCAACCAGTTCGAGGGGGCACCGGTGCACGACCTCGACGAGGTCCGCGACGCGCTGGCGTTGTCCCCGGACATCCCGCTGGTCACCTGTGACGCCCGCGACCCGAAGTCGGCGGTCGCGACGCTGCAGGAACTGGTTTCCCACACGCTGTCCCTCGCGGTGGTCTCCGGACCGGGTCGAGAGTTCGCTTCACTCAGCTGAACAGTTCCGGGAGGAATGTCGAGGATGCGCAAGGTTCTGATCGTCGGTGCCGGGCAGTCGGGATTGCAGCTGGCCTTGAGCCTGCTGAACCACGACTACGACGTCACGGTGATGTCGGCGCGGACGCCGGACGAGATCCGGTCCGGCAAGGTGATGTCGACCCAGTGCATGTTCCACTCCGCCCTGCAGCACGAGCGGGACCACAAGCTGAACCTGTGGGAGGACGAGACCGTCCGCGTCGAGGGACTCGGCGTGTCTATCGCGGGCCCTGACTCCAGCCGGGTGCTGGACTGGTTCGCGCCGTTGGAGCACTACGCGCAGTCGGTGGACCAGCGGGTGAAGATGGCGGCCTGGCTGGAACTGGTGGAGGACCGTGGCGGCAAGGTCGTCATCCACGGCGTCACCACCTCGGATCTGGCGCCGTTGGCGAAGCTGTACGACCTGGTCGTCGTCGCGGCGGGCAAGGGCGAGCTGGTCCAGCTGTTCGACCGGATCCCGGAACGCTCGCCGTACACCGAGCCGCAGCGCGCGCTTTCGCTGGCGTACGTGCACGGCCTCGAACCCCGGCCCGAGCATCCGGACAAGGCCGCGGTGCGCTTCAACATCATCCCCGGCGTGGGGGAGCTGTTCATGATCCCCGCGTACACGCTGAGCGGGAACTGCGACATCCTCTTCTTCGAGGGCGTCCCCGGCGGCCCGCTCGACTGCTGGGGTGACCGGCCGTCGCCGCAGCAGCATCTCGACAGGATCCTTTCGCTGATGAAGCAGTTCCTCCCGTGGGAGTACGAGCGTTCGAGGAACGCCGTGCTGACCGACGAGAAGGCGACGCTGGCGGGGGGCTACACCCCGGTCGTGCGGAGCGCGGTCGGCAAGCTGCCGACCGGGACCGCGGTGCTCGGCATGGCCGACGTCGTGGTCGCCAACGACCCGATCACCGGCCAGGGCTCCAACAACGCGAGCCACTGCGCGGCGTCCTATCTGGACTCGATCCTCGAACGCGGCGACAAGCCGTTCGACGAGGAGTGGATGACGGCGGCGTTCGACAAGTACTGGGAGTACGCCCAGCACGTGACGACCTGGACCAACGCGATGCTGCAGCCGCCGCCCCCGCACGTGCTCCAGATCATCGGCGCGGCGGGGGAGAAGCCCGCCGTCGCGACGCGGTTCGCGAACGGTTTCTCCGATCCGACCGACTTCCAGCACTGGTTCTTCGATCCCGCGAAGGCGGAGAAGTACCTGGCCGAAGCCTGATTCGGGAGCCGTGGCAGTCCCGCGACCGGGTTCGCGGGACTGTCGCGTTGCGTCTTTTCGGGCTACCGTTGTTACCGAGCGTGAGTACGGTCGGTGACGGCGGTGGAGGTGCGGCTCGATGCGTTCGATGTGGAAGGGCTCGGTGTCCTTCGGGCTGGTGAGCATTCCGATCCAGCTGTACGCGGCCACCGAGAACAAGAACGTCTCGCTGCGCCAGGTGCACGAGGCCGATGGCGGCCGCATCCAGTACAAGCGGTTCTGCACGATCGACGGCGAAGAAGTGCCCTACGCCGAGATCGCCAAGGGCTACGAACTGCCCGACGGCGAGATGGTCGTGCTCACCGACGAGGACATGTCCGAGCTGCCGCTGGCGTCGTCGCGGGCGATCGACGTGCTCGAGTTCGTGCCGCTGGAGTCCATCGACCCGATCCACTTCGACAAGACCTACTACCTCGAACCGCAGAAGAACGCCGTCAAGCCGTACGTGGTCCTGCGTGACGCGCTGGAGAAGGCGAGCCACGTGGCGATCGCGAAGGTCGCCATCCGGCAGCGGGAGACGCTCGCGATCCTGCGGGTGCACAGCGACGTCCTGATGATGACGACGATGCTGTGGCCCGACGAGGTCCGCGTCCCGGACTTCGGCTTCCTGCACGAGGACCCGCCGCAGGTGCGGCCGCAGGAACTGACGATGGCGGGTTCGCTGATCGACTCCCTCTCGGAACCGGTGTTCGAGCACGAGAAGTACACCGACTCCTACCGCGAGGCGCTGGAGGCCATGATCGAGGCCAAGGCCGCGGGGAACGAGACGACGAAACCGAAGGCCGTCGGCGCGAAAGCCGACGTCGTCGACCTCATGGAGGCCTTGCAGGCCAGCGTGAGCGAGGCGAAGAAGAGCCGGAAGCCGTCGACGGCCAAGAAGGCCACCGCCGCCAAGAAGCCCGCTTCCGGCAAGCGAACCCCGAAGAGCGCCTGACTCTCCTTTGTGGACAGTTGTGCCCGATGTCACCGGGCCGGGTCTCGCGACACGCCGCGCGTATGCCAGGATCTGTCGTCCCTCGGTGGTAGTAAGGCAATCGAGGAGAACTTCGACCTGGTCGCGGGAGGCGGCATGACCATGGAGTGCGCGCTCTGCGCCGGCGGGCTCGACCACTGTCACGGAACCCTGGTGGTCCACCTCGAGGGTGGTTTCACCGAATGCAGCGAAGACGGCTGCGTCGACTTCGACTTCGCCCGGCACACGCTGACGATCGACTGCTTCGACGTCGACGGTGGCTGCTCGTGCGCCGAGGTTTCGGCCCAGCTGCTGCTGCGAGCTTCTTGACCGGCGGTCAATACACCAGTCCCGGCCCGATTCGGGTGATCGAGACCGATTGCCACTCGAAGGTGTATGCATCCGTGTACATCGCGGCCGGGAATGTGTTAACTATGACGGGGGTCCTCCGGCTCTCCCTCCCCCTCGGAGCCGGGGGACCCCTTCATGTCACGAAAACGGACCGGGCACCCATGGGTGCCCGGTCCGTTTCGGTGCTGGTGCTCAGTACCAGTGGGCGCGACCGCCGATGGCCTTCCCGGTGTTCCCGAGGACGGCCAGGATGATCCCGATGACCGCGAGCGCGATCCCGATCGAGTACAGGACAGGGATGGTGGCGATGACACCGATGACAATCAGGATGACGCCGAGAATGATCACGGGGGCACCTTCTCCTTCGTAGTCGCCCCGGCCTGCTTGCCGCCGGGGTGTGGCTACTCAAGGGATTCCCGCCTCACTCCGCGAGAAACAGGTCCATCCGGCCGCATTTTTCACGCATTCGGTCTAATGCGCGGATGTCCCGAGCGCCACGCTCGGGACGTTCACCGTCTCAAACGTGGCGCTCGGGACATCTCAGCGATGAGCGGCGGGACCTCAGTAGCGGTAGTGGTCCAGCTTGTACGGACCCTCGACGTCCACGCCGATGTACTCGGCCTGGCGCTTGGTCAGCTTCGTCAGCCGGACGCCCAGCGCGTCGAGGTGCAGGCGCGCCACCTTCTCGTCGAGGTGCTTCGGAAGCACGTGGACGTCGGTGGCGTACTCGCCCTGCTTCGTGAACAGCTCGATCTGCGCGATCGTCTGGTTGGTGAAGGAGTTCGACATCACGAAGCTCGGGTGGCCGGTCGCGTTCCCGAGGTTCATCAGCCTGCCCTCGGACAGCACGATGATCGAGTGTGCCGCACGGTCGGCCGTCGCGGGGAAGACCCATTCGTGCACCTGCGGCTTGATCTCGATCTTCTGGATGCCGGGGATCTTCGCGAGCCCGGCCATGTCGATCTCGTTGTCGAAGTGCCCGACGTTCGCGACGATCGCGTTGTGCTTCATCTTGGCCATCTGGTCGGCCATGATGATGTCGAAGTTGCCGGTGGTGGTGATGAAGATGTCGCCGCGCTCGACGACGTCGTCGAGTTCCACGACGTCGAGGCCCTCCATCGCCGCCTGCAGCGCGCAGATCGGGTCGATCTCGGTGACGACCACGCGGGCGCCCTGGCCCCGCAGCGATTCCACCGCGCCCTTGCCGACGTCACCGTAACCGCAGATGACCGCGACCTTGCCCGCGATCATCACGTCGGTGCCGCGGTTGAGACCGTCGATGAGCGAGTGACGGATGCCGTACTTGTTGTCGAACTTCGACTTCGTCACCGAGTCGTTCACGTTCATCGCCGGGAAGAGCAGTTCGCCTTCCTTGGCGAGCTTGTAGAGCCGCTTGACGCCGTTGGTGGTCTCCTCGGTGACCCCGCGGACCTCCTTGGCGATGCGGGTGAACCGGCCGGTGTCGCGGCCGAGGCTCTCGCGCAGCGTCTCCAGCACGAGGCCGTACTCCTCGCCGTCCTCCTCGGTCGCCTTCGGGACGGCGCCGGCGGCCTCGAACTCGACACCCTTGTGGATCAGCAGGGTCGCGTCGCCGCCGTCGTCGAGGACCATGTTCGGGAGGCGGCCGTCACCGAAGTCGAAGAGCTGGTCGGTGCACCACCAGTACTCGGCGAGGGTCTCGCCCTTCCACGCGAACACCGCCGAGCCCGAGGGCTTCTCGACGGTGCCGTCCGGGCCGACGACGACGGCCGCGGCCGCCTCGTCCTGCGTGGAGAAGATGTTGCAGGACACCCAGCGCACTTCGGCGCCCAGCGCGACGAGCGTCTCGATCAGCACGGCGGTCTGGACGGTCATGTGCAGCGAACCCGCGACCCGCGCGCCCTTCAGCGGCTGCGAGTCGGCGTACTCGCGGCGCAGCGCCATCAAGCCGGGCATCTCGACCTCGGCGAGGCGCAGCTGCTTGCGGCCCGCCTCGGCGAGGGAGAGGTCGGCGACGGCGAATTCGATCCCGTTGACCTTGGACAGGGTGGGGCTCACAGGTTCTCCAATCATCAAGGAAGGCAAGGCGGAGCGGTCCTTCTCGCCGGTGGCGGAAAGGACGGTGTCAGTGCGGGGGTCGTTCAGCGCACGGCCTCGACGAAGAAGGCCGGAAAAGGGTTCTGACGCAAGAAAGGCACCTCCGCGGTGGGAGGCGCCCTTACGTCTGTCGCAGCGGGCCGAGCGTGGCGGAAGAATTCCGTCGCAGCGCCTCTCGGCCCGGAACCAGGATGGCAAAGCGCCGCGAGCGCTGTCAAGGCGACGCGGATCGCTCCGCCGTCGAGAGGAATTCGGCCCGGACCCCCAGCAGCCGGACCGGTCTGCCGAGGTCGAACATGCCGAGGACGGTCAGGGCCGCCTTCTCGATCTCGGCCGGGTCCGCGGTCGGTGCGGGCAGGGTCACGCTGTGCGTATGGGTCAGGAACGGTGCGAACCGGACCTTGACCGCGACCCGCGCGGCGGGCCTTCCTTCTTCGGCGACGTCCTGCGAAACGCGCTTCGCCAGCGTGGCGACTTCGGCCGCCATGGCGTCGGGGTCGGTCAGGTTCTGCTGGAAAGTCGTCTCACGGCTCCGGGACCGTGCGACATAAGGCGTCGCGGTGACTTCGGTGTCGCCGATTCCCCCGGCGAGGATCCGGTACCACGGGCCGAGCTTCGGGCCGAACCGGACGGCGAGGTCCGCCGGATCGGCGCCCGCCAGCTCCAGCACGGTGTGATAGCCGGCCTCGGCGAGCTTCTTCGTGGTCTTGGTGCCGATGCCCCAAAGCGCGTCCGTCGGCTTCTCGGCCATGACGTCCCACCAGTTCTCCTGGACGAGACGGTAGATCCCGGCCGGTTTGGCGAATCCGGTGGCGAGTTTGGCTCGCAGCTTGTTGTCCCCGATACCGACCGAGCAGGACAGCCCGGTCTCCTCGGCCACCACCCGCCGGATGTCGGCGGCGAGCGCCTCGGGATCGTCGATGGCGGCGCCGAGGAACGCCTCGTCCCAGCCGAGCACCTCGACCACCACCGGGAATTCCCGCAGCGTCGCCATCACCCGATCGGAGACTTCTTGGTACGCGGGCGCGTCGGTCGCCAGGAAGATCGCGTCAGGACAGCGTTTCGCGGCGGTTCGCAACGGCATCCCGGACTGGATGCCGAACTCCCGCGCCTCGTACGAAGCCGTCGCCACCACGGCCCGTTCGGCCGGGTCGCCGGTGCCGCCGACGACCACGGGCTTGCCGCGCAGCTCCGGCCGCCGGGCGACCTCGACCGCCGCGATGAACTGGTCGAGGTCGACGTGAAGCACCCACTCCTGGACGGCCACGAGGTGAGCCTACTGAGGGCAAGGCGAAGGTGCCGTGCTCGCTCGCCCTCGTGCCGGTTCCGGATGTTGCGAAAGTGGCTTTCGCAACGCCGCCGACCCGCAGACCGGGGGTCGTGTTCCGGGTCCGGTCCGTGAAGGCCTCCTTGAGGGACTCAGAGTCCCTCAAGGAGGCCTTCACGGACTTGCGGATCGCCACGCGCGTACCGCGAGAGGGGGCGCGACGGTGTGGGCCGAGGGGGTCGTGAGTGGCGTTTCGGGTTAGGGCCATCCGTGTCTCAGGTACCTACTGGTGGGCGGTTTCGTGTGACTGGACGGACGGCACACGTGACCGGCTGGACGACACCTGTGTCCAGGTGGACGACTCACGGCGGGCACCCGGCCGCGATCGTGTCGTCCACGCAGTCACGCGTGTCGTCCGTCTGATCACACGAGCCGTCCGGCCGGTCACGCGGCGGTGAGACGTCGGTACAGCTGGTCGTGAGTGGCGTTTCGGGTCAGAGCCAAGGGTGTCTTAGGTGCCTACTGGATCGTGGCCGCGGTTGATCATGGGGTCCGTCGCGTGGCGTCCATCTGGACACGTGTGTCGTCTCTTCCGTCACGCGAGTTCGCGGCCGCGGGTGTCGTGAAAGCCACTTTCGCGACGCCTGATGTCCCGAAAGTGGCTTTCGCGGCGCTGCCCGGCCTCACTGGACGCGGGGTCGGCCGGGCGGGGCCGTGAACGAGCCAGAGGTGCACGGGTGTCCTGAAGGCCTCCTTTGAGACGTTCAACGTCTCAAAGGGGGCCTTCAGGACACCGCGACAACCGCCCTCGCGACGGTCGTGAGTGGTAAGGACCGCCAGAACCCGAAACGCCACTCACGACCACCCCGGCCGACACCTTTGCCTTGTCACTCAAGACCGTTCGGCGATCTCGTCGCGCATCCGCTGCTCGTTCTCCTGCAGTTCCGGGGTGAAGGCCTCGCCGAAGTCCTCGGCTTCGAGGATCTTGCGGACCTCGAGCACGGTGTCGCTGTTCGGGGGAGTGGGACAGCGCTTCGCCCACTCGATCGCCTCGGCGCGCGACGGGACATCGACGATCCAGAAGCCGCCGACGAGTTCCTTGGCTTCGGTGAACGGGCCGTCGGTGACGGTGGTCCCGGCGGCGCCGATCGTGACCCGCGCACCCTTCGAGCTCTGCTGGAGTCCTTCGCCGCTCAGAAGGATTCCGGCGTCGTGCATCTCCTGGTTGAACTTCGCCATGGCGGTGAAGGCCTCCATCGGCGGCAGCTTCCCGGCTTCGGAATCCTCGTCCGCCTTGATGATGATCATGTACCGCATGCGTCTTCCTCCCAGTGAACCGGACGTTTCGCCCGGACTCTACCGGCGCACGGGAGGGTGTCAGTCGCGCCCGAACCGGGACAGATGCACGATCACCGCCGTGGTCACGGTGATCATCCCGGTCAGCAGAAGGGCCGGGCTGCTCAGCACCATGCCCGCCAGCATGAGCAAGCCGGCGAGGATGTCGAGAGTCAGGACGACCACGAGCCGGAGCAACGGGGGACGCGCGGGCCTGCCGGAGCCGAGCCGGGCGGCCAGCGCGGGTTCGGTGAGCTCGAACCAGCGCTCGATCTTCTCCAGCTCTTGCCGATCATGATGGCTCAGCATCGGTTTCTCCTTCGGCGCGCCCCGGCCGTCGACATCCACGGAATACCCCGGTACCGGGTCGGGTAAGCATCGAATTTCGCGCCCATTTTGTATAACGGCCTATACGGATTGGCGAATGGAACAGCCCTCATGGTCCGAATGGTTGCGCCATTGGTGGTCTCGGCACGGGGAAAGATCGTCAAAGAGGGGGGTGATCGGTAGTTTCTGCGCTTGTGGCCATGGCGGTCACGGCTGCTCCATCTGGGAGGACGAGAGCAATGACCATACCCACCGAACCGATCGGCAGCATTCCCCGTCCGGGCTATCTCGTCGAAGCGCTCGGCGAGCACGCGGCCGGGCGGCTCGACGCCGACGGGCTCGGCGAGTTGCAGGAAAAAGCCCTCGTGGACACCATCAAACGACTGGAGGAGACCGGTTCGCCGGTCATCACCGATGGTGAACAGGGCAAACCCAGCTTCGCCACGTATCCCTTGGCGGGCCTCGCTTCCCTGGCGTCCGACGGCGTCGTCATCCCCTTCGCCGACGGGCACACCCGGCAGCTTCCGAAGCTGACCGCCGGACCTTTCCGCTATCAGACCTACGCCGACACTTATCTGCGCGAAGCGAAGAAGCACGCGACCAAACCGGTGAAGCAGGCGGTGATCGCGGCGTCGGCGATCGGGCTCGTCTATCCCGGTGAAGAATTGGCCGGATATGACAAAGAACAGTTCATTGCCGACCTGGTGAATGAGGCGGAAGCCGATATCCGGCGCAGTCTGGACGCGGGCGCGGACAGTGTTCAGATCGACTTCACCGAAGGCAGGTTGTCGCTGAAGCTCGACCCGTCCGGCGGACTGCTGCAGTCCTTTGTGGACCTGAACAACGCCGTGCTGGACCGGTTCTCCGACGAGGAGAGGAAGAAGATCGGCGTGCACACCTGCCCCGGCGGCGACCAGGACTCGGTGCACAGCCTCGACGTCGACTACGCGGGCCTGCTCCCGACGTTGTTCCAGCTGAAGGTGGGCAACGTCTACGTCCAGCTGGCCAGCGAGGCGGATCCCGAGCGGGCGCTGCGGGTGATCGCCGAGCACGCAGGCCCGGAACAGCGGATCTTCGTCGGCGTGACCGACCCGATCGACCCGCGTGTCGAAACCCCCGAGGAGGTCCGGGACAGGGTCCTCCGCGCCGCCCAGTACATCTCGCCGGACCGGCTCGGTACCTGTGACGACTGCGGTTTTTCGCCGTTCGCCGACGACACCTCGACGTCGCGCGAGACCGCGTTCGCCAAGATCGCCGCCCGTGTCGAAGGCACCCGCCTCGCCGCCGAAGCGCTCTGACGTGGCGTGATGGGCACCTTCGGTCAGTTCTGGACGGCGACCTTGATGCCGAGCCCGACCAGGAAGGTGCCCATCACCGCGTCCATCCCGCGCCGGACGCGGCCGGAGCTGAAGAACCGCCGGAGTGAGCCGACCAGCGTCGCCAGGGTGAACGTCCACACCACGGCCACCGTCGTGGCCAGCACCGCCAGCTGCAGGGTCTGGGCGGTCGAGGCCGAATGCGGGAGGAACTGGGGGATCAGCGCGAGGAAGAAGACGGCGACCTTCGGGTTGAGCAGGTTGGTCAGCAACCCCTGGCGGAACGCTTCCCTGGTCGAGACGACGGGTGTCGCCTTGTCCTTGAGTTCGCTGTAGTCGCCCCGGCGCACCGCCAGCCACGCCTTGACCCCGAGGTAGATCAGGTACGCGGCGCCGATCAGCTTCACCACGGTGAAGGCGATCGCCGACACGGTGAGGATCGCCGCGACGCCGAGCGCGATCGCGACCACCCAGACGAACACGCCGAGCGCGATGCCGAGTCCGGCCGCGACCCCGGCCTTGCGCCCGCCGAGGATCGCGCTGCGGGTGACCACCAGGAAATCCGGGCCGGGTGCCATGGCGCCGAGCAGGCAGATCAAGACGAACGAGAGTGCGGTAGCCCCGGAGATCATGGTCCGATGCTATCCGGCCTGTCGATGTCTTTGACCATGATCGCCCCAGGGATGTCGACGCCGTCGGGCGTCGTCATCATCACCCGTTCGACTTCGGTGAAGCCGAACGACCGGTACAGCGGGACGCCGGGCATGGTCGCGGTCAGGGTCAGCGAGGTGAATCCCGCGGCTTTCGCCGCGAGACGGCACGATTCGAGGATCGCGCGCCCGAGGCCGCGCCGGGTCCAGTCGCCGCGCACGAACATGGCGCGCACCCGCGCCGGCTCGGTGGCCGGGTCGAGCGGGCGGTCGTCGTCCGCCGCGTCGCCGTCGCCGGCGTGCGTCTTGTTGCGCTTGCTCCAGCCTCCGCACGCGACGATCTCGCCGTCCGCCTCGTGCACGAAGTAGGTCCCGTCCTCGATCAGCAGCAGATCGATGGCCGCGATGTGCTTCGCCGCGCTCGCGGTCTGCCGCTCGTCGTAGAACCGGGGGAACAACTCCAGCACCGAGGCCCGCATCAGCGCCGCGATCGCGGGCGCGTCGGCGAGGGTGGCCGTCCGCTGCGGTGGTGTGTATGTCGTCATGTCGCGGAAGATAGCCAATGCCGCGCCTGACGGATAATCGTGCGGTGATCTCCGACGACGGCTGCGAGCTGTGGACCTCGACGACCGGCCGGGGCGAGCCGATCCTGTGCTGCCATGGCGGGCCGGGTCTGTGGGACATGTTCGGCACGCTCGATCCCGGTCCGGGCTTCCGGCTGATCCGCTGGGATCAGCGCGGCGCGGGCCGCTCGGCACCGCGCGGCCCTTACACGATCGAGCGAATGGTGGCCGACGTCGACGCCGTCCGTGAGTGGCACGGGCTCGACCGCGTCGCGGTGCTCGGGCATTCGTGGGGCGCGCACCTCGGTCTTCTCTATGCCCTCGCGCACCCGGAGCGGGTGAGCGCGCTCGTCTACGTGTCGGGTGTCGGCCTCGGTCACGACTGGCATGAGGAGTTCAAGCGGAAGTTCGAGCGGGTGCTGGGGGAACGGCACCGGCGGTGGGCCGAGCTTCGCGCGATGGACCGCGATGAGCCCGAAGAGCGTGAGCTCGCGGTGCTGCAGTGGACGGCCGATTTCGTCGCCGACGGCGGTCGCCATGCCGAGGCGATGGCGACGCCCTGGTTCCCGATCAACTACGAGGCGAACGCCGCGCTGGGCGAAGAGATGCGGACGGTACCGGAGCCGGAGCTCGTCGAGGCTTGCCGGTCGCTGCGGGTGCCGACGCTGATCGTGGACGGGATGGCGGACAACCGTCCCCGATGGGCCGTCGACTCGCTGGAGCGGGCCCTGCCGTCGGTAACCAGGGTGCGGCTGCCCGGAGTCGGTCACGTGCCGTGGCTGGAGGCGCCTGACGCGGTCCGCGGCGCCGTGACCGACTTCCTGGAGCAGTACGTCAGGCCTTGGTGATCGGCTGCTGCAGCTCGGTGACCCACTTGTCCCCGTCGTCGGGACACTCGAGATAGAACTCCCTTGCCGGGCCGCTCGCGCGATACCCGTGCGCGTCGACCCACTTCGCGAGTGCCTGATAGCTGGCGAGGACGGTCGCCATCGAACCCCGGTGCAGGATCGTCGCCGCAGCCGTCACTTCGGCGAGGCTCACCGTCGAGAATCCTTCGGAGCCGTCGGTCTCGGCCGCGATCGGGACGGCGGCGTGGATCAGCACCCGTTCGCCGTCGGAGTCGTCCTCGTAGTAGGCGATGAGCGGTCCGGACGGCGTGATCGGGCCGAGCGCCCCGAACAGCTGCTTGTACAGATCCTGCACGACCGGCCCGATCTCGTCGTTCACGTATCCGCTCGCCGTGCCGGTCAGTTCGGCGACGCGGACCGCGGGCAGGCTTTTGACGACGACGTCTTCGGAAGGCATGCTTCCCTCTCTTTCGATCGACCGGAGCCTCGCTTCGACAGCCTTGAGCCGTGCCTCGTCGGCCGCGATGGCCGCTTCGAGCTCGGCGCGACGCAGCCGCAGCATCCCGCGCAACTCGTCCGCGCCGATCTCCGCGTCGAGGATCTCCTGCACCTGGGTGAGCGTGAAGCCGAGATCCTTGAGCGCGATCACCCGGTTGAGCCGGGCCAGCTGGTCACCGGTGTAGGACCGGTACCCGCTGAACGGGTCGACGTGGGCGGGCCGCAGCAGCCCGATGGCGTCGTAGTGACGCAGCATCCGGACCGACACCCGGCCGTGCTTGGCGAAATCTCCGATACTGAACATGACGCCTCCCAGCCGACAGCCTGACACGGTGTCACAGTCAAGCGGTCACCGCACGAGCCGGAAGAACGACCGCACCTCCTCGGTGAACACAGCCGGCTGCTCGAAAGCCGCGAAGTGGCCTCCTCGCTCCAATTCGTTCCAGTACCGGATGTCGGTGAACCGGCGCTCGGCCCAGCGACGGGACGGCCGCGGCGACTCGCGCGGGAAGATCGAGCAGCCCGTCGGCACGGCGATCGTGTCCACAGTGGAATCGGTGAACCAGCTCGACACCTCGGCGAAACTCTCCCAGTACAAGCGCGCGGACGAGGCGCCGGTCCCGGTCAGCCAATAGAGCGTGATGTCGTCGAGCATCGCGTCCCGGCTCAGCGCGTTCTCCGGATGACCGCCGCAATCCGTCCAGGCCTGGAACTTCTCGACGATCCACGCGCACAGCGCGGTCGGCGAGTCGGCGAGCGCGTAGCCGATCGTCTGAGGCCTCGTCCTCTGCAAGTTCGCGTAACCCGAACCGTCCGCGTTCCCGCGTTCGAGATCGTCGAGCGATTTCCGCTCGGCTTCGGTGAGGTCGCCGAACGTCGCCGGATCCGGTGCCGCCAGCGGCGGGTTGAGGTGGATCCCGGCCAGGCGCTCGGGCGCCGTCCGTCCCATGAGCGTGGTGATGCTCGTGCCCCAATCGCCGCCTTGGGCGCCGAAGCGTTCGTAGCCAAGGCCGTCCATGAGGTGGATCCACGTGTCAGCGATGCGCTGGATCGACCAGCCCGGCTTGGCGGGTTTGTCGCTGAAGCCGTAACCAGGCAGGGACGGCACGACGACGTGGAAGGCGTCGGCCGCGTCGCCGCCATGGGCGACCGGATCGGTGAGCGGGCCGACCACGTCGAGGAATTCGAAGATCGACCCCGGCCAGCCGTGACTGAGGATCAGCGGCAGCGCGCCGGGATGCGGGGAGCGGGCATGCAAGTAGTGGATGCCGAGACCGTCGATCTCGCTCCTGAACTGGGGGATCGCGTTGAGCCGGGACTCCGCGGCACGCCAGTCGTAGGTTTCCGCCCAGTACGAGCAGAGCTCGCGCAGGTACGCGGCGGGCACTCCTTGCGACCAGCCGTCGACGGTCTCGTCTTCGGGCCAGCGGGTGCGGCGGAGCCGGGCGCGGAGGTCTTCGAGATCGGCCTCCGGGATCCGGGCTCGGAAAGGCGTTGTCTCCATATCCGCCGACGCTAACAACGGCATCCGACAAAAATCCGATGCGCCGTGCGGTCCCGTCCGCCTACCGTCGCCAGGGTGAGCCACACCTACCCTCCGCTGAACATCGAGGTACGGACGCCGCGGCTGACCTTGGCCGGGGCGTCGGACGAGTTGCTGGAGCGGCTGGTCCCGACCGTCCGTGCCGGTGTCGCGGAAACCGCGCCATGGCCGTTCGACGATCCGATCTCTTTGTACGCGGACAATCCCGACCGCGAATGGCGGTGGCTGCGGGGGATCTGGGCGGGACGCGCCCGCGTCGACCCGAGCTTCTGGCGGCTGTATTTCGTCGTGTTGCTTGACGGCGAGCCGGTCGGGATGCAGGACCTGATCGGGACCGATTTCGCCAAGTTCGGGACGGTCTCCAGTTTCTCGTGGCTGGCGCCGGGACAGCGCGGACGTGGCCTTGGGAAGGAGATGCGCACGGCCGTGTTGCATCTGGCCTTCGCTGGACTGGGCGCGCGGGAAGCATCAAGTGACGCCTTCGCCGACAATGATGCGTCCAACCGGGTGTCCAGGGCGCTGGGTTACGAGAAGAACGGCACCACATGGGACACCCGGCGCGGTGAGGTCGGGCTGATCCAATGCTGGCGGTTGACCAGGGACGCCTGGGACCGGGCGCGGCGCGACGACATCGAACTCGCCGGTGTCCAGGAGTGTCTCCCGGTGCTGGGCCTCGTCTGACGGTCGGCTCTGCCCTGCGTGGACTTCCGGGCTGAGGGCTGCTATAACCAAACTACATACTGTATACAATCTGCCGTGAGCGGGTGGGACCGATGCCCGATCCTCGAATCCTGCGGGACCACTACGGGCGCCGGTATCGCGTCGGCGAGAGCGACGTGGACCTGCTCGGCAGACCCCGGTCATGGATGTCGTGGCTCAGCTGGGCCGCGATGTTCGCCGCCGGGATCCAGCAGTACGGCTTCGGCGTCATCGCACCGGTCCTGATGACGGCTTACGGCTGGACGTTCCCCGAAGTGGTCGTCTCCTTCGTGCTGTGGACGGTGTGCCAGGCGTGCGCGGTGTACCCGGCTGCCCGGCTGCGCGAGCTTCCAGGCGATCGTGGCCTTCCCGGCGGGGAAGATGCGGGAGAACGGCAAGCTGCCTGCCAAGGCGGCGATGCTGCTCGGCGCCGCCGGCACCCTGCTGGCCTATGTGTCCTTGGCCTACGCGCCCAGTTCGTTCTGGGCCTATCTCGGCTTCGGCTTCTTCGGTGGGGGCGGGGCGGGCCTGGTGTACGCGACCTGCGTCAACATGGTGGGGAAGTGGTATCCGGAACGGCGGGGCGGGAAGACCGGATTCGTCAACGGCGGCTTCGCCTACGGTTCGGTGCCGTTCATCTTCCTCTTCACGTCCTATATGGACCTTTCCAACTTTTCGGCTGTCCTGCTCGTGGTCGGTGTCTTCCTGGCGGTGGGGCTCGCGGCCAGCGGCTTCTACTTCCAGGACCCGCCGAAGAACTGGTGGCCATCGCACGTCGACCCGCTGAAGGTGTCCGAAGACCCGCGGGTCCGCCGATCGCTGCGAAAGAACCCGCCCGCGGTGAAGCAGTACACGCCCCGCGAGGCGCTCCGGACCGGGATGCTGCCGCTGATGTGGTTCTGCCTGCTGTGCACGGCCGGGGTGAACATCTTCGGCATCGCGATGCAGGTCCCGTTCGGCAACGAGATGGGTTTCGCGGGCGGGATCGTCGCACTGGCGATGAGCCTGAAGGCGATCATCAACGGCACCGGCCGCGGTGTGATCGGCTGGATCTCCGATCGCTACGGCCGTCGGCAGACCCTGTTCATGGTCTGTGTCGTGCTCGGCCTCGCGCAGTTCGCGGTGACCGGTGTTCGGCTCGATCGGCAGCATGCCGTTGTTCCTGCTGGCCTCGATGGTCTCCGGTTTCGGCGGCGGTGCGATCTTCCCGCTGTTCGCGGCGATGACCGCGGACTTCTACGGTGAGAACAACAACGCCAGCAACTACGGCCTGGTCTACAGTTCGAAGCTGATCTCGGGCATGGTCGGCTCCGGGGTCGGCGCGATGGTCGTGGTGGCGTGGGGTTACGGCGGCGCGTTTTTCCTCGCGGGCGGAACGAGCCTGTTCGCGGCCGGGCTCAGCCTGCTGCTGCATCAGCCAGGGCGTTCGCGGACACGGACTCCTCGGCGTGAGCAGGAATTGAATCCCGCTTAGCCCTCTTTCGGACGTTCGTGGAAGGCCAGCCTGGTGCGTTCGGTGTGCTGGTTCATGATCCGTTCGGCGGCGGTGGCGTCACCGGCGGCGATGGCCTTGATCAGTTCCTCGTGCTCCTGCCAGGCGTCGTGGCTGCGAGGACGGGCGATCGGCGTGTAGTACCAGCGGACCCGGCGATCGACCATGCCGATCATCTCGGCCAGGACGGTGTTCCCGGACAGCTCGGTGATGAACGCGTGGAGCGCGGCGTTGGCCGCGACGAGGCCTTCGGTGTCCTCGGCGGCCAACGCCTCCAGCCCGGTTTTCTGCAGTTCCCACAGGCGTTCGACGTGCTTGTGGTCGGCCCTGCCGGCGGCGAGACGCGCGGAGTGCGCCTCCAGCACCGTGCGCACGCTGAGCAGTTGATCGGCTTCTTCGTCCGTGGGCATGTGCACGAAGGCGCCTTGCGCGGGGCGGAGGTCGACCCAGCCTTCGCTTTGCAGGCGCTGCAACGCTTCCCGGACCGGCTGCCTGCTCACGCCCAGGAACTCGGCGAGGTCTGCCTCGACCAGGTGCTGTCCGGGTTCGAGGGTCCGGTTGATGATCAGCTCCGCGAGCGCGTCGTAGACGACCTGGCGCAGCGGCGCCGGCCGCTCGACGCGTTTGGCCGTCGCCGAGCTGAGCGTGCCCTTGGTGCGGCGGCCGGTGGGGCCGCGGTCGGGCAGGGGCGAAGCGGACTGGCTCACAGGACCTCCGGATGTCTTGTTCCTGTCCCAGGATACAGCTTTCTGTATGCAAAATCCCGACATTTCACCGCTTCGCCTCCGTAAGTCCCTCAAGGAGGCCTTCACGGACTTACGGAGGGGTGAGCGCCGGTATACCGGGCGTTGACCGACGAGGGGGAAGCGGGCTATTCTCGATATACGAAAGAAAAGTTCCGCAGAGCGAAATTGCAGAGGTTTCGATGGCTGATCTTGCGGGTTCGCGTCATGCGCTGCCCTACGTGCTGAACCTGTCGCTGGTCTTCACCGAGTTGCCGCTGCTCGACCGCGCGGAGGCGGCGCGCGCGGCGGGCTTCACCGCTGTGGAGTACTGGTGGCCGTTCGAGACGCCGGTGCCGGACGCCGCCGAGGTCGACGCGTTCGTGGCGTCGGTCGAGCGGGCGGGCGTCGCGGTGACCGGGCTGAACTTCTTTCCCGGCGACATGGCGGGCGGCGACCGCGGCCTGGTCACCTGGACCGGTCGCGAGGACGAGTTCGCCCGCAGCGTCGCCTCCGCGATCGAGCTCGGTGAGCGCCTCGGCTGCCGCCGGTTCAACGCGCTCTACGGCAACCGGATCGACGGCGCGGATCCGGCCGGGCAGGACAAGCTCGGCCTGTCGAATCTGGCGCTCGCGTCGGACGCGGCCGCGCGGATCGACGCGGAAATAGTCTTGGAACCGTTGTCGGGGGCGGAAAAGTACCCGCTCAAGACCGCGGCCGACGTGTGGGAAGTGCTCGACGAACTCGGGCAGGACAACGTGAAGCTGCTGGCCGACCTGTACCACCTGGCGGTCAACGGTGACGACCTCGACACGGTCACGACCGTCCACACCGGACGGATCGGCCATGTGCAGATCGCCGATGCCCCAGGGCGCCACCAGCCGGGGACCGGAACGCTGGACATCGAGGGTTACCTGGAGAAGCTGCAGACGGCGGGCTACCGCGGGCAGGTCGGGGTGGAGTACAAACCCGACGGGCCGAGCGCGGATTCGCTGTCGTGGCTGCCTTTCGAACGAAGGGGACTGGCATGACCAAGCTGGGATTCATCGGACTGGGGATCATGGGCGGGCCGATGGCGGGACACCTCGTCGCCGCCGGCCACGAGGTGAGCGGATTCGACACGAACGCGGACGCCCTCGCGAGGTTGGAGGCCGCGGGCGGCCGGGCGGCGAACGGGGTGACGGACGCCGTGGCCGGCGCCGAAGTCGTCATCACCATGTTGCCGAACCATCCGCAGGTCGAGGCGGTCGTGCTGGCGGCGGGCGGCGTGCTGGAGTCGGCGAAACCGGGCACCCTGCTGATCGACATGAGCACGATCCGGCCGGAGACCTCCATCGAGGTGGCCGAGCGGGCGGCCGAACGGGAGATCCGGGTGTTGGACGCGCCCGTTTCCGGTGGCCAGGCGGGCGCCGAGCAGGCCTCACTGTCCATTATGGCCGGTGGTGACGAGACGGACTTCGCCGCCGCGCTCCCGATCCTGGAGGCGGTCGGCAAGACGATCGTCCACGTCGGGCCGCACGGCGCCGGACAGGTGGTCAAGGCGGCCAACCAGCTCGTGGTCGGCGGGACCTACGCGTTGATCGCCGAAGCCATCGTCCTGCTGGAGGCCTCCGGCGTGGACGCCGGGGTCGGGCTGGACGTCCTCGCGGGCGGCCTGGCGGGCAGCCGGATCCTCGAACTCAAGCGGAAGTCCATGGTGGCGCGGGACTTCGCGCCGGGCTTCCGGATCGACCTGCACCACAAGGACATGGGCATCGCGCTCGCCGCGGCCAGGCAGGCCGACGTCGCGCTGCCGATCACCGGGCTGGTCGCCCAGCTCGTCGCCGCCGGACGGGCGATGGGCCACGGCTCGCTCGATCACTCCGCCCTGCTGAAGGTCGTCGAAACGCTGTCCGGCGCGGAAAGCAAGGAGTGAGGAATGCCCAGAATCCCCGCCATGCAGGCCGTCGTCGACGTCCTGGTCAGTGAAGGCGTCGACACCGCGTTCGGCTGTCCCGGCGCCGCGATCCTCCCGCTGTACCACGCGATGCAGGGCAGCGGCATCGAGCATCTGATCGTGCGCCACGAAGAAGGCGCCACCCATATGGCCGACGGCTGGGCGCGGACCACCGGCAACGTCGGCGTCGCGATCGGCACCTCCGGGCCTGCCGGGACGAACATGATCACCGGGCTCTACACCGCGCAGGCCGATTCGATCCCGATCCTGTGCATCACCGGGCAGGCCGACTCGCGGAAGCTGCACACCGAAGCGTTCCAGGCCGTCGACATCGTCGAGATCGCCAAGCCGGTGACGAAGTGGGCGGTGCAGGTCAAGGAGGCGGCCCAGCTGCCGTGGGTGTTCCGGGAGGCGTTCCGGATCGCGCGCTCCGGCCGGCCGGGGCCGGTGCTGATCGATCTGCCGATCGACGTCCAGCGGCAGGAGATCGAATGGGACTCCAGCATCGACTCGCCGCTGCCGGTCATCAGGGCGACGCCGTCCCCGGCGCGGGTCGAGCGGGCGCTGGATCTGCTGCTTGCCGCCGAACGGCCGCTGATCCTCGCGGGTGGTGGCGTCGTGCTCGGCGACGCGAGCGACAGGCTGCGGACCGTGGCCGAACTGCTCGGCGTCCCGGTCGGCGTGACGCTGATGGGCAAGGGGACCTTCCCCGAGGACCATGAACTGTTCGCCGGCATGGCCGGTATCCAGACGTCGCAGCGGTGGGCGAACGCGGCCTTCCTCGAAGCGGATCTGGTGCTGGCGCTCGGCGCGCGGTTCGGTGACCGGCACACCGGTGACCTCGACGTCTACCGCGGGAACCGGAAGTTCATCCACGTCGACATCGAGCCGACGCAGCTGGGCAAGGTGTTCGGGCCGGACCTCGGGATCGTCTCGGACACGGGCGCGTTCCTGGACGCGCTGATCGAGGCGGCGTCGAAGCGTTCCCTGGCACGGGATCGCGCCTGGCCGCAGCGGATCGGAGCACTGAAGGAGAGCCTGCCCCGGCGGGAGGATTTCGAGGATACGCCGATCAAGGCGCCGCGCGTGTTCAAGGAGATCAACGAGTTCTACGGCGAGGACGCCTACTTCGTCACCGCGATCGGGCTGTACCAGATCTGGTCCGGGCAGTTCCAGCGCGCGCACAAGCCGCGGCACTACCAGGTGTGCGGCCAGGCCGGGCCGCTCGGCTGGGAGATCCCGGCGGCGATCGGGGTCAAGAAGGCGAAACCGGAGGCCGAGGTCGTCGGCGTCGTCGGGGACTACTCGTTCCAGTTCCTCGTCGAGGAGCTGGCGGTGGCCGCACAGTACGACGTCGGGTTCGTGCTGATCATGCTGAACAACGAGTACCTGGGGCTCATCCGGCAGGCCGAGACCGGCTACGAGATGAACTTCGAGGTCGACATCCACTACGACAAGAACGGCACGGACAACGTGAAGGTCATGGAGGCCTACGGCTGCTCCGGCACCCGCGTCACCGAGCCGGGTGAGATCCGGGCGTCGCTGGAATGGGCGCGCAAGGAGGCCGAGCGGACCTCGCGGCCGGTGCTGGTGGAGATCATGATCGAACGCGAAGGGAACGCCGCGATGGGCAAGGCGCTCGACAGCGTCGTCGAGTTCGAGCCGATCGCGGGCTGATGACGGTGCCCGGCCGCCACCCCGCGGGCGACCGGGCACCGTCAGTTCGTCAGGCCTTGCCCTGGTCGTTGCTCAGCCACTTCTCCGGCCGGACGCGGACCAGCACGGAGTTGTCACTGAGCGCCCCGTCGACGTACTTCGTGCCCTCTTCCCCCGGCAGGTAGCGGTGCGCGATCTTCAGCGCCTGCTCACGGGTCGGCGGCGTGTCGTTGGCGATGACCGGCCCCTCGGCCGTCACGTACTTGTACGGGAAACTCTCGGACTGCGCGACCAGGCTGAGCCTGCCCGCCTTCTTGATCGCCTTGTCCTTGACCGAACCGCCGTCCATCCAGATCAGGAGTTCCCCGCCGGGCTCGTAGTCGTACCAGACCGGTACGGCCAGCGGGGCCCGTCCTTCCCGTTCCACGGCCAGGACCCCGATGTGGACCTCGCTCAGGAAGGCTTCCCGTTCTTCGGCGGTCATGACGAAAGACGACATCCGTGTCTCGCTTCTCTCGGTTGACGATCTACGAGAAGCGATAACGCGGCCCGTGTTCAGGACATTCCGGGCACCCGCTCGTCCACCTGTCCGTGAAGGCCTCCTTCCCTACTTTGAAGGTAGGCAAGGAGGCCTTCACGGACACCGGGGGTACGCGCTACGGGGTCGGAGAGGTGGAACTGGTCGGGGTCGAGGACGGCGCCGCGGACGTGCTGGACGGCGGAGGCGTCGTCGAAGACGGGGGCTTCGAGGAGGAAGGCGGCGTGGACGAAGGAGGGGTGGACGAAGGGGGCGTCGACGACGGCGGTGTGCTGGTCGGCTTCGAGGGCGAACTGCTGCTCGGCGGAGTGCTGCTGCTCGGCGGGAAGGACGTGCCGGGCAGCGGGGTCGGCGGCGCCGTCGTGCCGGGCGGGGGAGTGCCGGGCAGGGTCGGGACCGGGAGCTGGCCGCCGGGTGTGTCGGCGGCGACGTTCGAGGAATCGGGCGCGCCGACCGGGACCTGGCTGTCCGGGAACGTCGCGACACCGCCGCGATAGGCGACCGCCCAGCGGATCACGGTGTCCACATAGGACAGCGAGTGGTTGTAGCGGTACACGGCCACGCGCTGGGTCTGCTCGGACGTCAGGTCGACGCCGCCGGAGCAGAGGTAGCGGCCGGAGCCCAGCGTCGCGTCGTAGATGTTGTTCGGGTTCGACTCGCCGTCGCCGTTGCCGTCGGAGGCGTAGCCCTTCCACGTGGACGGGATGAACTGCGTCGGGCCGACGGCGCGGTCCCACACGGTGTCACCGTCGTATTTGCCGCCGTCGGTGTCGGGGATCGCGGCGAACGGTCCGGCTCCGTTGAGCTGCGGGCCGAGGATCGGTTCGAGGGTGTTGCCCTTCGCGTCGACATAGCCGCCGCGCGCGTGGTTGGACTCGATCCGGCCGATGCTGGCGATCAGCGCCCAGTCGATGTGACAGCCGGGCAGTTCCTTCGCGAGGATGTCGGCCGCGTTCTTGTAGGCCTTCATCATGCTCGCCGGGATGCCGAGCGCACCCGACGGCGCGAACGAGCCGCCGACGTTGCCGGCGCTGCCGGGAACGGTCAGCGGATCGGGATTGGGCGGCTCGGGGAGACTGCCGTCGACCGCGATCTCCGGGACCGTGCCCGCCGGCGGTTGCCAGGCCGCGGCCTGGTTCTGCGGTACGACGGGCTTCGGTGCGGCGATCGGGGCGTCGGGACCCGCCGACGCGGTGACCGCGGGCAGGACGGCGAGCGCGCCACCGGCGAGCGCGAAGGCCGTCCGGTGCCGGGCGGACAACCTGTCCGTCTGTCGAGGGCGGTGCTTCGGCATGTTCTCTCCCGCAAGGTCGACTCCGGGCAAAACTATCCGATGCAACCGAATTCCGGGGAGGACACAACGAAAAACCTGTGAACCTGTCGAGTTTTCGTCCGCCCGGCACAAGACCTTCGTAGTGAAGTTGTCAATTTCACGCTGAGTTCACCGAAACGTCAGCAGAATCTTCCGTCACTTCGGCGGTGTGGTCTGAACCGCGTGCAAAGAAATCTTTGCACAAGTGTCTTTGCATGGCTACCCTGGTGCCATGACCGGTCCGCCGACGCCCGAAGAGATCACCGATCCCGCCGTGCTGAAGGCGATGACGCATCCGTTGCGCCGCCGGATCATGGAGGCGCTGGGCCGCGAGCCCGCGACGGCGACGAAGCTGGCCAAGGAACTGGGGGAGAGTTCGGGCGCGACCAGCTACCACCTGCGGGAACTGGCGAAGTACGGCTTCCTCGACGAGGCGCCGGAACTCGCGCACGGCAAGGAACGCTGGTGGCGCGCCAGGTCACGCGACATCCGCTGGCCCCGGCACAGCGAGCAGAGCGACGAGATGCGCGCGGTGTTCGACGAGGCACATCGCGCCGCGTTCACCGAAGACCTGGAGCAGATGGCCCGTTTCGTCGAACGTCGCGGCGAGCTGGGTGAATGGGGCGACGCGCTGGTGTTCTCGCGCGGCGCCGTGTACGTCGACCTCGAAGAGCTCAAGCAGTTCTGGGAGGAGTACCTGGAGCTCTTGCGCCGCTATTGGCGGCCGGAACCCGGCCCGGACGCGCGGAAGGTGTTCGTGCGCTGGACGGCGTTCCCGGATCCGGACGGGGACTGAAGGAGGGGAGCTGAAAGACCGGTGGGAGAGCGGCCACTCGACCACCGGGATCGCGTCACCACGCCGGACGGCGTGTCTTCACGAACGACTCCACACACAAAGGGGGAGCAGCATGCTGCTCTGGAAAAGAATCGCGGCCATCGGGGCCGTGACGAGCCTGCTCGCGGCGGGGACCGCGACGGCCGCGCAACCGCCGGACGGGGCATCCCGCGCGGACGCCACCATCCGCTACACCGAGTACGGCATCCCGCATATCGTCGCGAACGACTGGGTGAACCTGGGTTTCGGGCAGGGATACGCGGCGGCCAAGGACAATATCTGCGCGATCGCGGACGTCGCGGTCACGACACGGGCCGAACGTTCCCGCTGGCTCGGCCCGGACGCGCCGCCGACGAGCGGGGTGAGCCAGGCGAGCACGAACCTCGCCAGTGACCTGTATTTCCAGGGCCTCAACGAAAGCGGCGCCGTCGAGCGGATGATGGCCGAGCCCGCGCCGCGCGGGCCGTATCGCGAGGTCCGTGAACTGATCCGCGGGTACGTCGACGGCGTGAACAAGTACCTGCGCGCCGGCGAGATCACCGACCCGGCCTGCCGGGGCGCCGGCTGGCTGAAGCCGATCACCGAACTCGACGTCTACCGGCACAGCCACGCGGTCGGGATGATCTTCGGCCAGGGCGGGGTCGCCGATTCCATCACCGCGTCCCTGCCGGGTGCCCCGCCCGCGGGCACCGGCCGTGAGCAGATGACCGGCGAGACCGGGATCGGCAGCAACGCGATCGCGATCGGCTCGGCCGCCTCGGCGAACGGACGCGGTATCTCGCTGGCCAACCCGCATCTGCCGTGGCAGCTGAGCGGGACCAGGCTGTGGCAGTCGCAGCTGAGCCTGCCAGGCAAGCTGAACGTCAGCGGCGCCGGTATCCCCGGTATCCCGCTGATGTGGCTGGGACACAACGAAACGGCCGCCTGGAGCGGGACGGCCACCGATACGACCCGCACGTACACGCTGTTCGAGCTGAAGCTCGTTCCCGGCTCGCCGACGATCTACCTGGTCGACGGGAAGCCCGAGCGGATGCGGCGTAGCGACGTGAGTGTCCTGTCACGCAAGGCAGACGGCACGCTGGAGCGCATCGTGCGTCCACAGTGGACAACCAGGTACGGGCCGGTGACCACCCGGCTCGGGCAACGGGAACTGCCGTGGACGGCGTCGAGCGCTTTCGCGATCGCGGACGCCAACGCCGGGAATCTCGCGATGACGAACTCGATGTTCGAGATCGCCCGCGGCCGGACGGCGGGGGAGATGATCGGCGCGGTCCGCGAGACGCAGGGACTGCCGTGGATGAACATCGTCGCCACCGACGATCGCGGCCGGGTGGAGTACAGCCAGATCCACGGGGTCCCGCACGTCACCGACGAGAAGGCGGCGCGCTGCAACACCCCGTTGGGCAAGGAACTGTTCGACGCCGACGGGATCGCGGTACTCGACGGCTCCAGGACGGCCTGCGCCTGGGGCCGCGACCGTGACGCGCTGCGGCCCGGCGTCTTCGGCCCGGCCAGCCTGCCGACCCTGAGCCGGGACGACTACCTGGCGAACTCGAACGACAGTTACTGGCTGTTCAATCCCGCCGAGCCGAAGACCGGCTTCCCTCGGATCGTGGGCCCGGTCCGGTACGAGCAGAACATGCGGACGCGGGGCGGTTTCGTCGAGATCGCCGACCAGCTGGCGAAGGGCGGCTTCACCGGCCAGGCCATGCGGGACCTGATGTTCTCGCATCGGGACCATGCCGCTGAACTCGTCCGGAGCGATGTCGTCGGGATGTGCCGAACGATGCCGGGGATGGACCCCGCGTGCGCCGTGCTGGCGGGCTGGGACGGGCGCTCCGACGCCGACAGCCGGGGTGCGCTGCTGTTCGACCGGTTCTGGTCCAGAGTGGACCGGTTGGAGCCGGGCCCCTGGAAGGTTCCGTTCGACGTCAAGGATCCGGTCCACACCCCGAACACCCTCGACACCGGGAACGCGGCGATCCGCAAGGCGCTCTCCGACGCCGTCGCGGAGCTGAAAGCGGCGAACATCCCGCTCGACGCGCCCTACGGTGACAACCACTACGTCGTACGCGGCGGGAAGAAGATCCCGCTGGGCGGCGGGACCGCCGGCCGTGGTGTTTACGACTCCCTCGGCGGGCCTTGGGATCCGGCCCGCGGCTACACCGAGATCGTGCACGGTGGGACATACCTGCACGTCGTCGCGTTCGACAGCACCGGATGCCCGGACACGACGACGCTGCTGACCTATTCACAGTCCGCGAACCCGACGTCCGCACATCACAGCGACCAGACGGAGCTGTACTCGCGCAAGCAGTGGGTCACCGAACGGTACTGCGAGAAGGACATCCTCGCGTCGCCGTCGCTCGAGGTGGTCCGGGTGAGCAGGCGATGATCACGGCCTTGTTCGCGGCTGCTGCCTTGGCGGTGTCTTCGCCGGCACCCGCCGCCGCGCCGTCCGGCGACGTCTCGTTCACCAGCCACGGCGTGACCTTGCGCGGAACGGTGGTCGCACCGGAAGGCGGTGGCCTGTCACCGGGGATCGTCATGGTGCACGGTTCGGGTGAACACGACCGGGACGACTACCGCGCCGAGGCCGAGGCCTTCGCCAAGGCGGGGATCGCGACCCTGATCTACGACAAGCGGACCGAAGGCTATTCGCTGTTCGAGCGGGACTACTCGGTCCTGGCCGACGACGCGCTCGCCGCGGTACAGACGCTGCGCTCGCGTCCGGGCGTGGATCCGGCCCGCGTCGGGGTGTGGGGTCTGAGCGAAGGGGGCTGGGTCGCGCCGTTGGCGGCGTCGAAGTCGAAGGACGTCGCGTTCGCGGTCACCGTCGGTGCCAATGGGGTCTCGCCCGACCGTCAGCAGTCGTGGGCGTTCGAGACCTATCTGCGGCACGGCGGTGTCACCGGCTCGATGGTGGACATGGTGGCGTCGACGAACATGCGGACCCTCGCCGGCGCGGGTGCGTTCCCCGAGGCCGGATACGACCCGGTACCGGTGCTGGAGAAGGTGCGGCAGCCGGTGCTCGGGCTGTGGGGTGAGCTGGACCGGCTGACCCCGCCCGGCGAGGCCGTCCGGATCTTCCGGGAAACCCTGGACCGGGCCGGGAACCGGCAGTACACGCTGAAGGTGTTCCCGCAGGCCCAGCACGGGCTGCGGCAGACCACGGACGGTTTCGACAAGCTCGACGGCTTCGCGCCCGGCTATCTCGATCTGGTCGGGACCTGGGTCAACGGCCTGAAGGACGAGCCGTTCGCCGACCCGCCGCCGGTTCAGGCGAGCCAGAGTGCCGCCCTTGCTCCGCTCGCTTGGTACGAGGCGCCGTGGGTGCAGATCGGGGTGTGGGCGTTGGCGTTGCTGGCGTTCGCCGCGTACCCGGTGACGGCGTTCCGACGGCGGGAGGTCGTACCGCTCGCCCGGCCCGCGCGCTGGCTGGCGTCGACAGGGTTGCTTGCCACCGTGGGGTTCCTCGCCTATTACGTCGTGCTGACGACGGGGGCGGCGATGGCGCCCGGCCCGGTCCTTTTCGGACGGACATTGCCGTGGCTCGCGCTGCAGCTGATCGCGGTCGGTGTCGTGGTCGCCGGTGTGGTCACGGTGGTTTCGTGGTGGCGGAGGAAGGAGCGCGGGGGAGTCCGGGTCGGGCTGCTGCTGGCCGGAGCCGTGCTGTTCGTGCCGTGGGCGGTCCACTGGGGACTGCTGGTGCCGTGAAATGAGCCTGGGTGCCGGGCGGCCACCCGGCACCCAGGCGAACGGAAGCCGCGTCACCACGCCCGAGGGCGTGTCTTCACGAACGGACCTCCGGATCTGAAGATACTCAGGACTTCGGGGTGACGGCGAACCGGCGCAGTTCCAGCGCCGGGTTCTTGGCGCGCACCTCGGAGATCCGCTCCGCGGAGACCTCGCCGGTCGCGGTTCCCGTGCGCTCGCCCAGCGAGGCGACGACGACGCCCATCGGGTCGACGATCATGCTGTGCCCCGAACCCGCCGGAGCCGCCTGTCCCGCCGCGACGAGGTAGATCGTGTTCTCGATCGCGCGCGCCCGGACCAGCGTGGTCCAGTGGTCCTCCTTGAGCGGGCCGGGCATCCACTCCGCCGGGAGCAGCACCGCGTCCGCGCCCGCGTCGACCAGACGGCGGGTGACCTCGGGGAACCTCAGGTCGTAGCAGGTCTGGAGACCGAAGGTGATCCCGTCGGCCTCGAACGTCTCCGGGGCTTCGATGTCGCCGGGGCGGACCAGTTCCGATTCGCGGAAACCGAAGGCGTCGTAGAGGTGCAGCTTGCGGTACAGCGCGGCGATCGCCCCGTCGGGACCGGCCGCGACGAGCGTGTTCGAGATCCGCTCACCGCCGGGGAGCGCTTCGTTGATGCCCGCGACCACGGTGATCTGCCGGTCCTTCGCGAGACCGCGCAGCTCGGTGACGAACGGGCCGTCGAGTTCTTCGGCCGAGGTCACGAATTCCCGGCTCATCGTCGGTACGGTGAACAGCGAGTACTCGGGCAGCACGGCCACCCGCGCACCGCGGTCCGCCGCCTCTCCCACGAGGGAGCCGACGCGGGCGAGGTTGGCCGCTTTGTCGTTGCCTGGCGCGAACTGCGCCACCGCGACGTGCACCATGGGACCCCTTCCAATCAGTGGAACTCTTGTATACATGATGGATACTTGACTGGTCCAGGTGTAGGGTCGGTCGCGGAAAGTAGCGGCATAGAGGGGGAACGAGATGACTGTGACCGCCGAAGGGGGCGGCCCGGCGCGCGAGCGGGTCTACACGTGGCTGCGCGACGGAATCATCTCGGGCGAACTGGAAGGCGGCCGCTTCCTCGACGAAATGTGGGTCTCCGGCGTCGTCGGGGTCTCCAGGACACCGGTGCGCGAGGCGTTCCACCGGCTGGCCGCCGAGCGGTTCATCAGTCTGCTGCCGCGCAAGGGCGCGCAGGTGCGCACGGTCACCGCGAGGGAACTGGAAGAGGTCTATCAGAGCAGGCAGCTGATCGAAGGCCACGCCATCGCGGCGCTCTGCGCGAACCGGGCGGGCGCTCCCGCCGAAATGACGGAACTGATCGAAGAGATGGCGCGCGCCGGCGCCGAAAGCGACTGGTTCGCCGTCTCTGGGCTGGACCGGCGATTCCATCGCGCCATCGTGAACGCCGCGGGGAATACCGTCCTGACCGAGTTGTACGACACGCTCCGTTCGCGGCAGCAACGGGTCACGGTCCGCGCGCTGGAGGCACGCCCGGAGCGGCTGACGGTGATCAACGACGAACACCGGGCGCTGGTCGCCGCGCTGAACGACCACGACGTGAAAGAGGCGTCACGGTTGCTGGCACAGCATTTGCGCCCGGTGTCCGAGGTGATGTCGGTGCTGCCTCAGGAAGGCTGACCCGGCTGGTCGTGCGTCGAGCAGTGGATCCCGCCGCCGCCCGAGGCGATGGTCGAGATCTTCACCGGCACGATCTCCCGGCCGGGGAACTGCTCGCGCAGGATCTGCTGGGCACGCTCGTCCGCCGCGGCGTCCCCGAACTTCGGCACGAAGACCGACTTGTTCGCGATGTAGAAGTTGGCGTACGAGATCACGCTGTCCTCGCCGTAGCCTTCCACCTTGTCCGGATCCGGCTGGACGAGGTCGATCACCTTGAAGGGTTTGCCGTCGGCGTCGGTCGCGCTCGCCAGCGCCGACCGTGCCTGATCGGCGGCGCGGGACCACGAGTCGGGCGGGGTACCAGGCGCCGCCTTGTCCAGGAGCACGACGCCGGGCGCGGTGAACCGGCCCAGGCAGTCGACGTGCGCGTCGGTGATGTCCTCGCCGCGGACGCCCTCGAACCAGATGACCTTCCGGACGCCGAGCACCTTCTTCAGCTCGTCTTCGATCTGCTGGCGGCTCTTGCCCTTGTTGCGGTTGTCGTTGACCAGTGAGCTTTCGGTGACCATCAGCGTGCCGGCGCCGTCGGTCTCGAACGAACCGCCCTCGGCGGTGATCCAGGTTTCGGTGCGGGCCAGACCGTACTTGCCGAGCACGGACCGGGCGACGGCGTTGTCCTTGTCGTGCGGTTTCTGTTTGCCGCCCCAGCCGTTGAAGTTGAAGTCGACGCCGGCGACCTTGCCCGCCTCTTCCACGAACACCGGCACGGTGTCGCGCGCCCACAGGTCGTCGACCGGGATCGGGACGACCTCGACGGTGTCACCGCACGCCTGCTGAGCGGCGTCGGCGTGCTCGGGCCTGGCAAGGAGCACCACCGGTTCGAAACCCGCGATCGCCTTGGCCAGACCGGCGATCTCCTCGCGAACGGCGGGCAGATCCTCGGCCCAGATGGACTTCGACGCGGGCCAGGACATGTACGTGCGCGCGTGGCTCTCCCATTCGGCACCCAGCTTGCGGGCGGCCGCTGCGGCGGGCTCCGGCGAACCGGTCGCCGGAGCGGGCGCGGCGGGAGTTCTCGACGGCTCGGAACACGCCGCGCTCCCGACGGCGACGGCGCCGACCGCTGTCAGGGCGCGCAGAACCGTACGGCGGGGCAGGGACGAATCGAACACTGTGCACTCCTTGGCTGAACGGGTGCCGACACGATAGCATCCTGACTGAAAATTCAGTCAGTATCGGACCGCTAGGGTGAACACTCGTGTTCGAACGTCAGCAGAAGATCTTGGAAGCGGCCGTGCGGGTGATCGCGCGCAGCGGTGTGAGGGGCCTGCGGGTCGAGAAGATCGCGGCCGAGGCCGGGATCTCGACGTCGCTGATCTACTACCACTTCACCAACCGGGCCGGACTGCTCCGGAAGACGCTGGAGTTCGTCAGTGACCGCGCCGCGACGTACACCGAAGCGGCCGCGGCCGAGGCGGCCGATCCGCGCGCCGAACTGGAACTCGTGCTGTTCGGGGAACTTCAGGACACCCAGGCGGTGCGGGAGAACAGCACGGCTTGGGGCGAACTACGGGCCAGCGCCGTCTTCACCCCCGAACTGCGCGAACCGCTGGCCGAGTCGACCCGGATCTGGGTGGACGAGGTCGCCGAAACGATCCGGCGCGTCCACGGCGCCGGGGTCAAGGCCGAGGATGCCGCGGAACGGCTCACCAGCCTTGTCGAAGGACTCAGCGAGCGCTGGCTTTCTGGTTCGATGGACCTCGACAGGGCACGGGACCTGTTGCGCGGCGCGATCGCGCTGGAACTGGACAGGGCGGGGACCTGAATGGGACTCGAGAAGGTCGTCGGCGCCATGCGGGACAACCTCACCGTCCGGCGGGTCTACGGCGAGCCCGTCGAGAAGGACGGTGTCGTGGTGATCCCGGCGGCGAGCGTCATCGGTGGTGGAGGCGGCGGGCACGGCACCGAACAGGCCAAGGAAGGCGAGGGCGGCGGATTCGTACTCGCCGCGCGACCTGTCGGCGCGTACGTGCTCAAGGGCGGCGACGTGCGCTGGGTGCCCGCGATGGACCTGACCTTCCTGGGGCTGGTCTTCGCCGTCATGGTCGCGACGATCCACAAGGCAAGACGGGCTCAGTCCCGTCCCTGAGCGGTGATCCCGGTCAGGATGAGATCGATCCCGGTGAGGAACTGCTCGCGGTCGTCGTGCTCGCGCACCTGGCCGGCGATCGATTTCATGAACGGGAACTCGCCGGAATCGAGGTCCTCCCACGCACTCGCCGCGGCGTGGAGGAACTCGGCACGGTCCACGCCGTCGAGCACGCGGACGTTCGCCGCGTTCTGGCCGGCGGCGCCGAAGATGTAGTGCGCCAGCGCCGAGGTCGCCGTGAACCAGGTGGCTTCGGGTACACCCAGCGCGCTGACCCGTTGCCCGATGCTCTCGAAGATCCGTGGTGTCACCGAGCCCCAGGGACTACGGGAAAGCTGGACGGCGAGTTGCGTGGAAAGCCACGGGTGCCGGGCGATCGCTTCGAACAGGCCCAGCGCGAGGACGCGGATCTCTTCCTCGGGCGAGCCCGTGGGGTCGACGGCCAACGCGTCCGAGATGAGGGAGTCGGTCGCGGCGTCGAGCAGTTCCGCCTTGTTCGCCACATGCCAGTAGATCGCGCCGGGACCGGTGGCGAGGCGTTCGGTCAGCGTCCGGAAGGTCAGCCCGCGCTCGCCCGCGGCGTCGAGCAGCTCGACGGCGGCCTCGACGATGCGCTCGCGCGACAGTGCGTCCTCGCGGGTCCGTTGTGCCATGCCGTCATCCTGGCAGTACCGAACGGACGCGGACCGGGCGCTTTCGGGTTAGTTTCCCTGTATGGCGAAAAGCTCGGCGGTGGAGATCGAGGTCGGCGACCGGACGGTGCGCGTCTCGAGCCCGGATCGCGTCTACTTCCCGGCGCGGGGTGAGACCAAACTCGATCTCGTCCAGTACTACCTCGCCGTCGGCGACGGGATCGTCCGGGCGCTGCGGGAGCGGCCGTGCATGCTGCACCGGTTCCCGTCCGGGGTCTCGGGGGAGAAGGTCCACCAGAAGCGGGTGCCGAACGGTGCCCCGGACTGGCTGCAGACCGTCCGTGTCGACTTCCCCTCCGGCAGGCACGCCTACGAACTGTGCGTCACGCATCCCGCCGACGTGATCTGGGCCGTGCAGATGTCGACCGTCGAGTTCCATCCATGGAACTCGCGTCGCGCCGACACCGAACGCCCCGACGAGTGGCGGATCGACCTCGACCCGATGCCCGACTGCCCGTTCTCCACCGTGCGGAAGGTCGCCGGCACCGTCCGGGAGATCCTGGGCGAACTCGGCATCACCGGCTGGCCGAAGACCTCCGGCGGCGCCGGCCTGCACGTCTACGTCCGGATCGAGCCGCGGTGGGGTTTCCAGGAGGTCCGGCGGGCGGCGCTCGCGTTCGCGCGCGAGGTCGAGCGCCGGATGCCCGACGAGGTCACCACCACCTGGTGGCGCAAGGACCGTGATCCCGCGAAGCTGTTCGTGGACTACAACCAGAACGCTCGCGACCACACGATCGCGAGCGCCTATTCGGTACGCGGTGTACCCGAGGCCGTCGTCTCGACGCCGATCAGGTGGGACGAGGTCGACGACGTCGAACCGCGCGAGTTCACCATCGCGACCGTGCCGGGTCGCTTCGCGGAACTCGGCGACCTGCACGCGGGGATCGACGACACCGCTTACTCGCTCGACACCCTGCTGGAGTGGGCCGACCGCGACGGCCTCGATGCCGAGGGTGAGTGATGCCCGCGGCCTCGTTAATGTCGCGAAAGCCACTTTCGGGACACCCGCTGCGAGCAGATACGCGAGCGGTCGAGCACGACACGTTTGCCTTGCCTCTCAATGGAACCATCTTTCCCGCTCACGAGGCCGGGGGCTGCGCGGGTGTCAGGATCGACGGTGAAGGAATTGGGACGTTGAGTGTCCAGATTCCTTCACCGTGGCGGGATCGCTCCGGTCTCGGACCTTGATCAACGGAGGTGTCTTGCTCGCTCGCCGCCGCGTCGGCTTCGAATGTCGCGAAAGCCACTTTCTTTCGGGACATTAGACGTCCTGAAAGTGGCTTTCGCAACACCTGCTGCCAGCAGATACGCGAGCGGTCGAGCACGACACGTTTGCTTTACCTCTCAACAGAACCATCTTTCCCACTCAAGAGGCCAGGAGGTCACTTGCCGACGTAGGCCGCCAGGTGCTCCCCGGTGAGCGTCGAACCGGTCGCCACGAGGTCGGACGGCGTGCCCTCGAAGACGATCTTGCCGCCGTCGTGACCGGCGCCGGGGCCGAGGTCGATGATCCAGTCGGCGTGCGCCATGACCGCCTGGTGGTGCTCGATCACGATCACGGACTTGCCCGCGTCGACGAGCCGGTCCAGCAGGCCGAGCAGGTTCTCGACGTCGGCGAGGTGCAGGCCGGTGGTCGGCTCGTCGAGGACGTAGACGCCGCCCTTGTCGCCCATGTGCGTCGCGAGCTTCAGCCGCTGCCGTTCACCGCCGGAGAGGGTGGTCAGCGGCTGGCCGAGGCTGAGGTAGCCGAGGCCGACGTCGTTGAGCCTGCCGAGGATCGCGGCCGCGGCGGGGATGCGTCCTTCGCCTTCGGAGAAGAATTCCACGGCTTCGGACACCGGCATCGCGAGCGCCTCGCTGATGTTCTTGCCGCCGAAGGTGTACTCCAGCACCGAAGCCTGGAACCGCTTGCCCTCGCACTCCTCGCAGGTGGTCGAAGTGCCCGCCATGATGCCGAGGTCGGTGTAGATGACGCCCGCGCCGTTGCAGTTCGGGCAGGCGCCCTCGGAGTTGGCGCTGAACAGCGCCGGCTTCACGCCGTTGGCCTTGGCGAAGGCCTTGCGGATCGGTTCGAGCAGACCGGTGTAGGTGGCGGGGTTGCTCCGCCGCGAGCCGCGGATGGGCGTCTGGTCGACCGAGACCACGCCCTCGGCGGCGGGGATCGAGCCGTGGATCAGCGAGCTCTTGCCTGAACCCGCGACACCGGTGACGACGCAGAGGACGCCGAGCGGGACGTCGACGTTCACCTTCCGCAGGTTGTGGCGGTCCGCGCCCCGGATCTCCAGTTTCCCGGTGGGCTTGCGGACGCTGTCCTTGAGCGCCGCCCGGTCGTCGAGGTGCCTGCCGGTGCTGGTGTCGCTGGCGCGCAGGCCTTCGACGGTGCCTTCGAAGCAGATCGTCCCGCCCGCCGTGCCCGCGCCGGGGCCGAGGTCGACGATGTGGTCGGCGATCGCGATCGTCTCCGGCTTGTGCTCCACGACCAGCACCGTGTTGCCCTTGTCGCGCAACTGCTGGAGCAGGTTGTTCATCCGCTGGATGTCGTGCGGGTGGAGACCGATGGTGGGCTCGTCGAAGACGTAGGTGACGTCGGTCAGCGAGGAACCGAGGTGCCGGATCATCTTCGTGCGCTGTGCCTCGCCGCCCGAAAGGGTGCCGGACGGCCGGTCGAGGGAGAGGTAGCCGAGCCCGATGTCCACGAAGGAGTCGAGCGTGTGCAGCAGCTTCTCCAGCAACGGCGCCACCGACGGTTCCTTGAGCCCGCGGACCCAGTCGGCGAGGTCGCTGATCTGCATCGAGCAGGCGTCGGCGATGTTGACCCGCTTGATCTTCGAAGACCGCGCGAGCTCGCTCAGCCGGCTCCCGTCGCATTCGGGGCAGACGGTGAAGGTGACCGCCCGGTCCACGAACGCGCGGATATGCGGCTGCATCGCCTCCCGGTCCTTGGACAGGAACGACTTCTGGATCGTGGGGATCAGACCCGAGTAGGTCAGGTTGATACCGTCGATCTTGAGCTTGACCGGCTCCCGGTAGAGCAGGTCGTCCAGCTGCTTCTTGGTGTACTTCTTGATCGGCTTGTCGGGGTCGAAGAAGCCGCAGCCGCGAAGGATGCGGCCGAACCAGCCCTCCATGGAGAAACCGGGGACCGACAGTGCGCCCTCGTTGAGGGATTTGGTGTCGTCGTACAGCGCGGTGAGGTCGATGTCGTTGACCTTGCCGCGGCCTTCGCATCGGGAGCACATACCGCCGGTGATGCTGAATTCGCGGCGTTCCTTCGTGGTCCGGCCCGCCTTCTCCGTGGTCACGGCGCCCGCGCCGGAGATCGAGGCGACGTTGAAGGAGAAGGCCTGCGGCGAGCCGATGTGGGGCTTGCCGATCCGGCTGAAGAGGATGCGCAGCATCGCGTGGGCGTCGGTGGCGGTGCCGACCGTGGAGCGGGGGTCGGCGCCCATCCGCTGCTGGTCCACGATGATCGCGGTGGTCAGGCCGTCGAGGACGTCGACCTCGGGCCGGGCCAGCGTGGGCATGAAGCCCTGCACGAAGGTGCTGTACGTCTCGTTGATCAGCCGCTGCGACTCGGCCGCGATCGTGTCGAAGACCAGCGAGCTCTTGCCCGAACCGGAGACACCGGTGAACACCGTCAGCCGGCGCTTCGGCAGCTCGACGGCGACGTTCTTGAGGTTGTTCTCGTTCGCGCCCAGCACGCGGATCAGGTCGTGGCTGTCGGCGGGGTGTTCCTCGGGCTGCTGCGGCCTGGTGGTCTTGCGCATCTTGTCTCCATCCTCATGTGGGCCGCGTGTACGGTCCGTCAGCCCCACCGGGCTCGATCTAACCAGTTTCGAGCCGTTCGTCCTCTCCGAACGTGCGGTGATCACGCTAGGTGCGTCCGGCGGCTCTTCGCTTCTCGATTCCTGACCGGTGGCGCCTGTTGAGGGTGAGGTGCGGGCAGGGGCGGTCGGGTGTGGAGGATTCGGGACGTTGGACGTCCCGAATCCTCCACGCTTGGCCTCGTTGGTGAAGCACGTTCTGAACCCTTCGTCGGTAGCCACCCTGCTTCGTCTCGGCGTGACGTGGAGCAGGGTGTTGGCTGCCCACTCGGTTGTCAGCCACAGGTCGTGATTGGCGCCCTTGATCAACGGAGGATCGGGGACGTTGAGTGTCCCGGATCCTCCGTTGATCAAGGACCGAGACCAGAGCGACTCACGCGACGATGAAGGAATCCGGACATTCGACGTCTCAATTCTTACATCGTCGGACCCAGCACTCACCTGAAACGCCACCTTCGCGCAAGTGCAGGTGTAGGTAGGCAAAGACCGGTTCGCCCTGACCCCGCTTACCACTCACGACCACCTGTACCGCACTAGAGCAGGGGAGCGAGCAGCTTCTCGCCTTCGGGCCACGGCCCGTGGGCTCCGGTGAGGTGCCCGACGGGGCCGGCGTCGGTCAGCCGTGCGCCCCAGCTTTCGCTGAACGAGCGTGCGCGGGCCGGGGTCATCCAGCGGTCGTTGCTGCTCGCGGCCACGATCGCGGGGAACGGGAGGGTGAGGCGGGGGATCGGCGCGATCCGGTCAGCACCTCTTCCCGGTTCTCCTCGACATCGGCGGGGGTGACGAACAGAGCGCCGCGCACGGGCCGGTCTCCTCCGCCCGCGAGCCAGTGCAGCACGGTCAGGCAGCCGAGGCTGTGCGCGACGAGAACAGGAGGTCCGTCGGTCTCCGCGAGCGCCTCGTCCAGCCTGGCGACCCAGTCTTCCCGGACGGGTGCGTCCCAGTTGTCCTGGGCGAATCGCTTCGAGCCCGGATACCGGTCACACCACACGGACTGCCAGTCACCGGGCTCGGGACCGAACCAGCCGTCGACGAAGAGCAGACTCATGACGTCCAGTATTCAGACGCTCCAGCCCTCGCTCTTGGTCGCCTTCAGGTAGTCCTCGACCGGCGGGCCGACCGGTCTGCCCTCGTACTGGGTCGACAGCACCACCGATGACCTGATCTCGCCGTGTTTGCCCAGCCGTTCGAAGAGACCTTCGAGATGCTCCAGCGACACGGCCCGCACCTTGAGCATGGTGCAGCGGTCGCCGCTGAGCCGGTGCAGTTCGACCACCTCGGGATAGTCCTCCGACTTGCTGGTGCGCAGCAGGCAGCTGCCGAGCGAGCAGCGCATTTCGACGAACGCCTGCAGGCCGTACCCGGCACGACGGGCGTCGACCTGGGCGCGGTACCCGGTGACGACGCCCGCCTCCTCCAGCCGCCGGACCCGTTCGGCGACCGCCGGCGCGGAGAGGTTCACGCGGCGGCCCAGTTCCTTGAACGAGAGCCGTCCGTCGCTCTGGAGCGTTTCGAGGAGCCGCCAGTCGAGGTCGTCCAGCGCTCTTTCCGAACGTAAGGTCATCGAGCCAGGATTCCTTTCATGATGCGCCTCGCACCCCCGCGAGGCCTTCGTCAGCCTATTCGCCGGGGCGGCCGGAATCCCTAGGTTTGAATCATGAAACCGATGCTCGCGCTCTTCATGGGCGTCGCCTGTCTCAGTACCGCCGTCGTCGGCCTGTCCACCACGGCGGCGTTGATCGTCGTCGAGCACGCCGGTGCCGCGTGGAGCGGGCTGCCGAACGCCGTGCTGGTACTCGGTTCCGCCGTGGGTTCGCTGTCTTCGGGCGTACTGGCCGCCCGCTTCGGCAGGCGGCTCGTCCTGGTGCTGATGTACGGCGCCGCGGTGGCCGGCGCGCTGATCTCGTTCGCCGGTGTGCTCGGCGGGTCCGTGGTCGCGCTGGTGGCGGGGATGCCCCTGATCGGTTTCGGCAACAGCGGGGCGCAGCTTTCGCGGTACACGGCCGCGGACCTGGCGCCCGAGCACCGCAAGGGTTTCGCACTGTCCACAATGGTCTGGGCGGGGACCGTCGGCGCGATCGCGGGGCCCGCCTTGATCGCGCCCGCCGCGGCGCGGGCGGAAGCCGCCGAACTGCCCGCGTTGTCCGGTCCGATCGCGGCGGGGGCGGTCGTCGTGGCCATCGCCGTGGTCGCCGTCGTCACCCTGCCGCGCAACCTCGCCGCGCCGGCGGAGAGGGCGCCGAGGCGGGAGCGCATGTCCGTGCGGAACCCGGTGATCCTCGGACCGCTCGTGGCGATGGTCGGCGCGCAGCTGGCCATGGTGGCGGTGATGACGATGACCCCGGTCCAGCTGCACGAGCACGGTCAGGGGCTCGACGTCGTCGGCTGGGTGCTGAGCGCCCATCTGATCGGCATGTTCGCGCTGGCGCCGCTGTCCGGCTGGATCACCGACCGCTGGGGCGGCCGCGCGGCCATCTTCGGCGGTATCGGCACGCTCACCGTCGCGGCGGTCACCGCGATCGGGGCACCCGATTCGCATCATGTGGGAATCCCGGTCGCGATGTTCCTGCTCGGCTACGGCTGGAACCTGGTGTTCGTCGGCGGCAGCGGCATACTCAGCCGCGATCTCCCGCCCGCGCAGCGAGCGAGGGCGCAGGGCACTGTCGACGCCTTCGTCTGGGGGACCTCCGCGGCGGCCAGCCTTCTCGCCGGGCAGCTGTTCGGCCTGGGTGGCTACGTTCTGGTCGCCATCGCGGGCGGTTTGTGCGCCCTCGCGCCGCTCGCGGTGATCGGCCGCCGGGCGGGCGCGGCCGAGCCCGTTGAAAAAGCCGGGCTCCACTGATCTGCGAAACCGGGGTCCTGCCGTCATACTGCTTCACTCCGACACGAACGAACCCGTGATGACGCAGATCACGTCGGTGACCGATTCGGAGGGTCCTAGGGTGAAAGCAGACAAGGTGCGGGAGATCGGGGGTGCACGATGAGCGAGTTCGCGGTGAATCTGCGGGACCGGGTACGGCAGGCGAGGGAAGACGTCCGGATCGCCAGGCGGGACTCGGACGACGATCGTGCCTCGGCCGTCGGCGCGGATCTGGCCAACCTGGAACGGCTGGCCGCCGAGCACGGGGTGGACCTGCCGGAGCAGACCTCGGACGACGCACGGGCGTGACCCCGGCTTCCGGGCCGGTGACCGGCCTTTGACACCCTGGGGCGCGTGACCGAAAGCCTGAACCGGATCCACGCCTTCCTGGCGGATCACGAGCCGCCGACACCGTGCCTGGTGCTGGACACCGACCTGGTCGCGGAGCGTGCGGCCGCGGTCTCGGCGGCGTTCCCGGACGCGCTGGTCCGGTACGCGGTCAAGGCGAATCCCGCTCCCGAGGTGCTCGACGCGGTGCTGTCGACGGGGGCGGGGTTCGACGTCGCAGGCACGGCGGAAATCGCGCTGTGCCTGTCCCGCGGGGCGCGAGCGGCGGAGCTGGCGTACGGCAACACGATCAAGAAGCCCGCGGACATCGCGTCGGCGTACGCGTGCGGCGTCCGTGAGTTCACCACGGATTCCGCCGGTGATCTGGCGAATCTGGCCGAGCACGCGCCCGGTTCGCTGGTGTCGGTCCGCCTGCTGACCGGCGGCCCGGACTCCGTGACGCCGTTCGGGCACAAGTTCGGCTGCGAGCCCGCGGTGGCCGCCACGCTGCTCCGCCAGGCCGTGGACGACGGCCTGCGGCCCGGAATCGCCTTCCACGTCGGTTCACAGCAGCCGGATCCGGCGGCGTGGGAGATCGGGATCGCGACCGCGGCCAAGGTCGCCGCCGACGCGGGCGTCAGCCTCGAGCGGCTCAACATCGGCGGCGGGTTCGCCACCGAGCACCGCGAATCCGTGCCGTCACTGCGGGATTACGCGGGGGTGATCCACGCCGCCCTCGCCGAGCATCTGCCGGGACCGGAGCTGCTGCTGGAGCCGGGCCGCGTGATCGTGGCCGACGCCGGGCTCATCCGGACCGAAGTCGTCCTGGTCACCACCCGCGCCGCCGCCGACGAACGCCGCTGGGTCTACCTCGACGTCGGCAGGTACAACGGGATGGCGGAGTGTGAGAACGAAGCTGTCGCGTATCGACTGGACGCCGTCGGCGTCAAGGGCCCGGAAGGACCGGTGGTCCTCGCGGGGCCGACCTGCGATGGTGACGACGTGCTCTACCAGCGGACGCCGTGCGCGCTGCCGATGTCGTTGAAGGCGGGCGACCGGCTGGACATACCGGGTACCGGGGCGTACACGGCCAGCTACTCGTCCATCGCTTTCAACGGAATCGAGCCGTTGCGCACCTATTGTGTGGGGAGGTTCGCCGATGCCGGGTGAAGAACCACTCGTCGGCCGGTTCGCCGGCCGCCACGTACTCGCGGAGTTCGAGGGGATCGAGCCGTCGCTGCTCGACGACGCCGAACTCCTGAAGAAGACCCTCGCCGACGCGGTGACCGAGGCGGGGGCGACGGTCTGCGAAGTCGTGTCGCATTCCTTCGCCCCGCAAGGGGTCACCGTGCTCGCGCTGCTGGCCGAATCACACGCGTCCGTGCACACCTATCCGGAGATCGGCTCGGTGTTCGTGGACGTGTTCACCTGCGGGGACCGGGCGGACCCGGAACGGGCGGTCGCACTGCTGGCGAAGATGCTGGGCGCCGGCACCGTCCGGATGTCCACCGTGGAACGAGGAGAGAACTGATGGCGCAACGAGTGATCGTCGAGCCGATGGGCGCGGGGCTCACCCGGAACTGGACCGTCGAGGAGGTTCTGTTCGAGGGGCGCACCGCGTTCCAGAACGTCCTCATCGGACGGACCGCGCAGGGGATCTCCCTGTTCTGCGACGACGAACGGCAGAGCACCGAGCTGAGCCAGCTCGTCTACCACGAGGCACTGATGATCCCGTCGCTGCTGCTCGCCGAACGCGTCGAGCGGGTGCTGATCATCGGCTCCAGCGAGGGCGTCGCCTCCGAGCTCGCGGTCGCCGCGGGAGCCGAGGTGGTCGACCACGTCGACATCGACGCCGAGGCGGTGCGTGCCTGCGCGGAGCACCTTCCCTACGGCTACACGCTCGGCGATCTGGCGCGTGCCGAGCGCGGCGAGGGGAAGATCCGCGTCCACTACCGCGACGGCTGGGAGTTCCTCGCCGAGGCGCGGGAACGCGGGGACTCCTACGACGTCGTCGTGATCGACCTGCCGGACGAGAACGACGATCCGTCGGCACAGCACAACCGGTTGTACGGCGCCGATTTCCTGGCCAGGTGCACGGCGCTGCTCGCCGAAGGGGGAGTGGTCGGCTGCCAGGGCGGCTGCCCGACGCTGTGGCGCAACCAGACGCTGGCCGCGTCTTGGCGCCGGTTCACCGAGTCGTTCGGCACCGTTCTCTACTACGGTTCGGACGAGCACGAATGGGCTTTCCTGAGCGGCAGGCCCGACGTGCTCGCCGATCCCGGCGCCCTCGTCGCGGAGAGGATCGGCAAGGCGGGAATCGGTGAGTCCACTGTGGACGAAGCCGCGCTGCGGGCGAACACGGTCCCGCCGATTTCGCTGCGACGCCACTGACCCGACGCCGGGACGGCTTTGCGTGGAGGATCCACCATCTGGGCGTTGCCGGGTGTCGCGGTAGGGGGCCAAAATCGCTCTGGTGAATTGCTGGTGCGAGGGGATCACCTCAGAGGTTGACAGGGAATCCGCGGTCTGTGCGGCGTTCGCGAGCCTGACCGCGAGTGTCATGGAAGACCTCGGTCCGGATCGGGTCGTGGACACTTTGTCCAGCGAATGCGCGCGGCTGCTGCCGATCGATTCCACGGAAGTCTTCCTGCCGGGCTTGAAACTCGAACGTCATCCGGCGGCGGTCGAGGAAGGGCCCGTGCTCGAGTCGTTCGAAACCGGGAGTGACATCGCCGTTCACGACCTTTCCGCCGAGGTCCGACGCTGGCCCGACTACGTGGCGAGAATGGTCGGACAGGGCTATTCCACGGTTTCCGCGCTTCCGTTGCGCGCGATGGATCAAACCGTCGGCTCGATCGCATTCCTGAGTGTCGAAAACGCGGTTCTGAGCGCTGAAGATCATCGGCTCGGGCAGGCGCTCGCCGACGTCGCGACCCAGTGTCTCCTGCAGCAGCGGGACTTGCGCCACTTCCGGACGCTTTCGGAGCAGCTGCAGACCGCGCTCGACAGCCGGGTGATCATCGAGCAGGCGAAGGGCATGCTCGCCGAGCGTGCTCATGTCGATGTCAGCGACGCTTTCCAGCGTTTGCGCGCCTTCGCGCGCAGTTCGAACAGGAAGCTTTCGGAGGTCGCGCACGAGTTCGTGAAGGGTACGCTGGACAACGAAAAACTTCTTCGGCCGCGGAATCGGTGACAACTGCCGAAAAAGCACCGGCAATTGCCGGTAGGGTCGTTGGTCACCGGAACCGGGGACTTGTCCCGGCGAACGCGCGACCGTGCGGCCCTAGGGCACGAGGACCCGATCGGAAAGGCTTCACGCAGAGAAAGGATGCGTGAGGGTCATGGCGCTGTTGGGAAGCCTACTTGGGAAGAGTCGTTCGGTGCGGCCGAGCCTGCTTCCGTTGCTGAAGTTGAGGTCGGCGGCATTGACGCTGCGGTCCGGGTACGGGCTGGCGCCGACAGGTTCGGGGACGGTCTGCTTCGTCGCCGAAGGCCGTCCGGGCGCGGGGACGGAGGCGGAGTTCATCGCCGGTCTCGCCGGGGATTCCGTCCGCCGCAACGTGGTCACCCATGACGCGCATGGGCGGACGATCGTGCGCTGCTGGCGGGAGAACGGCGATCTGGGCTGGCTCCTCGACGACCTCGTCGACGTCAACGAGAGGCTGGCTCAGGCCGGGTTCGCGACCTGGTTGCTGTACACGGCGGTCGACTTCGCCGAGTTACGGGACATGCGTCACCCGAGGCTGACCATGGTCTACCGGCGGGAACGCGGTGCCTTCTACCCCTTCGCCCCGCGCGGGACCCGTGGCCGGGACCGGGCGATGGAACTGAAGATCCGCTCGTCGCTGACCCGGATCGTGCCGATGGAGTCCGACATCGGCCGGTGGCGCCCGGTGTGAGGACGCTCCTCAGCCGGGCGCGCCGCTGAGCCAGCCGCGAAGTCGCTGGACACGCCGGTCCTGCGGACGCCAACGCGGGAAGTGGTACCGGCGCCGGGCCCGCTCGGCGGGGGCCGCGTCCTCGAGATTCCGGACGGCGGTCAAGACGTCGTCGATCAGCGGAGCGTGCGTCTCTGGTTTCGCCGCGACTCTCGGCAGCTTCTCGAGCTCGGCCGAGAGCAGTGTCCGGACGGAGCCGACGTACGCGCCGGGACGGCGGCGGGTCTCGCAGATTCTCGTGGTCACGTCCCGGTCACCATCCCATACGACGGGTTCAGTGGTTCGTCTCCTTCGACGATGCGGTATCGCGAACCGTTCCGGTCACCGCCGAAGGTTGTGCCATCGAGGGCACAAAGACCCCACTCGGTCGCCGTACGGGTACCGCGGGTCACAGGTCGGCGTCGAAACGACCGGCCCGCCGGACGCGGTGGGAGAATGCCCCGTTTCTCGTTCCGGGAAAAAGGACTTCATGCCCTGTGCCGTCGCCGCGCCGACGGGCAGGCTGTCGGCGGACGTCCGCCGGTTCCGGCGGCGGGACGGGAGGCCGGTGATGACCGGGAGCCAGCGGCGTGCCGCCGTGGTCGTCGGAGTGGACGCCTCGCAGTCGTCCCGTGCGGCGGTGCGCTGGGCCGCGGGAGAGGCGGCGAGACGGGACAGCACGCTGAAGCTCCTCCATATCGACGGTCGCCGTAGGGAGAGCGAAGCCGCGCAGGACAACCTCGCCGCCGCGAGTGTCGCGAGGGAAGCCGAACCTTCGGTGGCCACCGAACACGAAGTGAAACCCGGCGGGATCGCCGACGAACTGGTCGCGGCGTCCGGGGCGGCGTCGCTGCTGGTGCTGGGAACACACGGGTTCGGTGCCCTGCGCGGAGCGCCGATCGGCACGGTCGCCATGGAGGTGGCCGGGCACGCGAGATGTCCGGTGGTCGTCGTCCGCGGCCTGACCGCTCCACGCCGGGGCGAGGTGGTCGTCGGCGTCGATCCCTCCGGAGACAGCGAACGAGCCCTGGTTTTCGCGCTCGACCGTGCTTCCGCGCGGAACACCGACCTGGTCGTCGTCCATGCCTGGCACGACAGCGTGCTGGAGGCCGGTGCCGAGCTGGCGAGTGTCGAAGAGTCGGAGGAACGCGCACTGGAGGACCGGGTGGCGGCCTGGCGTGACAAGTATCCCGGCGTCGTCCTCCGGCTCGCTGTCGTCCGTGACCGCAACGTGGCCCGTGCGCTCATCCGGGTGGTCCCGAACGCGGGACTGATCGTGATCGGATCATCCGGTGGCGGGCTCGGGAGCACGGCGCAGGGGCTGCTGAGCCGCGCCCGGTGCCCGGTCGCGCTGATCGGGCGGGCCGCACGCGGGTGAATGCGGCCGCGGGCAGGATGGATTTCCGCGATTCTGCCGGACAATGGTCCGGCTGAACCACGATCGACGGAGAAGGTGCATGCCGAACCCGACCTCCCCGCAGCCCATGCCCCCGGCCGCGGCCCCGATCCGGGTGCTGCTCGTCGAAGACCACAAGATGGTGGCCGAGGCGCTCGCCGCCGCGTTCGAAGAGTTCCCGGAGATCGACCTGGTGGCGTCGGTGGAATCCCTCGCGCACGGGATGATCGCGGCCGGGAACCAGCTGCCCGACATCGTCCTGCTCGACCGGCGCCTGCCCGACGGCGACGGGATCGAGGCGATCGCCGGATTCCACGCGGTTTCGCCGTCGAGCAGGGTGCTCGTGCTGACCGGCGACGCGAACAGCGCCATCGCCGCCAGGATCCTCGAGGTCGGCGGAGCGGGCCTGCTGCTGAAATCCGGCCTCCTCGACGAGCTGATCACCGCGATCCGGACCGTCGCGGCAGGCGACGTGGTCATCGACCCGGAACTGCTCAGCGGCGCGCTGGCCATGTTGGCCGGGAGCGGCGACCGGCTCGGGCCGGTGCTCACCCTGCGGGAGCGGCAGGTGCTCGGGCTGATCGCCGAAGGCGCGGGAACCGACCGGATCGCCGAAGAGTTGCGGCTCGCGAGGAATACCGTGCGGAATCACGTGCAGCGGATCCTGGTGAAGACCGGAACGCATTCGAAACTGGAAGCGGTGGTGCACGCACGCAAGAATGGCCTCCTCGAACGGCCGTAGCGGGGAGACGTATCCGAGTGCCAAGCTGCACTATGGCCATGTTGCCATCGGAACAGGCGCCTGAACAGCGCAGCGCTGTGCTCTTCGAGCTGTTCGTGCACAGTGTCGTCGACTACGCCATTTACATGCTGGACGTCGACGGCCACGTGATCAGCTGGAACCCAGGGGCGGAACGGATCAAAGGATATTCCGAGCAGGAGATCCTCGGCCGTCACTTCTCCGTTTTCTACACCGAAAACGACATCGCCGAGGGCAAACCCGGCGAAGAACTGCTGATCGCGGCCGAGATGGGGAGTCATGAGGACGAGGGCTGGCGGCTCCGCCGTGGTGGTGAACGATTCTGGGCCAACACCGTGATCACCGCCTTGCGGGACGAGCAGGGTGCCCTCGTCGGTTTCGGCAAAGTCACCCGTGATCTCACCGAACGCCGGAAAACGGAGGAGGAAACGACCGGCAGGCGGCTGGCGTTCGCCCATTTCGTCCGCGCACAGGAAACCGAACGTCGCCGTATCGCGTGGGATGTTCACGACGATTCGATCCAATCGATGATCGCGGTGAGCATGCGGTTGCAGATGCTCGCCGCGCAACGGCGTGATCCCGCGTTGAAGCAACTCGACGACGCGATTCAAGGGGCGATCCAGCGGCTGCGGATCCTGGTCGCCCAGTTACGCCCGCCCGCGCTGAACGACAACGACCTGGTCACCTCTGTCCGCGACTATCTCGACGAGGTCGTCTCCGGCTGGGGTCTCGACTGCACGCTGCACCACGGTTTCACCGCCAAACCGCCTCCGGATCTCGTCATCACAGCCTTCCGGATCCTCCAGGAGGCCCTGGTGAACGTGCGGAAGCACGCGAACGCCTCCGCCGTCGTGGTCTCTTTGACGGGACAGGACGGCGGCCTGCTGGCGAGGGTCGTCGACAACGGCGACGGGATGAAGGTCGGCGGGGAGCGTTCCCGTGATGCGCTGTCGGGTGAGCACATCGGAATGGCATCGATGCGTGAACGCGCGGAAGCGGCGCAAGGATGGTTCCGGATCTCCAGCAAGCCTGGCGAAGGTACGTCGGTGGCCTTCTGGATTCCGCTGGGCCCTCCCGTGCCCCTGCGTGGATGACGGTAGCCCCCTGGACCTGCGGGGAGCCAGAACAAAGGAGGCATTTCGATGCCGGAACCGAGTGGAAAACGTGGGTCGCGAGACGCGGGGCGAGTGGGTGCCGCGCTCAAGGACGAAGGCTTGCAGCGGCTGTTGGAGGGATTGAAGGCGGTTCGCGACGGCGATTTCAGCACGAGGCTTCCCCAGGAGGACGACGTCCTGATGGACGAGATGGCCGTCGTCTTCAACGGGATGGTCGACCAGCTGGCGTTGTTCACCTCCGAGGTGACCAGGGTCGCGCGGGAGGTGGGGACCGAAGGCAAACTCGGCGGGCAGGCGGCGGTGCCCTCGGTTTCGGGGACCTGGAAGGACCTCACCGATTCGGTGAACGCGATGGCCGGCAACCTGACCGGTCAGGTCCGCGACATCGCCGAGGTCGCCACAGCGGTGGCGAAGGGTGATCTGTCCCAGAAGATCACCGTCGACGTCAAAGGCGAGATGCTGGAGCTGAAGAACACGATCAACACGATGGTGGATCAGCTGTCGTCGTTCGCCGACGAGGTGACGCGAGTGGCCCGCGAGGTGGGCAGCGAAGGACGGCTGGGCGGGCAGGCGGAAGTGCCCGGTGTGGCGGGGACCTGGCGGGATCTGACGACGTCGGTGAACTTCATGGCGGGCAACCTGACCGATCAGGTGCGGTCGATCGCCGAGGTCACCACGGCGGTGGCGAAGGGTGACTTGTCGCAGAAGATCACGGTGGATGCGCGGGGCGAGATCCTGGAGCTGAAGAACACGATCAACACGATGGTGGATCAGCTGTCGTCGTTCGCCGACGAGGTCACGCGAGTAGCCCGCGAGGTCGGAACCGAGGGCGCGCTCGGCGGACAGGCCCAGGTCCCTGGTGTGGCCGGGACCTGGCGGGACTTGACGACGTCGGTGAACTTCATGGCGGGCAACCTCACCGCGCAGGTGCGGTCGATCGCCCAGGTGGCCACGGCGGTGGCGAAGGGTGACTTGTCGCAGAAGATCACGGTGGATGCGCGGGGCGAGATCCTGGAGCTGAAGAACACGATCAACACGATGGTGGATCAGCTGTCGTCGTTCGCGGACGAGGTGACACGGGTGGCCCGTGAGGTGGGCACCGAGGGGCGGCTGGGTGGTCAGGCGGATGTCAAGGGTGTGTCGGGGACGTGGAAGGGGCTGACCGAGTCGGTCAATGTCATGGCCGACAACCTGACCGACCAGGTGCGCTCCATCGCCGAGGTCACCACCGCGGTGGCCAAGGGCGACCTCTCGCAGAAGATCCGCGTCGACGCGCGCGGCGAGATCCTGGAACTCAAGGACACCATCAACACGATGGTCGGCCAGCTGTCGTCGTTCGCCGACGAGGTGACCCGTGTCGCCCGTGAGGTGGGTACGGAAGGGCGGCTGGGTGGTCAGGCGGATGTCAAGGGTGTGTCGGGGACGTGGAAGGGGCTGACCGAGTCGGTCAATGTCATGGCCGACAACCTGACCGACCAGGTCCGCTCCATCGCCCAGGTCGCGACCGCGGTCGCCCGCGGGGACCTTTCCCAGAAGATCACCGTCGAGGCCAAGGGCGAGGTCGCCGCCCTTGCCCAGACGATCAACACGATGGTCGACACGCTGTCGGCGTTCGCGGACGAGGTCACGCGGGTGGCGCGCGAGGTCGGCACCGAGGGCATCCTCGGCGGGCAGGCCAGGGTGCCGAACGTCGCCGGCACCTGGAAGGACCTCACCGACAACGTCAACTCGATGGCGAACAACCTCACCGGGCAGGTCCGCAACATCGCCCAGGTGACCACCGCGGTCGCGCAGGGCGACCTTTCCCGCAAGATCGACGTCGACGCGCGGGGCGAGATCCTGGAGCTCAAGACCACCATCAACACGATGGTCGACCAGCTTTCCGCGTTCGCAGCCGAGGTCACGCGGGTCGCGCGCGAGGTCGGCAGCGAGGGACGGCTCGGTGGCCAGGCGGAGGTCGAAGGTGTTTCCGGTACCTGGAAGCGGCTGACGGAGAACGTCAACGAGCTCGCCGGGAACCTGACGCGCCAGGTCCGGGCGATCGCCGAGGTGACCAGCGCGGTGGCCACCGGCGACCTCACCCGGTCGATCTCCGTCGAGGCGCAGGGCGAGGTCGCGGAACTGAAGGACAACATCAACGCGATGGTCCAGTCGCTGCGCGAGACCACGCGGGCGAACGAGGAGCAGGACTGGCTCAACAGCAATCTGGCGCGGATCTCGGGCCTGATGCAGGGCCACCGGGACCTGCGGGTGGTCGCCGCGCTCATCATGAACGAGCTGACCCCGCTGGTCGGCGCCCAGCACGGGACGTTGTTCCTCACCGAGTCCGGCGAGGACGGCACCCGGCTGCGGCTGATCACCAGCTACGGGCGCAGCGACGACCCGGACACGCCGTTGGGCTTCGCGATGGGGCAGTCCCTGATCGGGCAGGCCGCGCAGACCAAGAAACCGATCGTCGTCGACCGGACACCGCCGGGCTTCGTGAAGATCTCGTCGAGTCTCGGCTCCGCCCCGCCGGTCACCCTGATCGTGCTGCCGATCGTCTTCGAGGACCAGGTGCTCGGTGTCATCGAACTGGCGTCGTTCGGCGAATTCACCGCGGTCCGCAAGGATTTCCTCGAACAACTGATGGAGACCATCGGCGTCAACGTCAACACGATCATCGCCAACGCGCGGACCGACTCCCTGCTGGAGGAATCCCAGCGGCTGGCCGCGGAACTGCAGGCGCGGTCGGAGGAACTCCAAGCCCAGCAGGCGAAACTCCAGGTGTCCAACGCGGAACTGGAGGAGAAGGCGGAACTGCTCGCCAGGCAGAACCGGGACATCGAAGTGAAGAACTTCGAGATCGAGCAGGCCCGGCAGGAAATCGAGGAACGTGCGCAGCAGCTCGCGCTGGCGTCGAAGTACAAGTCGGAGTTCCTGGCCAACATGTCGCACGAACTCCGGACCCCGTTGACCAGCCTGCTGATCCTCGCCGGGGTCCTGTCACAGAACTCGACCCAGAACCTGACCCCCAAACAGGTCGAGTTCGCCAAGGTGATCCAGTCCGCGGGCACCGATCTGCTGCAGCTGATCAATGACATCCTCGACCTGTCGAAGGTCGAGGCGGGCAAGATGGACATCCACCACGAGCCGTTCCCGCTGCGTCAGCTGCTCGACTACGTCGGCACGACGTTCCGCCCGCTGACCGCGGAGAAGGGACTGGACTTCCAGGTCACGGTGGAACCCAATGTGCCGGAACTGCTGTTCACCGACGAGCAGCGACTACGGCAGGTGCTGCGGAACCTGCTGTCGAACGCGGTCAAGTTCACCGAAGACGGCAGCGTCGAGCTGAGGGTGAAACTGGTCGACACCATCGTTTCCCCCTCCGCCACGGGTCACGAGTCCTTGGTCGCCTTCAGTGTCGCCGACACCGGGATCGGGATCGCCGAAGAGAACCTCGAGTCGATCTTCGGCGCCTTCCAGCAGGCCGACGGCACCACCAGCCGGAAGTACGGCGGCACCGGGCTCGGTCTCTCGATCAGCCGCGAGGTCGCCTACCTGCTCGGCGGTGAGATCCGGGCGGACAGTGTGCTGGGGTCGGGGAGCACGTTCACCCTCTATCTGCCGGTGGCCAGGTTCACCGCCACCGCGGGACTTGGTGAGTCCACTGTGGACAACATCGGGGCGGAGCGGCAGGTCCTGGTGGTGGAGAGTGAACAGAACAGCCTGCTGACCCTGCTCGCCCGCGGGGTCGCGGCGGACGTCGCGGACAGCCATGGCTCGGTCCAGGTGCGGGCGGTGGCCACTCCGGCGGAGGCGTTCGAGGAGTTGAAACGGGACAGCTACCGCTGCGTCGTGCTCGACACCAGCATCCCCGGAACGAGCGCGCTGACGTTCCTCAAACGGCTCGCGGAGGGCCCGGATCCGGTCAAGGCCCCAGTGCTGGCGTACGCGACCCGCAAGCTCAGTGCCGCTCAGGACCGGCTGCTGCACGCGCACGCACGGGTGCATCCGGTCGAACTGCTGCCGTCGCTGGACACCCTGCGGGAACGCATCATGCTGCACATCTCGGCCAGTGAACTCGAAGGCATCCTGCCGCTGATGCACCAGCCCGAAGAGCCTCCGGTGGCCGTCGAGGAGACGGCCGAGGTCGCCGATCCGCCGTCCGATCCGCCGTCCGGGCCGCCGCGGCTGCGAGGGCGCAAGGTCCTGCTCGTCGACGACGACGCGCGTAACGTGTTCGCGATCTCGGGGATGCTCGAACTGCACGGACTGTCCGTGGTGCACGCGCCGAACGGCCGCAAGGGCATCGACGAACTGCTGGCCGACGACGGCATCGACCTGATCCTGATGGACGTGATGATGCCGGAGATGGACGGCCACGCGACGACGGCGGCGATCCGCGAGATGCCGAGGTTCGCCGGCCTGCCGATCATCACGGTGACCGCGAAAGCGATGGAAGGGGACCGGGAGAAGAGCCTCGCCGCCGGGGCGAGCGACTACGTCACCAAACCCGTGAACGCGGAGGAACTGCTGGCTTGTATGGAACGCTGGCTCGCGGACTGACGTCCTGGCTACTCCGTCCCGTTGGCGCTGTTCGCGCAGAGGCGGCGGATGGCCGCGACGATCTCGGTGTTGGGGCTTCCCTTCACGAGGTACTCGGTGACGCCCGCCGACGCCATTTGGGCGATGGAGCGGGAGTCGCTGTGCGCGGAGAACGCCAGCAACCGGGTACGGGGCACCCGTCGCCGGATCTCCTTGGCCATCCACGCCCCGCCCCCGCCGGGGATCCGGACGTCCAGGATGGCGACCTCGGGGGACAGCAGTTCCGTGAGCTCGACCGCCTCACCCGCGTTCCCGGCCACGGCGACCACTTCGATGTCCGGTTCGGTCTCCAGAAGGGCGCGCAGGGCGTCACCGATGACCGGGTTGTCGTCCGCGACGAGCACCCGAAGTCTGGGGGGCGGCGTTCGGTTCATTGCCCAGTCCGAGCCCGCGGGGTCTGCGGCGCCGGTGGTGGTCGCGGGCCCCCCGCCGATCATGACGTGACTCAGCAAGAGACTCGTCGGTCGCCTTCGCTCGGCTGTTCGACGAGTGTCCTGGCTACGTCGTGGATCTTCATGTTGTTGTTGCGGCAGAACGACCGTAGCAATTCGAACGCCGCGCCGATGTCGATTTGGTAACGCTCGGCGAGAATTCCCTTGGCCTGCTCGATCGGCAGCCGGTGGTCGAGCGCGTACTGGAGCTGCTCGGCGCGAGTCCGGTAGAAGCGGATGCGGTTGCGCATGGCCACGACGTCGTCGGTCGGGTCGGAAGGGCCGGACGAAGTGGCCGGCGAAAGCGTGGTCTCGGACATGACGGGATCGTCGCAGCGGTGGAACTCTTCGGGGAAGAACAGAACGTCCTGACTCGAATGATGCAAATGAACCTGGTCCGGTCGGCGGCAGCCACTCGAACGGGTGCCGAACAGGGCCCTTTGGCCTGTCGCAGTGACCGGTCGTGCGCCGTACGCTCTCATCCGAGGAGGGAAACCGTGGAGGTCGGAATGCTCCGGGTGTTTCTGGTCGACGACCACGAGGTGGTCCGTCGAGGGGTCGCGGACATGCTCGAGGAGGACGCGGATCTGTGCGTCGTCGGTCAGGCCGCCACGTTTTCCCAGGCGGTGGCGAGGATCCCGGCGCTGCGGCCGGATGTCGCAGTGCTCGACGTGCGGCTGCCGGACGGCAACGGCGTCGAACTCGCGCGGGAACTGAGATCCAAGATCCCCGAACTGAAATGCCTGATGCTGACTTCCTACACCGACGAACAGGCGATGCTCGACGCGATCATGGCGGGCGCGAGCGGCTACGTCATCAAGGACATCCGGGGGATGGACCTGGTGGCCGCGGTCAAGGAGGTCGGCCTCGGCCGGTCACTGCTGGACACGCGGGCCGCCGCGACCCTGATGGCGAAGTTCCGCGACGACGCCGCCAAGAAAGGCCCGCTCGCCGGGCTTTCCGACCAGGAGCGGACGCTGCTGGAACTGATCGGCGAGGGCCTGACCAACCGGCAGATCGCCGAGCGGATGTTCCTCGCCGAGAAGACCGTCAAGAACTACGTGTCCCGGCTGCTGACGAAACTCGGCATGCAGCGGCGCACCCAGGCGGCCGTGCTGGCCACGGAACTGCGGCGGCAGTGAGGGTTCCTAGCGCTCATGCGGAGACGAGCGTGTCGAGCAGGACGTCGTCCAGCGGGCGCCTGGGTGTCCACGGCAGTGGCAGGCCGTAGCCGACGCGCAGCAGCACCTGTGGCCACACCCCGCAGCCGAGAAGGCTCCTGAGCTCGGCGCGGGCCGCGCGGACCATGACCGGCGGCGAGATGAACGACGCGTCGAGACCCGCGCCCGTCGCAGTGAGCAGCACCCGTTGCAGCGCCTGCCCCGCCTGGAGCCGGTCGAGCCGTTCGTCCGTCAGCGACCCGATCACCACCACCAGCGGATCAGGCAGAGCGGCGGTACTCGCGCCGCCGAATCCGTCGAGTAGCCAGCTTTCGTCGGCGGGGGAGCCCTCGGTCGCGTAGGACGGCACCCCGTCGCGAGTCCCCGCGCCCAAACCGGTCCAGCGGCCGAGTTCGGCGACGAAATCGGGATCGTCGAGCTGGACCCGGCGGGCACGGACGGTGAGATCACGCAGATGACGGCACTGTTCGGCGTCGAGGCTCGGCATCCATGCGTGCTCGAGTTCGGTGGCGTGGCGGAGCGTGGTGAGCGTGGACCGCGGGACGGCACCGGGCAGGAACGGACGCCGGTTGGTACGGCGGCGGGTGATCGCACGGGCGAGCCGGGAGACCTTCGGATCGGGGGTGCGTTCGGCGAGCGGGCGGACGACGGCCAGCAGGTCGGGGTCGGCGCGGCTCGGCATGAGGGTCGTCGCGGGATGGAAGCCCAGCGCGTGGATCGCCGTCCGGAGGGTGAAGAGGGCCGCGCCGCACGAGAGGACGAGTTCACGACCGTCCGGATCCGTGACCGGTAGAATACGGCGCGGATCGGCGTGTAGTTCGATCCCGGTGCCGGTGCACCGGAAAAGCCAAGGTTGGGTGTTGTGCGTCGACGGCGCCAGCGTGGCCGACCGGAGCACGGAATTCACCTGTTCGGAGTTCAAACGTCCGACCTTGGTGACTTGTAAGGTCATGGTTCCTCCCGCCGCTGCGCCACGGGCAATCCGGTTGTCTCGATGAGACGGTCCCCGCCCGCGGTGCAGGCCGAAAGAGGAGAAAGTCACCACGGCCGCGAGTCGTCCCGATCTTCGGAGGCGCAGCAGGATGTCGGGTCAGGACCGGCTCGGCGGAAGTGACGACCGGATCACCGGCGCGCTTTCCCAGCTGCGAGTTCGTGAGGTGCTGCGGGATCTCCAGGACCGCATCGAACGGCTCATCGGCACCCGCGACAAGATGGACGGCCTGCTCGAAGCGGTGCTGGCCGTCGCGTCGGGGCTGGAACTGGACGCGACACTGCGCCGGATCGTGCAGGCGGCGATCGATCTCGGCGAAGCCACGTACGGCGCCCTCGGGGTGATCGCGGACGACGGTTCGCTCGCGGAGTTCGTCTATCTCGGTATCGACGGCGAGACGAAACAACAGATCGGGCATCTCCCGAAAGGTCACGGCCTGCTGGGTTTCGTCATCGACGAGGCCAAACCGGTACGGCTGGCCGACATCTCGCGGCATCCCGCGTCGGTCGGGTTCCCGCCGTGCCATCCGCCGATGCGGTCCTTCCTCGGCGTGCCGGTGCGGGTGCGTGACGAGGTGTTCGGGAATCTTTACCTCACCGAGAAACGCGGGGAGAGTTTCACCGATGACGACGAGGTGGTCGTCCAGGCGCTCGCCGCCGCGGCGGGTATCGCGATCGAGAACGCCCATCTGTACGAGCAGGCCCGGATCCGTCAGCAGTGGCAGGCCGCCACCAGCGAGGTGACGACGGAACTGCTGGGCGGCACCGACCCCGTCGACGCGCTCAACCTGATCGCCGGCCGGGCGCTGGAACTGACCGGCTCCGACCTCACTTTGCTGGCCCTGCCCGGTCCCGGACGGCTCGACGTCAGCCCGGACGGCGAGGACGAGGCCGACGAACTCACCATCGCCGTCTGCGCGGGCGCACGGGCGATGGAGCTGACCGGGGTGCGGATCAGCGTCGCCGCCTCGTTGCCGGGTGCGGTCTACCGCGACCGGACCCCGCGCAGCGTGCCGGACCTGGTGCTCGGGCCCGAGGGGGAGTTCGGCTTCGGGCCGACGCTCGTGGTGCCGCTCCGGGCGCGGGAACGCACGTCCGGGGTGCTGATGGCGGTGCGGAATCCGGGCGCGGTCCCGTTCGAACTCGCCCAGCTGCCGGTGGTGGCCTCGTTCGCCGACCAGGCCGCGCTCGCGCTGCAGCTGGCCGCACAGCAGCGGACGGCGAGGGAACTCGATGTGCTCGCCGACCGGGATCGGATCGCCAGGGATCTGCACGATCACGTGATCCAGCGGCTGTTCGCGGTCGGTCTCGCCATGCAGAGCACACACCGCCGGGCTCATTCGCCCGAACTGCAACGGCGGATCGGCGACAGCATCGATCAGATGCACGAGATCGTGCACGAGATCCGCACGGCGATCTTCGACCTCCACGGCGGCGAGGCAGGCCAGCAGGGCGTGCGGTTGCGGCATCGCCTCTACGACTCGATCACCGAACTCACCGACGAGACCGCGATCCATCCGACGGTCAGCCTTTCCGGCCCGCTCGACTCGATCCCTTTCCCGTTCGCCGAAGACGCCGAGGCCGTGGTGCGGGAAAGCGTCGGCAACGTCGTCCGGCACGCTCAGGCGAGCAGTGTTTCGGTGAGCGTCGCGGTGAAGGAGGACGTCCTGCGGATCGTGGTCACCGACGACGGTGTCGGCTTCGTCGGCGAGCCCGGCGGCGTCGGCGGGCTGCGGAATCTGCGCGATCGCGCGGAAAAGGCGGGCGGGACGTTCCGGGTGGAGACACGGGAAGAGGGCGGGACCAGGGCCGAATGGTCCGCCCCCTTGCGCTGACCGTGGTCAGTTCGCCGACTGCCCGGCGAGGATTTCGTCGACCTCGATCGAGCGGGCGACATCGGAGGCGACGGTCTCCAGCAGCTCCGCGGTGAGGTCCGAAAGCGCCCGCGTCACCGCGAGATAGGAGCCGATCTGGGAGTTCGAACTCGCTCTCAGCCCGGCCTCCGCCAGCCCGACCCCGATGAACTCCCCGCCGTCCTCCACCCGGAGCAACGCTTCCGCGCGCACCCGGTACGGCTCGTGCCGCAGGGAAACGTCAATCGTCCATTTGTCCGTCATCGTCGGCTCCGTTCCGGTCATCGAGACTCCCATCGCGGCCGTCCGCGGCACAGGGTCCTAAGTCCTCGCTGCCCGGAATCGAGGGCGAAAGTCCTTGGAATTCGTGACCGGCGGCCGCTGCGGTCGCCGGATACCCCGGCCGAAGGTGGACCAACCCCATTCCCCCGGAGCCCACGATGAAGATCCCGTTACCGAACCACGTCGACCAGGCGGTGGCGGCGGCCATCCGCGCACCGTCCCCGCTCAACACGCAGCCGTGGCGATTCGTCGTCGACCGGGACCGGATCGAGGTGTGGCTCGACCGCACGAGGGTTCTCCGGATAGCCGACCCGGACGCCCGCGAGGCGCGGCTTTCGTGCGGCGCCGCGATCTTCAACCTGATCGTCTCCTTGCGATCCAACGGGAAGACGCTCTCGCTCCGGGCGATGCCGACGCCGGGGGAGCCGGACCTGCTCGCGGAACTCCTGATCGGCGGCGACCGGTTCTCCTCGCCCGAGGAACGGAAACTGGTCGAAGTCGTCTTCCGCCGTCACACGAACCGTCGTCCGTTCCTGGCCCGGCCGGTACCCGCCTGGGCACGGACTTCGTTGCGCGCGGCCGCGCTGGTGGAAGGCGGGCTGCTCGAACTGTTCGGCCGCGGTGACCGGGCGAACGCGGTCGCGCGCGTCCTGCACCGGGCCGACGCCGCGCAGGCGCGCAACGGCGCGTTCCAGGCGGAGGTCGCTCTGTGGACCAGGCGGACGGCCAACGCCCCGGACGGCGTCCCGGCGGCCACCCAACCGCCGTCACCGCACGGGATCCCCGCGCAGGAGTCGTTCTTCACCGCCGAACCCGAAGGCGGTGAGCCGGTGCTCGGCGCGGTGCTGACCGCGGACAGCGGGCCCGCCGCGGACCTGCGGGCGGGGATGGTGCTGCAGCGGGTGCTGCTGACCGCGACGGCGGCAGGACTCGGATCGTCGTTCGTCGGCAGGCCGTTCGAGACCCCGGAGACGCGGACCGCGATGGACCGGATCTTCGCCGACCTGGGCCGCCCGCACGCGGTGGTGCGCCTCGGGTACGGCCGCCCGACGCCGATGACGGCCCGCCGTCAGGTCAACGAGGTGCTGCTCCGGCGGTCCGAAGCTGCCCTCTGACCACGGGCCATCTCGTCGACACGCACGTTTCCGATCACCGCCACCGGCCCGTCATCCTGGGCGGATTCAGTCTCCGTATGAAGATCATGCGGAATTCCTTGGTGGCGCTGGCCATCGCGGGCCTTTCGGTCGCGGCGTCCGCGCCTGCCGTGGCGGACGCGGGTGCACGCGATCGCGGTTCGATCGTCATCACCGAGCAGGCGTCCAAGCGGATCCTGGTCCTGCCCGCCGACCGGGCCTCCTGGCGGGACCGGAAGGTGAGCTGGTCGTGGGCGCCGGGCGCCGCCAACGGATTGGCGGACCTGGCCGGATCGTGGAGCAACCCGAGCGACGCGAAGCTCGCCGAGCGAGGTGGCGAGAAGTACCTGCTCACGTCGGCTTCGGGTGGTTTCGCGGCCGTCGTGCCGTATCCGGCGGGGGACCGGGCGTACTGGGCGGCGAATGTCGGCGGTCCCGCCAATCCGCACAGCATCGAACTGCTGCCCGACGGCAACGTCGCGGTGGCCGCCAGCACCGGCGGCTGGGTGCGGGTCTACACCGCTTCGCAAGGGCAGCGCTCGACGACCTACGCCGAGTTCCCGCTGGTGGGGGCGCACGGCGTGGTCTGGGACGCGGGCCGGAACGTGTTGTGGGCCCTGGGCACCGACTCGCTCGTCGCGTTGGGTGTCGGTGGCACATCCGCCGCGCCGGTGATCACCGAGCAGCGGCGGGTACCGGTACCGAGCAAAGGCGGACACGACCTCCAGCCGGTCCCGCACCGGCCCGACCTGCTGTGGGTGACCACGGAAGCGGGCGTGTACCAGTTCTCGAAGACGAGCGGCGGGTTCACCCAGCGGTACGCGGGCGCGCGGGAGATCGACCGGCCGCACGTGAAGAGTGTTTCGACGAATCCCCGGACCGGGCAGATCCTGACGGCCTCGATCCAGGACGGGCACCTGTGCACCTGGTGCACGGACGCCGTCCAGCTGGCCTTTCCACGCGCCGAGCTGGCGCTGCACGGCGCGTGGATCTACAAGGCCCGCTGGTGGATCGGTTGAGCGGTGATTCCATGTCGGTACCGGCCGTTCGGGGGGCTGCCCGGCCGGTACCGACACACCAGAGAAGAGGGAACCCCGTCGCGAGAATGACGCCTGGCCGCGTCTTTCACCTGACCGAGTGAATCGGGCCGTTCGGCGGGCGACGTTGACCCGTTCGGGGTATATGCCTCACCCGAGGAAGGCCTGCAGTTCGTCGATGACGGTCTTCGGCTGCTCCTCGGCGACGAAGTGACCGGAACCGGAGACCTTCCGCACCCGGACGTCGGCGGCCTTGGACGGCAGGACCGCGGCGAGGTAGTCGTAGTTGAACTCCGAACCGAGCCCCAGCATCGGCACGGTGATCTTCCCGTAGGCTTTCTGATCCTCGATGTCCTTGCCGAACGCCTGATACCAGCCGTTCCCGGCGCGGATCGCGTCCGGGCGGTCGTACGCGGCGGCGTAGATCGCCCGGTCCCGGTCGCCGATCGACGCCGGGTCGGCCAGCAGGTGGTCGAACATCCAGTCGACGAGGAAGCGCGCGCGGCCGGTCAGCAGCTGTTCGGGCAGGGTGGCGACCTGGTTGAAGGCGAACCACCAGACGTTCACCGGCTGTCCGGGCGGGGCCAGCATCGGGATCTGGTAGAGGCTTTCGTCGGGGTGTGAGACGTCCATGAGCGTGACGGTCTTCGTCGCTTCGGGATGGTTGGCGGCGAAGCTGAACGCGACCATGGCGCCGATGTCGTGCCCGGCGATATGCGCCTGGCGGTAGCCCAGCGCGCGGACGAGTTCGAAGATGTCGCGGGCCATCGTCTTCTTGTCGTAGCCGCCCTGCGGCTTGCCCGATCCGCCCATGCCCCGCAGGTCGACGGCGATCACGCGGTACCGCTTCGCCAGCGTCGGCATGATGCGGCGGTACTGCCACCACGTCTCCGGCCAGCCAGGCAGCAGGATCAGCGGCTCGCCCCGGCCGCCGGCGACGTAATGCAGCCGGACCCCGTTGACCTGGGCGTACTCGCTGCGGAAACCGCCGGGCAGGGACCGGGCGAGCTCCGCGTCGCCGGGCGTGCCGGACTGGCCGGCCTCGGCGATGCCACCCGAGGCCACCAGCGCGGCCGCGGCACCCGCGCCGAGGGTGAGCATGGACCGGCGGTTGAGGAAGGAACGGCTGTCTTCGGTCATGTCGTTGATCGTGGCCCCGTCGCGCCCTCGACCGTGAGCGGTGTTTTCGCCATCCGGGGTCGGTTTTGAGCCAAGCCGGTCAGGCCAGCATGGGCTCCGGGACGCCCAGCCTGGTGCCGAACGTCTCCCGGTACGCCACCGGGGTGACCCCGACCTGCCGCCGGAAGTGCGGCCGGAGCGCGGCGGAGGAGGAGAACCCGCAGTACCTGGCGATCTCGTCGACCGGGAGGTCGGTGGATTCGAGCAGCTGCTGCGCGCGGATGATCCGCTGGTGGGTGAGCCACGTACCGGGCGCGGCGCCGGTGATCTCGCGGAACCGGCGGTCGTAGTTGCGCCTGCTCATATGCGCCCGCCTGGCGAGTTCCTCGACCGGGAGCGCGGTGTCCAGCCGGGTCAGCGCCCAGGCCATCGTCTCCGAGACCGGGTCGCCCTCGTCGAGCTCCGGCATCGGCGATTCGATGTACTGCGCCTGCCCGCCGGGCCGGTGCGGCGGCACGACCATGCCCTTCGCCAGCCGGTTCGTCACCTCCGCGCCGCACCACGAGCGGATGAGGTGCAGGCCGAGGTCCATGCCCGCGGCGCCGCCACCCGCGGTCAGGATGTCGCCGTCGTCGATGTAGAGCACCGATTCGTCGAGGCGGACGGCGGGGAACCGGGCCGCGAGCAGGGGCGCCATCGCCCAGTGCGTGGTCGCGGGGCGGCCGTCGAGCAGTCCGGCGGCGGCCAGCACGAAAGCACCGCTGCACAGTCCGGCCACCCTGGCGCCCCGGCCATGGGCCGCGCGGAGTGCCTCCAGTGCCGCTTCCGGCGGATCCTCCATCGGCGACCGCCAGTTCGGGACCAGCACCAGGTCGGCGTCCCGGACGGCGTCGAGGTCTTCGGGCACCGGGACGGTCAGGCCACCACCCCGCAGTGCGGCGCCCGGTTCCCCGCCGACGACCCTGATTTCGAGGTCGGGCAGCTCCCCGAAGGCCGCGGCCATCTCGAACACCCCGAACGCGAAGGACATCGCGCCGAGCGACGCCCCGTTGAAGACCACCACCGCCAGCCGTCTCATGGGCCGATTCTAGAACTCGTGAGCCGTTCGCATGGCCGGATCCGTGAAGGACTCCTTGAGGGACTCAGAGTCCCTCAAGGAGTCCTTCACGGACTCGACGATCGCACGTTCGGCTGGGGTGGTGGAGCTGGTTTCCGACTGTCCGAAGGGGACGGTAGATTCGCCGGAGAGCAGGCTCGGGGAAGGAAGCGTCGATGTCGTATCCACAGGGACCGCAAGGACCACAGTGGGGGCAGGGTCAACCGCAGCAGGGCTACCCGCAGCAACCACATCCCCAGCAACAGCAGTACCCCCAGCAGCAGTACCCGCAGCAGGGTTATCCGCCGCCGGGCTACGGCGGGCCGCAGTTCCCTGGGCAGCAGCCGCCGAAGAAAGGCAACGGCCTCTTGATCGGGCTGATCGCCGGCGGTGGCGCGCTCGTGGTGGTCGTCTTCGTGATCCTCGCGTTCGTGGCACCCGGTTTCCTGTTGAGCGACAAGAAGTCCTCGAATTCGGCGAGCGCGACCGAGACTCCGCTCAGCCTCGACTGGGGTCCGGTGCTGGCCGGTAAGTTCATGCTCGCGGTGTTCGGCGACGAGCCCGACAAGGCCGCCGAGTCGGCTTGCGCGGACGCCAAGGACAAGGTGCGGGAGGCGGCGAAGGCCTTCGGCGACAAGAACGCCTCGCTCACGGCCAAGGAGCCGAAGGAGGTGAGTCCGAACCTGCTCATGGTGACGATGTCCGGAAGACTGAACTACGAGTCGGACTTCACCGCGACGATGGAGGTCCGGCGGGAGAGCGGCGACAAGTACTGCATCTCCGCGGTCTACCCGTTGCCGCCGGTGAACTGAGTCAGGGGAGCAGGCAGGCTCATCACTGATCGATCGGCCAGGTCTCGTCCTTCAGCAGCCGCTTGAGCACCTTCCCGGTCGCGTTGCGGGGCAGCTCTTCCACGAAGTACACGTCGCGCGGAACCGCGAAGCGCGCCAACCGATGGTGGATGTACGCGCGGACGTCGTCCGCGCTCATCCGGGCGCCGCGTTTCGGGACGATGTACGCCGCGAACCGTTGCCCGAACTCGCGATCCGGCACGCCGATCACGGCCGCTTCGTGGACGCCGGGCAGCGCGACGATGGCTTCCTCGACCGGGCGAGGGGACACGTTCTCCCCGCCGGACACGATCATCTCGTCCGCCCGGCCGGTGACGAAGAGCCGTCCCGAGGCGTCCTGGTAGCCGACGTCGCCGGTCGCCATCAGTTCCGCCGCGCGTGGCACGCTCGCGCCGTCGGTGTAGCCCTCGAACAGCATGTCGTTGCCGACGAAGATCTGTCCCTCCCAGCCCGGCGGGACCCGGTTGTGGTCGTCGTCGAGGATGGCGACCCTGGTGCCGGGCGGGCAGCGGCCCGCGGAGGTCGGCGCGGCGCGGAGGTCCTCGGGCGTGGCGATGCTGGCCCATGAAACCTCTGTGGAGCCGTAGAAGTTGTAGAGAACGTCGCCGAAGGTGTCCATGAACTCGGTGACGATCGGCCCCGGCAGCGCGGATCCGCTGCTGGCGACGATCCGCAACGACGAAAGGTCGTACCGGGTGCGGATCCGCTCCGGCAGGTCGAGGATGCGCTGCAACATGATCGGGACGGCGAACAGCACACCGCAGCGATGTTCGGCGATGGTCCTCAGTGTCTCTTCCGCGTCGAACCGGCGGATCAGCGACAGCGACGCGCGTACGGCCATCCCGATCTGCATCCCGGCGAGCCCCCAGCTGTGGAACAGGGGCGCGGCCACCACGAAGCGGTCCCCGCTGTGGAGCGGGATGCGGTCCAGCATGGCGGCCGACGTCGCGAGGCCCTTGGGAGTCGGGCGGCGCGCGCTCTTGGGGGTTCCCGAGGTGCCCGAGGTGAGCACGACGAGCCTGCCGATCCGGTCCACCGGTTTGAGTTTGGTGGCGGGCACCCCGGCGATCAGCTGGTCGATCGTCGGGTAGCCGTTCTCGGTCTCCGGCCAGGTGGACAGCCGCAGGAAGTCGCCGGGGATGCCGGCGATGACCTTCGAGAACTCGTCGTCGGCGAGTACCGCGACCGGTTCGTGCAGGCTGATGACGTCCGCGACGGCGCCGGCGGAAAGCCCGGTGTTGAGCAGGATCGCGTCCACCCCGAGTTTGCTGCACGCGATCAGCGACTCGACCATCGTAGCGTGGTTGCGGCACAACAAGGCTATCCGGTCACGGGAGCGGACTCCGCGCGCCGCGAGCGCGTTCGCGAGCTGGTTGCTGCGATCCGCCGTCTGCTTGAACGTCCGGATGTCGCGTTCGTCGTGCAGCGCGACGTCGTCGGGCACACGGGCCGCATTGGCGGAGTAGCCGCCGGCGACGGTGGCGCCCCATTGCGACAGCGAAGTGAGCTGCCGGGCGATCTTGTCCGGCCGCGCGGCCGCGATCACCCCGGCCTTGATCAGGGTGCTCGCGGTGTGCAGCGTGGTGGCCTTGGTATGCGCCGGTTCCTCGTGAGGTGACGCCGCCTGGCCGGAAAGGTGCAGATCGATCCGCCGGGCCATCGCGCGGATGGTGCGTTTGAACGAAGCGGCGGACACCAGATGCGAATTCCTCGCCGGAAGCATCAGCTGCGCGACGAGTTCCGTGCCGCCTTCGGGAGCCTGTCGCAGCTCGATCGAGACCCAGTTGCCGTCGTCCTCGACGCCGCACCAGACGACGTGTTCGCCGGGCCGCCAGACCCTGGCTTCGATGTCACCGACGACCAGTGTCCCCGGCCGCGGTTCCAGGCGGACAAGGCATTTCGGGCCGCGCCCGCGTTCGGCGGGCTGCTGGATCTCGCACCAGCTGATCTCCGCGACGAACCTCGAGTAGGACTCGGGATCGCCGATGACTTCCCAAACCTGGCCGGGAGCATGCCCGAGAATCGAGCTCGCCTGGACCACATCGTCTCGCATGCGATTCGCCTCACCACGCGCGTTCGGGTGTTGACCGGGCAGCTGCCGGCGCCTCCTTCGTCGTTCGAGTTCGGCGAACCTACCAGCAATCGGCCGAACGCAATACTCCGAACGATCGCGGGTTCGCGCTCGCCCAAGGGAACCACTTCGGAAAGGGTAAGCGCTCGGGCACCGGGAAGCCGTCTGAGGAAAGCGTTGATCGCGACGTCCGATTCACGCCAGCCTCCGGGGCGAGACCCGGCGAAGCTGGCGAACGTGACAGCTACGACGTCGGCGGCCGAGACCGCGCACACCCGTATCGAGCCCGGAATTCTCTACTTCGGCACCCCCGTGGTGCTCCTCTCGACAGTCGACCGGACGGGTTCCCCGAACCTGGCTCCGATGTCGTCTGCGTTCTGGCTCGGGTGGCGCGGCATGCTCGGGCTGGGCGCGAAATCCAAGACCGCGCAGAATCTCATGCGCAACCGTGAATGTGTTCTGAATCTCCCTTCCGACGCCATGGCGGCCGCCGTCGACAAGCTGGCGCTGACCACCGGCTCGGATCCTGTCCCCGGCCGCAAGTACGAGCGCGGTTATCGGTACGAAGCGGACAAGTTCGGCAAAGCCGGGCTCACCCCGGTCGCTTCGGAAACGGTCGCGCCGCCGCGTGTCGCCGAATGCCCGGTGACGATGGAGGCCGTCGTCGAGGCGGTCCATCCGCTCGCCGAGGACGACGAGGCGCAACGCGGCGGGATCCTCGTGTTCGAGGTCCGCGTGCAGCGTGTCCACGTCCACGACGACGTGCGGATGCCGGGCACCGACGACCGGATCGACCCGGACCGGTGGCGGCCGCTGATCATGAGCTTCCAGAAGCTCTACGGCCTCGGCCCGCAGGTGCATCCGTCGACGCTGGCGAAGATCCCGGAGCGGCTCTACCGGGGACCCGACATCGAGCGTGCGCGGAATCAGTCTTCGCGGGCGAACGAGAACCGGCTCACCAGCGGCAACCAGCGTTGATAGGACGCGGCCTGCTCCGGCCACGAGCCGCCGGACAGGCCGCGTTCGAGCTTCGGCCGCAGTTCGTGGTCGTCCAGCGACGACATGACCTCGGCGGCGCTGTCGCCGGGGTCCGCCCCGGCGAGGGTGGCGAACCACGCGGAGGACTCCGGATTCCCGACGTGGAGCGCGAGCAGGACCAGTACCGCGCGAAACGGTGCCTCGCGGCTGCCGTCGGAGAGGAACTCGGCGAGGTCCTCCCCGGCGAAACGGGCCCGCAGGAGGCGATACAGGTTCAGGAGCCTTTTCGCGGCCCGCGGGGAGCGGATGAGCGAAGCGAGCGTCGGCAGGAAGTCCAGTTCCGCCGGTGAGATCACCAGACGGGGAGGTCGAGGGTCTGTTGTGGACTGTCCGGACGACGGTGGCGGTGCTTCCTCGTGCGGAGGAGGTTCGGTCGCGACCGGAGGGCGATCGCCGCTGGACCGCTCCGTTCCGTCGGGAACGGGCGCCGGTGTGGCGACCTGACCCTCTGCGGCGGCGAGCCCGCGCACGAGCCCCGCGAACCCTGGATCGTCCATGGGGGACAACGTGAACGGCACCTGGAAGATCTTCTCCAGGTAGCTCTCGGCGAAGGTCTCCGGATCGTCACCGAGCATCGCCTCGTAGTGCTGCTCGACGGCCTTCTTGAGCCATCGGGAGTCGACGCCCACCACGACGACGAACACCGGCAGCGCCAGCAGGAGATGGATGGCTTCGAGCACCTGGACGACGACCTTGGGCGGGCAGCGATCGAGGTCGTCGATGTAGAGCACGGTCCGTTCGATCTTCCCGGAACCGTGCGGCACCTCGGCGAGCATGGTCGCGAACGTCTCAAGATCCTTGCGCAGCAACGAGACCACGCCCAGATGCTCGACGTAGTCCGAGACCCGTGACTCGGCGAACGACACGAGGTCCAGCCCCGGAGCCAGATCGGTGACGGCCCTTTCGAGCCTCTCGGATTCGGCGTCCAGTTCGGCCAGCCGCCGCTCGGTCTTTTCGTCCTCTTCGGACGGACCGCCGAGTTTGTCGAGCGCCTGGTGGATCCGGCCCGCGCTGGCGCGCATCCGCAGGACGACGGTCAGCGCGGAACCCGCCACGGTGAGCACGCCGAGCACGCCGGAGATCTGCGACCGGCCGACGAGCAGCGTGACGACCAGGACCGTCAGCAGCCCGCCGATCAGGACCAGCAGCGGGAACGGATCCTGCCGCAGCCGTCGCCAGAATTCGGCGACGTCCGAACGCAGCCCTCCGGTCTCCTGTGCCAGCCGTTCGAGATCCTCCGCGGTCGGCCGGTCGACGCCGAGCCTGGACGCGATCCACGCCTTGTCCGTCTCGGTGAGGCTGTCGAAAACGGCATGGACGTACTCGCGCGGCTTTCGTCGCCTGCGCTTCGCTTGCTTCTGTTGCGCTGTCAGGGTTCTGCGTTCGAGCCGGACCGCGCTCAGCCTGCCGAGAAGGGTCTCCTCGGTCTTGCGGCGTTCGGCGAGCGCGTCGGCCTGGCGCTGGAGGTCGTTCTCGGCGCCGCTCGCGGCGAGGTTGTCGAAGATGTTGGTGGCGAGGCTGGCGAGGAGGTTCGATTCGCTGTAGTGCCAGGCGTTGAAGCTGATCTGGCGGACGCTCGAACAGTAGGAAGACACGGACTTCCCGTGTGTCCCGGCTGCTGTTTCGGCCTCCCGCGCGGAATCGGCGAGTTCGCGGACGCGCAGCTGCATCTGGCGCATGAAGAAACTCTTGCCGGAGCCCCAGCTGCCGAACAGGCCGATCGACAGGGGAGGGGTGATCATCCGGGAGACCACCAGGTCGGCGAGCATGCGCACGTCGGTGCCGATGCCGAGGCGGTCGATGCCGTCGTCGGTGTCGGGCCGGTAGTCGGCGACGTGGGCGGCGAAGAAATCGGCGACCAGCGGCGACGGCTGGAGGCCGGCGAGCTGATAGGCCCGGCGAAGAGAGCCCGATTCGGGGAACATCTGTTCCGCGGCGGCGCGCTCACCTCCGGAAAGATCCGTATGGAGCCGTACGATGGATGGGCTGAGGGGATCGAGCACCCCGCGCAGTCTCAGTTTCTCGTACTGGTCTTCCCGGACGAGCCCCAGGGCGCGGCGAGCGGTGTTACGCCCGAGCCAAGTCGCCAAGGCACGCGAAATGATGTCGAAGTTCCCGTCGAGCTCGCGATCCAGCCACACGACGGCGGTGGTCGGACCCCGTGGTTGAGCGAGACTGCTGCTCTGCGGCTTGGTGATCAGTTCGTGGTCGGGGTACATCTCCAGCAAGGCTTCATAGGCTGTCCGTCGCGCTCCCGAATTGCGCTCGTAGACGATCAGGGTGAACCGGGCGATCGACAGCGAGCGTCGGACGTCCGGATCGGCATCCCTCGGCAAGTACGGCTGCAGAGCTCCGCCGGGTGGTTGGTTCTTCAGCAGAATCGCCGGATCGACGTGGCGCACCAGCACCATCCGTGCTCCCCTCCCAAGGCCGAACGGAAAGGGCAGTCTAGAGGGCATCAGCTCAGCTGTGGGTGAAACTCCGCCTCCGTTCGGTCACCTCTCGCTACGTTGATCTCATGGCTGGGGAGAAGCTCGACGGTAGATACGTGAAGCTCTGGGCGGCGAGTACGACCTCCGCGTTGGGCAGCGGTCTCACGACGGTGGCGGCGCCTCTGCTGATCGCTTCCCGCACCGACGATCCGTTCGTCGTCTCGGGCGGGTTCGCGGTGGCGTGGCTGCCCTGGCTGCTCTTCGCGCTGCCGGGCGGGGTGCTGGTCGACCGGGTGGACCGGCGGAAACTGATGATCATCCTCGACTGGATCCGCGTGCCCGCCGTCGCACTGCCTGCCGTCGCGATCACGATGGGCGACGTCAGCATCGCCTTGCTGTACGCCGTCCTTTTCGTGATCAATTCGAGCGAGGTCGTGTTCCGGACGGCGGGTGGGGCGATGCTGCCTTCGATCGTCCCGAAGACGTTGCTGGAGCGGGCGAACGGACGGCTGTACGCCGGGACGACGCTGGCCCACGGCATGCTTTCCGGGCCGCTGGGCGGATTCCTGTTCGGTGTCGCGGCGAGCATCCCGTTCTACGTCAACGCCGGCACGTACGCGGTGAGCGCATTGCTGCTCGGCCTGATCGCGGGCGCCTACCGGTCGCGGCCCGAGGACGGCCCCGGTGAGCCGGTGAAGCGGCGCTCGATCCGGGCGGAGGCGGCCGAAGGATTCCGCTGGCTCGCGGGCCAGCGCCTGCTGCGGACCATGGTCGGGCTGATCGGCCTGCTGAACCTGACGCTGGTCGCGGCCACCTCGGTACTGGTACTGCTGGCGAAGGAGCGGCTCCACCTCGGCGCGGTCGGCTACGGCCTGCTCTTCAGCTGCATGGCTGTCGGCGGTCTGTTCGGCTCGGTCACGGGCGACCGGCTGATCGCCTGGTGCACGCCGACCTGGACGTTGCGGATCGGGCTGCTGATCGAGGCCGGGACCCATCTGGTGCTGGCGACGAGCACGAGCGCGACGGTGGTCGGCGTGACGATGTTCCTGTTCGGGGTGCACGGCGCGCTGTGGGGCATCGTCGGCAGTTCCCTGCGTCAGCGGCTCACCCCGCCCGACATGCTCGGCCGCGTCGGCAGTACCAGCTTGTTCATCGTCGCGGGCGGGAACTGCGTCGGCGCGCTGCTCGGCGGCGCGGCGGCGTCGAAGTTCGGGCTGACGACGCCGTATTGGGCGGGCTTCGTGGTGGCGATGATCGTTTCCGCGGTCACCTGGCGGGTCTTCGACCGCGCGGTCGTCTCCGCGGCCTACGCGGAAGAACCCACTGTCAGCCGTTGATGCCGGTGAGGGCGAAGAACTCCTGGCGCGAGCGGGCGTCCTCACGCAACGTGCCGAGCAGGGTGGAGGTGACGGTGCTCGAACCGGCGGCCTGGACACCGCGCAGGGTCATGCACGAGTGCTCGGCTTCGATCACCACGCCGACACCGCGCGGCTCGAGCTGCTCGTCGAGCCAGTCGGCGACCTGTTTCGTGAGCCGCTCCTGAACCTGCGGACGGCAGGCGAAGTGCTCGACGATCCTGGCCAGCTTGGACAGGCCGAGGATCCGTTCGCCGGGCAGGTAGCCGACGTGCGCGACCCCGACGAAGGGCAGCAGGTGGTGCTCGCAGACGGACCGGACCGGGATCCCCCTGGCGAGGACCAGTTCGTCGTAGCCCTCGTCGTTGGGGAAGGTCGTGAGGTCGAACGACCGCGGGGTGAACAGCTCGGCGTACGCGCGTGCCATCCGGCCAGGGGTGCCGCGGAGGCTCTCGGAGTCCAGTGAGATGCCCAGTGCGGTGAGGAGGTCCGCGGCGGCGGCCTCGGCGGCCTCCAGGTCCGGCCCAGGCCCGGTTTCATGCACGACACGCAAGGCGGGAGTGGACATGAGGCCTCCTAAGGCTGACCGCGATCCCCAGTGTTGTTCGACTAAGATTTTTGGGCTTTTTACCACCCGCCGGTTCAGCCTACATGGTAGATCCGCAGTTCAGGATGTTCCGCCGGTTGAGATGGGCGATATCGTGGTGTACGTGACAGTGTCCGATCCGGACGGCCTCGACGTCCCTTCCATCGCCGCCGTGGCGGCGCTCGACGACGACCTTCGCCGCGGCATGTACGCCTACGCCCGGCGCGCGCGGCGTCCGGTCACCCGTGACGAGGCGGCGGCCGCGGTCGGGATTTCCCGCAAGCTCGCCGCCTTCCACCTCGACAAACTCGTCACGGCCGGGCTGCTCAGATTCGGTTTCGCGGCGGGCCCGGTGGTGAAGGTGGGGCGCAGGCCCAAGGTGTACGAACCGGTCGACGAGGCCATCCAGGTGCAGCTGCCCGCCCGGCGGCACGAGATCCTGGCGGGCATCCTCATCGAGGCCGTGCTCGCGGAGGGATCCGGTGAGACCGCGCGGGACGCCGTCCGGCGGGTCGCGGGGGAGCGCGGGCACGCAGCGGGCGAGGAAGAACGCGCGAGGATCCGGCCGGGCAGGCTCGGCGTGGAACGCGCGCTCACCGTGGCCGAAGGGGTGCTTCGCCGCTACGGTTTCGAGCCGAGCCGTGACGCCAGGACCTGTGTCCGGCTGCGGAACTGCCCGTTCCATCCGCTGGCCGCCGAGGCACCGGAGCTGGTCTGCGGGATCAACCAGGCCTTCCTGGCCGGTTTCCTGACCGGCGTGCGCGCCGGGAACGTGGAAGCGGCCCTCGTTCCCGGCGCGGCCGAGTGCTGTGTGGAACTACGCCAGGCTCGCTAGGCGGCGCCGGCGATCTGCCGCGTGGCGACGTTGAGCCGGTTCCAGGTGTTGATGGCGGCGATCGAGAGGACCAGGCTGGAGAGCTGCTTTTCGTCGTAGTGACGGGCCGCCTCACCCCAGACCTCGTCGTCGACCGGGTCCGCCCGGTCCGAGATCCGGGTGAGTGCCTCGGCCAGCCCGAGCGCCGCCCGTTCGGCGCCGGTGAAGTAGGCCGTGTCACGCCAGGCGGCGACGGTGAAGATCCGCTCGTCGGATTCGCCCGCCTTGCGCAGTTCCTTGGTGTGCATCTCCAGGCAGCCGCTGCAGCCGTTGATCTGGCTCGCGCGGACATGCATGAGGTAGTGCGTGGAATTCGGGACACCGGTGTCGCCCGCCGACTCCGCCAGCGCGATCAGGGCCTTCAGTGTCGCGGGGTTCGCCATCGCCGGGTTCGGGATCCGGGTTTCCATTCGTTCTCCTCCAGGGTTTCCGTCTTTGCTTTCACCGCACTGACGGATCACGGGGCGGAGATGTGACCGGGCCTTACCAAGGCACCACGTTGCCGTGGAGATCCAGGAACTGAAGCCCCGGCGCACCGGCTTGGGCTTCGAGGACGTCGACGACGGCGGGCATGCTCTCCTCGGCGGTGAGCGGGGCGCCAGGACCACCGAGCGGCGTCTGGTTGTGGCCGGGGTGGATGAGAAGTTTGGTCTGCCCGTCGTCGGCGTACCGGGTGGAGTAGCTGCGCATCAACTGGTTGAGCGCGGCCTTGCTGGCCTTGTACAGCTCGAAGCCGGGCCTGGTGTTCAGCCCGACGCTGCCCTGCCTGGATGACATGATCGCGACGGTGCCGCCGGGTACGACCAGGTCGCGGAGGGCTTCGAGGGCGCGCAGCGGGCTCAACGCGTTGGTGATCATCACTTCGGAGAAGGTCTCGGTCGAGACGTCGGTGATCGGCAAGTTCCCGCGATCGATCGCGGCGTTGACGAAGAGCAGGTCGAGCGCGGTGCCGTCGAGGCGCTCGCGCAGCGTGGCCAGCTGCTCCTCGCTGGTCATCTCCAGCGTTTCGACCCGCAGCCGCCCGTTCGAGGCGTCGGCCTTCGCCTGCAGTTCGCCGCCGCCCTGCCGGGTCGTGGCGATGACCCGCCGTCCTCGCCTGCTGAGCTCCTCGGCGAGGACGAGTCCCAGGCCGCGGGAGGCTCCGATGACGAGTGCCTGCCGGTCGGATGTGGTGGACACGGAAATCTCCTTGGGGAATCGGGTTTTGTCTAGACGCGACGTTGCGTCTAGACAGTAGCACGGCACCTGACGGCCGAGCGCGACCCGGCGGACCGGTACTGTGGCCGGCATGCCCGCCGTGAATTCGCAGCCCCGCAGGGCGCGCTCCGGCAACCAGCGCGACGAGGCCGCCCGCCTCGCCGTGCTCCATGCCGCGGACGACCTGCTCGTCGAGCACGGGTTCGCCCGGCTGACCATCGAGGCGATCGCGCGCCAGGCGGGTGTCGCCAAGCAGACGATCTACCGCTGGTGGCCTTCGAAGGTCGAGATCCTTCTCGACACGCTCATCGAGGACAGTGAAAAGCGCTTCGCGGTCCCGGCGGAGAAGTCCACTGAGGACGTCATCCGCGGGTACTTCCGCGGCTACGCGCGGTTCGTCACCCGTGACCCGGCCGGCCAGGTCCTGCTCGCGCTCATCGCCGAGGCGCAGCACAATCCCGAGACGGCCAAGAGTCTCCACGACCGTTATCTCGGCCCGCGCCGAGAGCTGGAACGTGAGTTGCTCGCGCGCGGAATCGAGGCGGGCGAGGTCTCGACCTCCCTCGACCTCGACGCCACGATCGACGCCGTCGTCGGCCCGATCGTCTACCGGGCCCTGACGGGAGCGACAGTTCCCCGCGCCCTGGTGGACGCGCTCTTCGCCGGGCTGCTCAAGCCTTAGACGGTCGCGGCCACCGTCGCGCGGTCACGGAGTGAGACGTCGAGCTTGAAGCCCTTCGGCTTCAGTGTAAGCAGCTCCTGGACTTTCAGCCGGTAAGCCGGGTCGCCGCGCAGGTCGTACCGGCTCAGCAGCATGCCGAGCACCAGCGTCGCCTCGTGCAGGGCGAACTGCCGTCCGATGCAGGCCCGTTCCCCGGTGCCGAACGGTTTGTAGACGTGCGCCGGGCGGGCACGGTTGCGCTCCGGGCTGAAGCGGTCCGGGTCGAACGACTCCGGGTCGTCTCCCCAGACAGGATCGCGGTGCAGTGCCGGGATGAGCACGAGGGCCCACTGCCCCTTCCGCATCGGGTACTCGCCGCCGACGACGGTGTCGACCTGGGCCTGGCGCGCGAACGCCGGCGCTGTCGGCCAAAGCCGCAGGGCTTCGTCGAGCACCCGCCGGACGTAGCGGAGCTTGGCGACCTCCTCGTAGGAAGGATCCGGGTTCTCACCCCAGACCTTGTCCACTTCGGACTGTGCGCGGGCGAGGACGTCCGGGTGGCGGGCGAGGTAGTACAGGGCGAACGACAGCGCGCCCGACGTGGTCTCGTGCCCGGCCACGAGGAAGGTGATGATCTGGTTCCGGATGTTGACTTCGTCCAGCGCCTCGCCGGTGCTCGGCTGCGTGGTGTTGAGCATGAGCCCGAGCAGGTCTTCGGTGCTCGGATCGTCCCGCCGCGCCTCGATGACTTCGGCGACGACGGAGTGGAGGAAGGCCAGGTCGGCTTCGTTGCGCCTGTTCGCCTTCCGGCTGAGGAGCGGGCCGACGACCGGCGGCTGGATCGCCGTCCGCTGCGCGTGCCGCAGCGTGCGGACCATCGCGGCGACGAACGGATGCGGTTCGGCGCGTTCGAACGACGAGAAGCTGTAGCCGAATCCGGTCCGCCCGATGGTCTCCAGCGTCAGCTTCGTCATGTCGTCCGCGACATCGACCTCGCCGCCCCTGTCCCACGTGTCCAGCAGGTCTCGGGTGATCGCCAGCATCGTCGGGTGGTAGCGCTGCATGGCGTTGCGGCTGAACGCGGGCGCGAGGATCTCGTGCGCGCGCCGCCAGTTCGGCTCCTCGTTGCGCGCGGTGAACAGCCCGTCGCCGCCGAGCGGGCGCAGGTTCGAGATCGCGGGCGTGACGTGCTTCGCGAACCGCTTCTCGTCGGAGAGGTCGGCGACCATCCCGGCGCCGTGGACGAACACGATCCGCCTGCCGAACACCTTGCGTTCGAAGACGGGCCCCAGTTCGGTGGCGTGCCGCATCGAGTCCTGGACCGGGGTCTTCGGCGAAACGCCGAGCACGTCGCCGATCAGCGGGATCCGGCGCGGGGGATGGGGGAGTGCGGTGGCCATCGGGCCCCTCCAGGGTGAGCGCTGTTGAATCGACATCCAATAGTGAGCGTGGCCCGCTACTGAACTCGTGTCAAGTAAGTACGATGACAGGATGGCGCCGAGTACTTCAGGAAGGCCCCGCAGCAGGCTGAGCACCGCCGAGCGGCGGGAACAGCTGCTGCGGATCGGTGCCCGCCTGTTCGCGGAACGGCCGTACGACGACGTGTGGATCGAGCAGGTCGCGGACATCGCCGAGGTGTCCCGCGGGCTGCTCTACCACTACTTCCCGACGAAACGGGACTTCGTCACCGAGGTCATCAAGGCCGAAGGCGAACGCCTGCTCGAGATGACCCGGTCCGATCACTCGTTGCCGGTCGCGGAGCAGCTGATGGCGGGCCTCGACGCGTATCTCCGCTACGTCGAAGCCAACGAGGACGGCTACCGGGCCTTGCACTCGGGCACGGCCATCGCGGTCGAGGACGTCCGCGAGGTCCTCGACAACAACTTCGCCGAGCAGGGACGCCGGATCCTGGAGGTCCTGTGCCCGGACGGCGAACCGCCGGAGACCCTGCGGGTGACCGTCCGCGGCTGGCTGGCTTTCGTCGTCGCGGTCTGTCTCGACTGGCTCAAGTACCGGCGACTGACCCGTGACCAGACTCGCGACCTGTGCGCGAAGGCGCTGCTCGACATCGTCGCCGCGTCACCGGACGTCCGTATCGACCTGTAGGGGCCGTCTTGCCAGGGATGAAGGTGTTCGTCACCGGGGGAACGGGGGCGATCGGCGGACACGCCGTCCCCGCGCTGGTGGCCGCCGGACACGAGGTCACCGCGCTCGCCCGCACTTCGGCGAAGGCCGCCCTTCTCGGCGCGCAAGGCGCGAAGCCGGTGATCGTGTCACTCTTCGACCGGGACGCGCTCGCCGAGGTGTTCGCCGGGCACGACGCCGTCGTCAACCTGGCCTCGTCCTTGCCGTCGATGGCACGCTTCCTCTCCACCAAAGCGTGGGAGGCCACCAAACGGGTCCGCGCCGAGGGTTCGGCGGCGGTGGCCGGCGCGGCGCTCGCGTCAGGCGTGCCACGCCTGGTCCAGGAGTCGGTCTGCATGATCTACCCGGATCGCGGCGACGAGTGGATCCGCGAAGACGTTCCCGCCGAGCACTACCCGGCGGCACTGGGGAACCTGGCCGCGGAGGCGAGCGCGAACCGGTTCACCGAGGCGGGCGGGACAGGGGTCGTCCTGCGGTTCGGCTGGTTCTACGGACCCGGTGCGACCCACAGCGAACAGCTGCTCGACCAAGCCCGGCGCGGGATCGGTGCGGCACTCGGACGGCTCGACGGTTACGTGTCGTCGATCCACATGACCGACGCGGCCGGCGCCGTGGTCGCCGCGTTGCGCGCACCCGCCGGGACGTACAACGTCGTCGACGACGAGCCGCTGACCAAACGCGAGTACACCGCCGCGCTGGCCGCGGCGACCGGGAAACGCCAGTGGGTCCGCGGCCCCGGCCGGGCCGCGTTGCTGCTGGGTGACCGGTTGACCTCGTTGACCCGTTCGGTCCGGGTCAGCAACGCGGCGTTCCGCGAGGCGACGGAATGGTCTCCCCGCTATCCGAGCGCTCGCGAAGGCTGGCGCGCGACAGCGGAAGCGCTCGCCGCCCGCTGAAGCCCGCGCGCCAGCATGACCTCGGCGCGTTCCTCGATCAGCTTCATCCGCGCGAGGCGCTCCGCGTCGTCGTTGTGCGCGGCGGAAGCGGTGACCTGGCCGTCCCATTTCCGGTAGAACATGCCGCAGGTGGCGAGGAAGTAGCCGTCGGAGGAGGCGTTCGCGGCGAGGACCAGTCCGGTGTCCTCCGAGGCGGGCAGCGCCATCCAGCCGCCGAGGTCCAGCAGCAGTTCGCGGCGGATGCACAACGTCCCGGCCACCACCGACGACACGTAGCCGTTGCGCTGCCAGTACCGGAGGATCGCGCCGCGCTCGATCGGCCCCTCCTCGGGATCGCTGTCGACGCCTGCCGTGGTCCCGTCCGGGAAGAGGTCGAGCACCCGGCAGGTGGTCCAGCCGATGGCGGGATCCTCCAGCGCCGCGATGTCGCGCGCGAGCGCGCCGGGCGCCAGGAGGTCGTCCGCGTCGAGCGCCTTGATCAGGTCCCCGGAGGCGCGGGACAGCGCCAGCATCCGGGCGACCCCAGGACCGCCTCGGCGGCCCGAACCGGGCAGTACCCGTTCGTCCGCGGGGAGGACGCCGTCGAGCAGGCCGGTTTCGCCGTCTTCCTGCACCACCCATTCCCACGTCCAGCCCGGCGGGAGTTCCTGCGCGACGAGGGATCCGTACGCCTCGGTCAGGTACGGCAGGCTCGGCGGGTGGACCGGGGTGAGCACGCTGAGGACCGGCATGGACATCACGTTAGCCCGGACGGCGGGCCAAGATCAGCAGATGCTCCTCCGGCGGTGTCCCCGGCTCGTCGGCGGTGAAGATCTCCGAGTGCGTCCCGGTGACCTCGAGCCCGGCCGCCCCGACCCGCCGGACGAGGTCGTCCGGCGCGAAACTGGTTTCGAGGAAGGTGTGGCCGAAGAACTCCGCCCGCACGTCCTCGGCGTCCCGCGGCACGGTGACCAGCGCGAAAAGGCCACCGGGCACCAGCCAGCGGGCGATGTCGGCGAGCACGGCTTCGGTGTCCTTGCGCGGCATCTGCAGAAACGGGAAGAAGGCGCAGACCGCCTCCCATGACTCGGGCGGCGAGGTCCACTCGCGCACGTCGGCGTGGACGAAGGTGGCGGCGGGAACGTGCTCGCGCGCGAGGTCGATCATCACCGGCGACACGTCGAGCCCGGTCACCCGATGCCCGGCGGCGGACAGATCCTCGGCCGCCGGCCTGCCGGTCCCGCTGCCGATGTCGAGCACCCGCGACGAGGGCGGCAGCGTGTCCAGCAGATGCCGCAGCGCCTTGTCGACCACCGGAGCCCGTCCGAAGACGTCGTCGTAGGCGGAACCAATGGCGTCGAACAGTTCCGCCGCCGTGACCGGTCGGTTCATTTCGCAGCTCCCCGGATCGAGTGGACCTCCGGCGAATCTACCGGCTACCGCGTTCCGGCGTACTCCACTGTGGACGATTTCGGCCGTCCCGCGCCGCCTGTTTAGACTGTGACCGCCGGATTTCCTGGGGTTTGGGGTTGTGAACATGGGTGTGTCGAGTGACGAGTTCCACCGGATGCTGGAGGCGCTCGCCGACGTCGAGCGCTCCGACGCGAAGGAGTGGGAGTCGTTCAGCGTGCGCGGGAAGCGGTTCGGGTACTACTGGCCGCGAACGCAGACCGTCGGTTTGAAGCAGACGCTCTCCGAACAGGAAGCACTCGTGGCCGAACGGCCCGATGTCTTCGAGGTGCAGTTCACGGCAGGGGGATTCGGCTGGGTGGTGGTCCATCTCGACGGCCTCGAATCCGACGAGCTGACCGAATTGGTCTACGAGGCTTGGCGGTTGTCCGCTCCCGAAGAACTGGTCGACCTGGTTCCGCCGCCGTGCTGACCTTTGACGTGCGTCACTATCGCGCTGCGGAACATTTCGCGCGGTGGTGCGTTGTAGAGAGTGTCGGTACGGATGGTGCCCACGGGCCTCAACCTTCGCCTTCATGGAATACCGGTCCGGCCGGAGCCATGTAGTGCCTTTCGCCGAGAGGCGGCCCACCGTACCGACCTTGGCTCCCGTTCCCGCTCGCAGGTAACCCCCAGGCCTTCGCTGAGCGGGGACGGGTCTTTTCTTTTGCCCCATTGGTGTGTTGACGCGGGTCACAGCGAATCGGGCTCGATGCCGGGGAACATTTCGGACGGTGCTGCGTTGTAAAGAGTGTCGGAACGGATGGTTCCCCCGGCCACAAACTCCCGCTTCTGCTCGCAGGAACCCCCAGCCTTCGCTGAGCGGAAGCGGGACCTTTTTCTCGGCCCGTCACCGTTTATCGGTGACCCCCTTTGTCGCGCCCAGCGCGATAAAGGGGGCCTTCACGTATTCCAGGATCAAGACTCCACAAGTGCCCCATCGGCCAGCCGAATCCGACGGTCCACCTTGATCTCGCTCAGGAACCGCTCATCGTGGCTCACGACCACGAAAGCCCCTTGATACGCACCCAGCGCGCTCTCCAGCTGTCCGACGCTGACCAGGTCGAGATTGTTCGTCGGTTCGTCCAGCAGCAGCAACTGCGGGGCGGGCTCGGCGAACAGGACGCAGGCCAGGGTGGCTCGCAGTCGCTCGCCTCCGGAGAGCACGCCGACGGGAAGCTGGCTTCGCGCGCCTCGGAACAGGAAGCGGGCGAGCAGTGTCATCCGTTGTGACTCGGGAAGGCCGGGGGCGAACGCCGCGAAGTTCTCGGCGATGGTCTTGTCGAGATCCAGCAGGTCCAGCCGCTGCGACAGATACGCGATCCGGCCCTCGGCCCGCTTCAGCACACCACCGTCAGGGGCGAGGTCGCCGTTGAGTACCCGCAGGAGGGTCGATTTGCCGGTGCCGTTGCCACCGGTCAGCGCGATCCGCTCGGGGCCGCGGATCGTCAGGTCGACGCCGTCGCCCGCGAAGACGTTCCGGTCGCCGTAGCGCACTTGGAGGTGCTCGCCGTGGAACATCGTGCGCCCGGCGGGGACGTTCGTACCCGGCAGGATCAACGCGATCTTCTGGTCGTCGCGAAGAGAGCGTTCGGCCTCGTCGAGACGGTTCTTCGCGTCGCTCACCCGCGCGGCGTGCGTCTCGTTCGCCTTGCCCGCGGATTCCTGGGCGTTGCGTTTCATGGTGCCGGCGAAGATCTTCGGCAGTCCGGCGTTGCCGAGGTTGCGGGCCGCGTTGCCCGCTCGCCGGGCGGCCCGCTCGCGAGCCTGCTGCATCTCCCGTTTCTCGCGTTTGACCTCTTGCTCGGCGCTGCGGACGTTGCGTTCGGCGACCTCCCGCTCGGCCTTGACCGCCGCTTCGTACTGGGTGAAGTTCCCGCCGTGGTACCGAAGATCGCCGCGGTCGAGTTCGGCGATCCGGTCCATCCGGTCGAGCAGTTCCCGGTCGTGACTCACCAGCAGCAGGCAACCCGACCAGTCTTCGAGTACGCCGTAGAGCTTGCGGCGGGCGTCGAGGTCGAGGTTGTTGGTCGGTTCGTCCAGCAACAGGATGTCGGGCCGTTTCAGCAGCTGCGCCGCCAGGCCGAGGGAGATGATCTGCCCGCCGCTCAACGTGCGCAGGCTCCGGTCCAGCGAGATGCCGTCGAGGCTGAGCCTGTCGAGCTGGGCGCGGGTGCGTTCCTCGATGTCCCAGTCGGTGCCGATGGTGGTGAAGTGCTCGTCGCTCGCGTCGCCGGACTCGATGGCGCTCAGGGCCGCGAGCTGCGGCGCGATACCCAGCACCTCGGCCACGTTCAGCCCGGCGGTGAGCGGCAGCGACTGCGGCAGATACCCGAGGACCCCCTGGGCGGAGACCGTTCCGGAGACCGGCCGCAGCTCACCGGCGATCAGTTTGAGGAGCGTGCTCTTGCCCGCCCCGTTGGGTGCGACCAGGCCCGTGCGGCCACCGGGCACGGTGAAGGACAGGTCGTCGAAGACCGGGGTGTCATCCGGCCAGGTGAAGGACAGGGCGGACACGACGACGAAAGCGTCTGACATGGAAATGACCTCGTGAAAGACAGCGGGCGCATCGAAGCAGCACCGCGGTGGACGTGGCGTTGAGGGGACGACGAAATGGCCACTTCGGCGCTACCGCCGGTGGCCTGGCAACTCCGGCTCACCCGGAGATGTCGTCTTCACCTGCCACGTCTGGTCTCCACGTTCGTTGATCGGCTACCTGCCCACCATAACAAGACCTGCCGGAGCGGGGCCACCGGAATCCCTGCCGCCGGCTCCGGTAAAGGCAGGAATACGGGACGCCCGGTACGACTTCCGTTTTGATTCCCATTGTTCGCAATGATTCCCGATGATCGGTATCTGTGATGTGGATCATATTCATTGAGGGGTGGTGACGGCACTTCTAATGTTCGTCAGGTGACGGTTTCCGCGACTGGGAGATCACGCGATCCGTCACCACCCATTTCCTTGACCTGGAGGGTTTTTCTCATGATGCCGAGTGCGAGATCCCGAAGACGAGTCGCGACCACGGTGACCGCACTGGGGGCGTTCGCCCTGGTCGCTCCGCCCGCGCAAGCCGCCGAAATCGCCGTTCCCTGCGATCCGGCCGCGCTGGTCCAAGCGGTCGCCGATGCCAACGCCACTCCGGCGCCGGACACGCTGTCCTTGGCCGCGAATTGCGTCTACACCCTCACCGCGGTCGCCGATACGACCTGGAGTTCCGGGCTGCCCTCCATCGAGGGAAAGCTCGGTATCAACGGCAACCACGCCACTATCGGCCGGGCAAAGGACGCGCCCCAGTTCCGGATCATTTCCAATTGGGGTGATCTGACGCTCGACAAGGTCACGATCACCGGCGGCCACGCTCCTGACGGCGTCGGAACCAACACCTACGGGGACGGAAACCTGGGACAGGCGGGCGGCGGAATCCAGAACTGGGGCCCGCTGACCATCACCGACAGCGTCATCACCGGCAACATCTCCGGCGCGGGTGCTCCCGGCGCGGACGCGACGGCCACGGCCAGTGCCGGTCGTGGTGGTAACGGAGGATTCGGTGGTGGGATCGCCTCCTACGGTTCCGCTCAGAACACGCTGACGATCACCGGCAGCAGGATCATCGGTAACACCACCGGTGCCGGTAGCCGGGGTGGTAATGGCGTGGCCGCCAAACCCGGTGGCCGGGGTGGCTCCGGCGGTTTCGGTGGCGGTGTCGAGGTCATCAGCGGCACCGTCCTGCGGATCACCGGTGGCGACGTCACCGGCAACAGCACCGGGACCGGTGGGCAGGGTGGTTCGGGAGGTCCCGTGGGCGGCGGCGCCGGAGCCGGCGGTGACGGCGGCGTGGGCGCCGGCGTGTTCGCGTCGAGCAGGCTGGGTGTCCTGTTGAAGCCGGCCATCACCGGCACCTCGATCACCGAGAATCTCGCGGGCCGCGGAGGTGACGCCGGGGTCGCCGGGCCGGGCGGGTACGCCGGGGGCTCGGGAACCGGAGGTGCGGGTGGCGGAGTGAGCGTGTTCTACGACAACCTCACGCTCGACGGCGGGAAGGTCAGCGACAACGCCGTTGGTGAGCCGGGGGCGGGCTCCTACCCGTATCCCCGTTCCGGTGGCGGCATCTACACGCTCGACGGACGGGTCACGCTGGCGAACGGGGCCGTGGTGAGCGGCAACCGGCCGGACAACTGCTCTTCCGTGGCGGACGTGCCGGGCTGTGTGAACAGCCCCCTCGCGCGGCGTGCCGCCGGGGCGGACGGTCAGGACCGGAGTGCCGTCGACCTCGCGACCGCCGAGGCCGCGAGCACGCGCAACTAGAGGTCAGGAAGGGGTCGTTCAGGACGAAAACGCCCTGAACGACCCCTTCCTGCCGCTGGTCCGAGGCAGGCGGGTCAGCTCAGCCCGTTCAGGCTGATCGCACGGGAGTACCAGAGCGCGCTCCGCTTCGGCGTCCGCCGCTGGGTCGCATAGTCGACGTGCACCAGGCCGAACCGCTTGGCGTACCCCTCGGCCCACTCGAAGTTGTCGAGCAGCGACCAGTAGAAGTACCCGCGCAGGTCGACGCCCGCCTCGATCGCGTCGTACGCGGCGCGCAGGTGCGAGTCGAGGAAGGCGATCCGGTCGGTGTCCGCGACGTCCCCGCCGATGAGGGCGTCCGGATAGGAAGCGCCGTTTTCGGTGATGTACAACGGGATCGGCCGGTACTCGCGATGGATCCGCAGCAGGCATTCGGTGAGCCGCGATGGCTGGACCTCCCAGCCGGAGTCCGTGCGCGGCGCGGCCTCGTCGGGGACGAAATGCACGTCGGGGACGCCCAGCCAGTCGGCGCCAGCCGGTTCGCTGCCGGGCAGGGGAGTGCCCGCGACCTGGTAGCCGCGGTAGTAGTTGATGCCGAGCCAATCGACCGGGGCCGCGATCGTGGCCAGGTCGCCCTCCCGGACGAGCTCGTCGATCCCCAAGGGGGCGAGGTCGGCGAGCAGGTCCGCGGGGTAGGAGCCGCGAAGCACGGGGTCGAGGAAAAGCCGGTTCTGCAGGCCGTCGACCCGGCGCGCCGCTTCGACGTCCACAGTGGACGAAGGGTTGGCCGCCGACACCGGGTACAGGTTCAAGGTCACGCCGGACGACGCCGCGGGGGCGTGCCGCCGCAGGGCGTCCATCGCGAGCCCGTGCCCTAGCAGGAGATGGTGCGCGGCCGCCACGGCGGCCTGTGGTTCCCGCCTGCCGGGAGCGTGGATCCCGCGCGCGTAGCCGAGCATCGCCGCACACCACGGCTCGTTCAGGGTGGACCAGCGCGGCACCCGGTCACCCAGCCGTGCCGCCGCCGTTTCGGCGTACTCGGCGAACCGGAACGCGGTCTCGCGCGAAGCCCAGCCGCCCTTGTCTTCCAGCGCCTGAGGGAGATCCCAGTGGTACAGCGTCGCCCATGGCTCGACACCGGCTTCGAGAAGCCTGTCGACCAGCCGGTCGTAGAACGCGAGCCCCCGCGGATTCGGCGCGCCGCCGTCGGGCCGGATCCGCGGCCACGACAGGGAAAACCGGTACGCGCCGAGCCCGAGCCGCCGCATCAGGTCGACGTCCTCGGCGTAACGCCGGTAATGGTCCGCGCCCGGCTCACCGGTGTCGCCGCCGACGACGGCGCCGGGGCGACGGGCGAAGACGTCCCAGATCGAGTCGGTGCGGCCGTCGGCGGCCGTCGCTCCTTCGACCTGGAAGGCCGCGGTGGCTGCGCCCCACACGAATCCGGGCGGGAACAGCAGCGCGGTCTTCGCCCGGACACTGTCGGGATGAGCGGACATGGTCACCCTTTCACGGCACCTTGCATGATCCCGGCCACGATCTGGCGGCCGAGGAGGAGGAAGACGATGAGGATCGGGATGGTGGCCAGCGTGGTCCCGGCCAGCACCAGCGAGTAGTCGACGTAGTAGCCGCTCTGCAGCTTCTCCAGCGCCAGCTGGACGGTGGGGTTTCCGGCGTCCAGCACGACCAGTGGCCAGAGGAAGTCGTTCCACGACGTCATGAACGTGAACATCGCCAGGATCGCCGCCGCCGGGCGGACCGCGGGAAGGCAGACGTTCCAGAAGGTCCGGATCATGCTGCACCCGTCGACCCGCGCGGCCTCGATCAGTTCGTACGGCACCGCGTCGAGCGTGTACTGGCGCATCCAGAAGACGCCGAACGCGGTCACCAGGTTGGGCACGATCACCGATTGCAGCCCGCCCGCCCAGCCGAACTCCGACATCGCCATGAACAGCGGGATGATGCCCAGCTGGGTCGGCACGGCGAGGGTGACGACGATGAACACGAACAACCCGTTCCGGCCGCGGAACCGCAGTTTGGCGAACGCGAACCCGGCCAGCGCCGAGAACAGCACCGTGGTGAGGGTGACCGTGCCGGACACGATCAGGCTGTTCGCGAGCGCCTTCCAGAACGGCACCGTGTCGAACACCCGCGCCGCGTTGGCGAAGAAGTTCCCGCCGGGCAGGAACGGCGGGACCCGCTCGGTGAGCATCCCGCTGTCCCGGCTGGCCACCAGGAACGACCAGTAGAACGGGAAAAGCGAGCCCAGTACGAAGATCGTGAGCACGACGTAGGTCGCCCGGCGGGGTTTTCCCAGCGCCGAAACACTTTGCTTGATGGTGGTCATTTCTTCTTCACCGCCGCGAGCCTGCCGGTGAGGAAGAAGTTCACCAGCGCGATCAGCACGATGATCACGAACAGCACCCACGCGATCGCCGAGGCGTAGCCGAGTTCGTAGTTCTCGAAGGCCGTTTGGTACAGGTACAGCGTCACGGTCTGGAACTGGTTGGACGAGCCGCCGTTGTTCGACCCCGGCATGGCGTCGAACAGTTTGGGCTCGGTGAAGATCTGCAGCCCGCCGATCGTCGAGGTGATGGTGACGAAGACCAGCGTCGGCTTCAGCAACGGCAGGGTGATGCCGAGGAACCGGCGCGTCGCGCCCGCTCCGTCGATGAGGGCGGCTTCGTGCAGCTCTTTCGGAATCGCCTGCATGGCAGCCAGCACGATCAGCGCGTTGTACCCGGTCCATCGCCAGTTCACCATGATCGCGATCGCGACATGGCTGCTGAACCGGCCGGCCTGCCACTCGACCGGGTCCAGTCCGATCGTCTGCAGCAGGCCGTTGACCAGGCCGTACTTCGGCCCGAACAGGTTCGCGAAGATGATCCCGAGCGCCACCAGGCTGGCGGCGTAGGGCAGCAGGACACCGACTCGCCAGCCGGTCGCCCCGCGCAGCCTGGCGCTGAGCAACGCCGCCAGGAGTACCGCGATGATCAGCTGGGGAACGCTGGAGAGCAGGAAGATGCTGACGGTGTTCTCGAGCGCGTTCCAGAACTGCGTGTCGGCGAACAGTTCCTTGAAGTTGTCCAGCCCGATGAAGTCCGGATGGTCGTCACCCGCCTCCCAGCTGAACAGCGAGACGTACGCCGTGTAGAGCAGCGGGAACAAGCCGACGATCCCGAACACGAGGAAGAACGGGGCGATGTAGAGGTACGGCGAGACCTTGACGTCCCACCGGCTCAGGCGATGGCGGAGGGTGGGCCGGGGCGACGTGCGCACCCCGGCCCGGCGCTCGTCCGGCGCGATCTTGTCGACGACGGTCATCGGTCAGCGCGTGATCTTCTTCGCGGCGTCGAGCAGCTGCGTCCAGCCCGCGTCCGCGGACTTGCCCTGTTCGACGGCCTGCAGCGCGGGGCTCGACGCGTTCTCTTGGATCTGACCGTCGCCGGGGCCCTTGTACTGCGGTTTGGCGACCTTCTTGGCCTGCTCGGCGAACAACTGGCCGATCTTCGCGCCGCCGAAGTAGGCGTCGGTCTCGCTCAGCAGCGCGGGGTCCTCCAGTGCCTTGACCTGGCTGGGGAAGGTGCCCTTCGCCTGGAACGCCTTGATCTGCTGCTCGGGTGCGGTCAGCCAGGCGGCGAGTTCGGCCGCCTCCTTCGGATGCTTCGACTGCGTGGGCACGGTGAGGTAGGAGCCGCCCCAGTTCCCGCCGCCACCGGGGAAGGCCGCGGTGACCGCCCACTTGCCCGCGTTCTCCGGACCGGAGTGTTCCTCGATCACGCCGAGCATCCACGCGGGACAGACCTTCGTGGCGAAGGCGCCCTGCTTGAACCCGGAGTTCCATTCGTTGCTGAACGCGGTCAGCTTGGCCGACTGTCCTTTCGCGACAGCGCCGGTCACCTTGGTCCAGGCGTCCTTGATGCTCTGGTTGGAGTCCAGCGTCGGCTTGTCGTCGGGCCCGATGTAACCGGTGGGGAGCTGGTTGACCATGGCGTTGAAGTTCTGCGCCGCCGAGTCGAACCAGGCCTTCCCGCCGGTCTTGGCGACGTACTGATCGCCCGCGGCGAAGTAGCTGTCCCAGGTCGCGAACAACGGTTTGACCGCTTCGGGATCGGTCGGCAGGCCCGCCGCCCCGAGCATGTCCTCGCGGTAGCACATGGCCAGCGGGCCGATGTCGGTTCCGTAGCCGATGACCTTGCCGTCCTTGGTCTTGGCCGCGTCGTACTTCCAGCCGAGCCAGCGTTCGGGCGAGGCCTCCGCCGGGCCGATCTTGTTCAGGTCGTTGAACTTCGAGCCCTTGTCGAGGACGTTCGACAGATGCCCTTCCTCGACCGCAGTGACGTCGGCGAGGCCGGAACCCGCCGCCAGTTTCGTGATCAGATCCTGGTGATACGGCCCGCCCTGGCCGGTCTTGCGGTGCGTGATCTTGACGTTCGGGTGCAGCCGCTCGTACTCGGGAACGAGCGCCTCGTAGCCGAACTCGGTGAACGTCGCCAGTGACAGCTCGACCTTCGCGTTCGGATCCGACGCGGCGGGCGTGCCGCCGTCGTCACCGCCGCACGCCGCCAGGCCGAACGCCGTCATCGTGATGCCCAGTGCCAGCACCAGGCCGTTCCGGATGCTTCTCACGTCATTTGTCCCTTGCTGATGGGGTGAGGGAGAAAACTGGGAGCGCTCCCAGGGATGCGCAGAGTTTGTTCCCAAGGCGAGATCGTGTCAAGGGCTTGTAATGAGAGTGTTTCCGCCCCACGGGAGCGCTCTCAGTGCCGCCTGCCGTCGGACACTAAGCTGTCGGTGTCCGGATGACGCTGAAGGTGAAGGTGACGCGGGTGGGGGCTCGACCAGAGGAAGACGGCAGGCCGACGCTGGAAGACGTCGCCGCGTCCGCCGGGGTCAGCCGGTCGACGGCGTCCCGTGCGCTGAACGACGACGGCTACGTCAGCGCGCGCTCGCGGGAGAAGGTCCAGACCGCGGCCCGCGAACTCGGCTACTCGCCGAACCAGGCGGCGCGCTCCCTGGTGACCAGGCGGACCGGCGCGATCGCGGTCGTGCTGTCGGAGCCGGAGGCACGGCTGCTCGACGACCCGTACCGCACCGCGGTCATGCGCGCGGGCTATCGCGAACTCGCCGACATCGGCTGCCAGATGGTCTTGATCTTCAGTGACACCCGCGAAGACCTCGATCGCACGGTGCGGTTCCTGGACGGCGGGCACGTCGACGGGGTGCTGGTGTTCGCGCCGCACCGGACCGACCCGTTGCCCAAGGCGTTGCGGCAGCTGAGGATCCCGGTGGTCTACGGCGGGCAGGCGGCGGGGCTCAAACGCGGTGTCCACGTCGTCGACTTCGACAACGAGGGCGGCGCGAAGCTGGCTGTCGCGCATCTGGTCGAGTCCGGGCACCGCCGGATCGCCACGATCGCCGGACCGCAGGACCAGAGCGCGGCGATCGACCGGCTTTCCGGCTGGCGCAAGACTCTCCTCGACGCCGGGCTCGACCCGGCGGACCTGGCCGAAGAAGGCGACTTCACGCTGACCGGCGGGGCGAAGGCGATGGCGAACCTGCTCGCGCGGCGCCCCGACCTCGACGCCGTCTTCGTGGCCAGCGACATGATGGCCCTCGGCGCGCTCCGCACCCTGCATACCGCCGGACGGCGGATCCCCTCGGACGTCGCCGTCGTCAGCTTCGACGACAACGCGACGCTGGCACCGGAGATGGACCCGCCGCTGACGTCGGTCCATCAGGACCCCCGTGAACAGGTCCACGCGATGGTCGAGACCCTGCTCGCGGTGATGGACGACCGGGATCTCAAGCCCCGCCAGCGGATCTTGCCGGTCTCGCTCACGCGTCGCGCTTCGAGCTGAATTCGATCTCGGTCTTCCTCCCGGTGACGATTTACGAGATCGTCGAGGAGTCGGTCATCAGCCGACGGTCCCTCATCGGGAGGTAACACAGTGCCGCGCATACGCCTCATCGTCTTGAGTCTGGTGGTCGCCGCCGGTTCCCTGGCGGGCGCCGGATCGCCCGCCGCCGCCGACGGACCACCAGGAGATGTCCAGTCCTATCTCGACGATCCACGGAAGGTGGCGGAGGGACAGGAGCCACCGCACGCCTTCCTGCGTCCCTACGCGGACGTCTCCGCCGCCGCCCGCCGTGACGAGCGGAGCCCGTACACGCTGTCGCTCGACGGCAAGTGGCGGATCGCGATGGCAGACAACCCTTCCCAGGTCCCGGCGGGGTTCCATGACGACGGCTACGACGCGTCGGGCTGGCGCGAGGTGTCCGTGCCGCACACCTGGCAGACGGACGGCCTGGACCACCCGATCTTCCGCAACATCGCCACCGAGATCCAACCCGACGACCCGCCGCGCGTCCCGCGTGACGTCAACCCGACCGGCGCCTACGTCCGCGACTTCGACCTGCCCGCGGACTGGACAGAACGCAGGACGTTCCTCCGGTTCGACGGGGTGACGTCGGCCTACTTCGTCTGGGTCAACGGGCAGTACATCGGCTACGACCAGGGCGGCTACACGCCGGCGGAATTCGATCTCTCGTCCGCGCTGCGGCCGGGGCCGAACCGGATCGCCGTGCAGGTGCACCGCTGGAGCGCGGGTGCCTACCTGGAGGACGTCGACCAGTGGCGGTACTCGGGCATCTTCCGCTCGGTGACCTTGCATTCGGCGCCGGGGACGTTCATCCAGGACGTCGGGCTGACGACCGACCTCGACGCGACCTACACCGACGCCACCCTCAAGGCCGCGGTCGAGGTCGCCGCCAAACCCGGTGGAACGACGGGTCCGCATCGTGTCGGCTTGAGCCTGCGTGACGCGGCGGGCAAAGAGGTCGGGGCGGCGAGCGGGGCGGTCGACGCGGGTGGCAAGACTTCGCTGACCCTGCCCGTCCGCAACCCCGCGAAGTGGACCGACGAGACCCCGAACCTCTACACGGCCGTCCTCACGCTGACCGTGCCCGACGGCCGGGTCACGCACATCACCAGCGAGACGGTCGGATTCCGCGAGATCGAGATCCGCGACAAACAGTTGCTGGTCAACGGGAAACGGGTGCTGTTCAAGGGCGTCAACCGTGCGGAGACCGACCCCGATCACGGGAGGCACGTGCCCCGTGCCGCGCAGGAACGTGACGTCGCCTTGATGCGGCAGCTCAACGTCAACGCCGTCCGCACCTCGCACTACCCGTCGGACCCCTACTTCTACGAACTGGCCGACCGGCACGGGCTCTGGATCGACGACGAGATCGACATCGAGACCCACAACCACGAGAACTGCGCTAGCTACTGCCAGGCGAACGACCCTGCTTGGCGGGACGCGTTCTTCGACCGGATGATCGGCATGGTCGAACGGGACAAGAACCATCCGAGCGTCTTCCTGTGGGACACCGGCAACGAGGCCGGTCTCGGCGCGCATCACTTCGCACTGGCGGAATGGTTGAAGGCGAACGAGCCGACCCGGCCGATCTATCACCAGTCCAACAGTCCCGACGGTGACGCGCCCTTCGCCGACGTCTGGGGGCCGCGGTACCCGTCCCCGGAGAAGTTCGCCGAACAGGCGAAGAACACCACGAAACCCCTGATCTTCGGCGAGTACGCGCACGCGATGGGCAACAGCCTGGGGAACTTCCGGGAGTTCTGGGACACGATCCGCGCGAATCCGCAGACCCAGGGCGGGTTCATCTGGGACTGGGCGGAACAGAACATCCGGCAACGGATCCGGACCACGCCGGACTCGTCCGGCAACGACATCTCGGCACACGTGACCGGCAAACCGGATCTGGTCGACGGGCATCGCGGCAAGGCACTGGCACTGTCCGGATTGGACGATTTCGTCGAGGTCTACCGCGACCGGAAACTCGACATCACCGGCAAGGCGCTGACCCTCGACGCGTGGGTGAAACCGGGGAAATGGACCGGTGACTTCCGCATCCTCGGCAAGGGCGACCACCAGTACGCGCTCAAGATGAAGGCACAGGACACCCTGGAGTTCTTCATCCACAGTGGAACGTGGCAAGCGGTGCAGGCCAAGGTCCCCGCGGACTTCTACGGGAACTGGCACCGCGTGAGCGGCACCTACGACGGTACTGCCCTGAGGCTCTATCTCGACGGCAAGGAGATCGGGAGCAAACCGTTCACCGGCGCGATCGACCCGTCGTCGGCGGAGGTCAACGTCGGCCGCGACTTCGAGACGTCGTGGAACGACCCGTCGAGTATCGGCTGGATGGGACGCGGCGCCGTCGACGACGTGCGCATCTACGACAAGCCGCTGTCCGCGGCGGAGTTGTCCGGTGCGACTCCGGCGGGTGGCGCGGTCCTGGCGCTGGACTTCGACAGCGTCACGGATCGGGGAAGCCACCTGTCGTACGGCTCCAGTCTGTCCGGTGTGGACGGTCTGATCGGTTCGGACCGTTCGGCGCAGCCGGAGACCGCGCAGATGGCGTGGGCACATCAGCCGCTCCGGTTCGCCTACGCCGGCGGCGCGGTGTCGGTGGCCAACGAGCGGCAGTTCAAGGGCACTGACGAGCTGAACCTGCGGTGGCGGATCCAGGAAGGCTCCCGGATCGTTGCCCGCGGCGAGCAACCGTTGCGCGTCGGTGCCGGGACGACCGGACGCGTCGCCATCCCGGCTCCGTCGAATCCGGCGGACCGCGAGCGGTTCCTCACCGTCGAGGCCGTGACGACCCAGGGCGATCCCATGCTCCCGCGCGGGCATGTCCTGGCGCACGACCAGTTCTCCTTGGGCGGCAAGCAGGTTCCGGGGCTGGACCGGACGCCGCTCGGCGGGAAGTCCGTCGAGGTGGCCGAGGACACGGCTTCGGTGACGACGTCGGCGGCAGGCGTCACGTACCGGGTGGACAAGACCACCGGCGCGCTGACGTCGATCCGGCACCAGGGCAAGGAACTGCTGAGCGGCGGACCGAAGCTCGACGCGTGGCGGGCGCCGATCAGCAACGAGACCTTCGCCTGGGGCCGGGCGGAAGGTGAGGACTGGCGCAAGGCCGGGCTGGACCGGTTGAAGACCACGGTCACCGGCGTCCGGGTCGAGAAGGACGGCTCGCGAAGCGTGCGGGTGATCGTGGACAGCCGGGTCGCGGCGCCGGACGTCACCGGGGCGTGGTTCGACCAGACGATGACCTACACCGTCGACCGGACCGGGACGCTGAGCCTCGGCAACAAGGTGGTGCCGCAGGGGAGTGTGCGCACTCTGCCGTATCTGCCCCGGATCGGTGTCTCGCTGGCGGTGCCGGACCGATATGACCGCTTCGCCTGGTATGGGCGGAAATCCGAGAGCTACGTCGACCGCAAGGACGGGACCCCGATCGGCGTGCAGTCGAGCACGGTGGATCAGCAATACGTCGAGTATCACCGGCCGCAGGACCACGGCAACCACACCGACAGCCGGTGGGCGCTGCTCACCGACGGCCGGACCGGTGGCCTGCTGGTCGGGGGAGCGAACGACGTCAGCGTGACTCCGTTCGACGACCTCGACCGGGCGGCGTACCCGTTCCAGTTGCAGCGCAACAACGGCTGGTTCACGCTGCACGCGAGCCACGCGGTGACCGGGGTCGGGGACACGCCCAACCCGGTGCGGGAACGCAGTCAGGTGCAGCAGGACCGCACGTACGAGTACACGCTGTCGCTGCGGCCGCTGACCTCGCAGGAAGCGCTGGCCGGGCTGCCGACCGGCGGCTGACCTTCGGGCCTCGTGAGTGGTGAGGACGGTTCCAACCGTCCTCACCACTCACGACCGTCGCGAGGGCGGTTGTCGCGGTGTCCTGAAGGCCCCCTTTGAGACGTTCAACGTCTCAAAGGGGGCCTTCAGGACACCCGTGCATCTCTGGCTCGTTCACGTCCCTGCCCGGCTGACCCCGCGTCCAGTGAGGCCGGGCAGTGCCGCGAAAGCCACTTTCGGGACATCAGGCGTCGCGAAAGTGGCTTTCGCGACACCCGCGGCCGCGGACTCGCGTGACGGAAGGGACGACACGCGTGTCCAGATGGACGCCACGCGGCGTACCCCGTGATCAACCGCGGCCACGATCCAGTAGGCACCTAAGACACCCTTGGCCCTGACAAGCCTTGCCACTCAAGAGGGATGGGTCGCCGCTTTCCGGGTGATGTCAGGCCGGTCCCGGTTTCACCACCCTTGTAGTCGCTAGTCTCGATCTTCGACTGCAAGGGAGACTGAATACATGGCGGAGTGGGCCGATCTGGTCGCGTTCGTACGACACGAATATCGGGTGGTCAAGGACGAACCAGACGAAATTCGCATCCGGTTGTCCTACGGCGACGACGATTACGAAGAGCGGGCTCAGACCGTGGTCATCGCACGGGAGATCTTCGACCGCCGCGAGGACTGGGTCCAGATCGCGACGCCGTTCGCGCGGATCGACGAGGTCGACCTGGCGACCGTGCTGACCGAGATCGGCAACACGATCGTCGTCGGGGGGCTGGTGATCATGGGGGAACATCTGGTGCTGCGGCATTCCCTGCCGCTGGTGAACCTCGACATCAACGAGTTCACCGACCCGCTCGAACTCGTCGCGGGCTCGGCAGAGCTGTTGGAACAGCAGTTCACCGGCCGCGACGACTACTGAGGCAGGCGACCTCTTCGAAAGAGGTCACGCGTTCGCATTCCTCTTCGGTGAGCTTGTTGATCGCTGCCCGGTACGCCTGCGCTTGGGCCGTGCTGGGCAGTTCACCCGACAGGAGGACCGGAAGCCCGAGTTCGAAGCCGCACCTGGCACGCGCTCCGTAGCGGTGCCGGGTGCGGGCGACGGCGGTGGCGACCCGGAGCCCGTGCTCGGTGCCCGGCGGTGTCGCGGGTTTGTCGGTCTCGATGGCCGCGAACCGGAAACCGTCGGCCCGGTCGCAGTTTTCGCAGCCAGCCGGACCCGCGCCGAGCCCGTTGCCGCAGTCGGCGCAGGGCAACCGGTCGAGAGCGGCGTCCACCACCCGCCATTCGAACGCGGAGGTGTCGGCGACGACCATCTCGGCGAGGTCGGCTTCCTCTTTGGCTCCGGCGGTCACGCCATACTCCACGAGGAACGACCGCCAGCGGGTCTCGATGGTCGCTTCGACGGCAGACAAGGCCTTGGCGGGGCGGCCGCCGCGCGGAAGGGCGGTCATGAGCGAGACCTTAATCGTCACTGGCCGGACACCGCGAGGAGTTTGAACGGGCGAGGGTCCACGCCGTGCCTGCCGACTTCCGCGGTGACGTCGCCGAAGAAGGCCCGTCCGGAGTCCTCCGGGTTCTGCCAGCTCGGTGGGGCGGACATGCGAATCGTGTGGATGATCCGGCCGTCCTCGGTGAGGGCGCAGACATGCAGATTGTCCTCGAGCTGGGCGCAGGCCACGCGGGTCACGGTCTCGGTGGAGGCCGGGTTCATGACGCGCATGACGTCTCCCCACACCGCTTGCCAGCGCGAGGTCGCTCGGATCGTGTGCCAGATCTTCCCGTCGGCGACCACGCAGACGTGAAGCAGCGTTCCGATTCCGGCGACAGCGACGTCCCCTATGCGGCCAGGGTCGTTGAGGTGTACCCGTCTCACGTCGTTGAACGGCTGCCACGTGCTCGAAGACAGCTGCAGGGTGTGCCAAAGGGTGTTGCCGTAGTCGAGGGTGCAGACATGAAGGCTTCCGGCGGCGTCGTCGGCGGCCAGCCGGAGGAATTCGTTCATTTCGAACGGAAGCCCGCTTTCGATCGGGGTGAACGATTGTGGCCAGCCCGGCGGAGCGGAAGACCGGATCGCGTGATTGACCGGTGAACCTTTGGCGGGTGCCGGTTTGCCGTCACGACGTTGAATCGGTGCGAACACCTGGAGGTCCGTTCCCGCACCTGCCGTGGCGACACCGTCCGGCTGCCCGGTGCCGAGCCCGGCGGCCGCCCCGACGTCACCCCAGCTCGACTGCCAAACCCCGTCCGGGCGCCGGAAAGTGTGCAAGATCCGCTCGTCCTCGGTCAGACCGCAGATGTGCACCGAGCGATCCACCGTGGCGCAAGCGATCATGGTGAACGGGGAACCGGTTCCGCCGACGATCGCGGTGACATCCGTCCAGGGGGTCCAGTGATCGTGCAGGTAGCGGTTGCGGATGGCGTGGTAGACCTTGTTGTCGGTTCCGACGCCCACGACGTGCAACGGCATCGAGCACCTCCTGCGGTGAGAGTGGTGCGGCTTGGCCGCTTTCGAAGTCGCGACGATCTCGTTGGCCGTTACCTGTCGCCGTGTTGCGCGCCGGGAGAAGGCGCGGTTGGGCCAGTCTGGCGGTATGTCTTCGAAATGGGGTGGCCTCACCGCTCTGCTGGCAGGGTTCTTCGTGCTCCTGCTCGACACGACGATCGTCGCTGTCGCGAGCCCGAGGATCCAAGCCGATCTCGGCGGGGACGTCGCCGCGCTGTTCTGGGTGACGGCGGGCTACCTGCTCGCGTTCTCGGTCCCGCTGCTGGTCGCCGGCCGTCTCGGCGACCTCTTCGACCCGAAGCGCGTCTACCTTTTCGGCATGGGAGCCTTCGCGGTCTCCTCCGCGCTGTGCGGGCTCGCGCCTTCGATCGAGTGGCTCATCGCCTTCAGGATCCTGCAAGGCCTGGCGGCAGCCGCGATGTCCCCGCAGCCACTGACGCTGATCCGACGGCTGTTCGCCGAGGACGAGCGGGGCCGGGCGTTCGGCATCTGGGGTTCCGTCGCCGCCGCTGCCACCTTGCTCGGCCCGATCGTGGGCGGGCTGCTGACGGCGAGCCTCGACTGGCGCTGGATCTTCTTGGTCAACGTTCCCCTTTGCGGCATCGCCGTCGTCATGGGGATTCGCCTGATTCCTGGAAGCCGGGGAGGTGCGGCCAGGTTCGACCTGCTCGGTGCCATGTTGAGCACGGCGGGCCTGAGTCTTCTCGTGTGGGCCTTGCTGTCCTGGCGCGCCCTTTCCTTGCCTGCTGCCGCCATCGCCGTCGCGTTGCTCGTGGGCTTCTGGTTCCGGGAACGCGGCCAAGGAATCGACGCACTCGCACCCCTTCAGCTCTATCGCTCATCCGGCTACTTGTCCGCGAGCCTCGCCATGGCGTCCCTGGGCATGACGGTCCTCGCGATGGCACTTCCGACCATGTTCTATCTCCAAGAGCAGCGCGGTTTCGGACCGATCGAGGCCGCCGTGGCCCTCGCGCCGGACGCCGTCGTCGCGATCCTGCTGTCACCCTCGGCAGGCCGTTGGGTCGACCGCGTGGGCGGGCGACGACCGGCGATACTCGGTATGAGCCTGCTTGCGGTGAGTTTGCTGCTCATGGGCCTCGTGGTCGTGCTGCAGCTGAATCCTTGGTGGATCACGGCGGGAGCCGCGCTTCTGGGCGCCGCCAACGCGATGGCCTGGTCACCGCTGTCCGCCATCGCGATGGCGTCGGTGGATCCGGACGCCGCCGGTGGCGCATCGGGCCTGTTCAACACGGTCAGACAGGTGGGCGCGGTGGCGGGGGTGGCGCTGACCGGCGCGATCCTGACCGGGCTCGAATCGAGGCCCGCCTTGGCTTTCGGTGTCGTGTTCGGGTTCATTCTTCTCGTCGCCGTTGGTGGTGTCGCTGCCGCGGTTCGACTTCCCGTGAGGTCGCGGGAAGTCGAACCGGTTTGAATCACTTTCGCCTTTTGACGTATGCGCGATGTGTTTTCGGCCGAACTGCTCAGTCACTCTTCAGTGGGAATTGAGCGGTTTCGCAGTCACTTAAGGTTGCGAACAGGTGTTCGACAGTTGTGGTATTGTGAAGAAGTGCCCGAGACCTTTCTTCCCGAGTTGCCGCAGGAGTTGTGGCGCGCCGGCAAGCTGGAGCTTGCGCATGGCGTGCGGCAGTTCCTGCAGGTGATGAGGGTCGCCTCCGCGGCGCTGGGCCAGTACCTGGCGGAGGTGGAGTCTCGGGGCGCGAAAGACTTATATGGCTATGGGTCCACGATTACCTGGTTCGCTGATGTGGCGGGGTTGTCGTTCGGTGAGGCGCGGTCGGTGGTGAATCAGGCGATCGCGTTGAACCCCACGCGGGCGTTGGATGGCAGTGAGGTTGCGGCGTTCGCGCCCGCCACTGCCGCTGTGGCGGCGGAGGGGCTGGTCGGGCACGAGCGGATCCAGCAGATCCTGGACATCCTGAGAAGGATCCCTGCGGATACGTCTGCCGAGGATCGGGAGTGTGCGGAGAAGATCCTCGCGACCCTCGCTCGTGATGCCGGGCCTCGGCAGCTGGCGAAGGCCGAGCAGGATTTGCTCGGCTGGCTCGATCCCGACGGGAACGAACCGAAGGATCCCGAACCTGCCGAGCCTCGCCGCGAGGTCACCCTGGAACGCCGCAAAGACGGCTTCTGGAAGCTGAACGGGTTGCTGGATGACGAGCTCGGGGCCCGGACGGCGGCCGCGCTGGAGGCGTACGCGACACCGCGCCCGGTGGACGAGTTCGGCCAGGCGGATCTGCGGACCAAGGCCGAACGCCAGGGTGACGCCTGGGCCGAACTTCTGGATCTGGCGATCGCGTGCCCGGACCAGCCCGGCACCAGCGGGTATCGCACCTTGGTGCACGTCACCATCGGCCTGGATGAGTTGAAGTCCGGTCTCGGGACCGCGTGCCTGGATTTTGTCGGGACGATGACCGCCCGCGACGCCCGGATGGCCGCCTGCGACTGTCTCATGCTCCCGGTCGTGATGAGTGCCGCGGGCGAGCCGCTGGATGTGGGGCGTCTGCGGCGGTTCGTCACGCCGGGACAGCGGCGGGCGTTGAACATCCGCGACAGGGGCTGCGCCTTCCCTGGTTGTCATCGAAGACCCAAGAACTGCCATGCCCACCATATTGATCACTGGGCAGACGGCGGACCGACCGATCTCCGCAATCTGGTGCTGCTGTGCGGTTTTCATCATCGGTTGATTCATCACGGTGACTGGCAAGTCCGGATGGCGGCCGATGGGTTACCGGAGTTCATCCCGCCCCAGTACTTGGACCCGCTCCGAAGATCTCGGCGCAACACCCTCCACCGCGTCTGACCTTGCACGACCCCGAGGAGCCCGTCGGCCACACCGGCGACGGGCCCCTCACCATGCCTGGGATCAGCGGTGGCGGCCCGATCGGGTCACAGCAGCACAGGCCGATCCGGGACGTACGCTGTGCGCCGTGAGCGAGTCCATCATCGACCCTGATCTCGTGCTGGCGCTGCATGAAGCCGTACGGCAGGGCGCGCCGGCTTCGCGGACCGGCGTCCGGCTGACAGCGCGCGGCTGGGCTGTCGGAAGCTGGACCGGGGAGTCCGCGTACCCGGTCGCGCTGACCGGTGCCGATCTGCCCGACGAGGTGGATTTCGCGGTGGCGAATACGTTGTGCGTCCCGAAGGAGACGGACCGGTCTCACTACGGCGTCCCGGACGAGCAGGGTGATTTCTTCCCCGGTCCGGACGGTGAGGCCGTTTTCGTGACCGGCCGCCTGCCGTGGACCGGGGCGTGGTGGTTCGACCCGTCCACCGCGCGACGGGTCGTGCGTGATGAAGAGGTCGAGTCGCTTTGGTTGACCGCGGGCGGTGTCTACGTTTCCGAACGCGCGGGGGACGAGGTGGTGTGGGCCGAACTGAACGCCGACCAGGCCGTGCGCCGCGTGTACGCGGCGGGTGCTGAGCATGACGAGGACTGCTCCTCAGACCTGGTCCGCGCGGCACGGCACGCGCGGGACGCCGTGGCGACGCTGACCGGCGCGATCGCCGACCTGCCGGGGGCGGTCGCCGCCGCGGAGACCGCCGCGGCCTTGTCTGCTCTGGTGCGCACCATCATGGTCACCGACCTTCGGGCCGCCAGGGCCCATGCGGCACGCCATGTCTACGAGTTCACCGATCGCGACATGGGCCGCGCCGCCCCCTTCCTCCGGCTGGGCCGATCGGCCGCCGAAAACCTCATCAAGGAAGGGCTTCAGGCCGACACCTGAGCCGCCCCTTAAACCGAATGCCTCCGCGCGAGCGCCTCCGAACCCTGGGCCAGCAAAGTGACATCGGCGCCGACCAGAACGAACGAAGCACCGGCGTCGAGATAGCGCTGGGCCTGTGCGGCGTCGAACGCGTTGACCCCGACTGGCTTTCCCTGCTCGCGAACAGCCTCGAACGTGCCGAGGACGGCAGCGGTGACATCGGGATGCGTCTGCTGTCCGAGCAGTCCCATGGAGGCAGCCAGGTCGGAGGGGCCGACGAAAACCCCGTCGACGCCATCGACAGCGGCGATCTCGGCGGCGGCCGCGACACCCGCCGTCGACTCGATCTGGACGAACAAGGATGTGAACGCGTCGGCGTTCGTCAAGTAGCCCTCGACGCGGTTCCAGCGCGCGGACCGGGAGAGGGCGCTGCCGACGCCGCGCACGCCCCGCGGCGGATAGCGGACGGCCCGCACGACGGCCTCCGCCTCCTCCGCGCTGTCGACCATGGGCACGAGCAGGTTCTGCGCGCCCAGGTCGAGCAGTTGCTTCAGCGCGACGGTGTCGCCGGACGGGGCGCGCACCATCGGCGTGATCGGATAGGCGGCGATCGTCTGCAGCAGCGACTGCACCGTCTCCAGGCCGGTGGGGGTGTGCTCGGTGTCGATGAGCAGCCAGTCGAGACCGGACCCCGCGCAGATCTCCGCGACGACCGGGCTGCCCGACGTCACCCACATGCCGATCAGCGGCCGTTCGGACAACTGATCCCGGAACGGCGGGTCTAGACGAAGCGGCATGTGATCGCCCCCAGGTCCCGGTAGTCGGCGGTCACGGTGTCGCCGGGGTGCACCCACATCGGCCGGGTGAACGACCCGGCCAGCACGATGTCGCCCGGATCGAGTTTGTCGCCGTGCTGTGCGAGTTTGTTCGCCAGCCAGGCGACGCCGTTCGCCGGATGGTTCAGCACCGCGGCGGCGACGCCGGATTCCTCGATGGTTTCGTTGCGGTACAACAGCGCCGAAACCCACCGCAGGTCGACGGCGTCCACGGCGACCGGGTTGCCGCCGTAGACCATGCCGCCCATGGCCGCGTTGTCGCTGATCGTGTCCACGATGGTCCGCCCCGCCATCTCGATGCGCGAAGACAGGATCTCCAGCGCCGGCACGACGTACTCGGTCGCCCGCAGCACGTCGAACACCGTGGCGTCCGGCCCGGAGAGCGACTCGCGGAGCACGAAGGCCAGCTCGACCTCGATGCGCACGTTCGAGAACCGGCTGTGCTCGATCACGGAACCGTTCTCGAACACCATGTCCGCGAAGATGGCGCCGTAATCGGGTTCGGTGATCCCGGTGGCGGCCTGCATGACCTTCGAGGTGAGCCCGATCTTGCGGCCGACCGGACGTCGTCCCGCCGCGATACCCCGGCGCCGCCATTCGTTCTGCACGGCGTACGAGTCTTCGACGGTCATGTCCGGGTAGCGGGCCGTCAGCAGCGGGATCGTCTCCCGTGCCTCTTCCGCGGCCGCCAGCTCATCGGCGATCGCGGTGATCGTTTCCTGTTCGAGCATGTCCCCGCCTCAGAGCTGGTTGCCGAGTTTGTACTCGCCCTGTTTCCAGGCCGGCAGTTCCCCGTCTTCGTCACCCTTGCGGGTGTAGGAGAAGCCGTCGGCGCCGATGGTGACTTCCAGTTCGCTGTCGTCGGTCCGCGCGACCACCGGCTGCGGTTTGCCGTCGAGGTCGAGCACCAGTGACGCGTCGGTGTACCACGACGGGACCACCGGCGTGCCCCACCAGTCGCGGCGCTGGTTGTCGTGCACGTCCCAGGTGACGACCGGGTTGTCCGGGTCGCCGGTGTAGTAGTCCTGCGTGTAGATCTCGACGCGGTGCCCGTCGGGGTCGCGCAGGTAGAGGTAGAACGCGTTCGAGACGCCGTGCCTGCCGGGGCCGCGTTCGATATGGTCCGACATCCGCAGCGAGCCGAGTTTGTCGCAGATGGACAGGATGTTGTGCTTCTCGTGCGTGGCGAAGGCGACGTGGTGCATCCGCGGCCCGTCACCGCCGGTCATCGCGGTGTCGTGCACGGTGGGCTTGCGGCGCATCCATGCCGCGTAGGTGGTGCCCTGCTCGTCCTGGATGTCTTCGGTGACCCGGAAGTTGAGGTCCTCCATGTGCTTCACCGCGAGCGGGACGTCCGGCGTGACCTGGTTGAAGTGGTCGAGCCGCACCAGCGCGCCCGGCAGGTGCAGGTCGTACCGCCAGCCCAGGCGCTCGACGTGCTGGACGTCGTGGAAGAACTCGATCGGGAAGCCGAGCGGGTCCTGCACGCGCACCGAATCGCCGATGCCCTTGGTGTAGCCCTCCTCGCGGCGTTCGACCCGGCAGCCCAGCTCCGTGTAGAACGCGACGGCCTTGTCCAGATCCTCCGGCGAGCGCACCCGGTAGGAGAACGCCGCGACCGCCGCGATCGGGCCCTGGCGCAGCACGAGGTTGTGGTGGATGAACTCGTCGATCGTGCGGAGACTGACCGTGTTCTCGTCCTCATCGGTCACCGTCAGGCCGAGGACATCGGCGTAGAACGCGCGCGACCGCGCCAGATCGGTGACGACGAGTTCCATGTACGCGCAGCGCAGGACGTCCGGTGGTGGAGAGGACGGCGTAGGGATCGGGTTCATGACAACATCCTTTGTGGACGGGGGAGTGGGGGTCAGCCCTTGCCGAAGGCGGGGTTGTGCACCTCGCCGAGATTGATGTGCACCGCCTGCTGGTCGGTGTAGAAGTCGATCGAGCGGTAGCCGCCCTCGTGCCCCAGCCCGGACGCCTTCACCCCGCCGAACGGGGTGCGCAGGTCGCGGACGTTGTTCGAGTTGAGCCACACCATCCCGGCCTCGACGGACTGGGCGAAGTTGTGCGCCCGCTTGAGGTCGTTGGTCCAGACGTAGGCCGCGAGCCCGTACTTCGTGTTGTTCGCCAGCGCCAGTGCTTCGTCTTCACTGTCGAACGGGGTGATCGCGACGACCGGGCCGAAGATCTCCTCCTGGAAGATCCGGGCGTCCGGTTTGACGTCGGCGAACACCGTCGGCGCCACGTAGTTCCCGGTCGGGAAGCCGTCGGGGCGGCCGCCACCGGCGACGAGCCTGCCTTCGGTCTTGCCGATCTCGATGTACTTCATGACCTTGTCGTAGTGCTCGGGGTGTACCAGCGCGCCGACCTCGGTCTTGGGGTCGCTCGGGTCACCGACCACGACGCGTTTGGCCTGCGCGGCGTAGCGCTCGACGAACTCGTCGTAGATCGCGCGCTCGACCAGGATCCGGCTGCCCGCGGTGCAGCGTTCGCCGTTGAGCGAGAACACGCCGAAGATCGTCGCGTCGATCGCGGTCTCGAGGTCGGCGTCGGCGAAGACGATGGCGGGGGACTTGCCGCCCAGCTCCATCGACAGTCCTTTGAGGAACGGCGCCGCGTTCCCGAAGATCAGGCTGCCGGTGCCGCTCTCGCCGGTGAACGAGATCAGCGGGACGTCCGGATGCTTGACCAGCGCGTCGCCCGCGTCCTCGCCGAAACCGTTGACGAGGTTGAACACGCCCGGCGGCAGCCCGGCCTCTTCGAAGATCTCCGCCCACAGCGACGCCGAAAGCGGCGTGAATTCGGCGGGCTTGAGCACGACGGTGTTGCCGGTCGCCAGCGCGGGCGCGAGTTTCCACGACTCCAGCATGAACGGCGTGTTCCACGGCGTGATCAGCCCGGCGACGCCGATCGGCTTGCGGTTGACGTAGTTGATCTGGCGGCCGGGCACCTTGTAGGTGTCGTCGGCCTGCGCGACGATCAGATCGGCGAAGAACCGGAAGTTCTCCGCCGCCCGGCGGGCCTGGCCCAAAGCCTGCGAGATCGGCAGGCCGGAGTCGAAACTCTCCAGCGCGGCCAGCCGCTTGTCCCGCGACTCGACGAGGTCGGCGATGCGGTTCAGCACCCGCGACCGTTCGCGCGGCAGCAGCTTCGGCCAGGGGCCTTCGGTGAACGCCTTCCGCGCGGCGGCGACGGCGCGATCGATGTCGGCCTTCTTGCCCGCGGCGGCCTGGACGTAGACCTCGTTGGTCACCGGGTCGAGCACGTCGAAGACGGCGCCGTCGGCCGAGTCGACGAGTTCGCCGCCGATGTAGTGCCGGATCCGTTCCGGGACACCGTTCGGGATCGGCCGGGGAGTCGTGCTGGTCAAAGGTCCTCCTCAGTCAGCGCTTAGCGCGTTCTCGGGCGTCCAGAAAGGCCTGCATGGTGGCCCAGCGGTGATTGCGCGCGGCGAATTCGATGTCGAGCGGGTCGGCTTTCTCGGAGATCAGCCGGAGGATCTCTTCGTGTTCCTCGACCGACCGGTGCGCCCGGTCGGGGACGAACGCGAAGGTCGAGTCACGCAGTCCGGACAGCCGCGTCCAGCCCTGGTGGACGAGGTCGAGGATCTGCGGATTGGGGCAGCATGCGAAGAGCAGCGAGTGGAACTGCTGGTTCAGCGCGGTGAACTCGTGCGCGTCGAAATGATCCAGCAGCGCGATCATCCGCTCGTTCACCCGGCGCGCCTTCGCGATGTCCTCTTCGGACAATCCCGGCGCGGACAGCGCGGTGGCGACGCCTTCGACCACGCCGAGTGTCTGCATGGCGTGGACGTACTCGTTCTGGTCCACCATCGCCACGCGGGCGCCGACGTTGCGCTCGAAGGTCACCAGCCGTTCGGCCTCCAGCCGCCGGATCGCCTCGCGCACCGGGACGACGCTCATGTCGAGCGCGCCGGCGATCTCGGCGAGGACGAGCCGGTAGCCGGGCCCGTACTCGTGCCGGGCGATCCGCTCACGCAGCCACTCGTAGGCGAGCTCGGACTTGCTGGTCGTCTTCACTGCTTCTTCTGCCATGCCTCATACCTTTCCCGCCACAACGGGTTGAGCGGGAAGAGCCCCTCGATCGGGCGGCCCTGGCCGACCTGCTGGGCGATCCAGGAGTCTTCGTCCTCCTGGACGAGGGTCGCGTCGGCGATCTCCTCGGCGATCGACGGTGGGATGACGACCACGCCGTCGTCGTCGCCGACGATGATGTCGCCGGGCAGCACGGTGGCCCCGCCGCAGGCGACCGCGACGTCGGTGTCCCACGGCACGTGCTTGCGGCCGAGGACCGCCGGATGCGGGCCCTGAGAGAACACCGGGAGCCCTGTCTCCGCGACGGCGCCGAAGTCACGGACCCCGCCGTCGGTGACCACACCGGCGGCACCGAGGTACCGCGCCCGCAGCGCCAGGATGTCGCCGAGTGTGCCGGAACCCCTGTCGCCCCTGGCCTCGATGACGATCACCTCACCGGTGCCGACCGAGTCGAAGAGACGTTTCTGCGCGTTGTAGCCGCCGCCGTGGGATTTGAAAAGGTCCTCGCGGTTCGGGACGAAACGCAACGTCCTCGCCGTGCCGACGATCTTCGAGCCCGGCAGGTTGGGGCGGACGCCGTCGATCGCGACGTTGTTCAGCCCGCGCTTGCGCAGCTGGGCGGACAGCCCCGCGACAGGCGCGCGAAGGAGCTTGGCGCGAAGGTCTTCACTGAGCGCGGGAGCTTCCTCTGCGACCGGTTCGGCCGCGGGAGTGCCCCAGGCCTCGGCGCGCTGCTTGTCGTCGACCTCGGGCAGGCTGCCGATGTCCGAAAAGGACCGGATGCCCTGGGAAACGGTGGTGTGGAGCCGTCCGCTGCTGGCGGAGGTGCCGGGGACGTCCACCTCGACCACGACGACGTCGCCGGGGGAGACCACCGTCGAACCGGCCGGGGTGCCGGTGAGGATGACATCGCCGGGTTCCAGCGTGAAGTGCTGGGAGAGGTCGGAAACGAACTGCCGCAACGGGAAGATCAGCCCGGCCGTGGTGTCCTCCTGCACCAGGTCGCCGTTCACCCAGGTGCGGATGCGCAGTGACGAGGGGTCGACGTCGCGAGCGTCGATGAGGCCGGGGCCGAGCGGGGTGTAACCGTCGCCGCCCTTGGAACGGACATTGGAGCCCTTGTCCGCGGTGCGCAGGTCGTAGAGGCCGAAGTCGTTCGCGGCGGTGACCGCGGCGACGTGGTCCCACGCCTCGTCCGGTTTGACCCACCGGGCCGCGGTGCCGATGACCAGCGCGATCTCGCCCTCGAAGGCCAGCAGTTCGGTTCCGGCCGGACGTTCGACCGTGCCCCCGGACGCGCCGATCGAGCTCGACGGCTTGAAGAAGTACGACGGGTTCGCCGGACGCCGCCCGCGCTGCTCGGCCCGTGACGCGTAGCTGAGATGGACGGCGATGATCTTGCCCGGCCGGGTGCCCATCGGACCGGACTCGCGGCCTGACGGCGACGTTGCCTCGTAAGTGCCCATGTTCCCCTGAATCCTCCGACCTTGCTTCGTATCTAATAACGTATATGATTCCGTGCCACAGTGGCAAGGCGGTCACCGAGTGGCCTTCGCCTCGCCCGTGGATCCCCAGCGGGCCGCCACTCGCGTCAGGCCTACGTCAAAGGAGTCAAAGTGTCGAATCCAGCGCAGGATGAGCACGCGTCCGGCCGGACCGCCCCACCGTCCTCCGACCGGCGCCGGGTCGCGTTCGCGACCGTCGTCGGAACCACCGTCGAGTGGTACGACTTCTTCGTTTACGCGTCAGCCGCCGGTCTCGTCTTCGGCAAGCTGTTCTTCTCCGGGCTCGGGGCGAACAGCACCCTCGTCTCCTTCGCCACCGTGGGCGTGAGCTTCCTGTTCCGCCCGCTCGGCGCGTTCCTCGCCGGGCACTTCGGCGACAAGTACGGCCGCCGGGTGGTCCTGGTGCTCACCCTGATCCTGATGGGCGCCGCGACCACGCTGATCGGCGTGCTCCCGACGTTCGACCAGATCGGCGTCCTGGCGCCGGTCCTGCTGATCCTGTTGCGGGTGCTGCAGGGTGTTTCGGCGGGCGGCGAATGGGGCGGCGCCGTGCTGATGGCCGTCGAGCATGCGCCGTCGAAGCGCCGGGGGCTCTTCGGCGCGTCACCGCAGATCGGCGTCCCGCTCGGTCTGCTGCTGGCTTCCGGTGTTCTCGCGCTGACCAGCCTGCTCGTCCCCGGCCAGGCGTTCCTCGACTGGGGCTGGCGCATCCCGTTCCTGCTCAGTGTCGGGCTGATCCTGGTCGGCCACTATGTCCGGCGCCGCGTCGAGGAGAGCCCGGTCTTCCGGGAGATCGCCCAGCGCCGTGAGCAGACCAGGACACCGATCGTGCGGCTGTTCCGCAAGCACGCCGTGCTGGTCCTGGTGGCCGCGCTGGTGTTCGCGGGCAACAACGCCGTCGGCTACATGACCACCGGCGGGTACATCCAGAACTACGCGACCAATCCGAAGGGGCCGATCGGGCTCGACCGCGGTCCGGTGCTGTGGGCGGTGACCGCGTCGGCGGCGACCTGGCTGATCTCGACGTGGGCGGCGGGCGCGGTGTCCGACCGGATCGGCAGGCGGCGGACCTACGTCATCGGCTGGATCGCGCAGCTCGCCGGAGTCGCGGTGCTCTTTCCCTTGGTGGACACGGGGAACATCGTGTTCCTGGCGCTGGGCTTGATCATTCTCAGCATCGGGCTCGGGTTCACCTACGGTCAGCAGGCGGCGTTCTACGCGGAACTGTTCCCCGCGTCGATCCGGTTCTCCGGTGTCTCGATCTCCTACGCGCTCGGCGCGATCCTCGGTGGCGCGTTCGCGCCGACGATCGCCACCGCGCTGGTCGACGCGACCGGCACGTCGGTTTCCGTGGCCGTCTATCTGGCGGGGATGACGGTCGTCGGCCTCATCGCCACCTTGCTGCTGCGCGACCGGTCCGGGATCCCGCTCGGACCGGACCACGAAGCCGAGCAGGCGGTGAGCCCGCTTCGCTTCGGCAAGTAGACCCGCCGTCCGTGACGCTCATCCGCCGAGAGCGTCACGGACGGCCTTCGCCGCCGCCTTGAGCCGCTCCGCGAGCTCGGCGGGGGCGCGCGTGCTGGACAGATAGACGACCGCGAGTGCCGCGGGATCGTGGCCGCGCAGGGGGAGCGGCACCGCGACGGCGCTGAGGTTCTCGATCACTTCACCGTGGCTGTCCGCGTAGCCGCGGGCGGCCACTTCCTGTATTCCCTCCGGCCAGTCCTCCGACGGGAGCTGGGCGAGGATCGCCCGGCCGGGGGCGCCGACGGTGAACGGATGCCGGGACCCAGGGCGCTGCGCGACGGACGCGACGGCGTGCCGGGGTTCCACGCTGACCAGGGTCACGCATTCCTCGCGGTCCATCACCGCCACGAAACACGTCATGCCGAGTTCGTTCGCGACCGCCGTCAGTTCGGGCAGCGCGGCGGCCTGCAGATCGTGTTTGATCCCCGCCGCGAGCGCGGCCAAACGCGTGCCGAGTTCGAACTTCCCGGCAGGCTCCCGTGTGAGAAGCCCGTGGTCTTCGAGCGTGCGGATGAGCCGGTACGCGATCGAGCGGTGGACGCCGAGCCGTTCGGCGATCTGATCGACGCTGAGCGATTCCTGGGCGTCGGCAAGGACTTCGAGCACGCGGATGCCGCGGCTGAGTGTCTGGGACGCGCTCGAAGCCTTGCGGGAGTCCGAAACCATCGTATACGATCCATTTCGATAGTTGAACTGGCTGTTCGATTATAGAACAGGAACCGACGATGATGTCACGCGAAACCAGTTTTTCTCCAGGATCGAGCCTCTATCGGCCGCCCGCGCAGTTCTTCCGAGGCTGTCTCGGTCGCTTCGCGACCGGCGTCGCGGTGGTGACCTTCGACGCCGCCACGAAGCGGCACGGCCTGACGGTGAACTCCTTCACCGCGGTCTCGATGGACCCGCCGCTCGTGCTCGTGTCGATCCAGCGCGCCGTGAAGAGTCACGACCTGCTCGAAGGCCGTCCGTTCGCGGTCAACGTCCTCGGCGCCGAACAGCAGGCGCTCGCGATGAACTTCGCGGGCCGCCCGAGTCCCGAAGGCGCGCCTGTATGGGTCGAAGGCGGGCACGCGCCGCGGCTCGGCGGCGTCCTGAGCTGGTTCGACTGCACGCCGTGGGCCACCTACGACGGTGGCGACCACACCCTGTTCCTCGGCGAGGTGCGGGAATTCGACTACCGCTCCGGCGACGCGCTCGGCTTCGTCGACGGCCGGTTCTCGACGATCCACGAATCCGCGCAAGGCCACGAATCCCTGTTCTGACAAGAGAAGGAGCCCGACATGGGAGCCCGCACCGGACAGCAGTACCTCGACAAGCTCAACGCGATGACGCCGGAGTTGTACGTCGACGGCGAGAAGGTGACTTCGAAGGTCGCCGAACACGCGGCGTTCCGCGACAACGCGCTGACCTACGCGAAGCTGTTCGACCTCCAGCATGATCCGGCGCACCGTGACGTCCTGACCTACGAGTCGCCGACCACGGGGGAGCGGGTCGGAACCTCGTTCCTGGTGCCGCGAAGCGAAGAGGACCTCAAGCGTCGTCGCGCCGCCTTCTCCGTGTGGGCTGAGTATTCCAACGGTTTCCTCGGCCGCACCGGCGACTACATGAACTCTTCGCTCACGGCGCTTTCGACCGCGAAGAAGTTCTTTTCCCAGGCCGATCCCGTCTTCGGCGAGCGCATCGAGAAGTACTACGAGATGGCGCGCGAGAACGACCTTCTCGCGACGCACACCCTGATCCCGCCGCAGGTGAACCGCTCGGTGTCCGGGAGTCAGCAGGGTGGCGGCAATCTTTCGGCGAAGGTGGTCGAGGAACGCGAGGACGGCATCGTCATCCGCGGGGCGCGGATGCTCGCCACGATCGCGCCGATCGCCGACGAACTCCTGGTGTTCCCCTCGACCGTCCTGCGCGGCACGCCCGAGGACGCCCCGTACTCCTACGCTTTCGCCGTCCCGAACGACGCGCCGGGGCTGAAGTACTTCTGCCGTGCCGGGCTCGGCCACGGCCGGTCGACCTTCGACGAACCGCTCGCCTCCCGGTTCGAAGAGATGGACGCGGTCGTGGTCTTCGACGACGTGTTCGTCCCGAACGAGCGCGTCTTCCTCTTGGGGCACCCGGAACTGTGCAACGCCTGGTACTCCGAGACCGGGGCCGGCGCGCTCATGACCCACCAGGTCGTCACCCGCACCCTGGCCAAGACCGAGTTCTACCTCGGTCTCGCGAGCGAGATCGCCGCCGCGATCGGCATCGGCGGCTTCCAGCACATCCAGCAGGACCTGTCGGAGCTGATCTCCTACGTCGAGATCGAGAAGGCCGTGCTGCGCGCGGCGGAGGCCGACGGCAAGCTGAGCGAAGACGGCGTGTTCCTGCCGAAGTGGGAGGTTCTCAACGCCGCGCGGAACTGGTATCCCACCAAGGTTTCGCCGCGGCTGACCGAGATCATCCGCAAGTTCTCGGCGTCCGGCCTCATGGCCCTTCCGGGTGAAGCTGACTTCGAGGCCGATGGCCGTCCCGACATCGACACGTACCTCCAGTCGGCCACGCTGCCCGCCAAAGACCGCGCGCGGCTGTTCAAGCTGGCGTTCGACGCGTCGGTGTCGAGCTTCGCGGGGCGGGAGTCGCTGTACGAGTACTTCTTCTTCGGCGACCCGGTGCGGATGGCGGGGGCCCAGGTGAACGCTTACCCGCGGGAGGCGCTGCAAGAACGGGTGCGGGAACTGCTGTCACGGGACTAGCGCCGATGGGCGTGAGTCCACAAGGGACATTACTTCCCACTGAAGCGCCCGTTTTAGGCACTTTGCGCAGCTTCATGAGGTGGTCGTGAGTGTTAAAGAGGGTTAGAACTCTCTTTAACACTCACGACCCCGCGGGGAACAGGTCATACGGGCGCAAAACGGACGCCGACTCGCCGCTAAATGTCTCATGTGGACACTCGGAGTGTGGCGGCCGCTGTGACTGCTGGTGCGCTTGATGCGGATGTGGTGACCCCGAAGTCTGTGAAGGCCTCCTTCGCTACCCTCAGGGTAGGCAAGGGGGCCTTCACGGATGTGGCCCGCGGGCCGTCACGCACGGTCCGAGGTGAGACACGCCCGAGATCACGCGAACTTGATTCATTCCAGAAAATGGGCCAGACTGCGCCCGTGCCCACGACCCCGGACTTCGAGCGGATGCTGCGCGGGGCCTCCCTGCGTGTGACGCGTCCCAGGGTGGCCGTGCTGACAGCGGTACGCGATCACCCGCACGCCGACACCGACTCGATCATCGGTGCCGTGCGTACGGAGCTCGGAGAGGTCTCTCACCAGGCCATCTACGACGTGTTGCGGGCACTGACCGCCGCGGGTCTCGTCCGGCGGATCCAGCCGTCGGGGTCCGTGGCACGCTATGAGTCCCGTGTCGGGGACAACCACCACCACGTCGTGTGTCGATCATGCGGTGCCATCGCCGACGTCGACTGCGCCGTCGGTCCCGCACCCTGTTTGAGCGCGTCGGACGACCACGGCTTCGTGATCGAAGAGGCCGAGGTCATCTACTGGGGCCTGTGTCCCGACTGTGCGATCGAACCCCGTTCCTCGAGCCCTGCAAAGCTCTGATCCTCGGAAGGATTCCCGTGTCTGACAGCCCGGACGCCGTCGTCGGCGAAATGAACGAAGAGAGCGCGGGCGGCTGCCCCGTCTCGGCGGGGCGACGCAACCACCCCACCGAAGGCGCGGGCAACCGTGACTGGTGGCCGAACCAGCTCAACCTGAAGATCCTCCGGAAGCACACCGCCGCTTCCGACCCGATGGACGCCGGGTTCGACTACGCCGCCGAGTTCAAGACCGTCGACCTCGACGAGCTCGCCAAGGACGTCGACGCCGTCCTCACGACTTCGCAGGACTGGTGGCCCGCGGACTTCGGCCACTACGGCGGCCTCATGATCCGCATGGCGTGGCACAGCGCGGGCACGTACCGCATCGAGGACGGCCGCGGTGGCGCGGGCGCCGGAATGCAGCGGTTCGCCCCGCTCAACAGCTGGCCGGACAACGGCAACCTCGACAAGGCCCGCCGTCTGCTGTGGCCGGTCAAGAAGAAGTACGGCCGCAAGATCTCGTGGGCCGACCTGATGATCTTCACCGGCAACCGCGCCCTGGAGACCATGGGCTTCAAGACCTTCGGCTTCGCCGGTGGCCGCGCCGACGTCTGGGAGCCGGACGAGGACGTGTACTGGGGTCCCGAGCGCACGTGGCTCGGCGACGAGCGGTACTCCGGCGACCGTCAGCTCGAGGGCCCGCTGGCCGCCGTGCAGATGGGTCTCATCTACGTGAACCCGGAAGGCCCGAACGGCAACCCGGACCCGCTGGCCGCGGCCCGCGACATCCGCGAGACCTTCCGCCGCATGGCGATGAACGACGAGGAGACCGTCGCGCTGATCGCCGGTGGTCACACCTTCGGCAAGGCGCACGGCGCGGCCGACGCCGACAAGTACGTCGGTGCCGAGCCCGAGGGCGCTTCGATCGAGGAGCAGGGCCTCGGCTGGAAGAACTCCTTCGGCAGCGGCAAGGGCCGCGACGCCATCACCAGTGGTCTCGAAACCACCTGGACCTCCACGCCGACCCAGTGGAGCCACGGTTTCTTCCAGAACCTGTTCGGCTACGAGTGGGAGTTGACCAAGAGCCCCGCCGGCGCCCACCAGTGGCAGCCGAAGGACGGCGCGGGCGCGAACACCGTGCCCGACCCCGAGACCGGTGAGCTCAAGCGCCCGCCGACGATGCTCACCACCGACCTGTCGCTGCGGTTCGACCCGGTCTACGAGCAGATCTCGCGTCGCTTCCTGGACAACCCGGACCAGTTCGCGGACGCCTTCGCCCGCGCCTGGTACAAGCTGACCCACCGCGACATGGGCCCGATCCAGCGTTACCTCGGCCCGCTGGTCCCGCAGGAGACGCTGATCTGGCAGGACCCGGTGCCCGCCGTCGACCACGAGCTGGTCGGCGACGCGGACATCGCGTCCCTCAAGGAGAAGCTGCTCGCTTCGGGCCTGTCGGTCTCGCAGCTGGTCTCGACCGCGTGGGCGTCGGCCTCGACCTTCCGCGCCAGCGACAAGCGCGGTGGCGCGAACGGTGCCCGCATCCGCCTCGAGCCGCAGCGCGACTGGGAGGTCAACGACCCGCAGACGCTGGCCCAGGTGCTGCGGACGCTGGAAGGTGTCCAGGAGGCGTTCAACAGCGCCCAGACCGGCGGCAAGAAGGTCTCGCTCGCCGACCTGATCGTGCTGGGCGGCGTCGCGGCCGTCGAGAAGGCCGCCAAGGACGGCGGTCACGACGTCACCGTGCCGTTCACCCCTGGCCGCACCGACGCGACGCAGGAGCAGACCGACGTCGAGTCGTTCGCCCCGCTGGAGCCGACCGTCGACGGCTTCCGCAACCACCGCGGCAAGGGTCACCGTCTCCCGACGGAGTACCTGCTCATCGACCGCGCGAACCTGCTGAACCTGAGCGCGCCCGAGCTGACCGTCCTCGTCGGTGGTCTGCGCGTCCTCGGCGCCAACGCCCAGGAGTCGAAGCACGGTGTGCTCACCGAGACGCCGGGGTCGCTGACCAACGACTTCTTCGCGAACCTGCTCGACATGGGCGTGCAGTGGACCGCCGCGAACGGCGACCAGGAGACCTTCGAAGGCCGCGACACCGCGACCGGCGAGGTCAAGTGGACCGGTACCCGTGCCGACCTCGTGTTCGGGTCCAACTCCGAGCTTCGTGCGGTGGCGGAGGTCTACGCCAGCGACGACGCCAAGGAGAAGTTCGTCCGCGACTTCGTGGCGGCGTGGGACAAGGTCATGAACCTCGACCGGTACGACGTGGCATGATCCGAGCCTGAACCTGGCTTGACAGCGGGCCGGCCGCGATTCGCGGCCGGCCCGCTGTGTTTTCGCCGGACGAAGGGAGATGGGTCGCGTGTGGGATCTGCTGGCGGCGGGCGGCTGGGGCCTGCTGGCCGGGTCGGCGCTGCTGCTCGGGGCGATGGTCGGTTTCCTGGTCCGGATCCCTGGCAAGGCCGTGGCCAGCGTGATGGCCTTCGGCAGCGGCGTGCTCATCTCCGCCGTCTCCTTCGAGCTGATCGCCGAGGCGCACGAGAAGGGCGGCTTCCTGCCGACAGCCCTCGGCGCGCTGGGCGGCTCGCTGATCTACACCCTCGCCAACGTCGCGCTCGCCCGGCGAGGCGCCCGCCATCGCAAACGCTCGGGCGGGCAGCAGCCGTCCGAGTCCGAGCAAGCGGGATCCGGGACGGCCATCGCGCTCGGCGCCCTGCTGGACGGCGTCCCCGAATCGATGGTGATCGGCACCAGCCTGCTCGGCGGCGGAAGCGTCAGTGTGGTGACGGTGGCCGCCGTGTTCATCAGCAACGTCCCGGAAGGACTGTCCAGCGCCGCGGGAATGAAGCGGGCGGGCCGGAGCCCGCGCTATGTGTTCACGCTTTGGAGTGGTATCGCCGTGATCAGCGGGGTGGCGGCCCTGCTCGGTTACGGCGTTCTCGGCGGCGCCTCCGGCACTGTCCTGGCCGTGATCACCGCGATCGCGGGCGGCGCGATCCTCGCGATGATCGCCGACACGATGATCCCCGAGGCGTTCGACGACGCGCATCTCTGGACCGGGTTGATCACGGTCGCCGGCTTCCTCACCGCGTTCGGCCTTTCGCGCATCGAGGGCTGAGCGAGGGTGAGCCCGGACGGGCGTGCGGTGTCACGCGTTCGGCGTAGTCGAAAAGCACGAGCCCGGAATGATGGATAGCACTGGATGCGAAGGCCCTGGTGACGGACGATTTCGCTGCCGACGTACCACCGAACGCCTGGGAGCGAGTCGTATGAAGAACGAAACCACCGAGAACCTCCGTTTGCTCTTCTCCGGCCTCGGGATCGACACCACCAGGGCGGGCAGCGAGGTCGACCTCGTGATCGACCGCTTCGACAACTGGACCAACAAGGCACGGGTGGACGCCTTCAGATGCTTCACCGGGGCTTGCTGCGTCGTTCCACCTCTCGCCGAAGCCAAGTGACTCGCTGATCGCCTAGGACGGCGGCGGGATCGGCGCTCCGGCGCAGGACCCGCCGTCCGTCTTGCCGGTCGAGAAGAACTCGACGGCCTTGCTCGCGCAGGGGAGCGAGGACAGCGAACCGTGGTGGTCGTCCTCGATGGTGAGCAGGGCACCGCCGATCCGTTCGCGCATGGCCAGGGCCCAGCCGATCGGGGTCACCGGTTCGTAGGTGTGCCCGACCAGCTGCAGCGGACTCGTCCCCGAAGTGAAGTTCCACGGCTGGACCGGCAACGGCCAGCCCGCGCACCGGCCGTTCCAGAACCCAGGGGAGGCGACGGCCGGGTAGTCCCGGACACGATCGAGCCTGCGCTGCCAGATCGTCTCGAAGTCGCGAGGGCCTTCCGAGGCGTTGCAGAGGATCGCCGTCTGCTGGAAGGTGTTGGCCCCGTTCGGGTTCACTTCCCAGCCGAACCCGCGGCCCGGTCCGGAAACGGGTTTCGAAGCGAGAGGTTCACCGTCCCTAAGCGCCGCCAGTGCTTTGGCGGCGTTCGCCCACTCGCGGCGCGGACCGGCGAGGTAGTTCGTCACCGTCTCGCCGTGTTCGTCGCGGAGCTTCAGCAGCGCTTCGAGCACCGCGGGCTGCTTGTCGCCGAAGTGGTAGACCGCGTCGTAGCGGGCGATCCAGCCGGCGAAGTCCCTGGCCGTGACCTCGCCGGCCGCGACCATCGCGTCGTCCATCGCGCCGACGTCGAAGGTCGGCGCCATGACCGAGTCCAGCAGCATGCGGTCCACACGGGAGTCGAACGCCGTGCGGTAGGCGGCGCCGAGCGCGGTACCCCACGAGACGCCGTAGAAGCCGATCTTCTCCTCGCCCAGCGCTTCCCGGATCCGGTCCATGTCTCGGGCGACGTTCTCAGTGGTCAGATTGCGGACGAACTCGGGGTCTGCCGCGACGCAGCGCTGGTTCACCTTCGCGTCCCGTTCGAACACGAACCGCGCTTTTTCCTTGTCCGGCAAGGAAACCGGTGGCTCGGCGTCGTCACCGGGAAGTGACGGGCAGGCGACGTCGGCGCTGTAGTCGACGCCGCGCGGATCGAAACCGATCAGGTCGTGGTCCACGCCGATCCCGGCGGCCTTGCTGTCGGTGATCCACCTCGGCTCGTGGATCCCGGACTGGCCGGGGCCGCCGGGATTCAGCAGTACGACGCCTCGCCGCCGCGCGGGGTCGGCCGCCTTCTGCCGGGAGACCGCGATGTCGATCTTCCGGCCGTCCGGCTTCGCGTAGTCGACCGGGACGGGCACCATGGCGCATTCGGTGCGCCGATCGTCCGCGGGCTCCCAGCCCTTGGCGACGTCCTTGCAGAGTTTCCACTCGGGCGGTGCGGCTGCCGCCGACGCGAGTGCCGGGGTGACCAATGCGGCCATCGTCGTCGCGAGCAGCACGATCGCGACCCGGTTGCGGGGCATGGGCGGTTCTCCAAGGCTCGGCGGCGGGACTTCGCCAGCCTCGCCGCGCGTCCCGTCCGTCCACATCGGCCGATCGGCCGATGATCACCGGCCGTTGGTTCAGACGTCGCCCGACGCCAGAAGAGTCAGCAGCTCGGCGTGCCCGGCCTGGGTGATCAGGCTGGCGGCGTCGAAGTAGACGCGTTCGTTGGTGATCCTGTCCCCGTCGAAGAAGAACACCGCGATGATCGGCACGCGGAACGCCTTGCCGGTGGGCGGACGGCCGTAGAACTCGCCGAGATTGGTGCCGAGCAGGTCGAATTCGACGATGACCGACTCGTCGGCGAAGTGGTAGCGGACGTTGTCGTGCCGCTGGTCCGGGAAGGCCGTGCGGGTCATGCGGTAGTACCCCATGACCTCTTCGTCGCCGTCGAAGATCTGCCCCGTCGCCATGATCTCGTAGTGCGGATGGCCGTTGAAGGTGCCCAGCGTGCGGTCGAATTCCTGGGTCACCTCCGTGTCCATGTGCTCTTCGATGATCTTGTGGCGGCGTTCGCGCAGGTCTTCGCTGGTCACAGGTCCTCCGGGTCGTTGCTGGTGACGATCTGCGAGCCTACCGCCCGGAGTTTCCGGCGCGGACCCCGTGGATCCGCGCCGGAACGGGTGCTCAGCCGCAGGAAAGGGTGCCGGCCCGCAGTGCGTGGCCGCCTTCGTTCCCGTCGTCGGCCCAGACCACTTGCTTGCTCCCGGAGGCGCAGGTGGGGGAGATGGCGAAACCTTCGTTGTTGTAGTTCTTCATCGCGCTCGGCCGGTTGTAGGTGGCGGTCACGGCGAACTTGCCCTGCGCGCCGACGGCGAGCGTCGTCAGGTTGCCGTCGCAGTTGTCGTCGCAGACCGCCCACAGCTTGCCGGACGAAGCCTCGTACTCGAGCTCCATGATCGAGTCGAGTCCGCTCGCGAAACTCGCGACACGGGTGTACTTCCCGCCCGCCTGGTCGAGCGCGTAGGCGTAGATCATCCCGTTGCTCTCGAGTCCGACGAGATAGAGACCGGTGCCGTGGCCGGGATAGGTGGCCGGGTTGTACGCCGCTTTCGTGCGCTCGTCCACGAAGCCCTTCGCGGTGAGGGCGCTGTCCGGGATCCACGAGACGGCTTCGAGCCCGTCGTTGGCCGAGACCTTCGGCAGGTCCGCGGTCAGATCCCATTCGGCCTTGGCGGTGAGGGTCTTGGCCGAGCCGGAGACGTCGTAGCGGAGCACCTTGAGCGCGCTCTTCTTGTCGTTGTCGCCGTCGCGTTCGGTGGCCGCGACCACGCCGTCCGGGGTGGCGACGACGGCTTCGGCGTCGGGGTCGCCCTTGCCGCTGCGGTAGCGCAGCGCCTTGCCGGACGACCAGCCGTTGGCGGTGTCCGGCTTCCACTTCGTACCGTTGCGCACGAGGCGGTACAGCGTGCCGGGCCCGTTCTTCACCGCCCACAGGACGTCGGCGCCTTGGAAGGACAGACCGCTCATGTTGCCGCCCAGAACGTCCGAATCGTCGGCGTTCGACACGGCTGAACCGCCTGGCCAGGAGCTGGACGCCGCGGTGCTCGCGGTGGCGGTCGTGGCGGGCAGGACCAGCAGGGCCGCGGCGACGGTGGCCACGGCGGCGGGGCGGATCCGGCGAGGTGATCGGGGCATGCGCACTCCTTCGTGCGGACGAAGTGGATCGCGGCGTGTCGTCACAAGTTAAGTAAGTTTCCTTACAAATACAAGATATCGCCAACTTCTCACGAAATGAAGCAACGGCGGGTTTACAAATGGTGTCCACTTGTCGAACCGGGTGTACATCGCCTACAGTTTTGTAAACCCAGCCAACGGAGGAGGGTGCGATGAGCGAGATGACGGGCACGATCCCGGCGGGCTCGACCGAGCGGTGGACCGACCGCAAGCGATACCTGTGGCTGATCGGCCTGGTGGTGCCCTCGCTCGCGTTCCTGGCCATCGGGCTGCACGCGGCCACCGGATGGGGTGTGTGGTTCTGGATCGGGCCGATCGTGATCCTCGTGGTCGTACCGCTGATCGACCTGGTCGCCGGGCTGGACCGGGACAACCCGCCGGACGACGTCATCGAACGGCTGGAGAAGGATCGCTACTACCGCTGGATCACCTTCGCGTTCCTGCCCATCCAGTACGCGGGTTTCGTGGCCGCGTTCTGGCTGATCTCGCGCGGCGATCTGTCCGTTGTGGACAAGATCGGGCTGGCGATCTCGATCGGCTGCATCGGCGGCATCGGGATCAACACCGCGCACGAACTCGGGCACAAGAAAGAAAGTCACGAGCGCTGGCTGTCGAAGATCGCGCTGGCGCAGAGTTTCTACGGTCACTTCTACATCGAGCACAACCGGGGCCACCACGTCCGGGTGGCGACCCCGGAGGATCCGGCCAGCAGCCGGGTGGGGGAGAGCTTCTACCGGTTCTGGCCGCGCACCGTGTTCGGTTCGCTGAAATCGGCGTGGGGCCTGGAACGCAAGCGGTACGCGCGGCGCGACCGGCATCCGTTCCGGATCGGCAACGACGTGCTCAACGCCTGGCTGATGTCGGCGGTGCTGTGGACGGCGATGACCGTGTGGCTGGGCCCTGGGATCCTGCCGTACCTGGTGATCCAGGCCGTGATCGGCTTCTCGCTGCTGGAGGTCGTGAACTACATGGAGCACTACGGCATGCGGCGGCAGAAGGTCGGCACGCCGGAGCGGCGGCGCTACGAACGGGTGGATCCCAGCCACAGCTGGAATTCCAACAACATCGCCACCAACGTCCTGCTCTATCACCTGCAACGGCACAGTGATCACCACGCCAACCCGACCCGCCGCTACCAGACACTGCGCGATTTCGCGGAGTCGCCGGTCCTGCCGACGGGGTACGCCGGGATGATCGTGCTGGCGCTGTTCCCGCCGGTCTGGCGCCGCGTGATGGACCCGCGAGTGCTCGCGCACTTCGACGGTGACCTCTCCCGCGCCAACATCCAGCCGTCGAAGCGGGGCAAGATCCTGGCGCGCTACGGAACCCGTGTCACCGTGTCGTCCACGGCCGTCGACGACACGCGCGGCGACGCGACCGAAGGCGGGATGTGCCCTGGCTGCGGCTACGTCTACGACGAGAAACTCGGCGACCCGCGGGAAGGTTTCCCATCCGGAACGCCCTGGTCGTCCATTCCGGATTCCTGGTGCTGCCCGGACTGCGGGGTGCGGGAGAAGGTCGATTTCGTGGCACCGGGAAGGGTCGGAGCATGATGAAGATCGAAGCGGACCGCGCGAAATGCGACGGGCTGGGCATGTGCGAGGCGATGGCGCCCGACTTCTTCGAGGTGGGTGACGACGGCACGGTCGTGGTGCTCGACGAGCGGCCCGGCGAGGAGTTTCGTCAGGACCTGTCGGCGGCCGTCGACGCCTGCCCTGTCCTCGCCCTGAAACTGCGGGACTGATCATGGCACTGGTCGTCGTGGGAGCGTCGCTGGCCGGACTGCGCGCGGTGGAGGCCGCGCGCCGGGACGGGTACCGGGGACGGATCGTGCTGATCGGCGCGGAAGAGCATCCGCCGTATGACCGGCTTCCGCTGTCGAAATCGTTCCTTGACGCGGAGGGCCCCGAGCGGGTCGAGCCGTTCCACGGTGAGGCCGCGCTGCGGGACGAGTTCGGTGTCGAACTGCTCCTGGGCAACCCCGCGGACGGACTCGACACCGTCGCTCGCGAAGTGTCGGTGGCGGGTGAGACCGTTGCTTACGAAGCGCTGGTGATCGCGACAGGCGCCACCGCGCGGCGGCTGCCCGGAAGCGACGGAATCGCCGGGGTCCACGCGCTGAGGACAGCCGAAGACGCCCTGGCGATCCGGGCCGCGCTCGACAGCGGGGCGCGGACGGTCGTGATCGGGGCGGGGTTCATCGGCTCGGAGGTCGCCGCGGCGGCCCGGAAGCGCGGGCTGTCGTCGACGATCGTCGAGGCGCTCGACGTCCCGCTCGCCAGATCCGTGGGGGCCGAGGCCGGTGCGGTGTGCGCTTCGCTGCACTGGGAGGCGGGCACGGAACTGCGGTTGTCCGCAAAGGTCACCGGGCTGGAATCCGACGGTGGCGCGGTGACCGGTGTCCGGCTTGCGACCGGCGAGGTGCTGCCTGCGGATCTCGTGGTCGCCGGCATCGGCGTCACCCCGGCCACCGGCTGGCTGGCGGGGAGCGGGATCCCGCTGCACGAGAGCGATGGTGGCGTGGTGTGCGATGCCACGCTCTCGACCGGGGTGCCCGGTGTGTACGCCGCCGGGGACGTCGCACACGCCGAGAACCCGCTGTTCGACGGCGAACTGATGCGGCTGGAGCACTGGACGAACGCCGCGGAGCAGGGTGCCGCGGCCGCTCGCCACGCGCTCGCCCCGGAAACGGCGCGTGCCCTGGCTCCGGTGCCGTACTTTTGGTCGGACTGGTACGAGCACCGGATCCAGTTCGTCGGCACCCCGCGGGCGGACGAGGTGGTCGCCGTCCCGGCTTCCGATGGTTTCACCGCGCTGTACCGGCGCGGGGACCGGATCGTCGGCGCGCTGACCATCGACCGGCCGCGCGAGATCATGAAATACCGCCGTCACATCGCCGGGCGTGCTCCGTGGCCCGAGGCACTGGCGTTCGCGGCTGCTTAGAATGACGATCATGAGCGAGGCACCCTCAGCCGCGGCCACGGGTGGCCCGTACCGGCAGCCGATCGTCGCGTCGGCGATCGAGCTGACCGTGCGTTCCGGCTGGTCCTCGGTGACGATGAGCAAACTCGCGGAGATCGTCGGCGTCAGCCGTCAGACCGTCTACAACGAACTCGGCTCGAAGACCCAGCTGGCCGAAGCGATGATCTCGCACGAACTCGCCCGGTTCCTCTCGGTCGTCCGGGATGCCTTCGAGCGGCACCCCGAAGACCTCGTCGAGGCGATCCACGACGCCGTCCGCGGCGTCCTCGAACTCGCCGACGACAACCTGCTGCTGCGTGCCATCGTGTCGGCGACGCACGGCGCCGACACGGAGTTGCTGCCGCTGCTGACGGTCCGGGCGGGCAGCCTCCTGAGCGAAGCGACGATCATGCTGCGCGGCCGTGTCCGCGCCTACGGGCCGCCACTGGACGGCGAGCATCTCGACGTCGCCATCGACGTCGTGGTCCGGACGGTGCTGAGTCACATCATGCAGCCGTCGGACACCCCGGCCCGGACGGCCGACGCGCTGGCGTGGATGGCGTCGCGGGTGCTCGGCGCGACCACGAACCGCTCACTGCGGCATCCGTCGCAGGATTAGGGCCGCGGTCTCCGCCGGGCTCAAGCGTGTGTTGGGCTTGCGGTCCCACCGCCGCTTTCCCCGCCCCCGCAGACGTTGTGAAAGCCACTTTCGCAACGTTGAAGGTTGCGAAAGTGGCTTTCACAACGTCTGCGCACCGCAGTAGGTACCTAAGACACCCTAGGCTCTAACCGTCCCTACCCCGTCGCGGGTGCCGTGCGAGGCCTCGCGCTGGTGGCCGCTCTTCCCGTGCTGATCCCGGCGATGCGGGGAGCTACTCCTCGGTGAGCTCCGCCAGCTGATCCGCGGCGTCCTGGTTACCGCTTTCGGCCAGCCGTCGCAGCTCGTCCAGCGCACCCAGCTCGGTCGCCGTTTCGATCAGCTGGTCCGCCGCGTCACTGCTGCCGCCGTCGGCCAGCCGCCGGAGTTCGGCCAGGTCGCCGCGTTCCCCGGCGTCCTGGATCCGCTCGTCGATGGCGTCCTGGTCATCGCTCATGTCACCAGGCTACGGGCGGATCAGTGCCGGCCGCGTTCACCCCAGGTCGGACTTCGCCAGCTTCGACGGCCACCAGATCTTCCGTCCGACGTCCACCGAGAGCGCCGGTACCAGCAGCGACCGCACCAGCAGCGTATCGAGCAGGACGCCGAACGCGACGATGAACGCGAGCTGGGCCAGGAAGAGGATGGGCAGGACGGCAAGGGCGGCGAAGGTCGCGGCGAGTACGACTCCCGCGGACGTGATCACGCCGCCGGTGACGCGCAGCCCGCGCAGTGTCCCGTCCCGTGTGCCGATCCTGCCCGCCTCTTCGCGGACCCGTGTCATCAGGAAGATGTTGTAGTCGATCCCCAGCGCCACGAGGAAGACGAAGCCGAACAGCGGGACGACCGGATCGGCGCCGGGGAAGTCGAAGACGTGGTTGAACACCAGCGCCGAGACACCCATCGTCGCGGCGAAGGACAGCACCACCGTGCCGATCAGCAACAACGGCGCGAGCAGTGAGCGCAGCAGCAGGGCGAGCACGAGGAAGATCACCACCAGCACGATCGGGATGATCAGCATCCGGTCGTGTTCGGACGTCTCCCTGGTGTCGAGCAGGGTCGCCGTCGGCCCGCCGACCTTGGTCCCGTCGACGGGATGCACGGCTTCGCGGATCCGCTGGACCGTCGCGACGGCCGCGTCGGAGTCCGGGGGATCGGCGAGTACCGCGTCGATCTTCGCGAGCCCGCCCGCTTCGGCGCTTTGGCGGACGTCCGAGACGCCGGGGACTCGCGCCAGCGCGGCGACCGCCTGTGCCTGACCGGCGGGAGTGAGGATCACCGTCGGCGAGCCGGAGCCGCCGGGGAAGTAGCGGGAAAGGACTTCCTGGCCTGCCACGGAATCGACCGGCGTGAGGAAGACATCGGACTGTGCGGTGCCGGAAGCCTTGAGCTGCGGGAGGAACGCGCCGCCCGCGAGCAGGACGACGGTCGTGACGATCCAGACCGTGCGCGGCGCACGGGAGATCCAGCCCGCGACGCGGCCCCAGAGCCCGCCGGTCTCTTCCTTCGGCGGGGCCACCGCCGGGCGGAAGGGCCAGAAAGCGTTGCGGCCGCACAAGGCCAGGACGGCGGGCAGGAACGTGACGGTCGTCAGGAAGGCGGCGCCGATGCCGATGGCGGCGACCGGGCCGAGCCCCTTGTTGGAGTTCAGATCGCTGAACAGCAGGCAGAGGACACCGAGGATCACGGTTCCGGCCGATGCCGCGATCGGTTCGATGGTCGAGCGCCAGGCCGTCCGGAGCGCCGAGCGGGCGTCGTCGGTCGTCCGGAGTTCTTCGCGGTAGCGGGAGATCATCAGGAGCGCGTAGTCGGTCGCGGCGCCGAAGACGAGGATGAACAGGATTCCCTGACTCTGCCCGTTCAACGCCAGCACGTCGTGATCCGCGAGCAGGTACACCGCGAGACTCGCCGTTCCCAGCGCGAACACCGCCGACAACAGGACGAGCAGGGGGAGCAGCGGGCTCCGGTAGACGATGATCAGGATGAGCGCCACCACCGCGCCCGCGACCAGGAGCAGCAGCCCGTCGATCCCGCCGAACGCCTCCTTGAGGTCGGCGACCTGCGCGGCGGGACCGGTCACGAGCACTTTCAGCCCGTCAGGTGTGTCGCGGGCGAGCGCGTCCCGCAGGGCCTCGACGCCGTCGCCCGGATCGCTCTTGGCGTCGAGCAGGACGACTACCTGCGCGCCCACGTCGCTGTTCGGAGCGGGGACCAGCCGTGCGTTCGAGGTCCGGTCGGCGAGGAACCGCTTGTCGCCGTCGGTCAGGCCCGACGGCCGTTCGGCGACGACGATCGCCGGGATGACGGCGGCACTGGCGAACTGTTTCTGGAGCTCACCGACCTCGGTCGCTTCGGCTGACGCGGGCAGGAAACTGCTGCTGTCGTTCTCCGTGACCTGGCTCAACTTGCCCGCGTACGGGCCGCTGAACCCGCCGAAGATCAGCCAGGCGACCGCGACGAGGGCGGGGAGCAGCCACCGCAGACGTGACCGCGTGCGGGCGGGGCGTTCGACTTCCGAGATCATGGACGGATGGCTCCCGTGACAAGGCTATTTCGACGAGTGAATAGTTCGACCATCGAAATAGTAGAGTGGTCACCCGGACGGGGCAACAGGAGGGGAGGTTTCGGACATGGGCAAGGACGCTGAAGACGTCGAACAGGTCACGGACGACCTGCTCGTCCTCCTGCTGCGGCAACTGACCGTCGAGTCGGACCGGTTCGCCGAGATGTTCGGTGAGGCGCACGGCCTGCACCGGACCGACCTCAACGCGCTCGCGGTGATCATGGACGCGGCCAGGATGGGGACCCCGATGAGCCCGAGCAGGCTCGCGAGCGCCCTGCATCTGAGCGCGTCGGCGACGACGTCGGTCCTCGATCGGCTGGAGCGTGCCGGGCACCTCTACCGGGACCGGAGCGCGACCGACCGGCGCAAGGTCGAGTTGCGGATGCACGACCAGGCGCGGCGGATCGGCGCCGAGTTCTTCCTGCCCCTCGGCGAGAGCTACGCCGCCGCGTGGCGGGACATGGGGGAGGACGAGCGGCGGACGGTCGCCCGGTTCCTCCGGAGCAGCATCGCCGCGACCGTGGAGGTCAGGGGGCGGCTGGCCCCCTGACGGGGTCACTCGGACTGCGGGACGCGACTTCGCCGGGAACACTCGGGGAATGCGATGTGTGGTGCTCGGGGCGACGGGTTATGTCGGCGGACGGCTGGTGCCGCAACTGCTCGACGCGGGCCACGAGGTCCGGGTGGTGGCGCGCTCCCCGGAGAAGGTCGCCGAGGAGCCGTGGCGTGACCGCGTCGAGGTCGAACGCGGCGACGTCACCGATCCGGCCTCGATCGAGACGGCGCTGACCGACTGCGAGGTCGTCTACTACCTCGTGCATTCCTTGGCGCGCAAGGACTTCGTGGAGGTCGACCGGGAGGCCGCGCGGACGGTCGCCGGGGCCGCGAAGACGGCGGGCGCGCGGCGGCTGGTGTACCTGGGCGGCATCGTGCCGGACGACGAAGAACTGTCGCCGCATCTGGCGTCCCGTGCCGAGGTGGGCCGGGTCCTGCTGGATTCCGGCGTTCCGGCCCTCGTGCTGCAGGCCGCGGTGATCATCGGTTCGGGTTCGGCGAGCTTCGAGATGCTGCGCTACCTGACCGAGCGGCTCCCGGCGATGATCACCCCGCGCTGGGTGCGCAACCGGATCCAGCCGATCGCGATCCGGGACGTGCTGCACTACCTCGTGCACGCCGCCGAGCTGCCGTCCGAAGTGAACGGAGCCTTCGACATCGGCGGGCCCGACGTCCTGACCTATGTGGACATGATGCGCCGCTACGCCGTCGTCGCCGGTCTGCCGAGGCGAGCCGTCGTGCCCGTGCCGGTGCTGACCCCGTGGCTGTCCGCGCAGTGGGTCAACCTGGTCACGCCCGTGCCGAAGTCGATCGCCGTACCGCTGATCGAATCGCTCGTACACGAGGTGGTCTGCCACGATCACGCGATCGCCGAGCACATCCCGGACCCGGAAGCGGGCCTGACCCATTACGAACACGCCGTCGAACTGGCGCTGACCCGGATCCGGAACGCCGATGTGCCGACCCGCTGGTCGGACGCGTCGACCGCGTCCGCGCCCTCGGATCCGCTGCCGAGCGATCCGGACTGGGCGGGCGGGACCGTCTACGAGGACAAACGCGAGCAGCGGACGGACGCCTCACCGGAAGCGCTGTGGGACGTCATCGAGTCCATCGGCGGGGAACACGGCTGGTACTCGTTCCCGCTGGCGTGGTCGGTCCGAGGCTGGGCCGACCGGCTCGTCGGCGGTGTCGGGCTGCGGCGCGGACGGCGGGATCCGCGACGGCTGCATCTCGGCGAGGCCTTGGACTGGTGGCGTGTCGAGTACCTCGACCGGCCGCGGCTGCTGAGGCTGCGCGCGGAGATGAAGCTGCCGGGGCGGGCCTGGCTCGAGCTCAGCGTCGAGTCCGATGAGGACGGTGCGACGATCTACCGGCAGCGGGCGGTGTTCGAACCGCACGGACTGGCCGGGCACGCGTACTGGAAGGGGATCGCGCCGTTCCACGGCGTCGTCTTCGGCGGCATGGTCCGCAACATCACCGGTGCCGCCCAGGCCCCGTGAGCGGCGGGTCTGCTTTGTCCCGAGCGCCACGCTGGGGACGCTCAACGTCTCCAGCGTGGCGCTCGGGACCCTGTCCGGCGCGGTGATCCAGTGCGACCGGGCGGTATGGGATCGTGAGCGGATGAGGATCTTGCTCGTCGAGGACGAGCGACGGCTGGCCGAATCGCTGCGAGCGGGGCTGAGCGCCGAGGGCTACGCCGTCGACGTCGCGCACAACGGCCGTGACGCGCTTTGGTACGCCGCCGAACATCCGTACTCCGCGATGATCCTCGACATCATGCTGCCAGGGCTCAACGGCTACCGCGTCTGCCGGAAGCTGCGCGAACGCGGCGACACCACCCCGATCCTCATGCTGACCGCGAAAGACGGCGAGGACGACGAGATCGAGGCGCTGGACACCGGCGCCGACGATTTCCTGCCGAAGCCGTTCTCCTACGGTGTCCTGCTCTCCCGGCTGCGGGCGCTGATCCGGCGCGGGGGAGCGACCCGGCCGGGCACGCTGCGGCTCGGCGATCTCGAACTCGACCAGGCGAGCCACACCTGCCGCCGCGGCGTCGCCGAGATCTCGTTGACCACCAAGGAGTTCGCGCTGCTCGCGTACCTGATGAAACGCCAGGGCGAAGTGGTCACCAAGGCGGAACTGCTGGAGAACCTCTGGGACTTCGCGGCGTCGGCGACCGCGAACCTGGTCGAGGTCCACATGAGCGCGCTGCGGCGCAAGATCGACCTGCCGTTCGGGGCGGAGACGATCCGGACGGTCCGCGGCGCTGGTTACCACGTGGTGGGTTCCGGTGCCTAAGGCCTTGAAGTCGACCCGTTTCCGGGTCGCGCTGACGTCGTTCGTGACGTCGATCGTGGCACTCGGCGTGGTGTCGGCCTGGCTCGTGACCGACGCTCAGAGCCGGCTGGAGGACGGTGCCGTGCAGGTGTCGCGGGCGCGGGCGGCGGCGATCTTCCAGTTGCTCAACACCGGTGCCAAGCCCGCGGACCTGCGGTTGCTCGTACGGGACTCGATCTACGAAGTGGTCGGCCGCGACGGCAAGCGGGTGGCGTCGTGTCCGGGACTCCGCTCCGGCTCGCTCGCGCCCGATGGCGGATTCGTGCGAGGGGATCACGTGAAGACCCTTCGGCCGTACGACATCGACCTGTCCCTCCAGGAATCCGTCGGCTGCGCTCGGGTGCTCGGGGAGCATGCCGCCGACGAAGGATTTCGCGTGCACGTCATGGCGGAAACGAGCGGGGACAGCAAGTACGCGATCTTCGGTGCCGCGCGGGTCGACGACGCCGGGCAGGCTGCCCTGGATTCGGTGCGCGTGACGTTGCTGGCAGGCGTCCCGGTGATCGCTGTGCTGATCGGGGCGATCGCGTGGTTCGCGGTACGCCGGTCGCTGCGCCCGGTCGAGGCGATTCGCTCGGAGGTCGCGGAGATCGGCGCGCACGACCTCTCCCGCAGGGTCCCGGCGCCGGACAGCGCCGACGAGATCGCGAAGCTGGCGGAAACGATGAACACGATGCTCGCCCGCCTGGACACCGCTGTGACCCGGCAGAGCCGGTTCACCTCGGACGCGTCGCACGAACTGCGCACACCGCTGGCTTCCCTGCGGACCCAGCTGGAGGTGCTGCTCGCGCATCCGGACCGGCTGGACTGGCGCGACGCCTGCCGGAACGCGCTCCTCGACATCACCCGGCTGCAGGATCTCGTCGGCGATCTCGTACTGCTCGGCAAGCTGGACAATGCGGCACCGGAACGGCTCGCGCCGGTGCGGCTGTCCGAAGTGGTCGAATCCTGCCTGTCCGGACGGCCACGTGTCCGTGCGGAGATCGACGGCGATCCGCTGGTCCTCGGCAATCACGGCAGGCTGGAGAGATTGCTGCGCAACCTGGTGGACAACGCGCAACGCCACACCCGCACCGCTGTCGACGTCACTGTGTCCACAGTGGACGAATTCGCCGTGCTGACGGTCACCGACGACGGGCCCGGCATTCCCGCCGAGGACCGCGAGCGGGTGTTCGACCGCTTCGTGCGGCTGGACGACGGACGGGCGCGCGACGACGGTGGCGCCGGTCTCGGGCTGGCGATCGTCGCCGAGATCGCTCACGCGCACGGGGGCACCGTCGAAGTCGCCGACCACGACGGCGGCGCGCGCTTCGTCGTCCGGTTGCCCGCGGCGGATGCGGGAAGCTGAAGACGTCTTCAGCTTCCTTAAGCTTCGGTTCAGCGTCCGGGCCCGAACCTACGGGCCATGTCCGACCTCTCGCGCCGCTCCTGGTGGCAGCCGCTCGACCACACCGGCTACCTGGCCTCGTCGTGGTTCCCCGGCCTCACCGGCGTGCGCGCGCTCGCCGCCGTGGCCGTCGTGTTCTTCCACTACGGCGGCCCTGCCATGGACCGGCTTCAGGGCTGGATCGCCGTGCAGCTGTTCTTCGTGCTCTCCGGTTTCCTGATCACCACCCTGTCCCTGCGGGAAGAGGGCCGCGACGGCCGGATCTCGCTGCGCGGGTTCTACGTCCGCCGGGTCTTCCGGATCATGCCGGTGTACTTCCTGCTCCTGGCGCTGACGACGCTCGCGGTGCTGCTCGGCGGCACGTACCAGAGCAGCAGGCTCGCCGACGCCATGCCGTACTACCTCGTTTTCGGCAACGAACTCGTCGACTACAACACGCCCTATCCGACCTCGTGGTCGCTGGGCGTGGAGGAAAAGTTCTACCTGGTCTGGCCCGCGCTGCTGGTGCTCACGTCGTTCGCCCGCGGCGGGAAGACGGCGTTGCGCCTGCTGCTGGGCACGACGGTCGTCCTCGGGGTGGTGCTGTTCGCCTTGCCGCTGGCGCCGTCGCACACCTGGGCGAGCCTTTCGGTGCACTACTGCTCGCTGGTCATCGGCTGCCTGCTGGCGATGACCCTGCACCATCCCCGTGGGTTCGCCCTGATCCGGCCGCTGACCAGCCCTGCCGTCGCGACGATGATCGGCTGCGGGTTCATCGTGCTGCAGTTCTCCGTCGGCCCGCTGGCGAAGGCGCTCGGCGGTCACTGGCAGTTCGTGGTCCCGGTCTACGCGGTGGGTTCGGCACTGCTGCTCGTCGCTGTCGTCTCGCCTGGCCCGGTCCGGAACCTGCTTTCCAGCAGGCCGATGACCTTTGTCGGCGACCGTTCTTACGCGCTGTATCTCTCCCAGACCGGTGCGGCCGGGGTCACGGGCTGGCTGCTGCCCAGCGGGTTCGGCAAAGCCGCGGCGACCACCGGCGTCGCCCTGCTGTTCGCCTGCGGGTTGCGCCGATGGGTCGAACAACCCGCCATCGCCTACGGCCGGAAGATGCTGGAACGCCCGCCGGGCCTCCGGTGGAGGCCGCGGCGGGTGCGAGGGGAATCAGTGGTGCGCGGTCACCTTGGTGCCACTGGTGCTCTTCTTGACGAACAGCGAACCGACGAACGCGGCCACGCCGACACAGCCGGCGACCATGAACGTGGTGCGGATCCCCTCCGCGTCCGGGCTGGCCGCACCGGCCGTGATCGTGCTCGCGGTGGCCACCGCGATGAACACGGCGGTGCCGAGCGCGCCGGCGAGCTGCTGCAGGGTGGCGAGGATCGCGCTGCCGTGTGAATAGAGGTGTTCGGGCAGCGAACCGAGTGACTCGGTCATCAGCGGCGTCATCATCAGGCCGAGCCCGGCCATCAGGAGGACGTGGATGGCGATCACCGCGACCAGCGGCGAATCCGCGCCAAGCAGGGCGAACAGCCACAGCGAGACCGCCATCGCGCCCGCGCCGGGGATGACCAGCGGCCGCGCGCCGAAGCGGTCGTACAGCGCGCCGACCGGGCGGCCGAGCAGACCGAGGACCAGACCGCCGGGAAGCACCGCGAGCCCGCTGACGAACGTGGTCGTGTGCAGGACGGTCTGCAGGTAGAGCGGAAGCAGGATCGCCGCGGCGCCGAGCAGGCACATGAACAGCAGCGCCGTCAGTACCAGCGAGACGACGAAACTGCGATGCGTGAACGGGCGCAGGTCCAGCAGCGCGCGGTCTTCCTTCTGCAGGCGCAGCTGGCGCCAGGTGAACACCGCGAGCGACACGGCCCCGACGACGATCGGCACCCACGGCGGCACCGGCTGGTGCCCGCCCGCCGACTCGCCGAACGTCGAGAGGCCGTACAGCACGCCGCCGAAACCGAGGGCGGACAGGATCACCGACAGGACGTCCAGCGGCACCTTGCGGGTGTCACTGTCCAGCCGCAACTGCAGCGCGCCGACCGCCAGCGCGGCGAGCGAGAGCGGCAGCACGATCCAGAACATCCAGCGCCAGCCGAGCGAGGAGAGCACGGCACCGCCGATGGTCGGTCCGATGGCGGGGGCGACCGCGATGACGATGGTGATCGTCCCCATCGTGGCGCCGCGCTTCTCCACCGGGACCAGGCGCATCACCGTCGTCATCAGCAGCGGCAGCATGACCGCCGTACCGCACGCCTGGATGACCCGGCCGGTCAGCAGGAGCGCGAAGCCCGGCGCGAGCGCGCTGACCAGGGTGCCGGTGCTGAACAGGGTCAGCGAGGCGAGGAAGACCTGGCGCGGGGTGAACCGTTCGAGCAGGAACCCGGTGATCGGGATGACGACCGCCATGGTGAGCAGGAAGCCGCTGGTCAGCCACTGCACGGTGGTGGTCGGGACCTTGAGGTCGACGGTCAGGTCACGCAGCGCGACACTCAGGATGGTCTCGTTGAGGATCATCACGAACGCGGAAAGGACCAAGACCCCGATCAGGAGCCCGGCGCGCGCCGGTGCCCTTTCCTGGTCGTGGGTGGTTTCGGGCATGGTCTCGGTCATCTGCTTGGGGCTCCTGGAGGGGGCGGGGTTCCGCGTGGCCGCCTTCGGCGCGGGCAACGGTGACAGCGAAGGCTGAGTCTGCCGTCCAGTCTGCCTGTGCCGGTCGGTGTGTGTCACGTCGATTTCCGTAGTGAGTACGGTCACTACGCTGTCGGCGGACATCGGATCCGCACGGGAGCAGAACGGATTTCCCGCGTCGCGGCGATAAAATTCGTGCCGTGACCAGAACGATCACGGCTGATCAATGGCAATCGGTACGGCGCGCCTACCGGGTGACGGGCGCGAGATTCGCGGAAATGGTGTCCCGCGTCCCGGAGCCGGACGCGATGGTCACCGCGGAGTGGACAGTGGCCGACACCGTCGCCCACGTCGCGATGATCGCGAAGATGTACACCTCGCTGGTGCGGCCGGACAGTACGCCGATCTTGGACGCCCGCGGGCAAGGGCAGCTCAAGAAGACCACTGTGGACACAGTTTCCGTGCTGAACACCTTGGTGTTACGGGATTTTCGCGAACGTGACATCGGTGTGCTGGTGACCGGACTGCTCGCCGACATCGAGGAAGTGCTGAAGGCGACCGAAGACGCCGATCCGGCGACCCCGCTGGACTGGCTCGGTGACTCGAAGGTCCCGCTGGCCGGCGTCCTCGCGCACCTGGTCAACGAACTGCAGATCCACGGCTGGGACATCGCCGAGGCGCTGAAGCTGTCGTGGACGATCCCGCCGGGTGACGCGGCTCTGTTCTTCGATCTCTTCATGGTCGGCGTGCTGACCCACGACACCGGGCACCTTCTCGACACCGGCGAACCGCCGCGGGAACGACGTATCGCCGTGGCCTTCCGCTCGGCGTACACGGCTCCGGTCGTGCTGGTGTTGCACCGGGGGCAGGTCACGGTCGAAGAGCCCGGCGGGCCGGTCGACGTGCGGATCTCGTTCGATCCGCCGTCGCTGAACCTGATGATGTTCCACCGGGTCGGCAGGGTGCGTACCGCGCTGACCCGGAAGATCGTCGTGAGCGGTCCCCGGCCGTGGCTGCTGCCCGCCTTCCTGCGGGTCGTGCGGTTGCCTTAGCAGTCTGGTCTCGTGAGTGGCTAGGACGGTTAGAACCGCCCTAGCCACTCACGGGTGCTGCGGGCGGGTGTCGCGAAAGCCACTTTCGGGACGTCTGATGTCGCGAAAGTGGCTTTCGCGACGTCAGGTCGTGCCGGGGCGGGATCGTCTGAGTCGTGAGGGTGGTCGGTTGTGAAGGCCTCCTTCCCTACCCTCAGGGTAGGGAAGGAGGCCTTCACGGACTCAGGACCGCGAGCGCCGGCAACGGGGCGGTCCAGGTGGTCGTGAGTGGTAAGTGTCGTTAGAAACCGTCCTCGCCACTCACGAGCCCCAAGCGCACTGGAGCCTTAGAGGGTCAGTGACCAGGCGTCGAGAACACCGGTGTCGCCGGGGCCGTAGTCGGTGACTCGAAGTTGCCACTTCCCGCCTGCGGGCGACGACGCGCCGGGCACCGAGAACGTCCGCGCGCCGCTCCAGGCCGTGCACGCCGCACCGCCGCTGTACTTGAGCGGGTAGGCCTTGCCCTTGGGGTCCAGCAGTGTCACGCCGAGGTCCTCGGCGCAGGTGTGCCGGATCGTCACCGAGATCCCGAGCGACGTGGCGGCCTGTCCGGTGAGGGTCGAGGTCACCGGACTGAACACCTGCTGGTGGTCACGGATCGCGAAGTCGGTGTCGTTGCTCAGTGTCCGGACTCCGCCGGGCGCGGTTCTGGCGGACACGACACCGCTCGCGGGCGACACGTTCCCGGCCGCGTCGCGGGCCTTCACAGTGAAGCTGTACGAGGTGTCCGGGGTGAGACCGGTCACGGTGGCGCTGGTCCCCGTCACGGACGTCGCGAGCGCGGAGCCGTTGTAGACGTCGTAACCGGTGACACCGACGTTGTCCGTGGCCGCGTCCCAGGCCAGCGACACGCTGTCCGGCGTCGTGCCGGTGGTCCGCGCGTTGCCGGGCGCGCTCGGCGCCGTCGTGTCGCCGCCGCCTCCGGTCACCAGCGTGAGGTTCCACTTGTTCAGCGCCTCGACCACCGGCTGGAAGATCGACATGTCCCCGTCGCTCGGATTCTCCACGCATTTCGACGGGCCGCCGTCGTGCAGGCCGACCGCCTTGGTGCCGAGCAGCCAGCCGCCGCCCGAGTCACCGCCGAGCGAACACGCCGTCGTCCAGGTCAGGTCCTCGATGATCAGCCCGCCGCCGTAATCGACGGACTTGTGCGTGTACTTCACCTCCCCACATTTCCACTTCGACGTGTTGCCGGAGTGGCAGACCCGGTCGCCGACCATGGCTTCGGCCGAACCCGTGACGGTGACGGCGGGCTCGCCCCAGGTGTTGACCGCCGCCGAGAGTTCCCAGCCGGACTGTGTCACCGCGACCACGCCCATGTCGCCTTCGCGGGCGTTGACGCTGCGAGTGCCGCCGACGTTCGAAGTGCCGATCCGGTTCTGCTGACCCTGTGCGCCGTAAGCGGCCTGATCGCGGTCGTTGGTGCAGTGCCCGGCGGTGAGGAAGTGTTTGCCGCCCGCGGAATCGGTCGCGCCGAAGCCGACCGAACAATTGCTCTCGCCACCCGGCCACCACGGGCTGCCGGTCTGGATCGTGCCTGCCTGCTGAACCGGCGAAGACCCGGTTTCGGTGATCCGCACTCCGAGATCCCTTGCCCTGAAGAGAAAACTCTCGGTCTCGGCGGTCTTGCGGGAGCGATCCACCGAGATCCCGACCTCGTTGTTCTGGACGTCGACACCCCAGCCGAACACACCGGGGACACCGTCGCCGACGAGTGACCGGACGGCTTCGTCTGTCCGGTCGAGATCGGCTTTGCTCCGGGAAACCAGCCGCGGTTCGGCACCGGCGGCCCTGGCCGCGTCGGCGTCCGCCGCGTTCGTGACGGCCAAGGTCAGCTTGCCCGCGGCCGCGTCGAACCACTGCCCGGCTGAGCGGGCGCGCAGTCCGTCAGGGAGCGACGTGGCCAGCCGGTGGGCCTCGTCCTGCGCGGCCAGCTGGGATTCGGCTTCGGACACGGTCAGGCCGAACGCGGCGGCCACACCGTTCACTTCGGCGTCCGGATGGGCCGGTGCCGCGGCACCGGCCGCCGGGCTGAGCCCCAAGGCGGCCAAGGCCACGAGACTCAGACAAGAAAGGACTCGCATGCGCACTCCTCGAATCGAAAGAAGGTGCGCTGACGGTAATTCCCTCACCTCGCGAAGGCGTAGCCCCGCGAGTCGTTAACAATTAAGAGTCCCAGTCCCATTCGAAGCCGAACCGGCCAGGGCCGAAATTCAAGGCGACGCCGTGCACGGAATCTTCGCCAGGCAAGACGTCCGCCCACTCGGCGGATTGTCCGTCCTGTTCGGAATATCGTCGGCATCGTGCTGGAAGGACGCCGGGGGAGAAGCGTATCTCGAGCACGTATTCACGGGCGGGCAGGCGGAATTTGCGTTCGTAGCTCGTCGCGTGCGGAAACGGGCGCTCGTTCACCAGAGTGTGCTCGGTGATGACCGTTTCGCCTTTTGCGAGCGGCCGTTCGAAGAGCAGTTCCATCACCAGAAGTCCGTCTTCGGGGCGATGCACACTCCGGCCGGGGTGGCAGCCCCGGAGCGAGGTCACCTCGGGCAGCGGCCGGTCGTGCTCGTCGATGTGGACGATCATCACCCACCGGTCCGGGCCGTCGGCCTCGGCGCGGAGCACCTGCCGCGACCGGAACGCGAGCTCTTCCTTGCCGGGCCCGACGGAGACGACGTCGTGCTGGCTGATCCTCGTCAGCCGTTCGTCCCACCGGGTGTCGACCTCGCTGACAGCCGCGTCGATCCGTGTCCGGTCCGGCCAGAACCGGCCGATTTCCGGCAGGTCGTCCGCGCGGGCAGGCCATCGGCCGCGTGCGCGCGGCGGGCCGAGCAGTGTGGTCAGGCAGCCGGGCGGTACCTCCAGCACCTGTTCGAGGTGCCGCAGCGCGACCACCGAATCCCGGCGCTCCGGACGGCTGCGCCCGGACTGCCAATAGCTGAGCGTCGCCGCGGTGATCGAGATGCCGCGAGCGCGCAGATGGTCACGCAGGCGTTCGAGACTGAGGCCGCGCATCCGGATCGCCTCGCGCAGCGCGTCGGCGAAGGGCCCGTCGCGGAGCAACCGCTCGAACCCTGGCCGGTGTTCCGCTCCGCCGGAGGTCACGCGACGAGCATAGATCGCCGACAGCGGGTAATTGAACCGGTCGAAGCTCTGGCCAGGACGTTAACCGTTAACAGGCGCGTCGAACCGGTGACGGGAGTCTTCGATGTGGCCGAGGAACCGGTGGGTCCAGTCGCACATCCCGTCGACCGTCGCGCGCAGTCCGTGCCCCGCCTCGGTGAGGGTGTAGTCGACTCGCGGCGGCACGGTCGGATGCACCGTCCGCTCGATCAGGCCGTTGCGTTCCAGCATCCGCAGGTTCTGGGTGAGCATCTTGTGGCTGATGCCCTCGATGTCGTTCCGCAGTTCGGTGAACCGCCGGGTGCGATCGCCGATCATCTCGATGATCAGGAGGGCCCACTTGTTGGCGATGTCGGAGAAGATCTCCCGCGCCAGCGAGTCCGCCCGCATCAGGTCCGCGTCGTCGGTCTTGCCGCTGAGCTGCTTGGTCACCATCAGGTTCCCCAGTCACGAAAAGGTGCGTTCTTCCAGGTCGCCGCACACTCTCCTACAGTTCCTGGGTAACCACAAGTGACCAAGAGCAAGGAGTACCGATGAGCATCACCCTGGTGAATCCGGCGGGACTGCCGGAGATCCCCGCCTACCGGCAGGTGTCGATCGCGACGGGGTCGAAGCTGGTCTTCATCGCGGGACAGGTCGCCTGGGCCGCCGACGGTGCCACAGTCGGCGAAGGAGATCTCGCCGCCCAGGTCGAACAGTGCTACCTGAACATCGGCACCGCGCTCGCCGGGGCAGGCGCCACCTTTGACGACGTCGCGAAGATGACCGTCTACGTCGTCGACTGGACCCCGGACAAACTCGCCCTGTTCCTCGAAGGCGTGGACCGGGCCGCCGCCAAACTGGGCGGCACCCCGGTCCCGCCGGGCACGCTGATCGGTGTCGCGGCACTCGACGTGCCCGAGCACCTGGTCGAGGTCGAGGCGACCGCGGTCATCGACTGACGCTCACTGGCCGCGGGCGGCGCGCCAGATCGGGCTGTCGACGTAGTGGTTGTCGTACTGCTTCGACGACGCGGCGATCTCCGACGGGTCGGCTTCACCGCGGGCGACCCGGTCGAGGAGCCGGTAGTAATCGAAGCGGGCCATGCCGGGAGTGAAGGTCACCAGGACGTCGGCGTCCGAACCGGCCTCGGGCCCGAACGCGTGCGGCACCTGCGGCGGCACGGCGAGGAAGTCGCCCTTCTCCAGGGTGTGCAGGGTTTCATCGACGAGCACCTGGAGTTTTCCTTCGAGCACGAAGAAGAACTCGGTCGCGCGGGTGTGGAAGTGGGCCGGGGTACCGAAGACGCCGTCCTTCAGGGTCGCGCGGTTCGCGGTGAAGCCCCCGTCGGTGGTGTCCGAGTCGGCCAGCAGCGTGATGTCACTGCCCGGCGCGTCGCTGACGATCTCGGCGTCGGCGGCCCGGAGGAGGATGGGGTCGAACATGGTGGCGTCTCCTTGGTTTTCCGTGTTCAGCAGGCTCGCTGACAGGACAAGCATCTCCCGGCGGCAGGCCTTGATCAACGCGGAAAGCCGCACCGATCGATAATGTGGGGATTATCAATCCGCGCTTCCGGGTGGATCGGGGCTCAGGCGGCGAAGACCTGCGAGTCGTCGGCGAACGCCTTGAACTCCAGGGCGTTGCCCGCCGGGTCCAGCAGGAACATCGTCCACTGTTCGCCGGTCTGGCCTTCGAACCGGACGTAGGGCTCGATGACGAACGAGGTGCCCGCCGCGCGCAGCCGGTCGGCCAGCTTCCGGAACTCCGGCACGGTGAGGAGCAGGCCGAAGTGGGGGACGGGCACGTCGTGTCCGTCGACGGGGTTGTGGATCTGCTTCGGCCGGTCCGGGGCGACATGCGTGACGAACTGGTGGCCGTGGAGGTTCCAGTCGATCCAGGTGTCGGAGCTGCGGCCCTGTTCGAGGCCGAGGACTTCGCCGTAGAAGGTGCGCGCGGCGGCCAGGTCGTCGACGGGCATGGCGAGGTGGAAGCGCGGAATGGAGGAGTCGAGGATAGTCATGTCTGAATGTTAACATTAGGACAAAGCGTGGGCCGCTAAGATCGGGCCCTCCTAGGGAGGGTGACGATGAGCGAACCCGGCAGGGTTGTGCCGGCGCGTCGTCGCGGGCTGGCGGACGAGGTCGCGGACAGAGTCAGGGACGCCATCTTCGGTGGCGCCTATCCGCCTGGCGCGCAGTTGCGCGAGGTGGAGCTTTCGGAGGCACTCGGCGTCAGTCGCGGCCCGGTGCGCGAAGCGCTGCTCAAGCTGGAGCGCGAGGGGCTGGTCCGCAGCGAATGGCACCGCGGCGCGATCGTCACGACGCTGTCCGATGTGGACGTCGCCGAACTCGACAGTCTCCGTTCGGCGCTGGAACAACTCGCCGTCCGGCTGGTGGTCGCTTCCGCGTCCGAGGCGGAACTGGCCGCGATCGACGAGGTCGTCGAGCGGATGGACCGGGCTCGCGACGAGCACGAGATGGTGCGCTGCGACATCGACTTCCATGACGTGGTCTACGCGGCTTCCGGGCATCGGCGGCTCATCGAGGCGTGGCAGGCGATCCGGTCGCAGGTGCACCTGTTCCTGCTGACGCGGATCGGCGTGAACTCCGAGGGGTATCTCGCGAGCATTCCGGAGGAGCACCGGCGGCTGGCGTCGGCTCTTCGTGATCGCGACGGCGAGAGGGCGCTGGAGCTGTTCGCCGCGCACCGGGGACAGGCCATCGACGTGCTCACCGGAAAGTGAGCGTGGCGCCCGGCCGTCCCGGTCTGCGATGATCTCTCACGGGAATCGGGGCTGACCTGGTAATCGCTCACCTGCGATCGCCGGGTACCAATCGGCGTCCGGGTCTTGACGGCAGCGTTGTGTCTAGCCTTAACTCAAGCCCTGAAATAAGGCGTGTCACGGATCACAGCTCCGGACGCGGCTTGGCCACTCACCCCGAGGACCATCGATGCGAATCGGAAAGATCGCTCCCGCGCTCGTACTGGCGCTGGCGGCCGCAGCCACGACGGCGTGCGGCGGCGGCGACACGTCGTCCAGTGCTCCCAAGGAGCTCGTGTACTGGGCTTCCAATCAGGGCACCAGCCTCGACAACGACAAGGCAGTCCTGCAGCCCGAACTCGACAAGTTCGAGAAGGCCTCCGGGATCAAGGTCAAGCTCGAGGTCGTCCCGTGGACGGATCTGCTCAACCGGATCCTCGCGGCCACCACCTCCGGCAAGGGGCCGGATGTGCTCAACATCGGCAACACCTGGTCGGCCTCGTTGCAGGCGACCGGGGCGTTCCTGCCGTTCGACGACGCCGCGCTGGAGAAGGCCGGGGGCAAGTCGCGGTTCCTCGGCCCGTCGCTGGCGGCCACCGGGGCGAGCGGGCAGCCGCCGGTCGGCGTGCCGCTCTACGGTCAGGCGTACGGCCTGTACTACAACAAGAAGCTCTTCGCGGAGGCCGGCATCGCCAAGCCGCCTGCCACCTGGGAGGAACTCGTCGAGGACGGCAAGAAGCTCACCAAACCGGAGAAGGGCCAGTGGGGGCTCTCGCTCCAGGCCGGTCAGGTCACCGAGAACAGCCACCACGCGGCGATCCTCGGCGCCCAGCAGGGCGCGCAGTTCTTCACCCCCGAGGGCAAGCCGCAGCTGGCATCGGATCCCTCGGTCGCGGCCGTGCAGCAGTTCGTCGACCTGATGCAGAAGGACAAGATCGTCAACCCGGCCAACGCCGAATACGCCGACACCGCCAAGTCCCTCAAGGACCTTTCGGACGGCAAGGCCGCGATGTTCATGAACCAGGCGTCCGCGGGTTCGTTCAAGAACATCGGGATGGACATGGCGAACCTGGGGGTCGCGCCGATCCCGCTGCCCGCCGCCGCGCCGCCGAACGGCCGGAAGGTGAGCAGCTTCGTCGCGGGGATCAACATGTCGGTCTTCAAGGGCACCAAGAACCCCGACGCCGCACTGGACTTCGTGAAGTTCATGGTCTCGGCGCCGGAGCAGGCGCTGCTCAACAAGACCTACGGTTCGCTGCCGACCGTCCAGGACGCCTACAGCGACGCGGCGTTCCAGACCGAGGACGTCAAGGTGTTCCAGAACGTGCTCGCGAACTCGGCCGAGCCGATGCCGCAGGTTCCGCAGGAGTCGCAGTTCGAGACTCTGATCGGCACCGCGATGAAGGCGATGTTCGCCGACGTCGCCGCGGGCAAGCCCGTCGACGGCGCCAAGATCCGGGACCAGCTGAACCAGGCGGACCAGCAGATCGCGGCCGGTAGTTGATGCCGACCGCGCTCGACAACGCCCCGGCCGTGAACGCGGCCGGGGCGCCCGGACCTCAGCGGGTCCGGCGCAAGCGGCGCCGGGTCGCGCTGCCGTACCTGCTCCTGCTCCCCGCGATCCTGCTCGAACTGCTCGTCCACCTGATCCCGATGATCGCCGGGCTCGTGATGAGCTTCTTCAAGCTGACGCAGTTCTCCATCCGGGACTTCACCACCGCGCCGCCCGCCGGACTGGACAACTACAAGTTCGTCCTGGACTTCAACTCCGCGGCGGGGAAGTCGCTGCTCGGGTCGTTCTGGATCAGCGTTCTCTACACCGTCCTCTCGGTCGGGTTCTGCTGGCTCTTCGGGACCTCGGCCGCCGTGCTGATGCAGAAGAACTTCCGGGGCCGTGGCGTGCTCCGGACGCTGTTCCTGGTGCCGTACGCGCTGCCGATGTACGCGGCGGTGATCACCTGGTCGTTCATGTTCCAGAAGGACACCGGCCTGGTGAACGACCTGCTGGGCACCGATTCCTTCTGGCTCATCGGGGACAACAGCTTCTGGTCGCTGGTGGTGGTCTCGGTCTGGCGCAACTGGCCGTTCGCGTTCCTGATCGTGATGGCCGGGCTGCAGAACATCCCCGGCGAACTGTACGAGGCGGCGGCCATCGACGGCGCGGGCTGGTGGCGGCAGTTCCAGGCGATCACCCAGCCGATGCTGCGGCCGGTCAACCAGGTCCTGCTGCTGGTGCTGTTCCTGTGGACCTTCAACGACTTCAACACACCGTATGTCCTCTTCGGAGCGTCCGCGCCGAAGGAGGCGTCGCTGATCTCGATCCACATCTACCAGAGTTCCTTCGTGACCTGGAACTTCGGTCTCGGCTCGGCGATGTCGGTGCTGTTGCTGCTGTTCCTGCTCGTCGTCAGCACCGTCTACTTGGGACTGACCGCGCGAAGGAGGAACGCCGTTGTCTGAGCCTCGCTGGGTCCCGTGGGCCCGCCGGATCGTCCTCGGCTTCCTCACCCTGTTCACCCTGGTGCCGCTGTACGCCATGGTTTCGTCGTCGCTCAAACCACTCGGGGACGTACAGGGCAAATGGGAGTGGATCCCGACGACGCTGACCATCCAGCCGTTCTTCGACATCTGGGAGACCATCCCGCTCGCCGACTACTTCGTGAACAGCCTGGTCATTTCGGGGTCGGCGGCGATCCTCTCGGTCGTGATCGCGATCTTCGCGGCATACGCCCTGAGCCGTTTCCGGTTCCGCGGCAAGAACTTCTTCAAGCTGACGGTGCTGTCCACGCAGATGTTCCCCGGCATCCTGTTCCTGCTGCCGCTGTTCCTCATCTTCGTCAACATCGGCAACACCACCGGCATCGTCCTGTACGGCTCGCGGCTCGGGTTGATCATCACCTACCTGACCTTCTCGCTGCCGTTCGCCATCTGGATGCTCGCCGGCTACATCGACTCGATCCCCAAGGAACTCGACGAGGCCGCGATGGTCGACGGCACCGGGCCGCTCGGCGCGCTGATCCGGGTGGTCGTCCCGGCGGCCATGCCGGGCGTCGTCGCGGTGGGGATCTACTCGTTCATGACCGCCTGGGGCGAGGTCCTGTTCGCGTCGGTGATGACCGACTCGGGCACGCGGACCCTCGCCGTCGGGCTCCAGGAGTACTCCACCCAGGTCCAGGTGTACTGGAACCAGGTCATGGCCGCGTCCCTGATCGTCTCCGTGCCGGTCGTCGCCGGATTCCTGCTGCTCCAGCGTTATCTCGTCGCCGGTCTGACCGCCGGCGCCGTCAAATGACCCGCATCGCCGAAGAGAGGTCTGCCTTGAACCTGCACCTGCCCGCCGATTTCCTGTGGGGTGCGGCCACCGCCTCGTACCAGGTCGAGGGCGCCGTCGACGTCGACGGCCGCCTGCCGTCCATCTGGGACGACTTCGTCCGGGTGCCGGGTGCCGTCCTGAACGGCGACACCGCCGACGTCGCGTGCGATCACTACCGGCGCTGGCCGGAGGATCTCGGCATCATGAAGCAGCTGGGCCTGGACGCGTACCGGTTCTCGGTCGCCTGGCCGCGGGTGATCCCGACCGGCCGCGGCGAGGTCAACGCCGCCGGTCTCGGCTTCTACGACCGGCTGGTCGACGCGTTGCTCGAAGCCGGGATCCGGCCGTTCGCCACGCTGTTCCACTGGGACCTGCCCTCGGCACTGCAGGCGAACGGCGGCTGGCCCGAGCGCGACACGGCCTACGCGTACGCGGACTACGCTGCTGTCGTCGCGGCGAAACTCGGTGACCGGGTCAAAGACTGGAACACCGTCAACGAGCCGTTGTGCTCGGCCTGGCTCGGCTACCTCGAAGGCCGCTTCGCGCCGGGGATCAAGGACCTCGAGCAGGCGATCCACGCGTCACACCATCTCCTGCTCGCGCACGGCCTCGGCGTGCAGGCGATCACCGCGAACGCCGCCGAGCCCGCCAACGTCGGCCTGGTGGTGAACCTCAGCGGGATCGAGCCCGCGTCGGACGCCGCCGAGGACGTCGAGGCGGCGGCCCGGATGGACGGGCACGTCAACCGCTGGTGGCTCGACCCGTCGAACGGCCGCGGCTACCCGGCGGACATGATCGAGGTCTACGGCGTCGAGCCGCCCGTGGTCGGGGACGACCTCGAAGTGATCTCGACCCCGGTCGGCTTCCATGGGCTGAACTACTACTTCCGCCAGATCGTCGAGGCCGACCCGAACGGCCCCGTACCGCGTGCCAGGCAGGTGCCCGTCGAAGGGGCCGCCACGACCGCGATGGGCTGGGAGATCCACGGGCAGGGGCTCGCGGATCTGATCCACCGGCTCGCCGACGAATACGGCGCACGGGCCATCTACGTCACCGAGAGCGGGGCCGCCTTCGACGACAAGGTCGCCGAGGACGGATCGATCCACGACGCCGACCGCATCGCCTACCTGGAGGAACACCTGGGCGCCGTCGCCGGTGCCGCCGAGGCGGGCGCTCCGGTGAAGGGCTACTTCGCCTGGTCGCTGCTCGACAACTTCGAATGGGACAGCGGGCTGAGCAAGCGGTTCGGGCTCGTGCGGGTCGACTACGACACGCAGGTCCGGACGGTCAAGGCGAGCGGGCACCGGTACGCGGAGATCATCGCGGAGCACCGGAACCGCTAGCGACTCACTTGCGGTCTCGGGTGTCGCGAAAGCCACTTTCGGGACACCAGACGTCCCGAAAGTGGCTTTCGCGACACCGCCCGTGAGGCCGAGCACCCGGCGGTGGCTGCTGCTGACCTCCGGCCACCCAGTGACCCGGACGAGGAGTGGAAAGCGGTTCGTGCGGGCGGATGGACCCGAGGGCGCGGATTCGTCGCCCGGTACGAACGGACACCTGCCGAAACCTCCTAGGGTCGCCATGAACGAGGCGATCCAAGGAGGCGAAGCATGCGGACACTCTTGCGTGGCGGTCGTGTCATCGACCCGGCGACGGGGTTCGACGGCACGGCCGACGTGCTGGTATCCGACGGGGTGGTCACCGCCGTCGGGGAAGGTTTGACCGCCGAGCCGGGCGACATGGAGATCGACGTCACCGGGCTCGTCGTGGGGCCGGGTTTCATCGACCTGCACAGCCACGTGCACACCATCGCGGGCCAGCGGCTGCAGGCGATGGACGGGGTGACGACCGCGCTCGACCTCGAAGCCGGGCTGATGCCGATCGAGCGGGCGTACGCCGAGGCCGCGGCGGCGGGACGTCCGCTGCACTACGGGTTCTCCGCGTCCTGGGGTGCCGCGCGGGCGCAGGTGCTCGCCGGGATCGAGCCGGACGCGAATATCGACAGCGGTCTCGCCGTGCTCGGAAACCCGGTCTGGCAAAGGTCTTCGTCGCCGAAGGAACTGGCGGCCTGGCTGTCCCTTGTGGACGGTGAGCTGGCCGCGGGCGCGCTCGGCGTCGGCGTGCTCCTCGGCTACGCGCCCGACACCGACCCTGGTGAGTTCCTCGCGCTGGCCCGCCTCGCGAAGGAGGCCGGGGCGCCGACATACACCCACGTCCGTGAACTGGTCGAGGTGAACCCCGAGACACCCGTCGACGGCTCGGCGGAGATCGCGATCGTCGCGGCCGAGACCGGTGCCGCGATGCACCACTGCCACGTGAACAGCACGTCCGGTCACCAGATCGAGCGGGTGCTCGCGGCGCTGGAAGCGGGCCGCGCGGCCGGGTCGCGGGTGACCGTCGAGGCCTATCCGTACGGTGCGGGCAGTACCGCGATCGGCGCGGCGTTCCTCTCACCCGAACGGCTCAAGATGAAGGGGCTGTCGCCGTCCAGTGTGATCATGCTGGAGACGGGGGAGCGCATCGCCGACGAGGGACGCCTGCTCCAGGTGCGCGCCGAAGACCAAGGCGCGCCGTGCATCCTGGAGTTCCTCGACGAAAGCAACCCGCGCGACCTCGGTCTGCTGCACCAGGCGCTCGTGTTCCCCGACGCCATCGTCGCCAGCGACGCGCTGCCCGTGTACTGGAAGAACGGGACCAGTGAGAGCACCGAATGGCCGTTGCCGCCCGGCGGCGCGACGCATCCGCGCACGGCGGGGACGTACGCCAAGACGTTGCGCCTGATGGTGCGCGAGAGCAAGGCCTGGACCTGGCTGGAGGCGTTCCGTCGCTGCTCCTACTTGCCGGCGCGCGTGCTCGACGAGGTCGCGCCGGGGGCACTGGCCAAGGGAAGGCTCAACGTCGGTGCCGACGCCGACATCGTCGCCATCGACCCGCACGCCATCACCGACGCGGCGACCTACTTCGACCCGACCAGGCCTTCGGTCGGCGTCCGGCATCTGTTCGTTTCGGGCGTTCCTGTCGTCACCGACGGGAACCTGCGCACCGACGCCTTCCCCGGCAAGCCGCTGCGGGGTGAGCCGCGATGAGCGACCTGCTCGCCGACATCGAGACGCTCGTCCGCTGCGAGTCGCCGTCGTCGGATCACGAAGCGGTGGCCCGCAGCGCCGAAGTGGTGGCCGGAATGGGCCGGAGGCTGCTCGGCGTGGAGCCGGAGCGGATCGTCGTCGACGGGGTCACCCATCTGCGCTGGCGCTTCGGCGACGGGCCGCCTCGTGTCCTGCTCCTCGGCCACCACGACACGGTGTGGCCCCACGGTTCGCTGGAGACACATCCGTTCTCCATCCGGGACGGCGTGTTGCGCGGACCCGGATGTTTCGACATGAAGGCCGGGGTCGTGATGGCGCTGCACGCCGCCGCGACCGTGCCCGATCGCGGCGGACTGTCCATTTTGGTCACCGGTGACGAGGAGATCGGCTCGCCGTCGTCCCGTGCCCTGATCGAGGAATCGGCGGCGGGGTGCGACGCCGCGTTCGTGCTGGAGGCCTCGGCCGACGGCGGCGCGCTGAAATGCCGCCGCAAAGGCGTTTCCCATTACCGAGTCGAGGTGGTCGGGCGCGCCGCGCACGCCGGTCTCGAACCGGAGAAGGGGATCAACGCGGGAATCGAGATCGCCCATCAGATCCTCGCGGTGGCCGCGATCGCCGATCCGGCGGCCGGGACCAGCGTGACCCCCACCGTCGTCTCGGCGGGAACGACGGTGAACACCGTTCCCGCCGCCGCGGGTGTCGCCGTCGACGTGCGGGTGTGGAACGAAGCCGAGCAACTCCGCGTCGACAGGGCCATGCGGGACCTCCGTCCGGTACTGGAGGACGCCGAGGTCCGGGTGACCGGCGGGATCAACCGGCCGCCGCTCGAAGAAAGCTCGTCGGCGGGATTGTTCGAGCTGGCCCAGGACCTGGCAGGCCAACTCGGGCTCGGGGAACTGGCTTCCGCGTCGGTCGGCGGCGCCTCGGACGGCAATTACACCGCGGGGATGGGAATTCCCACCTTGGACGGTCTCGGCGCCGTCGGCGGCGGGGCCCACGCGGATCACGAACACGTCATCGTCGCGGAACTGCCGCGACGGACCGCTTTGCTGGCCGCACTCGTGGAAAACGTTCTCGCGAAGCGGGGTCCGTCCGGCGCGACGAATCCCGCGGGCGAATCTGGTGCGGCGCGACGGTGACTCGGCCACCGTGCCGGGAAAGGATTGTCCCGTGACGAATCTTGCGACGAATACGGAAAGCCCGTCGTCGGCCGAGGTGCGCGCCGAAGCCGTCGCCGCCGCGCGGGCCACGGCCGTGGCTTCGGGCGTCGAAATCCGCGAACTCACCGAAATCGCCGATCTGGCCGCCGTGGTCGGCCTGTTCGAGTCGATCTGGAAGTCCGCGCCCGGCTCCCGGCCGGTGAGCACGGAGCTGCTCCGTGCGATGTCCTCGGCCGGGAACTACGTCGCGGGCGCGTTCGAGGACGGCGAACTGCTGGGGGCCTGTTTCGGCTTCTTCGGCAACCCTGGGAAAGGCAGCCTGCACAGTCACATCGCCGGCGTCGCCGGCGCCGGCGTGGGGCGGGGGATCGGGCGCGCGCTCAAACTGCACCAGCGCGCCTGGGCGCTGTCCCAGGACGTCTCGACGGTCACCTGGACCTTCGATCCGCTGGTGCGACGCAACGCCTACTTCAACCTGGGGAAACTCGGCGCGCGGCCGATCGGCTACCTGCCCGACTTCTACGGTCCGATGGAGGACAGCATCAACGGTTCGGGTGACACCGACCGGCTGATGGTCGGCTGGGAGCTGGCGAGTCCGGAGGTCCGCGCCGCCGCTTTCGGCGATCCCGTCCTGATCGACGCGGAAGCGCTGGGCGCGGTGAAGGCGCTGTCGGTCGACTCCGACGGCGGTCCGAGCATCGGATCCGCGGACGGGCGGACCGTGCTCGTCGCCGTCCCGCCCGACATCGAACGGTTACGCCGCACCGATCCCGGTCGCGGCAACGCGTGGCGCGTCGCCCTGCGCGAAGTCCTCGGCGGACTGATGGCGGACAACGCCAAGGTCGCCGGTTTCGATCGTGCCGGCTGGTACGTGATCTCGAAGGAGCAGTCGTGAAACTCAGCGGTGTGGAACTGCGCCGGCTCCGGATGCCGCTCGTGGCCCCGTTCCGGACGTCGTTCGGGACGCAGTCCGAACGGGAACTCCTGCTCGTCCGCGCGGTGACCCCGGCGGGCGAGGGCTGGGGCGAATGCGTCACGATGGCGGCGCCGGTCTACTCGTCGGAGTACAACGACGCCGCCGAACACGTGCTGCGCAACCATCTGATCCCGGCCCTGCTGGCCGCGGACGACGTGACCGCGCACAAGGTGACGCCGCTGCTGGCGAAGTTCAAAGGCCACCGGATGGCTAAGGGGGCGCTGGAGATGGCCGTCCTCGACGCCGAACTCCGCGCGCATGAACGGTCCTTCGCGGCCGAACTGGGGTCCGTTCGCGACTCCGTGGCCTGCGGCGTCTCGGTCGGGATCATGGACTCGATCCCGCAGCTGCTCGACGTCGTCGGCGGCTACCTCGACGAGGGTTACGTCCGGATCAAGCTGAAGATCGAACCCGGCTGGGACGTCGAGCCGGTGCGGCAGGTGCGGGAGCGCTTCGGTGACGACGTGCTGCTCCAGGTCGACGCCAACACCGCGTACACCCTGGGCGACGCGCCGCTGCTGTCGCGGCTCGACCCGTTCGATCTCCTGCTGATCGAGCAGCCGCTCGAAGAAGAGGACGTGCTCGGCCACGCCGAACTGGCCAAGCGCATCCGGACGCCGATCTGCCTCGACGAGTCGATCGTCTCCGCCAAGGCCGCGGCGGACGCGATCAAGCTCGGCGCCTGCCAGATCGTCAACATCAAACCGGGCCGCGTCGGCGGCTACCTCGAAGCCCGCCGGGTGCACGACGTCTGCGCGGCGCACGGGGTCGCGGTGTGGTGCGGCGGGATGATCGAAACCGGCCTCGGCCGGGCGGCCAACGTCGCGCTGGCGTCGCTGCCCGGCTTCACGCTGCCGGGTGACACGTCGGCGTCCGGCCGGTTCTACCGCACGGACATCACCGAGCCGTTCGTGCTGGAGGCCGGGCAGCTGCCGGTGCCGACCGGACCGGGCCTGGGCGTGACCCCGATTCCCGATCTCCTGGACGAGGTCACCACCGGAAAGGTGTGGATCGGTTCGTAGCGCGCTACGAATTCCGAGGTTAGATTTGGTCGAGACGAACCAATCGGTTCGGCGAAACCGGGTTTAACTTCGGGGGGTGCTGACACCGGTGCCCAGCAAGCCGCATACGAGCTTGGGACGCGTCCTCGAGGACCTCGGGGACGTGCTCCTGGAGCCGATCGCGGTCGGCAGGACCACCCGTAAGCGGCTCGGCGGGGTGGTCATCCACGATCCGCACGACGAATCCGACATCCCTGGCGGAGCCGTCGTGCTCGGCGTCGGGGTGCGGGAGCAGGACGAGGTCGTCCGCCTTCTGCACGACGTGGGTGCGAGGGGCGCGGCGGCGCTCGTCGTCCGTTCTCCCGTCACCCCGGCGCCGGAACTCCGGCGAGCCGCGGACTCGTCCGGGGTCGCCCTGCTCGGGCTGGCGCGCGGCGCGTCCTGGGCTCATCTCGCCGCCTTGCTCAGGACCTTGCTCGCCGAGGACGACGTCGGTGAGGTTTCGCCGCAGACCCTCGGCGGGATGCCGTCGGGTGATCTCTTCGCGCTGGCCAACGCGATCGCCGCTCTGCTGGACGCGCCGGTGACCATCGAGGACCGCAACTCCCGCGTCCTCGCGTTCTCCGGGCGGCAGGACGAGGCGGACCCCTCCCGCGTCGAGACCATCCTCGGCCGCCAGGTGCCGGAACGGTTCACCCGAGGCCTGGAACGGGACGGCGTCTTCGAGAAGCTGCACCGCGACCACACACCCGTCTACGTCGACCCGCAGCGCTACGACGACATCGCCATCGCCATTCCGCGGGTGGCGCTCGCCGTCCGCGCCGGCGACGAGATACTCGGCTCGATCTGGGCAGCGGTCCGGGAGCCGCTCAGCGAGGAGCGGACCCAGGCCCTGATCGACGCCACCAGACTCGTCGCGCTGCACATGCTCCGGCTGCGCGCGGGCGCCGACGTCGAACGGCGGCTGCGCGCGGAGCTGGTGAGCACGGCGCTCGAAGGTGGCTCCGGGGCGCCGGAGGCCATCGCCCGGCTCGGTCTGCTCGGCCAGCCGTCGATCGTGCTCGCCATGGGCCTGCTCGGCGCGCCCGCGCTCGAAGACGACCTCCGCCTGATCGCGGACCGTCAGCGCATCGCCGACGCGCTGGCCATGCACCTCAGTGCCGTGCAGCCGCGTTCGGCCGTCGCTCTCGTGGGAGACGTCGCGTACGGCATCGTCCCGATGCCCGGCAGCCACGACGACTGTCAGGAGCGTTCGGTGCGGGTCGCGTCGACCTTCCTGGAACGCACCGGACGGCGCGCGGCGGCCGCGATCGGCATCGGACCGCTCGCGCTCGACGGTTCCGGCCTGCGCGCCTCGCGCGACGGCGCCGACAGGGCGTTGCGCGTGCTGCTCACCAACGCCGGCGGGAAGCGCGTCGCCACTTCCGACGACGTCCACGTCGACGCGCTCATGCTGGAACTGGCCGACCTCGCCGCCGCCAGGGGAGACGTCGCGACAGGACCTGTCGCGCGGCTGCTGGCCTACGACACCCAGCACCAGTCACAACTGGTGCACACCCTCCGGTGCTGGCTGGACGCCTTCGGTGACATCGGCGCCGCGTCCGCGGCGGCCTACGTCCACCCGAACACCTTCCGCTATCGCCTGCGACGTCTCGCCGAGGTCGGCGAGATCGACCTCGACGACGCGGGAGAGCGGTTCGCCGCCATGGTGCAACTGCGGCTGCTGCCCGGCGACGCGAGGACGGGTCCGCCGGGCGCCGAAGACTGACGTTGGTCAGCCCGGCCTGAAACGGCGGCGGATGTTCGTGAGATCGCACGAACTCCACCCGCCGGGCGCGTTTCAGAATGAGTGATCGGCGCCACCCTCGCCGTTCTCCTTCTCTCCCAACGTTTCCGCGGAGGCGCCATGACGACAGTGGTCAATGAGGACACCTGGACAGCGCGGCGGGTCAACCGGACGGCGCTCATCACCATGGTGGTGATGGTCTTCGCCTGGGCGGTCGACTACATCGACCGGTTCTCCATCGGGATGGCGCTGCCGATGATCGGCGCCGAGTTCGACCTCAGCAAGACCCAGCAGGGCTGGCTCGTGACCGTGTTCGCGCTCGTCTACATGGTCTGCCAGATCCCGGCGGGTTTCCTCGCCGACCGGTACGGCTCGCGAGGGCCGATGCTGGTGACGTTGCTGGCCTGGTCGGCGTTCACCGCGATGACCGGGATGGCGGGCACCTTCGGCATGCTGCTGCTCGTCCGCGGGCTTTTCGGCGTATGCCAGGGACTTTTCCCGGCCGCCTCGTTCAAGGCGATCGCCGAACGGACCACTCCCGGCAACCGTGCGACGGTGACCGGCGTGATGCTGTCCGCGGGCGGGATCGGCGCGGGGCTGGCGCCGCTGATCGTCGGCCCGCTGCTGATGGCGGTCGGCTGGCGGCACACGTTCTTCTGGATGGCGGGGATCGGCGCGATCATCGGCGTTGTCGTCTGGACGATGCTGCCCAAGGCGCTGCCGAAGTCGTTGAGCAGCCTTCCCCGCACCGAGGCGAAGACGCCGGAGGTGTCCCGCAAACAGGTGCTGAAGTCCTTTGTGGTCTGGAAGTTCACCCTGTTGTTCTGCGCCACCAACATGCTGAACTACGGCCTGATCACCTGGGTGCCCAGCTACCTGCTGGAGGCACGGGGACTGACGCTGAACCAGACCGGTGTCCTCGCGGCGATCCCGATGCTGGTCAGCATCGGCACGACCATCCTCGGCGGCTGGCTGTTCGACCGCTACTTCCACGACCACGGCCGCTGGTATCTCAGTTCGATCGCACTGGTCACCGTGGTGCTGCTGATCCTGATGGTGAACGCGGACAGCACGGCGGAGTTCACCCTTTACGAGACGCTGGCCCTCGCGGTGTTCGGCATGGCGACGATGGCCGTCTTCGGCCTGCCGCTGCGCGTGCTGCCCACCGCGGTCACCGGGATCGGCATGGGAGTGATGAACTTCGGCGGCCAGGTGGCAGGCGCGGTCGCCCCGGTCGCGATGGGCTGGCTCGCCGACGCCTTCTCCTACACCGCCGCGTTCGGTTTCCTCATCGTGACCACGTTCCTCACCGCCGTGATGGCGTTCTGGGTGCCGCAGAACCCGGCGCAGTTCACCTTCGCCACCGCGAGTCCCAGCTCGGCGGGGTCGTGAGTGCCGGTGGTTTGGTGCCGGCACCTCTCCGGCGAGGTCGCGAAAGCCACTTTCGGGACATCCCGTGTCGCGAAAGTGGCTTTCGCGACACGGCGGCCGGCGGCTGAGACGACCACCTCGGCCCGACGCTCACCTGGTGCGGTGGCGCGTCGGAAGACGTTGTGAAAGTGACTTTCGCAACGTTGAGGGTTGCGAAAGTGGCTTTCGCAACCTCGCTCACGGCCACAGCAGCTTTCCCCGGCCACTCACGAGACTCGCCACTCACAAGACAGGAGTCCCCATGCCCACCGCCGCTGAAGTCATCGAAACGATCAACGCCCGCGCGAAGGAGACCGGCGTCCGCGTCCGGCTGCACGCGGCCGAAATCGACGGCACCCGCCGGATCGGGATCGACGAGACCACACCCGTCGTCACGGCGTCGGTCTTCAAGCTCCCGGTCGCGCTGGAACTGGCCAGGCAAGCCGCTGACGGCGGGCTCGACCTCGGCGAGCCGGTCACGGTCCCGCCGGGGCATCCCACGCCGAGCCCGTACGGTCTCGCCACCTTCCGGCACGAGATCACGATGTCCTGGTACGACCTCGCGATCCTGATGATCGGGATCAGCGACAACGTCGCCACCGACCTGATCGTCGCCCGCGTCGGGAAGGCCGAGACGGAGAAAACGTTGCGGCGTCTCGGTTTCGAGCACACCACGGTCCCGCAGGACTGCGGCGAGGTGCTCGGAAGCATCGGGGAGGACCTCGGGATCTCCTACGAGGACGACGAGAAAGCGCTGTCCGAGCTGTCGATCGAGCAGATACAGGCGTTGCGCGCGTTGCAACCGGAGCACACCTGCGCCACGACGGCCGAAGAGATCACGCGGCTGCTCGCGCTGATCTGGCGCGACGAGGCCGCCTCGCCGACGGCGTGCGCGGACGTCCGGCGCTGGCTGGAGCTCCAGGTGTGGCCGCACCGGCTGCGGTCGGGGTTCCCGGACGACGGGATCCGCGTCAGCGGCAAGACCGGGACCCTGCCGTCGGTGCGCAACGAGGTCGGTGTGGTCGAGTACCCGGATGGGGGCCGTTACGCGGTAGGGATTTTCACCGACGCCGTCGACGGGCGGTCGCGAGTGCCGGAGCGGGACGCGTTCATCGGCTTCGCGGCGGCGCAGGCCGTCGAATGGCTCAGGCTTCCCGAGGCCGGGAGCGAATGATTCGTCCGCACGGATGAATTTTCCCGTCGCTCTCGTCGTTCCGCACGAACCGGTGACGCCCGTCACCGTCCTAGCATTCCGGGAACCGCCGGACCACCCTTTCCACGGACAAGGATGCCCATGTCGAAACTTTCCGAAATCGATACCTGGCTCGCGGAGAATCTTTCCCCGCTCCTGGCGAAGCATCAGGTGCCCGGCGCGGCCGTCGCGGTCTTCGCGAACGGCGAGGTGATCGACCACGCGGCAGGCGTCCTGAACAAGGGCACCGGCGTGGAGTCCACAGTGGACTCGGTCTTCCAGGTCGGCTCGATCACCAAGGTGTGGACGACCACCCTGGCGATGCAGCTCGTCGACGAGGGCAGGCTGGACCTCGACAAGCCGGTCCGCGACTACCTTCCCGAGTTCGTCCTCGCCGACGACGCCGCCGCGGCGCGGATCACCGTCCGGCAGCTGACCTGTCACACCTCCGGTTTCGAGGGCGACATCTTCACCGACACCGGGCAGGGCGACGACTGCGTCGCGAAGCTCGTGGCGACGCTGGCGGACGTCCCCCAGCTGTTCGAGCCGGGAGAGATGTTCTCCTACAACAACGCCGGGTACTGCGTGCTCGGCAGGATCGTCGAGGTCCTGCGCGGCAAGTCCTACGACGACTGCCTGCGCGAGCACCTCTTCGCCCCGCTCGGGCTGACCCACGCGGCCGCCGGGCCGTACGACGCGATCCGCTACCGCGCCGCGATCGGCCACATCCAGCCGACACCGGACGACGAGCCGGTGGCCGCGCCCGTCTGGGCGTTGACCCGGTCGAACGCCCCGGCCGGTTCACATCTCGCGATGCGGCCGCGCGACCTGCTCACCTTCGTGCGCATGCACCTCAACGAGGGCCGCGCGGACGACGGCACACAGGTCCTGAAGCCCGAAACCGCCCGCGCCATGTGGGAACGTCAGGTCGAACTGCCCTACCTCGGCCTGATGGGCGGGGCGTGGGGGCTCGGCTGGATGATCTTCGACTGGGACGGCGGCCCGGTGATCGGCCACGACGGCGGCACCATCGGCCAGTCCGCGTTCCTGCGGGTGGTGCCGGGCAGCAACGTCGCGGTGGCGCTGCTGACCAACGGCGGCAAGCCGATGCACCTCTACCGGGACATCTTCGGGAAGGTACTGGGTGACCTGGCGGGCGTCGAGGTCCCGCCGCTGCCCGAACCCGACGCCGCGGAGACCCCGGCCGACCCGTCCCGCTACGTCGGCGAATACTCGTCGCAGGTCGCGGACATCGTGGTCAGCCAGGACGAGGACGGCGAACTGTGGCTGGAGCGCACGCCGAAGGGGATCTTCGCCGATCTCGGAACGGGGCCGGAGAAGAGCAAGCTGCTCGGTTACAAGGGCGACACCCTGGTCGTCGAACACGACGGGCTCGGCCTGCACATGCCGCACGCGTTCGTCGGTGACGACGGCACCGGACGGGCGATGTTCGTCCACACCGGACGGGCCGACCGGCGGGTGAGCCGGTGACAGCGATATCCGACGAGATCGAAGCGGTCTTCGCGAACGCGGGGGCGCGCGGGTTCGTGCACGCGCGCGAGGTCGGCGTCCCCGACGGCCCCGAGGTCGGCGTCGGCGCGGACGATCCGGTCGTGCTGGCGTCGGTGTTCAAGATCCCGGTGGCGGTCGCCTTCGCCCGTGAGGTGGCGGCCGGGCGGCTCGACGAAACCGAGCGGACCCGCGTCACCGCGCGCTACCGGATCGGCGGCATCGGTACCGCCGGCTGTGCGGACGACGTCGAGATGAGCTGGCGCGATCTGGCGCATTTCATGCTGACGATGAGCGACAACGCCGCGACCGACCTCGTCTACCACCGGATCGGGCAGGACGCCGTCGACAAGGTCCTCACCGACCTTGGCCTCACCAGGACACGGCTGATCGGCTGTTGCGAAGACCTCTTCGCCTCGGTGATCGCCGATCTCGGCGCGAAACCGGACGACGACCTGGAGGCCGTCCTCGCCGCGGCAAGCGAGGAGCAGCTGTGGAAGCTCGCGGTGCTCGACCCGGAACGCACCACGTCGTCGACCCCGCGTGAGATCACCGAACTGCTCGACGCGATCTGGACCGACCGCGCGGGCGACCCGGCCGCCTGCGAACGCGTGCGGACGATCATGGCCCAGCAGATCTGGCCGCACCGGATCTCGTCCGGCTTCCCCGCCGGAGTCGGGATCGCGGCCAAGACCGGGACGCTTCCCGCCGTCCGCAACGAAGCGGGAGTGGTGACCCAGGTGGACGGGCGCCGGTACGCGGTCGCGGTGTTCACCCGCGCCGACTCCCTCGCCGACCGCCTGCCCGCGGTCGATTCCGCCATCGGCGAGGCCGCCCGGCTCGCCGTCGAACACCTCCGTGCGCAGACCGTGACCCAGTAGGAGAACCGCATGAAGAAAGCCCGGCTCACCGCCGCGATCGCGAGCGTGGTGGCCTTGACCGTGAGCGCGTGCGGGGGGACGTCGCAATCCGGGCAGGACCGGACCGCGAACCAGAAACTCACCGAAGGCAAGACCTTCACCATGGCGATCGGCACCGATCCGGGAGCGCTCGACCCGGCGATGACGGTGCTCTCGACCGCCCTGGAGATCGGCCGCTACCTCTACGACAGCCTGATCAACCTCGACGAGACCGGCAAACCGGTCCCCGGACTCGCCGAGAAGTTCGAAGCCACCACGACCACGGCGTCCTTCACCCTGCGGAACGGGATCACCTGCGACGACGGCACCCCGCTGACCGCGAGCGGCGTCGCCGCGAACATCAACTTCGTCGGGGATCCCGCCAACAAGTCCCCGATGTCCGGGCTCACCGTCGCGCCGGGGACCAAGGCGACCGCCGACGACGCGGCGCGGACGATCACGCTCACCAGCGGCGCGCCGGACGCGTTCCTGCTGCGCAATCTGGGCGGGATGCCGATCGTCTGCGGCAAGGGCGTGACCGACCGATCGGCGCTGGCCAAGGGAAAGTACGGCACCGGCCTGTTCACCATGACCGAGATCGTGCCGAACGACCACTACACCCTCACCCGGCGGAAGGACTACGCGTGGGGACCGGGGGACTGGCGGCCTGAGCAGCCCGGTCTGCCGGAGAAGGTGGTCTTCCGGGTCATCCAGAACATGACGACCACGTCGAACCTGCTGCTGTCCGGTGAGCTGAACGCCGCCCGGATCGTCGGCCAGGACCAGCAGCGCCTGCGTGCCCAGAAGCTGTTCCACGGCGAGCTGTCCGTGCCGATGGGCGAGATGTTCTTCAACCAGGCGCCCGGCCGGGCTGGCGGTGACCAGAACGTCCGCCGCGCGCTGGTGCAGGCTCTCGACCTCGCCCAGATCGGGAAGGTGCTCACCAGCGGTTCCGGGGCGCCGAGCCAGGGGATGGTCACCGTCGAACCCAAGGCCTGCGCCGGTGACGCGGTGAGCGGCAAGCTGCCGGCGTTCGACGTCGCCGCGGCCAAGTCCGCGCTCGACGCGGCGGGCTGGAAACCGGGACCGGACGGCGTCCGGGTCAAGGACGGCAAACGGCTCGCGCTCACCGCCATCTACGGCACCCAGCTCGGTCCGACGATGGCGCCCACCGCCGAACTGATGCAGCAGTCGTGGAAGGCGGCCGGTGCGGAAGTGACGCTCAAGGGTCTCGACAGTCCGGGGACCAGCCAGGTGCTCTTCAGCACCGGTGAGTGGGACATCTCGCTCGCACCGGTGACCCTGCTGCTGCCGAGTCAGATCAGCTCGTTCGTCTCCGGGCCGAAACCGCCCGGCGGCACGAACTTCGCGCATATCGAGAACGAGCGGTACACGTCGCAGGCCGCCCAGGCGGCGCGGCTGCCCGGCGACTCCGGCTGTGCGACCTGGCTGGCGGCGGAATCGGCGCTCATCGAGCGGCTGGACGTCGTGCCTTACGTCAACTCGGTCATCCCGATCTTCGGCAGCAACGCGAAATTCAAGGTCAACTTCGGCACGATCGACCCGTCGAGCATCCGGATGTACAGCTGATGGCGGTCGCGCTCGCCCCGGCCGGGTTGCGCGGCAATCCCTGGCTCTCGTTCGCCGCGCGTCGCCTCGGCCGGTTCGCGATTTCGCTGTGGGTCTTGGTCACCACGGCGTTCCTGATGATCCAGCTGATCCCCGGCGACCCGGTCCGGGCGGCGCTCGGCCTGACCGCACCGGTCGAGCTGGTGAACGCGCGGCGCGCGGCCCTCGGACTCGACGATCCGCTGTGGCAGCAGTACCTCCACTACCTCGGAGGGCTGTTCACCGGTGACTTCGGGACGTCGATGACGAGCGGGCAGGCGGTCTCCGAGGTGATCGGGGACCGCCTGCCCGCCACCCTGCAGCTCGCGTTGCCCGCCTTCGCGGTGGTCATCGCGGTGGCGATCCCGCTGGGGCTCCTGTTCGCGGTGCTGACCCGCGGTGGGCAGCGGCGGGGTACCGAACTGGCGTTCACCTCGACGACGGTGCTGCTCGCGGCCATTCCCGAATTCCTGGTGGCAGTCGCGCTGGTCGCGTTCTTCGCGGTCCAGCTCGGCTGGTTCCCGGTGGCCGGGAGCGAAGGCGCCGGTTCGCTCGTCCTCCCGATCATCGCGCTGGCGCTCGGCCCGGCCTCGGTACTCTCCCGCATCGTCCGGGTGGAGACGCTTTCCGTACTGGGCAAGGACTTCATCCGCACAGCGCGGGCGAAACGGTTGCCCGCGCGGATGGTCTACCTCCGGCACGCGCTGCCGAACGCGCTGACCGCGACCCTGACCATGGGCGGGCTGATGCTGACCGGGATGGTCGCCGGGACGGTGCTGGTGGAGAACGTGTTCGCCTGGCCCGGTCTCGGTTCGACCATCGCGCAATCGATCCTGCAGAAGGACTATCCGCTGGTGCAGGGGATCGTGCTCGTCTACGGCATCGGGGTGCTGCTGGTGAACCTGACGGTCGACGTGCTGCTGGCCGTCCTCGATCCGCGTTCGACGATCCGGGAGAACTGAGATGGCGAAATGGTTCGCGGCCCTGCGCACCCCGGTGGGCGCGTTCGCGGCGGCCCTGCTGTTCGTGGTGGTCGCGCTCGCCGTGCTGGCCCCGATCCTGTGGCACGACAAGGCCTTCGAGATCGACACCGAAGCGATCGCGCAAGGATCGTCGGCGGCGCACTGGCTGGGCACCGACGACCTCGGCCGTGACATCCTCTTCCGGGTCCTGGTGGCGACCCGGCTTTCGGTGCTGCTGGCCGTGCTCGCGACGGTGATCGGGGTGGTGGCCGGGTTCATCCTCGGCACGTTGCCCTCGTTGCTGCCGAGGCCCGCCGCCCGGCTGGTCACCTCGGCGGTGAACATCGCGGTCGCGTTCCCAGGGCTGCTGCTGGTGCTGTTCTTCTCGGTGATCTTCGGCGTCGGCACCCACGGCGCGGTGCTGGCGGTCGGGTTCGCGCTGGCACCGGCGTTCGCGCGGCTCGCGCAGACCCTGTCGGCTTCCGTGGCGGGCCAGGACTTCGTGTCCGCAGCCCGGATCTCCGGGGTCGGCCGGATCCGCCTGCTGGTCCGGCACATCCTGCCCAACATCGGCGAACCGCTGGTGGTGAACGCGACCATCGGCGCGGGCTCCGCGCTGCTGGCGTTCTCCGGGCTGTCGTTCCTCGGCATCGGTGTCCAGGCACCGGATTACGACTGGGGGCGGCTGCTCGGTGAAGGGCTCAACGGGATCTACATCAACCCGGCGGCCGCGCTCGCGCCGGGCGTCGCGGTGGTACTGGCCGGGCTCGCCTTCAACCTGGTGGGGGAGACCGTCGCCGGGGTGATCGGTGTCCGTACCGGAGGGCGCAAGCTCGCGCCGCGGCAGGTCACCCCCGCCAGGGAGGGCGCCACCGAGGAGCATGACGACGCCGTGCTGGTGGTGGAGAACCTCCAGGTGGCGTTCCCGCGTCCGACGGGCTGGACCGTCCCGGTACGCGGGGTGAGCTTCACCGTCCGCGCAGGCGAGGCGATCGGCGTCGTCGGCGAGTCGGGCTCGGGGAAGAGCCTGACCGGGCTGGCGGTGTCACGGCTGGTCGAAGCGCCGGCCGTGGTGACCGCGGACAGGCTCGACTTCGCCGGGAAACCGGTGCTGACGACCCCGGAACGGGATCTGCGCGAGCTGCTCGGCACGTCGCTGGCGATGGTGTTCCAGGATCCGATGACCTCGTTCAACCCGACCAGGCGGATCGGCCGTCAGCTGGCCGAGGTCGCCGAACAACATCAGGGGCTTCCGCGGGCCAAGGCGTTCGAACGGGCCGTGGACCGGTTGCGCGCGGTGCGGATCCCGGCGGCCGAACGGCGGGCGAAACAGTATCCGCACGAGTTCTCCGGCGGGATGCGGCAGCGCGCGATGATCGGCATGGGCCTGATGGGCGACCCGCGGCTGATCATCGCCGACGAACCGACCACGGCGCTGGACGTCACCGTGCAGCGGCAGCTGCTGCGCCTGCTGGCCAGGACCAGGAGCGAGCGGAACACGGCGATCATCCTGATCAGCCACGACATCGCGGTCGTTTCGCAGACCTGCGAGCGGATGCTGGTCATGTACGCGGGCCGGGTGGTGGAGGACCTGCCGTCGGACGGGACGCCGCGGCATCCCTACACGAAGGCCCTGCTGGCCGCGACGCTCGACCTGGAGACCGATCGCGACGCGCCGCTCGCGGTGATCCCCGGCCGCCCGCCGGAACCGGATCGCGTCCCCACCGGCTGCGCCTTCGCCGACCGGTGCCCTCTGGTGACCGACCGGTGCCGTCTCGAAGACCCGGTGCTGGAGCGGGTGGAATCAGGGCATCGCGTCGCGTGCTGGGAGACGTCTTCGTTGCCTGACAAGGAAACCGTGACCGCCGGAGGTGCGGAGTGAGCGATCTCGTCTTCGACGCGGTGAGCGTCCGGTACGGCGGACGGCGCGGGCTCACCGCTGTCGACCACGTCGGGCTGACCGTCCCTTCCGGACAGGTCGTCGGGCTCGTCGGTGAATCGGGCTCGGGGAAGTCGACGCTGGCCCGCGCCGCCGTCGGGCTCTCGCCGGTCACCGCCGGGCGGGTCCTGCTGGGCGGGGTGGACGTCCGGAAACTGCCCCGGCGTCCTCCGCTGCAGATGGTGTTCCAGGACCCGTATTCCTCTTTGGACCCCCGGATGAGCATCGGCGAGTCCATCACCGAGGCGATCCCGCGTGGCGTTCTTCCCGGCCGCGCCGCGCGTCGGGACGAGGTCGCCCGGCTCCTGGAACTGGTCAACCTCGACCCGGACCGCGCCGGGCACCTGCCGGGGCAGCTTTCCGGTGGCCAACGGCAACGGGTGGCGCTCGCCCGCGCGCTGGCCGGGCGGCCCGAGGTGCTGATCGCGGACGAGATCACCTCCGCGCTCGACGTCTCGGTGCAGGGCGCGGTGCTCAACCTCGTCCGGTCCGTGCAACGGCGGCTGGGTCTGTCGATGCTGTTCATCTCGCACAACCTCGCGGTGATCCGCTATCTCAGCGACATCGTCGCGGTGATGTACCTCGGCCGCATCGTCGAGGTCGGACCGGCGGAGCAGGTGCTCACCGATCCGCAGCATCCCTACACGCGGGACCTGCTCGCCGCGGCGCCGTCCGCGCACACCTCACTGCTCGACACCGGCGCCGACGAGCCGACCGCCGACGTCGAGCCCGCCGACCCGCATCACCCGCCCGCCGGATGCCGCTACCACACACGATGTCCGGTCGGCCCGCTCGTCCGCGCCGACCGCGGACTCTGCCTCCAGGCGGATCCGACCGAGGACGCGGCACAACGACGTCACTCGGCGGCCTGCCATTTCAGCGAAAACGAGAGCCACAAGCTCGCCATCCCCAGAGGAGCCAGCGCACCATGACCCGACGTCTCGGTCTCGACGACCTGTACGGAATCGCCGTCCCCAGCCAGCCTTCGCTGTCACCGGACGGCGGCCGGATCGTCTACGTCCTGCGCACCGCCGACCGCGACGAGGACCGGAACGAACACGCGCTCTGGGAGGTCGGCGCGACCACCGGCGAAGCCCGGCAGCTCACCCGCGGCACCGCCGACCTGGCACCGAGCTGGGCGCCGGACGGCACGCGGATCGCGTTCCTCCGCGCCAAGGACGGCCCGCCGCAGGTGTGGTTCCTGCCGTCGTCGGGCGGGGAGGCCGAACAGATCACCGAACTGCCGCTCGGGGCGGGCGGCCCGGTGTGGAGCCCGGACGGCGGCAAGATCGCGTTCTCGGCCGCGGTCGACCTGGCGGACGGCGAACCCGCGAACGCCCCGGTGGTGGCGGAGCGGCTGGACTTCAAGGCCGACGGCGCCGGGCTGATCAAGACCATCCGCAAGCATCTGCACGTCCTCGACGTCGCCACCCGCGAAGTCCGGCAGGTCACCTTCGGCGATTGGCACGCGGGCGATCCCGCTTGGTCGCCCGATGGCACGCACCTGGCGTTCTCCGCCGGACGGGACTCCGACGCGGACCTGACTTTCCGTTCCGGCGCCTACGTTCTCGACGTGACCACGAAGACCGCCGAGCCGCGGCTGGTCGGCTCCGGCGAAGGCATGGCGGGTCCGGTCACCTGGACCGCCGACGGCCGCGAACTGCTGGTCACCGGCCGGGGTGACACCGAAATCGGGCATCTCGGGCTGCTGCGGGTCCCGCTCGACGGCGGCGACTCCGTCGACCTGACGGCGTCGCTGGACCGCAACGTGATGGCCGGCGGCTCGGGCTACCCCGGCGCGCTCCCGAAGCTGACCGAGGACGGCGGTTCCGTGCTGTTCGGTCTCCGCGACCGCGGCTGCACTCATCTGTACCGAGTGGACACCGACGGCGGGAACCCGCGCGCGGTCCTCGCGGGTGCGGACCGGGTCGTGTCCGGAATGGACATCGCGGCAGGCACGGTGGTGGTCGTCCTGGCCACGGGCACCTCGTTCGGTGAGATCGCGGTCGTCGACGTGGTCACCGGCGCTGTCGACGTGCGCACGCGACACGGCGCTTCAGTCGCCGACGTCGAACTTTTCCGTCACGAGGAACGGGAATTCACCATCGGCGACGGCACCGTCGTCCACGGCTGGCTGCTGCGGGACCCTGCCCGGTCCGGCGCCGCGCCGCTGCTGCTCGACATCCACGGAGGCCCGCACAACGCGTGGAACGGCGCGGCAGACTCGATCCACCTCTATCACCAGGCGCTCGTCGCGCGAGGCTGGGCGGTACTGCTGCTCAACCCGCGGGGCAGCGACGGCTACGGCGAGGATTTCTTCACGGGCGCTCTGGGCGGGTGGGGCACCGCCGATTCCCGCGACTTCCTCGAACCGCTGGACCAGCTGGTCGCCGAAGGGACCGCCGACGCGGACCGTCTCGCCGTCGCGGGTTACAGCTACGGCGGGTTCATGACCTGCTACCTGACCAGCCGCGACAACCGCTTCGCCGCCGCTGTCGCGGGTGGCGTGGTCAGCGATCTGACCAGCATGGAGGGCACTTCGGACGCGGGGCACTACCTGGCGGTCGGTGAGATCGGCGGCAAGTCGTGGGAGAAGGCCAACGAGGAGTTCTCGCCGTTCGCCAAGGTCGCGCAGGTGCGGACACCGACGCTGGTCATCCAGGGCGCGGAGGACGAGCGGTGCCCGGTCGGTCAGGCCGAGCAGTGGTTCGGCGCTCTGCGTGCGAGGGGCGTCCCGGCCCGGATGGTGTTGTACCCCGGTGGCTCGCATCTGTTCATCCTCGAGGGTCCGCCCTCGCACCGTCTCGACTTCAACCGTCGTGTCCTCGACTGGGTCGAGCAGTACGCGGCTCCGGCGGACGGGGTGTCGCGGGTGCCGATCGAGGCGGCGCACTGGCGGCGCCGCCTGGCCGAACTGGCGCGCAAGTACCGTGTTCCCGGTGCGGCACTCGGCATCACGCGGATCGGTGACGACACCGAGGTCCACGCTTCCTACGGCGTGCTCAACACGGCGACCGGGGTGGAGGTCACCGAGGATTCGGTGTTCCAGATCGGTTCGATCTCCAAGGTGTGGACCTCGACCGTGGTGATGCAGCTGGTCGACGAAGGACTTCTCGATCTGGACGCGCCGATCGCCGACGTCGTCCCGGAACTGCGGCTGGCCGACCCGGACGTCGCCAAACAGGTGACCATGCGGCATCTGCTGACACACACCAGCGGGATCGACGGCGACGTCTTCACCGACACCGGCCGTGGTGACGACACGCTGGAGCGCTACGTCGAGATCCTCGACCAGGCCGCGCAGAACCATCCGCTCGGGGAGACGTTCTCCTACTGCAACTCGGGTTTCGTGCTGATGGGCCGGGTGATCGAGAAGCTCACCGGGCAGACCTGGGACGCCGCGATGCGGGATAAGCTGTTCGCCCCGCTCGGCCTCACCCACACCGTGACCCTGCCCGAGGAAGCGCTGATGTTCCGCGCCGCCGTCGGTCACGTCGACGGCGCGGACGACGAACAGCGGCCCGCGCCGGTCTGGGGACTGCCGCGGGCCATGGGCCCGGCGGGGCTGATCACCGCCACGACCAAGGACGTCCTCGGATTCGCACGGCTGCACCTGACCGGCGGCCTCACCCCGTCTGGTGAGCGGATCCTGACGACGGCGTCCGCCACCGCGATGGCGGAGAAGCAGACCGACATCCCCGACAAGCACTCGCTCGGCGACTCCTGGGGCCTCGGCTGGATCCGCGACGACTGGAGCGGACGGCGGGTCATCGGCCACGACGGCAACACGATCGGCCAGTCGGCGTTCCTGCGGCTGCTGCCCGATCAAGGACTCGCCGTCACGCTGCTCACCAACGGCGGAAACACGCGCGACCTGTTCCAGGAGCTGTACCGGGAGATTTTCGCCGAACTCGCCGACGTGGCGATGCCGCGGCCGCTGGAACCGCCGGCGACCCCGGTCACCGTCGACGGGGCCCGGCACGTCGGTGTCTACGAACGGGCGGGCGTGCTGATGGAGGTTCTGTCCGAAGGGGACGGACTCCGGCTCCGGCAGACCGTCACGGGTCCGCTGGCCGAACTGGTGCCGGAGAAGACGCAGGAGTTCGACCTGGTCCCGGTGGCCGACTCGCTCTACGTCTGCCGTGCGCCGGGTACCCAGACCTGGACGCCGGTCACCTTCTACAGCTTGCCGACGGGTGAGCCGTACGTGCATCATGGCGTGCGCGCGACGCCGAAGGTGTCCTAAAGCGCTTGGCCCGCCCGGAAAATTCTTCCGGGCGGGCTCAGCTGACGAGGTCGACGACCAGGACGACGGTTTCGTCGGACGGCCAGGACGAGGCGCCAGGCGGAAAAGTGTCCAAAGTGGACCAGAACGGGTGGTGCGGCGGGACGATGATGACGCGCCTGCCGCCGGGGCGCATTCCGGCGAGGCCGTCTCCGGCGCGGTGCCCCTTCAGGATTTCCGGCGCGGCCTGGAGGTTCCAGGTCGACCGGACCAGCTTTCCCGACCATGAGAGCGCTTCGGTCCTGATGTCGAGTTGGAGCCGGCCGTCGTCGCGGTCCGCGACCGGTTCACCGCGTGTACCGGTGGTGATGTCGTTGGTGACGAGCGAAGCGGGCGGCGCGCAGTCTCGGGGAATCGTGATGCCGGGCCGCTGGCCCGCCGCGCCGGAGACCTCGATCCAGTCGAGGTGACACGGTGGCTGAACGGTCGGTGACGCCGAAGGTTTCGTGGAGTCCGGTGCGGCGCTGTTCCGGTCATCGCCACCGGGCCACAGGATCGCCGCGGCGGTGACCGCGACGATGGAGGCCGCGGCAAGCCAGAGCAGGCGGGTCCGATGCCGCCGTGGGTGTCCGACGGAGTCACCGTCACGGGCGTGTTCGAGCAGGGCACGCGTGGCGTCGGCATCCAGCCGGGAGCGTTCCGGGGCCAGCAGGCCGGTGATGGCGTCGGCGAGCGGCCCGCGGGCGATGTCGAGCACGGGTTTCTCGGTGAGGACGGCGGCCATGGTGGCTTCGAGGTTGGCCCGCTGGAACGCCTGCCGCCCTTCGGCCGCGTAGAACAGGGTGGCGCCCAGCGCCCACAGATCGGATCCGGGTGTGGCGTCGTGGCCGTTGAGCCGCTCGGGCGCCATGTAGGCGGGGGAGCCGATCAACAGGCCGGTGCTGGTCAGCCGGGTGTCCGTGGCCGAGTGGGCGATGCCGAAGTCGGTCAGTTTGACGGAGCCCGCGGGCAGCATGACGTTGGCGGGTTTGACATCCCGGTGGACGATCCCGGCGGTGTGCGCGGTGGTCAGCGCGGACAGCAGGCCGAGCCCGATCTCGGCGACACGACGCGCGGGCAAGGGGCCGTGGTGTTCGACGTGGTCGGCGAGATCGGTGCCGTCCAGCAGCTCCATGACCACGTGCGGGACATCATCGTGCTCGAAGGCGTCGTAGACGGTGACGATGTGCGGGTCGCTGAGCTGACCGGCGAGGCGGGCTTCCCGGATGAAGCGCTGGGACGCGACGTGACCACTGTCGAGCGTGTGGAGCTGTTTGATCGCGACCTGACGCCCCAAGAGCCGGTCTTGGGCGAGCCACACGGCTCCCATTCCGCCGCGGCCGAGTTCCCGGACCAGAACGTACCGGTCCTGGAGCACCTCGTTCGTCATCCCGCACCCTTCGGCCATCGAATCGTCGCGCAGTTTAGGGGCAGCGGTGACCGTGTGGGTTCCCAAGGCCGCGTCCCGAATCTTTACGTCGAGCTGTGGACAGGAGCCCGTGAACATGTTGGGCTGAGACCCGGTCGAAGCTGGAGTGGTCGGCGATTTTCTGCCCTGCGACGTCGAGGAGCGGCGCCCTGAGCCTGTCGGAGTACCTCCGGGAGAACTGGATCGACGTCGTGAACGACGCGATCCTGCACGTGGATCTCACCCTGGCGGCGATGGCGCTGGCCGTGCTGATCGGAATGACGCTCGGCCTGCTCACCTATCGTCGGCGGTGGCTCGGCGCGATGGCGACCACGACGACGGCGGCGTTCCTGACCATCCCGTCGATCGCGCTGCTGGGCATCCTGATCGGCCCGTTCGGACTGGGACTGACGAATGTCCTGTTCGCACTGGTGCTCTACGCGCTCCTGCCGATCACGCGCAACACGATCGTCGGGCTGCGCGGCGTCGATCCGGCGGTGGTGGACGCGGCGCGTGGGATGGGGTTCGGCCGCGCGCGACTGCTGTTCCGCGTGCGCCTGCCGCTGGCCTGGCCGGTGATCCTTTCCGGCATCCGGGTCTCGACGCAGATCACGATCGGTATCGCGGCCATCGGCGCGTATGTCAAGGGCCCCGGCCTCGGCAACGAGATCTTCGACGGGCTCGGCCGGTTCGGCTCGGTCAACTCGCTGAACCAGGTCCTCACCGGAACGTTCGGGATCATGGTGCTGGCGCTGTTGTTCGACCTGGCCTTCGTGGTGGTCGGCAAGCTGACCACGCGGCGACGTCGCCGTGTCCCGCGAGCGGTGGCCCCGGCGGTGTCCGGGGAAGCATCAGCCGGAATGGGTGGTGAGACGATCGAGCTGCGGGACGTCAGCAAGCACTACCCCGGACGAGCGGTACCGGCGGTCGAAAACCTGACGATGCGGATCCCCGCGGGCGAGATCGTCGTGCTGACCGGTCCGTCGGGATGCGGCAAGACGACGACCATGCGGATGATCAACCGGCTCGTCGAGCCCACCGGGGGCGTCGTCACGGTCGGCGGCACCGACGTGTCGGCGCTCGACCTCGACGAACACCGGCGCAGCACCGGCTACGTCATCCAGCAGATCGGGCTCTTCCCGCATCTGCGGGTGGACGCCAACATCGGCGTGGTGCCACGGGTGCTCGGCTGGACCCGGCGACGCATCGCCGACCGCGTGCGTGAAGTGCTCGACGTCGTCGGCCTGACCCGCGAGCACGGCATCCGGTACCCGCGTGAGCTTTCCGGCGGTCAGCAGCAGCGCGTCGGGGTGGCGCGGGCGATGGCCGCGGACCCGCCGGTCATGCTGATGGACGAGCCGTTCGGCTCCACCGACCCGATCACGCGCGCCCGGCTGCAGGACGAATTCCTTCGCCTGCAACGGGAAGTGCGCAAGACGATCGTGTTCGTCACCCACGACTTCGACGAGGCGCTGAAGATCGGCGACCGGATCGCCGTGCTGCGGCCGCGATCCGTGATCGCTCAGTACGACACGCCCCAGGCGATCCTCGCCGCGCCCGCGGACGACTACGTCGCGAGCTTCGTCGGCTCGAAGCGGAACTTGAAGCGGCTCGCGCTGATCCGGGTGGGTGACCTGGACCTCCGGCAGGCGGACGGGCCGGACGAACTGCCTCCGGTCCGGCCCGACACCACCTTGCTGGAGGTGCTGGACGTGATGGTGCGGACCGGCAGCACCGCGGTCGTGGTCACCGAGGACAGCACCGTGCCGACGCTGGGCGTGTGCGACGTGCCGAGCCTCGTCGCCGCGCTCAGGCCCACCGACGAGGTACGTGCGCCCGCGATCCCGGACGCGGAGGAGGCACCTGGGCCGGACACCACGGTGCTCGCGCGGCCGCGCCGGCGGCGGCTCGGACTGCTGGTGCGCCCGGTCCTGCTGGCCCTCGCCTTGCTGTCGCTCTTCATGATCGTGCGCGCGCACCCGCTCGACTCGATCGAACAGCGTTTCCTCAACCCCGGCGAGATCCTCACCGAACTGGGCGCGCATCTGCGGCTCACCCTGATCTCGACGGTGTGCACCGTCGCCATCGCCCTCCCGCTCGGCATCCTGCTCACCCGTGACGGCGCCCGCTGGGCCCGGCCCATCGGCCTGGGGCTGGGCAACCTCGGCCAGGCGATCCCGTCGATCGGGCTCGTCGTGCTGCTCGCGCTCTGGATGGGCACGGGTACCGCGACGGCGGTGACGGCGCTCGTCGTCTACGCGACCTTGCCGGTGCTGCGCAACACGATCGTCGGGCTCGACGGCGTCGACCCGACCCTCGTCGACGCCGCGCGCGGCATGGGCATGGGCAAGACGGCCGTTCTGTGGCGGATCGAAGTGCCGCTGGCCGTCCCGGTGATCCTCGCCGGGATCCGGACCGCGCTGGTGCTCACCGTCGCGAGCGCGACGCTGGCGACGTTCATCGACGGCGGCGGTCTCGGCGGCGGGCTCGTCGCCGGGATCGGGCTGAACCGCCCGATCCTGAGCCTGACCTTCGGCATCATCGTCGCCGCACTGGCGCTCTTCGTCGACTGGCTGGGGCTGGTCGCCGAGGAGGTCCTGCACCCGCGCGGCAGGTAGCTCGACCGACTTCAAGGAGGACCACCCATGCGGATGCTCCAGCGCACGACCGCCGCCGTGCTCGCGCTCGTCGCGTCAGCGTCGCTCGCGGCAGGCTGCACGATCGGCAAGGACGAGACCGGCGCTCAGGTGGGCGCGGGATCCATCAAGAAGATCGACGCGCTGAACGGCGCCCAGATCCGCGTCAGCTCCAAGGAGTTCGACGAGCAGCTGCTGCTCGGCCAGATCGCCCTCGTCGCACTGCGGGCGGCCGGGGCGAGCCCTCAGGACAAGACCAACATCACCGGCTCGAGCAACGTCCGTCAGGCGCTCACCAGCGGCGCGGTCGACCTGTACTGGGAGTACACCGGCACCGCCTGGATCAGCTACCTCAACCAGACCAAGCCGATCAGTGATCCGCAGGCGCAGTACGAAGCGGTCAAACAGGCCGACACCGCCAACGGTGTCACCTGGTGGGCACGCTCGCCCGCCAACGACACCTACGCCCTCGCGGGCAACCCGGAGACACTGGCCCGGACCGGCGTCAAGACGCTGTCCGACTACGCGGCCCTGGTGAAGCGGGACCCGGCCGCGGCCTCGACCTGTATGGGCCCGGAGTTCAAGAGCCGGGACGACGGGTTCCCCGGCCTGGCGAAGACCTATGGGTTCACCCTGCCCGACCCGCAGGTGCACCTGCTCAACGACGCCGTCGTCTATCCGAGCATCGGCAAGGGGGACCCGTGCGGCTTCGGCTCGGTCGCCTCCACCGACGGGCGCGTGGCCGGACAGCACCTCACCGTGCTCGAGGACGACAAGCACTTCTTCCCGACGTACAACCCCGCCATCACGATCGCCACTTCGCTCGCCCAGAAGTACCCGCAGCTGGAGCAGGTCTTCACGCAGATCGCCGCGAAGCTCGACACCGCGACGCTCACGGACCTGAACAAGAAGGTCAGCGTCGACGGCCAGAAGCCCGCCACGGTCGCCAGTGACTGGCTCAAGTCGGCGGGCTTCATCAGCTGAACCGTCTGTGGTCTTCCGGGGGGTCAGGCCTTGCGTCGCGCCAGGTAGCGGATCACCAGAAGCGCGATGCAGACGACCGAGACGCCACCCGCGATCATGCGGTAAGTCCAGGTCATTCCCGCGAACTCGCCGATCGAGTTGGCGGCGGCGCTGGCGAGGAGGACGAGCCAGAGCGAAACGGTGACCAGTGCGCTTTTGCTGTTGTTCATGGGAAAGACGCTAGAAGCAGGCGAAGTGGGGAACCAGGGGAGTGACCCCCGAACGCGGGTGGTGCTGGCGCTACCCCGGAATCGGCTTCCCTCTTCGCATGGCGTCTGGTGGTGACGTGACGAGGTTGTAGCGGTCTGGGCTTGCTGGCCGATATCGATGATTGACGGCCGTGCGAAGTGAGGGGTTCGGTGTGCTCGAGTCGGTGGAGCTGGTGGTCGCGGCGTTGGCCGCCGGGGCGGCGGCCGGGACGCGTGAGACGGCGTCGACAGCGGTGAAGGACGCGTACGCGGGGGTGAAGACGCTGGCCCTGCGCACGTTGCGCCGTGGCGGTTCCGTGCCGCCCGCGGTGGTGGCGGCGGTCGAATCCGACGTGATCGCGCCGGGCGATCTCGAGACAGCGCTGACCGCGGCGGACGCGGGGGCCGATGAAGAGCTCGTGGCGGCGGCGCTCAAGGTCCTGGAGCTGACCGATCCCGCCGGAACCCAGGCGGGAAAGTACCGGGTGCTGCTGCACGGCAACAAAGGCGTGCAGATCGGCGACCACAACACCCAGACCAACACCTTCGGCTGACGTCGTCGCCGATGCCCTCGAACCCCTACGGTTCCGACGGAAAACCGTCCCCCGCCTACGAGTTCCGCGGCGTGCAGGTGGGAAACCACAATGTCCAGCACAACACCTACGCGCAGCACGTCCACGTACCCGCGGTCGTCACGCCGATGGAGAAGCTCGACGCTCCTGCCGGTCTGATCAACCTGCCGGAGCGGTCCGCGCTGTTCGTCGGCCGTGGCGGGGACCTGCGGCGGCTGCGGGACGCGCTCGCGGCATCGTCAGGGTCGGTGGTGGTGACCGCGGTGCACGGCTTGGGCGGGGTCGGCAAGAGCACGCTCGCCGCGCACTACGCCGAAACGCACCGCGCCGGCCACTCCCTGGTGTGGTGGATCACCGCCGACGCACCCACGTCCATCGAGAGCGGCTTGGCGTGCCTGGCGGTCGCGCTGCAACCCGCGGTGGGAACCCTGCCGCTGGAGCAGCAGACCGAGCACGGCCTGCGGTGGCTGGCCACGCACGGTGGCTGGCTGCTCATCCTGGACAACCTTCCCGGACCGAATGACGCGGCGACGTTGCTGGCACGCCTGCCTGGGGGCCAGGTGCTGATCACCAGCCGCCGCACCACCGGCTGGCACGACATCGCCACCACGCCGCTCTCGCTCGACGTCCTGGAACCCGGCCAGGCACACGAGCTGCTCACCAGGATCCTGACCCGGCACGACCCCGCCGCCGTCACCGACGGCGCGGACGCCGTATGCGCCGAACTGGGCCATCTGCCGCTCGCCATCGAACAGGCCGGCGCTTTCATGGCCGAAACCGGTACCTCCGCCGGCGAGTACCTGGACCTGCTCGGCCGCTACCCGGCCGCCATGTACGGCGAGACCGCCGAGGGCGGGGACACGCACCGAACCATGGCCCGGATCTGGCGCGTCACCCTCGATCGGCTCGCCGACACACCGTTGGCGGGCAAGGTGTTGCGGATGCTGGCGTGGTACGCCCCCGACGACATCCCCACGGCGCTGCTGAATGGTTTCGATGACGAACTCGCCGTGATCAAGGCGCTGGGACGCCTGGCCGCCTACGCCATGATCACCCGCGCCGGTGAGGTGATCAGCGTGCACCGGCTCGTGCAGGCGGTCACCCGCACCCCGACCCCGATGACCTTCACCGCACTCCGGTCGACGTCGCACACGCGCGCGACCACGCCACCCGCGCGCTGGCCCTGGCGCTCCGGCCGCTGAACCCCGAGGCGCCCCAGGACTGGCCGGGGCTGCGGTTGCTGATGCCCCACGCTCAAGCACTCATCGGCAGCACCGCCCCCGAGGAAGACACCGGCGACACCATCTTCGTCCTCGGTCACCTGGGCCGTTTTCTGGGGAACCAGGGGACAGTGGCGATGGCGGCGGGATACCTGGACCGGTGCCTCACCGGCTGCGTGCGGATGCTGGGTCCGGACCATCCCGGCACGCTGGCCTCCCGCGACAATCTCGCGGGCGCCTACGAGTCGGAAGGGAATCTCCGAGAGGCCATCCGGCTGTACAGGGCCGCTCTGGCCGATCGTGAACGAGTGTTGGGGGCAGAGCACCCGGACACGCTGACCTCCCGTAACAACCTCGCTTACGCCTACCGGTCGGCAGGGAATCTCGACCACGCGATCCCACTGCATGAAGCCACCCTCTCCGACCGTGAGCGAGTACTGGGACCCGAACACCCTGACACTTCGACCTCGCGCAACAATCTCGCTGCCGCTTACGCGTCGGCGGGGAATCTCCGGCGGGCGATCCCGCTGTACAAGGCCGCCCTTGCCGATCGCGAGCGGGTGCTGGGCCTCGACCATCCGGACACGCTGACCTCCCGCAACAACCTCGCGGGCGCGTACCGGGCAGCGGGAGATCCCGTGCAGGCCATTCCCCTGTACGAAGCCACCGTCGCCGATTTTGAACGGGTCCTGGGCCCCGACCACCCCAAGACGTTGACGTCCCGCAACAATCTCGCCGGCGCCTACGAGATGGCGGGGAATCTCCGGCGGGCGATCCCGTTGCACAAGGCCACCCTCGCGGACCGCGAGCGGGTCCTGGGTCCCGACCACCCCAGCACGCTGACGTCACGCAACAATCTCGCCGCCGCCTACGAGATGGCGGGAGAACTCGGGCAGGCGATCCCGCTCCATGAATCGACCGTCGCCGACTGTGAGCGGGTGCTGGGTCCGGACCACCCCGACACGCTCATGTCCCGCAACAACCTCGCCTACGCCTACTGGCTGGCGGGGGATCTCGGGCGGGCGATCCCTTTGCACGAGGCCACTCTCGCCGCCCGCGAACGTGTGCTCGGCCCCGGCCACCCGCATACGCTGTCCTCTCGGTACAACCTCGCCGGCGCCTACGAATCGGCAGGGAATCTCAGGCAAGCGATCCCCCTGTACAAAGCCACCCTCGCCGCTTACAAGCGGATGCTGGGGGCCGGTCACCCCGAAACCCAGGCCGTACGCGCGAGTCTCCGCCGCGCCCGTGGCCGGGCGTAACACGACCGCGGTACCCGACGACAGTTCACCACAAGCCAAGGTCGCGGCGGGTCGGCCCGGAATCGACGTGGGGGCAAGCCGTGACCGAACTCGTCAACGTGCGTACGGACGACGACCCGGTACTGGACATCGTTTTCGTGCACGGCCTCGACGGCGACGCCTGCAAGAGCTGGTCGGCGAAGCGGAAAGGTTCGTTCTGGCCGGAGTGGCTCGGGCGGGACATCGAGGGATTGTCCGTCTGGTCGCTGGGGTACGACGCGGCATCGAGCCGCTGGCTGGGCCACTCGATGCCGATCGAGGATCGGGCGATCAACCTGCTGGCCCGGCTGGAGAGTGACGGGATCGGGCAGCGTCCTTTGTGCTTCGTCACCCACAGCATGGGCGGGCTCGTGGTGAAGGAGATGCTGCTGCACGCGGCCGACGGCCGTGCCGACTACGCCGAGTTCGCCACCGCCACCCGTGGTGTGGTGTTCCTGGCCACCCCGCACACCGGGTCCGACATCGTCACCCATGCCGTGGTCAGGGCGCTGAGCGTCGTCTATCGCAAGACCCCGGCGGTCGACGCCCTCGAACGCAACAGCGCGCATCTTCGTCAGCTCAACACCAAATACCGCAACTGGGCCGCACATCCGGCGACGGATATCAAGCACAAGATCTTCTACGAGACCCAGGCGACCAAGGGGGTACATGTGGTCGACGCGGGCTCGGCCGACCCCGGCCTCCCCGGCCAGACACCCATTCCCGTGGACGCGAACCACATCGACATCTGCAAACCCGCCGCACCCGGCGACCTGGTGTACAGCCAGATCAAGCACTTCATCGCCGGAATCGCCACCACGCTGCGGACAAGCCCGGCTGACACCGCCCAGCCGGAGACAACCCGTAAGCCCCGGCCGGATGACTCCGGTACAGGCGGCCATAAGACGGCCCTTCCGACACCCTCGCCGACACACGTGCGTTCCGCTTCCCGTCGCAGACGGTGGTCACGGCTCACCATGGCGAGGCGGGCAACCGTCGCGGTGGCGGTGAGTGTCGCCGTCGCCGTATCGGTGTGGGTGGCTCTTCCGGACAGCGGCTCACCGGCACCTGGTCCACCGCAACCCGTGAAGATGTCCGCCGCGGTGTCGGACGAGTCCTACCGCTTGGTCTTCCCGGTGAACAACGCACTGGCGAGCGAACAGTCCGTGGAGAAGCTGCACGTGATCATCTCGTTCGACAGTGGCGTGGCCTGTGCCGAAGTGCCGCCCGTGGCCCTCTACGAGGTCGGTGACGTGGTTGTCGCAGAACCATCGGGCACGATCACGCAGGGAGCGGTATCGGCGGAGAGCGGGCCGGCGGCGGGATTCAAGGTGCCGGTTTCCGGGTTGATCAACTACGGCTGCGGGTGGAACCAGGTACAGCTCGACTTCGCCCCTCCCGGAGCGATACTGAACCGGCTCACCACGACACCGATCGCGATCGACGTCCCGCGAAAGATCGCCGTCTCTTACCGCAGGATGCCCGACAAAGGGCCGGTCGCGGAACGTCTCGCCATGCCGGCCCTCGAAGAGCTCAGCGAAGAACGGAGAGTGGCCTTCCGCGTCATAGCCGAGGTCGGCGATGCGAAGACGATCGAATCCTGCTTTCTTTTCGCTCGCTCGGCGTCAGGCCCCCAAGACTGTGATTACGAAGTCAAGGGCACTCCGGTGTTCTGGCGGCAGGTCGCGGTAAGCGAGGGAGAGGTCAGATACGAGCGATAGCTACTCGGGGAGGGTGCCGGTCCACTCGGCGTTGATCCCGGCGCCGGAGGGGTCGGCTTTCACCCCTGCTTCGCCGTCGGCCGGTTTCTTCTTCCCGCCCGTTCTTCGCCGAACTGGCCACGCGGGATGCCGTCGCCGCATAGGATCCACTCGGCGTGGCCGGACGTCTCGGCCTCCGGCGGAAAGTCGTGGAAGGCAGGCATGGCACCCATCACGTACACGATCATCGAGACCATCCCGCGTGCGTTGCTGCTCGTGGTGGGCCTGCTGGGCATGATCTTTTCGATCAAAGGCCGCTCCAGGGGAGTCTCCGGCCTGCTGGTGGCTGCCTTCGTCATCATGATCGTCACGACGGTGGCGAGCATCGTCTGGCAGTTCGTGACGGCGAACCTGTCGTCGTGGGCCGAAGGCCTCAGCGCCGACGAGATCCGATTGATCTTCATGGGGGTCGGCATCCCGCTCGACGCCGGCGGGGTGCTGTCCTGGCTCTTGGTCGCGATCGGGGTGGTCAAGAGCGGTCGTTCGCTTCGGCAATCCGGTCCCGCGCCGTACACGGGACCGGCAGGCTACCCGATGGCAGCGCAGCCGCAGCAGCCTTTCCCGCCCGCTCAGCAGCCGCCGGGCTAGCGTGGCGAAAGCCTGCTCAGTTCTTCCCGCTCAGGTAGGCGAGCACCGCCAAGACCCGGCGGTGCCCGCTGTCCTCCGGCAACCCGAGTTTCGCGAAGATGTTCCGGATGTGCTTGTGCACCGCGCCGTCGCTCACCACCAGCAACTCGGCGATGGTCGTGTTGTTGTAGCCCTCCGCCATCAGGCCGAGCACCTCGCGCTCGCGCGCGGTGAGTCCTTCGAGCGGATCGGTCGCCCGGCGGTGCGCCATCAGCTGGGTGATCACCTCGGGGTCCATGGCCGTCCCGCCCTTGACGACCCGGTCCAGCGCGTCGAGGAACTTCTCGACCTTCCCGACCCGCTCCTTGAGCAGATACCCGACAGCGCCCTTGCCGTCGGCCAGGAGTTCCGCCGCGTAGCCGGTTTCGACGTGAGCCGAAAGCACGAGCACGGGCAGGCCGGGGTACATCTTCCGCGCCTTGACGGCGGCACGGAGACCTTCGTCGGTGTGGGTCGGCGGCAGCCGGACGTCGGTGATCACCGCGTCGGGCCGGTCCTTGGTGACCAGTTCGAGGAACTCGTCCACGTCGTCCACCGCCGCGGCGACGTCGATGCCCGACGTGTTCAGCAGCATCACCAGGCCTTCGCGCAGCAGCGCGTCGTCCTCGACGATCACGACCCGCATGGCAACTCCACTTTCAGTACGGTCGGCCCGCCCTGAGGGCTGGACAGCTTCAAGGTCCCGTCGAACGCCTCGGCGCGTTTGCGGATACCGGACAGGCCGCTGCCGCCGGTTTCGTCGGCGCCGCCGCGCCCGTCGTCGCGGATTTCGATGAGCAGGGAGTCCGCCGCGCCGTCGAGGGTGACCCAGGCGTGCTCGGCGCCGGAGTGCTTGGTGATGTTGGTCAGCATCTCGGCGACGACGAAGTAGGCGGCCGCCTCGACGGCGGCGGGACGGCGGCTGTCACTGAGAACGGCCACAGTGCACGGAACGGGGCAGCGATCGGCGAGCGCGGTGACGGCGCCGTCGAGGCCGCGGTCGGTGAGCAGCGGCGGATAGATACTGCGGACGACGGTCCGGAGTTCGGCCAGCGCGCCGGTCGCGGTGTCCTGCGCCTTGCCCAGCAGTTCCCGTGCCTTTTCCGGATTGGTCTCGAAAATCGAGTCGGCGATCCCCAGCTGCAGCACCACCGCGGCGATCCTCGCCTGGGTCCCGTCGTGCAGATCCCGTTCGAGACGGCGGAGTTCGGCGCCGTGCGCCTCCAGCGCGGCGGCACGGGACGCGGCCAGTTCGACGACGCGGTCGGTCAGCACGACACCGGGCGCGGGTGAGAGCAGCTTGCGCGCCACGGAAGCCTGCCACCGCGCCACACCGGGGAACAGGAACATGATCGCGATCATGCCGACGCCGCTGATCAGGCTGAGCCCAGCCAGCGGCCAGGACGTCACCACGAACCCGAGTGAGCTTTCCATCCCGCCGGGCACCGTCTGCCAGACGAATGCCGTGACGATCTGCCGGAGGCCACCGAGCGGGAGTCCGATGGCGAAGATCCCGATGACGAATCCGGTGGCGCCGTGGAAGAGAAGCCAGCCCAGGTCCCGCCGCGAGGCCGGGTCGGTCACCGGGTTCCCGGACCGGTACGGCTCGGGGATCGGCTCGTCCAGCAGGCGGGCGGCCCGGCGGCGTTCGAAGTCGACCGGACGGCGGATCAGCCGGAGCGCGACCGGCAGCGCCGGGATCCCGACGCCGAAGGGGCACATCAGCAGCACGAAGAGCATGCCGACGAGGACGAACCAGGAAACCATCGACGAGGCCGCGCCGATCGCCAGGTACCGGATCGCGGACCAACAGGACCGCAGCCGGGTGATCACGTCACCAGTCTCGCATCCGGCCTGCGACGATGTCGCCGCAGGTACTGCTCGGGTCAGGGCCGCGAGATCCCCGTGTCTCGGATCACTCCGCGGCACCGTTCCCGGAAATCCCCGACATCCAGCGGATGGCCGCCATCGCCTGGTAGCGCGGCTCCGCAGCCTTGACGTCGGGCGCCAAGCCCTGACGCAGTGACCGCAGGAGCGTCCGCCCCTCCTCGTTCTGGACCTCCTCGCCCGCGAGCAACACGACGGGCCCCCACTTCCGGCTGTACTTGGACGGGTCGTTCAAAGCAGGAACATCGACCAGCAACCGGGGAAACGCGGCGATCGCGGGGATGAAGTCGTCGAAGTCCACTAGGCCTAAATCGTTCGCGTCGTGTGCCAGCGACACCAGCTCTTGGACAGCCTCGTATTCCAGCTGCCCGAGCCACCTCTGCAAGAAGTGGACCACGGCGTAGTAGAGGTCGAACCCACGCCAGTTGGACAAGCCTGGTTCGAGCCGGGCGTCCCTCAGGAGATCGAGGGGAAACTGGAGGTCGGGCTTCTCCCCGCCCCAAATGCTGTGGGCCACCGTCGAGAGCAGCAATCCAGTGACCTGAGTCATCTTGGGCCGGCGCAGCTCTTCGGCGTCCAGCCCCTGCAGTGCCAATCCGTTCGAGTGAGTGTCCAAGCCGCCTTTGTCATCGGTCATGCTGTAGTACGCCAGTTCGGTGGCCCAGCCCGGCAGCGCGGGCAGGCGCTTGACCGGCTTGCCTTCGCTGCCGAAGTCGATCACCTCGACCAAGGAGCGCCAGCCGGGCGCCGGCAGGCCCGCCCGCCACAGGCGCACCATCGCGATCCGTTCGGCGTCGTCGACAAAGGGGACGTCGTCGCCGGCCAACGCCAGGAGCAGCACCAGGTTCGCCGAATAGGCGGCCATCTCCCGGAGGTGGTCGACCGGGGTCGGCCGATAGCCCGCGAATCCCGTCCCGCCGCGCCGGTCGCGATACTCACCGGCGAGGTGAACCAGTGCTCGGGCGCAGTCGAAGCGTTCCTCTGCGGGAAGCCTCCGCAAGAGCGTGGTCAGGAAGTTGATGGTGGTCGCCCTGGTGGCGAGGGTCTGGTGGCTGAGCAACGCGAAGATCAGGTCGTCGTCGTACCGTCTCCCCGCCGGTGTCGATCGGCGAGTGCGCGCCACCTCACGCAGTACCCGGATCGTGTGGTGGGCGACGAGGTACTCGCCGAAAGTGGCGTGGAGGAACTCGTAAGCCCGCCGGACGTCCTCATCGCGGTGCCCGTCCGCCTCGTCGGTGTGGATGAAGAAGAAGCGCCCGATGATCCGCTGGCCGAGCCGATGCGGCTCCAGATCGGAGGAGGTTTGGGTGAGGACGCGGATATCGGAGCCGAGGTCGTGGTCGCGGACGCTCTGGCGGTCGCGGTTGAACATCGCGAACGCGGCGACACCCAGGCGCCACATCTCCTCGTCGACCGCGTCCTGGGCGACCTCCGGCCGGGCCTTGGCCAGTTCGCGGCGGACGAAGCTGGTGAGGATCCGCTCGTAGAAGACGTCCCTGGAGGTGCCCGCCTCCAACGGCTCGGCCTTCGGATCCGCCGAGTAGAGGGCCAGCATCAGCAGCAACAGCGGCTGAGCGGTCAGGTCGCTCAGCTCGGTGGCCACGTCGGGTCGAAGCTCGCCCATCCGGCCGGAGGTGATGGCGGGCAGGTTCTGGCCGCGCCAGATCTCCAGCCAGGAGAGCATCTGCTCCTCGGAGAAGTCCTCGAGCTTCACCACGGTGGTCCAGGGAGCGACACGCACCCGGTCGGCGACCACGGTCCGCGAGGTCACGACCACCACCACCGGATAGCCCAGGTCGGCTTCGGCGGCCTGGAACTCCGCGACCTGTTCCAGATAGTCCTTGCGCTCGGCGGTCGAGGCCTGCAACAGCTCGTCGAGACCGTCGAGGATGACGACCCTCGTCCGCTCCGGCGCCTCGTCCACCAGGTCGCCCCATTTGACGCGGTCGTTGACGAGGAGGTCCAGCGCCTCCTGGATCTGCGCGGGAACACGGGCGTCGGCGTTGACCCGCCGCAGCTCCACCCGCACGACGATGAAGTCCTTGGCGGGCAATCGTGCCGCGAGCACCTTGCTGAACAGGGATTTCCCCGCCCCTGGGTGCCCGAGCAGCAGCAGCGGGCTCTCCACGCTGCGTGGAGAGAACAGGTACGACCCCAGGAACCGGTCGAGATCGTCATGGACGTCCAGGCTCTCCCAGTCATAGTCGTTCGCGGGGACGTCGCCTGTCGTCACGACACTGCGGAAGCGCGGTGCTTGGTAGATGCGCCAGACCGCGGGCAAGGTGACCTGGTTGACCGCGCCGACACCGTCGGGGGTGATCGGCTTCGCCAGCACGGCCTGATTGCTCTTGGCCAGGAGCTTCGCGCCTGGAGTGAGGTCGTCGTCACGCTCGACGCCGCGCGCCAGCAAGATCTCGTTGAGGCGGTTCAACGCCCACGACTGGGCGTTCACGGCGGCGAGGACGGCCTGGCCGGTGTCCCGGATCTCCGCCAAGCCACCAAGGCGGGCCCACAAGGAGAACTCGGGCACATCGGCCGCCAGGTCGGCGAAGTAGGCCCGGTATCGAACGGTCGCTCTGTCCTTCAGCACGGAGATGGCCTCCTCGTCCATGCCGACGAGGTGGCCGAGATTGAGGTAGTGGAAGCTCAGTTGGGCATCACTCAGCAGACACCCTCTCCAGTACTGCAGCTCCAGCGCGGAATCGAACGCGGGCCCCAGCGAGCGCAGGTGATCTTTGGAGAGCTTGACCCCGCTCTCACGCGTGACGTCGAAGAAGGCGGACACCACGATCGTCGTGTGGGCGGCGTCGATGAGCTCGTAGCGTTCTTTGCCCTTGGCCTTCCCCAACCGCCGGATGCCCGCCTGGACCAGCTTGCGGATCAAACCCGAAGCCTCGTTCTTCTGGTCCACCAGATTGAACGCCCAGGCCACCGGCGTCACGACGCTGCCGAGGATGAATCCGCCGAGAACCGTGTCCAGCGCGTCGAGGAGAGAGTCGGAGCCATGCCCGAGGATCTTCAGCGCGCCCCGGTACGTGTACGGCGGATCTTTCGCCACGGTTGGTCCCCCTGCCCGATTCAAGTTTCGCCTCGATGAGCCGGATAGTCGCGCGGGAGGCGAGGGCTGTTACGCGCGTCGTCATGGTGGTGCCTGCGCTACCCCAAGTCTTCCCTCACGCGGGATCGATCGTGGCCTCCAGTGAACGTAGGTTTCTTCGAGAGAGATCAACACGCATAAGGGGAAAAGATGAACGCAGGGGGCACGTGCGCCTTGGCACTGGAATCCGTGAGCAAGGTCTACGGATCCGGTGACGGCGCGGTCACGGCTTTGAACGGGGTGACCGTCGGGGTGCGCAAGGGCACGTTCACCGCGGTGATGGGGCCTTCGGGATCGGGTAAGAGCACCTTCCTGCACTGCGCGGCGGGGCTGGACAAGCCGAGTTCGGGGCGGGTGCTGCTGGGGGACACGGAACTGAGCGGGTTGCGTGAGAAGGCGCTCACCGAGCTGCGGAGGACCCGGATCGGGTTCATCTTCCAGGCGTACAACCTGCTGCCGTCGCTGAACGTTTTGCAGAACATCACGCTGCCGATGCGGCTGGCCGGGCAGAAGCCCGATCCGCAGTGGCTGCGCGAGATCGTCGAGGGGGTCGGGATCGCGAAGCGGCTCGAACACCGCCCGTCGGAACTTTCCGGCGGCCAGCAGCAGCGGGTCGCGATCGCCCGCGCGCTGGTCACCCGGCCCGAGGTCGTCCTCGCCGACGAGCCGACCGGGGCGCTGGACACGCGCACCGCACGCCAGGTGCTCGACCTGCTCCGTTCCATTGTGGACACCATGGGGCAGACCGTGCTGATGGTCACCCACGACCCGGTCGCTGCGTCGGCCGCGCACGGCGTGCTGTTCCTGGCCGACGGCAAGCTGGCGGGGCACCTGCCGCAGCCGACGCCGGAACGCGTCGCCGAGCGCATGACCCACCTCGGGGAGTGGTGACGTCATGTGGGATTTGGCATGGCAGACGGCGAAGACCCGCTTGAGCGGTTTCGTCGGCGCGTTCGTCGCTATCCTGCTCGGCACGGCGCTGGTCGCCGGCTGCGGCATCCTGATGGAATCCGGCCTGCGGGCGGGTGTCCCGACCCAGCGTTACGCCGACGCGGCGGTCGTCGTTGGCGGGCAGCAGGAGGTCGACCCGCCCGGAGCCGGGCCACTCGAAGGTCAGCAGGTCGCGGAGCAGGCGTCGGTCCCGGTGTCGCTCGCCGGGGCGATCGCCGCGGTGCCGGGGGTCCGCGGTGTGGTGACGGAGCAGAGCTTCCCGGCGAACGTGGTGACGGCCGACGGCCGGGCGCTGAACGGGCCGGAGGGTGGCCAGTCGCTGGGCCACAACTGGGACGCCGCCGCGCTGGCGCCGTTCTCGCTGCGTGAAGGCAAGGCTCCCGCCGGCGCCGACGAGGTGGTCCTCGACGCGGAACTGGCTTCCCGGAGCAAGGCCACCGTCGGCGGGCACGTGAAGATCGCCGTCCGGTCGACGCCGGTGGACTTCGTGGTCTCCGGGATCGCCGCGCCGAAATCGGGCGACGGCCTCGCGCGGCAGTCCTCCGTGTTCTTCTCACCGGAGAAGGCCGTCGAACTCGCCGGGACACCGGGCCAGGCGCACGCGGTCGGTGTGCTGGCAGACCCCGGCGTCACGCCGGACGGTCTCGCCGACCGGATCCGGGAGGCGGTGGGTTCCGACAAGGTGACCGTGACGACCGGGGTCGAGCGCAGCACGGTCGAGTTCCTCGACGTCAGCCAGACACGCATGCTGCTGATGGCGCTCGCCGGCTCGTTCGGCGGGTTCGCGCTCCTCATCGCGGTGTTCGTCGTGGCCAGCACGCTGGCGCTGGTCATCAACCAGCGCCGCCGGGAGTTCGCCCTGCTGCGGGCCATCGCGGCGACCCCCCAGCAGATCCGCAAGCTCATCGGCGCCGAGACGATGCTGGTCGCGATCGTCGCCGGGGTGCTGGGCAGCGGTCTCGGCGTGGCGGTCGGCTTCGGGCTGAAGAACGCCTTCGGGGCCATCGGGGTGATCCCGCCGGACTTCGAGCTGGCGCTGAGCCCGATCCCGCTCGTCGCCGCGCTGGTGCTCGGGCTGGGCACCGCCCGGTTGGCCGCGTGGTCGGCTTCGCGCCGTCCGTCGTCGATCCGCCCGGTGGAGGCGCTCGGCGAGGCGGCGGTGGAACGCAAGGAACTCGGCCGGGCGCGTGTCCTCGTCGGCTGCGGGCTGGTGGCCGTCGGCCTGGGCGGTTCGCTGGTGCCGACGTTCGTGCCCGGCGAGCCGGGGATCGCGGCCGCGTCGATGGCGGCGCTGATCATCGTGATCGGGCTGGCCGTCCTCGGTCCGAAGGTCGTCGCGTTCATGACGCGGCTGCTCGCCCCGGTGCTCAGCCGGACGTCCAGGATCAGCGGCTATCTCGCCGCCGCGAACAGCCAGGCCAACGCGCGGCGCCTCGCCTCCGCGGTGACGCCGGTGATGCTGGCGGTCGCGTTCGCGCTCTCGATGTTCTACAGCCAGACCTCCGCGGCCGCCGCCAGGCAGGAGGAGACGGTGGCGTCGACCACCGCGGACCACGTGCTGGCGAGCACCACCGGCCACCTGTCACCGGAGGTGGCGGAAGCGGCACGGCGGATCCCTGGTGTCGCCGCGGCGACACCGGTCGTGCGCACCGAAGTGCTGAACACAGTGCAGGAGCAGGACACCGTGCGTACCGAGCGATACGGTGCTCAGGGACTGGACGGCGCGCAGGTCCGCGGGAGCCTCGACCTGGGTGTCGTGTCGGGCAAGATCACGGATCTCACCGGGAACACCGTCGCGATGAGCGAACGGGAAGCCGACTGGTACGAGAAGAAGATCGGCGACGAGGTCGAGTTCTACTTCGGTGACGGCGCTCCGGCGAAGCTGCGGCTGGTCGCCACCTACACCCACGACCAGGCTTTCGGCCGCTACGTGCTGCCCGCGGACCTGGCCAGGGCGCACACCGGCGACCGGATGGACGATTCGGTGCTGGTGCGGCAGCAACCCGACGCGGACCCCGAGACCGTGACGGCCGCGCTGCGCGACCTCACGGCGCGCTATCCGGGCCTGGTCGTCACGCCGGGATCGGTGGTGGCCGCGCCCGCCGGCGGCCAGCAGCAGGCCCAGTTCTACGTGAATCTGGTCGCGGTCGGCGTGATCCTCGGCTACGTGGTCATTTCGGTGGCCAACACGCTGGTGATGAGCACGGCGCAGCGCTCGCGGGAGTTCGCGCTGCTGCGGCTGATCGGCACCACGAAACGCCAGGTGGTGCGGATGATGCGCTTCGAGGCGCTGGCGACGGTGGGGGTCGCGGCGCTGCTGGGGACCGTGGTGGCGGCGATCCCCCTGATGCTGCTGAACCTCGGCCTGCGCGGGACACCGCTGCCGTCCGGCACGCTCGCCGTCTTCGGCGGGGTCATCGCCGGGGCGATCCTGCTCGGCCTGGTCTCGCTCGGACTCGCCACCCGTGTCGCGCTGCGGTCGAAGCCGATCGAGGCGATCGGCCTCCGCGAGTAGCGCGCTCCCCGTCGTCCGGTCAGCCCTCCGCGGCAGGCCGGACGGCGGGGATCTTCCCGCCGCGGAAGGCGTCCACGAACAATCGGTGGTCCTCCCGCGACTGCTCGGCGTAGGCCATCCCGAACTCGGTCAGTGTGCGGACGAACTCGTCCTCGCGGTCGCCGATCACTTCGGCGATGGCCGCTTCGCTCTGGAAATCGACCAGCGTCTGCTCGGAGTCCGAATCGGACACGCAGTGCATCTTCGCGGTGGCCCGGCCGAGATAGTCGAGGACCGGCCGCATCTCCGACGGCTCGGTCAGCTCCGACCAGTCCAGGTCGTCGACGTAGGGCGACAGTTCCGAGACGACGAACCCGGTCCCGTCGATCTCCGTGTACCCGAGCCAGGGATCGGCGTGCGCCTGCAACGCGCGCTGGGAGACGGCGGTGCGGTGCCCCTCGTTCGTGAAGTAGCCGCGGATGCGTTCCTCGGCCACGATCCGGCTCGGCGCCGCGACATTCCCTTGTTTCATCGACAGGACGACGTCGTTCTCGAGTGCCTGGGTCCGGCCCTCGACGAGGATGTTGTACGCGGGCAGCCCGGCCGAGCCGATGCCGAACCCGCTCCGGCCGACGATGTCCTTGACCCGGTAGGTGATACTGCCGAACCGCTTGTTCTCCGGAATGGTGTCCAAATAGGACTCGAAGGCGGCGATCGCGGTCTCGCGTTCGGCCTCTTCCAGTACCCGGACGCCCGGACCGCGCCGGAATCTGCGGTCGTAATCCTCCACCGTGGTGACCTCGTCGAGCAGGTCGATCCGCGTCTTGAGCCGGGCCCGGAGCAGGACGCCGTGCAGAACGCCTTCGGTGCTGTCCAGCTGGAGCCGGACGAGCTCGTCGCCGGGGCGCTCCGCGTACTCGCGGACCTGCTTCACATAGGCGCGCAGGTACGTGCCGATCAGCGTCTCGATGTCGTCGTCCGAGATCGCCTTGCTCCACGCCAGCAGCGCGACACTGGCCGCCAGCCGCTTGAGGTCCCAGGTGAAGCAGCCGAGGTAGGCCTCGTCGAAATCGTTGACGTCGAACACCAGCGTCCCGGACGAATCCATGTAGCTGCCGAAGTTCTCGGCGTGGAGGTCGCCCTGGATCCACACCCGGCTGGTCTCGTCGTTCGCCCACGGGTCGTCCTCGTCTGCCATGTCCGCGTAGAAGAGGCACGCCGAGCCCCGGTAGAAGGCGAACGGCGCGGCGGCCATCTTGCGGAACTTGCGGCGGAACGCGTCGGCGTCCGCGCGCATGAGGTCGTCGAAGGCCTCTACCAGCACCTCGACGATCCGCGCCTGCCGATCGTCCTCGCCCCGCTCGCGGATCCGTTCGACCACACCTGTCATCACGACCTCCAGACGTCTTTCACGGTGCCACAGGTCGGTTCGCCGGGCAGATCAGATCTTGCGGAAGCGTGCGTCCAGCAGCGCGAAGACCCCGAACGCGGCGATCCCGGCAGCGAGCGCCAGGAGCATCGGTCCGCCATAGGGCTGGGCGACGAGCGTCTTCAGCGCGGCGTCGAGCCCGCTCGCCTTGGCGGGGTCGAAGGTGACCGCGGCGATGACCGTCAGCACGCCGACGGTGCCGTACGCCACGGACAGCGCGATCCAGCCGATCTGACCGAGCCGGATCGTCGTGGTGCGGGTAGGCCCGGAGGCACCGCCGAACTCGAGTTCGCGCGTGAAGGTCTTCCGGAACCCGCGCTGGGCGAGGAACATCGCCACCGCGACGACGGCTATCCCGGTGGCGTTCACCAGAACCTGGCCGTAGGACTTCGCGAGGATCCCGGCGACCAACGACGTCTGGCCGTCGTCGGCGCCCGCGACGGCGATCTTCACCGCGCTGTAGGAGACGAGGCCGTACAGCACGACCTCGATCCCGCTGACGATCCTGCGCACCGTCCGCCGTCGCGCTTTCACCTGCCGGTGTCCGGTGATCGCCTCGCCGAGTTGCCACAACGCCAGTACGGCGAGCCCGGCCGCGATGAGCCACAGCAGCCACGCGCCTCCTTCGGCGACCACCATCTGCAGGGCGCCTGCCTTGTCCGCCTTGGCGGTGTCACCGAGGGCGACCCGCGCCGCGAGCCACGCGACGAGCAGGTGCACGACGGCGTAGCAGACGAGCCCACCGCGGGCGAGCAGGCCGAACGTCTTGCTGTCGCGCATCGGGCGATCCTTGCCGAGCGGGAGGTCGCTCACCAGGGCCGGCCGGAGCAATGTGCCCAGTCTCTTGAGAGGCGCCGGTGCCGGTGCGTCAAGTGTCCGTCCGCCAGGACACGTTTGCCTTGATAGAACGGACCGAGAGGGCCGAAAGTCCCGGTCCGAAAAGGACCACGGCCACTCCCGGTCCGGGCTTCCGCACGACAGGCTGAGAGGACCCCTCCGGCTAGGAGCCGCGATGATCCTCACTGAAGCACCGGTCGTCACCGCCGCGCTGGAGGCCGCCGTCCGGGCGCCGTCGCCGCACAACAGCCAGCCGTGGCTCTTCGAACTCGGACCGGACGTCATCGACCTCGTCCTCGACGAGGACCGCGTGCTGGAGGTCTGCGACCCGGACCGGCGGGAAGCACGGCTGTCCTGCGGTGCCGCGTTGCTGAATCTCGAACTCGCGATCGCCGTCGCCGGATGGTCCTGTGACGTGGAGTTCCTGCCACGGAAGGACCGGCCGGAACTGCTGGCCAGGATCGCGATCGGGCCGAGGCACCGGGCGACGGCGGCGGAGCAGAGCCTGGCGGCGTCGATCCGCGCGCGGTACAGCAACCGGCGGCCGTTCGCCTCGACCCCGGTCCCGGCCGGGGCCCGGCACGCGGTCCGGCAGGCGGCCAGGGAAGAGGGCGCGAAGCTGATCCTGCTCGACGAGGTCGGCCTGCTGGAGGCGGTCACGGGACTCATCCGGCGGGCGGACCACCTGCAGGCGCTCGACGAGGGCTTCCAAGCGGAACTTCGCGCGTGGACCAAGGAGAACGGGAGCCGCGACGGCGTCCCTGCCTACGCGGGCGGGCCTCGCCCCGACGGCGGGCTTCTTCCCGTCCGGCACCACGGGGAGAGCGAGCAGGCCAGGGAATTCGAACGCGACCCGGTCGTCGCGGTACTGGCGACACCGACCGACGGGCCGTTCGCCCAGCTCCGGGCGGGGCGGGCGATGCAGCGGGCGTTGCTGACGGCGACTTCGCTCGGCCTCAGCGCGTCGTTCTATTCGCAGCCCATCGAGATCCCGTCCGCTCGCGCCGTCCTGCGGTCACTGCTCGGCGAGAACGAGCACCCGCAGGCTGTTTTCCGCCTGGGCTATGGCTTCCCTGGTTCCACCACGCCGCGCCGTCCGGTCGACGCGGTCAGCCGGACGAGACCGGGGGAGGGCCACCGGTGAACGCGTCCGCCGTACTCGGCACGCATCAGTGGACGGCCGAGGAGACGCGGATCCTGGTGCGGGCCGCGCGCTGGGCACCACGGCGGTGGCTGCGCGGCGAATGGCCGCTGGAGGTCCGGGGCGACGGTGCCGACCTGGTCGAACGGCCAGGGCCCGACAGCCGGGGAAGGCTGATCGCGGGTGGCGCGCTGCTCGTCCATCTCGAAGTCGCGATGCGGGCGCTGGGCTGGCTCCCGGAGACCAGGTTGCCGCACGACGGCGGTGACTCGCGGCTGATCGCGCGGATCACCGCCGCCACCCGGAGACGTCCCGGCCCCGACGATCTCGCTCTGTTCGGGGCGATGTCCGGGCGCGCGTCGTACTCGTTCCACGGTCCGCCGACTCTGAGCACGGACGAGGAACCCGCCGACGGTGTCCGCGTGAAATCGTTTTCGCCGCGGCAGATCCGGTCGCTGCCGAGGATCGGCAGCGCGATCGCGCCACCGGGCGAGGAACCGGAGGAAGCGTGGTCGGCCTTCCTGGTCACCAGCGCCTCCGAGGCACGCCACCACCTGGTGCGGGCGGCCTGGTGGCGCAGCGGCTCCGGCTGGTGGCCACCGAATCCGGCCTGCGGTGTTCGACCGTCACCGAGCCGTTCGATCCACCGAAGGTCCGGGTCTCGCTGTTCGGGCTCACCGGGCTTCCCGGTATCCCGCAACTGGCGGTCGGCGTCCATCACGCTCGGCGGCGGTAGCGGGCGCGGATCCCGAAGGCCGCGAGCAGACCGAGGACGGCCAGCCCGAACGGCCGGAGCGTGACCGTCCACGGCCACGCCGCGCCACCGAGCGCGAGGTGATCGGTCCGGTACTCCAGTGTCCGGGCCGTCCATCGCGTGGTGGCGGTGTCCGTGATGCGCGCCAGGTCTTCCAGCACCGCGTCGAACGGGAACCCCGGCGCGGCGTGCAGGTACACCGGCGACAGCGCGGAGTACCGATCGGCCGCGTGCCTGGCTGCCGCGTCGGCGCCGGGCACGATCAGCCTGTCGAGGCCGTCCGCGGACGGCGTGCCGCGCGGGGCGAAGGTCAGTCCGTGCCGCGACTGGATCGGCGTGCCGTCGAGACCCAGCGCCGTCGTCTCGACCGCCAGCGACTGGCCGTAGGTGTCGAACACCGCGGCGAGTTCCAGTTCCCGGATCCCGTTGGTCAGCAGGACCCCGAGCGTCGGCTTGTCCCAGTTGAAGGCGGTGTTGAACCCGACGACGGTGTCCGCCGCCTCGAAGGTGTTCTGTGTCATCGGCGGACTGGAACCGGGGGAGTAGTGGGTCCAGCCGACCGCTTCGGCGGTTTTGCGCGCGGCTTCGGTGCCGGCGAACCGCTCGGTGAGCCGGAGCGCGCCGTCGACCCCGGACAGGATCCCCGCTGTGGTCACGATGTTCCCGTCGTCGACGTAGCGTGTGCCGCGAACCCAGTCCACGGCGGGGAATTCCTCGTCGAAGCCGCCGATGCGGATCCAGTGCGCGGTGGCTTTCCGCCCGTCGAGGAGACCCGCCGAGGCGAGGACGCCCGAGCCGTTGCAGACGCTCATGAGCAGCGAGCCCTTCGACGACTGCTGCTTCAGCCAGTCGGTCACCGGTCGCGTGGTCGGCTCACCGAGGTCCGGCAGCGCGGGCATCACCACGACCTCGGGGGCGGCGGACGCGAGCAGCCGATCCAGACCGGCGAAACTCAGGTCGGGGATCAGGTCGAGCCCGCCGGTCAAGGTGACCGGCCGGGCTTCCGGCGCGACGGTGTAGACGTTGAACGCGCCGCTCGCAGCCAGGATTTCGTAAGGGACGAGTGTGTCGGAGACGACGGCGCCCTGGTTGCCCACGACGATCACCGCGGTGGGCTTGGCGGGATCGTGTGCCCGGCGAACCGGTTGCGTCGAGACCCCCTCGGTTCTCGGCGCATAGCGGTTCTCGAAGCTGGCGCTGAGCGCGACAGCGCCGAGAGTGAGCGGCAGGGTCAGCGCGGCGACGGTGAACGCCAGCACGGTCAGCGTGACACGGAGGAAGGCGCGCATGTCAGGCTCCGTACTCGGTGCGACGGCGGAGCATGGCGACGAGCATCGCGGGAACCATCAGGACGTGCCCGGCCGTCATCAAGGTCGTCCCGGAGACCAGGCCGGTCCAGAAGAACGGCAGGACGAGGACGTACGGCAGGTACATCGCGACCGACATCTCCGCGATCGAAGCCCAGCCGTGGCGCCGGATCCGCATCCACAGCGCCATGCCGAGCGACATGTTCGTCGCCATCACCAGCGCGCTCGCGGTCACGTTCCTCGCCAGGTCCGGCCACAGGAACGACCAGACCGGTTCGAGCACGATCATCCCGGCCACCATCGCGAGGAGCATTTCCACCGCGTGACGGGTGAAGTGCAGGACGACCCGGTTGCGGGTCTTCGGTTCTGTCGCGTGCTTCATTTCCGGCTCCCTCGTTCGGTACGACGGGAGCAATGTTCGGTCCGGGCGGGGCACGAGGGCAGGTGCCGGAAGTCATGCGCGAGGTCATGTGACCGGGGTCAGGGCATCGGTCGGGGTACCGACGCCATCCGGCGCCCCGCAGCGTTGCGAAAGCCACGTTCGCAGCAGTCCGGGACTCCGTGCGTGCACGGACTTGGCCCTCGGCAAGGAGCGAAGCGGTCAGAACAGGCCGAGTTCCTTCGCGCGCAGGGCGGCCTGGGTCCGGTCCCGCACCTGGAGCTTGGACAGGACACTCGTCACGAGGTTCTTCACCGTGCCCTCGGCGAGGAACAGCGTCTTGGCGATCTCCCGGTTGCTGCGGCCGTCCGCCAGCAGCCGGACCACCTCCAGTTCCCGCTCCGAAAGCGGGGTCGCCGACGGCTGGGACCGTGGCGTCTCGGCAGGCAGCCGTGCCACCCTCGCGACCAGCTTCGCCGCCACCGACGGCTGAAGCACCGACTCGCCCCGTTTGGCCGCGACCAGGGCTTCCACCAGCCGTGTCGAGGAGACGTCCTTGAGCAGATAGCCGACGGCGCCCGCCCGCAGCGCGGCGAACACGTCCTCGTCGTCGTCGAACGTGGTCAGCGCCAGCACCTGGACACCGGGTTGCCCGGCTCGGAGCCGGGCGGTGGCCGCGATGCCGTCGAGCACCGGCATCCGCAGGTCCATCAGCGCGACGTCGGGGCGGAGTGCCGCGCAGAGCCGGACGGCCTCCTCGCCGTCGCCCGCCTCGCCGACGACTTCGATCTCCGGCTGGACCTCCAGCAACGTCGCCAGCGCCTCGCGGAACAGCGCCTGGTCGTCGACGATCAGGACACGGACGCTCATCCCGGCACCTCCACGGTGAGTGTCAGGCCGTGGCCTTCCGCCGAGTCGACCGCGACCCGGCCGCCGAGCCCGGCGACCCGCTCGCGGAGCCCCACGAGCCCGAAACCCTTGTCCGGCGGGGAATCCCCGGTGAGCCCGAGACCGTCGTCGCGGACTTCGAGCCGGACCCGGTCGGCTCCGGCGTAGTCGAGCACGACGGTCGCGGCCTTGGCCCGCGCGTGCTTGCGCACGTTGGTCAGCCCCTCCTGGGCGGCCCGGAACAGCGACTCTTCCACCTCGGCGCGTGTGTCCCGAGCCGTGCCCCTGACCTCCAGCCCGGTCGGCACCCCCGCCGCCGACGCCTCGTCCGCCAAGGCCCGCAACGCGTCCGCGAGCGGCTCCGGGCGCGGCTCCCGCAACGCCGACACCGACCGGCGGACCTCGGCGAGCGCCTCACGGGACTGGTCCTGTGCCTTGGCGAGCATCCCGTCGGCGCGTTCCGTGTCCCCGGTCCCGATCACCGCGCGGGCGGCCTGCACCATCATCTGCACGACCGTGAGGTGATGACCGAGCCCGTCGTGGATGTCGCGCGCGACCCGGTTGCGTTCCTGGATCGTGGCGAGCTCTTCGGCCTGCGCGGCTTGAACGCGAAGGCGTTCGTGTGCCTCCGCCAGCTCCTCCCGCGCCCGTCTCTCCCGGACGACCAGCTCGGTCACCACGGCGGCGAACACCATGACCGCCAGCGTCCCGAGTCCTTCCCGGAGCCCGTCGATCGGTGCCATCGGCAGATGGATCAGCGGGATCAGCACCGCGACCCCGAACGCCACGGGCAGCGGCAACAGCAACACGGTGTGGCAGACGAGGACCACGAGAAGCAGGACGGCCCCGACAGCGGCGCCCGAAAGCGAGAACAGGGTGAAGCCGAGCGGTAACTGAACGCAGACGTACGCGATCGCCCAGGCACGCCCGCGTTTCTGGACCCAGGGGAAGCCGGCGATCGCGATCGCCGCGTAGACCAGGCCGGCCACGAGTGTCGGCAGCACGAGCGTCTCGTATCTGGCCGAGCCGAGGGGCAGCGTCACGTACGCGACGACAGTCAGCACGGCCAGGGCCCGGTTCACGGACACACAATGCTCGACTCCCCGCGAAAACCGCAAGTAGTCACCTGCTTGCGGTGTCAGGCGACGGTGCTGTTCCGGATTTCGAGGGAGAAGGGGGTCTGGACGTCTTCGGGTTCGAGGTCGGTCCCGCCTGCGATGCGCCGCCGCAGCAGATCGACCGCCGTCCGCGCGATCGCCGCCTTGTCCGGGGCGATCGTCGTCAGCGAGGGGAGGCTGTACGCGCTCTCCTCGTTGTTGTCGAAGCCGACGATCGCCATGTCCGACGGCACCTGGACGCCGCGTTCGGCCGCGGCGCGAAGGGCACCGATGGCCAGGAGGTCGTTGAAGCAGAACACCGCGTCGGGCGGCTCCGGCAGCGCGAGAAGATGTGCCATCGCCTCGGCGCCGTTGGCACGGTGGTAGCGCAGCGCGGGCAGGACCAGTTCCGGAACGGGCCTGAGGCCCGCCTCTTCGAGCGCCGAGTGGTAGCCGTCGAGTCGTTGCGCGGCGGTGTGGCGCTGCGGATGCGCGCCGATCGCGGCGATCCGGCGGCGGCCCAGCGAGAGCAGGTGCCGCACCGCGATCCGAGCGGCCTGGACGTTGTCGATGCCGACGTGGTCTATCGGGACGTCGACGACGTGCTCGCCGAGCATCACCAGCGGAACACCCGGCGCCAGATCCTCGAAGTCGTTGGTGTGCAACGCTTCCGGGCTGATGATCGCGCCGTCGATCAGATGCGGGCCCAGCGCGGACAGCGTGTTGCGCTCCCGCTCCCTGGTGCCGAGGGTCTGCTCGATGAGCACGTTCCACTCGTGCTCCTGTGCCGCCTGCAGCACCAGGCCCGCCAGTTCGCCGAAGTACGGGATGCTCAGCTCGGGCAGCATCAGCCCGAGGAACCCGGTGCGGCCGCGGCGGAGGTTGCGGGCGCCGAGGTTGGGCCGGTAGCCGGTCGACGCCAATGCCTCCTCGACGCGCTTGCGGTTCTCCGGCTTCACGAAGTCGTAGCCGTTGACCACGTTCGACACGGTCTTGACGGAGACGCCCGCGATCTTGGCGACGTCCTTGAGCGTGGCCACCCTCGCTCCCCTCTGCAGTGGTCCGGCACAGATCCGGCACAGCCTAGCCGCGCGAACGGCGGATTTACAACGTTGTACCAACGATGTAAATCTGGCATCGTCCCTATGAGTGACATGGGTCACCGCAGACCCCTGTGCTCGACTTCCCCGAGGAGCGATCGATGTCCCTGCCCATCCGCCGCACCCTGCTCCTGGTGACCGGCCTCGCGCTCGCGCTGACGGCCTGCACCAGCCGTGAGACCCAGCAATCCGCCCCGTCGGGGGCGGGACCGGCCGCTTCGGCGGCGCCGAGCCAGGCCGCGACCGGACCGGGATGTGCCCGCGAGAAGACCGGCTACCCGCAGGTGGACGTGAAGAACGCGGTCATCGGCTTCTCCCAGTCGGAGAAGGAGGCGAACCCGTTCCGGATCGCCGAGACGCAGTCCATCAAGGACGAAGCCGCGAAACTCGGTTTCCCGGCGGACAAACTGCTGGTCACCAACGCGCAGAGCGATCTCAACAAGCAGGTCAGCGACATCAAGTCGCTGCTGGACCGGGGCGCGCAGCTGCTCATCGTGGCGCCACTGAACTCCGACGGCCTGCAGCCCGCCCTCGACGCGGCGAAGGCCAAGAAGGTCCCGGTCATCACGATCGACCGCAAGGTGACCTCGCAGCCGTGCGCCGACTACCTGACCTTCATCGGCTCCAACTTCGTCGAGCAGGGCAAGCGCGCGGCGCAGGAGATGGTGAAGGCGACCGGCGGCACCGGCAAGGTCGCGATCCTGCTCGGCGCGTCCGGCAACAACGTGACCACCGACCGCACCAAGGGGTTCAAGGACGAGATCGCCACGACCGCCGGCATCCAGATCGTCGCCGAGCAGACCGGTGAGTTCGACCGGTCCAAGGGCCAGGCGGTCATGGAGCAGCTCATCCAGAGCAACCCGGAGATCACCGCCGTCTACGCCGAGAACGACGAGATGGGCATCGGCGCGGTCACCGCGCTCAAGGCCGCGGGCAAGACACCGGGCAAGGACGTCAAGATCGTCTCTATCGACGGCACCCGCAACGCCGTCCAGCTCATCGCCGACGGCAGCTACAACGCGGTGATCGAGTCCAACCCGCGCTTCGGCCCGCTCGCCTTCTCCACCCTGGCGGACTTCGCCGCCGGCAAGGAGATCCCGCCGACCGTGGTCATCTCCGACGACCAGTACGACTCGGCGAACGCCGCGCAGAAGCTCGGAAACGCGTACTGACGATGGAACCGGTTCTCGAGGTCGAAGGCGTGACGAAGACGTTCGCCGGGGTGCGCGCGCTCGACGACGTGTCGTTCGCGCTGCGGCCGGGCGAGGTGCACGCGCTGGTGGGCGAGAACGGCGCCGGGAAATCGACGCTGATCAAGGTGCTCACCGGCGTGCACAAGCCGGATTCCGGCACGATCCACGCGCGGGGCGCGATCTCCACGATCTACCAGGAGGTCAACCTCATCCCGCTGATGAGCGTGGCGAGCAACGTGTATCTCGGCCGCGAGCCGAGGAAGAGGTTCGGGCTCGTCGACTGGGCGCGGATGAACTCGGACGCGGCGGCCCTGCTGGCGGACTACGGCATCGACGCCGACGTCCGCCGTCCACTCGGGACACTCGGTGTCGGCGCGCAGCAGATGGTCGCGCTGGCCCGCGCGGTGTCGGTCGACGCCGACGTCGTGATCATGGACGAGCCGACGTCCTCGTTGGAGCCGCGTGAGGTCGAGACGCTGTTCGAGGTCATCGGCAGGCTGCACGAGCGCGGGATCGCGATCGTGTACGTCAGTCACCGGATGGACGAGCTGTACCGGATCTGCGAACGGGTGACGGTGCTGCGGGACGGCAGGCGGGTCCACACCGGACCGCTCGCCGACCTGCCGCGCCTGGAACTGGTGTCGATGATGCTCGGCCGCAGTGTCGGCGACATCCGCGTCCACGGCGCGACGGCCTTCGATGGCGACCATCACGCGGGCCGGGAACCTTTGCTGCGCGCGGAGAACCTGACCAGCGGCAACCGGCTGAGCGGCGTCTCGGTGGACATCAGGCCCGGCGAGATCGTGGGGCTGGCCGGGCTGCTCGGCTCCGGCCGGACCGAGACCGCGCGGGCGATCGTCGGTGACCTGCCCCTGTCCGGCGGCACCGTCCTCGTCGGCGGAAAGCAAGTCCCGCAAGGGAATGTGTCGGCCGCGATGCGCGCGGGCGTCAGCATGCTCGCCGAGGACCGCAAGACCGAGGGGATCATCCCGCATCTCTCGGTACGGGAGAACATCGTGCTCGCCGCGCTGCCGAAGCTGTCCCGCTTCGGCCTGGTCAGCCGCGCCCGGCAGGACAGAATCGTCGACACCTTCGTGAAACGCCTGCGGATCAAGGTGTCCAGTCCCGATCAGAAGGTCGCGGAACTCTCCGGCGGCAATCAGCAGAAGGTGCTGCTGGCCCGCTGGCTGTGCACCGAGCCGAAGGTGCTGCTGCTCGACGAGCCGACCCGTGGCATCGACGTCGGCGCCAAGGCGGAGGTGCAGGCGCTGATCGACGAACTCGCCAAGGACGGCCTCGCCGTCCTGCTCATCTCTTCCGAGATGGAGGAACTCCTCGACGGCGCCGACCGGTTGGTCGTGCTCAAGGACGGCGCGGTGGTCGGTGAACTGGCGGGGGAGCAGCTGACCCAGGACCACGTGCTGGCCGCGATCGCTTCGGGCGGCGCGGAATGACCAGCACCCAGCGGAGAACAGAGGAACCGGGAACCACCATGACGGACACGGCGAAAACGGTGGACCGGACGAAGGTGGCCCGGTGGCTCCAGGAGTACGGCGTGTACGTCGCCGTCGTCGCGCTCGTGCTGTTCAACATCGGTTTCACCGCGAACTTCCTGACCGTCGGCAACTTCCGGACCCAGCTCATCCAGGCCGCGCCGGTGCTGGTGGTCGCGCTCGGGATGGCGCTGGTCATCGGCACCGAGGGCGTCGACCTGTCGGTGGGTGCGGTGATGGCGCTGTCGGCGGCGATCATCCCGTTGTACCTCGGTGCCGGGACGCTGCCCGCGGTCGCCATCGCGCTCGCGGCCGGGCTGGCCGCCGGGACGCTGAACGGTGTCCTCGTGGCCAGGATCGGGATCCAGCCGATCGTGGCGACACTCGCCTTGCTCGTCGGCGGGCGCGGGCTCGCGCTGGTGCTCGCCGACGGTCAGCTCGTCCAGCTGCACGATCCGGGCTTCCTGGCGCTGGGTACCGGCGAAGTGCTCGGGATCCCGGTGAGCGTGCTCATCGCGGCCGTCCTGGCCGTGCTGATGGCGGCGCTGGTCGGGAAGACGGCGTTCGGCAGGCGGCTGGTCGCGATCGGCGGCAACCGCCGGGCCAGTGTGCTCGCCGGACTGCCGGTCAACCGTGTCCTCATCGGCGTCTACGCGATCTGCGGGCTCCTCGCGGCGCTGGCCGGGGTGCTCTCCACCGCCCGGCTCGGCGCCGGCGACCCCGCGGACGCCGGGCTGCTGATGGAACTGTCCGCGATCACCGCGGTCGTGGTCGGCGGCACCCCGCTGACCGGCGGCCGCGTCCGCATCCTCGGCACGGTGATGGGTGTCCTGCTCATGCAGCTCGTCCGCGCCACGCTCATCAAGCACAACCTGCCGGATTCGACCGCGCAGATGATCCAGGCCGCGATCATCGTCGGCGCGGTGTACGTCGCACGGGAACGGAGCAGCCGATGACCGCGGCGCCCACGATGGCCGCGCAGGATTCCACCCGGCGCGAGCTGATGACCGGGGTCCTGCAGAAACAAGGCGCGGCGATCGCGCTGGTGCTCATGGTCGCCGTCGCGTGGCTGCTGTTCCCGCGCTTCGGCAGCCTGGACAACCTGCGCGACATCGCGTTGCAGAGCTCGTTCCTCGCGATCATCGCGCTCGGCATGACGTTCGTGATCATCACCGGCGGGATCGACCTCTCGGTGGGTTCGGTCTACGCGCTCGGCGGGGTCCTCGCCGCCTACGGGTCGCAGTGGGGTTTCCTCGTCGCGTTGCTGCTGCCGTTGGCGGTGTGCGGGCTGATCGGCCTGATCAACGGGCTTCTCGTCGCGAAGACCGGGATGGCGCCGTTCATCGTCACGCTGGCGACGTTGCTGTTCGCCCGCGGGCTGCTGCTCGCGATCACCACCGAGGGCGCGACGACGTACAAGATCCCCGAGGGCGAGGCGTTCGTCGAACTCGGGCGCGGCACGCTCTTCGGGTTCGGCTACCCGGTGTTCATCGCGGCGGCGCTGTGCCTGATCGGCGGGCTCATGCTGCGGCGGACCCGGTTCGGGCAGTCGGTCTTCGCGACCGGCGGCTCGGAGCAGTCCGCGAAACTGATGGGACTGCCGGTGGCGCGCACCAAGGTCACCGTCTACGTCATGAGCGGTGTCCTTTCCGGCCTCGCGGGCGCACTCACCGCGGCCTATCTGCAATCCGGTGTCACGGTGATCGGCGTCGGCCTCGAACTGGACGCCATCTCCGTCGTCGTCATCGGCGGCACCCTGCTGACCGGCGGGATGGGCACGATTCTCGGAACGGTCATCGGGGTGGGCATCCGAACGGTCATCCAGAACGTCATCAACCAGATAGGAACTCTCGACAGCAACTACCAGTCGGTGGTCAGCGGTGCGTTCCTCTTGGTGGTCGTTGTCCTGCAGCGGTCGCTGGCCCGCACGACCACCCGGAGATAGGGAGATCGCATGCACCGAAGAACCGCGCGCGCCCTGAGCGTCGTGGCCGGTCTGCTGGCCGCCGCGACGACACTCGTCCCCGTCGCCCAAGCCGCCCCCGTCCCGCTACCGACACCATGGACGAACCAGGTCTCGCCGTCCAACGCGCTGCCCGAGTACCCCCGCCCGCAGCTGGTGCGTTCGGAATGGCTCAATCTCAACGGGACCTGGGGGTTCACCGGTGCGCCGAACCTGAACTCGCCACCGATCGGGCGGCCGCTGAGCGAGAACGTCCTGGTGCCTTACCCGATCGAGTCGATGCTTTCGGGGATCAAACGGCATGAGGACAACATGTTCTACCGCCGGACGTTCACCGTTCCGTCCACTTGGGACGGTCGCAGGGTGAAGCTCAACTTCGGCGCCGTCACCTGGGAGACCAGGGTCTGGGTCAACGGGACGTCGATCGGCAGTCACACCGGAGGCTTCGACGCCTTCTCCTTCGACATCACCCCGGCGCTCAAGGCGGGGGAGAACGAGATCGTCGTCGGCGTCGCGTCGCCGGTCGACGGCAGCCGCTACCCGGTCGGGAAGCAGCGCAAGACACCCAGCGGCATCTTCTACACGGCGTCTTCCGGGATCTGGCAGACCGTCTGGCTGGAACCGGTCCGGGCCGAGAACATCACCCGGCTCGACACCACCCCCGACGTCCCCGGTGGCGCGCTCGACCTCGTCGTCCAGGGTACGGCCGGTCAGCAGGCGACCGCCGAAGTGCTCTCGGGCGGTCAGGTGGTCGGCACCGCCACCGGTGCCGTCGGAGCACACCTGCGGGTCCCGGTGCCGAACGCGCGGCTGTGGTCACCGGACGATCCGTTCCTCTACGACCTGCGGGTGCGCCTGCCCGGAGGCGACGTCGTCACCGGCTACTTCGGCATGCGCTCGCTGGGCAAGGCGATGGTCGGCGGCGTGATGCGGCCGCTGCTGAACGGCAAGTTCGTCTTCCAGATCGGCACGCTGGACCAGGGGTACTGGCCGGACGGCATCTACACCGCGCCGACCGACGAGGCGCTGCGGTTCGACCTCGAACGCCAGAAGGCACTGGGCTTCAACATGGTCCGCAAGCACATCAAGGTCGAACCGGCGCGGTGGTTCTACCACGCCGACAAGCTCGGGCTGATGGTCTGGCAGGACATGCCCGCCCTCGACTCGGTCGACGAAGTCCCGAACGGGCACGTGAACTACGAATCCGAACTGCGCCGGATGATCGATCAGCACAAGAGCATCACCTCGATCGTGCAGTGGGTGCCGTTCAACGAAGGCTGGGGCGAGTACGACGCGGGCCGGATCGTCGATCTGGTCCGCTCGATCGACGACACCCGGCTGATCAACCACAACTCGGGGTCCAACTGCTGTGTGTCCGATCCGGATCCTGGCAACGGCGACGTGATCGACGACCACGCGTACCAGGTCTCGACCGGCACCAGGCAACCCGACGCGAAACGGGTCGCGGTGCTGGGGGAGTACGGCGGCCTCGGCCGAACCGTCACCGGGCACGAATGGGAACCTGGCAAGGGGTTCGCGTACGGCGCGCTGTATCCGGACGAGACGTCGCTGACGAACCGGTACGTGGAGATCACCAAGCAGGTCGGGCGGATGGTGCACGGCCGCGGGCTTTCCGCGTCGGTCTACACCGAGCCGTATGACGTCGAGAACGAGGTCAACGGCTTCTACACCTACGACCGCCGCGTGCTGAAGATGACCGAAGCGCGGGTGCGCGAGATCAACCAGAAGGTGCTCGCCATCGCCAAGGGCACCGAGGTGGGCCGGGGCGAGCCGATTTCACTGCGAGTCACCACGGCGGGCTACACGGATCGCTATCTGCGGCACCAGGACGACTTCGTCAGGACGGACGTCCTCGGTGAAGGCAGCTCGGATCTCGCCAAGAAGGACGCGACTTTCTGGGTCCGGCAGGGGCTGGCCGACGCGTCGTGCCTGTCGTTCGAGTCGCGGAACTATCCGGGCCAGTTCCTGCGGCACACGTCGTCGCGGATCCGCAAGGACGCCAACGACGGCTCGGCCCTGTTCGCCGGGGACGCGACCTTCTGCGCTCGGGAAGGCGCCGGTGGGACGGCACTGGAGTCGTTCAACCAGCGTGGCGCCTACATCCGCCACTACGCCGAGACCGTCTACCTCGCGCGCAGCGGCGGGGCGAACCCGTGGGACACGCCAACGAGCTTCGCGGAGGACACGACGTGGGCGGCCTCTGTCCCGCTCTGGCGCAGCGGCGCCGACCTGCCGCTGGACCAGACACGGTCGTTCAAGGTGACCACACCCGGCTTCACGGATCGTTTCCTGCGGCACCGTGACGGCCTCGCGCGGACGGACGTGGTGAACGCGTCGAGCCCGGCGCTGCTGAAGGCGGACGCGACGTTCGTCGTCCGGCGCGGTCTCGCGGATCCGTCGTGCTACTCCTTGGAGGCGCGCAACTATCCGGGCCAGTTCCTGCGGCACGCGGACTTCCGGGTGCGGCTGGGCGCCAACGACAACACCGACCTGTTCCGGAAGGACGCGACCTTCTGCGCCCAGCCCGGTGCCGGTGGGGTGCGGCTCGCGTCCGTGAACGAACTGGGCACGAACATGCGGCACTACGCCGAGGAGGTCTTCGTCGCCGCCAGCGGCGGTGGTCACCCGTTCGACAACCCGGTCTCGTACGACCAGGACGTCACCTGGGCGGTCTCCGCAGCTTGGGCTCCGTAGCAGGGACGATGTCTCGAGCGCCACGCCCGAGACATTGAGCGTCTCCAGCGTGGCGCAGGAGACACCGGGTGGAGCTGGTGTTGTGAAAGCCACTTTCGCAACGGTGAAGGTTGCGAAAGTGGCTTTCACAACGCTGTCCAGCGGGCTGTGGCGGTCACCCCGACAGGACGGCTGAAAGACCCTAATCGCCATTCGTCGCACTAGGGCCGATGGGCTCACGAGGACCGGCCCCGGCGTGCTCAGCAGATACTCCCGGTAACCTTGCCCGCATGACCGGCCCGGAAACCCCCGCCTCCTTCAAGCTCGCGTACGTCCCCGGCGTGACGCCCTCGAAGTGGGTCCGGATCTGGGCCGAGCGGTCGCCCGACGTCCCGCTCGACCTCGTCCAGACGACCGCCGCCGACGCCGCGGCGCTCGTCCGCGACCGCGAGGTGGACGCCGTCCTGCTGCGTCTCCCGATCGACCGCGATGGCCTGCACGCGATCCCGCTCTACACCGAGACGACCGTGGTGGTCGTCCCCAAGGATCACCTGGTCGCCGCCGCGGACGAGGTCTCCGTCGACGACATCGCCGACGACGTCGTGCTGCATCCGCTCGACGACACCCTGGACTGGGACCGGCCGCCGGGGAAACCCGCGCTGGAGCGCCCCGCCACCACGGCGGACGCCATCGAACTGGTCGCCGCCGGGGTCGGGCTCCTCGTGGTCCCGCAGTCCCTCGCGCGGTTGCACCACCGGCGTGATCTGACCTACCGCCCGATCTCCGGCACACCCGAGTCGGGCGTTGCGTTGTCCTGGCCGGACGAGGAGAACAGCGACCTGATGGAGCAGTTCATCGGGATCGTCCGTGGCCGGACCGTCAACAGCACCCGCGGGCGGCAGCAACCCCAGGAAAAGCAGGCACCGGCGAAGAAGGCCCCGGTGAAGCCCAAGCGCCCCCAGGCCGGCGGCCGGAAGCCGCAGGCCGGGCAGCGCGGCGGCGCTCCCAAGGGCGGGAAGCGCCGTCGCCGCGGTTAGCTCTCGGTGCGGGTGGCCTTCAGCCGCGCTTCTTCCTTGCGGACCTCGGCCTGCGTCTCGCGCTCCCGCTTCAGCCAGTCGGGGTCTTCGGTCTTGACCGCGTCGATCTGTTCGGTGGTGAGGGCGTCGGTGATCCCGCCCCGCGCCAGGCCGCTGATGGAGATACCCAGCTTCGCCGCGATGACCGGACGCGGGTGCGGGCCGTTGCGGCGCAGCTCCCGCAGCCACTCGGGCGGCTCGGTCTGCAGCGCGTTCAGCTCGTCGCGGGAGACGACACCCTCCTGGAACTCCGCCGGGGTGGCCTCGAGGTACACACCCAGCTTCTTCGCCGCTGTCGCGGGCTTCATCGTTTGAGGGGTTTTGTGCGACGTCATTGCATCAGGGTAACGAGCGGCTCGGGCACCTCTGATCACACCCGGTGATCAGGCTCGCCCTGGTCTTCGAGGTGGTCCGGCAGCGGACGCCGCGGTTCGCGCACGCCGGCGGGGTCGCCGCCTCCGGCAATCCAGACGATCACCACGCTCCAGCGCGGCAGGCGCGTTCCCGGCGCGGGCAACTGCGCGACGACCACGCCGTTCAGGAGTGGATGCGGGCTGTCAGGATCGGAGCCTTGCAGCATGAGGCCCGCGTCGTACCCGGACAGCCAGGCATCGAGCGCTTGCTTCCCCACGAAGTCCGGCACCACGGCCATGAACCCTCACCCGTGGCCAGGATACTGTCAGCCGCCCTTGATCGGGAGGTTCACGACGCCGAATCCGGCGAGCACCCCGGCGACGGCGACCGCGGCGAGCACCAGCCAGGCGATCGGATGCCCGAGGTTGAGCGTCCAGTAGGTCCCGACCCGGCGGTGCACCAGCAGCGCCGGGTCGTTCCGGTTCAGGTAGACCATCCCGGCCGCGTACCAGTGGCGGTCGTCGTCGCGTTGTTCGTACCGGTTTTCGGGTTCGTCGGCGGTGGGGGACAGCCGGTGCCCGGCGTCGCCTGACCGCACGGAGAAGCCGATCCACGCGATGAAGGCGGCGAGAAGCGGCAGGTAGGCCACGATCGTGACCGGCACCGTCGTTTCGACGAGACCCCACAGTTGCAGCGAAACGACGAGCAGCGTCGCGTTGGCGCATCCGGCGGAGACCAGCAGCAGGCTGAGCACGCCGTGCAGGTACTCCCGGTACCGCGAAGCCGACCCCGACGGCCGTGCGGCGTCGATCTCGGGGCGTGCCCGTGAGATGGCGATGGCCGGCAGCGGAACCAGGACGACGAGGAGGACCTGTGCCAAGACCGTGGAGAAGTTCGCCATGCTCTTGACCAGGCCGATGACGGCCGTGACGACGGCCAGCGCCACCGCGGGCGCCAGAAGGATCCACTGTGGACGGACCGGGTCCGAGCGCAGTGAGGTGTCGGTGGCGACCGCCTGCCGGGTCCCGGCGTACCAGTCGCCGTCACGTTTCGCCGTGGCGATCGAACGATGCGCCAGGCTTCCGAACAGGGAGTACGCCACGACGAGACCGGCGATGACGAGGTCGATTCTCGTTGTCCAGCCGGTGAGAACGACGGCGCAGGCCACGACCGCACCTGCGGCGATGCCCCGGTTGTAGCGACGGCGCACGAGCGTGATGACGGCTTCTCCGGTGCGCCCGGCGGGGATCCGGACGCCGAAGGGGAGGGTCGGCCGGGCCAGCGCGGGTGCCGAGCCGAAGGCGGCCGCGATGAAGGCGATCAGCGCCAGCCGCAGCCAAACTGGCCAGATCATCGCCGGCTGCTCACCGCGAAGGAGTCCAGCACGGTTTCGCACCGGCTCGTCACCTCGCGCGGGCCCAGGCCGAGCGCGACGGCCTCGGCGAGCAGGGTGCGCAGGCGCTCCTGCCACTCGTCCGCGTAACCGTCCTCCGCCGGTCCGGAGGCCGCGTCCCGCCGGACGACGGCGCCGGTCTTGCGGTTGATCCGGATGAACCCCTGCGTCCGCAGCAGGTCGTAAGCCTTGTTCACGGTGTGGAAGTTGATCCCGAGGTCGGCGCCGAGCTGCCGGGTGGAGGGCAGGGAAGCGCCCTCGACCAGCTCACCGTCGGCGACGGCTTCGACGATCCGGTCGCGGATCTGCTGGTAGATCGGAACCTCGCTGTCGAGGTCGAGAGTCAGCAACACCAGCCAAGGATATCTGCTATACACTTGCTATAACAACTACATCAGCTAGCTGTCAGGGGAAGGTGGTCGTGATGGCGACGATGGACATCGCCGGTGGCGGAGTGCGAGTGAGGTTCTCGGCCTGGGAGAGGTTGGCCGTGTGGCGCGACGGAGTGGTCGTGCCGCGGGCGGCGATCACGGCCGTCGAACTCGTCGACGCGCCCGTGGGACGGGCGCGAGGGGGACGAGCCGGAGTGCTGGTCAGCGGAGTGCTGAAGGTGGGTTACTGGGGGCTGGGGACGGGAGTCCGCCAGCTGGTGTCGGTCCGCAGGGGAGTGCCGGCGGTGCGGGTCGCGATCGATCGTGAGGTCGCCGGGCTGCCCTTCGACGAGGTGCTCGTCAGTGTGCGGAACGCGGCGGAACTCGCGCTCGCGCTCGCGCCGAGCAACGTCTAGAGGTAGTCGAAGAACCGGTCCCACCATGACGGCGGCCGGTCCGGCGGGTAGAGGGCGTCGAAGCCGCTGATCCCGGTGTACTTGGTCCACAGCGGGTGTTCGGGGACGGGCAGGTAGCCGAGCGCTTCCAACTCGTCTTCGACCCGTCTTCGATCACGCGCCGGGAAGAGCTCCTGTTCCTCGTCTTCGTCGTAGCTGCCAGGATTCCCCAGTGTCACCGCGACGAGGCCGCCGAAATTGCTGACCGTGACCGTGACCTGGTCCTCCGCGGAGGTCGCGCCCGCCGGGATCACGATCCTGCCGAGATGGCTGGCGTCCTGGACGTGGCGGTCGACTTCGCAAGAGCAGCCGAACCGAAGGTCGAGCCGCTCCGCCAGTCGCTCGAAGCGCGCTCGTGCGGCCGGTCCGTCGAAATCGTGCGGCACTTCCCAGTAGCCGGGTTCGTCCAGCTCGCGCAGCATCGCCCAGGTCTGCTGCTCGTCGAGGGGCATCGTCGCCTCCCGGCCTCGGGTGGTCTAGTCCACTTATCGAACTGACTTTAGCGAGCCGCGTCCCGTGCGGACAATGGTGGGACGAATACTTGTTCGAAAAAGTTCCCGTGATCCGGGGTGGCGCCAGCGCTACCCCGGAATCGGCGGCCTGCACTCCTGATCTTCGTGCCCGATTCGACCAGTGTCATAGGTGTTGATCCGGTCGATGAAGGAGTGTGAATGACGGTACGCAAGGGCGTCGTGGTCCTGACCGCGGCGGGGCTGATGGGCGCTGCCTGGACCACCGCGGCGGACGCGGCCCCTGCCAAGGGGGCCGAAGTGCAGAAAAGCCTCGACTCGTTGGTGCGGCAGGAGAAGTTCCCGGCCGCGCTGGCCTACGTGACCGATCGAGGGCGCACGACGTCGCTGGTCGCGGGGTCTTCGCGGATCGATCGCCAGGTCCCCGTCCCGCGGGACGGTTCGGTCCGGGCGGGCAGCAACACCAAGACGTTCACCGCGGTCGTCGTCCTGCAGTTGGTGGCCGAGGGCAAGGTCGAACTCGACGCGCCGATCGAGAAGTACCTTCCGGGGATCGTGCGCGGCGAGGGCATCGACGGCACCAAGATCACCATCCGGCAGCTGCTGCAGCACACCAGCGGGCTGCCGGACTACGCCGAGTACCTCGGGCTGAAGGATTTCGAAAAGGTTCAGCACCGGTACGTCCCCACCCACGAACTGCTGGCCGCGGCGCTGAGCCATCCGGCGAAGTTCCAGCCGGGCACCAAATGGGCGTACAGCAACACCGGCTACCTGCTGGCGGGCATGGTGATCGAGAAGGTGACCGGACGCCCGATCCACGAGCAGATCACCGAACGAGTGATCAAGAAGGCCGGTCTGAAGCACACCTACTGGCCGCTGGCCGGCGACCAGACCATCCAGGGACGGCATCCGCAGGGATACGCCATCGGCAACGCCGCCACCGGCAAGGTGATCGACGTGACCGAGCTGGATCCGTCGTGGGGCGGCGCCGCCGGTCAGCTGATCTCGACGCCCAGCGACCTCGGCAAGTTGTTCCGGGTCCTGCTGGAAGGCAGGCTGCTGCCCGCCGCGCAGCTGGCCGAGATGCGCAAGACGGTCGACGCGCCCTTGTTCCCCGGCTCGAAGTACGGCCTCGGCCTGATGAGCAACCCGCTCAGCTGCGGCGGGGTGTACTGGGGGCACGGCGGGGACATCCACGGCTTCGAAACCCGCGGTGGAGCAACGGAAGACGGCCGCACGGTCGGGCTCGCGGTGACCGCGATGCCGGGCACCTTCGGTGACGCCGAGAAGGGCTCCAAGGCCGTAATGGCCACTGTGGACACTGCCTTCTGCAAGTGAGGAGAGTGCCAGGGCCGGAACGCGGCCCTGGCAAGCACCGGCTTCCGCCGAAAACCGGTTTCCGGTCCACTTCGGAGTGGCTACACTCGCCACGGATCATCCCGGCGAGGAAGGACAGGACCGTGCGTCATCACCACGCCGTCGTCGTCCCCTCGGCCCGCTACGAGGTGATCCTGGTGTCTCCGTGCTCCCGGTGCCTGCCGCGCGGCACGCACCGGCTCGCCTGACGAACGCCCGCCCTCTTCACCGTTGCCCCGCAACGGTGAAGACGCTTGCCCGCGTTCGTCGGAATCGCGCCGTCGGAGTTTCCGGAGTACACCTCGAAAGGCCCGTGCCATGCGCACCGACCCGCACCGCGTCCCCCTGTCCGCCGTCCGCAATCTGGGCATCCTTGCCCACGTCGACGCGGGCAAGACCACCCTCACCGAACGGATCCTGTACGTCACCGGCACCACCTACAAACGGGGTGAGGTCCACGACGGCACGACCGTGACCGACTTCGATTCCCAGGAGCGAGATCGTGGCATCACCATCTTCGCCGCCGCCGTCAGCTGTTCGTGGGACGGTCATCTCGTCAACCTGATCGACACTCCCGGCCACGTCGACTTCTCCGACGAGGTCGAACGATCGCTCCGGGTCCTCGACGGCGCGATCGCGGTGTTCGACGGCGTCGCCGGGGTCGAACCGCAGAGCGAATCCGGGTGGCGCCAGGCCGACCGGCACGGCGTGCCGAGGATCGCGTTCGTCAACAAGCTCGACCGCGCGGGCGCCGACCTGGACGCGGCCGTGGCGTCCATCCGGGACCGGCTGCATCCGCGCCCCTTGGTGATTCAGCTGCCGATCGGGGCGGAAGACGCTTTCGTGGGCGTTGTCGACCTGGTGCGGATGAGGTCACTCGTCTGGGCCGATGGTGCCGAGGCGGCCGAAGAGGGGCCCGTCCCGGAGTCCCTTGTGGACGAAGCGAACCGGCGTCGCCGATTGCTCGACGAGGCCGTGGCGGAAGTCCACCCGGCCGCGCTGGAGGAGTTCTGCGAGTCGTCGGCGGTTTCGGCGGAGACGCTGGTCACGGCGTTGCGCGAGCTCACCCGGACCGGCGACGGTGTCGTCGTGCTGTGCGGCTCGGCCTACCGCAACCGTGGTGTCGAGCCGCTGCTGGAAGCCGCGGTGGCGTATTTGCCCGCACCGTCGGATGTTCCGCCGGTCCGGGGCGAGTACGAAGGCGCGGTCCGCGAACGTCCCGCCGATCCGTCGGCGCCGTTCGCGGCACTGGTGTTCAAGGTGACCTCGACCGCCACCGGGCGGTTGACGTACCTGCGCGTGTATTCGGGCACGATCCGGACTTCGGAGGCGGTGATGGACGTGGGTGCAGGTCGTATCGAGCGCGTCGGCCGCATCCTGCGGGTCCAGGCGGACCGGCACACCAGGGTGGACAGCGCGGTCGCGGGCGACATCGTCGCGGTGGTCGGGCTGAAGTCGGCCCGTGCCGGAGCGACACTGTGCACGCCGTCGGAGCCACTCCTGCTCGAACCGCCCGGCACCGCCGATCCGGTCGTGTCGGTCGCCGTCGAGGCACGGACGGGAACCGACACGGAACGGCTGATGGCAGCGCTGGCACGGCTGGTCGAGGAGGACCCGTCGCTGGTCATCCGGACCGATCGCGAGACCGGTCAGACCCTCCTGTCGGGGATGGGCGAACTGCATCTGGAGGTGGCGGTGGAGAAGATCCGGCGCGACCACGGGCTGGCCGTCGGGGTCGGGCGGCCACGGGTCGCCTACCGCGAGACGGTCGCCCGCGGCGTGTCCGGTTTCGTGTACCGGCATGTCAAACAGGACGGCGGTGCCGGACAGTTCGCCCACGTCGTGATCGACACGGAACCGTTGGCGGAAGGGGAGTTCGAGTTCGAGTCCACTGTGGTCGGTGGCCGCGTGCCGCGGGAATACGTCCGCGCTGTCGAGGCGGGTTGCCGTGACGCGCTGGCCGAAGGCCCGCTCGGCGGGCATCCGGTCACCGGCGTACGGGTCACGTTGACCGACGGGGCGACCCACTCGAAGGACTCGTCGGAGATGGCGTTCCGGGCGGCCGGGCGGTTCGCGCTCCGGGCGGCTCTGGCGGCCGGAGCGATGACGCTGCTGGAACCGATCGCCGACGTGACCGTGACCGTGCCCGAGAGCGCCGTCGGCGTGGCGCTCGGCGACCTCGCCGCCCGGCGTGGCCGGGTGCTGGGGTCGGTGGTGCGCGCGGGAACGACCGTGGTCACCGCGACCGTGCCGCTGGCCGAACTGTTCGGCTACGCGACTCGGCTGCGCAGCCGGACCCAGGGCCGGGGCACGTTCACCGCCCGGCCGGCCGGTCACGCCCCGGCGCCGGAGGGGCAGCCGGTCCGGTAGCCGGACGCCTGCCCGCCCACGACACTCGTGGGCGGGCAGGCGCTCCATCCGCTCTCATCCGGCGATCGGGCGCCGGATGACAGCCGTCTTCACCCGGTCACGGCGCGGGGTGCGGCGGACGGCAGTTCTGCCTCGGCAGCGCGTGCGAGCCGTTGGTGTACACGCCGTCCGCGATCGTGTCCTCCATGATCGAGCGGTGATCGGTGGGGCGGGCCCACTGGTAGCAAAGGTGCTGGGCGAAATACCCGCCAGGTGCTTCGAAGGTGTCGAAGTGGCAGACGCCGTCGGTCTCGATGCAGTAGCGGATGAACGGGATACCGCCGAAATCGGTGCGGCCGGGCCCGAACGAGACGTAGCCGCCGAACGGCGACGGCGCCCCGGTGCCCGCCGGGAGCACCGCGCTGATCCCGCGTCCGGGCGGACCGACGGGCTGCATCGGATCGGCGAAGATCTTCGCCCTGAACCGGGACTTGTCGACGGCCAGCTTCCCGTCGGCGATGTCGTTCAGCACCTTGTTCGCGACCAGCGCGCCCTGCGAGTAGCCGACGACGACGAACTCCGCGCCGGGGTTCTCGTCGAAGGAGCTCTGGACGACACGACGGGCTTCTTCGTGCCCGCGCGCGACGCTCTGGTCCATCGGTGTCTGGTCGCAGTTGGGTGCTCCGGCGGCCCCTGCCGGGTAGTGGACCACCTTCTTGATCCCGCCCCGCAACCAGGCGTCGTTGTACACGGTCGCGGCCCCGTCGCAGGTACCGCCGATGAGGATGTAGTAGCGCGCCTGATCAGCCTGGGCCGACGGCGCGGTGACGCCGATCAGCCCGGCTGCCAGTGCGGCCACCGCCAGGACCCCCCTGAATTTCTTCACGTTCATCGTCCCTTCCGCTCGATTACGGTGCGTGTTCGAACGTTAGGGATGCGTCATGAAATTTTGATGAAACCCGCCGCCAGGCCCAACGCGTTCAGCCGAACGGCGTCAATGGGAGAGCACGTTGACCACGTGGCCGCTCGGATCACGGACGAAGAACCGCCGGACGCCCCACTCCTCGTCGGTCAGTTCGTGCACGATCTCCGCGCCTGAGGCCTTGGCCGCCGCGTACGCCTTGTCGACGTCGTCCACCTCGATCGAGGCGACCGGCACGACGGGCGCCGTTTCGTCATGGGTCATGAGGCTCAGCTGGACCTCCGGCCGATCCGGATCCGCCAGGGTCACGATCCACCCGTGGTCCATCACCACCTGGAAGCCGAGAACCTGTACGTAGAAGCTCTTCGCCTCCTCCATCGTCCGGGTTTCGAGGTCGGCCACCACTCTCTTGATCGACATGCGCAGATACTGACACAGGGGTCCGACGCTTTCGGGGGAGCAGGAGGGGCGTCGCCAGCATGAGCGCCCCGGCGATGCCGACCGCGGCCCGCGGCCCGGTGAACGCGGCGAGCAGTCCCCACAGCGCGGTCAGGGCCGCAGTGGTGAGCTTGCCGGCGATCGACCAGGCCGAAAGCGTGCGCGCGGCGCGGTCGAGAGGCACCAGTTCGAGCCTGCTGGTGGCGAGCACCGGGTTGAACACGCCGATGCAGGTGATCAGCGCGAATTCGACCACGATGACCAGGATCAGCCCCGGAACACCGGGCTGGACGAAGACCAGCCCGACCGGCCAGCAGACGCGCAGCCAGCCGGTGACGAACAGGACCCGGTCCCGGCCGTGGCGGGCGACCACGTGCCGGGAGATCCTCGATCCGATCAGCCCGCCGAGACACGGCACGGCGAAGGCCACCGCGTACTCCCACGGGGTGAAGCCGAGCTGCCCGAGCATCAGCACGGCCATCAACGGCGCGGTCGCCATGATCAGGCCGTTAACCACGATCGTGTTGACGAACAGGGGCCGCAGCAGCGGATGAGTGAGGATGAACCGCCAGCCTTCCCGCAGGTCGCGGCCGGTGAGCCGGGGCCCGTCGGGCTTGGCTGGCGGTGGTTCCGAACCGCCGACGGCCCGGATCCCGGCCGCCGAGAGCAGGTAGCTGACCGCGTCGGCGGCGATCGTGACCACCGGTCCGAACAGGCCGACGGCGAAACCGCCGAGCGGCGGGCCGAGCACGGTCGCCGTCCAGGTGGTCGATTCGAACCGCGCGTTCGCGACGAGCAGGTCCTCCCGAGGCAGCAACGTCTTCAGGAAAGCCCCGCTGGCGGCCAGGAAGGTGATGTCCGCCGCGGCGACGACGACCGAAACGGCGAGCAGCTGCCAGAAGCCGAGCAACCCCATCACGTACGCCAGCGGGACGGTCAGCAGCGCCGCGCAGCGGATCAGGTCCATCGCGATCATCACCGGCCGTTTGCGGCGGAACTCGACCCAGGGGCCGAGCGGCAGCGCGACCACCGCGCCCACGACGAGACCGGCGGCCGCCAGGAGCGAGACCTCGGTGGTGCCCGCCCCCAGCGCCACGATGGCGATGAGGCTGAACGCGTCGAACGCGAACCTCGTACCGAACGCGCTCGCCGCGTATGCCGCCCAAAGCCAGCCGAATCGTCGCCCCAGCGATCTCCCACTCACCCGCGAGATCAAAGCAAGCCGGGACCCGCAAGTCGAACAACGGGTCGTTGGCGGGTCACAACCGGGAGTTGTGCGACCCGCTCAGAGCTCCCCGAGTGCGATGACCGGCGATTCGACGCAGTCGGCGACGAACCGCAGGAAGCCGCCGGCGGTCCCGCCGTCGCACACCCGATGGTCGAACGCCAGCGTCAGCTCGCAGATCTTCCGCGCCACCAGCTCCCCGTCGACCACCCAGGCGCGGTCGATGATCCGGCCGACGCCGAGGATCGCCGCCTCCGGGTGATTGATGATCGCGGCGGAGCCGTCCACCCCGAACACGCCGTAGTTGTTCACCGTGAACGTCCCGCCGGTGAGCCCTGCCGGACCGAGTTTCCCTT